>CANAWG010000008.1 GCA_947365245.1 uncultured Oscillibacter sp. | reverse complement strand
CACTGATCAGCAGTTTGTAAACCAGATTTCTCAAAAAAATAAAAAGCTGAGGGGCCCTGTCATCTGACAGAGCCCCTCAGCTTTTCGTGGAGCGTTCTCAGCCGCTTTGATACCGCCATCTTGGATATCCCATAGACCTTACCGATCTCCTCCATGGTCAATTCGTCGTTGTAGCGAAGCGCAAGCAGGGCTTGGCCGTTTTGGTCCAGTTCTTCCATGGCATTTCGCAGAATTTCAAGCTGGAGGTTCTGGAGTACTTCATCTTCCACAGAACGCCTGACACTTCCTTGGCCGGACAGCACCGTTTCAAACTCACTTCTACTCAGATGCCTGGCATCCCGCCTGTCCTGTGCCTGTTCCCGTTTCCGATCTCGCTCCAGGAAGTCTGCGACCTCCTTTGGCGCTGATACTGATTTTCCACAATAAAGAATGGTGACTGTTTCGCTCATTTGTGTCCTTTCCGCTTTCTGCGGAAAGATACACACCCGCGCTGCCAGCACAGCGCCAAAAGCTGTAGACCTTCATGGAGTTCCCTTCGTACAGGGTGGCATAGGTGCCCTACGAGGCCCATGAATATCTGAGGCCACACCTGGGTGTGGACCTCACCGGAAAGCTGCGAGATTTGGTTTTCACCGGTTTCAACTATAAAATATACGTTCTGGTTTGTCAAGAATTGCTTTTACGCTCTCTTTGTAGACACCGGCGCAAGTAACCAGTTGCAAACTGTTTTTGTCATTAGGCAGGATTGTCTTGCCTGTGTGATACCAGCGGCCCAAGTACACTGCCAATGTCAGCGTCCATGCAGATGGACCGCCCGGCAATCTCCCTTGGCGCGATGGCTTCCCCCAAATTGACGCAGACGTAAATGGCATCCGGATTTTCAAGGGTATATTTCCAGAAAGGAAACTTGATAATCACAGGCGTATTGGCTCCAACGCCCAGCTCCAGATACACCACCCGGCCGCTCCTGTGCCGCCGCAGGAAGTCCGCATAGCGGGATGCCGCCTGATGCCAGCCCGCGTCCTCCACGAAGGTATCGTCACACCGCAGATTCATGGTCATGGGTCTGCCGCATTTTGGGCAGCGGGGGATCAGCTCCGAGGGGATTTTCATATCCCGCTGCTCCGCAATCATTCGGCGAACGGTATCCTCGTTGTCATAAGTCTCTTGATGGCAGGGCTTGCTGCACTGCCAGAGGCCGTAGTCCCCCTGGGTGTAAAAGAGGCGCTGTTTGTCAAAGCCCGCCAGCTGGAACTGATGGTCCACATTGGTGGTCAGCACAAAGTAGTCCTTGTCCCGTACCAGTCCCAGCAGATCGTTGTAGACCGGCTTCGGCGCCCGCTCGTAGCGGTTCACCAGGATGTGGCGGCTCCACCAGGCCCACTTCTCCTCCAGGGATGGAAAGGGGTAAAAGCCGCCGGAGTACATATCCCGGATGCCGTATTTTTCGATGAAGTCCCCGAAGTGCTTCTCGAACCGTTCCCCGGAATAGGTCAGCCCTGCCGAGGTGGACAGACCTGCTCCCGCTCCGATCACCACAGCATCGGCCCCGTCAAGGGCAGCTCTCAGCCGCTCAATTTGCTCCGAGAAGACTGCGGTAGATTTGCGCGTCAAGATCTTTGAAAACATTGAAAATCACCTTCTGAATGGATGTGGGCTGCCGGAGGAATTCCGTGACGGTTTTCACGGCAATTTCAGCGGCTTCCTGGTTGGGGAAATGAAACTCCCCGGTGGAGATACAGCAAAACGCGATGCTCCGCAGGCCCCGTTCCGCCGCCAGCGCCAGGCAGGAGCGATAGCAGGAGGCCAATTCCGCCCGTTCCTTTCGGGATACCTTCCCCTGGACGATGGGCCCCACCGTGTGCAGGACGAACTTGGCGGGCAGGTTGTAGCCCTTTGTCAGCTTGGCCTTCCCGGCGGGCTCCGGGTGGCCCTGGGCCGTCATGATCTCATTGCACTCGTCCCGAAGCTGAAGCCCTGCCGCCGAGTGGATGGCGTTGTCAATGCAGCCGTGGCAGGGGCAGAAACAGCCAAGCAAAGCGCTGTTGTCTGCATCTACGATGGCGTCCACCGCCAGGCGGGTGATGTCCCCCTGCCAGAGGGCGATTTGGGGGTTCGCGGCAGTGACGGGCAGGCTGTCCGCCTCCACCACGCCCTTGGCCTCCCGCTCGGCGGACAGCAGCTCATCTTGCACTTGCAGGAATCGCGGCTGCAATGGCCTTGGAGATCGGACGTTCATCAGGCTGCGGAGCAGCCGCCGCTGGGCGGCGTCCTCCTGGGGGAACTGCGCCGCCTGGGCGCGGTACTCCGGCATTTCGTCCAGCAGAATTTGATTGAGGTATTGGATTTTTTCAAAGCGTTCCATAAGGGCCTCCTAAAAGTGAAACGAGAGAGTGGTGTGATCTTGAAGCGGATCCGCGGCGATGCTGTGCAGGTATACGGAAAGGAACGATGGACGGTTCTGCCATGCCTCATATAAGTTTGTGTCCCAGGCCAGCGCATCCATGCGCCCGCGGAAATACGCCGTGTTCACTTCCGCGAAAAACTCCGCCATGGCCTCAGCCTTTGGTTCGTCCGCCAGTTCCGCCATGGCCTGCCGGTAGGAGGTATCCCGGAAAAACGTCTCCGCATAATCAGAAAACGCCAGCAGGTCAGGGTTTGTACTTCCACACTTTTCAGCCCAGATGGAAACATTCAGCGATTTTGTATGGTACTCCGCCTCTGTGCCGGCAAGGGTCAGGACGCCGTACTGGCAGGGTGATACCGCGAGAGAAGACGCGGCGATTTCCCACAGGCCCTGTTCGCTTTGGGCAGTGTGCTGAATATGAAGATGCCCGCTGAGATTGCAGATCACACCATATTGCTCATACAGCTCCAGCAGACGGGCGCTGTTTTCCATCACATATCCATCAGAAAAAAGGCTGCTGTGCTGGAGCAGGTTCTGATGGCTGGCGGCCAGGACCCGCGCGCCCTCCCGCTTCGCGGACTGGAGCTGCCGCTCTGCCCACGCCAGCGTTTCTTCCGTGACCGCGCCGGGGGCTGCCTCGGTATTGACGTCCACCGCCAGGAGCCGGAGGTTTGGCACCAGCTCCGTCACATAGCTGAGAGAGGCGCTGTCCCGCGCAATGGCGTTCTGAAAACCGAAATCCCGGTAAATCGTCGAAAACTCTTCGCCCGAAAGGCTCTCCGTCAGAGTATATCCGTTTCCGGAAAAGGCCGCGGCCATGGGATTTTCCAGATCATGATTTCCGGGGAGAACAAAGACTTGGGTTCCTGCGGCTTCGATCTGCCGGAGTTTTTCCGCAAGTCTTTCATGGCTTTGGTTTTCACCGTTAAACGTGAGGTCCCCCGTCAGGATCAGGACGTCCGGCGCCTGTGCGATGATCTCATCCGTGAAAGCGTTCAGGAGTTCCTCACAGTACTCCGTCACCTTACCGTCCGCGGCTTCGATCACCCGCTGGAAGTACGGTCCGTGATCGGTCAGTGCCGGGGCAAGGTAGTGCGGGTCAGACGCGATTACAATCGTAAGTGGATCTATGGGCGTGGACTCCAAAGGAGAGGAGGGGCTTTGTGCCTGTGACATGAAAATGGCCAGCAGCAGTCATCCTGAGAGAATGAGAAAAAGAATCCGGCTCCTCATGAATGCAGCTTCTCCACGGCTTTCACCGGGCAGATGCGGAAACAGCTGCCGCAGTGAAGGCAGTGCATGGCATCTATGCGGCGGGGGACCGTATTGGCAATGCACCCCGCCGGACATACGCTGCGGCAGCCCTGGCAGCCGATACACTTGTCCCCGTTGATCCGGTAACCGGTCTCATGGATCTCTTCTCCGCCGAAGGAAAAGTTCCAGCGGAAGGGCGGCTGCTGGGACAGATCAAAGTATTCACCCTCGCCTTTATAGATGTGAAACACCTCCAAAGCCTTTCGGCTCTTGGCGGTGGGATACAGCTTCTCCATGTAGGAGTTTTTCTCGAAGATCTCCTCCAGCCGGTCCTGGCCGATGCTGCGGACACAGCCCCGCAGGGAGATCGCCACAGAGGAGAGAGTGTCGCCGCCCTTCAAGCCGCTGAGGGCCACAAAGGGCTGAGCGGTCAGGCGGTCATAAAAGGATTTTCCCTTGGCCGTCAGAAAAAACAGGCCATCCTCGTCCGCCAGCATCAGGTCGATGACGCAGGTCTGGGGCAGGCCCTTTTTGTCCACGGTGGCGAATACCGCGGAATGGATATCATGCTGCAAAATGTGTAAAATTTCTGTTGTGGTCATGGGATGGTTCCTCCTGAGCTGCTTCCATAAATATTGTAGCTTCGTTCCGCCTGACCGTAAAGTGCGCACGCGCTTATGGCATAGTTACCTGCAGGTAATCAAAAGAACTTCTACCAGGGGTTATCCACTGGCGGAGCTTTGGTCGGACCTAAAACCCATGGTCGGTCACCCAGCCATGCATGACCATAAAAACCGCATACAGGATTGTAAGAACGGCGCACACATTGAAAAACCAGTAGACGACCAGGTCCATTCCGGCCCTGAATTTATGGATCATGCGCCAGAATTTCCTTTGGCTCTGCATTGGCGCGATGACGCCGAGCAGGAACAGGACGAAAATGATCCCAAACACAACGGCTGCGATTTTAGTGGCCATAGCATCGTCCTCTTGTCAGTCAGGGACATCCCCGTGATAGATGCGCTTCACCTGGCAAGGCGTTTTGCAGTTGTCACAGTCTCCCGTGCAGTTCCATTCCTCCAGGCGTTTTTTCTGCCTGCGTACTGTGCGAGCCGCATTTATCATGACGGCCAAAAGAATGACTCCAACCGTGATGCCGCTCATACTGCGCCTCCTGCTCAAAGCCCGGCAATCCACCGGCCCGCCTCCCGGCCCATAGTCTGGGCCATGCTGATGCTCTGTCCCGGCAGGGAGGTGGTGTACTGAAATCCAAAGCGCCCGCCGCAGCAATTTCCGGTGGCAAACAGACCGGGGATCGGTTCAAAGTCCCCGTCCAGCACCTGCTGATGCTCGTCGGTCAGCAGGCCGCTGACCGTCACCAGCAGCTTCAGGGATTGACCGCCGGGTTTGTGGCTGTCCTTGATCTGCCCGCAGGCGTAGAAGGGCGCTTTCTCAATGGGATGGAGCAGGTGCGGGTCTTTGCCGAAATCCACATCCCGCCCAGTGCGGCACAGCTCGTTGTAGCGGGCCACCTCCCCCAGAAAAGCCGCGCACCCCTCCGGGGTTTCAAAAATCAGTTCCGCCAATTCTTCCAGAGTATCCGCACAGTAAAGGGGGCGGCGCGTTCCTGCCATGTCCTGATTGAATGTGGCCTTGCCTTTATTGGCCCGGGCCTTTTCCAGCGCCTCGTCCAGTTCGGTCAGCTCTTTCGGGTCTGTGTAGTCAAACACAGCATGGCAGGGAGCCTGATAGGTGATCTGCTCCCGAATGTTGCTGTCAAAGAGGCCCCATAGCATCCCGTTGGGCTGTCTGGCCCCGGCCAGAGCGGCCAGAATATGAGTGCCGAAGCCCTCGTCAGAGTACCGTCTGCCGTGCTTGTTCACCCGCAGGACGGCGGTGGAGCCCAGTACGTCAAAGCCGGGGAAGGAGTAGTTCCCGCCCACGGCGGCATGAGAGCGGGGTTCCAACCGCCCGCCGGCCCATACGCCCATCCGTATTCCGCTGCCGTCCCAGCCGTGGCCGCTCCAGTCGCCCTCGTCGATCAGGTCGGCAGCCTCTGTCAGCAGATCCTGGCACATGGCCTCATTTTTACTGTAATCCCCGGCGGCCAAAAGCACGCCCTTGCCAGCTTGAAAACAGCAGTAGCTGCCGTCCGGGAGCTGTCCCATTACGCCAGTCACACGGTTGTTTTCCTTGGTCAGATAACAGGCGCGGACGCCAAAGAAAAATCGCGCGCCCCACTCCCTGGCCAGCTGCTGATTTCCTTTCACCGCCTTGTTCTGCAGCGCAGCACCCATTTTCGGTGTGCCTGGCCACGCCTTTAAGCCATTGAGAGAGCGTGGGAAATTGGGGCTGGGCGGGGTCAAGGAGGGATGGATGCTGTCCTGCTCCTCCCGCGTCAGCGGCTCTATGAACCAGTCAAAGCAGTCGCCGCACTTCTCTGCATAGGTGCGGATCAAACGCACATTGGAGCGGTTGTTGGTGCGCAGCTGCCAGTCGTTGACAAATTCATCCACATCCACCGGCGGCAGGCCATGCCGGGCCTGCCACTGGGAATTGATATGGCCGATCTCGCCAATCCCCAAAATCCACTGCTTTTCCTCCGGCTGCTGCTCCAGCACGATGACAGAGGCCCCGGCCTCCGCCGCGCTCCGGGCAGCGCAGGTCCCGGCGTGACCCGCGCCAATGATGATTACATCAGCTTGTTCCCGCCTTGTGATCTCTGCCTCCGGGATGGGCTCCGGGGGAACGGCCCAGGAAAACCTTGTCATGGGATCTCTCCTTTACTGTGCGGCAGGTACGGCTGCACGGACGCTGAGCAGAGCACGCAGGGCATTTCCGCATCTTTTATAGACCAGATAGGTCACCAGAGAGGTGATGCCGTGCTTTACCAGGTTGAAGGGGAACACGCCGTACAGCATCAGGGTGACATTGTCATGCACCAGCGGATTGACGGAGGACCCCATTTCCAGAATGGCCTCCATGGGCATCCCATACAGGGAGGAATACATGGGAAACGCGATGTATGCGTTAAGGAAAATGGCCATGATGCTGACCAGTACAGTGGAAACGCTTAAAGAGATCATCGCTCCCCGTTTGGTGTGGACGCGCTTGTAGATCAAGGCGGCAGGCAGCACAAAGGCGCAGCTGCCCACAATATTCATAAGCTCCCCCACAAAGGCGGTCTCCGTCCCCTGCAGCAGCAGCTTCAGAATGATCTTTACTACGATCACAGCGCAGCCGCTGACCGGCCCCAGGAAAAAGCCGGCAAACAGAGCCGGCAGCTCGGCGATGTCGAATTTCAAAAAGGTCGGCGCGAAAGGCAGAGGGATGTTGATGGACATCAGGACGGCGGACAGCGCACCCAGCATCCCGATGAAAGCGATGGTCTTTGCATGACTGGTCTTGGTTTTCATAAAATATACGCTCCTTTGGATCCGGGGGAGAGAAAGGACTCTGGAGTCTGCCTACTCCAGAGTCCTTTACGTCTTCTTTCATCCGGACTATAACCGTCGGTATCGGAGTTGCACCGATTCGTGCCTTGCGGCTCGCGGACTTTACCGCCGGTGGGGAATTTCACCCCGCCCTGAAGATCATTATGAAATGGTTTTATTTCGGTTTCTGGCCTTAGAATTCATAGGGAGGATTGCCGGAGAAGTCGGCGATCACACCGTGGGCGTCCTCCAGATAGAACACCGCAAAGGCCGGGTTGTCAGCAGTCTGATAATTTCCCTTGACGATGGGATTCTCCAGCGCGGCCTCCTTGATGGCCTTATCGTCCACAAAGACAGCCTTGCCGCTGAGCCGGATCCACTGATAGGAGGGAGAGGCAACGCTGATCTGGATGTAGGGGTTGGCCTGCAGCTCCTTGTAGACCTCCTTGAAGTTGCCGGTGTTGAACCACAGCTTGCCGTCCTTCTCGAAGCTGAACATGAAGGGGCGGCACTTGGCCTTGCCATCCAAGCTCACGGTAGCCAGGTACTGGACAGGGTTCTCAGTCAGAAATTCAGATACTTTGCTCATAATAATGATCTCCTTTTGATGAAATATTTAATTGCTTTCGCAATTACTTTCTTACGACACTGATACGCTCCCGGATATGGCTGCCGCTGACAATCTCGTCAACCATGGCGATGGCATAGTCCGCATAGC
Organism: uncultured Oscillibacter sp.; assembly: GCA_947365245.1. Taxonomy (GTDB): domain Bacteria; phylum Bacillota; class Clostridia; order Oscillospirales; family Oscillospiraceae; genus Oscillibacter. Next base: position 114,130 of record CANAWG010000008.1, on the reverse strand, counting down.
TGATGATGCTCTCATCCCGTTCATTCAGGGTCAGCTCCTCGCCGGCCAGAATGTATGCTCCGGTGCGCTCGCCCTCCGCCTGGAAATCACCGGCAGGGCTGATAAAGGTCCAGGCGACATCCTTGCGCTCACGCAGCTCGGCCAAAGCCTTGCCCTGCGCCTTGGCCAGAGGCAGGAACATCGCGGGGAAATCGGGGCCGTCGGATACGACCATGGTGTGCTCCTTGTTCACATACAGGCTTCCGGCACCGCCGACCACCACAAGCCGCTTCTCCGTACCGGAGAGGATATCACACAGGTGCATCAGAGATTTGCTGTGCAGGGGGAGCAGCTCCTCCGCCCACGCGCCGAAAGCGTCCACGACCACATCATAAGCCGCCAAATCCTGCGCGGTCAGGTCAAACAGGTCTTTACGCACGTACTGCTTGGCCTCCGTCTGGTTCTCGCCTTTCGCGATGGCGGTCACGTCCAGCCCTCTGCCGGCAGCCTCTTTCACGACCAGCTTGCCGACTCTGCCGTTTGCACAAACAACTGCAATTTTCATTTTAAGTACCTCCATCAAAAACGTGTTGTAATTTTCTTGATTACAACGCGAGTATAACACCATCGAGATGTAATGTCAAGACTTACAACAAAATTTTTTAAGACTTTTTTCGCGGTGTAATCGTTGACATTACATCTCGTTCTGTTTATAATAAAAAGTATGAGGTGACTGACATGCAATTTTCTTCAAGGCTTCCAATTGCGGTACACATATTGCTGGCGATCGCGGAATTTGAGGGAAGGGAAAAGACAACATCCACTTTCCTGGCTGGAAGTGTAAATGTAAATCCCGTCATCATACGCAATACCCTGGGACAGTTGAAAGCTGCCGGGCTTGTTGCGGTAAAGGCGGGAGAGGGCGGCGCATCCCTTGCGAAAAAGCCAGAGGACATTACTTTAGCGGACGTCTTTGACGCCGTTGAGAAAGAGGAAGCGTTATTTCATTTTCACGAAAACCCCAATCCGGAGTGTCCTGTTGGAAAGAATGTTCATGCCGTGTTGGATAACAAGCTCTTTGCAATCCGAGAGGCAATGCGGGAAAAGATGGGCTCCATTACTTTGCAGGATCTCATTGATGATATGAGCCATTTACTCTCTCAATAGCTTCATACTGTCTATGAGAATAAAGCGGGGTGTTCTGTTGGACCATTTCCTTGTCTTTGCTGATGCGGCGCAATTTCCGAGGTGGCAACACGGGGGCAGCAGCTTTTAAGAGCCCAGAGTTTTCCCAAAAAACACTTCCTGCTGCGGCTTTGCTTCGCAGCGGGAAGTGTTTTTTGACCACATGTTCAGTCACAGACAAACCTGGGACATATAGAGATATCGTGAGCAAAGAGCACTGCAAAGCAAATGGAGTGGAAATAATTAGAAACTGATAAAAATGCTGTAAAAAATCCGCCCTTTGCTCCATTGGACAGCATCATCCATTTCGATCTGGCGGTTCCTTTTTATTCGCTCTATACCCATCTCTGTTGTGTGAGGTTTATCAATATTTTCGCTTGAAACCATTCATTTAATGTCCTCTGCCTTTAAGACCATTTCTTGTATCATACTGTATATTCATCCGACGCATTTTCACCGGGAACACTAAGCCGAATTGGGGCAAAAAACAAGCAAGGCGCTCAAACTCTGACGGTGAAAGTGTGCCCCTACGGCATAATAAGGGCATAGCAGAAGCCCCTTGCGGTGCAAGGGATTGGCTGATTTTTCTGATTCTTTTTCCACGGATTTCCCCGCCCAAAGCAGGCATAACGGAGCTCGTCCAAAAGCAGGGTGAACCATTAAGGACGAAAAGAGTACATACGGCCCGGCCGGGAATGGACAGCTTTCGTATCAGCGTCTGCTCCAGCCCCGGTCGGGAAGGTCCGTGCAGGTCAGTCAAAATACCCTGCGGGCCATGCTAAACTGATTCTCGCGGCATGCACTGCCCCATCCCTCTCCATGAATACCTCAGCCCGGTTAAATCCGCATTGGACGCCGCGAACACGCAGATGCAGATATGGTGCAAATGCCCGCTTCTATATTTCCGGCAGATTCCTGACCGGCACAGCAACCTGTGTAATATAATCCGCGCTGTTTTTGCCGCGGTTGGGCGGCCCCTCCAGATAGATGGAGCGGAACGAACCCGTCATCTGTACACCGCGCTCCCGTGTGTGCTCCAACAGCGCCCGGACGGCCGCCCCTGTTCCCTCATAGGGACCCCGGTAATAGACGCACAAAGCGGGGGTCTCCGCAAATTCCGTCCGCTCAGGCCCGTCAAAATCGTCATTCATCGGAATGCAGCACATGAGATCCAATAGGTCGGGGTCCTGGTTCATACGCACGGTGAACATTCTTCCCGTCAGGGACATCTTCTCTGTGCGGGCGGCGGCGATGTAGGTATCCCGCAAACGGACGGCCGCTTCCGCGGTGTCCGCGCACAGATGCCGCCGGCAGAAGCATATCTGCCGGGAGAGGGTCGTGCTGCGTACGGTCAGGTCGCCCTGCTTTGCCGAGCGCACCTGAAGCATCTGAATGTTCCGGTCCAAAGCGTTTCGGAATTCCAGAAGCCTCTGCAGATGATGGTCGATATTTTCCGTGTCGTAGTAATACTCCGCCACCTCCTTTAACGACAGGCCGAGAGCCTGTAAGGATCGAATGGAACAGATTTGGGTCATATTGTCCGCGGTATAATAGCGAAAACCGCTTTCCTTGTCCTTGACCGCGGGGGTCAGAAGTCCCATGTTTTCATAGACCAGAATCGCTTTCCGGGTGACGCCGAGGATCTTGGCCACCTCTCCGATTTTGAACAGATTTTTATCCTGCTTTTTCATGATATCCCACCTGTCTTTTAGCCGCGCCCCGCCTGCATTTCACAGCGTGAAACGCACATTTCATGCCGCCGCGGCGCCGCTCCCAATTTACGGTATAATAAAAAACTTTGGGCGTTTACGCTCAAAACAGCTTGACTCGTCCCCCAGGGTACGATTTATAATGGAGTGTATCAGAATCAAAGGCGGCTTGCAAGGAGATATTCGGTAAAGGTTGTGCCGGGTCATTGCCGCAGGGGGGAAGTGCCGTGATAAGGACAGCGTTTTGCGATGACGGTATCAATACGCTGGGTGAAATGCAGGTATTCTTTGACCAGTACCGCAGGGAGCGGAACCGGGAGATCGCCTATACGGCCTTTCACGGCCCGATAGAGCTGACGGCTGAAATGGAGAGGGGCACTCTGTTTGGTGTTCTGTTTCCGGATATCCTGATGCCCGGAGAAAATGGGATCGAGACCGCGGCGGAGAGCACCGGCAGCCTGGACGAGCTGAGCCGCCGGCCGGCGCCCTGCGGCTGTTTCCTGCGGCCCCATTGTTCCTATCTGATCCGCCTGGGGTATGTGCGGAATGTCTCCTGCCGGGCCGTCACCACGTCCAGCCCGACGGAGATCCCCGTTCCCAGGGGCGAATACGCCGAGATCAAGGATGCGTTTTTGGCCCATGCGTTTCAAAACGGGCAGGTGCAGTTATGAACGAAGCGGCCACTCTGATCTCCCTGCTGAACAGCGCCACGGTAAGCGTTTTCGGCGGCCTGCTGTCCGCTTGCTTTTGCGGCGCTTTGGACACGCGGCGAAACCGCGGGATATTCTGGTTGAGCATGATGCTGATGATACTTGCCCAGGGTGTGGCGTGCCTCTGCTTGGATATGGAGTTTTGGGCGCGTGTTTATCCGTTTATCGTGCATCTGCCGCTGCTGCTCACCCTCCGTGCCCTTACCGGGCGATGGCTTTGGCCCGCGTTTTCCATCGTGTCCGCCTATCTGTTCTGCGAGATGCGGCGGTGGCTGGCCCTTCTGGCGGCGGCCGTGCTGCCGGGGGAGGAGATGACGCGGAATTTAGTGGAATTGGCGGTCACTGCGCCGCTGCTGCTGATTTTTCTGCGCTATGTCACTCCCGCCGTCCGGCAGCTGATGGAATATCCGGTAAAAAATCAGTGCCAATTCGGCCTGATTCCGGTTATGTACTATGGCTTCGATTATGTGACGCGGGTTTATACAGACCTGCTGTACGGCGGCTCTCCGGTGGTGATGGAGTTTATGCCCATGGTCTGCTGCGGGGCGTACATGGTCTTTCTGCTGTACAACTCCGCCGAGGAGCGCAAACGCAGTCACCTCCGGCAGATACAAGATAATTTGACGCTCCAGATGAACCAAGCCACCCAGGAGATTGCCCAGCTGCGAGAATCCCAGGCCGCGACTGTCCGGCATCGCCACGACCTGCGCCACCATCTGCAATATCTGCTCTCCTGCATCGAAAACGGGCAGACAGAGCGGGCAAAAGACTATATCTCCGGTATCTGCGCGGAGATCGAGGCGCGGCAGGTGCGGCGTTATTGCGAGAACGAGGCGCTCAACCTCATTCTCTCCGCCTTTGCTGAGCGGGCCGAGAGCGCGGGGATTGAAATGGATTTGCGGGGAGCGCTCCCCGCAGTTGTCCCCGTCGAGGATAACGATTTGTGCGTCATCCTCTCCAACGCCCTGGAAAACGCTCTCCACGCCTGTCTGCCCCTCGCAGAAAAAGGAACAGCCTGCACCATCAGCGTGGAGTTTTGGTTCCCGGAGCATAGCGGCAGGCTCTTTGTACAGATTACCAACCCCTGCCGGGAGGTCCGTTTTGAGAAGGGTATCCCGGTTTCCGACCAGCCGGGTCACGGGATCGGGGTCCAGAGCATTCGCACCATTGTGGAGCGGTACGGCGGAGGCTGTACCTTTTTAACGGAAAACGGACAGTTTATTCTTCGGTTGTTTCTTTAATCACATCCACCCCTTGGAGCCGCAAGGCTTTGAGGGGTGTTTTCCCTGCCCCTGGGCGGGCGGGTCCCTAATCCGCGGCAAGCCGGCGGTACTCCGCGGATTCGGGTATGCCCAGGCAAGTATTTGGGCCCTGTGAAAATCGCGGGCCTTATATACTCGTCCCGCCTGCCGCCGCCCTCCCTTTGTGCGAAATACCCAATGTGCGGATCGCACAATTTTGTGTATAAAGCCCTTTGAAAAATGTGCAAATTCATAGTAAAATGATTCTATATAAAGGAATGGAGGATCATTTGTTATGAAACGCATCAAAGCGGCCTGCCTGGAGCAGACGGTTCATTTTCAGCTGAAGGATGGAATTTCCTCGGAGCTGGCCAGACAGCAGATCCGGGAGGAGTATGAATCCTACAAGATGAAGATGGACCGGCACAGGACGCAGTACAAGATCATGGAAGAGGCTGAGCAGCCTGACGGCTCCCTGATCATCAAAATCAAAAAGCAGAACAACACCCAGCCTGTTGGCGACTACCTGGATTGAACGCTATGTATGAAGTTGGAGCGCTGGTTCTATATGACAAGCGGGGCGTTTACAAAATCGACAGCGTGGGACTGCCGCCGGTCCGGGGAACCACCGGCGATTATTACAAGCTGTGCGCCGTATTTTCCAACAGCAACGAGATCATCTATGCACCCGTGGATATGACTTCGTCCATGCGTCCCCTGATCAGCGGCGGTGAAGCGGCTCATTATCTGGAGCTGTTTTCCCAGCTGGAACCCCATGTATTCCTCTCCGGCAAAACGATGGAGCTGGCCGCCCACTACCAGGGTATGCTTGCTTCCCGCAAGGTGGAGGATTGCCTGCTTTTAATCAAGGAAATTCATGTCAGGCAGAGGGAAATGGCCCAGCAGAAGAAACAGCTGGGCCAGGTGGACATCCGATATTTGAAGCTGGCGGAAAAATTAATCTGCGAGGAATTTGCTGTCGCATTGAATACTGCGCCGGATTTGATTCGGGAGCGCCTGTACGCAGCCGCGGAGTGTAAGGCCTCCGCTTAAATAGAGCGGCGAACATGTTACGGCAGGGAGTCTGCACGACCCCCTGCCGTTTTTTTCGCTCACACGCGGCTGATATAGCCGCAAATCACTTCCGCCGTTTTCTCCGGTCCGATGGAGCTGTCCACGCTCAATTCATATTGATGCGGATCGCCCCAGGCGTGTCCTGAAATACTCTTGTAGTAGGAACCTCTGGCGCTGTCGGAGCGGGCGATACTCCTCCTGCCCTCCTGCTCGGTATCGCCGTACATCTCCATCACCTTTTTCACCCGGTACTCTTTAGGAGCATGAATGAAGATACGCACCACATTTTCCCGATTCCGCAGAACATAGTCCGCCGCCCGGCCCACGATGACGCAGGAACCCGTATCTGCGATCATGTTGAGGGCTTTATCCTGTGCGATCACCGCCTGCTGGACGGCGCTGGTGCTGAGGTACAGCTCCCGCATGACGGCGTTCTCGTCGGAGTTGATGCTGGAGATAAACTCCTTGGCAAGCCCGCTCTCCTGAGCGGCCAGGGCGGTCATCTCCTTGTAGTAGCAGGGAATGCCCAGCTTCTCCGCCACCAGCTGGCCGATCCGCTTCCCGGCGGTGCCGTGCTCCCGGGCGATGGTGATGATGACGCCGGGACGGGACTTTTGCAGGACGGGCTTGCTCTCCGAGGGCTGCCCGTCCGCCCCCTTCAGCTGCTTCCAGAGGCGGAGCATCACGATCGCCGTCGCCGCAATGGCCAGAACATCGGCAATGGGCGCGGCCCAGAAGATGCCGGTCACGCCCCAGACCATGGGCGCTGCGATGGAAAACACGATCAGCAGTATGTCGCGCAGAATAGACAGCGGCGCGGCGGCTTTCGCGTGGCCGATGGACTGCAGGAAGATGGCGCACACTTTCTGGACGCAGGTAAACAGGATCAACGACAAATAAATCCGCAGGCACTGCACCGCGAACCGCGTGTACAGCTCTCCGTCCGCGCCGAACATCTGAATAAAGAACAGGGGGAACGCTTCAAACAAGACCGTGCAGATTAGGCAGACAACGGCCGTCCATTTGACGATCAGTCCCAGCAGCTCCCGCACCCGGCCAAACTTTTTCGCGCCGTAGTTATAACCCACGATAGGCTGTGCGCCGGCGGCAATGCCGATGGCGATATTCAGCACGATCTGGAACAGCTTCATAATGACCACAAAGGCCGCCAGGGGGATGTCCGCTCCATAGGCCGAAACCGCGCCGTATTTTACCAGCAGGATGTTGTTGATCACCGTAATAACCACGATGGACAGCTGGGTCAAAAAGCTGGACGCCCCCAGGGCCATGACCTGCTTCAAAAGGATGGGGGAGGGGCGGAAACTGGACAGGGAGACACGGAAGGATTTGCTTTTGGTCAGATAGGCCGCGCAGATCAGGAAGCTGACAAACTGTCCCAGGATGGTGGCGTACGCCGCGCCCTTGATCCCCATATCCAGCACGAAGATGGCCACCGGATCGCCGATGATATTCAGCACCGCGCCCACCAGCATGGCGCCCATGGCGTACTTGGGGCTGCCGTCTGCCCGGATGATGGAGGCCAGGGTATTCTGCACCAGCGCCAGGGGCATCATGGCGTAGATGATGAAGCCGTAGTCGTGTGCCAGGGCCAGGTTGGCGTCCGTGGCTCCGATGAGCCGCAGAAGGCCGTCCCCCCAGCCGTAGCTGATGAGGATAATCACCAGGCCGCCGAGGAAAGAGAACAGGATGCTGTTGCCCACGCTGCGGTGGATGTCCTCCGTCTCATTTTTTCCCAGGGATACGCTGAGGGACGCCGCCGCGCCGTCGCCGAAGAACAGCGACACGCCCCAGCCGATCACCGTGATGGGGAAGATGACCCCGGTGGCGGCGTTGCCCAGGTAGCCCACGCCGTTGCCCACAAAGATCTGGTCCACGATGTTATACAGGCAGGAGATGATGAGGGAAAAGATACAGGGAACCGCGAATTTCAGCAGCAGTTTTCCGGTCTTCTCTGTCCCCAGGTAGTTGGATGTTTGCATAATCAGGATACCTCCATTGTAATTTGCGGACAAAAAAGGGCACACGCGTCCGCGTGTGTCCTTCAAAGCGGAGCGACACACCCAGAGCATTACCGTACCGTGATCAGGCTTACGTGCAATGCACTGCGTGTGTCGTTGAATGTCCGTATTCAATTGACGGTGCTCAGTTTAGCAGAGCGGACTGAAAAAATCAAAGGTCATCTTTCACAAAATTTTCTGTCGTACAGCAGGGCAATCATTTCCGCGCAGGTGTCGATTCCCAGTGCTCCGCTGTTCAGTGCGGCGTGATAGTTCTGGACAACGCCCCACTTCATACCCGTGTAAAACTGATAGTAGGCGGCGCGGCGCCTATCCTTTTCCCGGAGGCGTTTCTCAGGCGACTCGTCCCGGACCCCGTATTGCTTGACAATCCGTTTGGCCCGCTGTTCCATGTCTGAATAAATAAACACATTCAGACAATCCGCCGCATCGCGCAGGATATAATCCGCACACCGGCCCACGATCACGCACGGGCCATTCTTCGCCAGTTCCAGGATGACCCGCCGCTGAACGCACCACAGATCATCCTGAACAGAATGCCCGTTGTGGTCACGGTCCGAGAAAGCGCTGGCCAGCCAGCTGCCGTGGGAGGCGTATTCGCCCCGTTCGGCAATGTACTCCCCGGACAGCCCGGTTGCCTCTTCCAGCTTTCCGATTAACTCCGCGTCATAGCAGGGAAGCCCCAGCTCCGCGGCGGCTTTTCTGCCGATGGTTCTGCCGCCGCTGCCAAACTCACGGCTGATGGTAATGATTCGATTGCTCATGCTCTGTTCCTCCCCTTTTCTCCGCGGTCCAACGTCTTGTAGGTATATCGAATGACAATGACGCAGATTACAAATGTCAGCAGATCGGAAACCGGCATGGAGTACAGAACCCCATCCAATCCGAACCACAGGGGCAGCAGCAGGGCGAAGCCCACGCCGAACAAAACCTCCCGCACCATGGAGATGGTGGTGGAGGCCAGGGCCCTGCCCAGGGCCTGCAGATAGATGAACGTGCCCTTGTTCACCGTGGCCAGCACCATCATGCAGAGGTAAACCCGGAAGCACTTTACCGCGTACTGGGTATAATACACGCTTTCATTGGCCGCGCCGAAAATTCCGATGAGCTGATGGGGGAACAGCTCCACAATCAGCAGCGCCGCCGCCCCGACAATGGCCTCCGCCGCCAGCAGGCGGGTGAAGAGGGACTTGGCCCGGTCATTGCGGCCCGCCCCGATATTGTAGCCCACCACCGGGATGCACCCCGCCGCCAGCCCTACGGAGACGGAGATGACGATCTGGAAGAACTTCATCACGATCCCCAGCACCGCCATGGGGATCTGGGTGTACTGCGCCTGCCCGAAGACGGGGTCGATGGCGCTGTATTTCAGCGTCATGTTTTGAATCGCCGCCATGGCCATGACCAGGGAGATCTGGGACAGAAAGCTGCAAATGCCCAGGGGCAGATATTTCCTCGCCAAATCGCCGTGGAGCCGAAAACTCCTCCGCTCCAGCCGAACGGCCTTCATGCGGCACAGATACCAAATTGCCAGGGCGGCGGTTAAAATCTGTCCCAGCACGGTGGCTGCCGCCGCGCCCATCATTCCCCACCGGAAAACAAAGATGAAAACGGGGTCCAAAATGATGTTGGCCAGCGCACCCGCCAGCGTGGAGGCCATGGCGAACTTCGGGCTGCCGTCGGAGCGGATGATGGGGTTGAGGGCCTGCCCAAACATATAGAACGGGACTCCCAGGGTGATCCAGAAGAAGTACTCCTTGGCGTGGCGAAAGGTCTCCTCGTTGACCCGGCCTCCGAACAGGGTCAGGATCGGCTCCTGGAAGGCGAGATAGAGGGCTGTCAAAACCAGGCCGGAGATCACGCACAGCAGGACCGCGCTGCCGATGCTCCTGTGGGCGGCGTCCTGATTCCCGGCCCCCAGACTGATGCTGACAAAGGCGCAGCAGCCGTCCCCGATCATCACCGCGATGGACAGGGCCACCACCGTCAGCGGGAAGACCACCGTGTTGGCGGCGTTGCCGTAGGAACCCAGGTAATCCGCGTTGGCGATGAAGATCTGATCCACGATGTTGTAGAGCGCGGCCACCAGCAGGGAGATGACGCAGGGGACGGCGTACTTCGCCATCAGCCTGCCCAGCCGCTCTGTTTCCAAAAAAGAATTCGCTTTTTCTTCCATAGACTGATTCCTCCTCCGGCTATGCGAAAGCGCCCGGCGAGAAGAGCTGGACTTATGCCTTCTGGCCGCGCGCTTTCTGATATTGATTCTTGGAAAAAATAAAAGCAGCGTGCAGCAATCAACCGGATTTACGCGGTGACGCTACACGTTGCATTCAGCAATATAGCAGATATAGGGCCGAAAAGTCAAGACAAATTTTCTGAAGCGCCTGCCGCGCTCAAGCGTCAAGCCAAAGGAAAGCCGCTCTTCCTCCGGCGGCTTCTCAAGGACCGGCTGCGGCCTGTTGCGAAAAGCGGGTACAATAGGAGTACTTAAGCTGCAAAGGAGGCCGCGCGTTTGAAAGACCACAGACTGACAGCAGAGGGGACCGCCGCGTTCAAGGCGCACCTGCGCCGGGAGGAGCGGGCGCCGTCAAGCATCGAAAAATATCTGCGGGCCGTGGAGGAGTTCGCCGAGTGGCTTGCCGGCGGGACCGTGACAAAGGAGGCCGTCCTGGCCTGGAAGGAGTCCCTCCTGGCCAGGGGCCTGGCCCCGGCCACGGTAAACGGCAAGCTCTCCGCCCTCAACGGCCTGTGCCGCTTTTTGGGGTGGGAGGAGTGCCGTGTGAAGTTCCTCCGCCTCCAGCGGCGGGCCTTTCGGGAGCGGGACCGGGATCTGACCCGGGAGGAGTATCTGCGGCTGCTGGAGGCCGCCCGCGCCTCCGGACGGCGGCGGCTGGAGCTGTTGATGGAGGCCGTGTGCTCCACCGGCATCCGGGTGTCGGAGGTCCGGTATCTCACGGTGGAGGCCGCCCGCAGCGGGCGGGCCGTGGTGATCCTGAAAGGGAAGGTCCGGACGATCCTGCTGCCGGGGAAGCTGTGCCGGAAGCTGCTGCGGTACGCCGCGGAGCAGAAAATCACCTCCGGTGAGATCTTTCTCACCGGAGGCGGGAGGAGTCTTTCCAGAAAGCAGATCTGGCGGGAGATGAAGTCGCTGTGCGCGGCGGCGGGGGTGGAGCCCAGCAAGGTCTTTCCCCACAACCTGCGGCACCTGTTTGCCACCTGTTTCTACCGGGTCTGCCGGGACATTGTGAAGCTGGCGGACGTGCTGGGCCACAGCTCCGTGGAGACCACCAGGATCTACCTGCTGACCACCGGCGCGGAGCACGCCAAATACCTGGAGATGCTCCGCCTGATCTGCTGAGGAGACAGAATATGCGTTCCGGGACGCGGCGCGTACATACGACTGGGCCCTGCTTCTTCTACCGGTGGAATTATATCACACGGCCACCGGGGAATGCAAGGGAATAGAGAAGATTTTTCCTATGAAAGAGCGCAATAAATCAAGACCGCCTATGCAGAGATTCGCGGCCTTAATTTGCTGCGCTCTTTTTCATATACGAACCGGTCCTGCCTGCCGGGGCGGGGGGAGACTTGTCCCGGAACGCATATTCTGTCTACAGGGGCGGCGGAAGGGGCCCCGCGGGGAGGAAGCCATGGGACATTCTCGAAAACGGGTCGACCTGACAGGCCAGCGGTACGGAAAGCTGACGGTGCTGTTCCCGGCGGAGAACATCGGCGGACGGACGGCCTGGCGGTGCCGGTGCGACTGCGGCCGGGAGACCGTTGTAAAGACCATGCATCTGCGGTCCGGCCACACAAAGAGCTGCGGCTGCCAACACGGCCCCGGGGGGCCGAGGGCGGCGCTGGGGCTGACGTATATCGACGGCACCTGCGTGGAGATGCTGGCGGCCGGGACCGTGCGGCGCAACAACACCAGCGGCGTCCCCGGTGTGGACTGGTGGTCGTCCAAGGGACGCTGGCGGGCCACCATCTGCTTTCAGGGCAAACGGCGGTATCTGGGCAGCTACGCCCGGTTTGAGGACGCGGTGAAGGCCCGGAAGCGGGCCGAGGAGGAGCTGTTCCAGCCCTTTTTGGCGAAGCACGCCCCAAGCGCCCCGTAGGGGCCGCCGCCGATTCTGCGGATCGCTGCAGAAAAAGAGAGGAGGGATCCCCGTGAAAAACGCAAGCCCGCCCTGGTGACCTCCCCCCGCCAGCCGCGCCGGGACGGGGGCAGGGCCGCGGAGGCGGCCGAAAAGGCGCGTTGGCAAACCCGGAGAAATCCGGCGGCGCAAAGTTACGGGACTAATGCCGCAAGCCGTCCCCATGGGGCCCCCGCGCGCACAGCGCCAGCGGGCCGCGCGGGGAGAGGATGCGCAAGGGAGCGCGCAAAGCGGACCCTGCGGCGGCGATGTTCGCCGGACTGCAAGCGGCAAACTATGGGAAACCATAGGACGCAAAGGTTGGACCTTCCCCGCGGAAGCTCCACGGAAACTCCACGGCACACCGTGGCAAGTCCGTGGGATGGTAGCCCGCCCGCCGGATCCTTTGCATCCGAGAATACTGCAAAGAAAGGAAGAATTGCATGAGATTTTTGAAGACCTTACGCACTCGAGGCCTGGCCGTGTTCCTGGCGCTGGTGATGTGCCTGGGCATGCTGCCCACTGGCGCATTGGCGGTCAGCAATTTCAATATCACTTTCCGCATTTTCTGCCCGGATACCGGGGCGGACGTTGCAGTAGGGTACGATAACAGCGTGTCCCGTCCGGACGACGGGTATATCCAGGTCTCCTACCGCATCCCTTACCTGTCTTCCCTTACTGATTATGATTATGGCAGAGTAACGGAAGTGCGGAGTAACGCTTACTTCGGTGCCAAGAACGAGGGAGTGTCCTGCGATCTTTCGCGAAACAATGCGAATATTACCATCACATACTGGGTCACCAAGTGGGAGGCTCCCAGCACTGGAGGCGGCTCCGGCGGCAACACAGGTACCGGTGGTAATAAAGATGAGGACTTCACCTCTGGTAACGGGAAGTACACAAGATATGCCAAAGTAAAATACCATTCTAATTACCCCGATGGCACCGATTATGTGGTAACACAAAATTTGACACTGAACATGTGGAGTGCTAATCCTCCGTGGAATGTCTTTGACTTCCCGTTTAAGGATTACGACGCTTGCAACTTTGGTGGATATACACCAAAGGTCAACAACACAACATGGTACACCGATTCCAAGTGCACCAATGTGCAAAATGGCACATTGGTGGTTGGAAGCAACAACGCTACGATTGATCTTTACGCCGGCTGGAAGGAGAGCGCGAACTATAAGGTCATCTGGTACGATGAAAACGACAATGTCATTGGCCGGGAGACCCGCAGCGGTACCGTGGGCGACACAGTGCGCGCAACGGCGGAGGATAAGGTTCTTGACGGCTATACCTATAATGCCGGCAAGAGCACGGATTCCGCCACCCTGGCCAAGACCGGTACCGAGTTGAAGCTGTATTTCACCAGAAATCTGGTCACCCTGACCTATTACGGCAACGGGAACACCAGCGGCACCGCGCCCACCCAGGATCCGGTTGCTCCAAGCAGCGATGTTGTCATCCAAAATCAGGGAAGCCTGAAGCGCAGTGGTTACGAGTTCCTTGGCTGGAACGCCAACAAGGACGCCACTACGGCGGACTGGACTGCCGGAGATAAGATGACGCTCAGTGTCAACACGGACCTCTACGCCGTGTGGAAGCAGACGGAGACCACCGCCAGGTACACCGTGAAGTGGGAAGACACCCTGGGCAACACGCTCAAGGCGTCTGAGACCCGAACGGGCAATGTGGGCGAAACGGTCAGTGCCACCGAGAAGGACAAGACCATTGGGGGCTATGACTATCTTCAGGATCGGAGCACACAGAGCACCACCCTGGCCGCCAGCGGCACGGTGTTGACGCTGGTCTTTGCCCTCAGGGACAACGGCAAGGGCATTGAGGTCGCCAAGACCCGCGCGTCTATCAACGGCGATCGGACTGCCACCACAGCCAAGGCGGGCGACACCATCACCTGGACGATCACGGTGACGAACCTCTCCAACGTGGAGAAGACCGTCACCCTGACCGAATCCTTGACGCTGGATAGTCTGGTAAAAGCGTCTGGTGATGGAACGCTGACCGGTCCAAACCAGAACGGCAAGTGGACGGTGACTCTGCCTGCCGGCAAGACCATTGCTCTGACCGCCGCGTACACCGTGAAAGAGGCGGACGCGGGCAAGACCCTGGTCAACACCGTCGCGGCCTCCACGGGCAAGGAGGGCGACAAGGAGAACCCGTCGGCCTCCGATGACCCCGGCACCCCGGTGGAGCCCACCGCACCCGCCGGAAACATCATCCTGAATGTCAATAAGGACAACGGCGGCTTCCAGAAGACGAGCGATTCCAACGCCAGCCTTGTTTCTTACACCGTCACCGTGACCAACGAGAGCGATTTTGACGTGTACGGCCTGGACATCATCGACACCCTGACCACCGAGTCCATGGTCGGCAACACGAAAGTCGACACCACGGCGATCTCCCTGGAGAACGTCGCGCTGACGCTGGAAGAGACGGGCAAGAACCCGGTGAGCCTGCCTGTCGACGGCCCCACGAGCAACAACTATGCCAACAACCAGAAGAACGGGGACCTGACCTGGCACGCGCTGGCCCGGAACCGCGTGTTCCCGAAAGACGCGGTCGTCACGTTGACCTACGACGTCAGGGTCGTAAACGACTCCTATGATGACGTCACCGTAAACCTGCACAACGACGTGTTCGCGGGCACCTGGAAAGCCCAGGCTCCCCAGGCGGCCGAACCGGCGTTTGTGGGTGCTTCCCCGCTGTCCGCTCTGTTCCGAATGGCGGCCGCGCTGATCCACTACGGCGGCGGCTATGACGGGCAGGGCACGGCCTCCTCCGGCGCCAGCAACGCCAGCGCCAGCGTCCCCGGCAAGTGCCCCATTGAGGTCACCAAGACCGTGGACAACGAGACCCCCGCCCCCGGCGATACCGTCACCTACACGGTCACCATCAAGAACCTGAGTGCAACCAAGACGCAGAATGTCCTCTTTACGGATGTCATGGACGCGGGCCTGACGATGGTTCCCGGCAGTATGACAGTCAAAGACGGCACCTTGTACGAGGACATGATTATCATTCGGGTTGGCCGTACCGCCATTGTGACCTATGATGCTACGGTGGGCACGGACGTCGCCGTTGACACCCAGCTTGAAAACACCTTTACCGCCACCGTGGAGAACACCAAGAAGTCCGCCAGCGCCACCGAAACCGTCACGGTTACGGACCCCGGTCTCGAGGATACCACCACGGTGACGTGGGAGATGCCGGAGGAAACCGATCCCGTCACCAAGGATGTGCCTGACAGCAAGATCACCACCGACGAGAATGGGAAGATCACTGTCGACGAGACCTATCCCGCCAATCCCGGCGGCGGCGACTGGGGCGACCCCGTGAAGAACCCCGACGGCTCCATCACCATCCCCTGGATCCCCGATTCCGAGGATACCACCACGGTAAAGGTCACCTGGAAGAACTGGGATGGCACGACGCTGCAAGGCCCTGTGGACTGGAACAAGGCCGAATCCGAGCCCGCCTATACCGGTGGCACTCCGACACGGCCCGCTGACGGCAGCTACACCTACACGTTCAATGGACGTTGGGCGAGATCTGAGGATCCGCAGACCGGCGACATCATCTACACGGCCCAGTTCGACCGTACGCCCATCAACCCCATTGATCCCGGTGCCGGCGCGCCCACCGTGCAGGAGCTGATCGACCTGGGCGTCAAAGTGCGGGTGCAGTGCGCTGTCCACGGGTCCCACGAGCTGGATCCCATCGCGGGCAGCTATACCTGGGACAGCGACGCCATGACGGTCACCTTTGATTCCGCGTACTATGTGTCCGCGTTCTCTCAGCTGCATGGCGCACACTTCCTCCAGGCGTCCGGCCACGACCTGACCGTCCGGCTGGCTCCGGCGGAGGAGGAGCCCATTCCTGAAAATGGACTGCCGCTCATTCTGAATCCTGCGGACGAGGAGATCCCGGGCGACATTCCGGATGGTCCCCAGGAGGGGGATCTGGACGTGAACGACGGCCAGGGCGACATCCTGGATAACCCCCAGGATGACACCCAGGACGTGGATGACGGCCAGGGCGACATCCTGGATAACCCCCAGGATGACATCCAGGACGCGGATGACGGCCAGGACGACATTCTGGATAACCCCCAGGATGACACCCAGGACGTGAGCGACGACCAGAACAGCGCCCCGGAGCCCGAGGAGGACACCATGAATGATCTTCTCGTGGCCGGAGATCCCCTCACCCGCTTCCAGCTGGCGGAGGGTGAAACCGGCGTGGCGGTCGTCTACGTGTACTGCAACACCACCTACACCCTGAGCTACAACGCCAACGGCACCGGCGTGACCAACATGCCCGGCGCCCAAAGCGTGACCGCTCCCGCCGGCAGCGCACACACCGTTCGGATCAGCAGCAGCAGCCCCACCCGCAGCGGCTACACGTTCCAGGGCTGGTCCCTGCGCAACAGCGGCACCGCCAGCTACGGCCCCGGCGGCTCTATCGACCTGACCGGCGACACCGTTCTGTACGCCATTTGGATCTACAACGGCGGCGGCACAGGCGGCGGAACCGGCGGCGGCGGAACCGGCGGCGGAACCGGCGGCGGAACTGGCGGCGGAACTGGCGGCGGCGGAACCGGCGGCGGCACAGGCGGAACCACCACCATCAACGACGACGCGGTGCCTCTGGCCGGAGACCTCCAGCTGAACAAGACGGACCACTTCGCCTACATCAAGGGCTATCAGGACGGCACCGTCCGCCCCAACAATCCCCTGACCCGGGCACATGTGGCCACCATCTTCTACCGGCTGCTGGACGAGACCTCCCGCACCATTTTCTTCCAGGAGACCAACGACTTCACCGACGTCTCTGACGACTTCTGGGCCAACAAGGCGATCTCCACGCTGACCAACGCCGGCATCATCACCGGCTTCCAGGACGGCACGTTCCGTCCCAACGCGTATATCACCCGCGCCCAGTTCGCCGCCATCGCCGCCCGGTTCGACAACGTGGTTCCCGGCCTGGAGAATCCTTTCTCCGACGTGTCCGAGGACTACTGGGCCCGCGACCTGATCGCCTACGCGGCCAGCAAGGGCTGGATCGACGGCAGCAACGGAAAGTTCCGTCCCCTGGAGAACATCACCCGGGTGGAGGCCATGGACTTCATCAACAACGTGCTGGACCGGCACGTTGACGAGCAGGGGATCCTGGCCGGCATCACCACCTTTACCGACATCCCCGTGACCGATCCCAACTACTACGTAGTGGAGGAGGCCACCAACTCCCACGACTACACCCGCCGGACCGAGGGCCAGCTCATGGAGAACTGGACCAAGCTGAATCCGGACCCCGTGTGGGAGGAGTAACCCCCGGCGAAGAGCAGAGAACAAGTCCCCAGCAAACGGCGCCCCCCGGCATCCGCCGGGGGGCGCTTCCTTTCTCCCGCGCCCCGGGCGCGCCTTTGTGACAACATCACGGAAAGCGGCGGAAAAACCGGATATACTACAGCCATCAAAACAAAACAGGAGGACTTTTCCATGTCTGTCATCAACATCGACAAAAACAACTTCCAGGAGGAGGTTCTGAACTCCGCCAAGCCCGTCCTGCTGGACTTCTGGGCCTCCTGGTGCGGCCCCTGCCGCATGGTGGGGCCCATTGTGGACGAGATCGCCGCCCAGCGGAGCGACATCAAGGTGGGCAAGATCAACGTGGACCAGCAGCCGGAGCTGGCGGCGCAGTTCGGCATCGTCAGCATCCCCACGCTGGCGGTGATGAAAAACGGCGCACTGGTGAGCAAGGCCGTGGGCGCCAGGCCCAAGGAGCAGATCCTGGCCATGCTGTAAGGAGGCGGGCCATGGGTTTTCTTGAGTTTTTCCGGGGCCCCGACATCAACCAGGGCGCGGCGGAGTTTGCCGCGGCGCCCGGCGCGGTGCTGCTGGACGTGCGGACGCCCGACGAGTACCGGCAGGGCCGCCTCCCCGGCGGCAGGAATCTCCCCCTGGACGCGCTGAACCGGGCGCCGGAGGTCATTGAGAGCAAAGACACCCCCGTCTTCGTCTACTGTTACAGCGGCAGCCGCAGCCGGCAGGCGGCGGGGATCCTGGCGGGGATGGGCTACACCAACGTAAAAAATATCGGCGGGATTGCCGCCTGGCGAGGAGAGGTTGAAACATGAAAGTTGTCATTATCGGCGGCGTGGCGGGCGGCGCCACCGCGGCGGCCCGCATCCGCAGACTGGACGAGCAGGCGGAGATCGTGGTCTTTGAGCGCTCCGGGTATATCAGCTACGCCAACTGCGGCCTGCCCTACTACATCGGCGGGACCATCGCGGACAGGGCGGACCTGACCCTCCAGACGCCGGAGAGCTTTTTGGCCCGCTTCCGGGTGGACATGCGGGTGCACCACGAGGTCACCGCCATCCACCCTGAGCAAAAGACCGTCTCCGTGAAAAACCTGACCACCGGCGCGGTGTTTGAGGAGACTTACGACAAGCTGCTCCTCTCCCCCGGCGCCAAGCCCACCCAGCCCCGGCTTCCCGGCGTGGGGCTGGAGCGCGTCTTCACCCTGCGGACGGTGGAGGACACGCTCCGCATCAAGGACTACATCGACGCCCATCACCCCGCGTCCGCCGTCCTGGCCGGCGGCGGCTTTATCAGCCTGGAGGTGGCCGAAAACCTGCGGGAATTGGGGATGGAGGTCACCATTGTCCAGCGGCCAAAGCAGCTGATGAATCCCTTTGACGCCGACATGGCCGCCTTCATCCACGGCGAGATGCGCCAAGGCGGGGTCAAGCTGGCCCTGGGGCACACGGTGGAGGGCTTCGCGGAGCGCGGCGGGGGCATCGACGTGCTGCTGAAAGACGCCGCGCCCCTCCACGCCGACATGGTGGTGCTGGCCATCGGCGTCACGCCGGAGAGCGACCTTGCAAAGTCCGCGGGGCTGGCCCTGGGCCTCAAGGGCAGCATCGTGGTAAACGACCGGATGGAGACCTCCGCCCCCGACGTCTACGCCGTGGGCGACGCGGTGCAGGTAAAGCACTTCGTCACAGGTGAAAACGCGGTCATCTCCCTGGCGGGCCCGGCCAACAAGCAGGGCCGCATCGCCGCCGACAACATCTGCGGCGGGGACAGCCGCTACCGGGGCAGCCAGGGCAGCAGCGTCATCAAGGTCTTCGGCATGACCGCCGCCGCCACCGGGCTCAACGAGACCGCCGCCAAAAGGGCCGGCCTGGAGGCGGATAAGGTCATCCTCTCCCCCATGAACCACGCCGGCTACTACCCCGGCGGCCGGCTGATGACCATGAAGTTGGTCTTTGAAAAGGGGACCTGTCGGCTGCTGGGAGCCCAGATTGTGGGCTATGAGGGGGTGGACAAGCGCATCGACGTGCTGGCCGCCGCCATCCGCTGCGGGATGAAGGCCACGGAGCTGAAAGACCTGGACCTGGCCTACGCGCCGCCCTACTCCTCCGCCAAGGACCCGGTGAACATGGCGGGCTTCATGGTGGAGAATTTAAAAAACGGCGTGGTGAAGCAGTGGTATCTGGAGGACGTCGACGCCCTGCCCCGGGACGGCAGCGTCACGCTGCTGGACGTCCGTACCCGGGAGGAGTTCGCCGCCGGCCATATCGAGGGCTTCTCCAACATCCCCGTGGACGAGCTGCGGACGCGGCTGGGAGAGCTGGAGCCGGGCAAGACCGTCTATTTGATCTGCCAGAGCGGCCTGCGCAGCTACATCGCCGCCCGCATCCTCACGGGCCGCGGCTTTGACTGCTATAATTTCGCCGGCGGCTACCGCTTCTATGACGCTGTGAGGCACGACCGCCGCCTCATTGAGCGCTCCACCGCCTGCGGGATGGACCAGTGACCTCCGGCGCCCGCCGCGCACAGACGCGGCGGGCGCTCAGGCTATCCCCGTCCCTCCCCGGAGGGGGCGGCGTTCTTGACATATGTCATAAACCGCGCTATACTGTCCGGCAGAGACAACGCTTGCATTTTGGAGGGATTCGGGAGATGCCAAGGCCAAAGAAATGCAGAAAGGTCTGCCAGATGCCCCCCATGCGGGAGTTCCGCCCCGTGGGGGAGCGCCCCCGGGAGGACGCGGTGATCTTGTCGGTGGACGAGTACGAGGCCATCCGCCTCATTGACAAGCAGGGCTTTTCCCAGGAGGAGTGCGGCGGCTATATGCAGGTGGCCCGGACCACCGTGCAGCTGATCTACAACTCCGCCCGGAGGAAGCTGGCGGAGGCGCTGGTGGACGGCCTGCCGCTGCGGATCGAGGGCGGGGACTACCGGCTCTGCGACGGGAAAGAGGCATACTGCGGCTGCGGCGGCTGCCGGAGGCACCGCCGCGGCCCGGCGAAAGACGCAAAGGAGGAGAGGAACATGCGTATCGCGATTCCCTTGGATGAGAACAGAGAGGATGTCTGCATCGTGCTGGCCCGGGCGCCGTACTTCCTGTTTCAGGACGAGAGCGGGGAGACCGTCGCGGAAAACCCCGCGGCCCAGGCCCAGGGCGGCGCCGGGGTGCAGGCGGCCCAGTTTTTGGTGGACAGCGGCGTCACGGAGCTGATTACCGTCCGCTGCGGCCAGAACGCCGCCGACGTGTTCGCCGCCGCCGGCATCAAGCTCTACAAATCCGTCCACAAGACCGCCGCGGAGGAGCTGGCCGCCCTGGCCAAGGGCGAGCTGGAGCCCCTGACCCGCTTCCACGGCGGGTTCCACGGTGTGCAATGAAGATCGCGGTTTTAAGCGGCAAGGGCGGCGCGGGCAAGACCTTTGTGGCGGTGAATCTGGCGTCGGCCGCGGGCCAGGCCGTCTACATCGACTGCGACGTGGAGGAGCCCAACGGGCGGCTCTTCTGGAAACCGGAGAATATAACTGTCACGCCGGTCTCCACGCTCCTGCCGTCCTTCGACGCTGAAAAGTGCACCGGATGCCGGAAGTGCGTGTCGTTCTGCCGCTTCCACGCCCTCCTCTACATCAAGGGAGCGCCCACGGTGTTTCCCGAGGTGTGCCACAGCTGCGGCGGGTGCCTCCTGGCCTGTCCCGAAAGCGCCGTCCGGGAGACGCCCCGGGAGATTGGCGCGGTGGAGGAGGGGACCCACGGGGGCGTGAGGGTGGTGACCGGCGTGCTGCATCCCGGCGAGGCCTCCGGCATCCCCGTGATCCATCAGGCGCTGAAGCGGGCGGAGGGACTGACGGTCATCGACTGCCCCCCGGGGAGCGCCTGCGGGGTGCTGGAGAGCATTCAAGGCGCGGACGTCTGCGTCCTGGCGGCGGAGCCCACCGCTTTCGGTTTTCACAATTTTCAGATGGTCCATGAGCTGGCGTCCCTCCTGCGAAAGCCCTGCGGCGTGGTCGTCAACAAGCGCGCCGCGCCCTATCCGCCGCTGGAGGCCTACTGCCGGGAGAGGGGGCTGCCCGTCTGGGACGAGATCCCCTGGGACCCGGCGCTGGGAAAGCTGCTGGCGGACAATCAGATCGCATCGGAGCGGTCCCCGGCTTACGGGGAGCGGTTCCGCGCCCTGCTGGGGAAGATCGGAGGGCGCCTATGAAAAAGCTGCTCCTCTTAAGCGGCAAGGGCGGCACCGGCAAGACCACCGTCTCCGCGGCCCTGGTGAGGCTGGCCCGGGCCAGGGCCATGGCCGACTGCGACGTGGACGCGCCCAATCTCCACCTGGTCCTGGACCGCGCCTCCCCGCCGGAGCGCTTCGACTTCCTCGGCGGCGACAAGGCCGCGGTGGACCCGGAAACATGTACCGGCTGCGGCAGCTGCGAGGCCCACTGCCGGTTTGAGGCCATCGCCGTCAGGGACGGCAGGGCCGCGGTCAACGAATACGCCTGTGAGGGCTGCGGCGTCTGTGCGTTGGTCTGCCCCGAAAGGGCCGTCTCCCTGCAAAGGGACCTGGCCGGCACCCGGGAGCTGTACCGGGACGAGACCGTCTTCTCCACCGCCACGCTGAAAATGGGCCGGGGCAGCTCCGGCAAGCTGGTGACGGAGGTGAAGCTGGCCATGCTGAAAGCGGCGCCGGCGTGTGAGCTGTCCATTGTGGACGGCTCCCCCGGCATCGGCTGTCCCGTCATCGCCTCCGTCAGCGGCATGGACCTGGTGCTGGTGGTGGCGGAGCCCAGCGGCAGCGGCGTCAGCGATCTGGGGCGGCTCATCAAGACCGCCGAGACGTTCCAGACCCGCCTGGCGGTCTGCGTCAACAAGTACGACGTCAGCCCAAAACACACAGCGGAGATCGAGGAATTCTGCCGCGTCCGGGGCATCCCCTTTGTGGGAAAGATCCCCTTTGACCCCCTGGCCGCGGAGGCGGCCAACGGCGGGCGCTCCGTCGCGGACACGGACTGCCCGGCGGGCCGGGCGGTGCGGGAGATCTACCGGGAGGTCCGCGGGCTGCTGGACCTTGCCCCGCAGCCCACTTTCCAAGGCGCCCCGGAGCCGTGAACGGCCCCCGGCCAAGGGCTCTTTCCAGTCAAATCACTATTTTTGAAAAGGAGAATCCACTATGAAAATCGCGGTATCCTGCAACGGCAATGAGATCTGGCCCCACTTCGGCCACTGCGAGAACTTCTGCGTCTATGAGACGGGAGAGGGGAAAGTCCTCTCCCAGGAGTCCGTCCCCAACCCCGGCCACCGGCCCGGCTTCCTGCCCAACTTCCTGGCGGACATGGGCGTGGAGGTCATCATCTCCGGCGGCATGGGCGGCGGCGCCGTGGACATCTTCAACGAGCGGGGCGTGGAGGTCATCCTGGGCGCCCAGGGAGACGCCAAAGCCGCCGTGGAGGCCTATCTGCGGGGCGAGCTGAAGTCCACCGGCTCCATCTGCCACGAGCACCAGCACGCCGGCGAGTGCGGCGGCCACTGACGGGCGTCTTTCACCGCGAAATCCGTAAAAATCCAATCATTACAGGGAGGATACAGCCATGAGCGCGAAATTTTTACTCTGTGAGCACTGCGGCAATCTGGCGGGCGTGATCCACGACGCCGGCGTTCCCATGATGTGCTGCGGCCAGAAGATGAAAGTCCTGGAGCCCAACACGGTGGAGGCCAGCGGCGAAAAGCACAAGCCCGTGGTCAAGGCGGAGGGCGGCACCCTCACCGTCAGCGTGGGCAGCGCGGAGCACCCCATGCTCCCGGAGCACTTCATTCAGTGGGTCTATGTCCAGACGGAGCACGGCGGCCAGCGCAGGACCCTCCAGCCCGGCGAGGCCCCCAGCGTCACGTTCCAGCTGGGCGGCGACAGGGCGGTGGCCGTCTACGCCTACTGCAACCTCCACGGCCTGTGGATGACCGAGGTCTGACGCGGAACCATGACCGCCTGCCGGGAGACCGGCAGGCGGTCATTTCAGCGAAATCTCCGGGAGCCCCGGGCTGGGCCGCCGTCCTCTGTGATATTGTCACGGAAGGGACCGCCGTCCGCGGGTATACTGGGACCGTGAGAACATTCCCGCCTGGAAGAAGCGGAAAGGAGTGCGGCGGAATATGCAATACGCAATTTCATTTCTGGAGGGGATCATCACGTTCCTCTCCCCCTGCCTGCTGCCCATGCTCCCCATCTACATCTCCTACTTCGCCGGCGGCGGCGCGGGCGGCGCGGGAAAGACGCTGACCGGCGCCCTGGGCTTCGTCCTGGGCTTTACCGCCGTCTTCACCGCCATGGGCGCCCTGGCCGGAACGGTGGGCGGCTTTCTGCGGGAGTACCAGAGCGCCGTCAACCTGGTCTCCGGCCTGGTGGTGGTCCTTTTCGGCCTCAACTTCCTGGGCGTTTGGAAAGCGAACCTCTTCCGCGGGAGCCGCCGCACCGTGAGCGCGGGCGGCATGGGCTTTTTCTCCGCGGCGCTGTTCGGCGTGGTGTTCTCCGTGGGCTGGACGCCCTGTGTGGGGGCGTTTTTGGGCTCGGCGCTGATGCTGGCCTCCCAGCGGGGCCACGCGGCGGAGGGGACGCTGATGCTACTGGCCTACTCCCTGGGCCTTGGGATCCCCTTTCTCCTCAGCGCCGGCTTGATCGGATATCTGAAATCCACCTTTGACTGGGTCAAACGCCACTACGGGATCATCAACCGCGTCAGCGGCATTCTGCTGGTCCTCATGGGCCTGCTGATGGCCACGGGACTGTTTGGGCAGCTGCTCAGCCTGCTCAGTTGGGAGGCGCTATGAAAAAGCTCAGAACGCTGCTCATTTTGCTGCTTGCTTTCGCCCTTTTGCTGGGCGGCGCCCGGGTCCTCTACGGCAGGCTGAGCCGGAAAGCGCCCCCGGAGCAGCTGGCGGCGGCCCAGGACGGGCCCCAGGCGGGGGAGGACGCCGGAGAAGCCGGCGGCGAGACCCGGCCGGAGCGGATCCCGGCCCCCGATTTCACGGTATACGACCGGGACAAAAACCCCGTCCGCCTGTCCGACTTTGCGGGAAAGCCGGTGGTTCTCAACTTCTGGGCCAGCTGGTGCGGCCCCTGCCAGAGCGAGATGCCCGACTTCGACAAGGCCTATGGGGAGCTGGGGGAGGAGATCCAGTTTCTGATGGTGAACATGACCTTCGATTCCGAATCCCTGGAGACGGCGTCGTCCTTCATCGACGAAAAGGGCTACGCTTTCCCGGTGTTCTACGATCTGGACGGCGACGCCGCCGGCGCCTACGGCGTATACGCCCTCCCCACCACGCTGTTTATTGACGCGGAGGGGTACGGGGTTGCCCAGGCAACCGGCGCCATCGACCGGGAGACGCTGGATACGGGCATCGGCATGATTACGGAGCCGTGACCGCCGCGTTCTCTCCTCCCCGAAGCTCCCGCATACACGAAATTCCCTCCCGGCCCGCTGGGCCGGGAGGGAATTTTGATTTACGCCTGAGAGGGAGCGGCGAGGCTCCGGTACTCCGCGTCGCTCACCGCCTCGCACCACTCGTTGGAGCAGTCCCGCCCCGGGGCCTCAAAGGCCACGTGGGAGAACCAGCTGTCCGCCGCCGCGCCGTGCCAGTGCTTCACCCCGGCGGGGATGTACACCACGTCGCCGGGCCGCAGCGCCCGGGCCTCCCCGCCCCACGCCTGATACCAGCCCCGGCCGTCGGTGCAGAGGAGGATCTGCCCGCCGCCGGCGGAGGCGTGGTGGATGTGCCAGTGGTTCCGGCACCCGGGCTCAAAGGTGACGTTGGCGAGGAACATCGTCTCGCCGGGGTCCGTCAGGGGCTTGAGGTAGGAGTTTCCGGTGAAATACCGGGCGTAGGCGTCGTTGGGCGCGCCCAGGCCGAAGAGGCCGCCGTCTTTCCCTTCGTCTTCTCCGTAGACCTCCACCGCCATGCGGAACGCCGCCCAGGCGTTGGGCCACCCGGCGTAGAAGGCCAGGTGGGTGAGGATCTCCGCCATCTCGGCCTTGGTGACGCCGTTTTGCCGGGCGAAGAGCAGGTGGTGCCGGAACGAGCTGTCCACCAGCCCCTTGCTCACCAGGGCGGAGACGGTGAGGATGGACCGGAGCTTCGGGGACAGCCCCTCCCGGTTCCACACCTCGCCAAAGAGAATATCGTCATTGAGCTGGGCGAACTTGGGGGCGAACTCCCCCAGGCTGTCCCGGCCCGCCGTCTGCTTAATCATCTTCTTTTCCTCCTTTTTTCAGCGATTCTCCTCCAGCCACCTGGCGATGGCCGGTTTTGCGTTTTGGACGCTCCCCCCGTAGAGCGCCAGCCCCTTTCTCACCTCCGCCCCCGGGCAGAGGCGTTTGATGTCGGCCTCGCTGCGGCCCAGGCCGCTGCCCTCGTGGGTGCAGAAGGGGAGAATGGTCTTGCCGGTAAAGTCGAAGTGCTCCAAAAAGGTGAACAAGCACATGGGCATGGTGCCCCAGTAGTTGGGGTAGCCCAGATAGATGGTGTCGTACCCCTCCAGGCTCTCCGGGTAGCGCTTCAGCTCCGGCCGGGCGTCCCGGCGCTGGTCCGCCTGGGCCTGGGCGATGCAGTCGTTATAGCGCGGGGAGTAGGCCTGTACCGGCTCGATGGGAAAGAGCGCCGCGCCCGTCAACTCCCGGATCATGCCCGCCGCCGTCTCGGTGTTGCCCACGGCCAGCTCCCTGAGGGTCCCGCTGACATAGTTCTCCCCCCGCCGGGAGAAATACGCGATCATGGATGCCATGGAAATTCCTCCTTTCCGTCTCTGCCTCCAGCATATCCCTTTTCCTCTTGACCGGGAATCTCCTGTATGTTAGTCTGGTATCAACTAAAAATTGATACAGAAAGGAGGCGCTTCCATGTTCAATCCCCTGCTGAAGGCCTTTGTCTGCGCCGCGGACTGCGGCAGCTTCACCAAGGCGGCGGAAAAGCTGTTCATCTCCCCCACGGCGGTGATGAAGCAGATCAACGCCCTGGAGGAGCACCTGGGGCTCCGGCTGCTGGAGCGGACGCCCCAGGGCGTCCGCCTGACGCCCTCCGGGGAGGTGATCTACAAGGACGCCAAATTCCTCTTCGACTACTCCAGGCGCTCCGTGGACAGCGCCCGCCGCTGCCTGGAGGCGGGCGGCCGCGTCTTCCGGGTGGGCACGTCCCTCCTGAATCCCGCCCGGCCCTTTATGGACCTGTGGTACCGGGTGGGCCGGCAGTTCCCGGACTACAAGCTCCAGCTGGCGCCCTTTGAGGACGACCACGACGGCATCCTGGGGGAGATCGGGGCCCTGGGGGAGAAGTTCGACTTTTTGATGGCGGTGTGCGATTCGAAATTGTGGATGGACAAGTGCAGGCTGCTGCCCCTGGGCCGCTGCAAAAAGATGGTGGCCGTCTCCCGGGACCACCGCCTGGCGGGGCGGGAGCGGCTGGAGATCTCCGACCTCTACGGCGAGACGCTGATGATGGTCAAGGCGGGGGACTCCGCCAACAACGACCGCATCCGCGCGGATCTCACCCGGGACCACCCGGCCATCCGGATTGAGGACACCCCCCGCTTTTACGACATCTCCGTGTTCAACCGCTGCGCCCAGACGGGGAACGTGCTGCTGATTCTGGACTGCTGGCAGGAGGTCCACCCGGCGCTGGTCAGTATTCCGGTGGACTGGGACTACTCCCTGCCCTACGGGCTGCTGTACGCCCTGGAGCCCACGGAGGAGGTGGCGCGGTTCATCCGGGCGGTGCAGTCGGAGCGGGCGTAAGGGCTCCCGCGCCCCGCCGTTTGGCGGGGCGCTCTTTTCGGCCTCGCTCCCGACAAGGACACAGGCCGCTCCGCGGAGGCGGGGCGGCCCGTGTTGACGGATATGCCGGCGGCCCGGGGTCACGGGTCCGGCGGCAGCTTCCTCCGCAGCTCCCTTGTGGAGCAGACCTCAAAGGCGCCCCGGGCCAGGTCGAAGCAGACCAGTCTCCCGCCGGCGTCGATGTAGACATAGAGATAGGAGATGGGGGCCCGGTTCTCCTCGCACAGAGACGCCAGCAGCGGCTCCAGCTCATAGTCCTCCAGCGTGTGCCGGTCGGAGTACATGAAGAGGTCGTAGCGCCCCAGGAAGTCGTACCCGGCGTTCAGCTTCCTCAGCTTTTTGCGGAAGGGCTCGAGAAAGCCCGCCGCCGGCAGGGGGTTGATAACAAAGGTCCGCCAGGCGTGGTACTCGATGCCGCACTTGGCGCACAGCTCCAGGATCCGGTCCGAGGGCGCCTGACAGGGTTTGCTCGCGGCGATCTCCGTCACCAGGCGCTCAAAGGCCTCCCCGTTCACCGAGGTGACCTCGACGCCGCACGCTCCGTCCGCGGTCTGGAGGTCCGGCCGGTCCCGCAGGAGCAGCGTCCCGTACCGGTCCGCGTACAGGGTCTCCAGGACAAATTTGGCGTACAGCTCATAGGGGCTGGTGTGTCTGGACATCCGGCATCCCTCCCGTGATCCTTCAGATTGTTCCATTGTATACCCGATCCCGCCGGACCGCAAGTGCGGCCGCGCATTTCACCCGCCCGCGGAGCGTGCGCCCCGGAAAAGCCCGCCGCCATTTCCCCGCAAAATCCGCGGCCGGGCGGGGGTAGACTGGGCGGAGAATCCGCGGTGGCGGGCTCCGCCGAAAATCCGGCGCCGGCGCGCCGCGGGATTGACAATTGGGCGGGAGGCATGTAAAATGTTGTCAAATACAGAAAAAAGAGGGCTTCCGCCTATGGCTGACGATCCAAAAGAGGGCAAGGTGGTCCTTTTCCAGGGACCTGATGCACAGAGAGACACTGCGGAGAAAAAGAAAAGATTGTCTGATTTTCGCTGGAACACCGCCTCCGCCGTTGCCGGCGCGGTGCTTGCGGCGGCGATCATCGCGGCCGTTGGCCTCGTCAAAGGTTTCTTCACCCTGCCGGACCGCATGAAAACCGTTGAAGATGGAATCACGACTATGCGGGAGGAGACGATCCCCGGACTGGGAGATGACATTGAGAGCGTCAGGCAGGACCTCTCGGATGGCAAAGAGGAGCTGCGCGGCGGGATCGACCGCCTGGGAGACCGGCTGGACACCCTGTATTCCCTCTTGCTGAAGGATCTGCACCTGGAGGCGTCCGGGGAGTACTCCCGGCAGATCTCCGCCGGCCTTGGAAATAAAAACAGCATCTGCCAGGACGAGGGGCCCACCATCACCCGCGTCGTGGCCCGCAGCGGCAGCGGAACGGAGTACACCTCCCAGGAGCTGCTGGACCTGAAGCTCCTGCTGCCCTACCGGGACGGCGGCAAGAACGGCTATTTTTACGGCCAGTTTAATGAAAACGACCACTGGGACGGAAACTGCGTGGTGAACATCTACCGCCGCGGAGAGCTGGAGCTGATCACGGACGCCGTGTACGACGACGGCAGGCTGCGAAGCTGCAAGCAGGTGTTCCCGGACACCACCACCGGCGGGCGGCCCATCTGGGTAATCTCGGACCGCGTTGTGGAAGACGGCTTCAGCCGGGGGGAGACGTGGCACTGTTTCCGGGAGGAGCCCCTCCTGACGATCCCGGAGCCGGAGGACGTGGGGACCGGGGATATCATCACGGTGGACGGATTTTCCAAGCGCCTCCGGACGGGGATCGAGGGGTATTACCGCGGGATGACCTCAGACGGAAAATTCAACGACGCCACCGGCACGGCGTACATGGTAAAATACTTTGACAGCGGGCTCATCCGAACGCTCTACGCGGGTTCTTTCAAAAACGGGGTGTTTGACGACGCCTCCGGGGACGCGTGGATGATCGGAAAGAAAAACGAGGATCAATCCGCCTACTCCTACTACAAGGGCCCCTTCCAAAACGGGCAGTACACGGGCGGAAACGAGTGCTGGCGAAACGGTTTGACGCAGGAGGACATTGAGGCGCTCCTCGCGGATTCCGGCGTCGTGTTCCCCGACGAGATTTTGAAGTGGGGCCCCTCCGCGCCGTGATTTTGCCCGGCTGATGAGCAGACGAACAGAGCGCGCACCGTATCGGTGATACGGTGCGCGCTCTTCGGCGTTCCCGCCGCGGGGCGGGGCCGGTCCTCCCCCCTATCGGCCTTTCTTCACGATCTCCGCATACGCGCGCTTTACCGCGTCGGAGCGAACGCCCAGCAGCTCTTTGATGATCTCGTCCTCCGCCGCCAGGCGGTGCTCCGCCAGGTAATTTGCCACGGTCCAGACCTTTCCGTAGCCCCGCTCCCAGTTGTAGGGGTTCTGGAGGTCGACCACAGACGCCAGCGGCGCGTGGGCGAATTTTGTCCGGCTCTCCCGCAGCCCGATCCGCGAGGTGTGAAAGACGGGGGATTGGGACCGGCGCTCCGCCGTCCTGCGCAGAAGGGCGCGTCCCTCCAGCTCCTCCCGTCTCTCCCGGAGGTGGCCAAAGAGATCCAGCTGCTTGAAAAACCGCTCTCCCATCCGGGAGCGCTTGATCAAAAACGAGAGGTAGTAGTCCCCCTGGGAGAGGCACAGGTCCACGCCGGGAAAGCCGTACCTGGACTCGATGAAATAGAGCTTTCCAAACGCGCCCAGCTTCTTGGGGCTTGGATGGGCGGCGGGGTCGTTGAACCGCTCCGGGGTTTTGTAGGGGTAGTAGTAGGCCTCCACCCACAGGGGCCGGAGGACCTCCCCGCCGCTGATACGGATCTCATAGTCCGTCAGCAGCAGCCCGCCGATCTCCTGGAGCCTCCCAATGATCTCCCCCTCACTCCCGGCCCGCTCCACGTCGCGAACCAGCGCTCTCAGCCTCTCCATTCCGGCTCCCCCTCTCCGTCTCAGCGCCAAACAGACCTCTGCCCAACAGTTTAGCGCCCCGCCGGAAATCCGTCAAGCCCGCCGGCGGAGCGTTGTCCACGGAAAATGCCGCGAAGAGGGGACGGGCCGTGCCCGTCCCCTCTTCCGTGCGCCTCTCCGGGCACGTCAGTCCACCGAGTGGTCCACGCCCAGGGCGTCCCAGACGGCCCCCCAGTCCCCAAGCCACGCGTCGAGAACCGCATATTTCACCCCGTCCAGCTCCAGCGTCTCCGTCAGGTCGCCGCCCACCGTGTGCACCTCCGTCCAGTCCTCCCATGTGTCGGCGTCCATACCGCCGGCTCCCTGAATGGTGAGCACCAGGTTCGTCCCGTCGAAAGTATACGCCCCCACAACGCAGTTGCCGTCGGTATACGCGGGATCATCGGCCCAGTCCTGCTGCCATCCTGTCAGCTCCGGCTGGTGGATCCCTTTGGTGAACACGCCGGGGCGGAGGTCAAAGGCGCCGTTCTCCAGGAATATGTAGGTGGTGGTCACGATGGTGTCGTCCGCCGCACGGCAGGCGGTGGCCCATTCTTTGCCGGACAGCCGCTGGCTCTGTTCCGAGAGGGCGGTGATGAGCATCTCCTCGTCGCCCGGGTCCGCGTCCGTGGCGTAATAGCAGAAGCTCATCCTTTCCTCATTTTTATTCCAGAGCTTCAGCAGCCCACCGCCGTACTCGCACCGGTAGTACAGCTCGTCCTCCGCATACTCCGGGCTGCCCACCAGAAGGTACAACTCCCCGTCCTCAGAAAGGCTGTATCTTCCATGGTTACGGTCTGCCTCGATCAGGCTCCACTTGGTCTGGAAGCCATCCAGCCCCGCGTCTGAAGGCTGGTAGCTGCGCTCCCCGTACTCGTAACTTCCGTCATACGCAAAGAGGTAGTAGCGGTACACCATGTAATCCGGCTCCAGGGTGCCCGGCGGGGCGCACAGCTGGACGCTGTACCAGCCCCCGATGAGGCCCCGCTCCTCCTCCGGCGGCGGGTCCTCCGCCCCGCCATTGCCCCCGCGCACCAGGGCGATGACCCGCCCGGGGAGGGCGGCCGCGGCGCCGGGGAGCTTCCGCACGGCCTCCAGCCCTCCCAGGGCGCGGAAGCCCAGCACCGCCGCCAGCACCAGGGCGATGACGCTCAGCGCCCGCGCCCGGGCGGTGCGCAGGCCCATGCCCCACTCGCTCCACCGGACGATGAAGCCCATGACCGTGGGGTAGATGTAGACGGTGGGCAGGCCGTAGACCACCGTGACCAGCTTGTGGAACCAGTTGAAGTCCACGCCGAAGTCCCGGCTGGAAAAGACCCTGGTCAGGTAGACCGCCCGCAGCCAGAAGGGCAGGAGCACCACCCCCAGCGGCGGGAACAGCATCAGGACGCCATAGACGTTTTTGCGCCGCCGCACCCGCCGGCACATCCACTCCAGGTCCTCCTCGTCGTAGTCGTTCTCCGCCATCCACTGGTCGAAATCCGGGGAGTTTTTTCGCCTGGGACCCCTCGCGGGCCTTGCGCTTCCCCCGCTCCTCCCGCGGTCGGGCCCCTTGGTGAAGTCCACGGGAACCTTCTCCCCCACATCCAGCTCCCGTTTGAAGCACAGGCCGTGGGGATCCAGGCGCCAGCACCGGTCCGGGGCGCACCGGCGGAGCCTGGGGATGAAGAACTGCCGGTCGGCCCGCAGCAGGCAGTCCCGCACATCGTCCGGGAAGTCCGGGAAGTAGTTCTCCCGGATCCGGCCGATGGGAGCCCCCGCCTCCAGCTCCCTGGCGATGGAGGCCATGCAGCTGCGCATCTCCCCGGTGGTGGCGAAGTCCCGGGCGTCCAGGAAGTTGGCGATGGCCACCTTCCGCCGCTCCTCCCCGATCTCCGCCGGGCCGGCTTTCGGCCTCATGCCGTAGGATCTGGCCTCCCGGGCCACCTCCTCCGGCTCCTTGAAAAGGGCCAGCTCCGCCACGAGGCCGGAGTATATGGAGAGATAGCGCTGCATGTCCTCGTACTGCCCGCTGTTCTTCATGACAATGAATCCGTTCAGGATCTCATTGAGCAGAATGCCCGCCTGGAGGGTATTCCCCTCGTCGGCGGCGCGGAGGCCCATCAGATTGACCTCCCGCAAAAATTCCAGACAATCCCCGCGGTGGCCGCTCACATACTCTTTTGTCCAGGTCCTGGGGCTCTCGGGATCCACCATAGCTCGCTCCCCCTTTTTCAGGTTTCTCGTGTAAGTTACTGCAATCATATCATGCGCATCCCCTCCTGTAAAGCCGAAAATTGCCCCGCCTGCGAAGACGCCGCTCCGGCTCTCCCGGGCGGCGTCCCCGCGGGCGGGGCCGTCTTCTTCGCCGCTTTGCGCGGCGCTCCATTGTACGCGGGGGGAGCGGCGGGGTCCTCAGTCCCGCTCCCACTCCGTCAGCTTCTCCTCCAGCGCCTCCCGGGGGAGGAAGCCCACGGAGGAGCCCCGCAGCTTCCCGCCGCGGAAATACGCCAGGGTGGGAATGCTGCTGACGCCGAAGGACACGGCCAGCGCCTGGGCCTCGTCCACGTTCACCTGCACCGCTTTCATCTCGCCGGCGCGGTCCTCCGCCAGCTGGTGCACCACCGGGGCCATCATCTGGCAGGGGCCGCACCAGTCGGCGTAAAAGTCCACCAGCACCGGCAGCTGGGACTGCAGGACCTC
The DNA here is from genome assembly GCA_947365245.1 of uncultured Oscillibacter sp. GTDB lineage: Bacteria > Bacillota > Clostridia > Oscillospirales > Oscillospiraceae > Oscillibacter. The sequence goes on along the minus strand of CANAWG010000008.1, from coordinate 81,223 downwards.
TTTGTCAAAATTCTCTTCCGTCACTTTCGTCATGTGGATTCTCCTTTGTCCTCGTAGGATTTGTAGTAGAGCATACAGTGGCAGAAACCCTCGTAGTTGGGGTCCGCCACCTGGTCCCGGAACTCCCGGCACATGCACTTGGTGGCCTCCGTCCGCTCCAGCCGGCAGGGGCAGTAGCCCCCGGTGCGCTTCAGGCCCTCCCGCACGGTCCGCACCACCTCGGCGTCCGGGTTCAGGGAGATCGCCGCTTTCATGAAAACACCGTCCTTTCTTCTTTGACATTCTCAGTATATCACAGAAGCGGCGGGTTGTATGTAATCTCATCACACTTTTTGCCGCTTGTGCTTTTTTTCCTTTTGTGCTATGATATTTCAGTTATTGTATGCGAATCTGGAGGAGATGGATTTGGAACGGGAAAAGGTGCTGGTGCCGGAGGCGGAACTCGCCCGCCAGCGGGAATTTGAAGCGCGGGTCCGGGAGATGTTCGCCGCCCGGGAGGCCCACCCGCGGGCCTGCGTGGACACTTTCGGCTGTCAGCAGAACGTGGCCGACGGCCAGAAGCTCATGGGGATGCTGGAGCAGATGGGCTTCACCTTCACCGCCGAGCCCAAAGAGGCGGACCTGGTGATTCTGAACACCTGCGCCGTCCGGGAGCACGCGGAGCAGCGGGTCTTTGGAAACCTGGGGCTCTTGACCCACACAAAAAAGGAAAACCCGGAGCAGGTCATCGCCCTGTGCGGGTGCATGGCCCAGGAGGAGCGGGTCAGCAGGCGGGTGCGGGAGTCCTACCGCCACGTGGACCTGGTGTTCGGCCCCCACGCCCTGTGGAAGTTCCCGGAGCTCCTCTGGCAGGTCTACGAGACGAAAAAGCGGGTCTTCTCCGTGGCGGACGAGCACGGCACAATCGCCGAGGGCATCCCCGTGGTGCGGGAGGACGGGGTGAAAGCCTGGGTCTCCGTCATGTACGGGTGCAACAACTTCTGCTCCTACTGCATCGTGCCCTACGTCCGGGGCCGGGAGCGGAGCCGGAACCCCGCCGCCGTGCTCTCGGAGGTGCGGCAGCTGGTGGAGGCGGGCTATAAGGACATCACCCTCCTGGGCCAGAACGTCAACTCCTACGGAAACGACCTGGACCTGGACTACGACTTCGCGGACCTCCTGGCGGACATCGACCGCATCCCCGGGGAGTATTGGATCCGCTTCATGTCCAGCCACCCCAAGGACGCCACGAAAAAGCTCTTCGACACCATGGCCCGGTGCGGCCATGTGGCCAAACAGCTGCATCTTCCCTTCCAGTCCGGCAATGACCGGATTCTGAGGGAGATGAACCGCCGCTACACCCGGGCCCAGTACCTGGAGCTGGTGCGCTGCGCCCGCAGCGTGATGCCGGGGCTGGTGGTGACCAGCGACGTGATCATCGGCTTTCCCGGGGAGACGGAGGCGGAGGCCATGGACACGGTGTCGCTGGTGGAGGAGGTGGGCTTTGACGCCCTCTTCACGTTTATTTACAGCCCCCGTCCCGGGACAAAGGCCGCGGAGTTCCCCGACCCGGCGCCCCGGGCGGAGAAGCAGAAGTGGTTTGACAAGCTCCTGGCGGTGCAGAACGCAAGGTCGGCGTCGCTTCACGCCGGGTATGTGGGGAAGACCGTCCGGGTGCTGGTGGACGGAGAGAGCGATGATCCCCAATATCCCCTGTCCTCCCGGACGGAGGGGAACCGGCTGGTGCGGCTCACCGGGGAGAAAACGCTGATTGGACAGTTTATCACGGTCAGGATCACCGGGAGCAATACATGGGCCCTCTACGGGGAGCCGGTGTGAGCTCTCCCCGCGGGATCCGCCATTATGGAAACAGAACCAGAAAGAAGGTGCCCTAAGTGGCAGACCTGACCCCCATGATGAAACAGTACCTGGAGATCAAGAGAGAAAACCCGGACTCCATCCTCTTCTTCCGCCTGGGCGACTTCTACGAGATGTTCGAGGACGACGCGCGTCTTGCCTCCAAGGAGCTGGATCTGACCCTCACCTCCCGGGACCACGGCAAGCACGCAAAGCCCGAGGAGGAGCGGGTCCCCATGTGCGGCGTGCCCTACCACGCCAGCGAGGCCTATATCGCCCGGCTCATCGCCAAGGGCTACAAGGTGGCCATCTGCGAGCAGATGGAGGACCCCGCCGCCGCCAAGGGGCTGGTGAAGCGGGACATCATCCGGGTGGTCACCCCCGGCACCGTCACCAACGCCGCCTGCCTGGACGACAAGTCCAGCAACTTCCTCTGCGGCATCTATCTGGATTCCCGCTCCGCCGCCGCCGCTTTCTGCGACATCACCACCGGCAAGGCCCACCTCACCTCCTTCACCGGTGCCGGCCGGTTGGAGCACGTCATCAACGAGCTGGGCCGCTTCTCCCCGGCGGAGGCTATCCTGAACGACGGCGCTTTCTCCGAAACCGCTTTGACGGACGTCTTAAAGGAGAAATTCCACTGCCGGGTGGAAAACGGCGGTCAGCGCCGCTTCCTCTTAAATGAGGCGGAGCGGAACATCCGCCGGCAGTTCGGGGACGAGGCCTTCGCCCGCCTGCCCGCCGCCGTGCCGGCGGCGGCCATGGCCCTGGGGGGGCTCCTCAGCTACATATACGAGACCCAGAGGACCGACCTCTCCCACATCAACGACCTGGACTACTACGAGCAGGGCCTCTTCATGGAGCTGGACCTCACCGCCCGGCGGAACCTGGAGCTGACGGAGACCCTGCGGGGCAAGGAGAAAAAGGGCAGCCTCCTCTGGGTGCTGGACAAGACCAGGACCCCCATGGGCGGCCGGTGCCTGCGCAGCTGGCTGGAGCGGCCGCTGCTGTCCGTCACCGCCATCCACCGGCGCAATTCCGCCGTGGCGGCCCTGGTGGAAGACACCGTCGCCCGGGAGGAGCTCACCGCCGCCCTGGCGGGTCTGGGGGACATGGAGCGGCTGCTGGGCCGCATCGTCTACGGCTCCGCCGGGGGCCGGGATATGGCCTCCCTCCGCGCCGCCATCGAAAAGCTGCCGGCGATCCGCGCCCAGCTCTCCGCCCTGTCCGACCGGCGCCTCGCGGAGCTGACGGCGGAGCTGGACACCCTGGAGGACGTCGGCGGGCGGCTCCAGGAGGCCATCTGCGACGAGCCGCCTTTCTCCGTCCGGGAGGGCGGCTTCATCCGGGACGGCTTCGACCAGGAGGTGGACCGGCTGCGGCACATCCTCAAAAGCGGCAAGGGCGTCATCGCGGAGATGGAGGCCCGGGAGAAGGAGAAGACCGGCATCCGCTCTTTAAAGATCGGGTACAACAAGGTCTTCGGATACTACATTGAAGTGACCAACACCTTCCGGGACCAGGTGCCGGAGGGGTACATCCGCAAGCAGACCCTGGCCAACGCGGAGCGGTACATCACCCAGGAGCTCAAGGACTTAGAGCACGAGATCCTCACCGCCTCGGAGCGGGTGACGGCCCTGGAGTACCAGCTCTTTACGAAGCTCCGGGAGGAGCTCACCGCCGCCGCGCCCCGGATCCAGCGCGCCGCCGCCGCCGTGGCGGAGACCGACGCGCTGTGCTCCCTGGCGGCCGTGGCGGTGCGGAACAACTACTGCCGCCCGGACGTGGACGAGTCCGGCCGCCTGGAGATCCGGGAGGGCCGCCACCCGGTGGTGGAACAGATGCTCCGGGACGCCCTCTTCGTGCCCAACGACACCCTCATGGGGGAGAAAGAGGGCCGGGTGGCCATCATCACCGGCCCCAACATGGCGGGCAAGTCCACCTACATGCGCCAGGTGGCGCTGATCGTCCTGCTGGCCCAGATGGGGAGCTTCGTCCCCGCCGCCTCCGCCCGCATCGGCATCGTGGACCGGATCTTCACCCGCATCGGCGCCAGCGACGACCTCTCCGCCGGCCAGTCCACTTTTATGGTGGAGATGACGGAGGTGTCCGACATCCTCCGCTGCGCCACAAAAAGCTCCCTGCTGATTCTGGACGAGATCGGCCGGGGCACCTCCACCTTTGACGGCATGTCCATCGCCCGGGCGGTGCTGGAGCACTGCGCCCGGAAGACGAAAGCCAAGACCCTCTTCGCCACCCACTACCACGAGCTGACGGAGCTGGAGGCCACCCTCCCCGGCGCGGTGAATTACAACGTCGCCGTCAAGGCCCGGGGGGAGGACATCGTGTTTCTCCGCAAGATCATCCCCGGCGGCGCGGACCGCAGCTACGGCATCGAGGTTGCAAAGCTGGCGGGACTGCCGGAGAACGTCCTCCAGCGGGCCCGGGAGATCCTGACGGAGCTGGAGTCGGAAAACGGCGTGCGCTACACGCCCCCCCGCCGGGAGGAGGACCAGGTGTCCCTGGACGCCCTGGGAGAGGGGGAGGTGCTCAGCGCCCTCCGCCGCTGCCAGCCGGACACTCTGACGCCTATTGAGGCCATGTCGCTCCTGTATGAGCTGAAACAAAAATTACAGTGAGCGGCGGTCCGCGCCGCATGGCGCGTCAAGCGTTTTGCCGGAGGCAAAACCTTGAAATGGACGGGCTCCGCCCGGCCATTTGAGTCAAATGCGGGGTCCCCGCCGGGCAGGCCCGGCGGGGTGCGCCAGCCGGACACTCTGACGCCCATCGAGGCCATGTCACTCCTGTATGAGCTGAAACGGAAACTACAGTGAGCGGCGCTCCGCGCCGCCCCCTCATCTCATTTCCCGGAGGAACTGCCATGTCAAGAAAAAGAACCAGCGCCTATATGTCCCCCGGGGAGCAGATCGCCGGGACGGTGTTCTTCGCCCTCTACCTGCTGGTGCTGCCCTTTGCGGCGGGGCCGCTCTTTGACCTTGCGGAGCTGCTGCTGGGCATCGCCCTCTCCAGTGCCGCGGAGACGCTGATCTATTACTACGCCCTGCTGGCCGTGACGGTGGTCATCTTCCACGGCTTTCTGGCCCGGACCTCCCGGCGGCTGCTGGACAACCTGGACGGCGCCGCCAAGACGGTCCTGGCGGGCCTGGTGGCCCTGTACGGCCTCAACGAGCTGGCCTACCGCCTGATCCACACGGCGGTGGGCGGCCGCACCAACCTCAACGACATCGCCATCTCCGCCCGGGTGGACGGCGCGCCCCACGCGACGCTTTTGATCGTGGTGCTCCTGGCCCCCTTTGTGGAGGAGGTCCTCTTCCGGGGACTGGTATTCGGCAATCTGAGGACCCGCAGCCGGGGGTTGGCGTATCTTGTCAGCTGCCTGCTCTTCGCCCTGCTCCACGTGTGGCAGTTCGCCGTGGTGAACCGGGACATCGCCTACTTTCTTCTGATGCTGCAGTACCTGGTGCCGGGGCTGGTGCTGGCCTGGGCCTGCGAGCACTCCGGCACCCTGTGGGCCTCCGTGGCCCTCCACGCGGCGGCCAACGCCCTGTCCGTCTGGACCATGATGTAGGGCGCCGCGGTCCCCCAAAAAATCCCGAGAAAAGAGAAACGAGAGATACCATGAGTTTTTTTGACACCCTTATGCAGATGCTGGTGATTCTGTTCGCCATCGCCATGGGCATTCTGGCCCACCGCCTGGGATACTTCAACACCGAGACGGACCAGCGGCTTTCCAAGCTCATCCTGAACATCACCATGCCCGCCATGATCGTCTCCTCGGTCATCACCGGGGACGCCCTGCCGGAGCCGTCGGAGGTCTTGGCGGTCCTGAAAGTGGCGGCGGTATTCTACCTGCTGGAGTTTGCTTTCTCCCTGACGGCCCCCCGCCTGCTGGGGGGCACGCCGGGGCAAAAGGGCGTGTGGCGCTTCTGCCTGGTCTTCGGCAACACCGCTTTCATCGGCTATCCGGTGGTGACGGCCCTCTTCGGCCCCGGCGCCCTCTTCTACGCCGTGATTCTGGTCATTCCTTTCAACCTCCTGTCCTACACCCTGGGTCCGCTGATGCTGGTGGGGGCCAAGCGCTTCCAGTGGAAGCAGCTGCTGACCCCCTGCACCGTCTCCGCCGTGCTGGGGCTGTTCTTCGCCCTGACCCGTCTGCGTCCCCCGGCCATCGTGGGGGAGTGCCTTTCCTTCGTGGGAAATGTGACGGTGCCGCTTTCGCTGCTGGTGGTGGGCTCACTACTGGCGGGACTGCCGGTGGGGCAGGTGTTCAAGTCCCCCCGGCTTTGGTGTCTGTCCGTTCTGCGGCTGCTGGTGCTGCCGGCGGTGTTGTATTTCATTCTCCAGCCCCTGCATCTGGATCCCACGCTGCTGGGCATTGTGGTCATTGAGATGGCCATGCCCGCGGCCATCAACGGCAGTATGCTGTGCCTGGAGTACGGCGGGGACAAGGAGACCATGGCCCAGGCGACGCTTTTGACCACGGCGGCTTCCATCGTCACCATTCCCCTGATCGCCTCGGTGCTGCTGTAGGGCCCGGACCCCCGGCCGGGTCGATTCCTCCCGGCCGCCCCGGCGGCCCGCTCATCCCCGAAAATCCCCCGAATGTTACAAGGAGGTGTCCCCCATGCCCCAAATCCGCCAACTGGAGCCCCATGTGGCCGACCTGATTGCCGCCGGCGAGGTGGTGGAGCGCCCCGCCAGCGTGGTAAAGGAGCTGGTGGAGAACGCCCTTGACGCCGGCTGCTCCGCCGTGGCGGTGGAGATCCGCCGGGGCGGCATGGGCCTGATCCGCGTCAGCGACAACGGCTGCGGCATCGCCCCCGACCAGCTGCCCACCGCCTTCCTCCGCCACGCCACCAGCAAGCTCCGCACGCCGGAGGACCTGGGGCATATCGGCACCCTGGGCTTCCGGGGGGAGGCCCTGGCGGCCATCGCCGCCGTCAGCCGGGTGGAGATCCTCACCCGGCAGCGGGGGGCCCTCGGCGGCGCGGCGCTGCGCCTGGAGGGGGGTGCCCCTGGAGCGGTGGAGGAGGCCGGGACGGCGGAGGGCACCGTCATCTCCGTGCGGGACCTCTTCTTCAACACCCCCGCCCGGCTGAAATTCATGCGCAGGGACAGCGCCGAGACCGCCGCCGTGGCGGGCCTCATGCAGCACCTGGCCCTGTCCCATCCGGACGTCTCCTTCAAGTTCACCAAGGACGGCGTGGAATCCCTCCACACCCCCGGGGACGGAAAGCCGGTCTCCGCCGTCTACGCCGCCCTGGGCCGGGACTTCGCCCGGGGGCTGGTGGGCGTGGAGGGCCGGGGCGGGGAGATATCCGTCTCCGGCTTTGTCACCGCCCCCCTCCAGGGCCGGGGCTCCCGGTCCATGCAGGTGTTCTTCGTCAACGGCCGCTTCATCAAGTCCCAGCTGCTGACGGCGGCGCTGGAGGAGGGCTACCGCAATCAGATCATGAAAGGGAAATTCCCCGGCTGCGTGCTGTTTGTGACGCTGCCGCCGGCCCAGGTGGACGTCAACGTCCACCCCGCCAAGACCCAGGTGAAGTTCGCCCGGGAGCGGGAGGTCTTCGACGCGGTGTACCACACCGTGCTGGACGGCCTGGCCCGCCAGGGCGCTCCCGCCGCCCCGGCCCCGGCGGCGGAGACGGCGGCGAACCCCCGGGGAGATTTCTTCCAGACCATGGACGCCAGGACCTACCGCCAGCAGGGCGCGTCCCCCGAGGCGGAGAAAAAGCCCCGTCCCGGCTGGAACACGGAGCAAAAGTCCTCCGTCAGGGTCTCCGACAGCCAGGGCGGCATGGTCTACCGCACCGCCCGCGGCGCCGCCGACGCGCCCGGTCAAAGCGCCGCCCCGGGCCGAGGCAGCTTCGGCGCGCCGCCCTCGGTCGTTTCCCGTCCCCCCCGGCAGGAGACGCACGCCGCCCCGGCGGCGAACGCCCCGGAGCTCCCGGCGGCGCAGGAGCCGCCCCGGCAGCCCCCGGTGCCCGCCATTCCGGCGGAGCGGCAGACGGCGGCGGAGCTTCCCGGCCAGCAGGCCCTGGAGACGGAGGAGGCCCCCTGGCGCATCGCTGGGGAGGTGCTCCGCACCTACATCGTCTGCGAGAGCGCGGACGGCTGCGTCTATCTCATCGACAAGCACGCCGCCCACGAGCGGGTGAACTTTGACCGGCTGAAAGCGGCGGAGGCGCCCCCCATGCGCCAGACGCTGCTCCAGCCCGTGGCGGCGGAAGTAAGCCGGGAGGACGGGGCGCTGCTGCTGGAGAACCTGCCCCTCTTGGAGCAGCTGGGCTTTGGCTGCGAGGACTTCGGCGGCGGGTCGGTGCTGGTGCGGGAGGTCCCGGCGGACATCGACGCGTCCGGCGTCTCCTCCACGCTGGAGGAGCTGGCGGAAAACCTGCGCACGGGCCGCTCCCCGGAGGAACGCCGGGAGAATCTGCTGCATACCATGGCCTGCAAGGCCGCCATCAAGGGCGGCTGGACCAGCGATCCGGCGGAACTGCGGGTGCTGGTGGAAAAGGTCCAGCGGGGCGAGGTCCGGTACTGCCCCCACGGCCGTCCCGTGGCGGTGAAGCTGACAAAGCACGAGCTGGAGAAGATGTTCAAGCGAAGTTAAAGAGGGGACTTCGTCCCCCGGACCCTGAGAGGAGCAGTATATGGCAAAGAAAGACCATCGTTTTCTGGAGCAGTACAGCCAAAGTACCTTTGGCACGGAGACCAAGGTCCTGGTGGACCGGCAGACCGGGGTGAACTACCTCTTCCACCAGTCCGCCAACGCCGGGGGCCTGACGCCCCTGCTGGACCGGGAGGGGCGCCCCATCATCACCACCGTACTGGACGAGGACTGATATGAAACTTCTCTACATCGACGGCTGCGTCAGCCAGCGGGGCACGGCGTCCCGCACCCGCCGCCTGGCGGATGCCTTTTTCGATTCCCTCCGGGAGACCTGTCCGGCGGCGCAGGTTGAGACCGTCTCTCTGGAATCCCTGGACATCCGCCCCTTTCTCCCCGCCGCCCTGGACCGGCGGGACGCCCTGGCCCGGGCCGGGGACTTCGGTGGAGCGGCGTTCGATCTGGCCCGGCAGTTCCGGCAGGCGGACAAGATCGTCGTGGCCGCCCCTTTCTGGGACCTGAGCTTCCCCGCCCTCCTGCGGGTCTACATCGAGCATATCTCCGTCTGCGGCCTCTGCTACCACTACGAGTCCGACGGCTGCCACGGGGACTGCCGGGCCTCCCGCCTCCTCTTCCTCACCACCGGCGGGGACTTCGAACGCCCCGAGAGTCTGGGCGTCCTCTATTGGAAGCAGCTGTGCGCCATGTTCGGCATCCCCCGGTTTGACTATGTCTTCGCCGGCGGGCTGGACGTGGACCCGGCGCAGGTCCCCTCCATCCTGGCGGACGCCTGTGAGCGGGCCCGGGCCCTGGGCCGGGTGTTTTGATGGCCGGCCCGGTCATCTGCGTCGTGGGCCCCACCGCCTGCGGCAAGACCACCCTGGGGGTTCTGCTGGCCAAGCGCTATGACGGAGAGGTGGTCTCCGCCGACTCCATGCAGATCTACAAGGGGCTCACCATCGGCACCGCCGCCCCCACGGAAGCGGAGATGGACGGCGTCCCCCACCACATGGTGGCCGTGGCGGAGGTGGAGGAGCGGTGGTCCGCCGCCCGGTACGCCCAGACCGCCATCCCCATCATCGACGATATTCTCGCCCGGGGGAAGCGCCCCATTCTGGTGGGGGGCACCGGGCTGTGGCTGGACGCCGTCATCCGGGGCCACGGCTTCGCCCCCGGCGCCGCCGGCGGCGAGGTCCGGCGGCAGCTTCAGCGGCGGCTGGAGCGGGAGGGCGCCGCCCCCCTGCTGGAAGAGCTCCGGCGGGCGGACCCGGCATCCGCCGCCCGGCTCCACCCGTCGGACGAAAAGCGCATTCTCCGGGCGCTGGAGGTCTACCTGGAGACGGGAAAGACCATCACCGCCCACAACGAGGAAACCCGCGCCCTGCCGCCCCGGTACGACGCCGTGTGGATCGGTCTCCAGTTCGCCAACCGGGAGGACATGAAGGCCCTCATCGACCGCCGGGTGGACGCCATGGCGGAGGCGGGGCTTCTGGAGGAGGCCCGGTCCCTGCTGCGGCGCCGGCTGCCCCGGGACGCCACCTGTATGCAGGCCATCGGCTACAAGGAGTTCCTGGGGGTGCTGGACGGCTCCCGCACGGAGGCGGAGGCCATCGCGGAGGTGAAGCTCCGCACCCGGCAGTACGCCAAGCGGCAGCTGACGTGGCTGCGGCGAAATCCGGACGTCCACTGGATCTATTGGGAAAAAGAGCGGGATTTTGCGAAAGCCCTACGAATTTCGACGGAAATCCTGTCCGCCGCCGGCGTATCCTAGGTACAGGGCGGACCGTACATAGAGCTTGTCCGCCACAAAGAAAAAAGGAGCGGACAGTATGCAGACAAAAGCCAATTTACAGGACCTCTTTCTCCTCAGAGCCAGACGGGACAAGCTCCCGGTCACCATGTTCTTGATGAACGGCTTCCAGATGCGGGGCACCATCACGGGCTTTGACGCCTTTGTGGTGGTGCTGGACAGCGACGGCCGGCAGCAGGTGATCTACAAGCACGCCATCTCCACCATCGCACCGGCAAGACCCGTGGACCTGGCGGAGGCGGAGGCCTGACAGCCTTCGGAACACATCGGCGGAACCCAAGGAGTTTTCTATGAAAAGCACCTCTTTCATAACCAGATTATTGATGCTCCTGGTGTGCCTGGGCGTGGCGGTCTACTTCGGCTACCAGTCCCTGCGCTACCTGGACGACCCCCTCACCACCACCGTGGCCTACGGCTACACGGTGGACGAGACCGTGGAGACCTCCGGCTACGTGGTGCGCAGCGAGCAGGTGCTGGAGGACGACGCCGGCGGCCTGCTGCGGCTGAGCCGGTCCGAGGGGGAGCGGGTCAGCCGGGGCGGCACGGTGGCCTCCGTCTACGCCGACCAGGCCTCCTTGGACCGCCAGAGCGAGATCGACGCCCTGGAAGCCAGGATCGGTCAGCTGGAGTACGTCCAGAGCGCCTCCCTCAGCTATGAGGCCTCCGCCAAGCTGGACAGCCAGATCACCCAGGACCTGCTGGCGGTGCGCGCCGCCCTGGCGGTGGGCCGGCTGGACACGGTGGCCAGCCGCGGCAGCGAGCTGCGGGCGCTGGTCATCAAGCAGGACTACACCTATTCCGGCGGCGATCCGGAATCGCAGCTGGAGGAACTGCGGCGGGAGCTCCAGGACCTGCGCCGCCAGTCGGCGGGGTCCACCCGCCGGATCACGGCCCCCGCGTCGGGTCTGTACTCCGCCGTGGTGGACGGCTACGAGACCGTGCTGACGCCGGAGAGCGTCCTGGAGCTCTCCCCCTCCCAGCTCAGCGCCCTCCAGCCGGACAGCGCCGTCACCTCCCACGTGGGAAAGCTGATCCTGGGGGACGAGTGGTACTACGCCGCCTCCCTGCGCAGCAGTGAGATCAAATCCATCCGGGAGGCCGGGGACATCTCCCTGCGGTTTTCCAAGGACGTGGCCCGGGATCTGGACGTGACCATCCAGTCCGTGGGCTGGGAGGAGAACGGCCGGTCCGTGGTGGTCTTCCGGGGCAAGTACGATCTGGCCCAGCTGACGCTGCTGCGCCAGCAGACCGCGGAGGTCATTCTGAACACCATGACCGGCATCCGGGTGCCCCAGGAGTCTTTACGAGTGGTCCCGTGGCCCGCCAAGGGGGAGGACGGCACGGTGACGGAGGTCCAGACCACCGGCGTGTACTGCCTGGTGGGGGTAAAGGCCGTCTTCAAGCCGGTGGAGGTGCTCTACACCGGGGAGGGCTTCGTCCTGGTCCAGGGCGCCTCCACGGAGAGAAAGCGGGTCTTCCGCGCCGGGGACGAGGTCATCGTCACGGCAAGAGATCTCTTCGACGGGAAAGTCGTGGGATAATTTTTAGAGAAAAGGGGTGGGCCCATGTCCATTGCGGAGAACATCGCCCGGGTGCGGGCGGAGCTGGCGGAGGCCGCCAGGGCCGCCGGCCGGAGGCCGGAGGAGATCCTCCTGGTGGGAGCCAGCAAGATGAATGACGCTAACGCCTGCCGGGAGGCCATTGCCGCCGGCGTCGACGCCCTGGGGGAGAACCGGGTGCAGGAGATGGTGCAAAAGCTCTCCGAGCACGCCTACGACGGCGCGCCGCTGCACTTTATCGGCCACCTCCAGCGCAACAAGGTCAACAAGGTGGTGGGGCACGTGTCCCTGATTCAGTCCGTGGGCTCTCTCGCCCTGCTGGACGAGATTGAAAAAACCGCCGCCCGGCTGGCGCTCACCCAGGACATCCTCCTGGAGGTGAACGTGGGCGGCGAGGCGGCCAAGAGCGGCTTTGCCCCCACCGACGTGTTTGCCGCGGCGGAGGCCGCCCTCTCCCGCCGGCACGTGCGGGTGCGGGGCCTCATGACCATCCCCCCGGCGGAGGCGGACCGGGAGGCCAATATGCGGTACTTTCAGGAAGTTTACACACTTTATGTTGACATCAATGAAAAATTGTTCCATAATGAGCTAGAGTATCTCTCCATGGGCATGAGCGGCGACTACGCCGACGCCGTCCGCGCCGGCGCCACCATGGTCCGGGTGGGCACCGCCATCTTCGGCGCCCGGAACTATGCCCTCTGACCGCGCTCCCCCCGGCGCAGAGCCGCCCCGGAGCGGGCTTTGAAAAAAAGAGACACCATCTCGCGCGGTAAGCGCACTGAGGAGGCTTTGCCATGAGCATTATTGACGAGCTGAAGAAGTGGACCCATCCATACGAGGACGAGGACGACGATTTTGAGGAGTTCGAGGAGCCGGCCCGCCGGGACGACTTTGAGGACCGCCGCGGCAAGTACGACGACCGCCGCAACAAGGTGGTGAACATCCACGCCACCACCCAGCTGAAGGTGGTGCTGGTGAAGCCGGAGCGGTTTGAAAACGCCTCGGAGATCGCCGACCACCTGAAGGACAAGCGGACGGTGGTGCTGAATCTGGAGTCCACCAACAAGGACATCGCCCGCCGCCTGATCGACTTTCTCTCGGGCGTCGCCTACGCCGGCGAGGGCAAGATCAAGAAAGTGGCCGCCAATACATACATCATCACGCCCTACCATGTGGACATCGAGGGCGACCTCATTGATGAGCTGGAGAACAACGGCCTGTATTTTTAAAGAGCCGCGCTGACAGGGGGTATTGCTGAAATGCTGACACCGCAGGAAGTCTCCTCCCACGCCTTTGCCAAGGGGTTCATGGGCGGATACAACATGTCCATGGTGGACGAGTTTTTGGACGAGCTCACCGATGACTACACGGCGCTGTACAAGGAGAACGCGGCGCTGAAAGCCAAGCTGAAGGTCCTGGTGGAAAAGGTGGAGGACTACCGCGCCACGGAGGACTCCATGCGCGCCACCCTCCTCACCGCCCAGAAGATGGCGGACTCCATCGTCCGGGAGGCCGAGTCCCGGCGGGACAACCTCCTGGCCCAGGCGGAGACGGACGCCCGGGACCGCATCGGCCAGATTCAGCAGGAGGTGGAGGCGGCGGAGAGCCGTCTGCGCCGGGGACAGCAGGAGCTGGCCCAGTTCATCGCCGCCGTGGAGAGGGTCTGCCATAAGGAGCTGGACTTCCTCAAGGAGCTGCCCCAGCTGCCGGTGGACGTCCCCGTGCCGGCGGTCCAGGAGATCGCGGAGGACGCGGCAGCCTCTGTCCAGGAGATTCCCGCCCAGCCGGAGACCGCTCCGGAGGCGGCGGAGGCCCCGGCAGCCCCTGTGGAGATTCCCCCCGCGGCATCGTCCGCCCCGGCGGAGGACCCCTATCCCGAGGGGGACCCCTTTGCCAGGGAGCCGGCGGAGGAGCTGGGGAGCACCCGGCGCATCAAGTTCGACAAGCTGGACGATCTGAAGTTCGGCCCCAACTACACCAGCGGAAATTAAAAATGTCTCGGTTTTCAAAACGCACATCGTTTTGAAAACCTGCCGCTTCGCGGCGCGAACGCCCGCTGCGCGGGCATCCGCAGACATTCGATCTGGTTCGAGGCGGGCGCCGCCCCCTCGAGCTCCCCCGCTTTACTGGAGGTCTGTTTTTTTCTATACGTCAAGTGTGCAACATTACACGATCTCAAAAAGCGGCTCTTTTGAGCCGCTTTTTTTCCGGAGGAGGGACAGCTATGGAAAAGCAGCGGCCCATCATCGCCTTTTTGTACGACTTCGACAAGACCCTGTGCACCACCGATATGCAGGACTACGCGTTCATCCCAAGCCTGGGCATGACCCCGGCGGAGTTCTGGGCGGAGGCCAACGGCTTCGGCCGCCGCAACCGCATTGACGGGATTCTCGCCTATATGTACACCATGCTGCGGGAGGCGGAGAAAAAGAACCTCCCGTTCACCCGGGCGGACCTGGTGGACAAGGGGCGGAGCATCGTGCTCTTCCCCGGCGTGGAGGGCTGGTTCGACCGGATCAACGACTACGGCGAAAAGCTGGGGGTTCAGGTGGAGCACTACATCATCTCCTCCGGCCTGCGGGAGATCATCGAGGGCTCGGCCATCAGCGGCGCGTTCAAGGAGATCTACGCCAGCGAGTTCTACTACGACGAAAACGGCGTGCCGGTGTGGCCCAAGCTGGCGGTGAACTTCACCGCCAAAACCCAGTTCGTCTACCGGATCAACAAGGGCGTGCTGGACGTGTCCGACGACAAGACCCTCAACGACTCCATGCCCGACGACAGCAAGCGGGTGCCCTTCACCAACATGGTCTACATGGGGGACGGCCTCTCCGACGTGCCCTGCATGAAGATGATGCGGGCCTACGGCGGCCAGGCCATCGCCGTGTACCAGGAGGGGAACCGCCAGGGGGTGGAGGACCTGCTGGCCAAGGGCCGGGTGGACTTCATCTTCCCGGCGGACTACAGCGAGGGCACCGCCCTGGACGCCACGGTGAAGCACATCATCCAGAAGATGGCCATCGCGGACCTCCTGTGGGAGGAAAACGCCCAGCAGCTGCGCTTCATCGGCGGGGACGTGCTGCCCAACCAGGTGGGGCTGTTCTGAGTCGGACCATCGCAGGCGGACGCGGAGCGTCCGCTTTTTTCTCTTTACAAACCGTATCTCCTTTGGTAAACTATACCCTGCGTATTGCAATCACCGCCAAAAGGAGAGAGAGACAATGGCTTCTGAATTTTCACGGACGCTGTCCCTGCTGCGGCAGGAGCGGGGCGTCTCCCAGCGCACCGCCGCCGGGGACCTGGGGATCTCCCAGGCGCTGCTGAGCCACTACGAAAACGGCATCCGGGAGCCGGGGCTGAAGTTTGTGGTCAAGGCCTGCGACTACTACAACGTCTCCGCCGACTTCATCCTGGGCCGCACGCTGTCCCGGGAGGGCAGCATGCTGACCTCCGAGGAGATCCTGAACGCCGCCGACGAGGGCAACGTGCTCCGGGGCAGCATTCTGGCCACCCTCCAGAGCAAGCTCCTCTCCGGCGCGGTGGGGGTGCTGTTCGGCCTCTTGGGCAAGCTGGGGGACAAGGCCGCCATCAACGCGGCGGCGGAGTATCTCTCCAGCGCCGTCTACCAGCTCTACCGCCATCTCTACCGCTCCGCCGGGGCCAACGAGGCCTACTTCTCCCTGGACGGCGGCCTCTGCGCCATGGGCCTGGCGGGGGCGGACATGAAGCTCTCCGAGGCCCGCTACGACCGGGCCCTGCGAAGCCAGGCCGCCCAGAAAGCGGAGTTCCCGGACCTCAGCGCCCAGGCCATCGCCGACGACTACCCCGGCCGCTGCCAGAGCCTGACCCAGGTCCTCAGCGCCGCCGACGCCCGGCTCAGCGCCCTGTCTGAATCCCGGCCATGAGCTTTCAATCCCTGGAATTTCTGGCGTTTTTGGCGGCGGCGGCGGTCCTCTGCCGCCTCCTGGCCCGCCGGGGCGGCTCCGCCCGGGCCGTCACGGTCTGCCTGACGCTGTTCAGTCTGTTCTTCTACTGGCGGGGCTGCGGGTCCCTGGCGCTTCTGGCGCCCATTCTCCTGTCCCTCTGCGTCACCTGGTCCGCCGCCCGGTCCCTCCGGCCCGGCCGGCGGGGGCGGAAAGCGGTCCTTGTCCTGGCGGCGGCCTGGCACATCGCCCTTCTGGCGGTCTACAAGTACGCCGCCTTCCTTACCGGCGGGCGGGTCGACCTGGGCCCCGCGCCCCTGGGCCTCAGCTTTTTCACCTTCCAGCAGCTGTGGCTCTTGAAGGAGGCCTATGACGGCTCTTTCACCCTGGAGCGGGGGGAGGGCTGGCGGTATGTGCTGTACTCCCTGTTCTTCCCCACGGCGGCCTCCGGCCCTATATGGAGCCCCGGGGACTTCTTCCCCCAGCTGCGCGCCGGCGTCCCCCGGGCGGAGGGGGCGGACTTCGCCGCGGGCCTCTACGCCATCTCCCTGGGAATGGCCAAAAAGGTCCTGCTGGCGGACCCCCTGGGCACGGTGGTCTCCAACGGCTGGGCCCTGGGAGACGGCCTGACGGCCCCCGCCGCCTGGGTGGTGATCCTGGGGTACAGCCTGCAATTGTACCTGGACTTCTCCGGCTACTGCGACATCGCCGCGGGCTGCGCGAGGCTCTTAGGGCTCCGGGTCCCGGTGAACTTCGACGCCCCCTACCGGGCCTGCAGCGTGGGGGAGTTCTGGAAGCGGTGGCATATAACGCTGACGGGCTTCCTCCGCCAGTGCGTCTACATCCCCCTGGGGGGCAGCCGCCGGGGGACGGTGCGCACCTGCGTCAACATCCTCATTGTATATCTCATCAGCGGCCTCTGGCACGGGGCCGGGTGGACGTTCCTGGTCTGGGGCCTCCTCCACGGGCTGGCCCAGGTCATAGAGCGCCTCTGGCCCGGCCGGGAAAAACTGCCAAAGCCCCTCCGGTGGGCCATGACGTTCCTCTTTGTAAACCTGGCCTGGGTATTCTTCCAGGCCCCCTCCCTGACAGCGGCGCTCTCGCTACTGCGCGCCGCGGTCCTGGGCGGCGGCGGGCTGCCCCTGGAGCTTTTGGCGGCGGGCGCCCTGGACAGCGAGGCCACGGCGCTGCGGACCCTCCTGCCCTTTGCCGCCGGGGCGGTGCCGGGGCTGGTGCTGGCGGCTCTCTTTACGGCGGGCCTCGCGGTCTCTCTCCGGCGGCGGAGCGTCATCCGCCGGATGGAGGACTTTTGCCCCACGGTCCGCGGCGCGGCCCTGTGCGGCGCTTTGCTCACCTGGGCGGTGCTGTCCTTTTCCAGCACGGCCGCGTTCATCTATTCCAATTTCTAGGAGGCGGCCATGAGAGTCGAAAAGCAACGCTGGGCCGCGGCGCTGCTGGCGGTGACGGCGTCCTTGCTGACGGCGTGCGCCGCGGCGGTGTACCTGGTGGACCCTTTCTTCCACTACCGCGCCCCGGACCCGGAGGGGGAGGTGTGGTTTGACCAGCGGGCCCAGGGGGCGGGGCTGCTGCGGAGCCAGACGTACGAGACCATCCTTATGGGGTCCTCCCTGGCGGCCAACTACCGCCCTTTCTGGTTCGACGTGTTCTACGAGACCTCCACGGTGAAGATCACCTTTCCCAACGGCGGCTTTGGGGAGTTCGGCCAGGCGCTGGCGTACGCCAACACCCGGCAGGACGTGAGGCGGGTCATCTTCGGCCTGGATCCCAACCTCCTCTCCCGGTCCCCGGCGGAGGCGCCGGATCAGCTGCCGGGGTATCTCTACGACGACAGCCCCTGGAACGACGGGCAGTACCTGCTGAACAAGGACGCCCTCTTCCGCTCCGCCTACACGGTTTTGAAAAAGGCCCAGGGGGAGACCCAGACGCTCCAGGACGCTTTCGTGTGGGACGGAAACGTCTCCTTCAACCGGGAGGAGGCGCTGGGGGGCTACGACCGCCCTGAGACCCGGGAGCCCCCCAAGCCGGCGGACTATTTTCAGGACAACTGCGCGGCCAACCTCCGGGAGGTCACCGGCTGGCTGGAGAAGTACCCCGACACCCAGTTCATCTTCTACTTCTCCCCCTACAGCATCCTCTTCTGGGACAAGATGGACCTCCTGGGGGAGACGGAGGCGGTCTTCGCCATGCTGGACCAGGCGGCGGAGACGCTGCTGGAGTACGACAACGCGGAGCTCCAGTTCTTCATGGACGATCTGGAGGTCATCACGAACCTGGACAACTACGCCGACCACATCCACGTGGCGGGGCGGGTGACGTATCGGATGGCCGAGGCCATGAACACGGGAGTGTACCGCCTGACGGCGGAAAACCGCCGGGAGAGGCTGGACGCCCTGCGGGAGTTTGTGGTAAATTACGACTATGAGGCGATTTTTACCCCCTCACCGGGGGCGTGAGCGGGCACGGCCTGCGGGCCGGGACGGGAGTTTCCCGCCACGGGGCGGGGACGAGGGGTTTCCGCCCACGGGGCGGGGACGAGGGGATGCACCCCCCATTTTCTCATTTTCTTCGCGAAGAAATTGAGAAAACGGGCCGTGCACGGTCCAAAAGAGAAAAAGAAGGCTTGGGGTGCCCTCCGCAAGTTTTCTCCATTCATCGGTAGAACGGCGGTCAACGCTGCGTGGACGCAGGGACTTTCGCTCCTCTGCCCGCGCTTCGCGCATGGATGAGACTATCTGGGATAGCATTTATTTTTACTCGCTTATCAGCGGTAAATCTCTTTCGCCAGCAAAAAGATCTGGCGGCTCAGGGTCCTCCCCCGGATGGCGTTCGCCGCGTTCTGCTTTTCCTCGTACGCCCGGAACAGCTCCTTTTATAGTACACGAAAAGCACACAAGTACCTTGGCAGATTTGTTTGCTCTGTCATGCTGTGCTTTTCTGTGTACAGCTCGACAAATTCAGATTTGGGAGAACAAGTTTATGCAGAGAATTCCTGACGAAAAGTGTGCATCTATATGTGGCCTATTCTGTGGAGCATGTCCGTCCTTTCCCAATGAATGCCATGGTTGCCTTTCTGAATTTGTGCGTGAGGGATGTAAGGGCTGCGCTGACCATGGATTCTTAGATTGTGCTATTCATAACAACGTTACACGTTGTTATGAATGTGGGGAATTTCCCTGCACAAAACTAAAAGAGTTCAGTACAAAACCTGTTATCAATGGGATCTGTAATCACGCAAATGTGATTCCTGATTCTCTGCGTATGAAAGCGGTCGGGGTTTCACAATGGATCAGCGAAAAAATAGTTGAACACAAATGCCCTAAATGCGGCAGGTTGATAAATTGGTTTGAAATGAGTACGCACATTTGTGGCAAAATCACTGAAAATTCCAGTTTATCGAGGAGTTTGCAAAATTAACACCACTCCTTTGGCAAGGGATAGAGTACACAACTTAGTACACAAGCAAACTTGTTTCAACCTGAGCGAATCTGTATCAGCAAAAGCAATAAAAGACCAAAAATGCTTGAAACTACACAACATTGATTAAGGCTGAACTTGTGTCCCTATAATTGATCGGAAATGGTCTCGTCCAACCGCTCCCAGGCCCCCATCGCCCGCTCCGACTGCATGTAATACTCCCATCCAAGGTATTCCCGGTCACATTCTTCCCATGCTTCCAGCAAAATTGTAATATAGTCTTCCATATTGTTCTCCCGCAAAAGCATCGACCTTTACGTTTGTGTGCATCCATCATATCACACACATTCGTGTGTCAATAGAGAGTGAGAAATTATGACATTTCCAGAGCATCTCTTACTGCTGAGAAGAGCTCACGGTCTAAAGCAAACGGAGCTGGCGGAAAAAATTGGCCTCAGCTGGAGAGGGTATCAAAATTACGAGCTGGGCAAGCGGGAGTCCAAACTGTCGACGCTGATTGCGCTGGCGGATTTCTACGGCATCACCGTAGATGACTTAATCTGCCACGACCACCCCGGCAAATAAGGCGCCCTCTCCCCCGCCCGCGGCGGGATCCCCGCGCCCCTGGGGCGCGATTCTCCGTGCTCTCGATCTGCACCAGCCATGCGCGAAGCGCGGGCAGAGGAGCCTGAGGCCTTGCGTCCACGCATTAAGTCTCCTCCGCAGCTCCGATGAATGGAGCGCATCCCGGAGAGCACCCATAGCGTTCTCTTTTCTCTTCCACCGTGCACGGCGCATTCTCTTTTCTCTCGCAAGAGAGAGAAAAGAGAATGGGGGGTGCATCCCCAGCACGGGCGAAGCCCGTGCGTCGTCCCCGGCCCGAGGCCGGGAAACCCCCGTCCCCGCGCCCGTGGCGCGAAAATCCCTGTATTCCCGCAGGGTATCCAAAAGGAGGCCCTTTTATGGCAAAGCAATCGAATATTCGAAATTTCAGCATCATCGCCCACATTGACCACGGCAAGTCCACCCTGGCGGACCGCCTGCTGGAAAAGTGCAACGCAGTCTCCCAGCGGGAGATGGCGTCTCAGCTTCTGGACAACATGGACCTGGAGAAAGAGCGGGGCATCACCATCAAGGCCCGGGCCGTGCGGCTGAACTACACCGCCGCCGACGGCGAAACCTACGAGCTGAACCTCATCGACACCCCGGGCCACGTGGACTTCAACTACGAGGTCTCCCGGTCTCTCGCCGCCTGCGAGGGCGCCGTGCTGGTGGTGGACGCCACCCAGGGCGTGGAGGCCCAGACTCTGGCCAACACGTACCTGGCCATGGAGCACGACCTGGAGATCCTGCCGGTGTTCAACAAGATCGACCTCCCCGCCGCGGACCCCGCCAAGGCCAAGCAGGAGGTGGAGGATATCATCGGCCTGCCGGCCCTGGACGCCCCGGAGATCTCCGCCAAGATGGGTATCAACATCGAAGCCGTGCTGGAGGACGTGGTGAAAAACGTCCCGCCCCCCGCCGGGGACGTGAACGCCCCCCTGAAGGCCCTGATCTTCGACAGCCAGTACGACAGCTACCGGGGCGTCATCGTCTACATGCGCCTCATGGAGGGCAGCCTCCGCACCGGCCAGCAGGTGAGGATGATGGCCTCCGGCGCCAGCTACCAGGTGGTGGAGTGCGGCCACCTGCTGCCCCTGGGGCTGGAGCCCTGCGAAAGATTAGAGGCCGGCGAGGTGGGCTATTTCACCGCCTCCATCAAAAACGTGAAGGACACCCGGGTGGGCGATACCGTCACCGACGCCGCCGCCCCCGCGGCGGAGGCCCTGCCGGGCTACCGCCCCGTCCAGCCCATGGTATACTGCGGCATCTACACCGAGGACGGCAGCAAGTACCCCGATCTCCGGGACGCCCTGGAGAAGCTCCAGCTCAATGACGCCTCCCTGAGCTTCGAGCCGGAGTCCTCCGTGGCCCTGGGCTTCGGCTTCCGGTGCGGCTTTCTGGGGATGCTCCACATGGAGGTCATCCAGGAGCGGCTGGAGCGGGAGTTCGACTTGGACCTGGTGACCACCCTCCCTTCCGTCATCTACCACGTCTACAAATCCGACGGCTCACAGGTGTCCGTGGACAACCCCCACAACTACCCGGACCCCTCCGCCATCGAGCACGCGGAGGAGCCCTACGTGAAAGTCTCCATCATCTCCCCCAACGAGTACGTGGGCAGCATCATGCCGCTGTGCCAGGAGCGCCGGGGGGAGTTCAAGGACATGCAGTACCTGGACACCAACCTGGTGGAGCTCCACTACCAGATGCCCTTAAATGAGATCATCTATGACTTCTTCGACACCCTCAAGGCCAACACCCGGGGCTACGCCTCATTGGACTACGAGCTCTCCGGCTACCGGCCCAGCGAGCTTGTGAAGGTGGACCTGCTGTTAAACGGCGACCAGGTGGACGCCCTGAGCTTCATCGCCCACAAGGACAAGGCCTATCCCCGGGCCCGGAAGCTGTGCGAGAAATTAAAGGAGAACATCCCCCGCCAGCTCTTCGAGGTGCCGGTGCAGGCGGCCATCGGCGGGCGGGTCATCGCCCGGGAGACGGTGAAAGCCATGCGCAAGGACGTGCTGGCCAAGTGCTACGGCGGCGACATCACCCGGAAGAAGAAGCTGCTGGAAAAGCAAAAAGAGGGCAAGAAGAAAATGCGCTCTCTGGGCTCTGTGCAGATCCCCACGGAGGCGTTTCTGGCGGTCCTCAAGCTGGACGAGTGAGAAAAACCTTTGCAAAAAGCCGAGAGGACGGGCTGTGCCCGTCCTCTTCATTTTTTCCTCAGTTTCCGAAAACCACGGGGGAATCGCGCCGCGGGCGCGGGACGGAGTTTTTCCGCCCACGGGGCGGGGACGGCGCACGGGCTTTGCCCGTGCTGGGAATGCACCCCCCATTCTCTTTTCTCTGTCTTGCCAGAGAAAAGAGAATGCGCCGTGCACGGTGGAAGAGAAAAGAGAACGCTTGGGGTGCCCTCCGGAGTTTTCTCCATTCATCGGCAGTACGGCGGTTGACGCTGCGGGGACGCAGGGACTTTCTTCTCTGCCCGCGCTTCGCGCATACCCGGGTGCGGGCGGGCGGCTCCCCTCCTGCCATCGGTAAACGAACTCTCTTCTCCACACAGGACCGGCCATGCGCGAAGCGCGGGCAGAGGCGCTAGGGGCCTTGCGTCAAAGCAGCAAAACAGCCTCGCAGGCACCCGCAAATGCGGGAGCGCACCTCCGCGAGATAAAAAGTCAGGCGCACCCGGCAGGAGACTGGCAACTCACATTGGCACCGATTCAGAACAGCCCCCGTATTTTTGGGCGAAATTTGCCCGCATGGGCAAATTCTCGCCCCGGCGTTCTCTTGGATTGGGGCCCCCGCCGGAGCCCAGCGAAGCGGGTCTGGCGGGGAGAGGAGGAAGGAACGGAGCTCAAGCGGAATTTTCGGCGCCAGCCGGAAATGGAGCGGCGGAGTTTCTTCCGACGAGGACCGTGCACGGCCCGTTTCTCTTTTCTCTCGCAAGAGAGAGAAAAGAGAAATGGGGGGTGCATCCCCCGTCCCCGCGCCCGCGGCGCGAAATCTCCCCGTTCCCCCGGCGGGGTGGAACCTCCGCTCAAGTTTTTTCCCGCTCCCGCAGGTAGTTCCGCAGGACAAGGTTAATATAGGAGGAGAGCTGCCGGTCATCCTCCTCCGCCAAAATCCGGAGTTTCTTCACAATTTCCTCATCCAGAGAGACGCTGATCTTTACTTTCAAAGGCTTCATAGCTTCCATTCCCATCACCTCTGGACCAAAAATACTACAAATTCCTACGAAATATTGACATTGCATACTAGGTAGTATAAATTCTTACCAGAAAGGATGGTATGATGTATGAATGATATTGACGTTTTGCGCCAGATGTACGCCGCCCTCTGCGGCGGCATTGACGACGCCCTGACCCTGCTGGAGCAGTCCAACGTCTGGGAGGCGAAAAAAGTCCTCCAGGCCGCGCTGGACCGCGCGGAGGAGCTGTACATCGCCGGGGAACGGGCCCCGGACGAGCTGACAAAGAGAAGGAGCTGATTCCATGGATCTCATCGCCGCCATCGCCACCGGGGCCTCCCCCTCGGCCATCGGCGTCATCCGCCTCTCCGGCGAGGGGTGCTTCGCCGCCTGTGACCGGGTCTTCCGCCCCGCGGACGGCTTATCCTTCCGGGACCAGCCCCCCCGCAAAATGGTCCTGGGCCGCATGGCGGATGAACAGGGCCGCGTTTTGGACCACGGGCTGGCCGTCCGCTTCCCCGCTCCCCACAGCTACACCGGGGAGGACTCCGCCGAGCTCCACTGCCACGGCTCCCCGGTCGTCCTGCGGGAGATCCTCTCCGCCCTCTTCGCCGCCGGGGCCAGACAGGCGGGGCCCGGGGAGTTCACCCGGCGGGCTTTCCTCAATGGCCGCATGGACCTGACCCAGGCGGAGGCGGTGGTGGACCTCATCGACGCCGAGACCGCCGCCGCCGCCCGCAACGCCGCCGCCCAGCTGGACGGGGGTCTGCGGCGGGTGCTGGAGCCCATCCAGGAGTCCCTGCTGGACATCGCCAGCCGCTTTTACGCCGTGGTGGACTACCCCGACGAGGACATTGAGGACGTCGGTCCCCGGGAGACCGCCGCCGCCCTCCGCGCCGCCGACGGGGCTCTCACCTCCCTGCTGGACACCTGCCGCCGGGGCCGGGTGCTGAAATCCGGCGTCCGCACCGCCATTGTGGGACTGCCCAACGCCGGCAAGTCCTCCCTCCTGAACGCCCTGGCGGGGTATGAGCGCTGCATTGTCACCGACGTCCCCGGCACCACCCGGGACACGGTGGAGGAGTCCGTCCTCTGCGGCGGGGTGCTGCTGCGGCTGGTGGACACGGCGGGGATGCGGGAGACGGAGGACGCCGTGGAGCGCCTGGGCGTAGAGCGGTCCCGGCGGGCCATGGAGGACGCGGAGCTGATTCTGCTGGTCCGGGACGGATCCGTGGAGGTCTGCCCTGAAAACCGGGCCCGCTTCGAGGCGGAGGCGGTCCTCCTGAATCAGGTGGCGCAGAGCGGCAAGCCCTGGCTCTGCATCGAGTCCAAATGCGACCTCACCGGCCCCCGCGCCTTTTCCATCGGGTCTATTCAAAAAGGCGCCAACAATCCCGCCGCCTGCCTCTGCGTCTCCTCCGTCACCGGGGAGGGCCTGGACAGGCTGGAGGCGGCCGTGGCGGCCCTCTTCCCCGCCGGGGACGGCGCCGAGGCCGGGAGCCTGCTGACCGACCGCCGCCAGGAGGACGCCGCCTGCCGGGCGCTGGCCGCCCTCCGCCGGGGCCGGGAGGCGCTGGAGGCGGGCCTCACCCCCGACGCCGTCCTCACCGACGTGGAGGAAGCCCTGGACGCCCTGGGGGAGCTGACGGGCCGCACCGCCAGGGAGGAGATTGTCTCCGCCATCTTCTCCCGGTTCTGCGTGGGAAAATAATCTCAATTTCCTCCAAACATAGTTTACAAAACCACATTCCGGTGGTACAATACCCCTGAAAGGGGCAGAAGCGCCGGTTGAGAAGCCGGATTCACATCCGCCCCGAAAAAGGAGTGTCGTACCATGTGTGATTCAGCCTCTTTGCAGGAGCGGCTGCGGAAGCAGCGCCCGGTGGACTGGGACCAGCTGCCGGATTTCTCTTTGTATATGGACCAGGTCCTCAGCTACATGGACCGGCAGGTGATCCGGTTTGACGAGGACGACGGCCTCACCGCCGCCATGGTGAACAACTACACCAAAAGCGGGCTGGTCCCCCGGGCGGAGGGGAAGAAGTACGGCCGGGAGCACCTGGCGTACCTCACCGCCATCTGCGTTTTGAAGCGGGTCATGTCCACCCGGGACATGGACCTGCTGATCCGGGAGGAGCTCCAGGGGGACCGTCCCGTCCGGGACGGCTACGCCGCCTTTTGCGAGAGCCTTGACAGCGCGCTGAACCTCACCGCCGCGGAGATGGAGCGCCGCTCCGGCGGGGAGGAGGACCTGGCGGACGACGCCATCCACTTTGCCCTGCTGAGCTACGCCGCCGGCGTGGCCAGCAGCCGCTATGTCACCATGCTGCGCCAGCGCAGCGCCCAGGCGGCGGAGGCCGCCCCGCCGGCGAAAAAATCCCGGAAGGAGCGTGAGGCAAATGTCTGAGTTCACCATTATGACGGACAGCTGCTGCGACCTCACCGCCGCCGCGGCGGAGGAGCTGGGGCTCTCGGTGCTGCCCCTGAGCCTGCATATTGGCGAGGCGGTGTACCGCAACTGGCTGGACGGACGGGACATCCCCTTCCCGGAGTTTTACAGCCGGGCGCGGCAGGGCGAGAGCGCCACCACCGCCGCCGTCAGCGTGGGGGACTTCGAGGCGGAGATGCGGAGGATCCTCTCCTCCGGCCGGGACATTCTGTGCATTAACTTCTCCTCCGCCCTCTCCACCACCTACCAGTCCGCCTCCATCGCCGCGGAGGACCTGCGGCAGGAGTTCCCGGAGGCCAAAATCTGCGTGGTGGACAGCCTCTGCGCGTCTCTTGGCCAGGGTCTTTTGGTTTGGCTGTGCGCCCAGGAGCGAAAAAAGGGCCGCACGCTGGAGGAGGTCCACGCCTTTGCCGAGGAGACCAAGGGGAAGATCTGCCATTGGTTCACGGTGGACGATCTGAACCACCTGAAGCGGGGCGGGCGGATCAGCGCCGCCACGGCGCTGTTCGGCACCATGCTCTCCATCAAGCCGGTGATGCACGTGGACGACGGCGGGCACCTGGTCCCCGTCAGCAAGGCCCGGGGCCGGAGGGCGTCCCTGCTGGCCCTGGTGGACGAGATGGCAAAGACCGCCATAGAGCCGGAAAATCAGACGGTCTTCATCTCCCACGGCGACTGTCTCCAGGACGCGGAGTTTGTGGCGGAGGAGGTCCGCCGCCGCTTCGGCACCCGGGACATCCGCATCAACTACGTGGGCCCGGTGATCGGCAGCCACTCCGGCCCCGGCACCATGGCGTTGTTTTTCGTGGGAACTCCCCGCTGAAAGCGTAAAAGCGGCGGATGGGTGCACTCCGCGCGGAGACCGGCCACGGGCCGGCGGCGCGGCCCTCTCCCCCTATTCTATCAGAAAAGAGGTTCTCTATGAACTGGCTGGAAGTACACATCGACACCAACCACGCCGGCTTGGACCCGGTGGAGGCCATGCTGTCCGCCCTGGACGTGGACGGCGTGGTCATCGACGACGAGACGGAGTTCCGGGAATTTCTGGAGGACAACCGCCAGTACTGGGATTATGTGGATGAGGACCTGGAGCGCCGCATGGCGGGCCTCTCCCGCGTCACCTTCTACCTCCCCTCCGACGAGGCGGGCTTCGCCAAGCTGGGGGAGGTCCGCCTCGCCCTGGAGGGCCTGCGCGCCCAGGGACAGGACTGGGGCTCTTTGATGATGTCCCTGGAGAACCTGGCGGACGAGGACTGGGAGAACAACTGGAAGCAGTACTACAAGCCCATGGAGATCGGGGAGCGTCTGCTGGTGGTGCCCAAGTGGGAGAGCGTGGAAACCGCCGGGCGGATCCCCCTGTACCTGGACCCGGGCCTCACCTTCGGCACCGGGGACCACGCCACCACCCGCCTGTGCCTGGAGGCCCTGGAGAAAACGATCTACGGCGGGGAGCGGGTGCTGGACCTGGGCTGCGGCAGCGGCATCCTGTCCATCGCCGCGCTGAGGCTGGGGGCCGCCTCCGCCCGGGCGGTGGACATCGACCGGATGTGCCTGGACGTGGCATGGGAGAACGCCGCTCTCAACGGCATCGGCAAAGAGACCTGCGACGTGCGCATCGGCAACGTGCTGACGGACGAGACGTTCCGCGCCTCCCTGGGCGGCGGCTACGACGTGGTGCTGGCCAACATCGTGGCGGACGTGATCATCGGCCTTGCGCCGCTGGTGCGGGGCTTTTTGAAAGAGGGCGGAACGTTCCTCTGCTCCGGCATCATCGAGGGCCGGCAGGAGGAGGTGGCGGAGGCCCTGGGGGCGGCGGGCCTGACGATTCTGGAGGCCCGTGAGTGCAAGGGCTGGTACGCCTATCTCTGCCGCTGAGCCGTCCCTTGGCGGCTTCGCGCCATACCCTCGCGGGTACAACGCAGCCATGCGGTTCCCGGACCGCCGGACGTTCCCCGGCATTGGGGAAATTGCTCCAAACCGCCCTCGCGGGCGGTTTTTTTCTGCGCTTCGACGCTTTCCCCCCAACTTCTCTCTCCACAATATGTAGAATATAGGAAACCTAAATTACACAAAGGAGGCGGTTTTGATGGACCACGCGGAGGAGCGGCGCATCCTGCGCCTGCCGGCGGCGGACATCCGCCCCAACCCGGCCCAGCCCCGGCGGCTCTTCGACGAGGCGGCACTGCGGGAGCTGGCGGCCTCCATCCGGCGCCATGGGATTCTCCAGCCCCTCACCGTGCGGCGGCGGGGGGACGGCTGGGAGCTGGTGGCCGGGGAGCGGCGGCTCCGGGCCGCACGCCTGGCGGGGCTGGAGACGGTGCCCTGCATCGAGGCGGAGGTGGACAGCCGCCAGTCCGCCCTGCTGGCCCTGGTGGAGAACCTCCAGCGTCAGGACCTGCACTACTTCGAGGAGGCCGCCGCCATCGCCGCCTATATCCAGGAATCCGGCGCCACCCAGGAGCAGACCGCCGCCCTGCTGGGCCGGTCCCCCTCGGCGGTGGCCAACAAGCTGCGCCTTTTGCGTCTCTCCCCCGCCTGCCGGGAGATCCTCGTCTCCGGCGGCCTTACGGAGCGCCACGCCCGCACCCTTTTGCGGCTGGAGGACGAGAGCGAGCGGCTGCTGGCCGCCCGGCATATCGCGGAAAAGCAGCTCACCGTGGCCCAGGCGGAGCAGTACGTGGACCGGCGCCTCACGGCCCTCCAGTCCACGCCCCCCGCGGGCCGGCGGACGTACATCATCAAGGACGTGCGGCTCTTTTTGAACAGTGTGGACCGGGGGCTCCGGATCATCCGGGACGCCGGGGTGGACGCCGCCTGCGGCCGGGAGGAGACGGAGGACGACATCCTCCTCACCATCCGCATTCCCAAGCGCCGCCGCTGAACCGCTCCCCTCCCCCGCCGCCCCCGCGGAATCCGCCGCGTTTTCAAACAATCTCTTCCGTGCTCTTCCTCACGTTCCTTTTATTGTTACTGGATTGTAATCTTTTTTCTCCGGGGATGTGTTAGAATATAGCATGGTGGAGCGGGGCCGGCTGTGTGCGGCCCTTCTCCAAAAGGAACAAGCGACAGGAGGGGCTTCATGGAGAGAATCAACGAAGCCGTGGAGACGCGCCCCGGCGGGGCCCGTTTAAAAAAAGGCGGCGGCATCGGCGGCCCCGTGCTGCTGGCCCTGGGGCTGACGGCGGTCATCGCCGGCGGGGCCTATCTGGGCCTGTGCGCCTACGCCCAGAACAGTGACACTGTGTGGAAAAATACTTTCGTGCTGAATCAGGACATCGGCGGCCTCACCCGGGAGGAGGCCATCCAAAAGGTGGAGGCCGCGGCGGCGGACCTGGCCATCGATCTGAGGATCTGTGACGACACCACCCCAGCCGACGCGCCGGAGGGCTTCACCACCAGCGCCGGCACCGGCCAGGGCGCCCGAATCCCCCTCAGCGACCTGGGGGCGGAGGTGGACGTGCCCGCCCTGGTGGACTTCGCCGTCCAGGCGGAGCGGTCCCGCTCTTTCCTCACCGCCGCCGTCCGCTATCTCTCCCGGGGGGAGGGCCATATTTTCAGCAAGCCGGAGGCCATCACCCTGGACCCGGAGAAGACGGCTGAGACCGCCCAGCGGGTGGCCGGGGAGCTGTCCTGGCCCGCCCTGGACACGGACTACTCGGTGGAGGAGGACGCCCTCCTGGTGCGCCTCCCCAGGGACGGCCAGTCTGTGGACGCCGCCGCCCTGGAGCAGGCGCTGCTGAACCGGGCCTGGAATACGACCCTCACCATCGGCCTTCCCCGGGAGATTCTCTCCCCCGCCTCGGTCCTCACCGCCCAGGACATCCTCAACGAGGTCAGCGGCGAGGTGAAAAACGCCGGCTACGACGTCGAGACGGACACCATCACCCCCGAGCAGATCGGGGCGGATTTTGACGTACCCGCCGCCCAGGCGGCCATGGACGCGGGGGAGCCCGGCTCCACCGTGCGGATTAACGCGGACATTCAGTTCCCCGCCGTCACGGCGGAGGACCTGGAGGCGGTGCTGTTCCGGGACGTGCTGGGCGAGGCTAAGACCCACGTGGGCGGCACGGCGGCACGGATCTCCAACGTAAAGCTGGCCTCCGCCGCTTTCAACGGCACGGTGCTCAACAGCGGCGACGTGTTCTCCTACAACGAGACCGTGGGCCAGCGGACGGCGGCCAAGGGCTACAAGCCCGCTCCGGCCTACATCCGGGGCGAGACGGTGGACGAGATCGGCGGCGGCGTGTGCCAGCCCTCCTCCACGCTGTACTTAGCCTGCCTCCGGGCCAACCTGGAGATCACAGAGCGGTACGCCCACCGGTACGTCCCCTCCTATATCGGCAAGGGGCTGGACGCCACCGTCTCCTGGGGCGGGCCGGACTACAAGTTCACCAACAACACCGACTACCCCATCAAGATCGAGACCGTCTACGAAAAGGGCTATCTCACGGTGCGCATCCTGGGCACCAACCTGGACGGCACCTACGTGAAGATGACCTACGAGCCGCTCTCCTCCACGCCTTTCGAGGTGGTCTACGAGGACGACCCCACCCTGGCCCCCGGGGAGGAGGTCGTGAAGGTCACCCCCTACACCGGCTATAAGGGCCGGACCTACCGCAACGTCTACGCCGCCGACGGCACGCTGCTCTCCAGCGAGTACGAGGCCACCAGCGACTACAAGGTCCGCAACCGGGTGATTCTCCGGGGACCGGCGGCGGAGCCCTCCGTCCCGGCGGTGAACCCCGGCCCCGGCGATATCATCGTGGACCTCCCCCCGGCGGAGGCGAACCCCGGAACGGACCCGGAGCCCCCCATCCTGGACCCGGGGACGGACCCGCCCATCATCGTCCTGCCGGAGGACGGAATCGGCTGAGGCCGCCCAAAATACGGCAAACGCGCAGGCGGCGCCGCCAGGCTGCGGGGATCGCCGCGCCGGGCCAGGCGGACGTCCCCGGTGCCCGCGGGGACGGAGCGCCGCGATGTCTTAATCTGTAATATTGGGAGGATAGCGGATGCGGCGTTTCCTCAGGCGAATGATTTGGAAAATCTGAGGGGGTTAATATGTCGGATTTTATTTCTCTGTACAACGAGTATGCGAAAACGAAAAATGTTTGTCAATTCTGCAGTGATTACGCCGAAAATGATGTAGCCACCCGATTCCTCTTGATTCGCTCCCTGGACAGGAGCAATTTGAAAGAGATTATTTCCCGCTGCTCCGGAGAGGTCCCCGACGGAAATATGAGAGTCCTTACAGAAAAGGCATACCGTTCCTCCGTGACAATTGCGCAGCTCATCGCATACATCGAGAGTAAACGGGCGGAGTTGATTCAGCAGCGCGAGGCGGAGCTTGCCGGTCTTGATGGCGTGCTTGCAAATTTTCGCATCGTAAGCTGCGGCGTGCGCAACGACAAGGTGGATGACATCGTAAAGGCCTTTGTTCGCAATAAGTCGCTGAAATCCATGGACGCCTTGCTCTCTGAACTGGACGGCACGATTCTGCCGCGAATTCGCCAGTACGCTCTTTGGTCCTACTATAACCAGACCTCCAACGATATTATTGAGCTGTTCTTTCTTCGCCACAGCGCCGTGATACCCACATTGAGAAAAATTCATGACATTGATTTTTTCCTGAGGGTTGGAGATCGGATCCTTCCGTTTGATTTGAAATTCACGCATATCTCCGACAGTTACTTTGACTTGGCGTCACAGGGAATCTTTCCTGATGAGTCCCATCACGATGATTTTTATGTGAATGGCCACTCCGATGAAAGTGAGATTAAGGTTATAAAGGCGTACTACAGCGCATACAAACACGCACATAAAGCGGCCGGTCTTCCCAATCTCGGCGGTTTGGGAAAGAATGATCTTTGCGAGATACTCATTTCCACCGGTAATGTCGACGCGAGACGCTTTGTCTCCGAGATGAAGGCGCGTCACGGGCAGTATGTCTCCGCCGCCCCGGAGTCCTTGCATCGGTTGGAATGGTGGAACTATAAATATCAGGGAGAGCGGCTTTTCTGCAATAACAACAGATTGTTTGTTTTTCTCGCCTATACAAACAAATTTGTCGACGGACGCGAGCTAAAGGGCAAAACCGCGGAAATCGGCCAAAAGATTCAGGATCTTCTCGATCATTTGACAGAGGCAGGCGTCCGCACCGTTAAATATCATTACGACAAGGATCCCAGTCTGACGGGCGATTATACGGCGCAGTCTCTTTCCACAATCTACTGTGAGTGAGAAAGCGGGAATCGACGGATTTGTCGATTCCCGCTTCTGCGTCATCCCATTATTTCCGCGCACTTTTTAACAATATGAGATACCCGATATACAAATCCCCGGGGGATCGTAGCCTCAAACAGAGCGCTCATAATATTATATACCTCAAATTCCGGGTGCTGACGCAATATCTCACGAATTCTGTTTTCCAGCATCTCATCATCGGCAAATATGAGCTGCCGCCGGTCTTGAAGTCCCGTGTTTTTGAAAGTCAGGACAAAATCAGTTTTTAAGGCGTTTTTTCGATTGTCTTGAATGACAGAGGTCGCTGAATATTCCAGCGGAACGATATCCTCCAGCTCAAAGCCGTGTCGAATAAATATATTCAGGATGTCTATCCAGGTGCCGTCATCCAGGCAGTTGAATGCCATGGAAAAATAGCGGTCCGGTTTCAGCACCCGCTGTATTTCAGAGAATGCACGGCTTAACAGGAAATTGTAGTTCGCCGCGTCCTTACCCGTTCTCCGTTTCGCCTTGGAAACAACAATCTCATTCTCCCAGTCCATGTCCTCATCAAGCCGCAGCCACGCGTTCCATAAAAGACTTTGCTCCATGTACAGTATCCGATTGGCGTGAGGCGGATCTATAAACACATAGTCAATCGAATCATCTTCCAGCGGCAGCTCGGTGGCCGTTCCGTTAATCAGCACAGCCTTTTCGGAGAGCTCTTTTTCCCGCTGACCGGAGAACAAATCATAAATTTCCTGTTCTCCTCTCAGGATCCTTTTGAATCTGTTTTCGAAGCAATTCCACACATTGATTTCAAAATGCTCCTCCGGCACCCAGTACCCAACAACCCAGCTGCCTACTTCCGCTTTCGCCTCCCGGCCCTGGTTCTTTTTTCTGTCCCGTATTACAAAGACCAAATTACTTGCCTGCGAAAGTGTTCCGGTAAAGGTCAGTTCAAAGATATCCCTTATTTTTGGATCTTCTATTTTCTGAATTTCATCTAAAATCAAGGATAATCCCACTAGTGCTCTCGGCGTAAACAGGTCCGATACCCTTTGATCCTTTCCCACATTGATTCTGGAGTTTTCAAGCATTTCGGATGTTGGGTACCACTTGGGGGCGAGGCCTGGATGACGGCACATTTCAACATCTGTGTCCCTGCCCTCCCGGATCATTTTCTTCCCCTTCGGGGTGGAATACCACACCTCTATCGGAACATCGTTTTTCCAAATAGTATGCGTGACGAGGGTCGTCTCTCCGGCCTCCTCCACTTCGTACAGGCTGTTAATTCTCGTCTGCATTTTTTTCTTAATCAGATGAAAGGCGGCCTTGATATCCTCGGGAGAAACCGCGGTCATTGAAATTCTGGCAAGTTTTACAGCAATCGGATTCAGATCAACGCCGACACACCGCCTGTTCGCTTTCAGCGCTTCAATCAAGGTCACTCCTGAACCGCAGAAACTGTCTAACACAACCTCTCCCTCCGCGGTGTACTTTTCTATAAATTTTGAAATCTCATTAAAGGGTTTTTTGCCCCAATATTTATGCATGGCATAAATCCCCTTGTATGTGGTTGTATTAGCCATTATCCGCACGCTCCTGCTTGTCAGTTGATCTGTCGGGCGGGAGAATCTCCACAACCTCTCCAATATCCGCGCCTAAAGCAGTACAAATTTTGCTCAACACGGTCAATGCTACTTCTTCGTTGCGGTTAAGCTTTGTCATCGTGTTCGGGGAGATGCCCGTCAATCTCCGCAGCTCAGCCTTGCTCATTTTCCGGTCAATCAGCAATTTCCAAAGCCTGTTATACGAGACCGCCATAACAGCACCTCCCTGCAAAATTACAGATATTTTAGCACAAGTATATCAAAATCGCAAGATATTGCGAAAACGCATCACGGAGATCATAGGAATCATCCCTCTCCCCATATAATTTCGTCCTCTTCCTCTGATCGGAGACCGGAGCTGGCCCCCGGAAGCCCGCACATCTTTATCAAACGGGTGGAGGCTGGGCGCCCGGAGAAATGCCCCCGCACGGCGCCGCAGAGGAGCCCCATCTGCTGTCGCGGCATCGGCCCGGTGGACGAACCGCCCCGGAGCGCGGCTGAAAGCAGGAGATCTTTGCCATGAGCTTCGCAGGCAGAAAGGGGAGGCTGTGCCGAAGCACAGCCCCCTCCACAGGAGCAAATATTGGCTTGCTTGGGCAGCGGGCCTCTATGCGCCGCCGAAAAACGGACCTCGCCTCGTCTTGCCCCAAACCTGCGGCCTATTGTCCCCGCTCCTTTTTCTGTCTCCGGATATCCTCCCCCACAAAGGGCAGCAGCTGGTACTCCCCCTGGATCCGCGACGCCGCCTGGGGCGAGTACCGCCGCTCCAGGTCGCTGGGCATCAGGTTGGTGCTGAGGATGGTGGGCCGCCGCTCGATGAGCCGGGTGTTGACGATCTCATACAGGGCGCTCTGGACAAAGGCGGTGGTCAGCTCCGTGCCCAGATCGTCCAAAATCAGCAGGTCGCACCGGAGCACCCGCTCCACGTCCTCCCCGGCCTCCTCCCGGCCGAATTTCTGATCCTCAAACACCCGGAACACGTGGCCCGCCGTGTCGTACACCACGGACCACCCGGCGGCGCTGACCTCCCGGGCGATGGCGGCGGAGAGGTGGGTCTTCCCCAGCCCCGGCGCGCCAAAGAACAGCAGGTTTTCAAACCGGCGGCCGAACTGGTGGGCGAACTCCGCGCAGCTGTTGTAGACCCGCTCCTCCATGTGGCTCCGGGCGGAGCGCTTCTGCCCCGGCTCCACCCGGTCAGAGTACCAGTCCAGGGAGAAGGTGTCGAAGCTCTGGTTCCCCAGGTCCAGCATCCGGCTCAGCTCCTTTTGCTGCTCCCGGGCGTAGTACCCCCGCAGACACTGGCAGACGCCGCCGTCCCGGTAGCCCGTGCCGCCGCATAAGGGGCAGGCGGGCTTTTCCTCCAGGCAGTCCTCCGGCAGGTGCAGCTGCTCCAGCAGGGCCTGCCGCTCCTGCTGCAGGCGCAGATTTTCCACCCGCAGCCGCGCCACCTCCTCCCCGGGGTCCCTCCCCCGGCGGAACGTGACGCTCACCAGCCTCCCCATGGTGGACCGGAGCTCCCGTTCGATCTCCCGCAGCCGGGGAGATCTCTGGAAGATCTCCTCCCGCCGCCGTCGCTCCCGCTCCTCCCGCGCCCGGCGGTCCTCCTCGAACCTCTGCAGGGCCCGGCGCATGATTTTTCCGTCGTATGCCATCTCTCCGCTCCTCCGTCCGGCCCCGGGGCCGTATTGCGGTATCACACGTACTCCCAGGCGCTCTTGCCGCCGGCGGCGGGCCGCTCCTGGGACCTGCGGCCGCCGTCGCCGGCTTCCACCTCCTCCGGGGTGTGGAGGCCCGCCTCGTGCCACCGCTTCAAAATTCCGTTTAAGTAGGGCCACTTCAGCTCGTGGCACTTGAGCACCGTCTTGTCGTAGGCCAGGGCCACCGTCTCCGGGGGGAAGCCCATCTCCTGCCAGGCGTCCAGGTACTTCTCCTCCGAGGCCGACGGCATCCGCTCCCCCAGGCCCAGGACGCGCATATACTGGGGGACGCGCTGTCGCCGCCGGGCGCAGCTTTTCAGGTACTCCGCCGCCGCGGCCTGGCTGTCGATGCCCATCCGGGCCCAGGCGTAGCCCTCCCGCTCGATCTGCTTCATGCCGGGGCGGCGGCCGGCGCCGCCGCGCTGCTGCGCCCGCTCCACACAGTGGCACACCAGCAGGTAGATCACATCGGCGGGGAGCCCCAGGTAGTCGTTGAGCCCCAGCAGAACGCCCACGTCCGGGGCGGTGAGCTTCTTGCCCAGCTTGCGCTCCACCTCGGCGGTGAGGCGGCGGAACTCCCCGCTGCCCTCCAGATAGTCGGCGATGTCCGCTTGCCGGTAGGCGGGGCGCTCCTCCGCCGGTTCGGGGGGCGTCTGCGCCGGGGCCAGGAGGCCCAGCTCCCGCAAAACTCCCTCCGCCGCCTCGATGCGGGGCCGGTCCCACCGCAGCTCCCCCGCCAGCGACCGGGGCGGGACCGTCCCGCGGCGGCGCAGGAGGGCCAGGTATAAAAGGGCCGCGTCCCCGTCCCCCCGCTCCAGGAGGCGCCCGGCCGCCTGGGCGGTGAGGGTGACGCCCTCGTCCCCGGTTTGCACCAGTATGCTGGACACTGCCTGTCCCTCCTCTGAATCGTTTTTTGCCTTTCTATTTTACACGAAATCTGCCCGGAGGGCAAGACCCGGTGTCGGTTTTCTCCCGCGGGCCGGGGACGGGGGGCGGCCCCCTTTTCTAAGTTTTGTGAATTTTTTTGGAAAAATCCCCTTTTTTTCTGGCACAGCGGCCTGTCCTGTGCTATACTGTACGCTGTAAAATTGGGTTGATTTACATTGCGCTTCAAAAGAGGAGGAATGTCTCATGGCAAACCGGGTGGTAGTGAATATCTGCGGCGACGAGTATACCCTTGTGGCGGAGGAGTCCCCCTCCTATATGCAGCGAGTGGGGGCCTACGTGGACGGAAAGATGCAGGAGGTCCTGGACAGCGCCAGGGTGGGCCGGGTCAACGCCGCCGTGCTCACCGCCGTCAATGTGGCCGACGAGCTGATGCGTGCCCAGGAGTCCGCCGAGCAGCTGCGGGGCCAGATCAAGAGCTACGCCGACGAGGCCGCCCGGGCCCAGGCCGAGGCCAGCGAGCTGAAGCGGGAGGTCTTCCGCCTCCAACAGAAGCTGGAGCGCCAGAGCCGCTGATGCGAAAGATCGAGCTGCTGGCCCCCGCCGGCTCCCCGGAGGCCCTGCGCGCCGCCGTGGAAAACGGCGCGGACGCCGTTTACCTGGGCTGGGGCGCGTTCAATGCCCGCCGGGGCGCCCGGAACTTCTCCGACGAGGAGTTCGCGGAGGCCCTGGTCTACTGTCATGTCCGGGGCGTGCGGGTCTTCCTCACGCTGAACATCCTCCTGACGGACCGGGAGCTCCCCGCCGTCCTGGAATCCGCCAGAACCGCCTCCCGCCTGGGGGTGGACGCCGTGCTGGTGCAGGACTGGGGGCTTCTGGACCTGCTGCGCCGCACCCTGCCGGACCTCCCTCTCCACGCCAGCACCCAGATGAGTGTTTTCACCTCCGGCGGCGCCAGCGAGACCGCCGCGGACGGCTGCCAGCGGGTCGTCATCGCCCGGGAGTGCTCGGCGGAGGACACCGCGGCCATCATCGCAAACTCTCCCGCGGAGATCGAGGTCTTCGGCCACGGGGCCCTCTGTATGTGCTACTCCGGCCAGTGCGCCATGAGCGCCATTTTGGGCGGCCGCTCCGGCAACCGGGGCCGCTGCGCCCAGCCCTGCCGCCTGCCCTACGGGGTCAACGAGGCGGCGTCCGCCGGCCGCCCCCTGAGCCTCAAGGACAACTGCCTGGCCGGCGCCCTGGGGGAGATGGCGGAGATGGGCGTCAGCTGCGTCAAGCTGGAGGGGCGGATGAAGCGGCCGGAGTACGTGGCCGCCGTCACCAACGTCTACGCCCGGCTGCTGGCGGAAAACCGGGGCCCCACGGCGGAGGAGCGGGACATTCTGGAGCGGGCTTTCTCCCGCTCCGGCTTCACCGACAGCTACTGGCTGGGCCAAAAGGGTCCCGCCATGTTCGGCTTCCGCCCGGAGGACGCCGCGCCCCCATCGTCGGAGCCCCTCCCCCTGCCGGACCGCCGGATTCCCGTGACGTTTACCGCCCAGGTGCGCACCGGGGTCCCCTGCTCGCTGACGCTGGACGATGGTTCCGGCCATCGCGTCACCGTCACCGGCCCCGTGCCGGAGCCCGCCGGGAACCGCCCCCTGACGGCGTCGGATCTGGCCGCCCGGCTGGAGAAGACCGGCGGCACTCCCTACCGCTGCGTCATGGGCGGGGACACCCAGGTGGAGCCGGGGCTGTACCTCTCCGCCGCCGCCGTCAACGCCCTGCGCCGGGATGCCCTGGACGCCCTGACGGAGGAGCGGACCCGCCCGCCGGAGCGCCGGGAGCACTTTCCCCCGCCGCCTCTGCCGGACATCGACTGCTCCGGGGACACACCCCGGTTTACCGTCTCCGTGGCGGACGCCGCCCAGCTGACGGAGGACCTGCTGGCCCTCCGCCCCGCCCGGGTGTACGTCCCCCTGGAGGCGCTGGCCGCTCTCCCCGCCCTGCCGGCGGGGGAGACGGAGTGGTGCGCCGCGCTGCCCCGGGTGTGGCGGGACCGGGACGAGCCCCAGCTGCAAACGTGGCTGGCCCACGCCAAAGCCCTGGGCGTCACCGGGGCCCTGGCGGGCAACATCGGCCATCTCCCCCTCCTGCGCGATTCCGGCCTGTATATTTACGGTGATTTTGGCCTGAATGTATTCAACAGTTACTCCCTGGAGTACCTGCGGCAAAAGGGCCTCCGCTCCGCCTGCGTCTCTTTTGAGCTGCGCCTGGCCCAGATCCGGGACCTGAAAAAGCCCCTGCCCGCCGAGGCCATTGTCTACGGCCGCCTGCCCCTGATGATTACGGAGAACTGCCTGGTGAAAAACAGCGGCCATTGCCGCTGCGGCCAGCCCAACGTCCTCCGGGACCGCACCGGCGCCGCCTTCCCCCTGCTGCCCGCCTTTGGCTGCCGGACGGAGATCCAGAACGACCGCCCTCTGTGGCTGGCGGACCTGCCGGACTACCGCCGCCTGGGCCTGAGCTGCGCCCGATTGCGCTTCACCACGGAGAGCCCTCAGGAGTGCGTCCGGGTCTATCGGGCCTATCTCGACGGCGAGCCGCCCCAGGGCGAATTTACCCGGGGCCTCTGCAAGCGGGGCGTGGAATAGCAAGCCCTTGATTCCCTGCCGAAAATAAATACGATTCGTATATTTCAATTGGAAGTCTACGTTTCGTTTAGAATTTGGAGTTTACAATGGAAGAACTGAAGGTAAAATATTTCACAGACAAAATCGACGAGCTGTGCTACGTGGCGGGGAAGTCCGACTGGATCGACCTCCACGCCGCGGAGGAGGTCACGCTGAAAGCCGGGGAGTTCCGCCTGATCCCCCTGGGGGTGGCCATCGCCCTGCCGGAGGGGTATGAGGCCCATGTGGTGCCCCGCAGCTCCACCTTTAAAAACTACGGACTGCTGCAGGCCAACTCCATGGGCGTCGTGGACTACACCTACCGGGGGGACAACGACCAGTGGTTTCTCCCGGTCTACGCCACCCGGGACGTGACAGTGGAGCTCAACGCCCGGATCTGCCAGTTCCGCATCATGCAAAACCAGCCGCCGCTGAAATTCACCCGGGTGGAGCGTCTGGAGGGTCCCGACCGGGGCGGCTTCGGCTCCACGGGGAAATAGGAGGGCCGCGCCATGGCAAAGATCGTTCTGGCCTCCGCCTCCCCCCGGCGGCAGGAGCTGCTGCGCCGCGTCGGCCTCGAGGACTTCGACGTGCGGGTGCCGGAGGTGGAGGAGACCTTTCCGGAGGGGCTGACGCCGCCGGAGGTGGTCTCCTACATCTCCCGGGAGAAAGCGGAGGCCGCCTCCGCCCTGTGCACGCCGGAGGAGATTGTCATCACCGCCGACACCATGGTCTTTCTGGACGGCCAGCGCCTGGGCAAGCCCCGGGACGAATCGGACGCCCTGCGGATGCTCACCGCCCTTCAGGGGCGGCGCCACACCGTCTGCACCGGCGTCACCGTCCGGCGGGGGGACCGCGGCCTCACGGAGGCGGAGTCCTCGGACGTCTGCTTCCGCCCCGCCTCCCGGGAGGAGCTCCTGGCCTATATCCGGACCGGCGAGCCCATGGACAAGGCCGGGGCCTACGGCATCCAGGGCAAAGGGGCGCTGCTGGTGGAGCGGCTGGACGGGGACTTTTTTAACGTCATGGGCCTGCCGCTGCTGCGGCTGAGCCGGATGCTGGAGCGCTTCGGCGTCCGTCTATTGGGTTAAAAGCAAGGAGTTGGGCATTGAAGAACTTCCTGAAAAACAACGGCCTTTGGATTCTGTTCGCTGCTGCCGTCATCTCTGTGGCGCTGGCGCTGATGTCCTATTTCAGCGCCACCTCCGCCCCCCTGGTGAACGCGGCCAACACGCTGGTCTCTCCGTTCCGCGCGGCCTACACCGCCGTGGCCGCCTGGTTCAACGACAAGCAGAACTACTACCGGGACACCACGGCCCTGCTGGAGGAGAACGCCGCCCTGCGCAAGCGCATTGCCCAGCTGGAGGCGGACCTCCGCCAGGCGGCGGACGACAGCAAGGAAAACGAGGTCCTGCGGGACGCCCTGGAGCTGCGCAAGCAGCGCCGGGATCTGGAGCTGGAGAGCGCCATAATCACGGAGCGGTCCGTCACCAACTGGACCTCCTCCCTGACGCTGAACAAGGGCACCAGCCACGGCGTGGAGAGCGGCGACGCGGTAATCGACGGCACCGGATGCCTTGTGGGCGTGGTGCGGGAGGTAGGGGTGAACTGGTGCACCGTGCTGACCGTGGTGGACACGGACACCTCCCTGGGCGCCCAGGTGTTCCGCACCAAGGACCTGGCCATCGCCGCCGGCAACTTCTCTTTGATGGAGCAGGGCCGGCTGCGGCTGGAGCTCCTGCCCGCCGGGTGCCAGCTGCTCTCCGGCGACCTGGTGCAGACCTCGGGTCTGGGCGGGTACTATCCCTCGGGCCTGGTGATCGGCACGGTGGAGGAGGTGCTGGTGGACGACTCCGGCGCCGCCTCCTACGCCATCCTGCTCCCCAGCGCGGACCTGGCCTCTTTGTCGGAGGTCTTCGTTGTCAAATCCTTTGACATCGTCACATAGAAAAAGCCCCTCCGCCGGAGGGGGACCATTGCCGAGAGGAGGACGGGCCCGTGCTGGCACGGAACGAGACAATTTTCAAGTGGTTTCTCTACTCCGCCGCCGCCCTGGCGTGCCTGATCGTCCAGGGCGCCGTCCTCCAGCGGATTCATCTCTGGGGCGTGATCCCCTTTGTCTGCCCGCTGCTGGCGGCCATTCCCGCCACCTGGGAGAGCCCCACCGCCGGCACCGTCTTCGCCCTGGCGGTGGGCGTGGCCTGCGACCTGCTGCTGCCGGCTCCCATCCCCTGCTTTTACACGCTGGTGTTTCCCCTGGCGGGGCTGGCGGCCTCTCTTCTGTCCCACAGCATCCTGCGCCCCGGCTTCCTCTGCTCCCTGGCCGCCGCCGCCATGGCCTTTGCCCTGACGGACGGCTTCGCCTGCTTCGTCCTCTGGAGCCGGGGCAAGGCCGCCTGGGGGGCCGGGGCCTTTCTGGCCCTGCGGGAGTTCTGCGTCACCGCGCCGTGGATCATCCCCGTGACGCTGCTGTTCCAGGCGGTCTTCCGCCGCACCCATTCCGACGACTAACCCCCCTGCCGGGTCCGATTCCGCCGATGGCGGGCTTCAGAACCAACGACCGTAAGGAGTACCCATGGATCAAAGAGAATCCCGCAATTTCCGCCTCTACGTTCTGGGGGCGCTGCTGGTGGCCATCCTGCTGGTCTACCTGTTCATCCTCTACAGCGTCCAGGTGGTCCACCACGAGGACTACGCCACCCAGTCTGTCCGCTCCATCGCCCAGCCGGAGACGGTGGAGGCCTCCCGGGGCGTCATCACCGACCGCAACGGCCGGCTGCTGGTTGGAAACCGCTCCACCTACAACCTGACCTTCGACCCCAGCCTCCTGAAAGAGGGCGAGGACCAGAACGAGGCGATTCTGCGCCTGATCGGGCTCTGTCAGGAGCGGGGCGTGGACTGGATTGAAAATCTGCCCATCTCCCGCCGGCTGCCCTATACCTACACCCTGGACGAGCTGCGGGACCCGGTGCTCAAGCGCCGCTTCCTCTCCTATCTCAAGGCGCTGGACTCCTCCCGGGAGGCCCTGACCGAGTATCTCCTCCAGCACCCGGAGACGGTGGCCCCGCAGGACGAGGACGATCCCCCCCTGCCGGAGCTCCCGGCGCCCGAGGGGGAGCTGACGGAGGAGCAGAAGGCCCAGCGCCGGCGGCAGCTGGGAGAGGAGCTGCTGGATCTGCTCTCCTCCAAGCACCTGACGGCCCAGCTGCTGACCGCCGCGGGCATCACCCCTCAGACGCTGCTGGAGTGGATGCGGGAGGATTTCGGCCTCTCCCCCTCCCTCTCCCTGGGGGAGGCCCGGCTGGTCCTGGGCATCCAATACGAGCTGTACCTCCGCCGCATCGGCACCACCGTGCCCTACATTCTGGCGGAGGACATCGATATGACGTTCATCTCCCTCATCAACGACGGCGGCTACTCCGGCGCCAAGGTCACCAGCTCCTACGCCCGGGAGATCCAGACCACCGCCGCCGCCCACATCTTGGGGATGGTGGGCCCCATCTATCCGGAGGACGACATGGAGGCCCTGCGGGCCAAGGGCTACAACGGAGATGACATCATCGGCCGCTCCGGCGCGGAGTCCGCCTTTGAGGACTACCTCCGGGGCACCGACGGCCGCCGGGTGGTCTCCGTCAACAGCGACGGCAAGATCACCGGCGAGTACTACACCAAGGACCCCCGGCCCGGGAACAACGTGGAGCTCACCATCGACCTCAAGCTCCAGCAGGCGGCGGAGGAGGCCCTGGCCGCCACCGTCTCCGCCATGAACGAAAAGGACGGCAGCACCACCCGGGGCGCCGGCCTGGCGGTGGTGAAGGTGGGCACCGGCGAGGTGCTGGCCCTGGCCTCCTATCCCCTGTACGACCTGGCCGCCTACATTCAGGACGGCGACTACCGGGCCCAGATCAACACCGACGAGTCCCGCCCCCTGGTAAACCGGGCCGTCAACGGCCGGTACTCCCCGGGCTCCACCTACAAGCCCATGATCGCCGTGGCGGCGCTGGAGGAGGGCGTGGTCACGCTGAACGAGAAGATCATGGACCCGGGCTACTGGGTCTACCCGGACATCGTCGCCGGAACAAGGGAGTGGACGTGGCGGTGCTGGAACCGCGGCGGCCACGGCCGGCTCAACGTCACCCAGGCCATCACCGCCTCCTGCAACACGTTCTTCTACGAGATGGGCTACCGCCTGGGGATCGAGAAGATCGGCGAGTACGCCGACGCTTTCGGCTTCGGCAGGACCACCGGCATTGAGATCGGCGACTACGCCGGTCTGGTGGCGGGTCCCGAGGAGAAGGAGGCCCGGGGCGAGATCTGGTACGGCGGCGACACCGTCCAGGCCTCCATCGGCCAGTCCGACAACCTCTTCACTCCCCTGCAGATCGCCAACTACATGGCCACCTTGGTCTCCGGCGGCAAGCACTACGACGCCCACCTGCTGAAATCCGCCAAGACCTACGACAACTCCCAGGTGGTGGCGGTGGGCAATCAGGAGCCCACCAACGTCGTCGATATCAGCGACAGCACCCTGAACGCCGTGAAAACCGGGATGCACAACCTGACCAAGACCACCCTGGCTCCCTACTTCAGCAGCTGCGTGGTGGAGGCCGGCGCCAAGACCGGCACCACCCAGCTGGGCGCCGACATCACCAACAACGGCTGCTTCGTGTGCTTCGCCCCCTACGACGAGCCGGAGATCGCCGTGGCCCTGGTCATCGAGCAGGGCGACGCCGGCGCCCGTCTGGCCTCCACCGCCGTGGACGTCATCAATGCCTACTTCACCCCCGACGAGACGGAGACCGTCATCACCGGGGAGAACCAGCTGCTCCCCTGAAGTCCCGCCTCTTCCCCGCGTACTTTGAAAATTTCAGGGGCCCCCGGCGCCCTGTTCCATTCTTGAATCGAGGAGTTTTTCCATGAGTGAACCGCTTGTCTTTAATCCCCGCAGCAGTGCGTACAAGACGCCTTTCGGCGCCGTCCCCTGCGGCGGGAGCGTGACGTTCCACTGCCGCCCCCTGGCCTCCGAGGGCTTCGACCACTGCGCCCTCATTCTCCGGGGGGAGTTCTCCGCCACGGAGGCCCACATCGAATTCTCCTGTGACGGCCCCGAGGGGGACCGGGTCTGCTTTTCCGGGCCGGTGTCCGCGCCCCCGCTGCCGGATCTGGTCTGGTACCACTTCCGCTTCTGGCGGGATGACGGCACCGGCTGCATCCTGGACTCCACCGGCTACCGCGACGACGGCCGGGTGCAGCCCTGGCAGCTGACGGTCTACCGGGAAACTCCCACGCCGGAGTGGTTTGGCGAGGGCATTGCCTACCAAATTTTTCCTGACCGC
The DNA here is from genome assembly GCA_947365245.1 of uncultured Oscillibacter sp. GTDB lineage: Bacteria > Bacillota > Clostridia > Oscillospirales > Oscillospiraceae > Oscillibacter. The sequence goes on along the minus strand of CANAWG010000008.1, from coordinate 37,383 downwards.
TTCTGCCGCCTGGCCCTCCCGGATCCAACGGGCATGGTGGGAGAGCGCTGGGTCCACGAGAATTGGGCGGACGCGCCGGAGTGGCGGCCGGACCCGGACGGGGAGGTCCGCAACCGGGACTTCTTCGGCGGGTCTCTCGCGGGCATCTCCGCTAAGCTCCCGTATCTTGCGGACATGGGCGTGTCCACGCTGTACCTCTGTCCCATCTTCGAGTCCGCCTCCAACCACCGCTACAACACGGCGGACTACACCAAAATCGACCCCATGCTGGGATCGGAGGAGGACTTCCGCTGCCTGTGCGCCCAGGCCCGGGAAAACGGCATCCGGGTGATCCTGGACGGCGTGTTCAACCACACCGGCTCCCAGAGCCTCTATTTTAACGCCGACGGCTTCTACCCCACGGTGGGCGCGGCCCAGAGCCTGGACAGCCCCTACGCGGACTGGTTCTCCTTCCACCCCTGGCCCACGGACTACGACGCCTGGTGGGGCATCCGCACCCTGCCCGCCGTGCGGGAGGAGAGCCCCAGCTATATTGACTATATCATCGAGGGGGAAGACTCCATCATCCGCCGCTGGCTGCGGGCGGGCGCCAGCGGCTGGCGGCTGGACGTGGCCGACGAGCTGCCGGACTGGTTCATCGAGAAGATTCGCGCCGTCATGGACCGGGACTTCCCGGACGCCTTCCTCCTGGGAGAGGTCTGGGAGGACGCCAGCACCAAGGTGGCCTACTCCCGGCGGCGGCGGTATCTCTTGGGCCGGGAGCTCCACGGCGTCATGAACTACCCTTTCCGCACCTCCCTGCTGGAATATCTCCGCCAGGGCCGGGCGGAGCAGTTCCAGGAGGCCATGGAGACCCTGCGGGAGAACTATCCTCCCGCGGCCTTTTACTCAGCCATGAACTTCCTGGGCACCCACGACACCCCCCGGGTGCTGACGGTGCTGGGGGCCGACGTGCTGCTGGAGAGCCGGGAGGAGCGGGCCGCTTACCGCCTCTCTCCCGGCGAGCGGGACCGGGGCCTCCGGCGGCTCCGTCTGGCGGCCCTGGTGCTCTTCACGTTCCCCGGGGCCCCCACGGTCTACTACGGCGACGAGGCCGGGGTGGAGGGCTTCGAGGACCCCTTTAACCGGGGGACCTATCCCTGGGGCGGCGAGGACCGGGACCTGCAGGGCTGGTTTGGGACCCTGGGCCGCCTGCGGCGAAGCCGGCCGGCTCTGCGGACCGGCGCCCTCCGCTGGCTCCACGCCGCCGGTCCCCTGCTGGCCTTTGCCCGGGAGACGGAGGCGGAGTCCCTGGTCACCGTGGTCAACGCCTCCTTGGAGGAGCAGACCCTCTCCCTCCCCTGGGAGGGCGGTGCGGCGGAGGACCTGCTTACCGGCCGGCGGTTCGCTCCGGCAGAGGGTGCGCTGGAGCTGGCGCTGCCGCCTCTCACCGGTCTTTTGCTGGCGGCGGCCTCCGAAAACTGAGAATCTGTATTCCACGGCGGCTCCGGAGTTTCTCCCGGGGCCGCCGATTGTTTCACGTGAAACATCTTCTCTTTTGACGCCGCAAATTTGCACCATATTTTGCAGATTATGTCTTGCAAGGACTGGGCTCCCCTGCTATAATATTTGGCGTATAAACCCCGCCCCCTCTCTTCGCGGCGGGCACAGACAGGCGCAGTGCGCCTGAGCTTCAGAAAGTAGGTGCCTCCGTGGCGAAAATCATTGCGATTGTCAATCAAAAGGGCGGGGTGGGCAAGACCACCACCTGCGTCAATCTGGCGGCCGCCCTCACCGAGAGCGGCAAGAAAGTGCTGCTGTGCGACTTTGATCCCCAGGCCAACTCCACCTCCGGCATGGGGGTGGACAAAACGGTCTCCAAGGGGATCTACGATGTGCTGATCGGCGAGATTCCCGCCGCCGACGCCCTGGTACATACCCGATACGGCGACGTGCTGCCCTCCAACAAGGCCCTGGCCGGAGCCGGCATTGAGCTGATCGGTATGGAGCGGCGGGAGTTTTTGCTGCGGGAGGCCCTGCGGCAGGTCAGCGCCCGTTACGACTATCTCTTTATCGACTGCCCGCCCTCTCTGGAGCTGCTGACCCTCAACGCCCTGTGCGCCGCCGACGCCATCCTGGTGCCGGTCCAGGGGGAGTACTTCGCCCTGGAGGGTCTCAGCGACCTGATGAACACCGTGCGCATCGTCCGCCGCTCCCTGAACCCCGGGCTGGAGCTGGAGGGGGTGCTGCTGACCATGTTCGACGGGCGGACCAATCTCTCCCTCCAGGTGGCCGAGGAGGTCAAGCACTACTTCCCCGGCAAGGTCTACGCCACCGTCATCCCTCGGAACGTCCGCCTCTCCGAGGCCCCCAGCCACGGAAAGCCCATCAGCGCGTACGACCGCACCTCCCGGGGGGCGGAGGCCTACGCGGCCCTGGCGGCGGAATTTCTGGAGAAAGAGGGCGCATGACGCGCCCGGGCGTGTAAGGAAGCACTGAGCGATTTGACGCGTGCAAATCCGGTCAGGGGTTCCTTATGTGCCCTATAGAAAGGAGCGCATCCCATGGCATCCAAAAAGCCCACCGGCCTCGGCCGGGGCCTCGGCGCCCTGCTGGGCGACGACGTACTGAACACCGAAACCACCGGCAGTCTGTCCCTGCCCATCTCCCAGGTGGAGACCTGCTCCTCCCAGCCCCGCAAGCTCTTTGACGAGGCGGCCCTGGCGGAGCTGGCGGACTCCATCCGCCAGCACGGCATCATCCAGCCCCTGACGGTGCGGAAGCTCTCCTCCGGCTACTATCAGATCATCGCCGGGGAGCGGCGCTGGCGGGCCGCGCGCCTCGCGGGCCTCCAGGAGGTTCCCGCCATCGTCATCGAGGCGGACGACCGCAAGGCCGCGGAGCTGGCCATGATCGAAAACCTCCAGCGGGAGGATTTGAACCCCATGGAGGAGGCCGCCGGCTTCCAGTCCCTCATGGAGAACTACCACATGACCCAGGAGGAGGCCGCCCAGCGGGTGGGCAAGTCCCGTAGCGCCGTGGCCAACGCCCTGCGGCTGCTGGGCCTGGCCCCCGGGGCCCGGGAGCTGGTGGAGCAGGGCAAGCTCTCCGCCGGCCACGCCCGGGCGCTGCTGCCCCTCCCCGCCGACCTGCAGGAGAGCACCGCCCTCATGGTGGTGCTCCAGGGCCTGTCCGTCCGGGAGACGGAGCGGCTGGCCAAAAAAATGGGGAGGCAGCCCCCTGAAGAGTCGGACCCCGGCGGGGGCAAGCGCCCCCCCGCCGACGTGGACTACACCGCCGAGGCCCAGAAGGATCTGGCCTCCCGGCTGGGCCGGGGCGTGAAAATCGTCACCGGAAAAAAGAAAGGCCGCGTTGAGCTGGAGTACTATGGGGTGGACGACCTCAACGACCTGCTGGAGGCCCTGGCCCTGATCCAGGTGAGGAAGAGAGGCCCGGAGGCATGAACCTGAAACGCAGAGACAGCGCCTCCGCCCCGGAGGAGAAAGACGCTCCGAAACAGTCCGGCGGCAGAAAGCCGGTGATCGTGTATATCTTTGTGCTGTTCGCCGTGGCGTTTCTGCTGATGATCTGGTCCCTCTTCACCCACCAGCGGAGCAACACCGAGGCCCTGGGAGAGCTCCAGACCTCCGTCTCCGCCATGCAGGAGGTCCAGGGGCTCCAGGAGCAGGTGATCCGGCTCCAGCAGGAGCTGGCGGAGGCACAGAGCTCCCTGGACCAGGCCCAGGAGGCCGCCGAGACCGCGGCGGCCGCGCAGGAGGAATCTGCGGCCGCCAACGACAAGCTCGCCGCACTGACCAACCTGTATCTGCTGGAGCACGCCTATCAGTCGGAGGACTACGACAGCTGCCGGCAGATCATCGACCACATGGAACGCGAAGGCCAGCCCGCGCTGCTGACCATTGACGATTCCTTGGAAGGGGTCGTCTTCCCCTCCTTTTACAACGCGCCCCGCATTGTCTATGACAACGTCAAGGAGGCCCTGGAGGCTGGAACGCCGTGAAAAAGCACTGGAGAGCGGGCCTGATTCTCGTAATTGCCGCGGCGCTGGCCTGGGGAATCTGGTACGCCCGGCCGGTGGACGTCTACGGCCTGGGGATAGGCGAACTGGAGGCCGTCAACGTCAAAATCGAATACGCCGAACCCGGTCAGGGCAGCGATATCGTCTGGAACACCGGCGTAACGCCTGACAGCGGCCAGTGGCGGGCCGTCCTGGGAGAACTGGAGGGTCTGCGTTTTCGCCGTCCGGTGGGCAATCTCATCCGGGAGTACCGGCAAACCGGAACCGTCAAAACCGAAGCGGTGTCCCCCGAGCTGGCCCACGTCGTCTTTTATCTCTGGGATCAAACCGACCGGTCCATGATGCTGCAAATAGGCGCGTGCCGCCCCTGCTATACCTCGCTTCACACAAGCCCCCAGCGCAATCTCCCCATGTCCCTGTCCGGCGGCGAGGACGCCGCCCAGGCTCTGGCGAAACGGCTGCTGCTGATGGAGGAATGACCATGAACTGGCTGAAAGCGCATTGGAAGATTCCGGCCGCCGCTTTGGCCCTGCTGATCGTCTGGGGCCTCTGGTACGCCCGGCCGGTGGACATCTACACCCTGGCGCCGGAGGTGCGAAGCCCGGAGGGAATCACCGTTGACGACAACGACCTGAGCCGTGGTGTGGGCCAGGAGCCCCGCCTTTGCAGCAGGGGCTTCACCCCGGAGGACCCGGAGTGGGAGACAGTGCTGGCGGAAATCGAGGCCCTGCGGTTCCGCCGCCCGCCGTGGAACCTTGTCCTGCAGTTTGTACCCCAGAACACCGTTACCGGACGGATCACCCACGATGGGGACTGGCACATCCTGCTCTACGTGGGCAGGCGGGGGGCGCGTTCGATCCGGATCCAGTTTTTCATTGACGAATGGGACTATCTCTCCCCGCACTCCAACCGAAACCTCACCCTTTGGGTGAAGGACTCCAAGCAGACCGGAGACGCCCTGGCGGAGGTTCTGCGGCCTCTGCTGGGGGAGACTTAAAGATGTTTCACGTGAAACACTGTTTGAATTTTAGAATCTCTCATTATACTATAGAGGTGAACCAACCATGCTGGACATGAAATTCATCCGGGAAAACCCGGAACTGGTCAAAGAGAACATCCGAAAGAAATTCCAGGACGCGAAACTCCCCCTGGTGGACGAGGCCATCGACCTGGATGCCCGGCGCCGGGCCGCCATCGCCGAGGCGGACCAGCTGCGCTCCGCCCGGAACACCCTTTCCAAGCAGGTGGGCGTGCTGATGGGCCAGGCCAAGAAGGACCCCGCGAAGCTTCAGGAGGCGGAAAAGGTCAAGGCCCAGGTCAAGGCCGACGCCCAGCGCCTGGCGGAGCTGGAAAAGCAGGAGACGGAGCTGGAGGCGGAGCTCCACCAGCGCCTCCTGGTGATTCCCCAGATTATCGACGAGTCCGTCCCCCTGGGCCCGGACGACAGCCACAACGTGGAGGTGGAGCGCTTCGGCGAGGCAAAGGTGCCGGACTTCCCCATCCCCTACCACACGGAGATCATGGAGTCCTTTGACGGCGTCGACCTGGACGCCGCGGGGCGGGTCTCCGGCAACGGGTTCTACTACCTGCTGGGGGACATCGCCCGGCTCCATGAGGCGGTGCTGGCCTACGGCCGGGACTTCATGATCGGCAAGGGCTTCACCTACTGCATTCCCCCCTTCATGATCCACGGCAACGTGGTGGAGGGCGTCATGAGCCAGACGGACATGGACGGCATGATGTACAAGATCGAGGGGGAGGACCTGTATCTCATCGGCACCAGCGAGCACTCCATGATCGGCCGGTTCATCGACCAGATTGTGCCCGCGGAGAAGCTGCCCCAGACTCTTACCTCCTACTCCCCCTGCTTCCGCAAGGAGAAGGGCGCCCACGGCATCGAGGAGCGGGGCGTGTACCGCATCCACCAGTTTGAAAAGCAGGAGATGATCGTGGTCTGCAGGCCGGAGGAGAGCAAGGCCTGGTATGAGAAGCTGTGGCGGTTCTCCGTGGAGCTCTTCCGGTCCCTGGACATCCCCGTGCGGCAGCTGGAGTGCTGCTCCGGCGACCTGGCGGACCTGAAGGTCAAGAGCTGCGACATCGAGGCCTGGTCCCCCCGGCAGCAGAAGTACTTCGAGGTCTGCTCCTGCTCCAACCTGGGCGACGCCCAGGCCCGGCGGCTCCGCATCCGCTACAAGGACGAAAATGGAAAGACCCAGCTGTGCCACACCCTCAACAACACCTGCGTGGCCCCGCCCCGGATGCTCATTGCTTTCCTGGAGAACAACCTCCAGGCCGACGGCACCGTGCTGATCCCGGAGGTCCTACGGCCCTATATGGGCGGAATGGAAAAGCTGGTTCCGAAGAGGTAATTTCTCTTTATTGTGTACAAATCCATGTGGAAAACACGGGATATTTGGCGCAATCTGGCGTTTTTGAACACTTTTTCTCAAGAAATCGGCAGACCTGTTTGGAGCCGATAGAAAGGATTGCAGCGATGAAACGTATCCTCGGGCTGATTTTAACGGCCGTATTCCTGTCTGTCCTCTCAATCCCTTGCGCCGCAGCGGATACAGGGCGGGCCTACCCCGGCTTTTCCGACGTGGCGGAGGGAAGCGCCTCCTATGAGGCCATAAAGCTCTGCTATGAGCGGGGCCTGATGAACGGCACCTCGGAGACCACGTTCAGTCCCCAGGGAACGCTGAGCATCGCCCAGCTGGTGGTGCTGGCGGCGCGGCTGTACGACTTGCAGAACGGCGGCGGCGGGACCGTCCCGGACCTGCCGGACCTGAGCCAGCCCTGCCTCCGGTTCTACGATGGAGACGGAAACGAATTTGCGTCTTTCACCGTGGAGGAAACGCCCGCCTACAACGTCATGACGGAACGTCCCTACATCTGCATCAGCGACGGCCCCGACGCCCCCACCCTGCCCGATGCCTGCACATTGCGCGTGGGCTATGAGGGCTATAACCGGGTGGGCTCATACGAAGGCGTGAAAGAATCCCACGAGAGCATTCCCGGCACCATGAGCCATGGCTACGTCGGAACGGGCTACCGCTTCGAGGACCCGAAAGCAGGCCGCTTCACCACCATCCCCAACGCGCAGTATGTGGAGCTGTACAAGGACGCCTGGTGGTTCCCCGCCGTCTTTTACCTGGGCAGCGAGGGGGTCATGAGCTTCGATGGGGAGCTTCTTTACCGGGCCAGCGGCGGGAACAACGGCGACGACAGCGGCTATGACCCGGCGGTCCGTTTCTCCAAAGATAACGCCAGCCGGGCCCTCTTCGCATGGCTGGTGGACCGGACCGCCGGGGAACTGCCGGCCGTCCATGAAACCGTCAGCGTCCCCGACGTAAGCCCCGACGAGACCCAGGACGCGGATGCGATCCTGCGGCTCTACCGGGCGGGCATTCTCACCGGCGTGGATACCGCCGGGCACTTCCACGGCGGCGGTCAGCTGACCCGCGCCCAGGCCGCCATGATGCTGGCACGGGTGCTGGACCCGGCGTCCCGGGTATAGGCGCGTTCGTACCGCGAACAGCACCAATGGGCGCCCGGTAATTTCCATCCGTATATTTGTTGCTGATTGATACAATTAGAAATTAACCCCCAGCTTCCCTTTCCGCCCCGGGCGGACCACTTGCCAAGCGGCAAATCCAAGGAAAAGGCGGTGCCCCATGAGCATTTTTTCATCTCTCTTCTCCAGAGAAACTGAGGACGACTACGATCTGGAGGCCAGCCAGCATTCGGACGGAAAGTCCGGCCAGCCCGGCAGCGCCCTCACAGGAGAGCTGTACGAGGGAATGCGTATCGAGGTGACGGACCCGGAGGGAATGCCTCTGGTGGTGGGCCGGATCACGGCCCTGGGTCCCTCCTCTTTGAAGCTGGAGCGGCTTCCCGGCGGACTGGGCTTCAAGGTGTGCAGTCTGGAGTCCGCCGTGTGCGCCAGCGGCTACGACAAAAAGATGGTGCCCATCAGCATGCGGGCCGTGGTAGAGGCGTCCAGCCGGACGGTTCTGAAGCTGAAAAACGTGCGGGTGGAGACCCACGCGGAAAACCGGGAGGCGTTCCGGCTGCCCCTCAGCGTCCCCGTGTCGCTGTACCGCTGGGAAGACGAGCACTGCAAAACGCCGGAGGAATGTCTGTTGGTGGACATCAGCACCAGCGGCGCCTGCGTCCAGTCGGAGTACGTCCACGACGAGGACGAGGTGCTGCGCATCCGGCTGAAGCTGGACGACTACACCCCGCTGAACTTCGTGGGGCAGATCGTGCGGTGCGTCGAGCACGCGCCGGGGAAATTCCGGTACGGCTTCCTCTTCGCCCAGCTGACAGAGGAGGAGATCACCTCCCTGAACAAGATCCTCTTCAACCTCCAGACCGGCGTCAAGCGCACCCACATGCGCACGGAGCAGGGACACTGGTGACGGAAAGGTTCAATCCGGTCTGTATATCCGGAGATATTCTATACCGAAAGGAATCATCGCTATGGCCTCCGAAAAGAAGAGCACATTCCTCGCGGAGTTCAAGACGTTCATCGCCCGGGGAAACGTGATGGACATGGCCGTGGGCGTCATCGTCGGCGGCGCGTTCTCCAACATCACCACCTCCCTCATCAACGACATCGTCATGCCCCTGCTGGGCATCCTCACCGGCAGTATCTCCTTTGCGGATCTGTCCCTTACCGTCGGCAGCGCCGTCGTCACCTACGGCAACTTCCTCCAGGCGGTGCTGAACTTCCTGGTGATGGCCTTTGTGGTGTTCTGCCTGGTGCGGGCCATCAACAGCTTCCACCGGAAGAAAGAGGAGGCGCCAGCCGCGCCCGCCGCCCCGCCGGAGCCCTCCGCTGAGGAAAAGCTCCTGACGGAGATCCGGGACCTTTTGAAGGAGCGGGGATGATCGCGCCGCTGCTGGAGGCGGGCCTGCCGGCCCTGGGGGTGGAGCCCCCGGCGGGGGCCGTGGCGCGGCTGGAGGAATACGCCCGGCTGCTGCTGGAGAAAAATCAGGTGATGAACCTCACCGCCATCACGGAGCCGCAGCAGGTGGCCCGGCTCCATGTGCTGGACTGCGCCGCCCTGCTGGGCGTCTACGCGCTGGAGGGAAAGCGGCTGCTGGACGTGGGCACCGGGGCGGGATTCCCCGGCGTGGTGCTGAAGATTCTGGTCCCCTCCCTGGACGTGACGCTGCTGGACAGCCTGAACAAGCGCCTGGACTGGCTGGAGGAGACCTGCGGCGCCCTGGGCCTTGCCGGCATCCGCACCCTCCACGGCCGGGCGGAGGAGCACAGCCGCGGCGACGCCTTTCGGGAACAGTTCGACGTGGTGACCTCCCGGGCGGTGGCGGAGCTGCGGACCTTAAGCGAGCTGTGCCTGCCCTATGTGCGGCCCGGGGGCGCGTTCCTCGCCATGAAGTCCGTGGACTCCGACGAGGAGCTCTCCGCCGCCGGCGGCGCCATCGCGGCCCTGGGGGGGCGCCTGAGGGAAAAAAGGGACTATCGGATCCCCGGGACGGATGTCCGCCACCGGGTGATTGTGATTGAAAAAATTTCGGAAACCCCGAAAAAATATCCCAGGTCATTTGCAAAAATCAAGAAAAACCCGTTATAATGGATAACACGGAGAAAGGGGGTCGGCTATGAGCGGGCAATGTATCGCCGTCGTCTCCGGAAAGGGCGGCACCGGCAAGACCTCGCTGGTCTCCGGCGTGGGAGCCGCGCTGGCTCTGTCCGGCCGGCGGGTGCTGTGCCTGGACTGCGACGTGGGCCTGCGGAATCTGGATCTGGCCCTGGGTCTTTCCGACCGGGCTCTGATGGACTTCTCCGACGTGGCCTATCACCGCTGCGGTCTGAGCGACGCCGCGGTGGAGCACCCCAAGCTGCCGGGCCTGTTCCTGCTGACGGCTCCCGTCCGCAGCCGCTCTCCGGCGGTGACGGAGGGGGAGATGCGGACACTGCTGGAGGAGGTCCGCGGCCAATTCGACTACTGTCTTCTGGACGCCCCGGCGGGTCTGGGCACCGGCTTCCAGCTGGCGGTCTGCGGGGCGGACCGGTGCGTCGTGGTCACCACGGCGGACGCCACGGCCCTGCGGGACGCCCAGCACACTGTGATGGAGCTGAACCGTTTCCCCGGGGGGAGCCTCCACCTGGTGGTGAACCGGGTGCGCCGGAAGATGCTCCGCCAGCTCCACGCCACCATCGACGACGCCATCGACCGGGCGGGCCTGCCCCTCCTGGGCGTCGTGCCGGAGGATGACGCCCTCCCCCTGCACCTCAACCAGGGCCTTCCCCTGCTGCCCGCCGGCGGACAGGGCGCCGCCGCCGCATACCAGAATATTGCAAGACGCATCCAGGGGGAAAAGGCTCCCCTGGCGCGGATCAAATAAACGAAAGGAGCCAGACAGATGAACATTGCGCTGATGTCCCACGATAACAAGAAGGAGTTGATGGTCCAATTCTGTACGGCCTACGCCGGTATCCTGTCCCGCCACCATATCTACGCCACCAACACCACCGGACACATGGTAGCCGATGCCACCGGCCTGGACGTCCACTGCTTTTTGACCTACGCCCACGGCGGCGCCCAGCAGATCGGCGCCCGCATCGCCTACAACGAGTTCGACCTGGTGCTGTTTTTCAACGACCCCAGCAACGAGAGCATGGCCGGAGACATCTCCTATATCTCCCGCCTGTGCGACCAGAACAACATCCCCTTCGCCAGCAACATCGCCACGGCGGAGATGCTGGTGCTGGGTCTGGCCCGGGGCGATCTGGACTGGCGGTACATCGTCAATCCCTCCACCCGGCCCATCGCTTGACATTTTTCAAAAAAGCGGATACAATCTACACATTCACCGCGAAGACGCCGCAGCAGTAGCCCGGCAGCCGATCCCCAGAGAGGGGCGCAGCGCTGAAAGCGCCCCGTTCGGCCCGGAGGAAGGACAGCGGCGGAGCGGGGGCGGAAACGCCCACGGCTCCCTCCCCGTTACCCCGGAGGCCAAAGGAGGCGGAGCGCGAATCTTCCATTAGAATATTTCGATCATCCGGATCGGGTGTTTTAATGAGAGATCCGTGCGGCCTTGAATTTGGGTGGCACCACGAAGCGCACAGGCGCTCTCGTCCCAAACTGTCTTGGGGACGAGAGCGCCTTTTTTCGCGGGCGGGCGGGATTCAGCGGGGAGTTTTCCGTGGAATGTGCCGCGCCGGGGTCGGGTGCGGCGGAGGACTCCCGCGGAGTGCGCCGCGCCGAGACTGAATGCAGTGGAGAACTCCCGCAAAAGGCGCTCGCCGCTTTGCGGCTCCGCTGTTTTGCTGCCCCGCTTTTTCCGCCTGACGGCGAAAGGGACGGGAGCATGCCAGGGGGCGCCGCCCCCTGGACCCTCGTCAGAAGAAACTCCACCGCTCCGTTTCTTCTTCCTCTCCCCACCGGACCCGCTGCGCTGGGCTCCGGCGGGGACCCCGGCACGGTGGACGAAAACTTTTATGTTACCATTAACGCAAAAGGAGCGTGACGACATGGCAAAACAGACACCCCGCACCCTCTCCGGCTTCATGGAGCTCCTCCCCGGGCCCCAGCAGCAGCTGGAGCGCATCATGGAGATCCTGCGCCGCACCTACTCCCTCTACGGCTTCACCCCCCTGGACACCCCCGTCATCGAGTCCAGCGAGGTGCTGCTGGCCAAGGGCGGCGGCGAGACGGAAAAGCAGATCTACCGCTTCCAGAAGGGCGACGCGGACCTCTCCCTCCGCTTCGACCTCACCGTGCCCCTGGCCAAGTACGTGGCCCTGCACTACAACGAGCTGGTGTTCCCTTTCCGCCGCTACCAGATCGGCAAGGTCTACCGGGGTGAGCGGGCCCAGCGGGGCCGCTTCCGGGAGTTCTACCAGGCGGACATCGACATCATCGGCGACGGCAGGCTCTCCATCCTCAACGAGGCGGAGATCCCCGCCATCATCTACCAGACGTTCTCCGCCCTGGGACTGAAGCGGTTCCAGATCCGGGTGAACAACCGCAAAGTCCTCAACGGCTTCTATGCCCTCCTGGGGCTCACGGAAAAGTCCGGCGACATCATGCGCACGGTGGACAAGCTGGATAAGATCGGCCCGGAGAAGGTCAAGGCCATCCTCATGGACGAGGACATCGCCCTGTCCCAGGCCCAGGCGGATGAGATCCTGAAATTCATCGCCATCTCCGGCACCAACGAGGCGGTCCTCTCCGCCCTGGAGGCGTACCGGGGGCAAAGCGAGGTCTTTGACCAGGGCCTGAAGGAGCTGAACACCGTGGTGCGCTACCTGGGGGATTTCGGCGTGCCGGCGGAGAACTTCGCCGTGGACCTCACCATCGCCCGGGGGCTGGACTACTACACCGGCACCGTCTACGAGACCACCTTGCTGGACCACCCGGAGATCGGCTCCGTCTGCTCCGGCGGGCGGTACGACAACCTGGCGGAGTACTACACCGACCGCCAGCTTCCCGGCGCGGGCATCTCCATCGGCCTGACCCGGCTGTTCTACGTGCTGGGAGAGCAGGGAATGCTGAACCCGGAGCTTCCCACCGCCCCGGCGGATGTGCTGATCCTGCCCATGACCGAGGACCTGTCCGCCGCCATCGCCCTGGCCACGCAGCTGCGAAGCTGCGGCATCCGGGCCCAGCTCCACTGCGAGGAGAAGAAGTTCAAGCAGAAGATCGCCTACGCCGACAAGCTGGGCATCCCATACGTCATTTTCCTGGGAGAGGACGAGATCAGCGCGGGCGTTGTGGCCTGCAAGGACATGGCCACCGGGGAGCAAACCAAGCTGGACGCCGCGGCGACGATTTACCGCATCAAGGCGGGGCTGGATGCCCGCGCCGGCGGGACGGTGATTTTGGGATAAGGTTCCCTGCGGGGGGTCTGCCGAGAGAGCCGCCCCACGGGGCGGGACGGGGGGATTTCCCTGCGGGGGGACGGGGATTTTCGCGCCTCGGGCGCGGGACGAAGTTTCCGGCCTCGGGCCGGGGACGAACGACACGCCGTTCCGGCGTGTCTGGGGAATGCACCCCCCATTCTTTTTTCTCTGTCTTGCCAGAGAAAAGAGAATGCGCCGTGCACGGTGGAAGAGAAAAGAGAACGCTTAGGGTGCCCTCCGGAGTGCCCTCCATTCATCGGAGCTGCCGAGGAGACCTGATGCGTGGACGCAAGGTCCTTAGCTCCTCTGTCCGCGCTTCGCGCATGGCTGGTTTTTGTTGAGGTGAGATTTTTCTCCTATTCTCTCGGTAAGCCGCGGCCTGTGCGCAGGCCCAGGAGAAAGGCGTGGATGGCCGTGAACTCCTCGCATTTTCGCAGGTCCGGGAGGAGGCCGTCCGGCAGACCGTCCATCAGATTTTGAAAGTAATCGGTGTATTCTCCCTCGTGGATCTCATAGAGCTGAGGCTGGATGTAGACGTTGTAGAACCATTTCATGAAATCAGGCACGCCAAACACCTCACATAGTTTGTTAAATTCACAGTATCACAAACTATAGTTTGTGTCAAGAGGTATTTATGGATATTGTGATCAATCGGCGGCTAAAGGAGCTGCGCAAAGAAAAAAAGGAAACGCAGGTGCAGGTCGCGGCCGCCATTGAGGTCGCGGAGCAGTATTATCAAAAATTAGAATATGGACTAAACCTTCCGGGCATTGAAAACACCTGGAAGCTGGCAGACCATTTTGGCGTCACCATCGACTACCTGGTAGGCCGCACAGACACCCGTTGACTACGTCCAAGCGGCGGACACCCCCTCTCCCCGCCCAGCACCAGCCATGCGCGAAGCGCGGGCAGAGGAGTAAGTCCCTGCGTCCACGCATCAGGTTTGCTGTGCAGCTCCGATGAGTGGGACGCACTCCGGAGGGGAAAGCGTTCTCTTTTCTCTTCCACCGTGCACGGCGCATTCTCTTTTCTCTCGCAAGAGAGAGAAAAGAGAATGGGGGGTGCGTCCCCAGACACGCCGTTCCGGCGTGTCGTCGTCCCCGGCCCGAGGCCGGGAAATCTCTCGTCCCGCGCCCGAGGCGCGACACTCCCGTCCCCGCCCCGTGGGCGGACCCCCCGTTTCGGCCCGCGGGCCGGAAACCCAGATTTCCAGAACATCTAGTATAAATTACAATTCTTATTACAGAAAGGAATCGATATTATGCAGAACCGTACCCACACCTGCGGCGAGCTGCGTCTCAGCGACGCCGGGAAGCAGGTCAAGATCTCCGGGTGGATGGAGAACATCCGCGTGGTCAGCGCGGGCCTGGCCTTTATTGTGGTCCGGGACTTCTACGGCACCACTCAGGTGGTGGCCGAGAGCGAGGAAATGGTGGACACCTTCAAGTCCATCAACAAGGAGTCCACCATCTCCGTGGAGGGCGCCGTCCGGGAGCGGGACAGCAAAAACTCCAAGCTGCCCACCGGCGAGATCGAGATCGTCCCGGAGAAAGTGGAGGTTCTGGGCCGCTGCCAGCACAACGAGCTTCCCTTCCAGATCAATCGCAGCCGGGAGGCCGACGAGAACGCCCGTCTCAAATACCGTTACCTGGATCTGCGGAACCCCGCCGTCAAGGAGAACATCGTTCTGCGGTGCAACGTGGTCTCCGCCATCCGCCAGGGCATGACGGACCACGGCTTTTTGGAGATCACCACGCCGATTTTGACCGCCTCCTCCCCGGAGGGAGCCCGGGACTACCTAGTGCCCGCCCGGAACCACCCCGGCAAGTTCTACGCCCTGCCCCAGGCCCCCCAGCAGTTCAAGCAGCTGCTGATGACCTCCGGCTTCGACCGCTACTTCCAGATCGCCCCCTGCTTTCGGGACGAAGACGCCCGGGCCGACCGCTCCCCCGGCGAGTTCTACCAGCTGGACATGGAGATGGCCTTTGCCTCCCAGGAGGACGTGTTCCAGGTCATCGAGGACGTGCTGCCCCCCATCTTCGCCAAGTACGGCAAGTACGACCGGGCCAGTTCCGCTCCCTTTCAGCGCATCCCCTACCGGGAGGCCATGGAGAAGTACGGCACCGACAAGCCGGACCTGCGGATCGACCTCACCGTCCAGGACGTGACGAAGCTCCTGGGCGGCTGCGGCTTCGGGCCCTTTGAGGGCTGCGCGGTGAAAGCCGTGGTGGTCAGCGAGTTCCATGAGACGAGAAAGTTTATCGACAAGACCCTGGCGGACGTGGAGGTGGTCTCCGGCGGCAAGCCCTACTGGTTCCGCCTGGATGAAAACGGGGAGATCGTGGGCGGCATCGCCAAGTTCGTCCAGCCCATCAAGGAAAAAGTCATCTCCGCCCTGGGCCTTGCGCCCGACACCCTGGTGGCCCTGTCCGCCGGGGAGCTGGCCCTCAAGACCGCCGGCGTGCTGGTGAAGACCTTGGGCGCCGCAGTGCCGGGCCATATAGATCGCCAGCAATATGCTTTCTGCTGGATCGTGGACTTCCCCATGTACGAGATCGGCGAGGAGAGCGGGGAGCTGGAGTTCTGCCACAACCCCTTCTCCATGCCCTCCGGCGGACTGGAGGTCCTTTTGAAGGCCGAGCGGGGGGAGATCGATCCCCTCACCATCACCGCCGACCAGTACGACCTGGTGTGCAACGGCGTGGAGCTGAGCTCCGGCGCGGTGCGGAACCACGACCCGGAGATCATGATCAAGGCCTTTGAGATGGTGCGCCTGGGCGAGGAGGACGTAAAATCCAAGTTCCCCGCCATGTACAACGCCTTCACCTACGGCGCGCCGCCCCACGCGGGCATCGCCCCGGGCATTGACCGCATGGTGATGCTGCTGGCGGGAGAGGACTCCATCCGGGAGATCATCCCCTTCCCCATGAACAAAAACGCCGCAGACATCATGATGGGCGCCCCCGGCGAAGTGACGCAAAAGCAGCTGGACGAGCTGCACATCGCCCTGGTGAAGCCGGAGGCGTGAGAATCGATCACGAGACCTGGGGCCACCACGCCATGGCGGCGGCGGGCGGCTTCTTCGGGGTCTACGCGCTGCTGGTCCGGGGCGGAACCTTCGGGTCCTCCGAGACCTCCAACCTCATCTACCTGGTGGTGGCCGGACTGGACGGGACCTGGGGTTCCGCCCTGGTCCGGCTGGGGGGCACGGCGTGCTACATCGCGGGGATCGTCTTTGCCGTGCTGCTGCGGCGGCGGGGGCGGCGGGAGCGGCTGCAGCGTCTCGCCGTCGCCGTGGACCTGGCGGCCTGCGTGCTGCTGGCCCTCATTCCGGCGGAGACGGACCCCGTGCTGGCCCTGTACCCCATGTTCTTTGCCACGGCGGTGCAGTGGGTGGCCTTTTCCCAGGCCGCCGGATACAACTGCGCCACCATCTTCTCCACCAATAACCTGCGGCAGTTCACCGAGGGCGTAACGGAATACCTCTGCACCCGGGAGGCGGAGCAGCTGCGAAAGCTCCGGTTCTACGGCGGGACGCTGGTGTGCTTCCATCTGGGCGTGGCCTGGGGGTGGTGGTGCACGGGGCGGTGGGGCATCGCCGGAATATGGGGGTGCGTGCCGCTGCTGGCGGTCCCGCTGCCGGCGGTGCTGGCCCGGGAGCCGGCCCGGGCGGGACGGTGAGAGAACTTCCCCCGCAGGGGGCGGAAGTTTTTCGCGCCTTGGGCGCGGAACGGGAGTTTCCCGCCCACGGGGCAATCTCCCCGGCGGGCGAGGCCCCTTGACAACGCGGGAAAAACGTGATACAGTGGCAAAACAGGCCATGAACGGGAGGAGTACCCCCGTTTCCCCGGCCAAGAGAGAGGGCGGTTCGGTGCGAGCCCTCCCGGGGGACGGAGAGAAAGGCGCCCGGGAGCCGCGGGGCGGAAATGCCCCGCCGTCCACCCCGACGTTACCGGGCAGAGTGTCCCCCAACGGGGGAAATTCAGGTGGAACCACGGACGCAAGTTCGCCCTGAGCCGACCGGCTCAGGGCGTTTTTCTTTCCCCGCATCTTTCCGCAAACGGCGGAAAAACTATTTTATATATGGAGGATCAGCAGCATGGACAACAGACAAAAGAGCATGGAAAAAGTGGTGGCCCTGTGCAAGGGACGGGGCTTCATCTTCCCCGGCAGCGAGATCTACGGGGGTCTTGCCAACACCTGGGACTACGGCCCCCTGGGCGTGGAGCTGAAAAACAACATCAAGCGGGCCTGGTGGAAGAAGTTCGTCCAGGAGAACCCCTACAACGTGGGGCTGGACGCCGCCATCCTCATGAACCCCCAGACCTGGGTGGCCTCCGGCCACCTGGCGGGCTTCTCCGACCCCCTGATGGACTGCCGGGAGTGCCACGAGCGGTTTCGGGCCGACAAGCTCATTGAGGACTGGTGCCAGGAAAGCGGCTTCCAGCTGGAAAAGCCCATCGACGCCTTCTCCCAGCCGGAGATGAAGGCCTTCGTGGAGGAGCACAACATCCCCTGCCCCACCTGCGGCAAGCACAACTTCACCGACATCCGGCAGTTCAACCTGATGTTCAAGACTTTCCAGGGCGTCACCGAGGACGCCAAGAACACCGTCTACCTGCGGCCCGAGACCGCCCAGGGCATCTTCACCAACTTCGTCAACGTCCAGCGCACCACCCGCCGCAAGCTCCCCTTCGGCATCGGCCAGATCGGCAAGTCCTTCCGCAACGAGATCACCCCCGGCAACTTCATCTTCCGGGTCCGGGAGTTTGAGCAGATGGAGCTGGAGTTCTTCTGCGAGCCCGGCACCGACCTGGAGTGGTTCAACTACTGGCGGCAGTTCTGCCACGACTGGCTCCTGGGCATCGGCCTCAGGGACGAGAACCTGCGTCTCAGGGACCACGACCCGGAGGAGCTGTGCTTCTACTCCAAGGCCACCACGGACTTCGAGTACCTCTTCCCCTTCGGCTGGGGCGAGCTGTGGGGCGTGGCGGACCGCACCGACTACGATCTGACCCAGCACCAAAGCACCTCCGGCAAGGATCTCACCTACTTCGACCAGGAGAAAAATCAGCGCTATATTCCCTACGTCATCGAGCCCTCCCTGGGCGTGGAGCGGTCCGTGCTGGCGGTGCTCTGCGAGGCCTACGACGAGGAGATCGTGGACCCGGAGAAGAACGACGTGCGCACGGTGCTGCACTTCCACCCGGCCCTGGCGCCCTTCAAGGCAGCGGTGCTGCCCCTCTCCAAGAAGCTGGGCGAC
Organism: uncultured Oscillibacter sp.; assembly: GCA_947365245.1. Classification (GTDB taxonomy): domain Bacteria; phylum Bacillota; class Clostridia; order Oscillospirales; family Oscillospiraceae; genus Oscillibacter. The sequence continues at coordinate 19,227 of CANAWG010000008.1, read as the reverse complement.
AAGGCCCGGGAGATCCAGCAGGCGCTCTCCAAGGACTGGATGGTGGACTACGACGACACCGGCTCCATCGGCAAGCGCTACCGCCGGGAGGACGAGATCGGCACGCCCTACTGCGTCACCGTGGACTTCGACACCGTGGGCGACGGCGACAAGGCCGGGGACGACTGCGTCACTGTCCGGGACCGTGACACCATGGATCAGGTGCGGATCCCCATCGCGGAGCTCCGGGGATATCTCGCGGAGAAGCTGGCCTACTGATGCGTTCTTTCTGGCTCTTTCAAAAAAAACCCGAGGGCCTGTCCAGGCGGCGGCGGGCCCTCTTCTGGGCCTGGAATCTGGGGGTGGTGCTGGCGGCGGGGCTGTGCCTGGGGTGGCTCTCCCTGTTCTTCGCCTACGGGGACTACCCGGACACCATCATGAAGACCTACTTCCAGCACCCCCTGATCCTTTTTTTGAACATCACGCCGGTGGTGCTGGCCCTGTTTCTGGTGTACGCCCTGGCGGGCCGGTCCTGGCTGGCCTTTTTGCTGACGGATCTGGCGGTGTGGGGATTGTCCCTTGGGAACTACTACAAGCTCCGCTTCCGGGACGACCCGCTGATGTTCCAGGACCTCAAAAACCTGCGGGACGCCGCCGCCATCACCGCCATGGCGGACTACGACCTCACCCCGGACAAGCGCGTTGTCTTCGGGCTCCTGTGCCTCCTCTTCGGCACGGCGTTTTTGTTCTTTCTGGCCCGGGGGAGGCTTCCCAAAAGGCCCCGGATCGCCCTGGCGGCGGCGTGCGCCGTCCTGTGCTTTCCCATGGCAAAGCTCTGCGGCGACGACACCATTTACAGCAGCAGGACCCAGAACTTCGACCAGATCGAGCGGTGGTCCTCCACCCAGGTGTACCTCTCCAAGGGGTTTGTGTACCCGTTTCTCCACAGCGTCACCGCCGGGGCCGTGAAGCCGCCGGCGGGGTACAGCCAATCGGAGACCGTGGCGCTGCTGAACGCCTACACGCCGGAGGACATTCCGGAGGAGAAGAAAGTGGATCTCATCGCCATCCAGCTGGAGGCCTTTGCCGACTTCTCCCTCTTTGAGGGCGTGGAGGGCGTGGACTTCCACCGGGCCTACGGCGTCTACCACCAGCTGGAGGCGGAGAGCCTCACCGGGAACCTGGTGACCAACATCTTCGCCGGGGGCACCGTGGACACGGAGCGGGCGTTCCTCACCGGCTTCGCCGACCAGCGGAACTACCGCGCCGACACCAACTCCTACGCCTGGTATCTCCGGACCCAGGGGTACACCGCGGAGGGGTGCCACCCCAGCTACGAGTGGTTCTACAACCGCCGCAACGTCAACGGCTATCTGGGCCTGGAGAACTACTACTATATCGAAAACCGCTTCCGGGAGCTGTACCCCCACGGCGAGGCCCCGGACGAAGTGCTCTTCCCGGAGATCTTCCGGCTCTACGAGGCCAACCGGGACGGCGGCGGCGGGCCCTGGTTCTCCTTCAACGTCACCTACCAGGGCCACGGGCCCTACAGCACGGAGGACGTGTGGCGGGGACAGCACTTCACCGACGGGCGGTACTCCCCGGAGACCGCCAACATTGTGGACAACTACCTGGGCTCCGTCATGGACACGGCCGAGCAGCTCCAATGGCTCCTGGACCGATTCCGGCGGGAGGAGCGGCCGGTGGTGGTGGTGGTCTTCGGCGACCACAAGCCCTGGCTGGGCTACGCCAACTCCGCCTATCAGGAGCTGGGGGTCAATCTGGACCTCTCCACGGACGAGGGCTTTTACAACTACTACGCCACCCGATACCTGCTCTGGGCCAACGACGCGGCCAAGGAGGCCCTGGGCAGCGATTTTACCGGAGAGGGGGAGGACGTGTCCGCCTGCTTTTTGATGAACCTGGTGTTTGACCGCCTGGGCTGGACCGGCGACGCCTGGACCCAGGCCGCCGCGGACATCTGGCGGGAGATCCCCGTGCTCACCGACGTGGGGCGGTACGTCCGGAACGGCCGTCTGACGGCGGAGCTGGACGACGACGGCCAGGCGGCCCTGGAGCGGTATCTGGGACTCCAGTATTACTACAGCACCCATTTCCGCTATCAGGAGCTGCGGTAAAAACAAGGCCGGGACGCGCGAAATGCGTGTCCCGGCCTGTCCTTTTCCCTTCGATCTCCCAGGGCTCCGCCCTGGACCCCCCCGCCCCTTGAAAAGGGCGGGCTTAAACGTTCATTTCCCGTCCCGCGAGGAACGCCTCAATCTCCTCCCGCCGGGCCTGGACGCTGCCCTGGGCGAAGCCGTTCCGGCCGCCGCCCCGGCCGTTCAGGGCCCGGTTCAACTCCTTGACCATGGGGGCAATGTCCCCGCCGTCCGAGCGCACCAGGGCGTAGGCGTACCGCGCCTCCTCCCCGGCGAACACCCCCGCGAGACCGCCGCAGCTCCGGGCCAGGTGGTCCGCCAGCCGGCGGACGCTGTCCGGCTTCATGGGCGGCTGGAACAGCAGCACGTCCCCCCTGCCGGCGTGCTCTTTGGCCATGGCGGCGAAAGCCGTCTCCTCCAGGCGGGCCTGGGCCTCTTTGGCGGCGGAGAGCTCCCCCTCCAGCCGCTCCACCGCGGCGGCGGCGTCCCGGGGCTTGACGCTGAGGCGCTGGGCAATGGACCGGGTCTGGTCATAGACCTCCGAGAGGTAGTCCAGGGCCCGCTTTCCGCAGAGGATCTCCAGCCGTACCCCCTCCCGGAACCTCTGGCAGGAGAGGATTTTCACCAGGCCCACCTGCCCCGCCCGCGCCACATGGGTGCCGCAGCAGGCGCAGCAGTCCGCGGCGGGGAAGGTGACGATGCGCACCTGCCCGGCGAGCTCCTTTTTGCTGCGGTAGTCCAGGGTGCGAAGCTCCTCTGACGAGGGATAGCTGATCTCCACCACTCGGTCGGCCCAGATGACCTCGTTGGCCTCTCTCTCCGCCGCCAGGGCCTGCTCCCAGGAGATCTCGGCGTTGTAGTCGATGGTCACCGTCTCCGCCCCCAGGTGGAAGCCCACGTTGTCGCAGCGGTACTGCCGGCAAAGGATGCCGGAGAGGATGTGCTCCCCGGAGTGCTGCTGTGTATGGTCAAAGCGGCGAGGCCAGTCGATCTCCCCCGTGACCTCCGCCCCGATTTCCACAGGGCCGTCACAGGTGTGGAAAACCACGCCGTTTTTCTCGTGGACGTCCGTCACGCCCACGCCGCCTAAGTGACCGTGGTCGGCGGGCTGGCCGCCCCCCTCTGGGTAAAAGGCGGTGCGGTCCAGCGTGACGCGCCAGCCGTTCCCGGCCTCCTCGCAGGTCAAGACCCGGGCGGTGAACGTCTTCAAAAAGGGGTCCTGGTAATAGAGCTTCTCCGTCTCCATGGGAAATTCCTCCTCCTGTTGTTGGGCAGCCGTCAGGGGATGAGCCCCAGGGCCTGTTTCCATGTCAGCACCCGGCGGCAGGCGGCGTCCACCGTCTCTTCCGGAAGCGCTCCGTTTTCCACGGCCTCCAGCACCCGCGGAATCTGGGCGCGGTAGTCCGACGTGATCAGCAGGTCGTTCCCCGCCTCCAGGGCCATAACGGCCACGGCTCCGTCTCCGGCGTAGTCCGCCACCGCCTTCATGGCCAGGTCGTCGGTCATGACCACACCGTCAAAGTCCAGCTCCCGCCGGAGAATCTCATGCACCGCCGGGGAGAGGGACGCGGGCAGCTCCGGGTCCATGCAGGAGACGATGTTGTGGCTCACCAGCACGGCGGTGGTGTCTCCGCCCGCCGTCAGGCCCGCCCGGAAGGGCAGGAAGTCGCTTTCCAAAAAGGTCTCCATAGGGCGGTCGTCCCGGGCGATGCCGGTATGGGTGTCCGCGTTGTCCCCGTAGCCGGGGAAGTGCTTGAGGACGCTGCCGATGCCGCTTTGGGCCATGGCGGAGACCACGCTCTCCACATAGTCCGCCTGGACGGCGGCGGGAAGGCCCAGGGTGCGGTCGTAGATGAAGCTGCCGGGGGTGGTGGACACGTCGCACACCGGGGCCAGATTCACGTTGATGCCCAGCCGCAGCAGGCCATGGCTCTTCTCCCAGGCGTCGTGGCCGAAGACGTCCCCGTCCACGTCCGCGTGTTTCGCCAGCCACTGGGGGGAGTGAAATTTCCCCTCCGGAAAGAGGTTGGGGTTCCGGCTGGCCCGGGCCACCGTGCCCCCCTCCTCGTCGGTGCCGATGAGCAGCGGGATGGCGGCGGCGTCCTGCCAGGACTGGAGCTTCGCCGTAAAGGCCGCCTCCGTCAGCCAGGCGCCGTCCGCCTCCTGGAAGTCCCGGCCGAAGAGGAGGTATCCCCCCAGGTGATAGGCGGTGATGTCCTCCAGGGCATTCGTCTCCGGGCAGCGGGCAAAGAAGAGCTGGCCCACTTTCTCCTCCAGGGTCATGGAGGCCAGCAGATTCTTCACCCGCTCCGCCGCCAGCTCCTCTTCCGTGGGGGGCGGGGGCGGGGGCTCCGGGACCGGCGCCGGGGCAGTCTCCTCCGCGGGAGGAGGGGCCGGCGGGGCCGGGTCCGCCGGAGGGGCGGCGCAGGCGGTCAGGAGCAATAGGGCCGCCAGGGCGGCCGGGAGAGATTGTCGCATAATATACCTCCGGTGTGGGGATTTTCCGCCTGCGGGCGGGACGGGGGGGATCGCGCCTCAGGCGCGGGACGGAGTTTTCCGCCCACGGGGCGGGGACGAAAGATTTCCGCGCCTCGGGCGCGGGACGAACGCACAGGCTTCGCCTGTGCTGAGGATGCACCCCCCATTTCTATTTTCTCTGTCTTGCCAGAGAAAATAGAAACGGGCCGTGCACGGTCCAAAGACAAAAGAGAGGCGCTTGGGGTGCCCTCCGGAGTCTCCTCCATTCATCGGTGGTGCGGCGGTTGACGCTGCGGGGACGCAAGGACTTGCTCCTCTGCCCGCGCTTCGCGCATGGCCGGTCCTGTATGAAGAAGAGAGTTCGTTTACCGATAGTAGAAAGGGGAGCCGCCCGCCCGCACCCGGGTATGCGCGAAGCGCGGGAGTAGGCGCTAGGGGCCTTGCGTCCACGCAGCGTCAACCGCCAGCACTACCGATGAGTGGAGAAAACCCCGGAGGGCACCCTAAGCGTTCTCTTTTCTCTTCCACCGTGCACGGCGCATTCTCTTTTCTCTGGCAAGACAGAGAAACGGGGCCCCCGCGCGGCCTGCCGCGTGGGGAGAGGAGGAAGGAACGGAGCTTGAGCGGAATTTTCGGCGTCAGCCGGAAATGGAGCGGCGGAGTTTCTTCCGACGACAATGGGGGGTGCATTCCCCAGCACGGGCGAAGCCCGTGCGTCGTCCCCGGCCCGTGGCCGGGAAACTTTCGTCCCGCCCCGTGGGCGGAAAAACCCCCGTCCCGCGCCCGTGGCGCGGAATATCCCCCCATCCCCGCTGGAGGCGGGTAATAGAGTCCATCTGCCTGTCAAAGCAGAAATCTTTTTTCAGTTTAGCACACCCGGGATAAAAAGGGAAGAGGCCCGGAGGGCCTCTTCCAATCTCTCAGCCGCGGGTGGGTTCGCTGACTACGGGGCCCACCCCCAGTCCCTGGGCGGACCAGAGACTGAACAGACGGATTTCCCCGTCCTCCACCAGACCGAACCAGGCCGCGCCGTCCCCCACGCCCACCAGGCCGTTCCTGGTGAAGAGCGTGCTGTAGTCCAGCTTTGGGATCAGGTCCCCCGCGTGGCCGCCGACGGCCTCGTCGTAGTACGCCAGCAGCTCCTCCGGACCGTTCACTGTGAAAGCCCCATCGCCGGTGCGGACGGCGCAGGGGTATACGAAGAGGTCCGCCACCTTCTCCCGTTCCCCGTCCGCCAGCAGCTCCGCCAGGTCCCAGACGAAGGCCTTGGCCGCATCCGTCTCGATGCCCGCAGTGTCATAGATCTCATCGCCGCCGAAAGGGGGCGTGCTGGCGCGGACCGCCGCCTGATCCGTCTGGATGGTGAAGATCCGCAGGACGCTCTCCTCCACCAGGCCGAACCACACCGCCCCGTCCGCCGCGGACACCAGGCCGCCGCCGTCCCGGAAGAGCTGGGGCTCCCCGGGTGCGGGCTCCCAGGTCATGGCGGAGACAAGGCCCAGACGGTTCTGACCGATAATCTCGTCGTAGTAGGGCAGGAACTCCTCCGGGGAGTTCACGGTGAACGTCCCGGCAGCCACCTCCACCTGGGCGGGATAGACCAGCAGCTCCGCAACCTCCTGCCTCTTCCCGTCCTGGATGCGCTCCGCCAGCAGGAGAACGAAGTCCCGGGCCGCCTCGGTCCGAATGCCGGTGCTCTCATACAGAGGGTCGCCGGCGGCCTCCGGGGCGGTCTCCACAGGCTGCTCCTGGAGCTTCTCCATGTACCGGGCGTTCTCCGCCATGAGGGCGTCAAAGTCCGGCTGCCGCGCCGGGCTCAGGGCCGAGAAGCGGAAGCTGTCCGCCAGGGCCTCCAGCTCCTCCCGCCCGATGGGGCCGGAGGAGAACGAGTCGTCTCCCTCCTCCCCGGTCAGCACGTTCACCAGGATAAAGCAGTCCCCCAGGTCCGCCAGGATGAGGGAGCGGTTCCTCGCCCCCAGCCCCAGGGTGACGGGAGTGCCGTCCGCCGTCTGGTATCCCCACTCCTGGAAGTCCGAGGCGTCGCCGATGTTCAGCGCCACGTCGTCAAAGGTCCCCCGGACGGAGCGGCTGAACTGGTACTCGATGCAGCCGTAGCCGTCCAGGGCCGCCTCGCCGTCAAAACGGAACGTGCCGTTTTCGTAGATATAGCCGGAATAGGCCGCGGCGTTTTCGCCGCAGAAGTCCCCCACGGCGGTCTCCCAGCTCCCCGGCAGCACCTCCTCCAGACGGCTGTGGAGCCGGAGGCCGTATTTCGCGGTGATCTCCTCCAGCCTGTCGGCCATCTCCTGGGTGTACACCTGGTAGAGACCATAACGGTCCTCGAAGCCCGTGGGGCTGTTGCCAATCCCGCCGATGATGGCGCCGTCCCGATCGTAGCTCTCCAGGAAAGCCCGCCACTCCGCCAGAGCCCGGCTCTCCGGGGTGTCCTGCCAGCCGGAGAGGCTGACAAAGTCCTTGTATTCGTACTCGCCGGGAACCACCACATCGTTTTCATCCGTGACGTACACGCTGCCCTTCTCCGGCAGCAGAATGTCCCGCAGGCCGAAGAGGCCCGTGGCCGCCGCGGCGATGGACAGCGCCGCCAACAGGCACACCGCCGCCGCCAGCGTCAAAACCCGCTTTCCGGGGGCTCTTCTCTTTTTCATGTTCTCAAAGTCCTCCCATCTGATGTCCGTGGAAGAGTGGACCTGGGAGAAGGTATCCTGATAAAATTCACGGTTACTCATCCTGCCACACCTCCGTCAACTGCTCTTTCAGCTTCGCCCGGGCCCGGTGGAGCCGGGTGGTCACCGCCGTGGTCCGCAGGTCCAGGACCTCGCCGATCTCCTTTACCGTCAGCTCCTCGTAGTAGAAGAGATACAGCACCGTGCGGTACTTCTCCGGCAGGGCCATCACCTCCCGGTACAGCGCCCCCTGCTCCGGCCGGTCAAAGACCGGGGTCTCCGGCAATGTATCCAAAAAGACCCGGCGGCGGCGCCAGGGACTCTTCAGCGCGTCCCTGCACACGTTCACCGTCACCCGGATCAGCCAGCGGCGCAGGTGCTCCGGCCCCGCGAAAGGCTTTTTCTCGGTATACAGCCGCAAAAATACCTCCTGCACGGCATCCTCGGCGTCCTGAGGGCTGCCGAGAGCGTGCAGGGCAACGCGGTAGACCATATCCTGGTACTGCCGGGCTGCGCTGTTGAATAAGGTTTTTTCCATGGAACCGATGCTCCTTATATGAAAGCTTTCACTAAACATACGACGAAAGGGAGCGGTTTGTCACCGGAGAACAGGAAGTTTTTAAAAAGACCCCCGCCCGTCATCCGGGCGGAGGTCTCGTCTTTTTATCGGGTGGCGGCGCGGTCGTAGGAAACGATGACCCGCCGGTTGGGCTCGGTGCCCGTGGAGTAGGTGGTGACGCCGGGCACGTCCTGGAGAGCCGTGTGAATCACGTGGCGCTCGTAGGCGTTCATGGGCTCCAGGGTGACGCTGCGGCGGTACTTGACCACCTTTCCCGCCACTTTCTTCGCCAGGTGCTGGAGGCTCTGCTCCCGCTTCTCCCGGTAGCCCTCCGCGTCCAGCTGGACCCGGACCCGGCCGCCGCCGGTGCGGTTGACGGAGTAGCTGGTCAGCTGCTGAATGGCGTCCAGGGTCTCCCCCCGGCGGCCGATCAGCGCGCCCATGCGCTCCCCCTCCAGAATCACCTTGTAGCGGCCCTTTTCCGGCTGGTAGACCCGGATGTCCGCCTTGGCCTCCATGTGCTCCAAAAGGCCCGTGAGGAACTGACGGATGGCCTGGGCCTTCTCGTCGTCCACCTCTTCCCCCAGATCCTGGGGCACGGGGGCGGGGCGGGGCTCCTCCGCCGCGGCGGCGGGCCTTTCCTCCCGGCGCTCCTGCTTTTTGGGCCTGTCCCGGCGGGGCTGGGGCTGCCGTGCCTCCGGCCTGCTCTCCACCTGAACCTCCGGCTTTGCCTTGGGGGCGGGGGCCTCCTCCGCCTTGGGGGCCGGCTCCTCCTCCTCGGGGCCGTGGTAGATCCGGACCCGGGCGGGGCTGCTGCCGATGCCTAAGAAGCCGGACTTGGCGCGCTCTAAAATCTCAACGGACACATCGTCCCGGTCCAGGCCCAGCTGCGCCAGGGCGCTGTTCACGGCCTCTTCCTCGGTCTTGCCCGTCACATCAATATACTCTCTCATAGGGGCTCTCAATCCTCCGTATCGTAGCGGTCCGCCTTATAGGAGCGGCCGCGGGCATAGGGGCGCTCGCCCACCCGGCCCGCCTCGGTGGTACTGGGCTTTTTCGCCTTATTCTTGGCCTCCTGGGCCTCCTGCCGCTTTTCCTTCAGGGACTTTTTCTGGGCCGCCTGCTTCTGCCGCTGCTCCTGGAGAACTCTGGCCTCCTCCTGGCGGCGCTTGCGGTCGGCCTCCCGGGCCTCAAAGCGGGCGTCCTCCTCCGCCTGGATCTTCTTCATGTAGAACCGGCCCAGGACGAACTCCTGGATGATGGAGAACGCGCTCTGGGCGATCCAGTACACACCCAGGGCCGCGGGCATGATGAACGCGATGTACACGCTCATCAGGGGCATCATCAGCATCATGGTCTTGCCGCTGGCGGCGGCGGAGCCCTGGTTCTGGCTGCCGGCCATGGAGACCTTGCTCAAAAGAAAGCTCAGCGCGCCGGAGAGGACGGGAATCAAAATGATGCCGATCAGGGCGGGGGTGAGGCCGGTCTTCAGCGCGGAAAAGGCGCTGCTGGGCAGCGTGGTCAGATCCAGCCCCAGGAAGTGGTAATCCACGTTGACCCAGTGGGGGTTGTCCGACAAAAAGGTCTTTACGAGGGGGTTATCAATGTTGTTGGAGATGTGCTGGATAATTTCAATCTGGGCGTATGCGCCGTCGTTGCCGTTTGCCAGGGTGGACCAGCCCAGACCCAGAGAGGTGACCACGTCCTTGGCCTTTTGCAGCACCTCCAGGTTGGCGCCGCGGCTGCCGAAGTTCATAAAGAACACCACCGGCTCCCGGATGATGTAGTACAGGGCGATCATGATGGGCATGGGGATAAAGCTCCAAACACACCCGCTCATGGGGTTGATGCCCTCTTCGGCGTAGAACTTCTGCATCTCCTCCTGCATCTTCATCTGGTTGTTGGCGTATTTCTTCTGAATCTCCTGCATCTTGCCGGACATCCGGTTCATACGCACCATGCTCTTCTTGGACTTCATCTGGAAAGGCAGAAGCACCAGCTTGATGACCAGCGTGAAGAAGATCAGGGAGAGACCGTAGGAGCTTGTCAGGTTGTAAAACAGGCGCAGCAGCGCCGCGAAGGGGATACAGATATAGTATCCGATGGTTGAAAACATAGAGAGTTCCTCCAGAAATGGGGATTGTTTCCATTTGCATGGGACGCGGGGGGATTCCCCTCTCAGGGCACCGGGTCATACCCCCCCTTGTGAAAGGGGTTGCACCGCAGGATCCTTTTGAACGCCAGCCAGCCGCCCTTGACGGCGCCGTACTTCTCAACGGCCTCCAGGGCGTACTGGGAGCAGGTGGGGATGTAGTTGCAGCAGCGGGGGCGGTAGGGTGAGACGGCCTTTTGATAAAAGCGGATGGCCAGAATCAGGAGCTTTTTCATCTGCCGCCCTCCAGAATGTTCAGCTTCCGGCAGGCACGGAGGAACGCGTCGTTCAGCTCTTTCCAGGAGCACGCCGCCGTCCTCCCCCGGGCCACCAAAATGATGTCCCAGCCCGTCTGGAGCTTGTCCCGATGGAGGCGGTAGACCTCCCGCAGGCGGCGGCGGGCCCGGTTCCGGGTGACCGCGCCTCCGATCTTCGTGGAGGCGGTGATCCCCAGGCGGTTTCGGCCCAGCTTGTTCTTCCGGCAGTAGACCACCATGGCCCCGCTGACCGCGGAGGATCCCCGCTGATACACCCGGCGGAACTCATAATTCTCTTTCAGCGTACAGGCCCGCTTCACCGCGCCCCACTCCCTCAAGCGTTCAGTTTCTCCGACGGAGATCACCTGGGAAAACTCTTGTAGGGACGGAGGAATCTGCAAAATTCCAGCCGTCCCTGAAGACGTTTTTCAAGTGTCTCTCCGCCTCGGTGAGATTCTTCAATCTCAGTAGGAAAGCCGGGCGCGGCCCTTGGCGCGGCGGCGGGCCAGGACCTTGCGGCCGTTGGCGGTAGCCATCCTCTTGCGGAAGCCGTGGACCTTCTGGCCGTGGAGCTTCTTGGGCTGATAGGTACGTTTGGTAGCCATGTTTGAGACACCTCCTGTTTCAATTGCGTCCGCCCGCGGGCGGCGCTTACCCGACACCGCCCTCCTGCTTGAGCGCGGCGCAGTAAACTTTTCAGCGCACCTTACAGAAAAGGCGCATGGGATAGTATACATTCTTTTTCAAAAGGTGTCAAGATGTACTTCAAATTTCCCTGAAATTCTCCCCTTTTCTCTGTTTTTCGCAAGATTTTCTAGATATAGCGCCTCTTTTTCAAAAAAATTCTAAATCTTGCGCTGTTTCCGGCAAGATTTTTTGTCCTTTTATATTAGAATATGTATTGCCTCTTTTTGCTTTTTTTGCTATAATGAGTTGGATTGTTTTGTCCATTTTTCACCATACTTTTCAGCAGCCGCAATCAGCAGTTCAAAGTAGAGAGAGGTGTTTCCTTTTGAATTCTGTCGCCGATATATGGGCCAACATTCTGGTACAGCTGAAACAGGACCTCTCGGAGACCACCATTGCCACCTGGTTCGATGAACTGGAGGCCGTGGACATCCGGGGGAACATGTTTTATCTCCACTGCTCCAATGACTTTAAAAAGGGCTATATTGAGACGCTGTTTTTGAAAAACATCAAGGCCGCCCTGCGGGAGATCTTCTCCACGGACTTCGAGGTGACCATTCTGGACGACGCCTCTTTCGCGGAGTTTCAGGGGCCCGCGGTCAAAAAGCGGGAGGACCGCTTCACCTCCGAGGAGTTCACCTTTGAGACCTTTGTGGTGGGCCCTTCCAACAAGCTGGCTTACGCCGCCTCCATGGCGGTGGCGGAGCACCCGGCCCAGAATTACAACCCCCTTTTGATCTACGGGGACTCCGGCCTTGGCAAGACCCACCTCCTCAACTCCATCGCCAACGTCATCCGGCGCAGCGACCCCCAGTCCAAGATCGTCTACATCAAGGGGGACGACTTCATCAACGAGTTCATCGAGCTGGTCCGGGCGGGCCGGGGCAGCGAGTTCCGGGCCAAGTACCGCAACGCGGATCTGCTGCTGGTGGACGACGTGCAGTTTGTGGCCGGCAAGGAGCAGGTGCAAAACGAGTTCTTCCACACCTTCAACACCCTCTACGAGTCCGGCCGGCAGATCGTGCTGACCTCCGACCGTCCCCCCTCTGAGATGACGCTGCTGGACGACCGTCTGCGGACCCGGTTTGAGTGGGGTCTGCTGGTGGACGTGGCGCCGCCGGACTTCGAGACCCGGGTGGCCATCGTCAAGAACAAGGCCGCCATCCTGGGGATGAACCTGCCGGACAAGGTGGCCTTTACCATCGCGGAAAAGGCCACGGCCAACGTCCGCCAGCTGGAGGGCATCGTCAACAAGCTCCTGGCCTACAAGGACCTTCTGGGGGACGAGACCAACGAGGACACCGTCTCCCGGGCCATTCAGGATATTCTCAAGCGCAGCAGCGAGTATATCCCCACGCCGGAGGCCATTCTGGAGTACATCAGCAAGTACTACGGCGTGGAGCAGTCCCTGATCCGGGGGCAGCAGCGGGTGCGGGAGGCCGTGCAGGCCCGGCAGATCGCCATGTACCTCATCCGCTCCATGACCAACATCTCCGTGGTGGATATCGGCAAGATCTTCGACAACCGGGACCACTCCACCGTCCTCTACTCCATCCAGCAGGTGGAGAAGAAGATGAAGCAGGAGCCGGCCTACGCCGAGCGGATCAAGGAAATCAAGACCAATATCAGCTCCAAGCGGTGAGAAAAATTTCCACAGAAAATGTGGAAAAGGAAAACGTCTCTGTGGAAAAAGCGTCCTTCCGTAAAATTATGGGGAAACCTGTTCAAAAGAAGGACGGGCCCTGTGGAGGCCGAATTCCCTCTCCCGCAGCCAAATCAGAGGGATTTCCACACTGGTTTTCCCTACGTCTGCTTTTTCTTCTAAAATCTCTGTCTTTTTCTTTTGAAAAACGAAATGTCCTCTATTTTGACTGAAAGGAACCGACTGCCATGATGAAGTTCTCCTGCGAGAAAGCGCTTTTGCAGAGCGCCATCGCCGTCACCAGCCGCGCCGTGGCCCAGAAAAGCTCCATCCCCGCCCTGGAAGGACTGCTCCTCCACGCGGGAGAGGAGCTGACGGTCTCCGGCTACAATATGAACACCGGCATCCGCACCAGGGTCTCCGCCGCCGTGGAGGCGGAGGGAGAGATCGTGCTGAACGCCCGCCTCTTCGGCGACATCATCCGCCGTCTGCCAGACGACACGGTGACCTTTGCCGCCGATGAGCGGCAGATGGTCCACCTGAGCTGCGGCGACGCGGACTTTGACATTCTGGGCCTCTCCGCCGCCGACTACCCGGAGCTTCCGGAGGTGGAGGACGAGTACGGATTCATCATCCAGCAGAAAGTGCTGCGGGCCATGATCGAGGAGACCGCCTTTGCCGTGTCCACCAACGAGAGCCGGCCGGTGCACACCGGCGCTCTCTTCGAGATCGGCGAGGCGGGGCTGACCGTGGTGGCGGTGGACGGGTTCCGGCTGGCCGTCCGGCGGGAGCCGCTGGAGAAGCTCTCCGGCGGGGCGTTTTCCTTTGTGGCCCCCGGCGCCGCCCTCAACGAGGTCAAGAGCGTATGCGGCGACACGGAGGACGCCGCCTCCGTCACCCTGGGCAAGCGCCACATTCTCTTTGAGATTGGGAACACGGAGCTGATCTGCCGGCGGCTGGAGGGAGAGTTCCTGGACTATAAGAACGCCATCCCCCGGTCCAACCCCATCTCCGTGACGGCGGAGACCAAATCTCTTATCGAGAGCATCGACCGGGTGTCCGTGGTAATCTCCGACAAGCTGAAAAGCCCCGTCCGGTGCATCTTCGACCACGACAAGGTGATTCTCTCCGCCAAAACCGGCAACGGCGAGGCCAAGGACGTCTGCCGCCTCTCCGGCGACGGCCAGGGGCTGGAGATCGGCTTCAACAACCGCTATTTGATGGAGGCCCTGCGCTACGCCCCCGCCGACACGGTGAAGATCGAGCTGAATACCGGCGTCTCTCCCGCCATCATCGTGCCTACGGACGACAAGGAGAACTTTTTGTACATGGTGCTGCCGGTGCGGCTGAAATCGGCGGAGTGAGCCATGGAGAACGTCACCATTACGACGGAGTTTATCAAGCTCCAGGACCTGCTGAAATTCGCGGGGCTGGTGGAGACCGGCGGCGAGGCCAAGGCGCTGATCCGGGACGGACAGGTCTATGTCAACGGCGAGGTCTGCACCCAGCGGGGGAAGAAGCTCCGCCCCGGGGACGACGTGCTCTTTGACGGCGGTCACTACACGGTGCGGTATGCGGATTGACCGCCTGGAGCTGGAGCATTTCCGGAACTACGGCCGTCAGGCCGTGGACCTGGACGCCCGGTGCAACGTGATCTTCGGGGAGAACGCCCAGGGGAAGACCAATCTGCTGGAGGCCCTGGTCTATCTCTCCTGCGGCCGCTCCCCCCGGGCCAGGACGGACCGGGAGATGATCGGCTTTGAAGCGCCCGCCGCCCGGATGTCCGCCCGGGTCTTCGCCCGGGAGCGGGAGTTTCAGGTGCGGGTGGAGCTGTTCCGGGACCGGCGGCGGCGGATGTCCGTCAACCAGGTGCCGGCCAAGAGCAGCGCCGCCCTCAGCGAGGTCTATCAGACCGTGTTCTTCTGCCCGGAGGATCTCTTTTTGATCCGGGAGGGGGCCGCCGCCAGAAGAAAGTTCATGGATACCGCCCTGTGCCAGCTGCGGCCCCGGTACGCCGCCGCCCTGGCGGAGTACGGCCGGGCCTACGACCACAAGACCCGCATCCTCCGGGACGCGGAGGAGCGGCCGGATCTGCTGGCGGCGCTGCCGGAGTTCAACGAGCAGCTGGTGCGCTTCGGCGCCGTGCTGGTCCATTACCGGGCGCGGTTTGCCGCGCGGCTGGGCGAGTATGCCGCCATTCACCATCGGGAGTGCTCCGGCGGAAAAGAGGCGCTGGAGATTCAGTACAAGACGGTCTCCTCCGTCACGGACCCGGCGGCGGATGCGGCCGTGATCACGGAGCAGCTGCGGCGCCACATGGCCGAGCACCAGGCGGCGGAGCGGGCTTCCCGGCTGTGCCTCTCCGGACCCCACAAGGACGATCTCCTGGTGAGCATTGACGGCAGAGACGCCAAGCAGTACGCCTCCCAGGGGCAGACCCGAACGGCGGCCCTGGCCATGAAGCTGGCGGAGCGGGAGATCTATAAAAACGCCGCCGGGGAATATCCGGTGCTGCTGCTGGACGATGTGCTCAGCGAGCTGGATCCCAGGCGGCAGGAGTTTGTTCTCAACCGCATCGCGGGGGGACAGGTGTTTATCACCTGCTGTGAGGATGACCGGCTTCCCCAGCTTCTGGGGGGGAAAGTGTTTCATGTCTCCCGGGGGGAGATTGGGTAGGGGGTCCCGCGGGGGACGGGGGATGCACCCCCCATTATCGTCGGAAGAAACTCCGCCGCTCCATTTCCGGCTGACGCCGAAAATTCCGCTCAAGCTCCGTTCCTTCCTCCTCTCCCCACGCGGCAGGCCGCGCGGGGGCCCCGTTTCTCTGTCTTGCCAGAGAAAAGAGAATGCGCCGTGCACGGTGGAAGAGAAAAGAGAGGCGCTTTCGGGTGCCCTCCGGGGTGCGCTCTATTCATCGGTAGTATGGCAATTGACGCTGGGCGGACGCAGGGCCTTTTGCTCCTCTGCCCGCGCTTCGCGCATGGCCGGGCACGGGCGGGGTGTTCTTTTCGTCTACCGACGGGATACAGAAGCGCACGGCACTTCCGGTAAAACGCCCTTATAGGCCTCAACTCCGCTGTGAGGAGAGATTATATGAAAGATTCAAAGAGGCTTCTCAAGACAACGATCCTCGTCCTCCTCCTGGTCCTGCTGGGTGTCGAGCTCTGTATGGAGCTTCGGTATCCCTGCAAGGAGGCGGCGGTCGTGTCAAAGGACACGGAGGCCATTCTGCGGCGGGCGCCGGAGGTGGAGATCACGGAGGAGGACCGGGCCATGGTTGAGGATCTTTCCCAATGCGCCGTTGTTCAGAGCCTGCTGGAGGGCGGTGAGAATGGGGACCTGTCGGCCGCGGATCATCCGGAGCTGATGGAGGCGGCGGACCGGCATCTCTCCCCGGAGAGCGCGGCGACTGTCGTGGTGAGCGCGATTTTCTATGAGAAAAATCCCTCCCTGTACGTCAATTGGACGGACGGCGAGGGCCATACGCTCGTTCTTGGAAAAGAGAGAGACGGCGAGGGGTACTATAAGCTGTACCGTGCCGGAAGAAAGAATATCTATGAGAACTGGGACAATGAGCGGGCCCAGAAGAGCGTCATCCGCCGCCGGTGGCTGGGCTGGCTGCGGGACGATCTGTGGTAAGAAGAGGAGACCGGCATGTACCTGCATCTTGGACAAAACGAGATCGTCCCCTACCGCCGGATCATCGGGATCTTCGATCTGGACAAGTGCTCCACCTCCAAGAGGACCCGGGACTATCTGGCCGCCGCGGAAAAAGAGGGCGTGGTGCTGGACGTCTCCGGGGACCTGCCCAAGTCCTTTGTGGTGTGCGACCACCCCTACCACGACCAGATCGTCTACCTCAGCCAGCTGAACACCTCTACCCTCCGGGCCCGGGCGGAGAGCGGGGTTCTGGAGGGATAGGCGGGGAAAGGAGAACCCATGGTCTATGAATCCGATTCGTTTTTGCTTGTGTGCCTGCTGATGCTGCGGTATATCGCGCTGTACCACTTGGGCTCGCTCTGGATGGCCCTGGGCGCGGGGCTGGTGCCGGCCGGCGCGGCGGCGCAGTTCTTCCTCTCCCGCCGCCGGCGGTGGAGGTGGGCACTCCCCCTGCTGTGCGGCGGGGCGCTGGCGGTGCTGGCGGCGCTGTACCATCTAAATATCCGGGGCGTGGTCCAGCTCCTGCGGGATGAGGGGATCATTCTCTACTGCGTCCTGGGTGCCCTGGTGCTGTGCGCTCTGCTGGGGACCGGCGTCGGAGTTCTTGCCCGGCTGGTCTGGGAGAGATTCCATGCCGATGGCAGGACGGGACAAGGCCTCTGATGGGACATCCTATGCGCCGTCTGCCTCAAGTATGACACCCGTACCCCGTTGTTCCCTCCCGCGTCTCCCGGGCCCCACCCCGTAGGAGGGGGGATCCATGTTGTTCCCCGTCAACCACCACATTCCACAATAAGAGCGGAAAAAGGAAGTCCGGTGGCTTCCCATCCCGTCTCCGGATTGCCTTTTTCCGCTTTGAACCTGATGATAAGGAGAAATCAATATATGGCAGAAAACGAGATTCTGAACTCCACCGCCGTGGACGCCTCCAACGAGTACGACGCCTCTGAGATCCAAGTGCTGGAGGGCCTGGAGGCCGTGCGGAAGCGGCCGGGCATGTATATCGGCTCCACCAGCGAGTCGGGCCTGCATCACCTGGTCTACGAGATCGTGGACAACGCCATCGACGAGGCGCTGGCGGGCTACTGCGACGAGATCACCGTCACCATCAACCCCGGGGACACCATCACCGTCACCGACAACGGCCGGGGCATCCCCGTGGACATCCAGGCCCAGACGGGACTGCCCGCCCTGGAGGTGGTGTACACCGTGCTCCACGCCGGCGGCAAGTTCGGCGGCGGGGGCTACAAGGTCTCCGGCGGCCTCCACGGCGTGGGCGCGTCCGTTGTCAACGCCCTCTCGGAGTGGCTCACCGTCCAGGTCCACAAAAACGGCGAAATCTACGAGATGAAGTTCTCCCGGGGCAATGTGACCCAGAAGATGACCGTGGTGGGCAAGACCGACCGCACCGGCACCACCGTTACGTTCAAGCCGGACGGCGAGATGTTCGACGTCACCACCTACGATTACGACACCATCCATACCCGGATGCAGCAGCAGGCCTTTTTGAACGCGGGGCTGAAAATCTCCACGTTTGACAGGCGGGAGGGCCGGGAGATCTCAGACGAGATGTGCTACGAGGGCGGCATCCGGGAGTATGTGGCCTGGCTGAACCAGAACAAGACCCCCATCCACTCGGAGGTCATCTACATGGCGGGGCAGAAGGAGGACTCCTCCGCGGAGGTGGCCCTCCAGTACAACGACGCCTACAACGAGATGATCGTCTCCTTCGCCAACGACGTCCGCACCCCGGAGGGCGGTATGCACGAGGAGGGCTTCAAGCGGGCCCTGACCACCGTGCTGAATAACTACGGCCGGAAGATCAAGATGCTCAAGGACGATGAGAAGGTCTCCGGCGAGGACTGCCGGGAGGGCCTCACCTGCGTCATCTCCGTGAAGCTGACGGAGGCCCAGTTCGAGGGCCAGACCAAGGCCAAGCTGGGAAACAGCGAGATCCGGACCCTGGTGAACAACATCGTCTCCGAGAAGCTGGACACCTTCCTGGAGGAGAACCCCCAGGTGGGCCGGATGATTCTGGACAAGGCCCTGACGGCAAACCGCGCCCGGGAGGCCGCCAAGAAAGCCCGGGAGTCCATCCGCCGCAAGACGGCCCTGGGGGGCGCCGCCATGCCCGACAAGCTCCGGGACTGCAATGAGAACAACCCCGAGCTCACCGAGATCTACATCGTGGAGGGCGACTCCGCGGGAGGCTCCGCCACCCAGGGGCGGGATTCCCGGTTCCAGGCCATCCTGCCTCTGTGGGGAAAGATGCTGAACGTGGAAAAGGCCCGGGCGGACAAGGTCTACGGAAACGACAAGCTCCAGCCGGTGATTACCGCCCTGGGGGCGGGCATCGGCGAGGAGTTCGACGCGGCGAAGCTCCGGTATCACAAGGTCATCATCATGGCCGACGCCGACGTGGACGGCGCTCACATCCGGACGCTGCTGCTGACGTTCTTCTTCCGCTTCATGCGGCCCCTGATTGAGCAGGGGTATGTCTACTCCGCCGTGCCCCCCCTCTTTAAGCTGACAAGGGGCAAGACCACCCGCCTGGCCTTTTCCGAGGAGGAGCGGGACGCCATCTCCGCGGAGCTCCGGGGGGACAATCCCAACGCCAAGGTGGACATCTCCCGATTTAAGGGTCTGGGCGAGATGAACCCCCATGAGCTGTGGGAGACCACCATGGACCCGGAGCGGCGGACCCTGCGCCGGATCACCCTGGACGACGCCGTGCGGGCCGACGAGATCTTCACCATCCTCATGGGCGAGAAAGTGGAGCCCCGGAAGGCGTTTATCGAGGAGAACGCCCAGTACGCCGTGAATCTGGATTATTGAGCGGCTGCCACCCCTGCGGGGGGACGGGAGCTTTCCGGCCTCGGGCCGGGGACGACGCACGGGCTTCGCCCGTGCTGGGGATGCACCCCCCATTGTCGTCGGAAGAAACTCCGCCGCTCCATTTCCGGCTGACGC
>CANAWG010000007.1 GCA_947365245.1 uncultured Oscillibacter sp. | reverse complement strand
CGTAAAGGACACTAGAACCTGAATCTAGCGAGTCTGCCAATTCCACCACTCGCGCGTACAGTATGCAATTGAACCCCTTTCACGGGGGAAAGGAACCTGCCGGGGACTTCACTCCCCGGCAGGGGCTCCTCTGGTGCGCGAGGCGGGACTTGAACCCGCACGTCCGTAAAGGACACTAGAACCTGAATCTAGCGAGTCTGCCAATTCCACCACTCGCGCATGGTGTTTCGTCCTTTGGGAAAGACGTTGGTGCGGCTGACGGGACTTGAACCCACACGTCGATACGACACCAGCACCTCAAGCTGGCCTGTCTACCAGTTCCAGCACAGCCGCAAATCTGCTCCCCGGAAAAGACTGCTTGATTATTATAGCCAGAACTTTCCCGCTTGTCAACCTCCATTTCCCCATTTTCCGAAAAAATTTCCCCCGCCGGAGGACGCCGGCGGGGGAGATCCTCACAGCTGGTCCAGCACCTCGCCGATGGGATCGGTAATCACCAGCCCCGCGTCCAGGTCCCGGGCCACGGCGGACTTGTTGATGAGCGCCAGCCGCCCGCCCCGGTAGTAGTTGATGAGCCCCGCGGCGGGGTAGACGTTCAGCGACGTGCCGCCGATGATCAGCAGATCCGCCGACGCGATGGCCCGGACGGCGCCGTTTAAGACGTCCTGGTCCAGCCCCTCCTCGTAGAGCACCACGTCCGGCTTCACCGTGCCGCCGCAGGCGCACCGGGGCACCCCTTGGCTGTGGAGGATGAAGTCCAGGTCGTGGAACTTCCGGCACCTCTCGCAGTAGTTCCGGTGGACGCTGCCGTGGAGCTCGTAGACGGCCCTGCTGCCGGCGGCCTGGTGGAGGCCGTCGATGTTCTGGGTGACAATAGCGGTGAGCTTTCCCTGAGCCTCCCACTCCGCCAGCTTTTTATGGGCGGCGTTGGGCTTTGCGTCGGGAATGAGCATCTTGGCCCGGTAGAAGCGGAAAAACTCTTCGGGGTTGCTTTTGTAGAAAGTATGGCTTAAAATCACCTCAGGCGGATAGGCCCACTCCTGGTGGTACAGCCCCCCGGTGCTGCGGAAGTCCGGGATGCCGGACTCCGTGGAGACCCCGGCCCCGCCGAAGAACACGATGCGCTGGGCGTCGTCCACCCAACCCTTGAGCTTTTTGACAGATTCCGTCATAAAAAACACCTCCGGCAGTATTAAAATAGAGGAGACTACCCCATGAACATTCAGATTTTCGGCTCGTCCAAGTCCTTTGACAGCAAGAAGGCGGAGCGGTGGTTCAAGGAGCGCCGCATCAAGTTCCAGTACATCGACCTGCCCACAAAGGGATTATCCCCCCGGGAGTACCAATCCGTCAAGCAGAAAGTTGGATTTTCCGCCCTGGTAAACACAAGCTGCCGGGCATACGAGGATCTCTTCATGGCCTACATCACCCCCGACGCCCAGGAGGAGAAGCTCTTAGAGCACCCGGAGCTGATCAAGGCCCCCATCGTCCGCAACGGGAAAGAGGCCACGGTGGGGTACTGTCCGGAGGTCTGGAGCACCTGGGAGTGAGGCGCGCCCCCTCCCCCCACCCCAATTCAGAAAAGGCGGTGTTTTCCATGGAGCTGAAGCTGCCCCGGGGCCCCTTTTTCCGCGGGATCTATCTCATGGTCCAGCGATACCTGCGGCACAGCGTGGGCATCCAGAGCGCCGCGCTGGCGTTCTACCTGCTCTTCATGATCTTTCCCTTTTTGATTTTCATCAGCGCCCTGCTGGGCCTGCTGCGGCTGGACGTGGCGGGCATCCTGCTGGCCCTGGGGGAGATCCTGCCCCGGGGGGTGGTGGACCTCATTGAGGTCTACCTCACCTACGTCAGCCGGAATCCCAACCTCCAGCTGATGGTCTTCGGGCTGGTGTTCTCCGTCTACTTCCCCATGCGGGCCACCAACTCCCTGATGCGCTCCGTGCGGACGGCCTACCACCTGGGCCCCCCCAGGGGGCCGGTACGCCATGTGCTGAAGACCCTGCTCTACACCGTGCTTTTAATCCTCACCATCGCCGCCGCCCTGGCGCTGATGACCGTGGGCGAGCGGGTGCTGGGCTACGCCGTGGACCACTTCCATCTGCCGGCTTTCTTCGCCGCCACCTGGGCGCGGCTGCGGTTCCCGGCGGTGGCGGTGGTGTGCTACTTCGCCCTGTTCCTCCTCTACGCCCTGGCCCAGGACAGCCGCCAGCCCTGGCGGGACATCTGGCCCGGCACGCTGGCGGCCCTGGCGGCGTGGATGGCCGTCAGCTGGCTGTACGCCTTCTACGTGGACAACATCGCCAACTACTCCCTGCTCTACGGCTCCATCGGCACGGTGATCGCACTGATGATCTGGCTCTACATGAGCTCCGTGGTGCTGATTATGGGGGCGGAGCTCAACGGCACCATCATGAGCCTGCGGAAAGACGGCGGCGGAAAATCGTAAACCTTTTTTGAATCCTGCCGCGTCTTTCTTTACTTCTCTGGTAAAATGTTCTAAAATAGCGCATATTATGAAAAACCGCGAAAGGATGATTGAAAATTGATGAATGAAAAGCTCAGGGAATACGCCCGGCTGCTGATCCGGGTGGGTCTGAACGTCCAAAGGGATCAGCGGCTCATCATCTCCTCCCCGGTGGAGTGCGCGTTCTTTGCCCGCCTCTGCGCCGAGGACGCCTACGCCGTGGGCTGCAAGGAGGTGGTCATGAACTGGACCGACGACGCCATGACCCGCATGAAGTACCTCCACGCCCAGGAGGAGGTCTTCGACACCGTGCCGGAGTGGCGGCAGCACTTCTTCAACGACCACGCGAAAGAGGGGGCGGCCTATCTCGCCATCTCTGCCACGGACCCGGAGAACCTCAAGGGCGTGGACACGGGGCGCATCGTCCGGACCCAGCGCTCCAGCGGCAAGGCGCTCAAGGAGTTCGACCGGCTGCAGATGTGCGGCGGCTTCCCCTGGTGCATCGCCTCCATCCCCATCCCCAGCTGGGCCAGGCGGGTGTTTCCGGACGTGCCCGAGGACGAGGCCATGGAGAGGCTCTGGGACGCCATCTTCTCCGCCGTCCGCATCAGCGGCGACGGCAGATGCGTGGAGAAGTGGCGCGCCCACCTGGACACCCTGGCAAAGCGGCTGGAGAGGATGAACGCGCTGAACTTCAAATCCCTCCGCTACACCAACGCCCTGGGCACGGACCTGACGGTGGAGCTGCCGGAGGACCACGTCTGGGAGGCGGGCAACGACGTGACCCTCTCCGGCCAGGACTATATCGCCAACATCCCCACGGAGGAGCTGTTCACCTCCCCCCTGAAGACCGGGGTCAACGGCGTGGTGTACGCCTCGCTGCCCCTGGCCCACGACGGCTGCGTCATCGACGGCTTCCACTTCGTGGTAAAGGACGGGAAGATCGTGGAGGCCCGCGCGAAAAAGGGCGAGGAGGCCCTGCGGGCCGCCATCTCCGTGGACGAGGGGGCCAGCTACTTCGGCGAGGTGGCCCTGGTGCCCTACGACAGCCCCATCTCCAACCAGAAAATTTTGTTCTACAACACCCTCTTTGACGAGAACGCCGCCTGCCACATCGCCTTCGGCGAGGCGTACCCCTGCCTGAAGGGCGGCCAGCAGATGACCAAGGACGAGCTGAAAGCCCGGGGCCTCAACGACTCCATCACCCACGTGGACTTCATGGTGGGCACCAGGGACCTCTCCATCGTGGGCACCACCCGCGACGGCCGGGAGATCCCGGTGTTCGTGGACGGCAACTTCGCGCCGGGGATCTGAGCAATCATAGAAAAACAGAGGAGAAAAGGACCATGGCATACAAACTGAGAGCTTCCGACACATCCGTCCTGATCTGCGAGGGGGCCCGGGTGTCCGGGGACGTGACGTTGGGCCCGGGCGTGAGTATCTGGTACAACGCCGTCCTCCGGGGCGACGACGGCGCCATCACCGTGGGGGCGGACACCAACATCCAGGACGGGGCCGTCCTCCACGAGGAGACCCGGGTGGGCGCGGGCTGCACCATCGGCCACAACGCCGTGGTCCACGGCTGCACCGTGGGGGACAACACCCTCATCGGCATGGGGGCCGTCGTCCTCAACGGCGCAAGAATCGGCAGCGACTGCGTCGTGGGCGCCGGGGCCCTGGTCACTGGGAAGATGGACGCCCCGGACGGCTCCATGCTCATGGGCAGCCCCGCCAAGGTCGTGCGGCCCCTGACGGCGGAGGAGATCGAGGGAAACCGCCGCTCCGCCCGGGGGTATCTGGCCACGGCGGAGCGATACCGCCGGGGAGACGCGTGAGGGCCTATGGAGTGGAATAAACGAAACGTAAAATATCTGCTGCTGGTGGTCTGCGGCGGCGTGGCGTTCTACTGCGGACTCCAAAACCTGGGGGCGGTCGTCATCGCCCTGGGGCGGCTGCTGGGAATCCTCTGGCCGTTCCTGCTGGGCGGGGCTATCGCTTTCGTCCTGGGCGTCCCCATGCGCTCCATCGAGCGGCACCTCTTTCCAAAAGAGCGGCGGCTGGACCGGGTCCGCCGTCCCCTGGCGCTGGTGCTGACATTGGCGGCGGTGGTGGGCGTACTGACCCTGGCCTCGGCGGTCATCGGCCCCGGTATTGGGGAGGCGGTGGTGTCCCTGGCCCAGCAGATCCCCGCCGCCCTCCGGCGGCTCCAGGGGCAGATGGCCAGGCTGGAGGCGTACCTCCCCCTGCTGGAGGACTGGGCCAAAAATCTGGAAATCGACTGGAAGGGCCTGACGGAAAAGGCCGTGGGACTGGTCCAGGCCTGGGGCAGCGGACTTTTGAGCAGCGGCGGCGGCCTCATCGGCGGGTTTGTCAGCGGCGTCAGCACCTTTGTCATCGCTTTCATCTTCTCCCTATACATCCTGCTCCAGAAAGAGACGCTGTCCCGCCATGGGCGGCAGGTGCTCTACGGCCTCCTGCCCCTCCGGGCGGCGGACCGGACGCTGGAGATCCTGCGGCTGGCGAACAGGACCTTCTCCAGCTTCCTCTCCGGCCAGTGCCTGGAGGCGGTGATCCTGGGCACGCTGTTCGTGGTGTCCATGACCGTCTTCCGGATGCCCTACGCGCTGCTGGTGGGCGTCCTCATCGCCCTGACGGCGCTGATCCCCATCGTGGGGGCGTTCATCGGCTGCGGCGTGGGAGCGCTGCTCATCGCCGTCACCGACCCCTGGAAGGCGCTGATGTTCGTGGTGCTGTTCCTGGTGCTCCAGCAGGTGGAGGGGAATCTGATCTATCCCCACGTGGTGGGCTCCTCCGTGGGGCTGCCCTCCATCTGGGTGCTGGCGGCGGTGACCCTGGGCGGCAAGCTCATGGGCATTGCCGGGATGCTGCTGTTCATCCCCCTGTGCTCCGTGGCCTACGCGTTGTTCCGGGATTTTGTGAAAGGACGGCTGCGGGAGAAAAATGTCCCCGTGCGGAAGTGGCGGGACCCGCCGCCGGACCCGAAGAGAAGATAGCGAAAGACCTCCGGAAAAATTTTCGGAGGTCTTTTCATTTTCCTATTGACAAGTATTCTTGTCAGTGCTATTCTTTGAATGACAAGGATCATTGTCAAATTGACAAAAACTGTTGTCAGAACAGGAGGCGTGGAGATGCCGCTGTACAACCGGCTGAAAGAACACCGGGCCAGGCTTGGGGTGAACCAGCAGGAGATGGGGCGGATGGCGGGGGTGTCCCGGCAGACCATCAGCCAGATCGAGCGGGGGGACTACTCCCCCTCGGTGACGCTGGCGCTGAAGCTCTCGAAGCTCTGCGGCGTGGCCGTGGAGGACATTTTTACTTACCAGGAGGATGGAGACCATGAGAGGGAAAACTGAGAAGAGCGAGAACCGGCAGGCGCTGCCCAAATTTTTTCTGACCATACTGGGAAGCCTGCTGGCGGGCGGCCTGCTGGGCTTTGCGGTGGGACTGAGCCGCTTTTTTGAAATGGGGGAGATCGCCGGCCGGCTGGACGGCGCGGTCCGGGCGGCCACGCCCTGGGGCATCCCGGTGACCACGGCGGTCATCCTGGGAACCTGCTGGTTTCTCTACCGCTCCGCCGCGAAAAAAGCCGCCGCCTGGGACGGCGGAGACGAGGACGACGCCTCGGAGGCCGCCGAGACCCTTCTCAGCTGGACACTGCTCCTCAGCGCCGTGCAGCTGCTCATCAACCTCTTTTTCATGACCGCCATCGGGACATATCAGCTGGCGGATGCGGGGACTCTGGGTATGATCGGGGTGTTCCTCCTCTCCTGCGGCCTGGTGATCTTCACCCAGCAGAAGGTGGTGGACCTGGAGCGGCGGATGAACCCGGAGAAGCACGGCAGCGTCTACGACACCAAGTTCCAGAAGAAGTGGCTGGCGAGCTGCGACGAGTCGGAGCGGCGGCAGATCGGCGAGGCCAGCCGCCAGGCCTACCTGGTGACCACCCGGGTGTGCCTGGGGATCTGGCTGGTTTTGACCGTCCTGGGCATGGTATACGACATCGGGATGCTGCCGGTATTTGTGGTGCTGGTGGTCTGGGGGACACTGCAGGTGTCCTACACGGTGACGTGCATCCGGCTGAGCAAAAAGGGCGCGGCGGCCGGACAGCTGTGACGAAAAGCGCAGCAGAGACGCCCCGCTTGCCAGCGGGGCGTCCTTGTGCTATAATCGGCTGTGATTCAAAGAGAGCGGATCAGAGAGGGAGGAAACGGCCTTGAAAAAGACAAAGCAGGAGAAACAGCGGGAGAAGAAGAGCTTCCGTCAGGCCATGGACCGGGAGCTGCGGGAGCACAGGAGCTCTTTCATCGTCTTCTACGTGCTGCGGGCGCTGGTGATCGTGGTGCTGGTGCGCCAGCTGATGCTGGGCAGCTACGAGAGCGCTTTCTTCTGCGTTTTGACGCTGACGCTGCTGTACGTCCCCAGCTGGCTCCAGGTGAAGCTGCGCATCGAGCTGCCGCCGCCGCTGGAGATCACGATCCTTTGCTTCATCTTCGCGGCGGAGATTTTGGGGGAGGTCAACGCCTACTACGAGCGGGTGCCCCACTGGGACACCATGCTCCACACCCTCAACGGCTTTCTGGCGGCGGCGGTGGGCTTCTCCCTCATCATGCTCCTGAACGACGACGAGCGGCTGACCTTCGACCTCTCCCCTTTCTTCCTGGCCCTGGTGGCGTTCTGCTTCTCCATGACCATCGGCGTGCTGTGGGAGTTCTTCGAGTTCGCCATGGACTTCTTTCTCCACACGGATATGCAGCGGGACACGGTGGTCCACGCCATCCACAGCGCCGCTCTGGACATGACCCACTCCAATAAGGTGATTACCATACCAGACATTCAAGACGTCGTGATTCACGGCGAGAGCTTGGGCATGGGCGGATACCTGGACATCGGCCTCATTGACACCATGAAAGATCTGTTCGTGAACTTCATCGGCGCGGTGGTGTTCTCCGCGGCGGGCTTCCTCTACGCCAAGAGCAAGGGGAAGAGCCGGGGCGCGGCGCTGAGCTTTGTCCCCAGCAGAAAGACCCGGGACCACGACTACCTCCGCCAGGCCCAGGAGGAGAACGGCGTCGCGCCGGAGGAGCCGGCCTCCCGAAAAGAGGGCGGCCCGGAGACGCCCGGTCCGGAGGCATGAAAAACAGGGAGCGCGGAGCGCTCCCTGTTTTACCCTATTTGCACTTCGCCAAGTCCCGGAGAAATCCGTCCACGGCGGACTGGGGGGTCGCCCAGCTGGTGACGAAGCGGACGCAGGTGTGGTCCGCGTCAATGACCCGCTCCGGCTCAAACTGGTAGCCCATCTCCTCCAGCTGACGGGCCACCGTGTTGGGCAGCACCGGGAACTGCTGGTTGGAGGGAGAGGGGATGGGGAACTGATACCCCAGGGCCGCCATGCCGTCCCGCAGGCGGATGGCCATGTCGTTGGCGTGGCGGGCGATCTCGAAATAGAGGCCGTCCTCCAGCAGAGCCTGGAACTGAAGGGCCATCACCCGCCCCTTGGCCAGCGTGGCTCCCCGCTGCTTCATGTGCCAGCGGAAATACTCCATGGGCCGCTTCAGCACCAGCGCCTCTCCCAGGAGGGCGCCGTTCTTGGTGCCGCCGATGTAGAAAGCGTCCGTCAGGGCCGCCAGGTCCGGCAGCGTCAAATCGCTGCCCTGGGCGGTGAGAGCGGAGCCCAGCCGGGCGCCGTCCAGGCCCAGGTAGAGGTTGTGCTCGTCGCAGCAGCGGCGCAGGGCCGTCAGCTCCGCCTTGGTGTAGATGGTACCCACCTCCGTGGTGTCGGCCACGTAGACCATCCGGGGACGGACCATGAACTCGTCGGGGTGGGCGTCCAGCACCGCTTCCACCATGGCGGGGGTCAGCTTGCCGTCGGGGGTCTCCACGGCCAGGACCTTGTGGCCCGTGGCCTCGATGGCCCCGGCCTCGTGAAGGCTGATGTGGGCCGTGGCGGGGGCGATGACCGCCTCGTAGGGCCGGAGGAACGCGGCGATGGTCAGAAGGTTTGTCTGGGTGCCGCCGGAGAGAAACTGGACGTCCGCCTCCGGGGCCTGGCAGACCCGGCGGACGGTCTCCCGGGCGGTCTCGCTCAGGGGATCCAGGGCGTAGCCGCAGGTCTGGGTGAGATTGGTGTCCACCAGGCGCTGGAGGACTTTCGGGTGGGCTCCCTCGCTGTAATCGTTGCGGAAGCTGTACATGGCACGGTACCTCTCTTTCAAAAAGTAACAAAACAGTTGCCGGAATGTTACGGAATTGATGTTGCAATTATACCGTGTTTCCTATATAAATGCAAGGAGAGAACTGCCGCTCTATTTTTCCGAAAAAAGGGGATACTGAGGAGCGGAACTTTTTTTGCCCCTCGTCCGTCATAAGGACAGACAACACCACGACAAAGGAGATACGACATGATGAAAAAACGGATCACTCTGACATTGTCCCTGCTGTCCCTGCTGGTCCTGCTGGTCCTGACCGCCTGCGGCGGCTCCGGCGGCGGCCAGCAGACCGCGTCCAAAGACGTGGACCTGACAGAGGTCTACGCCTCCATGGAGGAGGTCTGCGACTGGTGGAGCGACGGCTACATGGAGGACCTCTCGGAGGAGATGCTGGACCTGTACTACCCCGGCCTCAGCCAGCTGGAGCCAAAGCAGCTCATCGCCCGGACGCCCATGATGTCCGCGGCGGTGAACGAGGTGGTGCTGATTGAGTGCAAGACTGCGGAGGACGCGGATAAGGCCCAGGAAATCCTCCAGGGCCGCATCGACTACCAGGTGGGAGACGACACCAACCCCGGCGGGGCCTGGTATCCCGAGTCCATCGAGCAGTGGCAGAAGACCTCCGTCCAGCGGCAGGGGCGGTATCTGGCGCTGCTGGCCGTGGCGGACACCCAGGATCAGCTGGCGGACATCTTCAACCAGTCCTTTGCCTGAGCGCCATGAATTGCGGAGCAGCCGCGGCGGCAAATCCGCCGCGGCTGTTTTTCCGGTTTTGAGCGAGGAGGGAGACCCTTGATCTTCAGCAGCCTGACCTTTCTGTTCGCCTATCTGCCGCTGACGCTGGCGGTCTACTTCCTGTCCCCCCTCCGGTTCCGGAACGCCGTTTTGCTCCTGGTAAGCCTGGTGTTCTACGGCTGGGGGGAGCCGGTCTACATCTCCATCATGGTCCTCTCCACCCTCATCGACTACACCCACGGCCTGCTGGTGGAGAAATACCGGGACAACGACAAAAGGGCCCGGTGGTTCGTGGGGCAGTCGGTGGTGTTCAACCTGGCGCTGCTGGGCTTTTTCAAGTACTGGGACTTTCTGGCGCTGAACCTTTCGGCCCTGCCGGGGGTGAACCTGCCCCGGCTGGGTCTCCCCCTGCCCATCGGCATCTCTTTTTTCACCTTCCAGACCATGAGCTACACCATCGACGTCTACCGCCGCCAGGCGCCGGTGCAGCGGAATCTCGTCAGTTTCGGGGCCTACGTCACCATGTTCCCCCAGCTGATCGCCGGACCCATCGTCCAGTACAAGACGGTGGCGGCGGAGCTTCAAAACCGGGTGAGCACAGTGGAGGACTTCGCCCTGGGGGCCCGGCGGTTTACCGCGGGCCTTGCCAAGAAGGTGCTGCTGGCCAACTCCATCGGCGCGCTGTGGGACACGCAGCTGGCGGCCTGGGCGGCGGGGACGCTGACCGCCGCCGGGGGGTGGCTGGGGATTCTGGCCTTTGGCTTTCAGATCTACTTCGACTTCTCCGGCTACTCCGACATGGCCATCGGCATCGGGCGGATGCTAGGCTTCCGGTTCCCGGAGAACTTTGACCACCCCTATCTCTCCGCCTCGGTGACGGAGTTCTGGCGGCGGTGGCATATATCCCTCACCGGCTGGTTCCGGGAGTACCTGTATATCCCCCTGGGGGGCAGCCGCCGCGGCACAGTAAAAACACTGCGGAATATCCTGATCGTGTGGCTGTGCACCGGCTTCTGGCACGGGGCCAGCTGGAACTTCCTCCTCTGGGGGCTGTACTTCGCGGCGTGGCTGGTGCTGGAAAAATACGTCCTGCGGGAGGCGCTGAAGAGGACGCCCGCCTGGGTGAAGCACCTGTACACCCTGGCGGTGGTGTTCACCGGCTGGGGCATCTTCGCCATGGAGGACCTGGCGGTGTGCGGCGGGTACTTCTCCGTGTGCTTCGGCGGCAGAAAGCTCTGGAGCGCCGCCGACGGCTATACCCTCCGGAGCTACAGCCTGACCTTTTTAATTTTGATCCTGGCCTCCACCACCCTGGGCCAGCGGCTCTGGCGGAGTCTGCCCCGGCGGGCGGAACAGGTTTTGACCCCGGTGCTGATGGGCCTGGGGCTGGTGCTGTGCACCGCCTATCTGGTGGACGGCAGCTACAATCCGTTTCTCTATTTCAGATTTTAAGGAGGGAGCGGGATGACAAGGGCATACGGCCGCTTTTTGACGGCCTTTTTCTGCCTCTTCCTGGGGGGACTTCTGGCGTGGCACGTCTTTCTCCCGGACCGGGCGCGGTCCGAGACGGAGAACCGCACCCTGACCCAGCGGCCGGAATTCTCCTGGTCCGCCCTGGCAAGCGGCAGCTTCACGGCGGACGTGGAGGACTACTTCGCCGACCAGTTCCCCCTGCGGGACGGCTGGACGGGCCTGAAAGCCCGGGCGGAGCAGCTCCTGGGCAAGCGGGAGTTCAACGGCGTGTACCTCTGCGGCGACACACTGATTGCAAAAGTCGACCCGCCTCTGGAGAACCTGGAGAAAAAGAATCTCGCCCACGTGGCCCGTCTGGCGGAGAGGACGGAGATCCCGGTATACCTGGGGCTGATCCCCTCGGCGGCGGAGATCTGGCGGGAAAAGCTCCCCGCCGGGGCGGAGAGCTGGGATCAATCATCTTTCATCGCCCAGGGGGCGGCGCTGGATGGCGTGAAGCCCGTGGATCTGCTGGGCGCCCTGTCCGCCCATGCCGGGGAGGATATCTTCTACCGCACCGACCACCACTGGACCACCCTGGGGGCCTACTACGGCTATGCCGCGCTGATGGAGGCCCTGGGCCGGGGAGGGGAGACGCCGGACCGGGGGGACTTCTCCCCGGAGACCCTCTCCGATAAATTTGACGGCACGCTGTACTCCCAGTCCGGCGTCCACTGGCTTCTCCCCGACACCATGGAGGCCTGGGTGAAAGAGGACGGCCTCTCCCTCACCTCCTGGCGGAGCGGTGCGCCGGAGGAAGCGCCGCTGTATGAGCGGAGCTTTCTGGAGAGGAAAGACAAGTACTCCGCCTTTCTGGGGGGCAATCAGCCCCTGTGCGTCCTCCGCAATGAAACGGGCACGGGCAGGCTGCTGCTGATCCGGGACTCCTACGCCGACGCCCTGGCCCCGTTCCTGGCTCTGCACTTCCAGGAGGTACACCTGCTGGACCTGCGGTACTACCGGGGCTCCGCCGCCGCCTATGCCGCGGAAAGCGGCGTGGACGGCATCGTGGTGCTCCAGAGCGTCCCCAACTTCATCACCGACCGGAATTTGGGGCTGCTGAGCCAGTGAGCCGCCGGGTCCCCATCCAAAAACGCCGCTCCCGGCCTGTGCCGGGGGCGGCGTTCAGGGTTATAGTCAGCACAGGGGGTTACCCCTCAGCGGCTTGGCCGCTGTTTGAAAATCGGTATCTACCGATTTTCAACTGTGCCGACTATATGAATACAGGTTCCTATTTCATCAGCTCATACATGACCGCCTTGATGGTGTGCATCCGGTTCTCCGCCTCGTCGAAGACGATGGAGGCCGGGGACTCGAACACCTCGTCGGTGACCTCCATGGCGCTGCGGCCGAACCTCTCGCCCATCTCTTTCCCCACCTGTGTCCTGTGGTCGTGGTAGGCGGGCAGGCAGTGCATGAACTTACACTGGGGGCCGGCGTTGTCCAGCAGGGCCTGGGTCACCTGGTAGGGGGCCAGGGCCTCGATGCGCTCGGCCCAGACCTCCGCGGGCTCGCCCATGGAGACCCACACGTCGGTGTAGAGCACGTCGGCGCCCTTTGTGGCCTCCATGGGGTCCTCAATAAACTCCAGCACCGCGCCGGTCTCCCTGGCAACGGCCTGGCAGGTCTCCACCAGGGCGCCGTCCGGCATGTACGCCTTGGGGGCGCAGGCCACAAAGTGCATTCCCATCTTGGCGCAGCCCACCATCAGGCTGTTGCCCATGTTGTACCGGGCGTCCCCCAGGTAAACAAGCTTCACGCCCCGGAGCTTCCCGAAGTGCTCCTCAATGGTGAGAAAGTCCGCCAGAATCTGGGTGGGATGGAACTCGTTGGTGAGGCCGTTGAACACCGGCACCCCGGCGTGGGCGGCCAGCTCCTCCACCAGTTCCTGCCCGAAGCCCCGGTACTCGATGCCGTCGAACATTCTTCCCAGCACCCGGGCGGTGTCGGCGATGGACTCCTTCACCCCGATCTGGGAGCCGGTGGGCCCCAGGTAGGTGGAGCCCATGCCCAAGTCCTGGGCCGCCACCTCAAAGGCGCAGCGGGTGCGGGTGGAGGTCTTCTCAAAGATCAGCGCCACGTTCCTGCCCTCTAAGTACCGGTGGGGGATCCCCGCTTTCTTCTTGGCTTTCAGATCGGCGGCGGTGTCCAGAAATTGCCGGATCTCCGCCGGGGTGAAATCCAGGAGCTTCAAAAAATGGGTGTGGTTTTCCATGGGTGGAACCCTCTCTTTCATCAGTATTGCCAGCGGGCCGTCTGGGAAACGGGCCGGCGGGCACCCCCAGGGGGTACGCCGGCCGCGGCGGTCCGTTTCGGAAGAAATCCGATTTTACGCCAGAACTCTTCCCATGATCTCCAGGCCCTTGTCCATCTCCTCTCTCGTGATGACCAGGGGCGGCAGCAGCCGCATCCCCGGGCCGGCGGTGAGGACCAGGAGGCCGTTTTCAATGAGCTTGCTCGCGATGTCCTTATTGGTAAAGCCGTCTTTCACCTCAATGCCGATCATCAGCCCCAGGCCCCGGGTCTTCCCGAAGCAGGGCAGATTCAGCGCCTCGATGCCCTTGCGGAGGTAGGCGCCCTTGGCCTTGACCTCCTCCAAAAAGGCGTCGCTCAGGGTCTCCTGCACCACCAGTCCCGCGGCGGCGCAGATGGGATTGGCGCCGAAAGTGGTGGCGTGAGTGCCGGGGCCCAGCACGTCCCGGCACTTCTCACTGGCCAGGACGCCGCTCATGGGCAGTCCTCCGGCAATCCCCTTGGCAAAGGACACCGCGTCGGGCAGGATGCCGTACTGCTGGAACGCGAAGAGGGTGCCCGTCCGGCCCACGCCGGTCTGGACCTCGTCCGCCAGCAGCAGCCAGTCCCTTTGGGCGCAGAGCTCCGCCAGGGCCTTGACGTACTCCGGATTCAGGGGCAGCACGCCCCCCTCCCCCTGCACCAGCTCCACCATGACGGCGCACACGTCGTCCCCGGCGGCGGCCTCCAGGTCGTCAAGGTCGTTGGCCGCGGCGTAGCGGAAGCCCTCGGTAAAGGGGAAGAAATAGTTGTGGAACACGTCCTGCCCCGTGGCCTTCAGCGTGGTGACGGTGCGGCCGTGGAAAGAGCTTTTCAGCGTGATGATGGTGGCGCGGCCCTGGCCGTACTTGTCAAAGCTGTACTTTCTCGCCAGCTTGATGAGGCCCTCGTTGGCCTCTCCGCCGCCATTGGCGAAGAAGACGCAGCTCTCCCCCGTGCGCCTGCAGAGGATCTCCGCCAGGCGGGCCGCCGGCTCCGTGTAGAAGAGGTTGGACACGTGGTTCAGTTTCTTCGCCTGGTCCGCCACGGCGTCCGCCCAGGGCTGATACCCGTAGCCCAGGTCCGTGACGCCGATGCCGCTGGTGAAGTCGATGTACTCCCGGCCCTCCGGGTCATAGAGCCGTGCGCCCCGGCCGTGGTCGATGGCCACGGGGAAGCGGCCGTAGGTGTTCATGATATACTGATGGGTCAGATTCTTGATCTCCTGGGACGTCATGTTCATTCCTCCCTTTCCAGCATGGTGCCGATGCCCCGGTCGCTGAGCAGCTCGATGAGAATGGAGTGGGGGATGCGGCCGTCCAGAATATGGACCCGCTCCACGCCGCCGCGGACGGCGTCCACGCAGCACTCCATCTTGGGAATCATGCCCCCGGAGACCACGCCGCTTTCAATGAGGGCGGGCACCTCGTCGGTGCGGACCGCGTGGATCAGCGTCTCCTCGTCCTTGGGGTCCCGCAAAAGGCCCCGGACGTCCGTGAGCAGGATCAGCTTCTCGGCGTGGAGGGCCTCCGCCAGCTTGGCGGCGGCGGTGTCAGCGTTGATGTTGTAGGCGGTGTCGGCGTCCGTCCCCTGGGCCACGGTGGCCACGATGGGGATGTAGCCGCTGGCCAGGGCGTTTTCCACCGGGGCGGGGTTCACGCCGGTGATCCTGCCCACCAGGCCGTACTTCTCGTCCAGCTGCACCGCCTGGAAGAGGCCGCCGTCCATACCGCAAAGGCCGATGGCCTGCCCCCCCAGCCGGCTGAGCTGGGACACCAGGTCCTTGTTGACCTTGCCGCAGAGGATGGCCTGGACCACGTCCATGGTGGTGGCGTCGGTATAGCGCAGGCCGTCCACAAACCGGGACTCGTGGCCGATCATCTTCAGCATGGCGGAGATCTCCGGCCCGCCGCCGTGGACCGCCACCACCCGGATGCCCACCAGGTTCAAAAGCACGATGTCGCTCATGACGGAGCGGCGCAGGGTGTCGGAGACCATGGCGTTGCCGCCGTATTTCACCACCACGGTCTTTCCGGTGAATTTTTGGATATAGGGCAGGGCCTCGATGAGGGTCTGGGCCTGCTGTTCGTGTGAAGACAAATCGTTTCACTCCTTAAAGGGGGGACAGGTCCTCCCCTTTAGATTCCCCCTCACCAGTCTGCGGACTGGTGAACGCCGCCCAAGGCGGCTGGGTCAAGGTATTTTCGCCACGTACAGAAGGTGAATTGCCCCGCAGGGGCAAGAGAAGCCCCTCTGGAGGGCGCCGCGGCGAAAATAATTTCATTTTGTTGATCCGCCTCCGGCAGATCAATCGGGGAAACCGCAGGTTTCCCCTGAACCCTTTTCTCTACGGACAAGGGGGCTGTCAGGTCCGGTAATCTCCGTTAATCTTGATATAGTCGTAGGTGATGTCGCAGCCCCAGCAGGTGCAGCGCCCCTCGCCCTCGCCCATGGAGACGCGGATCTCCACGTCGTGCTCCGTCAGAATCTTCTTCGCCTTGGCCTCGTCGAAGTCCAGGCCCCGGCCCTGTTCGCACACCGCGATCTCCCCGGCGGCGCTGGCAAAGCGGACGTCCACTTTCTCCGGGTCAAACTTCTCTCCGGAGTAGCCCATGGCGCACAGCACCCGGCCCCAGTTGGCGTCCGCGCCGAAGATGGCGGCCTTGGTCAGCGTGGAGGAGATGACGGACTTGGCGATGGTCTCCGCCGACGCCTCGCTCTTCGCGCCGGAGACGGCGCAGGTAATCAGGTGCTTGGCCCCCTCGCCGTCGGAGGCCATCTTCCTGGCAAGCTCCACGCACAGCGCCCGCAGCGCCTCCAGGAACCTCTCGTAGTCCGGTCCCTTGGCGGTGATGGGCTCGTTGCCCGCCAGGCCGTTGGCCAGGACGACGCAGCTGTCGTTGGTGGAGGTGTCGCCGTCCACGCTGATGCGGTTGAAGCTGACGCTCACCGTCTCCAACAGGGCGGTTTTTATCATGGCGGGAGAGATGGCGCAGTCGGTGGTGAGGAAGCAGAGCATGGTGCCCATGTTGGGGTGAATCATGCCGCTGCCCTTGGCGATGCCCCCCAGGCGGACGGTCTTTCCGCCGAGGACGGTCTCCACCGCCGCCTCTTTCTTCTCGGTGTCGGTGGTCATGATGGCGTGGGCCGCGGCGTCGCTGGCCTCAGCCGACGCCTCCAGGGCCTCGTACAGCGCCGGCACGCCCGCCTCGATGGCCGCGATATTGAGGGTCTGGCCAATGACGCCGGTGGAGCTCACCAGCACGTCCCCGGCCTCACAGCCGATGGCCTTTGCCGCCGCGGCGCACATCCGCTCCGCGTTCTCCTCCCCCCGGGGGGCGCAGGCGTTGGCGTTGCCGCTGTTGGCGATGACGGCCCGGGCCTTTCCGTCCGCCAGGTGGGCCATGTCCACGTGGATGGGAGCGGCCTTGACAACGTTCCTCGTAAACACCGCCGCCGCGGCGCAGTCCACATCGGAGACGATGAGGGCCACGTCCTTTTTCCAGGCGGCGTGGGTCTTGACGCCCACGTGGACGCCGGCGGCCCGAAAGCCCTGGGCGGCGCAGACGCCGCCTTGGATGAAGTTCAGC
Organism: uncultured Oscillibacter sp.; assembly: GCA_947365245.1. GTDB lineage: Bacteria > Bacillota > Clostridia > Oscillospirales > Oscillospiraceae > Oscillibacter. Next base: position 106,853 of record CANAWG010000007.1, on the reverse strand, counting down.
ATAGTTCCACCTCAATGTCTTGATGATAGCAAGGCCGCGCTCAGAGATTCAGCCCTGTGGTCTCCGCAAAGCCCAGCATCAGGTTCATATTTTGCACCGCCGCGCCGGAGGCGCCCTTGCCCAGGTTGTCGAAGAGGGCCGTGACGGTGGTCCGACGGTCGTTGCCCTCCACCACCAGACGGAGGCAGTCCTTACCGGCCATGGCATTGGCGGCCACCATGGCGTCCTGCCGCTGGGAGTCCACCCGGACGACGGAGCTTCCCGCGTAATAGCTCTCCAGCGCCGTCTGGACCTCCTCCCGGCCGGCAAAGAGGGGCACCGTGGCGGCCATCCCCTTGTAGTAGTCGTCCACAATGGGGGAGAACACCGGGGCCGTCTCCAGGCCGCAGACGGCCTGCATCTCCGGCAGGTGCTTATGGGCCTGGTTCAATCCGTAGATCCGGGGGCTGTACAAATCCGGCGTCTTGCCGGTCTCGTACTGGGCAATCATCTTCTTTCCGCCGCCGGAGTAGCCGGTGAGGGAGAAGCAGGTCAGGGCCGCGCCGGCGGACAGCACCCCCAGCTCCACCAGGGGCCGGACGGCGGAGATGAAGCCCGTGGCGTGGCAGCCGGGGTTGGCCACCCGTTTGGCGGAGGCGATCTTCTCCCGCTGGCCCCGGAGCTCCGGGAAGCCGTAGACCCAGGCGGGGTTTGTCCGGTGGGCCGTGGAGCAGTCGATGACGCGGGTGCGGGGATTCGTCACCAGCTCCACCGCCTCCACCGCCGCCGCGTCGGGGAGGCACAAAAACACGATGTCCGCCCCGTTCATCAACCGGGCCCGCTCCGCCGGGTCCTTGCGTCTTTCTTCGTCGATGAGGAGCAGTTGAATATCCTCACGCCGACTGAGGCGGTCGCAGATCTGGAGGCCGGTGGTGCCCTCCCTGCCGTCGATATAGATGATGGGCTTACTCATGTATGGCATCCTCCCTCAAATGGGGTATTATTTCCGAATCAAAAATTCGGAAATAATACATTTGATTTGAGCCGTTTTGCTCGCCGCCGCAAAGCGACGGCAACCGCAAAATATGGCAGATATTACTTCCTACCTTTCAGTTTGGAAGTAATATTCCGCGAAGCCGTGGCCCTGGCTGACGTTATAGAGAATCGTCAGCCCCAGGGTGCCCTCCGCCGTCGGCTTCCAGTCGTATGGCCCTCTGGCCGCCCAGAGGACCTCCTCCGAGAGGCCGTCCACCGGGGTGTCCGGGAGATAGATCAGAATCTCCTCCGCATCCTCCAGGCCGTAGGGGGAGGAGTAAATATAGCGGCGGCCGTCGGCGTACTCCTCCGACTCGTCGTCGGGGTGCTCCAGCTCTAAAGTCTCGATCTCCACGGACCAAGTGGTCTCGTCTACCTTGACCGGCCGGGTGAACTGCCCGCTGAAATTACAGATGTACCAGGTGCCCTGGGGGAACCTCTCCGGGTCCGCCACGCCCATGTCGGCGTCGTGATATTGGCCGGTGAAAGATCCGTCGGCCTCCAGGCGCAAGTCCGTACTCCACCCGCCGGCCCCGCTGCAAAACATATAGGTGCGGGGCAGAGTCTCAAAGAAATCCTCCGGAGCAGGCTCCGGTTCCGCCGCATCCCCGGGCTCCGGATCGTCTGGCTCCTCCAGGGGCGGGACCTCCCGGTCCTCGCCGCCTCCGGTGGTCACGGCCACTGTCCCAAACAGCTCCCCGCACCCGCTCAAAAGGCACAAGCACAGGGCCAGCGCAAGCATTCTGAATCTCATCCGATCCTCATTTCTGGTGCTCCCGAGCCTGCACAAACCGCTCAAGCTCCTGAATCTGCCGCCGTGTCTCGCCGGCCGCCGGTCCGCCGAAGCTTGAGCGCAGGGCCATGCAGTTCTCCAGCTTCAAGGCCTCGTACACGTCCTCCCCAAAGAGGTCCGAGAAAGCCCTCAGTTCCTCCAATGTCAGCTCCTCCAACGTCTTCCCCCTGGCGGTGCAGTCCGCCACCAGGCGGCCCGTCACCGTGTAGGCGTCCCGGAAAGGCATCCCCTTTTTGGTGAGGTAGTCGGCGCAGTCCGTGGCGTTGATAAAGCCCTTTCCCGCCGCCGCGCGCATATTGTCCGTGCGGACGGTCATGGTGTCCAGCATCCGCGCGAACACCGGCAGGCACATCTCCACGGTGTCCAGCGCGTCAAACACCGGCTCCTTGTCCTCCTGCATGTCCTTGTTGTAGGCCAGGGGCAGGCCCTTCATCACCGTCAAAAGGCCCATGAGGTCGCCGTAGACCCGGCCCGTCTTGCCCCGGACCAGCTCGGCGACATCGGGGTTCTTCTTCTGGGGCATGATGCTGGAGCCGGTGGCGTAACCGTCGTCCAGCTCAATGAACTTGAACTCCCAGCTGCACCAGAGGATGACCTCCTCGGCAAAGCGGCTCAGGTGCATCATCAAAATAGAGAGACCGCCGAGGAGCTCCAACGCGTAGTCCCGGTCGGAAACGCCGTCCAGGGAGTTGGACATGGGGCCGTCAAAGCCCAGGGCCTCCGCCGTCTCAAAGCGGTCGATGGGGTAGGTGGTGCCGGCCAGCGCCCCGGAGCCCAGAGGGCACTGGTTGAGCCGCTTGGCGCAGTCCTCCAGCCGGGTGACGTCCCGGGCGAACATCTGCCCATAGGCCAGAAGATGCTGGGCAAAGGAGATGGGCTGGGCCCGCTGGAGGTGGGTGTAGCCCGGCATGACGGCGCTCTGATACTGCTTCGCCTGGCGGCAGAGGACCTGCTCCAGCTCCAGCAGCTGACCAACGACCACCGGGATCCCCCGCCGGACGTACATCCGGAAGTCCAGGGCCACCTGGTCGTTGCGGGACCGGGCGGTGTGGAGCCGCTTTCCCGCGTCGCCGATGCGGGCGGTGAGCAGGGCCTCGATGTTCATGTGGATATCCTCGTTGTCGGCGGTAAACTCCACCTTCCCCGCCTCTACATCCCGGAGGATCCCCTCCAGGCCCTCTTTGATGGCGGCGGCGTCCTCCCGGGAGATGATGCCGCAGTCCCCCAGCATTTTGGCGTGGGCCAGACTGCCCTGGATATCCTCTTTGTAGAGCCGCTGGTCAAAGGAGATGGATGCGTTCAATTCGTTGACCAGGGCGTCGGTGTCCTTGGCGAACCGGCCGGACCAGAGTTTCATGGGGAGACCTCCTGAACGGAAAGTTATTGTTGAACGGGGAAGCGGGCCGCCCAGGGGGGCGGCCCCTACGGGTCCAGGGGCAACGCCCCTGGTTTCTCCGCCAACGGCGGAGAAATAAATTGAAATCATTTTCGGCAGGGCGCCCTCCAGAGGGGCTTCTCTTGCCCCTGCGGGGCAATTCACCTTCTGTACCTGCCGAAAATACCCCGATCCGTGCGCCCCTAGGGCGCACACACCAGTCCGCAGACTGGTGGTGGGGGAGATCGAGGGGGAGCCCGCTCCCCCTCGAAGCACTCAGAGCTTCCCCTGCTCTCTCAGCGCCAGCACGGTATCGGGCAGGCCCCACAGGTTGATGAAGCCCGTGGCGTTGGTCTGGTCGTAGCTGCTCTCGTTGAACGTCACCAGCTCCTCGGAGTACAAGCTCTCGGGAGAGGTGATGGATGCGGTGATGATGTTGCCCTTGTAGAGCTTCAGCTTCACACTGCCGGTGACGTGGACCTGGGTGGCGTCGGCGAAAGCGCTGAGGGCCTCCCGCAGGGGGGTGAACCACTTGCCGTTGTAGATGAGGTCCGCGAAGTCCACCGCCAGCTTGCTCTTCATGTGGGCGGTGTCCTTGTCCACGGTGATCATCTCCAGGCACTGGTGGGCCTTGTAGAGGATGGTGCCGCCGGGGGTCTCGTAGACGCCCCGGTCTTTCATGCCCACCAGCCGGTTCTCCACGATGTCCAAAAGGCCGATGCCGTTCTCTCCGCCCAGCTTGTTCAGCTTGCGGATGATGTCGCTGGCCTTCATCTTCTCGCCGTCGATGGCCACGGGGGCGCCCTTTTCAAAGTCCAGCGTCACGTATGTGGGCTTATCGGGGGCGTCGATGGGGCTGACGCCCATCTCCAAAAAGCCGGGCTTTTCGTACTGGGGCTCGTTGGCGGGGTCCTCCAGGTCCAGACCCTCGTGGCTCAGGTGCCAGAGGTTCTTGTCCTTTGAGTAGTTGGTCTCCCGGGAGATTTTCAAGGGCACCTTGTGGGCCTCGGCGTAGTCGATCTCCTCGTCCCGGCCCTTGATGGACCACTCCCGCCAGGGGGCGATGATGGTCATGTCCGGGGCGAAGCGCTTGATGGCCAGCTCGAAGCGCACCTGGTCGTTGCCCTTGCCGGTGCAGCCGTGGGCGATGGCGTCGGCGCCCTCCTGCTTGGCGATCTCCACCAGCTTTTTGCCGATGATGGGCCGGGCAAAGGCGGTGCCCAGCAGGTACTGCTCATAGCTGGCGCCCATCTTCATGGAGGGGATGATGACGTCGTCCACCATCTCGTCCACAAGATCCGCGATGTACAGCTTGGAGGCGCCGGTCTTGAGGGCCTTTTCCTCCAGGCCGTCCAGCTCGTCCCCCTGGCCCACGTCGGCGGCCACGGCGATGATCTCGGGGGTGTTGTAATTCTCCTTCAGCCAGGGGATGATGATGGAGGTATCCAGGCCGCCGGAGTAGGCCAGCACGATTTTCTTGATGTCGTTCTTATTCTTCATAATGGGGTCCTCCCTCTTTGTTGTTGGATGATAGGTGCATTATACGCCATACTTGCATATTTATTCAATTGTGAGATTGTACAAGAATCCGGCGGGGCAATGGCGGATTTTGCATATTCTGAGAGAGGATGGCAATTCCGGGTCCTCCTCCTCGGGGGACGGGGGTGTCCGCCCACGGGGCGGGGACGACGACACGCCGTTCCGGCGTGTCTGGGGATGCACCCCCCATTTTCTCTTTTCGCCGCGCCGAAAAGAGAAAACGGGCCGTGCACGGTCCAAAAGAGAAAAGGGCGCTTGGGGTGCCCTCCGGAGTGCGCCCCATTCATCGATAGGACTGGAGGAGACCTGATGCGTGGACGCAGGGCCTCCTGCTCCTCTGCCCGCGCTTCGCGCATGATTGGTTCCGTGCGGGGTGGTGCGTCATTCTATCGTGGGGGCCGCCGCCTTTCTGGGTTTACTCCTCGGGAATAATATCCATCTCCATATTTGCCTCTTCGGCCGCCTGCATCGCCGCAATCAAGATTTTTCTGGCTTTGAACATATCTTTCTCATCCATGGCCTCCACTGCCATTGCCAACATGCGGAACAGATCAAAATACATCTTTTTATAGGAGCGTTCCATATTCCTCACCTCCCGCGCAAATTATGCCAGAATTTCTGCCAAATTTCAACGGCAGAATTTCTGCCACACTATGATATGCCTGAGGTGAGTAACATGATTTACCCGCGCATTCGTGATCTACGGGAGGACCGGGACTGGACACAGCAATATATGGCAGACCTGCTGCATATCAACCGCAGAACTTACTCAGCCTATGAAAACGGCGTCAACGCTATGTCTCCGGAAATCCTCCGTGCCATTGCGGATATTCACAATACCAGCGTGGACTACCTGCTGGGCCGCACAGACACGCGGAAACCATATCCTTCCAAAAAGTGAGGACGACTTTGCCGTCCTCACTCCTTTTTCATATTTATACCATTTTCTCCGGCCGGACCGCCTCGTCAAATTCCTCCGCCGTCATCAGCTCCAGGGCCAATACCGCCTCTTTCAGCGTCGTGCCCTCCCGGAGGGCTTTTTTAGCGCACTCCGCCGCCTTTTCATAGCCGACCTTCGGCGTCAGGCAGGTCACCAGCATCAGGGAGTTCCGCAGGTTCTCCTCCATCCGCTCCACGTTGGGGGTGATGCCCTCCACGCAGTGGACCCGGAAAGAGTCCATGGCGTCCGCCAGCAGGTTGGCGGAGAGCAGGAAGTTGTACGCCGACACCGGCAGAAACACGTTCAGCTGGAAGTTTCCCTGGCTGGCGGCGAAGCCAATAGCGGCGTCGTTCCCCATCACCTGCACCGCCGCCATGGTGACGGCCTCGCACTGGGTGGGGTTCACTTTCCCGGGCATGATGGAGCTGCCCGGCTCGTTCTCCGGAATGCGGAGCTCCCCCATGCCGCACCGGGGGCCGCTGGATTCCCAGCGGATGTCGTTGGCGATCTTCATGAGATTCGCCGCCAGGGCTTTCAGCGCCCCGTGGGCAAAGACCAGGGCGTCCTTGCTGGTGAGGGCGTGGAACTTGTTCCCGTCGGGCCGGAACGGAAAGCCCGTCAGCTCCCGCAGCCGCCCGCAGACCATCTCGTCGTAGCCCTTGGGGGCGTTGAGGCCGGTGCCCACGGCGGTGCCGCCGATGGCCAAACGCCCCAGCTCCTCCAAAGAGGCCCGCAGCATCCGGCAGGGGGCCTCCACCAGCTCCCGCCAGCCGGAGACCTCCTGGGCGAATTTCAGCGGCGTGGCGTCCTGGAGGTGGGTGCGGCCGATGCGGATCAGATCCGGGTACGTGTCCCCCAAATGCCCAAACGCCGCCGCCAATCTCTCCGCCGCCGGCAGCACCTGCTCCGTCAGAGCCAGAGCCGCGGCGATGTGGAGGGCGGAGGGGTAGGTGTCGTTGGAGGACTGGGAGGCGTTGACATGGTCGTTGGGGTGTAAAGCCACGCCCCTTTCCCCCGCCAGGTGGGCAATAACCTCGTTGACGTTCATGTTGGTCTGGGTGCCGCTGCCGGTCTGCCAAACCACCAGGGGGAACTCCTCGTCCCACGTCCCCGCCCGGATCTCCCGGCAGACTTGGGCAATGGCGGCGGCCTGGGCCTCCGTCAGCTTGCCCGCCTGAGCGTTGGCCCCGGCGCAGGCCTCTTTCAAGTAGGCAAAGGCGGTGATGATCTCTCTGGGCTGGCGCTGTGCGCCGATCTTGAAATTTTCCAGGCTCCGCTGGGTCTGGGCCCCCCAGCGGCGCTCCGCCGGGACGGCGATCTCCCCCATGGTGTCGTGCTCAATCCGGATATCCATACAAGTTCCCTCCGTCCCTGACGTCAGCGGTCCGAGCGGCCCTGAGCCGCCAGACCGCAGGGCTTGTAGGCGGAGGTCAGCACCTTTTCAAACACCGGCGCGTCCGGCTCCTCCACCCGCCGCAGGATCTGCTCCCCGGCGGCGGCCCCCAGCTCCTCCACCGGCTGGATGATGGAGTCCATCCGGCTGGAATAAAGCTGATAAAAATCGTAATCATAATCTACGAAGCTCACCAGGTCGATGTCCTCGGCCAGGCGGATGTTCTTCAGATTCAGATAGCTGATGGTCTCCAGGGACATGAGGCCCTGACAGACGATCAGGGCGTCGCAGTGCCGCTCCAGGAGCTTTTCCAGGCAGGCCCGGGCGCTGTTCTCCATGGAGTCGCCGTACTGGATCAGGCCCTCCTCCTGGACAAGGCCGCAGTCCGCCACCGCCTGCTGGTAGGCGAAGATCCGCTCCTTGGTGGTGGACAGGCGGGGAAGCCCCCCGATGATGCCCACACGCCGGGCGCCCTTCCCCGCCAGACGGCACACGCTGCGGTAAATGGGCTGGAAGTTGGACACGCAGATGGAGGAGTACTTCTTCTCCTCAAAGGTGCGGTCCACCAGCACCACCGGAAAGCCGGCGGGAATCAGGCTGTCAAAGCGGCTGAAGTCGTCGATGGTGCTGGCGATCAGCAGCCCGTCCACCAGTCCCGCCGTCAAAAGGCGGACGGTGTTCTCCTCCCGCTCCATGTTCTCCTTGGTGTTGGCGATGATCAGGTGGTAGCCCCGGGCGGAGAGCTGGTTCTCCACCCCCTCGATCATGGTGGCGAAAAACTTGTTGGAGATGTCCGGCACCACAAAGCCGATGGTCTTCTTCTTCCCCGTGCGGAAGCTCCGGGCGGAGGCGTCCGGCGTGTAGCCCAGCTCCGCGATGGCCTGGTAGACTTTCTCTTTCGTCTCCTGGGAGACGTAGCGGGTATTGTTGATCGTGTGGGATACCGTGGCGGTGGAGACCCCCGCCAGCCGGGCCACATCGCTGATGGTCACTTTCATATCGTCTCTCCTTGCGCAAAGTTTCTCTACTTTTGCGTAATCTGATTTGCGTAATCAATTACCAGTATAGAATAATCCCCCCTTTTTCGTCAAGTTTTTTCCCAGCCTTTTTCCTGAAATTCCAAGTTTTTTGAGATTTTATTATCAAAAATCACCAACCTAATGGGGCGATTGTTATCTGAAATGACAGTTGTCAAAAAGCTGACAGTGTGGTACGATACTCGTGGAAAATCGGTTAGGCAAATCGTTTACGCAAACGTTTCGGCATCCTGCAGCCCCGCGAAAATTTTAGATTTATGACAAAAAGGAGTAAAGATCAATGAAAGCTAAGATTGGTATCAATGGTTTTGGCCGCATCGGCCGCATCGTGTTCCGCGCCGCCCTGAAGCGCAATGACGTTGAGGTTGTGGCCCTGAACGATCCGTTCATGAGCCCCGAGTATATGGCCTATATGCTGAAATATGATACCGTCCACGGCCGCTTCCCCGGCGAGGTCTCCTACACCGACGACGCCCTGGTGGTGGACGGCAAGGAGTTCAAGGTCTTCACCGCCAAGGAAGTGGGCGACATCCCCTGGAAGAGCGTGGGCGCCGAGTATATCTGCGAGTGCACCGGCCAGCACCTGGAGAAGAGCAAGTGCCAGGGCCACATCGACGCCGGCGCCAAGCACGTCATCATGGGCGCTCCTTCCAAGGACGACACTCCCATGTTCGTCATGGGCGTCAACAACAAGAACTACACCTCCGACATGACGTTCGTGTCCAACGCCTCCTGCACCACCAACTGCCTGGCCCCCATCGCCAAGGTCCTGAACGAGAAGTTCGGCATTGTCGAGGGTCTGATGACCACCGTCCACTCCGTCACCCCCACCCAGAAGCTGCTGGACGGCGCCTCCATGAAGGACTGGCGCGGCGGCCGCGCCGCCACCGGCAACATCATCCCCTCCTCCACCGGCGCCGCCAAGGCCGTGGGCAAGGTCATCCCCGAGCTGAACGGCAAGCTGACCGGCATCTCCATGCGCGTTCCCACCCTGGACGTGTCCGTGGTGGACCTGACCGCCAAGCTGGCGAAGCCCGCCTCCTACGAGGACATCTGCAAGGCCATGAAAGAGGCCAGCGAGGGCGAGCTGAAGGGCGTTCTGGGCTACACCGAGGAGGATGTGGTCTCCAGCGACTTCCTGGGCTGCCCCCTCACCTCCATCTTCGACAAGAAGGCCGGCCTGAGCCTGACCGACACGTTCGTGAAGGTTGTCTCTTGGTACGACAACGAGAGCGGCTACGCCAACAAGATGGTGGAGCTGATCGCCTATATGGCCTCTGTTGACAACAAGTAATCTCGCGCTCCTGTTTTTGGACGCGGCGGCAGGCCCCAGGCCTGCCGCCGCGTTCTTCGCGCCGCTCCGAAAACAAAAAAGAGAGCCGGAATCCCCTTCCGGCCCGCCCAACGAAAAAACAACCCCCCCACTCGCTCCAGCGGCGAATGGGGGGCTTACACGTGGATCGGATTTTCCAAAATGTCTACCTCCAGATTGCTTCGGGATTACCGTTCGGATGCGGGGAATACAGGGAAATGGGAAAACTCAGGGATTTGCTCCAATCCATAAAACAGCGGTGACACGCAGAACTTGCTCTGGAGATTTCCAAAACGATCTGTCTCGTGCGGCTCATCATAGTGAGTGTGTTTCGTCTTTGGGGTTCTTCCGGAGTTTGCGCGTTGACTAAGTGCTCTTTCCGAACGGTGCGGGAATTTGGGAATCTCTTGGACTTGCCTAGCCCATGGGACTCACTCCTTTCCTGTGTCTATACTGTACAATATTTTTCTGAATTTGTCAACTGTTTTATGCAATTTTAACGTTTTTACCAAATTGGGCCCGCCGAAAAGCTGCAATCTGCATAAGCAACCGATTACCCAATTTCCCGTCCCGCCGGTTGGAACGGCGGAAAACGGGAGATACTATGAGCGTCTGGATACAGGCACGCTCCCCGCCGGCGATTTATTTGCCGGCGGACGGGCGGAACGGATAGGAGGTTTTTTCATGAACGCAACAGTCAACGAAAGCTGCATCGGCTGCGGCCTGTGTGCCGGCACCTGCCCCGTGTGCTTCACCATGGGGGACGACGGCCTGGCCCACGGCGGCGAGATTCCTGAGAACCAGCTGACCTGCGCCCAGGAGGCCCGGGACGGCTGTCCTGTCAGCGCCATCAGCATCGGGGAGTGAGCCCCGGCGGCGGAACCGGTAAAGACGGCTCCGCCGCTTTTCGTTTTTCCGCGCCGCCGGATAGAATCCCCTGTGCTGCGCATACTATCTCCAAAACGGAGGTGGCCCATGGTGGAAAAGCTTTCGGACAACTACGGCGAGAACGTGCGCCATTTTAACGATGTACTGGGCGTAGGCCGCAGCTGCGACCTGGTCAGCAGAGATTACATCATCGGCGGGAGGCGGGCCAGGATCTGGGTCATCGACGGTTACGGAAAGGACGAGATCCTGGAGCGGATGGGTTCCTTCTGGCTGTCCCTGACAGAGGAGCAGCTGGGCGGCCTTACGGAGATGCAGCCGTTTGCCGACCGGTTCATCACGTTTTCAGAGACAAACGTCAGCTTTGACGGGGAGGACATCGTCACCTCCGTCCTGCTGGGCAAGACGCTGCTTTTAATAGAGGGCCTCTCCGGCGCGGCGTTGTGCGACGCCAAGGACTACCCCGGCCGGGGCGTGGAGGAGCCGCCGGACGGCAAGGTCCTCCGGGGCTCTCACGACGGCTTTGTGGAGGCGGTGGTGCCCAACATGGCGCTGCTGCGCCGCCGCATCCGGGATCCCCACCTCACCATGGAGGGGCTGAAGCTCGGCCGCCGCTCCCGCACGGACGCGGTGCTGTGCTATCTTGACGACAAGGCGGATCCGGGGCTTCTGGAGGAGATCCGGAACAAGCTGAACGCCATCGACGCCAACTCCCTGATTATGTCCCAGGAGAGCGTGGCGGAGGCCATCCGGCCCAAGCGGAAGCAGTGGTACAACCCCTTTCCCAAGGTGCGCTACACCGAGCGGCCCGACAGCGCCGCCGCCTGCGTCATGGAAGGCAATATCATCCTGATGGTGGACAACTCCCCCTCGGTGATGATCCTGCCCACCACGTTTTTTGACTTCACCCAGGAGGCCAACGAGTTCTATTTTCCGCCGCTGGTGGGCACCTACCTGCGGCTGCTGCGGATCATCGTGTTTTTAATCTCCCTGCTGATTACCCCCGCCTGGTATATGATGGTCAGCGAGCCCAACCGCCTGCCGGGGTGGCTGGACTTCCTCTCCTCTCCGGAGCCGGCCTCCCTGCCGCTGCTGTGGCAGCTGCTGGTGGTGGAGTTTTTGATCGACGTCCTGAAGCTGGCCTCCCTGAACACGCCGGACTCCCTGTCCAACTCCTTTTCCATGCTGGGAGCCCTGATTTTGGGGGACTTCGCCGTCCAGGCCGGGTGGCTGGGGCCGGAGGTGCTGGTGTATATGGCTTTTGTCTCCGTGGCCAGCTTCGCCCAGCCCAGCTATGAGATCGGCTACGCCTTTAAGCTGCTGCGGGTGGTGCTGCTGCTGGTCACGGCGGTCTTTGACGTGTGGGGCTTCTTCCTGGGGGTCCTGGGCATTTTGATTCTGCTGGCCACCACCAAACCCCTGGTGGGCAAGGGATACCTCTATCCCCTGATTCCTTTCAACGGCAAGGCGCTGCGGCGGCTCTTCATCCGGGAGCCCATCAGCCGGGACAACTCATAATACTATTGCTTGATAAAAGATTGAAAAAAATTTCCCCCGCAAAGGGGACGCGGCATCCGTAAGCGGCGGAACCGCTGACGGATGCCCAGTATGGCGGCGTGAAACGCCGCTGCGCCTGCGGCGCCCAAGAAAAGCGTTGACAGCATTCTTGGCGGCTGTGCCGCTTACGCCGCATTCTGCGGCCCCATAAGACGATTGCATTGTTTTATGAAGAATTAGTATAAGCCCCCCTGCCCTGTGTACGGCGGGGACAAAGGAGAAGAGGAGCGGCGAAGCCGCTCCTCTTTTTTGCGTGTCTCGTTCTGCTCAGATCAGAACTCCAGGTTTTTGCCGTCCTTGTCGAAGACATGGCAGACGTTGCCGCTGAATGTGAGATTCAGCTTGTCGCCGGCGTGGAAAGAGTCGATGTGCTCGCCCTTCTCGTTCATGGTGGGAACAATCACCACCACGTCCCGGCCGGCGGCGCTGGCGTGGAAGTGGACCTCGCTGCCCATCATCTCGCTGACCTCCACCGTGGCGTCCAGCGTGTTGCCGGCCTCCTTGGAGAGCACCATGTGGCTGGGACGGACGCCCAGAGTGATGTCCTGAGCCGCCACGCTGTGGGCCGCCAGCTTCGCCTGCTTCTCCGGGGAGAGCTCCACGGTGCAGCCGCCCACGGACACGGCGTACTTGCCGCCCTCGTTCAACAGCTTTGCAGGGAAGAAGTTCATCTGAGGCATGCCGATGAACCCGGCCACGAAGAGGTTGGCGGGATGGTCGAAGACCTCCTGGGGCGTGCCAATCTGCTGGATGAAGCCGTCCTTCATGATGACGATCCGGTCGCCCAGGGTCATGGCCTCGGTCTGGTCGTGGGTGACGTAGATGAACGTGGTGTTGATCTTCTGGCGCAGCTTGATGATCTCGGCGCGCATCTGGTTGCGGAGCTTGGCGTCCAGGTTGGAGAGGGGCTCATCCATCAGGAGGACCTTGGGCTCCCGGACGATGGCCCGGCCGATGGCCACCCGCTGGCGCTGGCCGCCGGAGAGAGCCTTGGGCTTGCGGTCTAAGTACTGGGTGATGTCCAGGATCTCAGCGGCCTCCTTGACGCGCCGGTCGATCTCCTCCTTGGGGGCCTTGCGCAGCTTCAGGGGGAACGCCATGTTCTCGTAGACGGTCATGTGAGGATACAGTGCGTAGCTCTGGAACACCATGGCGATATCCCGGTTCTTGGGCTCCACATCGTTCATGAGCTTGCCGTCGATGTACAGCTCGCCGCCGGAGATCTCCTCCAGGCCGGCCACCATGCGCAACGTGGTGGACTTGCCGCAGCCAGAGGGGCCAACCAGGACGATGAACTCCTTGTCGGCGATGTCCAGGCTGAACTCCTGCACCGCCACGACGCCCTCGTCGGTCACCTGCAGGTTTGCCTTCTTCTCAGGATCGCCCGCTTTCTTCTTGGCTTTCTTCTGATCGCCGCTGTGGGGATAGACCTTCTTGATGTTCTTCAGTTGCAGAGTTGCCATACACTCCGGCTTTGATGGAGCGGCCTCCGCCCTCTCCACCTCGCCCCGGGGCACGCGTCCCCGCGGACTTTACGGCAGGTCTCCACACTGCCGCACCGCAAGCCGCCGCGGTTGTTTCCTCCTTTTGTTTGGTACCGGGGGCTGTGGAAGTGGAGCAGCCCGCGGCCCTGGTTTATTTATGGAAAGGTGGACGGGTCCGCCTAATCCAACGGGAAAACGGGAACCCTCAGGCTTTCACAACCTGCCCCTTGAACACGACGGCTCGAATGGACAGGTCCTTTTCGTCCAGCAGCACCATGCTGGCCTCCTTGCCCTCGTCCAGCGTGCCCACGCGGTCCTCGATGCCGATGGACCGGGCGGGGTTGTAGGTGCACGCCCGCACCACGTCCGCCAGAGGGACGCCGAAAGACGCGGTCTGCCGCAGGCAGCCCATGAGGCTGGTGACGGAGCCCGCCAGCGTCTCCGGGTGGCCCAGGATGGTGGCCCGGTTGCCGTGGACCTCGATCATCTGCCCGCCGAAAGGATATTCGCCGTCGGGCATTCCCGTGGCCCGCAGGGAGTCGGAGATGATAATCATCCGCTCCCTGCCGAAGAGGCCGAACGTCAGCCGCACCACCGCCGGGTGGATGTGGATGCCGTCGCAGATCAGCTCGGGCATGACGCCGGGCACCTCGTAGGCCGCGCCGATGACGCCGGGGTCCCGGTGGGCCAGGGGCGGCATGGCGTTAAAGAGGTGGGTGGCGTGGTCGGCCCCCGCCTCAAAGGCGGCCTTGGCGGTCTCGTAGTCCGCCACGGTGTGGCCCACGGAGACGTGGATGCCCATCTCCCGGGCGGCCTTGATGAACTCCACGGAGCCAGACTGCTCGGGAGCCAGGGTCACCAGCTTCACGCAGCCCTCCGCCGCCTCCTGGAGACGGCGCAGCATGGCGGCGTCCGGATCGTGGAGAAACGCGCCGTTCTGGGCGCCCTTTTTGGCCATGCACAGGAAAGGCCCTTCCAGGTGGGCGCCCACCACCTCCGCGCCGCCGGCGTTCTTCCTCCGGTGGGCGGCGGTGGTCTTGCAGATGGCCGTCAGCTGGTCCTCCGGCAGCGTCATGCCGGCGGGGCAGATATAGGTCACGCCCTGGCTCAGCTCGAAGTCCGCGATCTTTTGCAGACCCTCGGGGTCAGCGTCGCTGAAGTCCTCCCCCACGCAGCCGTGGAAGTGGACGTCCACCAGGCCGGGGATCACGTAGCACCCGGAGGCGTCCAGCGTCTCGCCGCCGCCGCTGGCCTTGGCAATCAGCGCGCCGTCGGTGCAGACGTCCCGGACGGCAAAGCCCTGTTTCAGGTCAAAGACCTGACCGCCTGCGATTTTCATACCTTGAACCCGGAGGCCGTCAGCTTGCTGAGGGCGGCCTCGTCGGCCACCAGCACCACGTTGGGGTGGAGCTGGAGGATGGAGCCCGGGCAGCCCGGGGTGATGGGACCGGAGACGGAGCGGCAGATGGCGTCGGCCTTGTCCTCACCGCTGGCGCACAGCAGGATCCTCTTGGCGCCCATGATGGCGCCCATGCCCATGCTGATGGCCTGCTTGGGCACGTCGTTGCGGCTGGCGAAGAAGCGGGCGTTGGCGTCGATGGTGCTCTCCGTCAGGTCCACCACATGGGTCTCCCTGACGAAGTGGTCGCCGGGCTCGTTGAAGCCGATGTGGCCGTTGCGGCCGATGCCCAGAAGCTGGAGATCCACATAGCCGCAGCCGCGGATATAGGCGTCGTAATCGGCGCAGAAAGCGGCGGCGTCGCGGGTCAGCCCGTCGGGCACCCGGGTGTTGGCCGGGTCGATGTCCACATGGTCGAAGAGATTGCTCTGCATGAAATAGCGGTAGCTCTGGTCATGAGAGGGGGCCAGGCCCACGTACTCGTCCAGGTTGACGGACAGCACGTCCTTGAAGCTGATGAGCCCCTGTTTGTACCAGTCCACCAGGTACTTGTAGGCGCCCTCAGGCGTGGAGCCGGTGGCCAGACCCAGCAGACAGGCCGGGTTGTGGATAACCTCACCGGCGATAACCGAGGCGGCCCGGCGGCTCATGGCATCGTAGTCTTTTTCGCAGTAGATTCTCATGGTGTATTCTCCCTTTCCAAAAACCTCCGGCGGGCGGAGTGGTCACTCTGGTGGAATTCTACCACAGTCCGCCGGAGAAATCTATGACTTTTTTCGGAATCGGCGAAATTATCCCTTCACACCGCCGGAGGCCAGACCGCTGACCAGGTTCTTCTCGATGCACATGAAGAGGATGACCACCGGAATGATGGCGAAGATAGAGGCGGCGAAGAGGTACTGCCACTCGATGATATTGTAGCCGTTAAAGGTGTTGATGCCCACGGTCAGCGGCTTGAGCGTGTCGGTCTGGATGAGGCACAGGGCCACGGTATACTCGTTCCAGGCGTTGATGAAAATGAAGATCAGCGTGGTGACGATGCCCGGGGCCGCCACAGGCAGCAGCACCTTCATCATGGACTGGACCCGGGTGCAGCCGTCGATGGTGGCGGCCTGCTCCATCTCGGCGGAGATGCCCATAAACGTGCCCCGCAGAAGCCAGACGGTGAAAGCCTGGTTAAACGCGGCGTTGATGAAAATCAGTCCCCAGATGCTGTCCGTCAGGCCCATGCTCAGCATGACCTTGTAGATACCGATCAGCAGCACCACAGGGGCGAACATCTGAGAGACGATGATGACGCCCAAAAAGGCCGTCTGGCCCTTAAACTTCATGCGGGCCAGGGCGTAGGCGGCGGGAATGCCGCAGAGCATGGCGATGATGGTGGAGCCGCCGGCGATGAGGATGGAGTTGAGCATGTACTTGGCCATGGGAGCCCGGCTCCAGATGTCGATGAAGTTGGACCACAGGGCTGTCACCGGCAGGACGGTGCCGTTGGGCGAGAAGATCTCTGCCCGGCTCTTCAGGGCGGTGCAGAGCATGGCGAAGTAGGGGTACAGGGTGATGATGCACACATCCAGCACCACCAGGTACAAAAGGACCCGCAGGACCGTCTTCTTCACGGAGACCGGCTTTTTCAAAGCGGTATCGGGCGCACTCACAGGTCGTCATCTCCTTTCCGCAGGGTGTAGATCATGTAGACGCTGGCGCAGATCAGCAGGATCAAAAAGCCGATGACCGACACGGCGGCGGCCTCACCCTGCTTGCCGTTGTAGAACGCCAGCTTGTAGAGATAGGTCACCAGGGTGTCCGTGTGGTTGGCGGGGTCGCCCTTGGTCATGGTCCAGATGATGGGGAAAGAGTTGAAGACGTAGATGATGTTCAGCACGGTGGACACTGTCAGAGAGGACTTCACCAGCGGCAGCGTGATGCTGAACAGCTTCTGGAAGTAGCCCGCCCCGTCCACGGTGGCGGCCTCATAGTAGGACCCGTCGATGCTCTGGAGGCCGGAGAGAACGCAGAACGTGACAAACGGGATGGTGACGAAGATGCCGCAGGCGATCTCCCAGGCGAAATAGGCCTCCGGCGTAGGAGTCCAGTTCACAGGGGCGGAGATCAGGCCAATCCGCATCAGGAGGGTATTCAGCGTACCGTAGTCGGTGTTGATGATGAAGTCCCAGGCGCTGGCCTGGATGACCAGGGTGGTGGCCCAGGGGAAGACCACGATGGCCCGGGCCACCTTCCGCCCACGGAACTTGTTGTTCAGCACCAGGGCCAGCATGAAGCCCAGCACGGTGGAGAGAACCACCACCGCCACGGTCCACACCAGCGTGTTCTTCAAAACCAGGCTGAAAGAGGGATTGCTGATGACCTTGGAAAAGTTCCCCAGGCCGTTGAAGCCCTTGATCTTGCCCGCCCGGCTGACGTCGCTCATGGCCATCCGGAAAACGGACAGAATGGGGACCAGAATGAAGATCGCCATCAGGATCACACTGGGCGCGATCCAGATATAGGGCTCCACTTTCCGGAACAGCCTCTTCCCGGAGCTGCCGGGGAC
Source organism: uncultured Oscillibacter sp. (assembly GCA_947365245.1). Taxonomy (GTDB): domain Bacteria; phylum Bacillota; class Clostridia; order Oscillospirales; family Oscillospiraceae; genus Oscillibacter. Next base: position 89,571 of record CANAWG010000007.1, on the reverse strand, counting down.
CTGTTTCTTCACAGGCGCGCGCTTCTCTTCGGAAACGGTTTGGCTCGCTGCGTTCACGGAGACACCTCCCTAAATTACATTTTTCTCTCCGGCCGCTTTCCGGAGGCGGGCAGCCCGCCCCCGGAAAGCGGCCGCAAAGGGAAGAACCGCGGGCCGGACCAAGCCGGCCCGGCCCGCGGCTGTGCGTTTGATTTCAGATTTTATGGGCTGCCGTCCTCAGTTGGGGAGGCTGGCCTGGAGGGTATCCAGCAGCTCCGCAACGTCGCCGCCCAGCAGCGCGTGCTGCTCCACGTCGATAACGCCCTGCTTCACGTCGGCCCACTCGGCCTTGGCAGTGGGATAGAACCTGGCGGAGCCCACGATGTTGATCCACTCGCCGGCAGCGGGGTCGGCGGCGGCCATGATCTCGCCGCCGGTGGTGGTGGCGGGCAGGAACGTCTCCATGATGACCCAGTCGGAATAACGGGTGTCCTCATAGAAGTAGTCGAAGAACTCCTTGATGGCGTCCACCTTGTCGTCGGTATCCTCGTTGTCAAACACCATGAAGCGGTCCATAACGCCCACGGAGGCAGTCTCCTTGCCCTCGTTGGCGGGGATGGAGGCGATGCCGAAGTTGATGGGGTTCGCGGAGCCCTCCACGTAGTTGGTGATCTGGTTGGGGCCGATCATCATGGCGAGCTTGCCGCCGGCGAACAGCTCCTGCAGGTCATAGCGGGTCTCGTTGGCGGGGTCGGAGTTGGTCAGGCCGTCCTTGACCATTCCGACGATGTACTCAACGGCCTCCACGTTCTCGGGAGTATTCAGCGTCCAGTTGCCCTGGGCGTCGGTGAAGTCGCCGCCGTTGTTCCAGATGTAATAGGCGAAGCAGGCCTGGCCCTCGTCGGTGGTCATATCCACGCCCCAGGGATAGATGCTGGAGTCGTATGCCTTGATCTTCTCGCAGGCGTCGCGCAGCTCGGCCCAGGTGGCGGGAGGCGCTGCCACGCCGGCGGCCTCCAGGATGTCCGCGTTGTAGTACATGGCGCGGGCGGAGGCCAGGTCGGGGATGGCCCAGATGGTGCCGTCGATATTGGACTGCTCCAGGAACGCGGGATAGAATTTGGCGTAGGTCTCGTCGGAGACGAAGTCCTGAATGGGCCGCAGCAGATCGTCGGCCACATAGTCGGCGAAGACGTCGATGTTCAGGATGTCAGGGGGCGTATTGCCGGAGATACGGGTGTTGACCACGGTGTAGATGTCGTTCCAGGAGACGACCTCCACATTCAGGTCGATGTCGTCGTGGCTGGCGTTGAACTCCGTCTGGAAGTTGGCCCACCAGTCCTTGGTCAGGTCGCCGTACTGGGCGGCGATGACGTTGAGGGAGACCTTCTCAGCGGGGGTCTCGGGGGCGGGCTGATCGGTGCTGGCGGGGGGAGTGTCAGGCGTCGCGGGGGTGTCGGTCTTACTGCCGCAGGCCACCAGGGCCATGGTCATGACCAGAGCCAGCAGCAGCGCAAGAAATCTCTTCATCTTCAATTCTCCTCTTTCATGAAATAGTCTTGAAACGCCCATGGGGAGCACTCTGTGTAGAAATAATCCACAAAGGCATTTCCATAATCTAAATTATACTTGTTCATTCTGCGAATAATAGGGCAAAAAGTCCGCTTTATAGAAAAATCGTACGAACCGCGAAAGTTCGTACGATTTCGTAATCGATTAGCCTGGGGAAACACCGATGGAGTCAACGTGCGCAGCTGCGCCCTGGATTTCATCCGCGGTTCCCCGGAATCCCGGCGGCGCTGAGCCCGCTTTTGCGGAACGCGCTGGGGGTGCTGCCGGTGACGGAGCGGAAGACCTTGGAAAAATAGTTGTAGTCGCTGATGCCCACCATCTCCCCCACCACGGAGATGGGCAGACTGCTCTGGAGCAGCAGCCGCTTGGCCTCGCCGATGCGGCGCTGGGCGATAAGGTGGGACAGGGTACGGCCGCCGGAGAGCTCCTTGGCCAGGGCGCAGAGCTTGGTGCGGCCGATGCGCAGGTCCCGGGAGACGGAGGCCAGGGACAGCTTTTCCATGTAGTGCTGGTCCAGATAGAGCTCCAGCTTCTGCAGGTCCGTCTGCTCCGCCGTGAGAATCATGCCCTTGAGCTGGATGTAGGAGGACAGCGCCTCCAGCGTCTCGGCGTAGGCCCGCAGCTCCCGCTGGCTGTACTGCCGGAACTGGAAAAAGGCCGGGCGCAGGGCGTCGGCCCCGCCGGGGTACCAGTCCAGGCGGCCGCGGGCCGCCTCCCACTGCTCCTCCATGGGGGTCTCGTCCAGATAGCAGCCAAAGGCCAGGTAGGCCAGGGGGCGCTTCTTGTCGAACAGGGGCATGATGGCCTCGCAGATTCCCGCGTGGCAGCGGTAGAACTGAAACCCCTTCTCCGCGGTGTAGTGCCGGATTTTGCACTGGTCGCACTCCACGCACCGCCGGTGCCCCTCCGGCAGGTCGTTGAGCATCCGGCAAAAGGGCGGATGCCCCTTGAAGAGGTTGATGTCCCTCCCCTCCGGGTCCAGGATGTTGGCGGGGATGCCCGTGAGGATATTGAGGTTGGCGATGAGCTTGCGCAGCCGCTCCTCGTCAAACAGGATGTTCATCTCCGTCATGCAAAGCCGCCTCCCCGGCAAAAAGACACAGCCCCTCCCGGGGCGAAGCGCCCGCGGGAGGTCCTCCCTCCCGCGGGACCACACGCGCTCAGCGGTACTTGTCCACGATGGCGGCCAGCTCGTCCCAGCGCTCCTCCATGTCCGACACCAGCTTGAACTGGGTGCGGCAGCGGTCCAGATTCTGGCCCTCCCGCTCTGTATGGAAGTAGACGTCCCCCTCCAGGTAGTCGGTGAGGAAGCGGATGCCGCACTCCAGGGTCATCAGCTTGGCCCCCCAGGGGAGGTACTCCAGCTCCCCGTCGGTGAGGGAGCCGCCGGTGCCCTCCAAAAACGCCTTGGTATAGACGTCGAAGAGGTCCACGTCCAGGCTGACCTTGGTGAGGTCGGTCTCATCCTCGGCGCTGTGGTTGGCGCCGAAGCGGATGGAGTCGCCGAAGTCGTAGATCACCAGCCCCGGCATCACGGTGTCCAGGTCGATGATGCAGATACCCTCGCCGGTGGTCTCGTCCATGAGGACGTTGTTCAGCTTGGTGTCGTTGTGGGTGACCCGGACGGGGAGTTTTCCCGCCCGCATGGCGGTAAGCGCCGCGGAGCAGTCCGCCTCCCGGGCCAGAACGAAGTCAATCTCCGGCCCGCACGCCCCGGCCCGGCCCAGCTTGTCCGCCGCCAGGGCGGCCTTGAACTTCTTCAGCCGGTCCTCGGTGTTGTGGAAGTTGGGGATGGTCTCGTGGAGGGTCTCCGCCGGGTAGCCTTTCAGCAGCTGCTGGAAGCGGCCGAAAGCCCGGCCGGAGGCGGCGAAGAGCTCCGGCGTGTCCGCCGCCTGATAGCAGACGGTGTGCTCCACAAAGGGGTAGAGCCGCCAGGCGCCGCCCTGGCTGTCGGTGTAATAGGGCTGGCCGTTCTTCGGCCGGAGGACCTCCATGGCCTCCCGGCTGCGGTCGCCGCCCCGCTCCCTGATCTGCCGGCCCAGGTACTCCGTGACGCCGATGATGTTCTCCATCAGCTGGTCCGGCCGCTTGAAGGCGGCGGCGCTCATGCGCTGGAGAATGAAGCGGCGGCAGGCGGCGTCCTCCGGCTGGGTGTGTACGCAGAACGTGTCGTTGATATGTCCCTGGCCGTACCGCACGGCCCCCACCACGGGGGCGCCGAAGTCAAAGGCGGCCAGCACCTCCTGCAAAGTCTCCTCCGCCCGGGCCATCACTTCACCCCCCAGAGATCGTCGGGATACAGCCGGTTGGCGGTCTTCTCCGCGATGGCGGCTACCACCGCGGGCTTGTCCTCCCGGTAGGTGACGCCGTACCACTTGTCCTCGCTGCGCAGCACCTTCACCCGGGCCTTCCCCTCGTCGATCAGCTGGCTGACCACGGTGGGCAGGAAGTACTCCGCCTTGGCGGGGTTCGACCCCAGGGCCCCGTCCAAAAAGGCGGGGAACCGCCTCCAGGCCTCGTCCAGGAAGCTGCGGTTGAAGCCCCACATATTCATGGAGACGATGGTCTCCCCCGGCAGGTCCGTCCAGGTCGCCCCGTCGTCCTCGGTATAGCGGGGGGGCTCGCCTTTTTCGATCTTGGTGCGCTCGGTGACCCGGGTGAGGAAGTTCTCCGCCGTCTCCTCGCACACGCCCCGGGCCACGGTGCCGTTCTCCGTCACCGTGTTTTTCAGCAGGTAGCCCACCATGACGTACTCATACAGCGCCCCGTCGGGGTGGCCGGAGAGGTAGTCGTAGATCTCCCGGAACGCCTCCGGGCCGTAGTAGTCGTCGGCGTTGATGACGGCAAAGGGGCCGTCCACGATCTCCCGCACGGACAGCGCCGCGTGGGCGGTGCCCCAGGGCTTGGTGCGCTCCGCCGGGACGGCGTAGCCCTCCGGCAGGTCGTCCAGCTGCTGATAGGCGTACTTCACGTCCATCACCCGGGCCACCCGGTCGCCGATGGCGCGCTTGAAGTCCTCCTCGATCTCGTGCTTGATGACGAAGACCACGGTCTCAAAGCCCGCCCGGCGGGCGTCGTAGATGGAGTAGTCGATAATCAGCTGGCCGTGATTGCCCACGGGGTCCAGCTGCTTGAGTCCGCCGTACCGGCTGCCCATGCCGGCGGCCATGATAACGAGAACAGGCTTGTTCATAGTCCGTTCCTCCTTAACCTTTATACCCGTTGGGGTTCATAGACTGCCACTTCCAGGAGGAGGCGCACATCTCCTCAATGCCAAGCTCCGCCTGCCAGCCCAGCTCCTCCCGGGCCTTTTTGGGGTCGGCGTAACAGGTGGCGATGTCGCCGGGGCGGCGGGGGTCGATGACATAGGGCAGCGTCCTGCCGCAGGCTTTCTCGTAGGCGTGGAGCACGTCCAGCACGCTGTAGCCCTTGCCGGTGCCCAGGTTGCATACGAAGAGGCCGCACTTGCTCTCCAGCTTCCTCAGCGCCGCCACGTGGCCCTTGGCCAGGTCCACCACGTGGATATAGTCCCGCACGCCGGTGCCGTCGGGGGTGTTGTAGTCGTCGCCGTAGACGTGGAGCTTGGGAAGCTGGCCAACGGCGACCTTGGCGATATAGGGCACCAGGTTGTTGGGGATGCCGTTGGGGTCCTCGCCGATGAGGCCGCTCTCGTGGGCGCCGATGGGGTTGAAGTACCGCAGCAGCGCCACGTTCAGCGTGGGGTCCGCGGCACAGTAGTCGGAGAGAATGCGCTCCTGGAAGAGCTTGGTGGTGCCGTAGGGATTGGTGGTGCCGCCGGTGGGGAAGTCCTCCCGGATGGGCACGGTGGCGGGGTCTCCGTAGACCGTGGCGGAGGAGGAGAAGACGAAGTTCTTCACGCCCCGCTCCCGCATGACCTGGAGGAGGTAGAGGGTGCTGATCAGGTTGTTGGAGTAGTACTCCAGAGGCTTGGAGACGCTCTCCCCCACGGCCTTGAGGCCGGCGAAGTGCATCACGGCGTCGATTCCTGGGTACTTGGCGAAGAGGGCCTCCACCTGGTTAAGGTCGCACAGCTCCGTCCGCTCAAAGGGGATCTTCTTCCCCACGATTTTCTCCACCCGGCGGACGGCCTCCTCGCTGGAGTTGTAGAGATTGTCCGCCACGATGACCTCATAGCCCGCCTGGATCAGCTCCACGCAGGTGTGACTGCCGATATAGCCCGCGCCGCCGGTGACAAGAATGGACATAAAAACCGCTCCTTTCAAATTATGAAAATTTTCCATGCCGGTGAAAGATTTTTCAGATTCATTAAGCCCTATTGTAGGCCCGCCGGGAGAAAATGGGAAGAGAGGAACGTACTGATTATTAGAAATATCGTCCGAATTATGCATTTATTATACTAGAAAATCAGCTCTGTGTCCAGTCATTTTCCCGGCGGCCTTGCGCGCCGCCGCGGGACGTGGTATCGTTGCCCCAAGAGACTTTATGGGGGAGGCGGTCAGGAGATGAAAGACAGCCGGCTTTTTGAAATTTTATATCTGCTGATGGAGCGGCGGTCCGTCACCGCCGGGGAGCTGGCACAGCGTCTGGAGGTGTCGGAGCGCACCGTCTACCGGGACATCGACGCCCTCTCCGCCGCCGGCATCCCGGTGTTCGCCCAGCGGGGCCAGGGCGGCGGCATCCGGCTGATGGAACAGTTTGTGCTGGACAGGGCCCTCCTCTCCCAGGCCCAGCAGGATGAGATTCTCTTCGCCCTCCAGGCCATTCTGGCCACCGGCGGCGGGACGGAGGAGGACACCCTGGCCCGGCTCACCGCCCTCTTCCGCCGGGAGGGGGCCGACTGGCTGGAGGTGGACTTCACCGACTGGGGCAGCGCTCCGGCGGAGCGGGAGAACTTCGCCCTGGTCAAGGGGGCTATCCTGGGACACAGGCCGCTGTCCTTCACCTACTACAGCTCCGCCGGAAAGCGGAGCCGCCGCACCGCCGAGCCCGCCCGGCTGGTGTTCAAGGGCGGCTGCTGGTATCTGTCGGCTTTCTGCCGCCAGCGGCAGGACTGGCGGATCTTCCGCCTGGTCCGCATGGAGGACCTGACGGTGGAGGCGGGGACCTGTCCGCCCCGGCGCCCCCCGGAGCGCCTGGAGTCCCCCCTGCCGGAGGGATACCGGGGGGTGGATCTGCGCTTGCGCTTCGCCCCCTCCGCCGCCTGGCGGGTGCGGGACTACTTCCACCCCAGCCAGATCACCCCCGGGCCGGAGGGCTGCCTGCTGGTGAGGTGCACGTTCCCGGAGGACAACTGGCTGCTCTCTTTCCTGCTGTCTTTCGGCGGCCAGCTGGAGGTGCTGGCTCCGGACTACTGGCGAGGTCTCCTGGCTGCGGAGGCGAAAAAAACGGCGGCTGTCTACGAAACATGACACACCTTGTCAGGTTTTCCGGTGTATCCTGGTCTCAGAGACGGGGAGAGACCCCGCCCAACACAAGGAGGTCAACCCTATGGAAGAGCGGAAATTCTGCCAGAGCTGCGCCATGCCCCTGGACAATCCCCAGGACCGGGGCACCGAGGCCGACGGCGCCCTCAGCGGTGATTACTGCCGCTACTGCTACCAGCACGGGGCCTTTACCGCCCCCGACGCCGCCATGGACGACATCATCGCCTTTAACCTGAAGTTCAACGCGGAAAACGGCTATCCTTTCGGCCCGCAGGAGGAGGCGGAGAAGATGATGCGAAGCTGGTTCCCCACCTTGAAGCGGTGGAAAAAGGCGTGACGGCGCACCGGGCAGCTGCCGAAAAAGGCAGCTGCCCGGTTTCATTTACCAGATGTCGTACAGAGATGCCATCACCTGCCAGATCTGAGAGAAAGGCCGCATGAGATTCCAGACCCCGCCCCCCTGGAAGCCGTACTCCGCGATGAGCCGCAGCTTGGCGTCCATGCTCCTGGCGTCCTCGAACCAAACCTCGTGGACGGTGCCGGCGGCGTCGGTATAGTGGAAGAAGGGAGCCTGGGCGGTCTCGTCGAACTGAATGGCGATGTTATACTCCAGGGCCAGCTCAATGGCCCGCTGGTTGGAGATGGACTGGGCCCTGGTGACCCCCTGGACAAAGGGCAGGGGCCAGTCGTAGCCGTAGTTGGGGATACCCAGGAAGATCTTCCCGGCGGGGATCTCCGTGACGGCGTAGTCCAGCACCGCCCGGACGTTGGGGAGGGGCGCCACCGCCATGGGCGGCCCGGCGGTATAGCCCCACTCGTAGGTCATCAGCAGCACGCCGTCCACGGCGAGACCCACGGCGCCGTAGTCGTGGGCCTCGTACAAAAGCCCCCTCTGAAACGGGGAGGTCTTGGGGGCCAGAGCCGCCCACAGCAGCCGCCCCCGGGCCCGGAGCATTCGGTGGAGCCGCTCCAAAAAGGCGGCGTAGGCCCCCGCCAGGCGGCCCGGCAGGTACTCAAAGTCCACGTCCAGCCCCACGTAGCCCTTTTGGCGGATGGTCTCCATGATCTCCGCCAGAAGCCGCTCCTGGAGGGCCTCGTCCGTCAGCACCATGGCCCCCCGCTCCGTGTTGAACTGGCCGGACTCCGTCAGGGTGGACAGGTGCATCACCGGACGGGTGCCCCGGGCTTGGGCGGCGGAGATCATGTCGCCGTCGTCCAGGGGCAGCAGGCCCCCCTGGGCGTCGATGCCGTAGGTAAAGGGGGCCATGTAGGTGAGATAGGGCAGCTGGGCCGCCAGCAGCTCCGCCTGGATGTAGGGGTAGGCGTAGCCGTTGAACGCGGCGGCGCCGATTTTTTCGTCAAGATAGGAGATCGTCAGGATCTGGCCCGCCGTCAGGGCGTCTCCCCCGCCCAGGGCCCAGTTGTTCTGCCAGAGGGTGCGGTTGTCGGTGCCGTAGGCGGCGGCGATGGAGCTGAGGGTCTCCCCGGGCTGCACGGCGTGGACCTGCCGGGGAAAGCGCACCACCAGGGTCTGCCCCACCGCCAGGGCGCCGCCGGCGGGAACGTCGTTGGCCGCCCCCAGCTGGGCGGGGTCCACCCCGTACTGGGCGGCAATGGTCTCCAGGGTCTCCCCGGAGCGCACAACGTGGATGGTCATGGAATATCACCTCTTCATCAGGCTATGCCGCGAAAATGCGTTCTAGACGGCCCCGGGGGAAAATAGAGTGCTTCCAGGGAAAGGCGGGGGATGTATGGGGCATTTGGGCGAGGTGCTGCTGGTCACGGCGGCGGCGGGAATCGGCGGCACTGGGACAGGCGGGCTGATCGCCTGTCTTCTGCGGCGGGACTCCAGCCGGATGGTGAGCCTGCTTTTGAGCTTTGCCGCCGGGGTGATGACGGCGGTGGTGTGCTTCGATCTGCTGGCGGACGCCGGGGCCCCAGGGGGCGGCCGGCTGTGGCTGACAGCGCTGGGCATCCTGCTGGGCTGCGGAGCCACCGGGTCGCTGAACACCCGGATCGGACGGCGGCGGAAAGCCGGCGGGGGGCTCTTTCTGGCGGGCCTGGTGATGGCGGCGGCCATCGCCCTGCACAACGTGCCGGAGGGTATGGTCATCGGCGCCTCCTTTGCCCGGCGGGCAGCTCATCCCGCCGCGGCCCGGGGCGCGCTGATGATGGCGGTGGTCATCGGCCTGCACAACATCCCCGAGGGCATGGCGGTGGCCGTGCCCCTGATCTCCGGCGGCATGGGCAGGTCCCGGGCCGCCGCCGCGGCGGCTCTCACCGGCGCGCCCACGGTGCTGGGGGCGCTGCTGGGCTTCTCCCTGGGGACTTTGGGCCCCGCCTCATTGACCCTGGCCCTGAGCTTTGCCGCCGGGGCCATGCTGTATGTGGTGTTCGGGGAGCTGCTGCCGGAGTCCTCCCTGCTGTGGCGGGGCGGAGCCCCGGCCCTGGCGGCGGTGCTGGGCATCATCACGGGGATGGTGATCGTGTACGCGTAGGCCTTGTTTGAAAGCTGGGGAATGCTGGATTGGGCAGATTTTTTTGTCAGGCAGGGCGACTTGGCGCAGGAATTCTGACGGATTTCAAGTCAAATCAGCGGAGTTCTGGCGAAAAAAGGTGCTTTAAAGCGGTGTTTTTTTCATTTTTTAAACAAGGCCTAAGTTCCCGGACGATCCTGCAAAATCTGTCGGAAAACCGGCGCTCCCCTTGCGAAAACCCAAAAGCCATGATACACTTTCCCGCAGGAAGGTGAGCGTATGTATCAATCCATCTTTTTCGACCTGGACGGCACCCTGACCGACTCCAAAGAGGGCGTCCTGGAGTGCGTGCGGTACGCCATTGAGACCATGGGCTGTCCCGTACCGGAGGGCCCGGATCTGCTGAAGTTCATCGGCCCGCCGCTTCAGGACTCTTTTGTGCGGCACTGCGGCCTCAGTCCGGAGGAGGCCCAGAGGGCGTTGGCGCTCTTCCAGGAGCGGTACGTCCCCGTGGGCCAGTTTAAAAACCGCCCGGCCCCGGGCATCGCGGAGATGCTGGGCCGGTTGAAAGAGCGGGGCTTCACCCTGGCCCTGGCCTCCTCCAAGGCCGAGTCCCAGTGTATCCCCATCTGTGAGCGGTTCGGCTTCGCGCCCTATATGGCGGTGATCGTCGGCAGCAGCGGCAGCCGGGACCAGAGCAAGGCGGAGGTCATCCGGGAGGCCATGGGCCGCCTGGGCCTGACGGACCCCCGTCCATGCCTGATGGTGGGGGACCGGAAGTACGACGTGGAGGGCGCCCGGGAATGCGGCATGGACTGCGTGGGCGTGGAGTTCTTCGGCTACGCGCCCCCGGGGGAGCTGGAGGCGGCGGGCGCCGTGGCGGTGGTAAAGACCGTTGAGGAGCTGGAGGCGTTTATTCTGGCCCGGGGCGGAACGGGTACATAATACTATTTCTTGAGATGTATTGTGTAAAGGGCGGTTTTACCATCCAAATACACATTGGCTGATGGTTCGTTTGTGGCAGAATAACACAGGTCGGAAAGGCGGTGATCGACCAGCAGGAGATGACCGAAGCGGGAGCGTCTGGGGATGACCTGGGCGCTCCTTTCTCTTTGCTGGCCCGCTGCTAAGAGTGCACTTACCCACCACCACCGCCGTCGGTCGGGGATGGTATGGTCTGCGTCCATCGTGCGCCCTCCGGGGGCGGCTACGCCGGGGGTGTCCTTCTCTTGCCGGTATATACCAGCAGACGCCAACGGCGGCTTGTGCATTGGGCGGAGCTGCGCCGATGCACTGGGGGCTTGGGGCCGTCGGACACCAACAAGCTGCGCCGGGTATATACCGGTGCATTGCTTGCCACTACTACCAGGGCCTATAAAAGGGGATTGAATATCGTTCAGATTGGTAGTATACTTTGCTCGTGTTAATTCAACAAATCGGGATTTGAAGGAGGATGCTGCAATGGTGCATTTGGTGTACTGCGATAACGCAGGCAAAAAAGGCGAAAAGGTATTAGATAAGATTTTAGCCGGAACGAAAACAATGGTTGTGCGTGGAGCGGCAGGGAGAAAAATTCCCCATAGCAGGGTTTTTGAGGGAGAGCGGCTTTACTTCATGGAAAAAGGAAGTGCAGAGATAACGGCAACCGCCACTGTAAAAGCGGTTCAAAATTATGTGAAATTGTCTGATGAAGAAATTACCAAAACGCTTGCAGACAATCAGGGCAAGCTAAACTTGTCGGATAAGCAAAAAGTACGATGGCACAAGAAATGTCTGTGCTTAGTGGAATTTGAAAATGTTGAAGAAATAGCCCCCCTTGCTTTTGACCATCAAGGCAACATGGACGATTGGCTGATAATCGAAAAGATTGAAGATGTCGTTGTGGGGACAAGCATACCCTATAATTACGAAAAATCAAAGTTTTAGTATGATAAATTTCAGTTTATCGGGGGGATTTCATCCTTTGGGTGAAATCCCCCTTGACAAATGTCCTCTTGATAAAAAGATTTAAAAATCTTTTTCCCCGCAAGGGGGACGCGGCCATGCAATTCCCGGGCCGCTGAACTTTTCGCAGTATTTTCGTGGATTGCTATAGTATAAACATAGAGAAAAGAGGGAGCGCCTTGCCGGCGCTCCCTCTTCGGTCATTTGGTCACTTTTCGTTTTCCGCTCTGGCCTGTTGGATCTTGGCCTGCTCAATTCTGGCGACCTCCTCCAGAGTCCAGCCCTCTTTCGTCAAATCTGCCTTCATCACCGGGTCCACAGGGACCCCCAGATACATGCTGTTGCCCTGGGAGTAAGCGCCGGTGGTGACGGCGATCACCTGGCCGTAGACGTTCATCAGCGCGCCGCCGCTGCTGCCCTTGGAGATGTCCGCCGTGTTCACCACACAGGGCCAGGCGTAGCCCGCCACCTCCCGCTCCGTGGCGCTGACCACGCCCTCGCTGACGGCCAGGCCCCCGCCCAGGGGATTGCCCAGAGTGTACACCCTGTCCCCGGGCCGGACGTCGCCGGTGCCCACCAGCTCCAGGCACTTGAAAGCAGAGGTGGTCTTGCCGCCGGTGGTGGTCCGGGATACTTTCACCACGGCGATGTCGATGTCCGGGTCGTAGTAGACCACCCGCTGAATGGGGAACGTCTCCCCGTTGGAGAGAGTGGCGGTGCCGTAGACGCCGTCTTCAATGGAGTGGTAGTTGGTGACGGCCAGGCCGTCGGCGGAGATGAAAAAGCCGCTGGCGTTGGAGGTGGGCGTCCCCTTGTCCACGTACTTCTGCTTTTCGTAGAGGTCGATGCGGAACACCGCGGCGGTGAGGCGGTCCGAGACCTGGCGGGCCGTCAGCTCGGTCTCCAGCAGCCCCAGGGCGTTGGCCGCGGCCCGGATGGAAGAATTCCGCTCCACCAGGCGGCCGATCACCGTGGCGCTGCCGTCCTTGTAGGAGAATGTCATGGCGTCCATGGCGGACTGATACAGCTGCCCCCGGGTCAGTCCGCCGCTGTAGGTCCTGGCCGCCAGGCCGATCTGTTGGGCGAAGAGAGCCGCGCCGGACACAGTAAAGTCTCCGGCCTTGTCGCTGTACCCCAGCATCCGCAGCAAAAATGTAAACCAGGCGTTGGCGGTGACGGTGCTGTCCGGCCGGAATTTGGTCGGCTCCGCGCCGGAGGCCCAGCCTCTATGGGCCGCGTAGCTGACCTCCTTAGCGGCCCAGGCGGGGACGTCCGCAAAGCCGGAGATCCAGTTGTCGTTCTCCGCCGCCTGGCGCTCCCCCGCCAGGGCCACCAGCAGCACCACGGCCTGGGCCCGGGTGGCGGAGTCGTCGATGCGATACTCGCCGTCCGCGGCGGCCTCTATCAGCCCCAATGTAGCCAGGGCGTCCGCCGCCCGGAGGGCCTCCCCCTGGAGGGCGGCGGCGGAGGGCAGGGCCCCCGTCAGCAGCACCAGGGCACAAAGCAGTGACAGAATTCTCTTTTTCATGATTTTCCTCCGAATTCAGGGTATGAAAGCACTGTGCGTCGATCCGGCCGGAGCCGTTAATCTGTTTATTATAGCACCAACCGCCTCCCGGTGCAAGGGAAAAGCCAAGGACGCCTCCGGAAATCTCCGGCAAAGCGGGAAAAGGGCCGCCTCAAAGCTGGACATCCCGGCCAAAACTTGCTATACTCGTCACCAGACAAAGAGCCTGTGTTCATAGCCGGAGAATGCCGGATGGACGAGGATCTTTCTCCGACTCGCCAAGAGCCGCCGCAGGCGGCGGCTGCTTGCTGGACGCGCCTGAGGGCGCAGCCGCCAGACAAGGAGATTTTCCGCCGCCATACCGGCCTATGGCAGGGGAAAGCGACGCGGTATGGCGGTCGTGACCCCCCGCAAGATCGCAGATTTCGCGGGGGAGAGGAAGAAAGAACTCAGCAGAGCGCGGCTTGCGGCAAAGCCGGAAGCGGAGCGGGCGGAGTTTCTTCTGACGAAGACCTGCCGGACGGCGTTTAACGGCTGTGAATACAGATTCTAAGGGAGGCGCCTATGACGGAGCAGTTGGCACAAACCCTCTGGCGGCTGGAGATTCCCTTGGAGGGCAGTCCCCTGAAGACCCTGAACAGCTATTTGATCCGGGGAGAGGAGCGCAGTCTTTTGATCGACACCGGCTTTCGCCGGGACTCCTGCCGCGCCGCCTGCGAGGCACAGCTGGCGGCGCTGGGCGTAGACCGGGACCGGATGGACATCTTCATCACCCATCTCCACAGCGACCACGTTGGCCTGGCCCCGGAGCTGATCCGTCCCGGGTGCCAAATCCTGATCGGGGAGATCGACGGCCCCGGCGTGGCCAGCTACAGGGACGACGCCTGCTGGCGGGATCTCTACGCCCGGTACGTCCGGGACGGCTTTACCAGGGAGGAGACGGACCGCCTCTGGGACACCAACCCCGCCCAGACCGCCGCCCCCGCCGCGTGGGGGCCGTACCGCTCTCTGCGGGACGGGGACATCCTGTCCTACGGCGGGCACGCGCTGCGCTGCATTCTGACCCCCGGCCACACCCCGGGGCACCTGTGCCTCTATGAGCCGGACGCCAAATGGCTCTTCACCGGGGACCACGTCCTCTTCCACATCTCCCCCAACATCTGCCGCTGGGAGACCATGCCGGACGCCCTGGGCAGCTACCTGGAGAGTCTCCGGCGGGTGCGGGATCTGCCGGTGGATCTCCTGCTCCCCGCCCACCGGCGGGAGACCGGGGACCTCCGGGAGCGGGCGGACCAGCTCACCGCCCACCACCTGAGGAGGATCGAGGACGCCTGGGAGACTGTCCGAGAGGAGCCGGGGCTGACGGGGTACGACATCGCCGGACGGATGCGCTGGCGTATCCGCAGCCGCAGCTGGGCGGACTTTCCCCTGGAGCAGAAGTTCTTCGCCGTGGGAGAGGCCCTGGCCCACTTGGACTATCTGGAGGTCCGGGGCCGGGTGCTCCGCCGGGAGGAACGGGGCAAATACCGCTACTATGTGACAGAGTAAAGGAGGGTTCTGAAATGGAACTGAAAGAGATCCTGAGCAGGTGCGACCACACCCTGCTGGCCCAGGGGGCCACCTGGGCGGAGATCCGGGCCGTCTGCGACGACGGCATGAAATACGGCTGCGCCAGCGTGTGCATCCCCGCAAGCTATGTCAAGGCGGCGTCGGAGTACGCGGCGGGCAGGCTGCCCATCTGCACCGTCATCGGCTTTCCCAACGGCTACGACACCACCGCCGCCAAGTGCTTCATGGCCTCCGACGCCGTGAAAAACGGCGCGGATGAAATTGACATGGTCATCAACATCGGCTGGGTGAAAGACCGGCGGTGGGAGGATCTGCTCTCGGAGATGCAGGCGGTGAAGGACGCCTGCGGGGGAAAAATTCTGAAGGTCATCATCGAGTGCTGCCTCCTCACCCGGGAGGAGAAGATCAAACTGTGCGAGATCGTCACCGCCTCCGGCGCGGACTTCATCAAGACCTCCACCGGCTTCGGCGGGGGCGGCGCCACCCGGGAGGACGTGGCCCTGTTCGCGGCCAACATCGGCCCCCACGTGAAGATCAAAGCCGCCGGCGGCATCGCCGATCTGAAAGACGCGGAGGACTTCATCGCCCTGGGGGCCTCCCGCCTGGGCACCAGCCGCGTCGTCAAGGCCGTAAAGGCCCTGGAAAAGTGATTGCAAACGGTATAATATGGTCGAAAAATACCCTCCGTTGTCGAAGGATCCGACAGCGGAGGGTATTTTGTCAGTCTGGAAATCGCGGGAGGGCGGGCGTCACAGGATATATCCCCCCAGAGCAAACGCCAGGGCGGCGGACAGCAGACCCTGGAGGACCTTGCCCAGCAGGCAGCTGCGCAGGCGGAGACCGCTGCCTTCCAGCACCGCCGCCGTCTGGCACAGCACGGAGAACCCGCCCCAGCCGGCGCACCCCGCGGCCAGCACCAGGCCAAACCGGTCCGCCGGCAGCAGGGGCGTCAGGGAGAAGAGCTCCGTCAGCCCCACCAGCAGCGGCCCCAGGCGGCCCCCCAGGGCGGCCAGGGGAGCGGCCAGCACGTAGAAGAAGATCACAAAGGCGCACACCGACAGCATGGCCAACGCCCCATCCCGCACCGCCTCCACCAGGGCGGTGAAAAAGGAGGCGCTGTGAAAAGGGGTTTTCCCTGTCACATCCCGGCGGACAGCGCTCCCGCCTCTCCCTCGGAAAACCAGTCCCGTCAGCAGGGCGGAGAGAATGTGGATCAGCCACAGCCACACCCCCGTCCGGACGCTGCCGAAGACCCCGGCCCCCAGCACGCTGATGAGGAACACGGGATTGGAATTGTTGCAAAAGGTCAGCAGCCGCTCCGCCTCCCCCCGGGTCAGCGCCCCCTCCCGGTAGAGGCGGGCCGCCGTCTGGGCACCGATGGGATACCCCCCCGCCAGCCCCAGCAAAAGGGCGGAGCCGGCGCACCCCGGCAGGCGGAACAGGGGCGTCATCAGCCCCGTAAGGCACGGCGAGAACAGCTCCCCCAGTCCCAGGGACACCAGCAAAATGGACAGCACCAGAAAGGGGAACAGCGCCGGCACCACCGACCGCCCGCACAGGGCCAGCGCCTCTCCGGCCCACTGCCGGATCTCCCCCGCGTCCGCCAAAAACCACACCAGTACGCCGCACAGGCCCAGACAGGCCAGCCGCCGCACCTTCATACGCATCACCGCCCCTACCCTATAGTCACCGCAGCTGAAAAGAAGCAGCCGCTTCTTTTCAGCCCTGCGGCACTTTGCGCCGCAGGAGCCGCAAAGCGGCTATGCGGTGGACTTCATAGGCAACGCCGGGCGCATTTCGTGCGCCGGCGGGCTCCGCCCGCCTTGAAAACCGTTTGCCGCTTTTCAACTGCGTTAACTATATGACGCCGGCCGGCGGCTGAGAACCTGTATTCCCACTCTTTTCAGGCAAGTTTTTTCCGCCCGGCGCATAATGTCAGACAAGAGGTGAAGTGGAGATGGAGCGAAACCGAAAAGACCGGGAGGGCGGTGTTTTGACCTCCGTGGCGGAGCTGTTCGACCTGCCGGCGGACGTGGTGGCGGGCCTGCCCCGGCTGGAGATGGTGGGCAGCCGCCAGCTGTACCTGGAGCACCACACCGGCATCTTGTCCTACACGGACCAACAGATCGACGCCAACACCGCCGGGGGCGTTCTGCGTGTCAAGGGAGAACGGTTGACACTTCTGGCCATGACAGCGGGGGAGCTGCGGATCGGCGGACAGATTCAGTCCGTGGAGTGGGTGAGGTGAGGCCATGCTGACGGGGATCATCAACCGCCTCCGGGGACAGGTCCACATCCGGGCGGAGAGCGCCTTTCCCGAGCGGATCTTAAATCTGTGCGGCGCCCGGGAGCTGGCCTTCTGGGACGTGACGTGGGAGTCCCCCACCGCCTTTACCTGCCGCCTCAGCCGCCGGGACTGGCACCGTCTGCGCCAGGCGGCGAAAAACCTGGACTGCACCCTTACCGTGGTGGGCCGGGAGGGCGCGCCCTACTTCCTCTTCCGGTTCCGCCGCCGGCAGTCGCTGCTGATCGGGCTGCTGCTGTGCGCCACGGCGCTGTTCCTGGGCTCCTTTTTCGTCTGGGACTTCGCCGTGGAGGGCAACGAGACCGTACCCACGGAGGAGATCCTGCGGGCGCTGGAGAAAAACGACGTCCACCTGGGGTCCTTCGGACTGGCCCTGGACGGGGAGAGCATCCGCAACCACGTGCTGCTAGATATCCCGGGGCTGAGCTGGATCACCGTCAACGTCTCCGGCTGCCGGGCCCACGTCCAGGTGCGGGAGCGGACGCCCGCCCCGGAGCGGCTGGACCGGCAGACTCCCTCCAACCTGGTGGCCCGGCGGGCGGGACTGGTGCTGAAGGTCCGGGCTTTGGACGGCGTGGCCGCCGTCCAGCCGGGCACCGCCGTGGAGGAAGAGGAGCTGCTGATCTCCGGCGTGGAGGACACGGAGACCGTAGGGGCCCGGGTGCTGGCGGGGACGGGCAGCGTCACCGCCCGGACCTGGTACACCCTGACCACCGCCGTGCCCCTGGAGGCGCCGGAAAAGCGGTACACCGGGAGGGAGCAGGTGGGGCTGTCCCTGGTCTTTGGCACCCGGCGCATAAAATTCTTCGCAAACAGTAGCATCCAGGGGGAGAAATATGATAAAATAACTGTCAGACGCCCTCTCTCCCTCTTTGGGCTGCGTCTGCCGGTGACTGTCGTGACGGAGACGTTCCGCTTTTATGAGGCCGTGCCCGTCCGGCGGGAGCCGGAGGCGGCGGAGCGGGCCGGGGAGGAGATCCTGACCGCCTACCTCGCCTCCATCGTGGAGCCCTACGGCACCGTCAGCTCCACGCTGTGCGCCTCCCGCCAAAAGGGCGGCGTCCTGACCGTGACCCTCTCGGCGGAGTGCGTGGAGGAGATCGGGGTGAGGGTT
Source organism: uncultured Oscillibacter sp. (assembly GCA_947365245.1). Taxonomy (GTDB): domain Bacteria; phylum Bacillota; class Clostridia; order Oscillospirales; family Oscillospiraceae; genus Oscillibacter. The sequence continues at coordinate 71,699 of CANAWG010000007.1, read as the reverse complement.
CCCATCTTTACGGAAGAACCGGGTCCGGCAGAGGACCCGTGAATACGGGAGTGAATCGATTTTGGAACAGAGAATCAGCATCGAGCGGCTGGAACAGGCCGTGAATATCTTCGGCTCCTTTGACGAGAACATCCGCCTTTTGGAGCAGGAGTTCTCCGTCACCGTGACCAACCGGGACGGAGAGCTGCGGGTCAACGGCGAGCCGGAGGACACCATGCCCGCCTGCAAGGCCATCCAGGCCCTGCTGACCCTCTCCAGCCGGGGAGAGGCCATCGGGGAGCAGAACGTGCGCTACGTCATCAATCTGGTGCGGGCGGGAAAGGAGAGCCAGATCGCGGAGCTCACCGGCGACGTGCTGTGCATCTCCGCCAAGGGCCGGCCCATCAAGCCCAAGACCATCGGGCAGAAAGAGTATATCCAGTCCGTGCTCAAAAACACCGTCACCATCGGCGTGGGCCCGGCGGGCACCGGCAAGACCTACCTGGCCGTGGCCGCCGCCGTCCAGGCCTTTCGGGACAAGCAGGTCAACCGCATCATCCTCACCCGCCCCGCCGTGGAGGCCGGAGAGCGGCTGGGCTTTCTGCCCGGGGACCTCCAGTCCAAGGTGGACCCCTACCTGCGGCCGCTGTACGACGCCCTCTTCGACATGCTGGGGGCGGAGACGTACCAGAAGTACCTGGAGCGGGGCAACATCGAGGTGGCGCCCCTGGCCTATATGCGGGGCCGGACGCTGGATGACAGCTTCATCATCCTGGACGAGGCCCAGAACACCAGCCGGGAGCAGATGAAGATGTTTTTGACCCGGCTGGGCTTTGGCTCCAAGATCGTCATCACCGGCGACGCCACCCAGATCGACCTGCCCGACGGCAAGACCTCCGGGCTGAAAGAGGCCATGCGGGTCCTGAAGAACGTGGAGGGCATCGGCATCTGTGAGCTCACCAACGCGGACGTGGTGCGCCACGTCATGGTGCAGCGGATCGTCCAGGCCTACGAGGACTACGAAAACCGAAAGGGCCGGAAAGACCAGGACAAGGACAGGGGGAAAAAGCGATGAAGCGCCACTATATCCCCGTCACCGCCAACGTCCCCGGCGTGAGCGACGGCCAAAAGGCATTGATCCGAAAGGTCATCCGCACCGCCCTGGCGTCGGAGGGGGTGGACTTCCCCTGTGAGGTGGACGTGCTTGTCACCGATGACGCGGAGATCCACGCTCTGAACCGGGAGACGCGGCAGGTGGACCACTCCACGGACGTGCTGAGCTTTCCCGCCTTCGACCTCTCCCCCGGGGAACTGCCGGGGGCGGAGGACGCCGACCCCGGCACGGGGCTTACACCCCTGGGGGACATGGTGCTCTCCATGGAGCACGTGGCGGCCCAGGCCAGGGAATACGGCCACTCCAGGCGGAGGGAGCTGGCCTATCTGGTGGTGCACTCGGTGCTCCACCTGCTGGGGTACGACCACCTGGACGAGGGCGCGGAAAAGGCCCAGATGCGGGCGCGGGAGGAGGAAATTCTCGCGGAATTGGGCATCGGACGGTGATCGGGCCCTCCGGAACCCCTCCGGCCCGTTTGGCATAGGCTGTTCCTGAGGTGATCGATCATGATGTTACTGCAAGACGGCTGCATCGCGTTCCTCGCCGCCGTGGGCCTCACCACTGTGGTCTGGCTGACAGCCGGCGCCATTTTCCACGCGGGCCGGCCCGCCATTCCCGGCCTTTTGCTGGTGCTCCCCCTGCGGGGCGAGGCCCTGGCCATGGAGTCCGACGTGCGGGAGCTGCGCCGGGTGCAGCACCAGCTGACCGGGGCCAGGATCATCCTGGCGGACTGCGGCCTGACGCCGGACGCCCGGGCCCTGGCCCAGTACCTGGCGGACCGGGAGAAAAACGCCGCGGTGGCGGAGGGCAAGGATCTTGAAATGCTGTAAGACAAAAGATAGAGGGTACAAGAGACATGGAAGAAGTGACCTGCTGCGAGGGCACCGTACATAGCGTCATCTTTCAAAATCCGGAAAACGGCTACACCGTCCTCCGCCTCCTGACCCAGGAGGGGGAGGTGGTCACCGTGGTGGGGTGCATCCCCTGCGTGGCCCCGGGGGAGCATTTGACGGCCTCCGGCGTGTGGGAGACCCACCCCCAGCACGGGGAGCAGCTGCGGGCCACGGAGCTGGAGCGGTCGCTGCCGGAGGACGAGGAGGAGATTTTCAGCTACCTCTCCTCCGGCATCTGCAAGGGCGTGGGCCCCGCCACCGCCCGGCGCATCGTGGACCGGTTCGGGACGGAGACGCTGGACATTCTGGAGCAGGAGCCGGAGCGGCTGAGCACCGTCAAGGGCGTCACCGCCAAAAAGGCCCAGGAGATCGCCGAGGGCTTCCGGCAGCATATAGGACTGCGGCGGCTGATGGCCTTTCTGGCCCAGTACCAGCTGCCGCCGGTGCTGGCCATGCACCTGCGGCGGCTGTACGGCGGCGCCGCGCTGGAGATGGTGCGGCAAAACCCCTACCTGCTGGCGGGGGACGGCTGGGGCGTGCCTTTCTCCTCCGCCGACGAGATCGCCATGAGCCTGGGGCTCTCCGCCGAGAGCTCCTGCCGGGTGGAGGCGGCGGTGACCTACGAGCTGGGCCACAATGAAAATAACGGCCACGTCTTTCTGCCGCGAAACAAGCTGCTGGACGCCACCTGCCGCCTGCTGGACTGCGCCATGGAGCCGGTGGAAGCCGCCCTGGACGCCCTGATCCAGCGGGGGGCGGTGGTGCAGGAGCACGTGGCGAAGGTGGACGCCTGCTATCTCCGGCGGCTGTGGGAGGCGGAGGTGTCCGCCTGCGCGCGGCTGAACCTCCTGCTCTCGGCGGAGGCCGACGAGAGCCGCGCCGCGGCGCAGACGGTCCGGGAGATCGAGGCGGAGCAGAACGTCACCTACGCCCCCCAGCAGCGCCAGGCGGTGGAGCTGGCGGCCCGGGAGGGGGTGCTGATTCTCACCGGCGGTCCCGGCACCGGCAAGACCACCACCGTGCGGGGCATTGTGGCGCTTTTCCGGCGGATGGGGCTGGAGACCGTGCTGGCGGCCCCCACGGGCCGGGCGGCCAAGCGCATGAGCGAGCTCACCGGCATGGAGGCCCAGACCATCCACCGCCTGCTGGGGGTGAAGTGGGACGAGAACACCCACGAGCCGGCGTTCTCCAGGACGGAGAAGGAGCCCCTGGAGGCGGACGCGGTGATCGTGGACGAGATGAGCATGGTGGATCTGCCGCTGCTTGCCGCGCTGCTGCGGGCCCTGCGGCCCGGCACCCGGCTGGTGCTGGTGGGGGATGCGGACCAGCTGCCCTCCGTGGGGGCGGGGAACGTGTTCTCCGATCTGATCCGCAGCCGCCGGGTGGAGACGGTCTTTCTGCGGGAGGTGTTCCGCCAGGCGGAGCAGTCCGCCATCATCCGCAATGCCCACGCCGTGAACCTGGGCCAGCCGCCCCGGCTCACCAACGACCAGGGGGATTTCTTCTTCCTCTGCCGCCGGGAGGCGGAGCGGGCGGTGGCCACGGTGGTGGAGCTGTGCAGGACCCGCCTGCCGGAGAACATGGGCATCCCGGCGGAGCAAATCCAGGTACTCTCCCCCATGCGCAAGGGGCCCAGCGGCACCGTCCGGCTCAACGCCCTGCTCCAGGAGGCGCTGAACCCCAAGGCGGCGGACAAGCGGGAGCTCCTGTGGGGCGAGCGCCTCTTCCGGGAGGGGGACCGGATCATGCAGACCCGGAACGACTACGACGTGATCTGGGAAAAAGAGGACGGGTCCGTGGGCAGCGGCATCTTCAACGGCGACATGGGGCGGATTGAGAAAATCGACCCCTCCGGAGAGGTGCTGGAGCTGAGCTTTGACGACGGGCGGCGGGCGGTCTACGGCGTGGAGCAGCTCAGCGAGCTGGAGCTCGCCTACGCCGTGACGGTCCACAAGGCCCAGGGCAGCGAGTACCGCTGCGCGGTGCTGGCGGCCATGCCCTCCGCCCAGTCGCTGATGGTGCGGGGAGTGCTGTACACCGCGTTGACCCGGGCCCGGGAGCTGCTGGTGGTGGTGGGGGACGACGCCGTCCTCCGCTCCATGGCGGCCAACGACCGCCAGCAGCGGCGGTACTCCGGCCTCCGATGGCGGCTGGCCCACAGCGGGGAATAGACGCAAGGCCGTCCCCGGCTTCGCCGGGGACGGCCTTTTTGGCGCTTTTTCTTGCCTTTTGGGGAATTTTATGGTATTCTGGTGCTGCCCCCGGGATGGGGGCAGGGCGCCGCATCAAAGGCGGCGGTTGGCTACTCCCTGACGAAGGGGGGTGACGCGCTGTGCCGATTACATTGACTTTCCACGTCCTTTTCTGGACTGTGACGATCAAGGTAAAAAGCAGAAACCGTCACCCTGGCCGGTGACGGTTTCTCATTAGAAGCCCAAACCTAACATAGGCTAACCGCTTGCCGCGGCGCCCTTTCCTTTTTCATTATAAGCGCACACCGCCCAGCTGTCAAGCCCCGGACTTGCCTTTTTCGAAATCCTGTGTTACACTGAAAGCGCCTCCGGAACGGAGGCAGGGCGCCGCGCAACGGCGGGCGGTTAGTCACATGACCCCGAAAGGGGGTGACGCCATGCGGATCACGCTACATATCGGACGGTTCACCGTTACGATCATCGTGAAAAGCAGAAACCGCCACTCGGCAAAGTGACGGTTTCTTATGAAACTTTAGCTTCCTGCTCGGGCTGACCGCTTGCCGCGGCGCCTTTTCCAGTTCCTATTATAACCGCACCCCTTTGGGATGTCAACCCCTGGACTTCGGTCCGGGGCGTTCTTTTTCTCCTCCCGGCGCACGGGGGCGTGCAACCGGGGGGCGGGGGCGGGCGCCATTAGAAAGACACGAAAGGAGAAACGAACATGGAACACACCGCAAACTACCAGCTCTCCCAGTGGGAGAAGAGCGACCGGATCATGATGGAGGACTTCAACGGCGACAACGCCAAGGTGGAGGCGGCGCTGGCGGCGCTGGCGGCCTCCGGCAGCGGCACGGCGCAGGCCCTGACGGCGGCCACAAACCGCCTCAACAGCCGCTTCTACTCCGCCACCTACACGGGAAGCGGCGCGGAGTACGGCAGCAAGACGCTGACGCTGCCCCGGCAGGCGCTGTTTTTGATGGTCTCCAGCTATGACAAGGACATGCTGTTCGCCCTGCCGGCGGCGGGCCTGGCGCAGTATGTCAACTACAATGCCGCCTCCGTCGGCGGGATCCTCATCAACATGAGCGGGGGGACCGTCACCTGGAACAGCCCCAACTGCAACCGCGCCAACACCACCTACCACGTCTTCGCCGTTTTGACCGCCTGAAAAAACAGGGAAAACCCCCGGGCTGAAGCCCGGGGGTTTTTCTGAATTTTACAGCGTCAGAACGCTATCAGGAAATCAGGCGTAGGTGGCCCGCAGGCTGGTGGGAGTCATGCCGGAAGCATCGCTCGTCACGATGGTCCACACTCCAGCAGAAGCGGTCTTCACGCCGGTCTCGTCGTCCTCCAGGCCCGTAAAGGTGATGCTGTCGGTCGCCGCAGTGGGAGCAGCAGTCAAAGTGATCGTACCAACGTTCAGACTGCCAGCCGCAACAACGACATTTCCAGCCGCCTTAACAGCACCGGTGGGAGTGATGGTGTAGGTAGCAGCCTTCACATCCTTGTCGAATGTCACGGTGATGATATCGCCAATGGTGAGGGTGCCGCTGGCATCCGCGTCGTTGAGAGACACAGAGACAACCTTGGGTGCCTCAAGCTTCTCCACGCTCACGATCGTAATGGTCTCATCCTTCGTCAGGACGACGTTCTTATTCACCGCAGTGGGAACGGCGCCGTCATTCTTCCAGATGATCTCGGTGCCGTCGCTCAGCGTGGCCTTGATGCCATAGCCATTGGTGGCGGCAATCGTGCCAGCGGCGGTGTAAGTGACCTTAACCGTACCACCGGCGGGAGTCCTCCGGTTACCGGCAACAGCCAGGGTCAGGCCAGCGGCCTCAGCGGGAGCACCGGTGACGGTGTTCAGGTTCGTCGCGGCAAAGCCGATCACACCCACGTCGGTATTCGCGGTCACGGTCCTCAGGTCGATGGTGACGCGGACATAGTCCTCCAGGTTTGCCTTGGCCTGCTGAGACGCATCCGAGGTCGCAGTACCAACAGTCGCAGTACCCGTCGTATCGGCACCGGTCAAGTTGCTGATGGTGTAGGCAGCTGTGTCGCCGTTGACATACTTGGTATTGCTGATGTTGAACGCCACAGTCGTTCCGCCGGCGGTACTGGTCACGGTAGAGGTAGCCGCGGTCAGATCCTTGGTGTCGATCTTGTCAGCAGCGACGTTGCTGTCACGGAACAGTACGGCGCCGTTCTGATCCACATACTCCACAAAGTAGACATGGTTGGCCAGAGTGAACTTGAAGTTCTTCACGGTGATCACGTCGCCGGCCTTGATGGGACGATACAGGAACATGTTGCCGGTGCTGTTGTCCCAGTTGGTCGTAGCGGTGAGCCCGTTGACGGGAACGTCCACGCTGGTAGCAGTGTTCACGGAGCCATAGGGAGCATCGTTGACATAGATGTCATAGGTGTAGTCCAGAGCCGCGCCATCGTCCAGCCAGGCGGGACGGGTGACGTCCACGCTCAGGGTTGCGAAGCCGTTCTCATAGATGTAGCTGGTGGCCTTGTAGTACTTGCCATCGTCCTTGCCGCCGCCGGTCTGGCTGCCGGTGCCGGTGATCAGCTCAACATCGTTGACGAAGACAACCCACTGGGCGGTCTTGTTGCTGTTCAGCACGGCGTAGATCTTGCCGTCGTACTGGACGCCGGGGGCGGCGGGATCCTCATCGGCCAGGTGGTCGATGGCGGAGGCCACGTCGGCGAAGTTGGTCTTCTTGTTGGAGCCGTTCTCCTTCTGGATGGTCACGGCCTTGGCGTCGGAGGCCAGAGCCAGGCCCACATCTCTGCGGGCGTTGGTGACGTACAGGGTGTGGCCCTGCAGGGTCAGCTCAGTGGGATCATCGTCGACACTGGAGGTGAGCTCGTCGCGCATAGCGTAGATCTCCTCAGTGTCCTTGATCTCCTGAGTATAGTTGGTGTAGAACTTGGTGACGCCGACGTCCTTGATGGCAACCACATAGTCGCCGTCGAAGCGCAGCTCCTGCACGGTGTCGGGATTCAGGGCCTCGATGGTGCTGTGGAACTTGCTGCGGGCCGTCAGGGTCTGGTGCTCGCCGCCCACAACGGCGTCGAACTCCCAGTAATAGGTGCCGTCGCGCAGCTCCTCACTCTTGGCATAGGAGGTGATGTAGGCGTAGTTGGCGGTGGCGCCGCGGGCCTCGCCGATGACGACCGCGCCGATCACATAGTAATCGCTGTCGTACACGGTGAAGACCTGACGCTCCTTAATGGCCAGGGTATCGGCCACATCCACGTCGATGTCCACGTTCTGGACGCCGGTGTAGACGCCGGTGACCTCGGTGATGGCCTTCTGGGTGCCGTCAGTGGTGTCCACGATGTCCAGATCCACGGTCAGGAAGATGGTCTCGTCCTCGCCGTAGACACGCTCCTTGGAGGTCAGGCTGTCCACAACGCTCAGAGCGTCGGTGCGGATGGTGTCGGAGATGCTATCAGTGCCCCAGGGAGCAACCTCTTTACCAACGGGGGGCAGATAGCGGGTGGCGGTCATACGGGTGCAGGGCTTCAGAGTGTAGGTGCCGTTGTCATCCTCAATGTAGGTGTACCACTGGTTCAGGTCATAGATGCCGTCCCGGCCGTACTTGCCGGCCTTGCCCCAGGCGGAGGTAGAGAGCTCGTACCCGGGGGTAGACCACTTGATGAACTCAGCGGCGTTGCCGCCGGTGGCCTTGCCGATGTTCTTGTCGGTGTCGGTCACGTTGACCTGGAAGTTCTTCATGGTGCCGTCCAGGAAGATGCCGCAGGCAGTGGCGGTCTTCACGGACAGGTTGGAGCTGTTGCGGTCGAAGCCGGTAACGAAGACATAGTTCTTGGTGCCCTCGAACAGCTCAACGCCGATGAAGTAGCCGTTGGAATCCAGGAACACGTTGTAGGTGTTGTTGGTCAGCAGGGTCTCGTTGTAGGTGTCCAGCACGTCCTTGTCGTAGAAGGCCTTGACATTGGCCTTGTACTCGGTGCCGCCGGTGGTCAGCTTGGTGACCTGGCCGGCGCCGGAGCCGTTGGCGCCGGCGGAGAACTTGGTGACGGTGCTGTCCTCCAGGATCTCAACGTCCTTGATGATGACGACCTCGCCGGTGCCGGCGACGCCGGTGTTCTTCCAGGAGACGTTCACCTGATAGAAGGTGTCCTTGGTCACGTCGGCGACCGCGGGGACATCCTCCACGTCGACGTTGTAGGTGCGGGTGCTGTTGGTGGGAGTGATGTACATGCTCAGAGGCGCGTACTCACGGCTCTCGCTGTAGTCAGCGGTGGCCTTGGCCAGCCAGGTGTGGCGGGAGGCCACGGTGATCAGGTCGCGGTCGGTGTCCACATAGACCTTGGTCAGCACGCCGTCGCCGGTGAAGCTGTTGGCGCTGGAGCTCTTGCCCAGGGCGGTGGTGTTGGAGCGGACCAGGTCGCCCTTGTCGAACTTGCCGTAGGTGTCGCCGCCGAAGGTGACGGTGCCGCTGCCCAGGGCGTCCACGCCGTCGATGTAGACCTCCAGGTCGTTGTCGGCGATAACGCCGGCCTTGAGCAGGTCATACATGTCGCGGCCGGTGACCTCGGTGGTGTAGGTCTCGGTCAGCAGATCCAGGCGCTCGAAGGTGCCGATCTCCACCTTGTCATACAGCCACAGGTTGGCGGGCTCCATGAACATGGTGTAGTCGTCGCGGCGGACCAGCTTGTTGAAGTACTCCTCGGCGAACTGGATGATGTCGTCGCGGAGGATGTTGTCGTTCCGGCTCTGCTGAGAGGTCCACTTGCGGGACTCGGCGCCGCCGGAGGACAGGGTGATCTCGGTGCCGTTGACGTTGGTGGTAACGCGCTGGTTGTACTCCACCAGGTCGGCCTGCAGCGTGTTGAAAGCGTACAGGCAGGCCTCCTCACGGGTCACGGCCTTCAGGCCGTTGAACACCGCGCCCTCCTTGGTCTCCAGGTTGTCGTCCAGGCCGATGTGCAGGGCCTGCTTGGCAACGTTGATGGACCAGTTGGCGCCGGTGTAGCCCTCCAGGGTGGCGTCATAGCCCAGGGCGCCCAGCAGCATCTTCATGAACGCATAGCCCGTCAGGGTGTTGCCGGGCTTGAAGGTGCCGTCGCCGTAGCCGCTGATGATCTTGCGGCTCTGGCAGAAAGCGATGTAGCCGGCGAACTCGCTGGTGGTGGGCACGTCCGGATAGGGAGCGGTGTCCGCGTGGAGCTCAGCGGCGGTGGTGGGGCCCAGGATCAGGTTGCAGATGATCTTCGCGGCAGCCTGACGGGTCAGGGTGTTGGTGGGCTTGAACTCGCCGTCGGCGTAGCCGTCGACAATGCCCACCTCGGACACCACGGCAACGGCTTCGCCATAGGTGATGGCGTCGTCGTCCGCGAAGTCCTTGGCCCCGGCGCTGACGGTCACAAGGCTCATGACCATGACCAGCGACAGGACCAGAGAGAGAAATCTCTTCATGGGGTATCCTCCTTTTAAAATTTTGCGAGTTGTCCGCCGTTTGCTCCGCCGACCGTCCGGGCTTCGTGCCGGGGCTAGCTCCTCAGAAGAAACCCTGTGAGTCGTAAAAAACCGCGGGCGGCTTTTCACAACTGGACGGGTTTCTTTTTCGTCTCCGGCCCGCACCCGCTTCACCGGGCCGCGGCCCGGTGGGGACGGGGGAGGCGAAGACAGAGGACCGGCACCAGGCCGGGAAGAGCGCGGAGACATCCAGCATCCGCCTCGCAGTCCTCAATTTACCAGCCGAAATTTGGTCTGTCTACGGTTTCGGGGGTTTTGTTAAAAAGGTGAAAAAATGCGTAATCTTACTGTTTTTTGTTTGAATCGCAAGTGTAACCAACGGAAATATTTCCGTAACAAAGCCGGAGGCGGAGGCTCAGCGCGCCTCCGCCTCCCTGGGGGTGTTGAGATAGTACTTCTGCCGCACCTGGACCAGCTCCCCGGACTCCACCAGGTGCTTCAGGATCACGCCGCACTGCTTGTTTCCCACGTGCAGCACCCCGGCGATGTCCTGGCGGTAGGCGAAGCCCACCCGCTCCAGATATTCCCGGATGGCGGCGGGCTGCTCCGCCGGCGGCACCACCGTGCCGGGGAGGTAGTACTTGCCCCCCACCCGCACCAGCTTCTGCTCGTCCGCCATGCGCCGCAGCACGCCGTAGGCCGCGGCGGCGGTGACGCCCAGGGCCTCCATGGCGTCCCCCCGGGAGATGGCGCCCTTTTGGCGGATCAGCTCCAGCAATCGGGCCTCCATGCCGCCCCGGCCGGCGGCGCGGTGGAGATCCCCCAGGGTTATCCGGTCCATGCCGCCCCGGATCAAAACCGTCCGCGTCAGCCGGGACAAGCGGGGGAGATCCAGCGGCCTCCCGGCGTTGTCGGACAGGAGGACGTGGGGGTCCTCCCCGCCCCGCTCCCTCCGCTCCAGCAGCGCATGGCGCACGGTGCCGGTAAGGGGGACGGCCCGGTCCGGCAGGCGCAGGACATTCTGGTCGAAGTCCACCCGGTCCCAGGTCAGGGAGACGATCTCGCCGCCGGAGAGGCCCATCTGCCAGGTGAGCCACAGGGCCAGCCCCGCGGCGGTGTCCTTTTCCGCCTGCAGAATCTTCCACAGCCGGAACTCGTCCACGGGGGCCGCCTCCCGGCTCTGGCGAAGCGTCGGCCGGCGGTCCGCCTCTATGTGCTCCGAGAAGTGCAGCTGGAGCGTCCGCACCTCCATGCCGGTGATCCGGGCCACGTAGGGCGCGTCGTGGCGCTGGAGCTGGCGGATGATGTAGTCGTGGCGCAGGTCGATGAGGCGGACCGCCGTCTGGCCCTCGCTGTCCAGCTCCCGCCGGGCCGCCCGGGAGATGGCCTGGGGCTGCATGGGCCTGCGGAACCGCTGGGAGAACACCACGTACTCCGACACCCGGCTCCACCTGGCGTACATCCGCCTGAGGTATTCCTCCATCTCCTCCTCCATGGGCGCCTCCCGCCCCGGCAGAAGCACTTTGTGGTCCAAAAAGGAGACCCGGTCCCAGGTCAGCGCGGTGATCTCCTCCCGCAAAAGCCCCTGGAGCCACGCCAGGCGCAAAATGGCGCCGGCGGCGTTGTCCATGTTCCGCTCCAGCAGGCGGCCCATGGCCGCCTCCTCCGGCCGGTTGACGGTGTACGCTCCCATGACGGTCCTCCTCCCCGTTCGGTTACACTTGTAACGCAAGTGAATGAAATGTAAAGATTTTCCATTTTTAAAATGGTTTGTCTCACATTCTAGAGGAGAAAATTCCATTGGAAAATGTGCGATTTTGGCGAAACTGTCACATTTTTGACAGTTTTGATGAAATTGTAGCAGAACCGGGAGAACGCCAAGGGTCCGACGGAGGCCGGCCCCTTGGCAAAATTTTTCCCCCGGGACCGTTTGCCCCGGGGGAAAAATGTGGTATCATGAGAAAAACAACAGGAGGTGTACTTTATGCGGGAATGGGTGCGGAGCATCGTCCACGCTCTGGAATCGGGCCGGCCGGTGGAGCTGGTGGCCGTCACGGAGAGTAGCGGCTCCACGCCCCGGGGGTCCGGGGCGCTGATGGCGGTGTTCCCCGGGGGACGGGCCCTGGGGACCATCGGCGGCGGCAATGTGGAGTACGAGGCCCAGCGGCTGGCGGCGGAGCTTTTGGAGCGGGGCGGCTGTGAATCGCGGCGCTTCCGCTTCGTCCAGGGGGACGCCGCCAGCCTGGGCATGGTCTGCGGCGGCGACGTGACGGTGCGGTTCCAGTACCTCCCCGCCGGGGACGATGGCGCCATCGCGGCTCTGCGGGATCTGATGGAGGCCTCCGCCGGGAACCTGGACACCTGGCTGGTGCTGAATGTCCAAGAGGACGGCGCCGTCCTGGGCACGGCGGACCGGAACGGACCCCGGCATTTGGAGAACCCGCCAAAGGATCTGTCCGCCCTGCTGCAAAACAGGCCCGCCCTGTCCGGCGGCTGGCTGGCGGTCCCCATGGTGCGGGCGGGGCGGGTCTACATCTTCGGCGGCGGCCACGTCTCCCGGGCCCTAGTGCCCGCCATCGCGGCGGTGGGCTTCCGCCCGGTGGTGTACGACGACCGGCCCGAGTTCGCCGACCCCGCCCTCTTCCCCCAGGCGGAGGCGGTCCTCAGCGGGGATTTCACAAAGATCGGGGAACAGATCTCCCTGACGGCGGACGACTATGTGGTCATCATGACCCGGGGCCACCAGGCGGACTACGAGGTGCTGGAGCAAACTCTCCGCAGCGGCGTGAAGTACCTGGGCTGCATCGGCTCCCGGAAGAAGCTGGCCCTGTGCCGGGAGCGTCTGCTGGCGGCGGGGTTCACGGCGGAGGAATACGCCGCCGTCCACGCCCCCATCGGCCTTGCCATTGGCGCGGAGACGCCGGAGGAGATCGCCGTCTCCGTGGCGGCGGAGCTGATCGCCGTCCGGGCGGGCGTGCAGGGGAGCGGGGAGCGCAGATAAATGTTTCGCGCAAGCCTTTTCAAAGGCTTGCGGGGTCCCGGGGCGGCGCCCCGGGTCGCGCCGCGCACGGCGCGAAACTCCAGCTCCCGTTTGGATATTGTAACACCCGCGTCTGAGAGCGCCTTTGCCGCCCCGCGGGCGGCAAACAGTGTCCTTCCCCATTAAAATCCACTCTCCACGCAGCTCCCTGGGCTCCGCCCAAACCCGCCAGGGCTTTGCCCTGGACCCACAGCCTTTGAAAAGGCTGGCGAAACTTTTACCTGCGCTCCGCGCCTTGCCAAACCCCACAAAACCGTGTTATAATTGTCAGGCCAAATTATACAGATTTTCACATACAGAGACGGAGGGCTGTCCATGAAGCGCATCAGCAAGGAGAACTACTACCTGGACATCGCGGAGACCGTGCTGGAGCGGGCCACCTGCCTGCGCCGGGTCTACGGGGCCATCATCGTGAAAAACGACGAGATCATCGCCACCGGCTACAACGGCGCCCCCCGGGGCCGGGCCAACTGCGTGGACCTGGGCTACTGCTCCCGGGAGGCCATGCGGGTGCCCCGGGGCGAGCGGTACGAGCTGTGCCGCAGCGTCCACGCCGAGGCCAACGCCATCATCTCCGCCGCCCGGCGGGACACCGTGGGCGGCACGCTGTACCTGGTGGGCCGGGACGCCCGCACCGGGGCGCTCCTCCCCGACGCCACCTCCTGCTCCATGTGCCGGCGGCTGGTCATCAACGCGGGGCTTGAAAAGGTGGTGATCCGCCGCACGGAGACCGAGTTCCAGGTGGTGGACGTGGAGGAGTGGATCGCCGAGGACGACCTGCTGGTTCCCCCGGAGCAGGTTCCGGACCTGCCCTGACGGCAGACAGAGCCAGAAGAGAAAGGAAGTCTTGCCCTTGAAAACAGGACTTGTGACCTTTTACCACATCCACCACTACGGGGCGGCCCTCCAGGCGGCGGCCACGCAGCGGGCGGTGGAGTCCCTGGGCGGAAGCTGTGAGATCATCGACTACTACGTCAACCAGAACAACGACCTCTTCCGGGCTCCCACGGGCCTGGGCTCCGCTGCGGCGGACGCCCACACCGCCCTCCACTACAAGCCCCTGAAGACCCGCTACGAGCGGTTTGAGGACTTCTCCCGTCGGCAGCTCCACATCTCCCCCCACCGGTTTGAGAGCTTTGCGGAGCTGCGGTCGGCGGAGCTGCCCTATGACCTGATTCTCTCCGGCAGCGACCAGATCTGGAACCCCACGATTTTCCCGGACGGGCACTTTGACCCCGTGTTCTTCGGCGCGTTCTCGGACCGGCGGAAGATCGCCTACGCCCCCTCTTTCGGCGTCCCCCGGATCCCCGACGGAATGGAGGAGGAGCTGCGGAGGTATCTTGCGCGGTTCTCCCACCTCTCCGTCCGGGAGAGCCAGGGGGCGGTAATCGTCCGGGAGCTGACCGGGCGGGACGCGCCGGTGGTGCTGGACCCCACGCTGCTGCCCTCCCGGGAGGACTGGGCCCAAATGGCGTCAAGCCACGCCTGCACCGGAAAGGGCTATATTCTCTGCTACTGCATCAGCGCCCCGGGGCCGCTGGAGCCCTATATCCGGCGTCTTGCGGAGGAGACGGGGCTTCCGGTGGTACAGCTGTGCGGCACGCGGCGAAAAGTCCACCCGAAAGCCCGCTGCGTGCTGGACGCGGGGCCGGCGGAGTTTCTGGGCCTGTTCCGGGACGCCAGCTTCGTGTGTACCAACTCTTTCCACGGGACGGTGTTCTCCGTTCAGTTTCAAAAGCCGTTTTTCACCGCCGTCTCCCCCCGGGAGCTGGCCGCGCCGGAGACCTCCCGGACGTTCAGCCTCCTCAGCCGCCTGGGGCTGGCGGAGCGGATCGTGGGCAAGGGCGACGCCGCGGACCTGAAAACGCCTGTGGACTGGGCGGCGGCGGAGCGGCGCCTGCTGGCGGCCCGCCGGTCCTCTCTGCGCTATCTGGAAGCCGCGCTGCGAAACGAGGAATACCGGGAGGAATCTCCCGCGCCGCCGCCGGCGGAGGCCCCGTCCCCCGTCCTGGCGGATCAGACCCACTGCACCGGCTGCACCGCCTGCGCCGCCGTCTGCCCGAAGGACGCCATCTCCATGGCGCGGGACCGGGAGGGCTTCTCCCGTCCGGCGGTGGATCCCGAAAAATGCGTTCGCTGCGGCCGCTGCACCGCCGTCTGTCCCATTCTCCACCCCCTGGAGCAAAAACCCCTGCCGGCGGCTTTCGCCGCCTGGAACCGGGATGACGCCATCCGGCGGGACTCCACCTCCGGCGGCGTGTTCACCGCCCTGGCGGAGTTCATCCTGGAGAGCGGCGGCGTGGTGTTCGGCGCCGCCTTTGACAGCCGGCAGCACCTGCGCCACACGGCGTGCTTTTGCAAGGAGGACCTGTGGCGCCTGCGGGGGGCAAAATACGTCCAGAGCGACCTCGCGGGCACGTTCCGCACGGTGAAAGCCTGCCTGGAGAGCCGTCAGGTGCTCTTCTCCGGCACCCCCTGTCAGGTGGACGGCCTTTACCGCTATCTGGGGGGCCGTCCGGAAAATCTCACCACCTGCGACCTGGTGTGCCACGGGGTGCCCTCCCCCGGCGTGTGGGAGGACACCGCCCGCCTGCTGGCAAAGCGCAAGGGCCTCCAGGCGGTGCGGTTCCGCAACAAGGTCACCGGATGGAAGGACAGCCACTTCACCGCCGTCTACGACGACGGCTCCGTGACCTCCGCCCCCCTGTTCCGTACGGAGTACGGCCACGCCTTCGGCCGGGCGCTGTTCCTGCGGCCCAGCTGTTACCGCTGCCCCTACGCCTCCATGACCCGGCCCGGGGACTTCACCCTGGGGGACTTCTGGGGCCTGAACCCCGACGAGCTGCCGGAGCAGCAGCGGTGGGGCGTCAGCCTCCTGCTGGTGAACACGGCCCACGGCAGCCATATATTCGACCAGCTTCCCCTGGGCCGCCAGGCTTTCCCCGTGGAGAGGGCCATCGCCGGAAATCCCCGGCTGGCCTCCCCCACCGCCTGCCCCCCGGACCGGGCGGCCTTTTTCGCCGCCTACGCCCTGGAGCCCTTTGACGCGGTGCGCAGGCGGTTTTTGACCCTGCCGCCCCTGCCGGTGCGGGCCGCGGGAAAGCTGCTGTCCCCGGAGATCAAGGCGAAAATCCGGAAAAAGTTGGGATAGTCGGGAAAATGTTGCAAATGCAATAGCGGTAAAGCGGGGAAGTTTGCTATATAATAGAAAAACCCCATGTTGATAAAAGGAGTGTTTATGATGAAGAAATACCAGTGCGTACCCTGCGGCTATATCTACGACGAGGCGGCGGGCGACCCGGACCACGGCATTGCCCCCGGCACCAAGTGGGAGGATCTCCCGGCGGACTGGATCTGCCCCCTCTGCGGGGTGGACAAGGATCTCTTCAAAGAGGTGCAGTAAAAGAGCTGCGTCCCGCAAAAAGCGGGACGCAGTTCTTTTATGTTCGATCAAACCGGCTCCGCAGGGCGGGCACCTGCTCCAGCGCCCGTAGCAGCAGCGCCCCCAGGAGAAAGCACACCAGCGCCTCTCCCAGACCCACGGTGACGGCGTTCATCAAAAAGGCGGGGAGGAACGCCGCACCGGCCCCCGCGGAGGACCAGGCGATCTCCGCCCCCACGATCAGGGCGTTGCACACCACCGGCGGCACCGCCGCCAGGTATCGGTTGGGCATTCTGGATGTCCACAGGGCCGCCAGGACCGTGGCCAGGGTGCCGAAGATCCAGTCCAGCACGTAGGGCGAGCCCAGGAGATTTGCCAGAAAGCACCCCACCGCCAGCCCGGGGATGGCCTCCGGGAACAAAAACGGCAAAAGCGTCATGGCCTCCGCCGCCCGGAACTGGACGGGGCCGTACTGGGGGATGGGCAGCAACAGCGTCAGGGCGGCGTAGGCGGCGGCGATGACGGCCGCCAGGGTCAGCCAGTGGATGGAAACACGGGGTTTGGACATGAAAAAAGAGCCTCCTTTTTTGTTGGGTTCGGAGGCCCGCGGACGCGGAAAAATGCCCGTGGTAAGGCCCGGGCGGCCTCCATTTTTTTGTTTAGAGAACGATGCCCCATCTGGTACATCGAACGAACGCCCGGCGCGCCGGACGCTTGGACAGGGAGATGGCACCTGTCGAAAGTATCATACCACACCCGCGGCCAAAAGGAAAGAGGGAAACGCAATCATTTGCGCTTCCCTCTTTCCCTATTCTTTCGTCACATATACCAAATCGTATCCCGCGGGGAAATCCTCCGCCGGCTCCTGCGTCGGGAAGATTCCCTGTTCCGCCAAGGTCTCCAGCAGTGCGTCAAAGTCACCGCTTGGCAGCTGGTAGCAGTGAGCTCCGTCCGCTTCAACGGTGTAGGGCAGCTCCGCCAGCAGTTCTCCGGCCTGGGCCGCCGTCAGGCGGATGACCCGGCCCCCGCCCTCCGCGGCGTCCGGCTCCGCCGCGGCTGTCACCGCGGCCTCCTCCGGCTGGGGGGCGGGGACTTCCGCAGCCCCGTTATCCGCGGCGGGACCATCCTGGGGCGCGGCGGTGGGCGCCGTGAGAATGCGGGAGGAGCCGGCTCCCTCCTCCTTGGGCGTCATGCCGCCCGCCGTCTCCTGGGGCGGCGCGGCGTCCGCCTCCTCCGGGGATGCCTCGCTGTCCGCCGCCTGTGGGGCGGCGGCGAGGCCGTAGGGGGCGGCGGCGGGGGCGTCGGCAGCACCATAATCGTAAGTCTCAGCCTCACTCTCCGCGGCGCTGTAGGACACGGCGGTGTCCATGGCGGCAGCGGGCGCGTCGGCGGGGGCGTCCTTCCCGGCCCCGGGAATCGTCCGCAGCAGCACCACCAGAGCGAAGCAGGCCGCCAGGGGCAGCATCACGTTCCGCCAGTACACCCGCCGGCGGCCGGCGGCCTTTTTTCCCTCCGACTCCCGGACGGCGGCCATGACGCTCTCGGCGAAGCCCTCCGGCACCGCCGTCTCCTCCGCCTCCGGAAAGGCGGCGCGGATGGCCAGGGCGTCGTCCACATAGCGCCGGCAGCCGGGGCAGGTTTTCAGATGCGTCTGCACCCGGGCGGCCTCCTCGGCGGACAGCTCCCCGTCCACATACAGGTCCAAAAGGGCCGCAAATTCTTCACAGTATTTCATTGGCAGCCCTCCTTCTCTGCTTTTTTAGACGGCTGCCGGGGAGAAAAGTTCCCGCTCTCCAGCAAAAATTTTCGCAGCCGCTTCCGCCCGCGGCTGATGCGGGACTTCACCGTCCCCGGATCCAGGTCCAGGGCCCCGGCGATCTCCTCGTAGCGCAGCTGGTGGATCTCCCGCAGGACCAGCACCTGCCGGTACTCCTCCGGCAGCTGCCGCAGACCCTCCTCGATTCTCTCCCGCAGCTCTCCCCGCTCCGCCGCCTCCTGGGGCGTGGGGGCGGGGTCCGCCGCGTCCACGTTCAGCTCCCCGTCGTCCAGCGAGGGACCGGCGGCGGCCCGGTGCCGCCCCTCCCGCCGCAGCAGATCCACGCAGGCGTTGGAGGCCAGGCGGTACAGCCAGGTGGAAAAACTGCTCTCTCCCCGGAAAGACCCCAGCCCCTGCCACGCCGCCAAAAAGGCCTCCTGGGCCGCCTCGGCGCCGTCCTCCGGGTTGCCGCACATCCGACCCGTCAGGGCCAGGACCCGCTTTTCATAGGCCAGCACCAGCTGTTCAAAGGCGCTCTGGTCCCCCCGGCGGGCGGCCTCCACCCATTGTCGTTCCTGTAAAGCGTTCATCGCAGGTCCCGTTTGATCCCCCTTGTCACCCGGTAGACATCCTCCAGGGTGTTCATCTGTACAATCTGCTCTTTGTAATAGCCCGAGTGGGCCACGCCCTTGAGATACCAGCAGTAGTGGCGGCGGGCCTCCAGCACGGCCGCCCGCTCCCCCTTGATCTCCGCCGCCAGCTCAAACTGCCGCACGGCGGTGTCGCACCGCTCCGAAAGCGGCGGCAGGGGCGGGATGGGCTCCCCCGCCAGCGCGGCGGCGGCCTGGCGGAAAATCCAGGGGTTGCCGAAGCACCCCCGGCCGATCATGGCCCCATCGGCCCCGGTGCGGCGCAGGATGCGCACGGCGTCCTCCGGCTTCCAGATGTCGCCGTTGGCGAAGACGGGGACGGAGACCGCCTCCTTCACCGCCCGGATGCAGTTCCAGTCCGCCTGGCCGCCGTAGACCTGGGCCCGGGTGCGGCCGTGGACCGCCACGGCGGAGACGCCCGCCTGCTCCAGCGTCTGGGCAAACTCCACGCAGTTGCAGCTGCCCATGTCCCAGCCCCGGCGGAACTTGGCGGTGACGGGCACCGGGACGGCCCTGGCCACCGCCTCTACGATGCGCCCGGCCCGCTCCGGGTCACGCATCAGCGCCGCGCCGTCGCCGTTATTGACGATTTTTCCCATAGGGCAGCCCATGTTGATGTCGATGATGTCCGCCCCGGAGGCCTCCAGGGCGATCTGAGCCGCCTCCGCCATACAGACCGGGTCGCTGCCGAAGATCTGCACGGCGGCGGGGTGCTCTCCGGGGAACTGGCGCAGGAGCGTAAAGGTCTTTTTGTCGTGATAGCACAGCGCCTTGGAGGAGATCAGCTCCGTCACCGTGTACCCCGCCCCCTGCTCCGCGCAGATCCGGCGGAAAGCGGCGTCCGTCACCCCCGCCATGGGGGCCAGGGCCAGCTGGGAGGGGACTTCGACTGTTCCGATGCGCATGGGGCGGCCTCCTTTTTCGTTCTCCAGAACCTGTATTGAGCATGTTGGCCCGGCGAGGAATTTTTTCGTCGGTCAAGGCAGATTTTCGCAGGAATCCTGACGGATTTCAAGTCCAATCAACGCAGTCCTAGCGGAAAAAAGCCCGCCTGGACTGCGTTTGAAATTGTGAATGCAGGTTCTTTATTCAAAATACCATTCTTGCGGCCAATTGTCAAATACGGCGGGGCGGCACGGAGATCCTCCCCGCGTCCTCAACGGGAAAACCAGCACGAACTTTTCCCGACGGGATTCTCCCCCTCCGCAGGGTAAACTGGTGGAAAACCATGATTTTTGGAGGGACAAGCTGTGAGACACGGTCAAATCACTCTGCGGCGTCAGCCCCCGGCGTATCTGCTGTCCTGGGGCATCCGCTTTTTCCTGGCGGCGGCGCTGACCGCCAGCCAGCTCCCCGACGGCCACGCCCCCTTTGCCCTGGGCTGCATCGCGGCGGCGGGGAGCGGGAGCGGGGGGATCGCCGCCCTGGCCGGCGCCGGGGCGGGCGCGGCGCTGTTTCTGGACTTCGGCGACGCCCTGCCCTTTTTGGCGTCGGGCATCCTGATCCTCACCGCCTCGACCACGTTCCGGGGAATCGCCCTGTGGCGCCGCCCCCTGGTCATGCCCCTGACGGCCGCCGCCCTCTTCGCCGCGGTGGGGGGGATCTATGTCGTCCAGTCCCTGGCCCCCCTGACCCACCTGCCGTCCTACATAGCCGCCGCCGCGCTGACGGGGCTCTCCGCCTTTTTTCTCCGCCCCCTGCTACAGCCGGCGGGGGACCGCCCCACCCCGGAGGGGCTGCTGTTTCTGGCGGCGGCGCTGCTGGCGGCTGTCAGCGATATCACCATCTCCGGCGTCTCCCTGGGGCGGCCTCTCCTTTGTCTGCTGCTGATCTACGCCGCATACGAGAAAGGCCCCGCGGCGGGGGCCGCCGCCGGCCTGGGCGCCGGACTGACGGCGGACCTGTGCGCCGGGAGCGGCGGAGGGCTCTTCGCCGCCGCCTATGGCCTTGGGGGACTGCTGGCCGGCAGCCGCCTCCCCGGGGGACGGGCGGCGGCAGGGCTGGGCTTCTTCTCCGCCTCCCTGCTGGCCCTGCTGCCGGCCCAGACGCCCCTGGCGGGGCCGCTGCTGCTGGAGTCCGCCATCGGTACGGCCCTCTTTTTGCTGCTGCCGGGGCGGCTCTTCGGCGGAAAGCGGGTGCGGAGGGCGGAGCCGTCCGAGAACACCGCCATCGCCGGCGGACGGCTGAAAGAGCAGCTGAACCGGGCCGCGGCGGCCCTGCGGGACCTCTACGACAGCATGGGCCGTACGCCCCCCTCCACCGACGAGAACCCCGCCATCGTCTTCGACCGGGCGGCGGAGCGGGTCTGCCGGGGCTGCGCGCTGTGCGATTTGTGCTGGCAGCGGGAGTACACCAGCACGTTCAACGCCTTCAACGACGCCACCCCCTACCTGCTGGAGCGGGGCCGGGCCCTGCCCAAGGACTTCCCCGCCCACTTCACCGGGCGGTGCATCCACCTCCAGGACTTCCTCTCCGCCATCAACGGCGAGCTCTCCGCCTTTCTCCTGCGGCGGCAGTACCGCCGGCAGCTGGAGGAGACCCGCCGCAGCGCCAAGGGGCAGTACGCCCAGCTCTCCGAGCTGCTGACCGCCACCGCCGCGGGCCTGGGCGAGGCGGTGACGGCGGCGGGGGACGCCCCGCCCTGCCAGATCGGCGCGGCCCTGCGGCCCCGGGAGGGGGAGACCGTCTGCGGGGACACGTTGGTGTCTTTCCGGCGGGAGGACGGCCTCTGGTGCCTGCTGCTGGCGGACGGCATGGGCAGCGGCGAGGGCGCCCGGAAGGAATCCTCCCTTATCTGCCGGCTGCTGCGCCAGTTTCTGGAGGCGGGGGTGGAGCCGGAGGCAGCCCTGAAGACGCTGAACTCCGCCATGGCCCTCCGGGGAGCGGAGACCGGCAGCTTCACCACCATCGACCTGTGCACCTGCGACGGCGCCACCGGGGAGACGGCCTTTTACAAATTCGGCGCGGCCCCCAGCTACCTGAAGCGGGGCGGCGTGGTGCGGAGGATCACCGGCGCCGCCCTGCCGGCGGGTCTCCGGGGCGCCCCGGCGGCGCCGGATGTAACCCGGGTGAATCTGGACCCCGGCAGCTTCGCGGTGATGATCAGCGACGGCGTGGCGGACCCGGGGCGGGACGAGTGGCTCCAGGACCTGCTGGCCGGCTGGGAGGGGGAGGACCCCCAAACCCTGGCGGGGCTGATTTTGTCGGAGAGCATCCGGCGGGAGCGCCTCCAGGACGACTGCGGCATCCAGGTGCTGTACCGGCCCAGGACGGGAGCGGCAAAAAAGGTGTAATCGCCCGGGACCCAGTATAAAATTTCCCGCTCTGCGGAAAAATGGAAGTATCTCAAATGGTTAGTTGGAGGCATGGAGGAACATGGTAAAAGGTATTTCCAGGCGGGTCGTGGTGGTGGATTCTCCCGACCAGAGGTTTTTCGAGCAGGCGATCTTCATCGTGCGCAACGACGCCGCCGGGGAGGGCGTCACCTCCCGGGAGCTGGTGGAGGAGGCCAAGCGGGTGGCCCGCAGTTACGCCGGCAGCGGCCACGGGCGTCTGAGCCGGGCCTGGCGGGACCTGAGCCCGGCGCTGTACGCCCTGATGGGCGCGGCGGCCATCGGTCTTGTGTGGCTGGTGGCGGCGCTGATTTAAAAAAGCTGTATTCGCTTCCCAAATACGGCGAACCCCCGCGGGCCGACACGGCCCGCGGGGGTTCGCGGTCTGTTTTGGGCGTCCGCCCTGTTCTCCTCACACGGGATGCTCCTCAAAATACCGCCGGGTGGCCTCCGCGTCGGCGGCGATCCGGGAGCGCAGGGCGTCCAGGGAGTCAAAGCGCAGCTCGTCCCGCAGCCGCTGGTAAAACTCCAAGCGCAGCCTTTTGCCGTACAGGTCCCCCTGGAAATCCAGAATGCAGGCCTCCACGGTGACGTCGGCGCCGTTGTCCAGGGTGGGGCGGGTGCCCACGTTGGTGACGGCGGCGTAATCGGTCCCGTCCGGCAGGTACACCCGGGTGACGTACACCCCGTGGCTGGGCACCAGCACATGGGGCGGAATCACCAGGTTGGCGGTGGGAAACAGGCGCACAGAGCCCACGCCCCGCCCGTGGCGGACGGGCCCTGTCAGCGTGTGGGGGTGGCCCAGGAACTGAGCGGCCCGCTCCACCTGCCCCAGCTCCAGAAGGCGGCGGATATAGGTGGAGCTGACGGTGATGCCCCCCACCTCCACTTTGGGAATGATGTCGCACCCCAGACCCAGCTGGGCACACTTGGCCTGTAAAAGCTCCGGCGTCCCCGCGTTTTTGTGGCCGAAGCGGTGGTCGTGGCCCGCCACCAGGTGGACGGCGTGATACCGCCCCACCAGGATCTCCGTGATGAAGTCCTCCCAGCTGGTGGTCATCATCTCCCGGTCAAAGGGGGCCATGATGACCTCCCGGATGCCGTACAGCCGGCTCACCAGCTCACGGCGGTCCTCCGGGGAGTTGATGAGAGGGCAGGGCACGCCGGTGACCACCTCCTTGGGGGGGCGGTCAAAGGTGAACACGGCGGGTGTTGCGTCCCGCGGCCCGGCGGCCTCGGCGGCCCGGCGCAGCAGGGCGGCGTGGCCCAGGTGGACCCCGTCGAAAAAGCCCAGGGCGATCACACGTCTGGTCATAAGCATCACACCTCAAAAAAGCTCTTGATAGTCGACAATCTGCCGTCCTGAACCCGGCACAGGGCCAGGAACTCCCCGCTCTTCGCGTAAACCCGGTACTCGCCGGGGGCCGCACCGGGCAAAGCGGCGGCCGCGCCGCTGCGGACCTTCCTCTCCGCCGCCGGGGAGAGGACCAGCTTCTCCCTGTCCCGGAAAAGGGCGTCCACCGGCATCAGGAGTTCCTCGGGGTGTTCCATCTCCAAAACCCGCTCCAGGGGCCAGGCGTCCTCCCCGTCAAAGCCCCCCCAGGCGGACCGGCGCAGATCCGCCATGCAGGCCCCGCAGCCCAGGTGCTGGCCGATGTCATGGCAGAGGGTGCGGATGTAGGTGCCTTTAGAGCAGTGGACCCACAGCATATAGTCCGCGTCCTTCCAGGGCTTTTGGTCCAGGACCTCCAGCCCATAGATGGTCACCGGTCTGGGGGGACGCTCCACCTCCTGGCCCCTCCGGGCCAGCTCGTAGAGCTTCTTCCCCTTGATTTTAATGGCGGAGTACATGGGGGGCACCTGGAGGATGTCTCCCCGGAACTTCTCCAGAGCCGCCTCCAGCTGTTCCCGGCTGACATGAACCGGGCAGGTCTCCAGAACCTCTCCGGTGCTGTCCTGGGTGTTGGTGACGACGCCCAGCTTGATCTCGGCGATGTATTGCTTGTCGAATCGATCCGCAAACTCCACCGCCCGGGTGGCCCGGCCCACGAACACGGGCAGGAGGCCGTTGGCCATGGGGTCCAGGGTCCCGCCGTGGCCAATGCGCTTTTCGTGAAAGACCCCCCGGAGCTTGGCGCACACATCCATACTGGTCCACCCGGCGGGCTTGTCGATGATGATAATTCCGTTTGGCATGGCTCGTAACGGGCCGCCGGGACGGCGGCGCCCTCCTATTCTCTAATTTGCGGAGAAATCCGGCGCCGTCTGGGCCACCGCGTCCAGAATCCGGCGCTTGACCTCCGCCCAGGGAGCCTCCACGGTGCAGCCCGCCGCGGCCGCGTGGCCGCCGCCGCCCAAAAGGCCGCAGGCCCGGGTGGCGTTGATCCGCTCCCCGGTGCGCAGGGAGATCTTCCACACGTCCTCCCGCAGCTCCCGCAGGGTGATGGCGCAGTCCACCCCCTGGATCTGGGGGCCCAGGGCGGACAGGTCCTCGGCGTCGCTCTCCGTGGCCTGGAACCGCTCCATCAGGGATATCGGCACGGACAGCACCGCCACCCGGCCGCGGTCGTAAAACTCGCAATCACTCAGCATGGCCCCCTCCAGCTGCATCCGCTTCCGGGTCTTGGTGCGGAAGAACACCTTGTTCACGGCTTGGTAGTCGATGCCCGTCTCCATCAGCGCCGCCGCCACGCGGTGGGTCCGCGGCGTGGTGTTGGCGTAGGCGAAGCAGCCGGTGTCCGTGGACACCGCCACATACAGCGGCAGGGCGGTCTCCGGCGTAATGGGCCCCAGCTCTTTCAAAATGTCATACAGCAGCTCCCCGCAGGCGCCGGCCTCCGCCCGGAGGATATTGGCCTTGCCGAAGGCCTCGAAAGAGGGGTGGTGGTCGATGGCCAGATCCACCCGCTCTCCGTATGGTTTGGCGTTCTCCGGCAGGAGGCCCAGAGTGGCGATGTCCGTGGAGACCACCCTGTCCGGCGCGAAGTCCGCCGGGGCGGCGTAGGGGGCAAAATAGGGTGCGGTGGTGTCCGTCAGGCCCGGGTTGGGCAGCAGGTACGCCGTCTTTCCCAGCCCGCGGAGACCGGCGCACAGCGCGGCGGCGCAGCCCACAGTGTCCCCGTCGGGGCGGACGTGGGTGAGGATCAGCACATTGTCAAATGTCCGCAGCAGCGCCGCGGCCTCCGGGACGCTCAGCATGGCTCACGCCTCCTTTTCCGGCCCGCCCCGGGCCTCGTCCGCACGCTCCACCTGGCGCAATACCTCCAGAATGTGGGCGCCGTGCTGGATGGAGTCGTCGCCGATGAACTGCAGCTCCGGGGTGTAGCGCAGCTGGAGGGTCCGGCCCAGCTCCCGGCGGAGAAAGCCGGAGGCGGACTTGAGCCCCTTGAGCACGTCCTTTTCCTGGGACTTGTCCAAAACGCTGACGTAGACCCGGGCATAGCGCAGGTCGCCGGTGGTGTCCACCCGGGTGATGGAGACCATACCCACCTGGGAGACCCGGGGGTCCTTTAGGCGGCGGAGCTGGTCGCTGAGCTCCCGCTGGATCTCCTCGTTGATGCGGCCGATTCGGTTGCTTGGCATAAAAATACCTCCTTTTGGTCCCCCGGCGGGGGATGGGAGCGACAAGGGAAAGGGCGGCGGCAATGCCGCCGCCCCTATTATGGCCTTTACTGGGGGATCTCCTCCATGGTGTACCCCTCGATAATGTCCCCTTCTTTGATATCGTTGAACTTCTCAATGGTCATGCCGCACTCGTAGCCGGCGGCCACCTCCTTGGCGGCGTCCTTGAACCGCTGCAAAGAGGCCAGCTGGCCCTCGTGGATGACGATGCCGTCCCGCACCACGCGGACGGAGCAGGACCGGACGATCTTGCCGTCCTGGACGTAGCAGCCCGCCACGGTGCCCACGCTGGAGACCTTGTAGGTCTGCCGGATCTCCGCGTGTCCCAGGACCACCTCCCGGAACTTGGGAGCCAGCATGCCCTTCATGGCGGCGGTGATCTCGTCGATGCAGTCGTAGATCACCCGGTACATCCGCATATCCACGTTGGCCCGGGCCGCGCTGTCCCGGGCGGCGGCGTCGGGGCGGACGTTGAAGCCCACGATGATGGCGTTGGAGGAAGAGGCCAGCATCACGTCGGACTCGCTGACGGCGCCCACGCCGCCGTGGATCACCCGGACGTTGACCTCGTCGTTGGAGAGCTTCTCCAAAGAGGCTTTCACCGCCTCCACGCTGCCCTGGACGTCGGCCTTGACGATCAGGGCCAGCTCCTTGCGCTCGCCGGCCTGGATCTGGTCGAACAGGTTCTCCAGGGAGACCTTCTGCACCGGCGCCAGGGCCTTGGCCTTCTCCTCGGCCTTGCGCTGCTCCACCAGCTCTCGGGCCATGCGCTCGTCCGCCACGGCGAAGAAGGGGCTGCCGGCGGTGGGGGCCTCGCTGAGGCCCGCGATCTCCACGGGGACGGAGGGGCCGGCCTCGGTGAGGCGGTTGCCCTTGTAGTCCAGCATGGTGCGGACGCGGCCCACGGCGGTGCCGGCGATGATAACGTCGCCCTGCTTCAAGGTGCCGTTTTGCACCAGCAGCGTCGCCACAGGGCCCCGGCCCTTGTCCAGACGGGCCTCGATGACGGTGCCCTGGCCCGCCCGGTTGGGATTGGCCTTCAGCTCCTGGATCTCCGCCAGGAGCACCAGGTTCTCCAGCAGGTTCTCAATGCCGATGTTCTTCTTGGCGGAGACCTTGCAGCAGATGGTCTCGCCGCCCCACTCCTCCGGGACCAGCCCGTGCTCCGTCAGCTGCTGCATGACGCGGTCGGGGTTGGCGTTCTCCTTATCGATCTTGTTCACCGCCACGATGATGGGGATATTGGCGGCCTTGGCGTGGTTGATGGACTCGATGGTCTGGGGCATAATGCCGTCGTCCGCCGCCACCATCAAAATGGCGATGTCGGTGATCATGGCACCCCGGGCCCGCATGGAGGTGAAAGCCTCGTGGCCCGGCGTGTCCAGGAACGTGATGGGCTTGCCGTTCACCTGCACCTGGTAGGCGCCGATGTGCTGGGTGATGCCGCCGGCCTCTCCGGCGGCCACGGAGGTGTTTCGGATGGTGTCCAGCAAAGAGGTCTTGCCGTGGTCCACGTGGCCCATGACCACCACCACCGGCGCCCGGGGCACCAGGTCCTCGGGCCGGTCCTCGGTGGCGTCGATGAGCTTTTCCTCGATGGTGACGACCACCTCTTTTTCCACCTTGCAGCCCATCTCCTCCGCCACGAAAGAGGCGGTGTCGAAGTCGATCATCTGGGGCAGGGAGGCCATGATGCCGTTTTTCATCAGCACCTTGACCACCTCGGCGCCGGTCTTCTTCATGCGGCTGGCCAGCTCTCCCACGCTGATCTCGTCGGGAATCTGGACCTTGAGGGGGGTCTTCTTGGCGATCTCCAGCTGGAGGCGGCGCATCTTCTCCGCCTCATCCTGGCGGCGCTTGTTGGAAAACGTCATGCCGCCCCGGCGCTGGTTGTTATTGCGGAATTTCTCCTTGCCGCCCCGCTGCTGCTGCATCCGCTCGCCCCGCTGGCCGCCCAGGGTCTCCAGGCGCTCGTCGTACTTCGCCAGGTTCACGTCGCCGCCCTTGCGGGTGTCCACGATCTTCTTCTGGGGCACCCGGCTGGCGGGCTGCGCCGCGGCGGGCTGGACGGGCTTCTGGCCGCCGTTTTTTGCCGCCGGCTGCTGAGGCGTGGCGGGCCGCTGGCCGCCCTGGGGACGCTGTGCCGCCTGGCCGGGCCTGGCCGCGGCGGCCGCTGCTCCCTTGTTGTCCTGGCGGCCGGCCGCCGGCTGCTGGGCGGGCACGGACTGCTCCGGGGCGGGCTGAACCGGCTCCGCGGGCTTCTCCTCCGCCTTTTTCGCCGCGTCGGCAAAGATCTCCTGAATGCCGGAGACCTGATTTTTCTGGGTCAGGTAGTCGAAGATCACAGACAGCTCGTGATCCGTCAGGACCTGCATGTGGTTCTTCGGCGCGGCCACATACTTTGTCAGAATCTCGGTGATGGTCTTGGTGGGAAGGCCAAAGTCTTTCGCCACCTCATGGACCCTGTATTTCTCAATACCCAATCAAAACACCTCGTTATGCACCAACCCGAGGGCTGGGAAATTTTATAATCATTCAATCCTCCCGCTTGCGGAAAGAGCCCTTGCCCTTTTTCACAGGGTGGCTGTGGGCATAGGGCTTTGCCCGTGCCCCGGGTCCGGGGCGGCCGCGCTTGGCCGCGGGGCGGGACGGCCCTCCCCGGGCGGTCCGCCGCCGCGCGGGGGTCTCTCCGTCCGCCCGCTGCTGCGCCGGAGCGGCTCTCTTTGCCGGGCGCTCCGGGGTCTTCGCGGGCTTTCGTCTGCCCCGGCGGACGTTCTTCTCATGGGCCAGACGCTCCGCCTGGCGCTCTCTGGCCCGTCTGGCCTTGACCTCCATCTGGGCGGCGGCCTCGGCGTACCGGCCGGGATCCTCCTCCGCCAGGCGGTGGAGGACGGCGCCCGCAAGCCCCGTGTCCGTCACCGCGGCCAACGCCACGGAGGTGCGGCCCAGGGCCGTGCCCAGCTCCTCCTTGGTGAAGGGGACCCGGAGCCACAGGCACTGGCCCGCCTGGGCGAAGTGCTCCGCCCGGCGGCAGGTGCCCGCCGCCGCGTCAGCCGCCAGCAGGATCACCCGGGCGTCTCTGGCCCGGGCGGCGGCCTCCACCGGCTCCTCTCCCACCGCCAGGTTGCCGCCCCGCAGGGCCAGCCCCAGCAGGGAGAGCACTCTCCTACTGTCCATCCGCACCTCGCAGTTCCGCCTCCATGGCGTCGTAGACCTCCGGTGGAATGGCCGCGGCAAAGGCCCGCTCCAGCGCCCGGGTCTTCCGGGCCCGCTGGAGACAGGCGATATCATGGCACACGTATGCGCCCCGCCCCGGCTTCTTTCCGCCGAAGTCCAGGCTCACCTGGCCCTCCGGGGACTTCACCACCCGCAGGAGGGACTTCTTATCCTTCATCTCCCGGCAGCCCACACACTGCCGCTGGGGAATCTTTTTCACTTTCGGCATGGGGCCGCCTCCTGTCTACGCTGTATTCCGGCCGGGCCTTACTCCCCGTCGGTCTCCCCGTCGGGCGCCGTCTCGCCGGTCTCCTCCGGGAGCTCTTCCTCCTCGGGCTCCTGATAGCTCTCGGGCTTGATATCGATCTTGTATCCCGTCAGGCGGGCGGCCAGGCGGGCGTTCTGCCCCTCCTTGCCGATGGCCAGGGACAGCTGGTCGTCCGGCACCACACAGCGGCAGGCCTTGCCCTCGTCCGCCATCCACACGTCCAGCACCTCGGCGGGGGCCAGGGCGGCGGCGATGAACTCCGCCGGATCCTCGCTCCACTTGATGATGTCGATCTTCTCGCCCCGGAGCTCGTCGACGATGCCGGCCACCCGCTGGCCCTTGGGGCCCACGCAGGCGCCGATGGGGTCCACGTTCTCCTCGTTGGACCACACGGCCATCTTGGTGCGGCTGCCGGCCTCCCGGGCGATGGAACGCACCTCCACGGTGCCGTCGTAAATCTCCGGGACCTCCAGCTCAAAAAGGCGCTTCACAAGCCCCGGGTGGGTGCGGGAGATCAGCACCTGGGGACCCCGGGTGGAGCGGCGCACGTCCACCACGTACACTTTCACATGGGCCCCCTCGGCCAGCTCCTCGCCGGGGACCTGCTCCCCGGCCATCAGCAGCGCCTCGGTGGACTCGGTGCCGGTGCCGATGCGCAGCGACACATTGCCGTTCCGGGGATCCACCCGGGTAACCACGCCGGTGAGGATCTCGTGCTGCTTGGAGTTGAACTCGTCGTACACCATGCCCCGCTCGGCCTCCCGCAGGCCCTGGATGATAACCTGCTTGCCGTTTCCGGCGGCGATGCGGCCGAACTCCATCTTGTCCACGGGGATGCTCACCATGTCGCCGATCTCGTACTTGGCGGAGAGGGCCTTGGCCTCCTCCAGCGTCATCTCGTTGGCGGGGTCCACATAGTCCTCCTCGTCCACCACGCTCTTCTGGACGAACATCTTCAGATCCTGGTGCTCCTCGTCCACGTCCACAATGACGTTCTCCACGCCCTCGTGGTCCCGCTTGTAGGCGGTGGTGATGGCCTGGATGATCTTCTCCATCATAAAGGTCCGGGGAATGCCCCGCTCCTTTTCCAGCAGCTCCAGCGCGGCAAAGATCTCCGCGGGGTTCATCCCGGCGGGTTCTTTCTGCTTCTTGCCTCTCATGGCGTGACTCTCCTTTTTACTCGTTGTGTCTGTATACTTTATCAAAGCGCTGCCCCGGGCGGCTCAAAACTCCACCCGCAGCCGGACCAGAGCGGTCTCCTTCTTGGGAAAGACCAGCGTCTCCTCCCCCACGGTGACGGAGACGTCTCCCGTATCCTCGTCGTAGCCCGCCAGCACCCCGGCGAACTCCTTGCGCCCGTCCCGGGCCCGGTACAGCTTCACCAGCACGGGACTGCCCAGGAAGCGGGCGAAGTCGGCGGGGCGTCTCAGCGCCCGCTCCGCCCCGGCGGAGCCCACCTCCAGGGTGTAGCTGCTTTCAATGGGGTCCGCCTCGTCCAGCAGGTCCGAGAGCTTCCGGGACACGGCCTCGCAGTCCAGAATGTCCACGCCGCCCTCCTTGTCCAGCAGCACCCGCAGATACCAGGTGCCCGCCTCCTTGACATACTCCACGTCCCAGAGGGTGCAGCCGGCCTCCGCCACGGCGGGAGCCGCCAGCTCGGCGGTGAGTTCCGTGATCTTCTTCATAGGAAGATGGCCTCCATGATCTCACTGATCTTGAAATTTTAGGTATGTGAAAAAGTCCAACAAAAAGAGCGGACCTGAAGCCCACTCTCCACACTACCACATTACTAACGTATGCAATATACCACACTTCATGAGAAAACGCAAGCATTTCTTTTGCAATTTGCCCCCGATTCTGTAAGAGCCTGTATTCACGGCCGGGGAATGACGGATGGGCGAGAGATTTTGCCGTCCTGCAAGGCAAAAAATCGCAGGAATCCTTTGTGGATTTCAAGATTTTTTAACACGGCAGGGCGGTAAAAGATCCGCTCAGACGGCGTTTAACGGCTGTGACTACAGGCTCTAAATATTTTTTCTTTACCTGGCCCGCCTTTCCTGCTATAATAAGAGAGTTATAATAGGTTCGGCGCGCCGCCGCCGCTTTGAAAGGAGACCCGCGACACCAGTGAAATACAAAAAATGGAACATCGGGGCTCCGGACCCGCAGGCGGTGGACCTCCTGCGGGGGGCCGGATATCCCTATCTGCTCTCCACCGTGCTGGCCGCCAGGGGGGTGGACAGCGCCGAGTCCGCCGCTGTATTTCTGGACCGGGAGCGGACGCTGACCCTCTCCCCCATGCTCATGCGGGATATGGACAAGGCCGTCGCGCGCATCCAGCGGGCCATCACGGCGGGAGAGACCATCGCCGTCTTCGGCGACTACGACGTGGACGGCATCACCGCCACTGTGCTGCTGATGGACTATCTCCGCAGCTGCGGCGCCAAGTGCCTGCGCTATATTCCCCGGCGGATCGAGGACGGCTACGGCCTGTCCAGGGAGCCCATCCAGAGCCTCCGCGATCAGGGGGCCACGCTGATGATCACCGTGGACTGCGGCATCACCGGCAACGACGAGGTGGACTTCGCCAACTCCATCGGAATGGACGTGGTGGTGACGGACCACCACGAGTGCAAGGAGACGCTGCCCCGGGCCGCCGCCGTGGTGGACCCTCACCGGCCCGACTGCCCCTATCCCTTTAAGCACCTGGCCGGCGTGGGCGTGGCGCTGAAGCTGGTGCTGGCCCTGGGGGGCGAGAGCCGGGAGGACGCGCTGTTCGCCCGGTACTGCACCCTGGCCGCCATCGGCACCGTGGCCGACGTGATGCGGATGGAGGGGGAGAACCGGACCATCGTCTCCTGCGGGCTGGAGGCGCTGCCCCACACGGACTTCGCGGGCGTTCACGCCCTTTTGAAAGAAGCGGGCCTGCTGGGCAGGCCCATCACCTCCATCCAGATCGGCTTCGTCCTCTCCCCCCGGATCAACGCCGCCGGGCGCATGGGGGCGGCGGACCTGGCCGCCGACCTGCTGGAGTGCGCCGACCCCGCCCGGGCGGAGGAGATGGCCCGGACGCTCTGCGAGCTGAACCGGGAGCGCCAGGCGGTGGAGCAGGACATCTGCGCCGACGCCGTGGAGCAGATCAAACGCCTCCGGGCCGAGGAGCGCAGCGCCCTGGTGCTGGCCAGCGACCGCTGGCACCAGGGGGTGGTGGGCATCGTCGCCTCCCGCCTCAGCGAGAAGTACTCCTGCCCCAGCTTTATGATCCACCTGCGGGACGGCACGGGCAAGGGCTCCTGCCGGTCCTACGGGGGGTTCAATCTCTTTGCCGCCCTGGAGTCCTGCGCGGACCTGCTGGACGGCTTCGGCGGCCACGAGCTGGCCGCCGGATTCACCATCCCCGAGGAGAACATCGACGCTTTCCGCGCCCGGATGAACCGGTACGTGCGCTCTGCCTCCGGCGGGGAGCTGCCCGTCCCCTCCCTGGAGGTCGACGCCCCCATCACCTGCCCCGCCGCCCTGACACTCCAGGAGGCGGAGCAGCTGAGTCTGCTGGAGCCTTACGGCGCCGGCAACGCCCGGCCGGTTTTCGCCCTGCTGGGGGCCACGGTGGACAGTGTCCAGAGCGTGGGCCAGGGCAAACATTTGAAATTCCGCCTGTCCAAGGGCGCCTGCCGGTTTGACGCCATCTTTTTCTCCGTGACGGCGGAGGAGTGCGGCCTGGCGGCGGGCAGCCGGGTGGACGCCGCTTTCTACCTCCAGGCCAACACGTTCCGGGGGAGCACCTCTTTGCAATTGCAGCTCATCGACATCCGCCCCTCCCTGACTCCCAGCCGCCACGAGGCGGAGGCGCTGGCCCTGCTGGGCCGCCTGCTGGAGGGCGGAGATTTGACCGCCCAGGAGCGGAGCCGCCTGCGGCCCTCCCGGGACCAGTTCGCCGCCTGCTGGATGGCGCTGGACCGCCGTCTGCGCCAGGGAAAGATCCGGGCGGCGTGGCTCCCCTGGCTGCGGCAGCTGGCGGCGGAGACCGGCGGAAGCGACAGCTTCCTCCGCACCGCCCTGGCCCTGGCGGTGTTCCGCGAGCGGGGGCTGCTGGCCCTTACCCGCCAGGGCGACACCCTCCTGGCCAATCTGAACCCCATCCAGGGGAAAGTGAACCTGGATGACTCCCCCTATCTCGCCCGCCTCTCCCCGGGAGGGGCGCAGCCACCGGAATCGAGGTGATCTGACATGACCATCCAGGAGCAGTACGCCCACCTGGAGGAGACCATTCGGGGGTACAACCCCGCGGCGGACTTTGACCACATCCGCACCGCCTTTGAATACGCCGACAAGTGCCACGAGGGCCAGCGGCGCAAAAGCGGCGAGCCCTATATCATCCACCCGCTGGCGGTGGCGCAGATCGTGGCGGAGGAGCTGAACCTGGACTCGGAGTCCATCGAGGCCGCCCTCCTCCACGACGTCATCGAGGACACCCCCGCCGAGCACGCCGACGTGGCCCGGCTCTTCTCCCCCACCATCGCCGATCTGGTGGAGGGCGTCAGCAAGCTGACCCGCATCCAGTACGCCACCAAGGAAGATGAGCAGATGGAGAACCTCCGGAAGATGCTCATCGCCATGAGCAAGGACATCCGGGTGATCCTCATCAAGATCTCCGACCGGCTCCACAACATGCGCACCATGGAGTACCAGTCTCCCGCCAAGCAGAAGCAAAAGTCCCTGGAGACCATGGAGATCTACGCCCCCATCTCCCACCGCCTGGGGATGCAGCGAATCAAGTGGGAGCTGGAGGACCTGTCGCTGAAATACCTGGACCCCGTCGGCTACCAGGAGATCGTCTCCCGTCTGGAGATCAAGAAGACGGAGTACGACATGTTCATGCAGAAGACCCGGGCCCAGCTGGAGACCCGTCTGGACGAGCTGGGGATCCCCCACCTGGTCTACGGCCGGGT
This sequence comes from uncultured Oscillibacter sp., assembly GCA_947365245.1. Taxonomy (GTDB): domain Bacteria; phylum Bacillota; class Clostridia; order Oscillospirales; family Oscillospiraceae; genus Oscillibacter. The sequence goes on along the minus strand of CANAWG010000007.1, from coordinate 37,849 downwards.
GAAGCACCCCTACAGCATCTACCGCAAGATGTTCAACCAGAACAAGAATCTGGACGAGATCTTCGACCTCTTCGCTTTCCGGGTGGTGGTGGAGAACGTGGGGGACTGCTACAACGTCTTAGGCGTGGTCCACGACATCTTCACCCCCATCCTGGGCCGGTTCAAGGACTATATCGGCACACCCAAGCCCAACGGCTACCAGTCCCTCCACACCACCGTCATGGGCACCGACGGCATCCCCTTTGAGGTGCAGATCCGCACCCGGGAGATGCACGAGGTGGCCGAGTACGGCGTGGCCGCCCACTGGAAGTACAAGCAGAACGGCCAGGGCGCCGGGTCCGAGGGCAAATACGAGTGGGTGCGCCGTCTGCTGGAAAACCAGGAGGGGGCCGACGCCGAGGAGTTCATCCACTCCCTGAAGATCGACATGTTCGCCGACGAGGTGTTCGTCTTCACCCCCAACGGCGACGTGCAGAACCTGCCCGCCGGGGCCACCCCCATCGACTTCGCCTACGCCATCCACTCCGCCGTGGGCAACCGCATGGTGGGGGCCAAGGTCAACGGGCGCATCGTCACCTTTGACCACACCCTGAAAAACGGCGACATCGTGGAGATTCTCACCTCCAAGGGCGCCAAGGGCCCCAGCCGGGACTGGATGAAGATCGCCAAGAGCAACGAGGCCCGCAGCAAAATCCGCCAGTGGTTCAAAAAGGAGCGTCGGGAGGAGAATATCGTCAACGGCCGGGCCGCCTTTGAGGCGGAGCTGAAGCACTGCGGCCTCTCCATGCGGGACCTGCTGGGCCCCGACCGGCTGCCGGGCCTTTTGAAAAAAGTCGCCTACCCCACCCTGGACGACATGTACGCCGCCATCGGCTACGGCGGCTTCACCGCCCAAAAGGCCGTGAGCCGGATGCAGGGAGAGCTCCAGCGCATTGCAAAGCAGCAGCAGGCGGAGCGCCAGGTCCAGGAGGCATTGGAGAATCCCCCCAGGGCCGAGGAGTCCCCCCGCCCCGCCGTCAAGCGCGTCAAGAGCGAGCAGGGCATCATCGTGGAGGGGCTGGACAACTGCCTGGTGAAGTTCTCCAAGTGCTGCACCCCGGTGCCGGGGGACGAGATCGTGGGCTTCATCACCCGGGGGTACGGCGTGTCCGTCCACCGCTGCGACTGCCCCAACGCCTCGCCGGAGCGCCGGGAGGACCCGGCCCTGGCGGGCCGGTGGATCAAGGTCTCCTGGGGCAGCGACACCAACGAGAGCTATCCCACCACGCTGGAGGTGGTGGCCAAGGACCGGCTGAATCTGCTGCTGGACGTGTCCGCGGCGCTGTCCACCACCAAGACCTTCGTCTCCGGCATCCAGAGCCGCAGCACGGAGGACGGCTTCGCCATCCTCCGGATGGAGATCTCCGTCCGGGACGGGGAGCAGATGCGTGCCATTATCAATAAGCTCAACCAGATCTCCGGGGTCCTCCAGGTCACCCGGCCCTCCGGCTGAGCGCTCATCGAGTAAGGAGGAAATTCCCATGCGCGCTGTCGTCACCCGCGTGAAGCACGCGTCCGTCACCATCGAGGGGGAGGTCCGGGGCCGGATCGGCCAGGGCTATCTGGTGCTGCTGGGCGTAGGCCCCAACGACACGGAGGAGACCGCCGTGAAGCTGGCGGAGAAGATCTGCAATCTCCGGGTCTTTGAGGATGAGCAGGAGCGGATGAACCTGAATCTGGAGCAGGTGGGCGGAAGCCTGCTGGTGATCTCCCAGTTCACCCTGTACGCCGACACCTCCTCCCGCCGCCCGGGCTTTTCCAAGGCCGCCAAGCCGGAGCTGGCCGTCCCCCTCTACGAGAAATTCATGGCCCGCTGCCGGGAACGGGGCTTCCGGGTGGAGCACGGGGAGTTCGGCGCGGACATGCAGGTGGACTCCCGCAACGACGGCCCTGTGACCATCCTGTTTGACACCGAGGGAAACCTGTGAGGAGGTCTCTATGAACATCCAATCCATGCCGGTGGGCCCCATCGGCACCAACTGCTATATCCTGGAGGAGGAGTCCTCCCGTCTCTCCGCCGTCATCGACCCCGGCGGGGAGGCCCACTGCATTCTGTCGGCCCTGAACGGGGCGGAGGTCCGCTATATTCTCCTGACCCACGGCCACTACGACCACACCGGCGCCGCGGCGGCCCTGGCCGCCGCCCTCCCCCAGGCGGAGGTCTATATCCACGAGGCGGACTACCGGGACGTGGACCCCGGTCTCTTTCCCCTGCGGACGGAGCTGGCCGGTGTGAGGTTTTACGGCGAGGGGGATCATCTCCCCCTGGGGGCGCTGGACATCCAGGTCCTCCACACCCCCGGCCACTCCGAGGGCAGCGTGACGCTCCAGTGCGGCGGCGCGCTCTTCTGCGGGGACACCCTCTTCGCCGGCTCCTGCGGCCGCACGGACTTCCCCGGCGGGGACACGGCGAAGATGATGGCCTCCCTGCGCCGTCTGGGGCAGCTGGAGGGGGACTGCCAACTCCTGCCCGGCCACATGGAGCCCAGCACCCTGGACCGGGAGCGGCGGGGAAACCCCTACCTCCGCCAGGCCATGAGCGGCGGCTTTTAAGATGAAGCTGGTATTAAAGGGCCACGACGAGCGGTATACTGTGGAACAGAGCCTCATGAACCTGTTCCCCGGGGAGCTGCCGGTATACGGGCCCGTTTTGCCGGAGGACGAGACCTGGGCGGAGATCGCCTGCCGGGAGGAGGGCGGCCGCCTGCTGGTAACAACGGCCCTCTCTCTCCACGGACGGGTGAACACCGTCTCCCACACCGCTGTCCTCTCCGGCTCGAACTTTGACCAAGAGGGCCAGCGGCGGCACGCCGTCGCCCGCTGCTTCTACCGGGCGGCGCTGGAGTTTCTGGACGCCCCGCCCCCCTGGGGGATGCTGACGGGGGTGCGGCCCGACAAGCCCGCCGCCTGGGCCGTCATGGCCGGAAAGTCCCGGTCGGAGGCCCAAAAGATGCTGGAGGAGACCTACTTCGTCTCCCCCTCCCGGGCGGCTCTGGCGGCGGAGACCGGATACGTTGCGGCGGAGGCCGCCCGGGGGCTGGAGCCCCGGGACATCGCCGTGTATATCGGCATTCCTTTCTGCCCCACCCGCTGCGCCTACTGCTCCTTTGTCAGCCAGTCGGTGGAGCGAAGCCTCCCCCTCCTAGAGCCATACATGGAGGCCCTGATCCGGGAGATCCGCTCCGGCGGGGAGATGGTCCGCCGGCAGGGCCTGCGGGCGCGCTGCCTCTACATGGGCGGCGGCACCCCCACCACGCTGACGGCACAGCAGCTGGACCGGGTGCTCACGGCCTTTGAGGAGGCTTTCGACACGACCCGCTGCGGCGAGATCACCGTGGAGGCCGGCCGGCCGGACACCATCACGGCGGAGAAGCTGGCGGTCTTAAAAGACCACGGCGTCACCCGGGTGTCCGTCAACCCCCAGACCATGGAGGACCACGTCCTCCGGGCCATCGGCCGCGGCCACACCGCCGGGGACGTCGACCGGGCCATGGACCTGACGGCGAAGTACAGCTTTCCCCACGTGAACATGGACCTGATCGCGGGGCTCCCGGAGGACGATCCGGCGGGCTTCCGCCGCTCCCTGGACACGTGCCTCGCCTACGGCACGGACAATGTCACCGTCCACACCCTGGCGCTGAAAAAGGGCAGCCGCATCCTGACGGAGGGGCTCTCCATCCCCGCCCCGGAGGCGGTGACGGAGATGCTGGACTACGCCGCCTCCGCCCTTCCCGCCGCCGGCCTCCGCCCCTACTACCTCTACCGGCAGAAGTACATGTCCGGCAGCTTTGAGAACATCGGCTGGTGCCGCCCCGGGGCGGAGTGCCTGTACAACATCTATATCATGTCGGAGCTGTGCTCCATCCTGTCTTTCGGCGCCGGCGGGTCCACCAAGATGGTGGAGTTCGGCACCAACCGCATTGAGCGGGCCTTTAACCTGAAGTACCCCAAGGAGTACACGGAGCGGCCCGAGAAGTGGCGCGGCAACCAGCGCCTCTTCGCCGCGTTTTACAGCCGCTACGCCTGAGCGGCGCGTTCCCCCTCCCCTCTGAGCAAAAGTGATTCCCCGCCGGCCCCCCAGGGGTCCGCCGGCGGAAGCGCCCATTACGGAAACCCGCCCCGCCGCCAATTGAGACGTGAAAGGAGATTTCCCATGAACGAGAAGCTGCAAAACCTGCTGGACCTGATCCAGCGCACCGCCCTGCAGGCGGGCGACCTGGCCGCCGACGCCGTCTACGGCGCGGGGCAGATGGCCGACGACCTGCTGTCCTCCGCCAAGCTGCGCGTCCGCGCCGCCACGGTGGAGGGCGACATCAACGGCAAGCTGATGGAGGTGGGCGAGATGGTCTACGCCACCCACACCGGCAATCCCACCGAGTCCGAGGCGCTACTGGCCAAGCTCCAGGAGATCGACGAGCTGAAAGCCCAGCTGTCGGACATCCGCGACGCCCTGGACCGCCGGCCCCGGGGGAAAGTCTGCCCCGCCTGCGGCGCCGCCGTCCGGGAGGGGGACACTTTCTGCGGAGAGTGCGGAGGCCCGCTGTGAGCGCCCCCCTGGATTACGCCCGCTATCAGGAGGGCGTCCGGGCGTTGGCGGAGCGTCTGGGGAGCTTCCGTCCCAGGGTGCTGCTGATCCTGGGCTCCGGCCTGGGCTTTTTGGGGGACGAGGTGGAAAGCCCCGTGGCGGTCCCCTACGGGGATATTCCCCACATGAGATGCTCCACTGCCCCGGACCATAAGGGCCAATTTGTCTTCGGCCGCCTCAGCGGGCAGGACGTGGCCGTGATGCAGGGCCGCCTCCACACCTACGAGGGCTGGACCATGGAGGAGGCGGCGTATCCCGTGCGCCTTGCGCGGCTGCTGGGGGCGGACACGCTGATCGTCACCAACGCCGCCGGGGCGGTGAACACCGCCTTTGACGCCGGGGACATCATGCTCATCACCGACCACATCAAGCTCTTTGCCGGCAGTCCTCTCACGGGCCCCAACCTGGAGGAGTTCGGTCCCCGGTTCCCGGATATGAGCAACGTCTACACCCCGGCCCTCCAGGATCTGGCCCGGCAGTGCGCCAAAGATCTGGGCCTCACATTGCGCCAGGGGGTCTATATGTTCTTCCCCGGCCCTCAGTATGAGACTCCCGCCGAGGTGCGGCTGTCCCGCACCCTGGGGGCGGACGCCGTGGGCATGTCCACCGTGCCGGAGGCCATCGCCGCGGCCCACTGCGGCATGAACGTCCTGGGCTTCACCCTGTGCACCAACATGGCGGCGGGCGTGCAGGCCGAGCCGCTCTCCTGCGAGGAGGTCATCGCGGCGGGCAAGGCGGCGGCGCCCAGATTCTCCGCCCTGGTGCGCGCCTGCCTGGAGCGGGTATAATCCCCTTCCATTTGAAATAGGATACTTCCATCCCGCATCTTTTTGAGAAATCCGAGGTACATTGTCCATGTCCAAAGAAAAAAAGCAGTCCTTTATGGGCGGCGCGGCCATCCTGGCCTCCGCCGTGGTCATCGTCAAGCTCATCGGCGCGGTCTACAAGCTGCCGCTGAACAACATCTTAGGCGAGGTGGGCAAGACCTACTTCGACACCGCCTACCTCATCTATAACTTCCTGAACATCTTCGCCACGGCGGGACTGCCCCTGGCCATCTCCAAGCTCACGAGCCAGGCCCACGCCCAGGGCCGGGAGAACGAGAAGCGGAAGATCTTCCGCACGTCCATCTGGCTGTTCTTCGTCCTGGGGCTTGCGGGCTCGCTGCTGATGTTCTTCGGCGCGGACCAGCTGGCGGCTTTCGAGGAAAACCCCATGGCCGCCCAGGCCATCCGGGCCCTGGCCCCGGCGGTGTTCTGCGTGTGCCTCCTGGCCTGTATGCGGGGCTACACCCAGGGCCAGGGAAACATGGCCCCCACCGCCGTCAGCCAGGTGCTGGAGGCGCTGTGCAAGGTGGGGCTGGGCCTGCCTCTGGCGTGGTATATTCTGCGCATGGCGGGCAGCGCCGCAGAGGAGTCCATGGCGGATGTGGCCGCCGGGGCCATCTTCGGCGTCACCGCCGGCACCGTCCTCTCCGTGTGCTTCCTGGTCTTCTACCTGCTGACCCACCGCAACCGGACAAAATCTCCGGACGTTCCCTCCTCCGGCGGATCCATTTTGCATCAGGTGCTGGCCATCGGCATCCCCATCACCCTGGGGAACTCCGCCCTGGGCATCATCAATCTCATTGACACCAAGATCGTCATGGGCCGGCTCCAAAACGCCCTCCTCCTCAGCGAGGTGGAGGCGGCGGCCCTCAACGGCCAGTACCGCATGGCCATGGATATGCCCAACATGGTGGCCTCCTTCGTCTACCCCGTCACCATGAGCCTGATTCCCTTTGCCGCCGCGGCCATCGCCCAGCGGGACACCGCCAGGGCCGACCGCATCATCTCCTCCGCTTTCCGGATTATCGCCGTGCTGGCCATTCCGGCGGGGGTGGGCCTCTCGGTGCTGTCCACGCCCATCATGCGGCTGATTCTGCCCACCCGGCAGGAGGCCGCCCTGGCCGCCGGGCCCCATCTGCAGATTCTGGGTTTTGCCACCATCTTCATCTGCCTGATGATTTTGACCAACGCCATCCTGCAGACCTACGGCAAGGAGAAGCTGCCCATTCTCACCGTCATCGCCGGAGGCCTCACCAAGATCGTGATGAATTACATCCTGGTGGGGAATCCCTCCGTCAACATCCACGGCGCGCCCATCTCCACCCTGTGCTGCTATCTGGTAATCGTGGGACTGAACCTCTTCTTCGTGTGGAAATACTCCGCCAAGAAGCCCCGCTACCTCCAGCTCTTTTTGAAGCCCGCCCTGGCCTCCGCCCTGATGGGCGCCGCGGTCTGGGCCGTGTACGGCTTCCTCTCCCGGGCTCTGACGGGCCACTCCGCGTACGGCGTCAACGCCATCGGCGTCCTGGGGGGCATTCTGGCGGGCGTGATCGTGTACGGCGTACTGGTCGTCGCACTGCGCATTCTCCGGGCGGAGGACGTGCGCTCCATTCCCCACGGGGAAAAATTGGCGCGCCTGCTGCGGCTGCGGTGATCTGAGGCGGTTTTTACCCGCCTTTTTGAGAAAAACACCAAAACATGTGATGCTTCCCATAAAAAAACTTGCAAAGGCAGGCAATCTATGGTAGATTTTCAATGTAAAGACCGCTACGGCTGGAAGGACCTGCTGGAGATCACCCGCCTCCTCCGCGCCCCCGGGGGCTGCCCCTGGGACCGGGAGCAGACCCACGCCTCCATCCGCCGCAATTTTCTGGAGGAGACCTACGAGGCCCTGGACGCCCTGGACCGGGACGACCCCCACGATATGTGCGAGGAGCTGGGGGACGTCTTGATGCAGGTGACGCTCCATGCCCAGATGGAATCCGAGCGGGGCCGCTTCACCATGGACGACGTGGTGGACGGCGTGGCCCAAAAGCTGGTCTATCGCCATCCCCACGTCTTCGGCGCCGCCCGGGCGGACACCTCCCAGGAGGTTCTGACCAACTGGGAGGCCCTGAAGCGGACGGAGAAAGGCCAGCACTCCACCGCCGACGCCATCGAATCCGTTCCCCACACCCTGCCCGCCCTGTGGCGGGCGGAGAAGACCGTCTCCAAGACCGCCAAGGCCGGCTTCAACTGGTCGGACCTGACAGGCCCGCTGGACAAGCTGGAGGAGGAGGTCCGGGAGCTGCGGCAGGCCGTGGAGTCCGGCGGAGCGCCGGACGCGCCCCACGGCGTACAGGAGGAGCTGGGGGACCTGCTCTTCGCGGCCGCGAAAATCGCCCAGATGTCCGGCGTGGACCCGGAGGAATCGCTGCACCGGGCCTGCGACAAGTTTGACCGGCGCTTTCGCCAGGTGGAGGCGTCGGCGGACAAGCCCCTGTCAGAGTGCACGGAGCAAGAGCTCGCCGCCCTCTGGGAGCGGGCCAAGGAATCGTCTTAAACGCATCCGCGTGTAAGAAATATAGGAAACACCAAAGATTTTTTAGGAGGATCAATCAATGAACAAAGCTGAACTCATCAATGCCGTCGCCGCTGCCGCCGACGTCTCCAAGAAGGACACCGAGGCGGTCATCACCGCCATGCTGGACACCATCACCGAGGCCCTGAAGCAGGGCGACAAGGTGCAGCTGGTCGGCTTCGGCTCTTTTGAGGTCAAAAAGCGCGCCGCCCGCATCGGCCGGAACCCCCAGACCAAGGAGGAGATTCAGATCCCCGCCACCGTCCTGCCTGTGTTCAAGGCCGGCAAGCTGCTGAAAGACACGGTTTCTAAATAAAGAGGGGACTGTCGTCCCCCCTTTACGCTCCGCCGGGCCCAAAGGGCCCGGCTCCGCTATTCCCCCTGTCCTGCCAGGGGAGCGGGAGCAGACGGGGGCGTCCCCGTCTACCGGAGCGGGTCCTAACACCAGTGACTTCGGTCACTGGTGTGTTTGCCCCAGGGGCAAACGGATCAATGTATTTTCGCCACGTACACGCCGCGGCGAAAATGATCTCATTTTATTGATCCGCCGGCGGATCAACCAGGAACCTGCGGTTCCCCGGCCCCTCCCTTTGCGCCCGCGGGGCGCGGGGACAAGGTATTGCCGGTGCTGGAATATGCCAGCAGTTTTTTATGGAGGAGCTTCCCTATGCGATTGGACAAATACCTGAAAGTCTCCCGGCTTATCAAGCGGCGGACCGTGGCCAACGAGGCCTGCGACAACGGACTGGTCACCGTCAACGGAAAGCCCGCCCGGGCCTCCTACGACGTGAAAGTGGGCGACCAGATCTCCATGCGCTTCGGCGTGCGCACCATCACCGTGGAGGTGCTCTCCGTCCAGGAGACCGTCCGGCAGGCGGACGCTGTGACGCTGTACCGGGAGATCGGCCGCTGAGGTTTGCAGGAAGCCCTGATTCAATCACCGCGTGCGGATTTATTCAGAGCTTCCCACAGTCATAGTTCCCCGCCTCGTCCCATATAGTGGGGACAGGGAGGGACGCCGTATGAACGATTACAATTCTATGCCCCAGACGGCCCACCGGCTGGAGCTCACCGGCCGGGAGCATCTGACGGTCTCCGGCGTGGAGGACGTGGAGCGCTTTGACGAGACGGGCATCGTCATGTCCACCTCCGCCGGGACGCTGGTGATTACCGGGGAGGATCTGCATATTGGGAAGCTGTCCCTGGACGGCGGAGAGCTCCGGGTGGAGGGCCGGGTGGACTCCGTGTCCTACGAGGACGACGGAGCCGGCCGGGGCGGCTTTTTCAGCCGCCTGTTCGGATAGGCCATGGGGAATCAGGTCTCCCAACAGCTGCTGGTGTTCGGCCAGTCCATCCTGCTGGGCCTGTGCGCCGGACTGCTGTACGACCTGCTGCGGCCTTTCCGCCTCCGCCGCCCCGGTCTGACGGGTCTGCTGGACGGTCTCTACTGCCTCCTGGCCGGGACCGTCGTGTTCCTCTTTCTCCTGCGGGGAGCGGACGGCCAGCTGCGGAGCTTTATGGTTCTGGGAACCCTGGGCGGCGCGGTGCTGTTCTTCGGCGTATTCTCGGAATTGCTGCGCCCCGTTTGGATCTTTTGGGCGGACACGCTGGCGTATTTTGCCCATCTCTTGTCCCTGCCGGTGGTGTGGGCAAAAAATTTTTGCAAAAAAATTGCTCTGCACGGAAAAAAGCTCTTTTATTTTTCGCGGAAATGCTATACAATAGGGAAAAACGGGTGGAGGCGTCCACCCAGGAGAGGAGGCGGCAGACATGGCAAAGGCGGCAAAGGCGCAAAAGGGAAAGCGCCGCGTTCTCCGCGCCGGTCCTCTGACCAAGCTGCTGCTTCTGGCGCTGCTGCTGGGCATCGGCTGGCAGCTGGTCCGCCTCCAGGACCAGGTGGAGGCCGCCCAGGCGGAAAGAGACCTCCTGGCCGCTCAGGTGGAGACCCAGCGCCAGGAGAATGACGCCCTGTCCGCCGACATCGCGGCCGGCGGCACCCAGGAAAAAATGGAGGAGATCGCCCGCAGCGAGCTGGGCATGGTCTTCCCCGATGAGTATGTGCTCTGCGATGGAATAGACTGACCGGCACCGGGCAGCCGGGGGATATCCTCCGCGCCGGGGCCGGCCCGTTCTTTTTCATAGATGTGTGTGTGAAAAAATCTTTGGAAGGAGAAAGAAACAGCGGTATGGATCCTCAGGTTGGGAGCGTTTTGGAGGGCAAGGTAGCCAGCATCACAAAATTTGGGGCCTTTGTGGCCCTGGAGGGCGGACGATCCGGGCTGGTACATATCTCGGAGATCGCCAACACTTTTGTCAACGACGTACACGACTTTTTAGAGGAGGGCCAGACGGTCAAGGTCCTGGTGCTCTCCGCGGAGAAGGGGCGCATCAACCTCTCCATCAAAAAGGCCCTGCCGCCCCAGGAACGCCCGGCGCCCCGGGGACCCAGGCCCTCTTATCCCCCCCGGCCGGCGGCCCAGCAGCAGCCGGACCGCCCCCATCCCGTTCAGGCGGTCCAGAAGCCCCTGCCCCCCTCCGGCGACCAGGCCTTCGAGGACAAGCTCAAGCGCTTTCTCTCCTCTTCTGAGGGGAAGATGGCGGACCTGAACCGCAGCATCGACGGCAAGCGGGGCGGCGGCCGCAGGCGGCGCTGATCCCCGATCAACTCCCCCGGCGGAGCACCCTCCGCCGGGGTTTACAGCCCCCACTCCCCCGGAGCGGGCGGCGCACGAAAAAAGGAGCGGATCTGATGAAATGGATGATTGCCTCTGACCTCCATGGCTCCGCCCGGTGCTGCCGGGCGATGCTGGACGCTTTCCGCCGGGAGGGCGCGAACCGGCTGATTCTGCTGGGGGACCTGCTGTACCACGGCCCCCGGAACGATTTCCCGGAGGAGTACGACACCCGGGCCGTCACCGCCCTGCTCAATGACACGAAAGACGCTCTTCTATGCGTCCGCGGCAACTGCGACAGCGAGGTGGACCAGATGGTGCTGGAGTTCCCCGTACTGGCGGAGTACGCTTTTCTGGCCCTGGACGGTCTCACCATCTTCGCCGCCCACGGCCACAACTACGGCCCAGACAATCCGCCGCCCCTGCGGCCGGGGGACTTCCTCCTCTGCGGCCACACCCACCTGCCCGTCCGCCGGGACTGCGGCGGGTATACCTACCTGAACCCCGGCTCCGTGTCTCTGCCCAAGGAGGACACGCCCCACAGCTACATGACGCTGGAGAGCGGAGTGTTCACCTGGCACGACCTCTTCACGGGAGAGGCTTTTCAGCCCCTGCGTTGAAAGAATAAAGGCCGCTCTGCGGTCCCCGTGAGAAAGCCGGCGCCCACTGAGAAACGGCTGCTTTTCAGTGGGCGCTGCGTTATCATGACTTCATCCACAAATCCCGATTTGACGGAGGGCCTGTGATGGATCAAAAAGTAAAACGCGGCGGAATGGGGACGCTGTCTGTTCTAACCCTGATATTGATTGTTCTGAAATTAACGGGGCTGATCGACTGGTCATGGGTGTGGGTGCTGTCCCCGGTCTGGATTCCCGGGCTGTTTTTTGCCGTCGTATTTGCAATTATTTTGATCGGCGGAAGACTGAAAGAAGGAAAATGGTAACCGCCCGTCGATCCCGCAAAAAAAGAGCAAGGCAGATTTACGGTTTGCCTTGCTCTTAATTTTTATGTGGGATTCTACAGGACCTTGCTGAGGAAATCCTGGAGCCGGGGATGCTTGGGGCTGCCGAAGAGGACCTCCGGGGCTCCCTCCTCCAGCACCTGGCCGTCGGCCATGAAGAGGACGCGGCTGCCCACCTCCCGGGCAAAGCCCATCTCGTGGGTCACCACCACCATGGTCATGCCGTCCCGGGCCAGCTCTCGCATCACATCCAGCACCTCGCCCACCATCTCCGGGTCCAGGGCGGAGGTGGGCTCGTCAAACAGCATCAGCTTCGGCTTCATGGCCAGGGCCCGGACGATGGCCACCCGCTGCTTCTGCCCGCCGGAGAGCTGGCTGGGATAGGCGTCGGCCTTGTCCGTCAGACCCACCCGCTGGAGCAGGACGTCCGCCTGGGCGTCGGCCTCCTCCTGCTTCATAAGGCCCGTGCGCACCGGCGCCAGGGTGATGTTTTTCCGAATGGTCATGTTGGGGAAGAGGTTGAAGTGCTGGAAGACCATGCCCATCTGCTGGCGCACCTGGTCGATCTTCACCTTGGGGTCCGTGATGACGGCGCCCTGGAACGTGATGGTCCCCGCGCTGGGGGTCTCCAGTAAGTTCAGGCACCGCAGGAACGTGGACTTGCCGGAGCCGGAGGGCCCGATGACGACCACTTTCTCCCCGGGGTTGATGTGCTGGGAGATGTCGTTTAATACCAGGTGGTCCCCAAAGGACTTGGAGAGGTTTTTAACGTCGATCACTTTCCCGCAGCCTCCTTTCCAGTTTTCCCTGGAGCCAGGTGAAGACGATGACGATCGCTAAGTACATACCGGCAATCCCCAGCAGGGGCGGCATATAGTCAAACGTCCTGCCGCCGATGGTGCTGGCGTAGTACAGCATCTCCGCGCCGCCGATGGCCTGGGCCAGGGAGGTGTCCTTGAAGAGCGTGATGAACTCGTTGCCAAGAGACGGCAGAATGTTCTTGAACGCCTGGGGGATGACGATGAAGCGCATGGTGTCCACATACCCCAGTCCCAGGGAGCGGCCCGCCTCGGACTGCCCCGCGTCCACGCTCATGAGGCCCCCCCGGATGATCTCCGCCACATAGGCGCCGGAGTTGACGCCCAGGCCGATAAAGGCCACCAGCACCTTGTTGCGCTGGGCGGGGAAGATGACAAATGTCCAGATGAACAGCTGCACCAGCATGGGGGTGCCCCGGATGACGGTGGTGTAGATCTGGCAGATGAAATTCAGGACGCCCAGCAGAATATTGCGCCGGCCCAGGCGCTGCTGGTCGTGGGCGGAGCGGATCACGGCCACGATCAATCCCAGGATGACGCCGAAGACCAGCGCGATGACCGTCAGCTCCATGGTGACCCCCAGGCCCTGGAGGTAGAGCTTCCAGCGGTCCCCCTCGATAAAGGCCTTATACAGTCTGGGCCCCATGCGGTCCAGCCAGCCGATCAGGGATTGCAGCATAGTAGGAGCCCCTCCTTTCTCTCTTCTACTCTAACGTACTCCAACGAGGAAACAGGGCGGCCGAAATTGGCCGCCCTGGATCTTCTGCTGCTTACTCGGCGGTGATATACTTGTCCACGATGCCCTGGAACGTGCCGTCGGCTTTCAGCTCGGCCATGGCGGTGTTCACCGCCTCCAGCAGGGCCGTGTTGCCCTTGGCAAGTCCGATGGCGTACTGCTCCTCCACCCAGGTGCCGTCCAGAATCTTCAGGCCCTCGTTGGCGGCCACATAGCTCTTGGCGGGCTCGTTGTCGATGATGACCGCGTCCACCTGCCCATTCACCAGGGCCATGACCGCCAGAGCGCCGTTGTCAAACGCAGTGACATGATCCTCACCGTAGCCGCCGTTCTCCGGGGTATCGGAGGCATAGATATATCCGGTGGTGGCCTTCTGGCAGCCGATCATCTGGGCGTTGGCCAGGTCGTCGATCGTCTGAATGGGGGAGCCCTCCTTGACGATAACCACCTGGATGCCGGTGGCGTAGCTGTCGGAGAAGTCCATGACCTCCAGCCGGTCGTCCGTGACGGTGATGCCCGCCATGGCGATGTCGCTCTGACCGGTCTGCACGGCGGTGAGGGCGGCGTCAAAGCCCATGTCGTCCACCACCAGCTCCAGGCCCAGCTTCTTGGCGATGGCGTCGGCCACCTCCACGTCGATGCCCTCGAAGCCGCCGTTGTCGGTGGTCATCTCATAGGGAGGGAACGCGGCGTTGGTGGACATGTGGAGCTTGCCGGATTCCACGGTGGTGAATGCGGCGTCCCCGGCGGGGGCGTCGGTATTGGAGGGGGCGTCCGTGTTGGCGGGGGCGTCCGTGTTGGCGGGGGCGTCCGTGTTGGCGGGAGCATCGCTGCCGCCGCCGCAGGCGGCCAGACTCAGCACCATGGCCAGGGTCAGCAAAAGCGCAAAAATCTTCTTCATAACTCGATCTTCCTTTTTCATCGGTTTCATCTCCGGCGGCGGGACAACTCTCGCAGAGCACCCCCGCCGGGATGTGGATACCTTACCACTCCCCAATCCAACTGTCAATAGTTTATCAGAATTTATGTATATTTATTTGGCCACTTCTTCCATTTCCCCAGAAAACATGGTATATCCGCCCGGTTTTTTGTGGAATTTTCAGGCACCTCACACAGAAGTGAGTGAATAAAGAGTTGAATATTCATTGGCAGGGCCGGGGCTGCCGCCCCGGCCCTGCCGCCGTCTCTATCCGATCCACACGCCGAGAACCAAAAGCACCATGGTCAACAGCAGAAAATACAGCGCCAGCTTCCAGACATATTTCAGCCAGCGGTCGTAGGGGACGTGGCCCAGGGCCAGGGCCCCCATCACCACCGCCGCCGTGGGGGTGATGATGTTCACAAGGCCGGAGGCGGACTGGAACGCCGTCACCACCAGGTCGCCTCCCACCCCGGCGAACTCCCCGAGGGGGGCCATGATGGGCACCGACAGCGTTGCAAGGCCCGAGGAGGAGGGCACCAGCACCGTCAGGGGCAGGTAGATGAGATACACCAGCAGCACAAAGCTGACGGGCCCCGCGCCGGCGAGGGCCTCCTCCCCCCAGTGGAGGATGGTGTCCGTGATGCCGCCGTCGTTCATCAGCACGGTGATCCCCCGGCTGATGCCGATGATAAAGGCCACGCCCAAAAGGTCCGCGCAGCCGGCCACAAAGGTCTCCGCCACCTCGTCCTCCCGCTGGCCGTCCAGAAGTCCGATGACCACGCCGCCCACTAAAAAGAGGGCGCTGAGCTCCGGGAACCACCAGCCCAAAACCGGCAGGGGCAGTCCCATCTCGTCAAAGGGGATGACACCGTAGACCATGACCAGAAACACCAGGGTGAAGAGGACCATGATGGCCTTGCGCTTGGGCGTGTACTCCGGCTGGGGCTCCTCCATGCTCACCTGAATCTTACCCGCGCCCACACCCACTACGGACCGGGCGGGGTTCTTCTTCACCTTGGCGGCATAGGCCATTACAAACCAGATGGCGGCGCTCTCGAAGACCACCCACTGAAGGGCCCGCAGCAAGATCCCCTCCCCCAGGGACACGCCGGCAAAGCCCGCGGCGATGCCCGTGGCAAAGGGGTTGACGGTGGAGCTGATGACGCCGGCCCCCGCCCCCAGCAAGATCACGGAGATGCCCACCACGGCGTCGTAGCCCGCCGCCAGGAACACGGGGATCAGCAGCGGGTAGAAGGCCATGGTCTCCTCCCACATGCCGTAGGTGGTGCCCCCAAGGCCGAAGAGCAGCATCAGGATGGGGATCAGCCACTTCTCCCGGCCCCCCAGCCGCTGGATGATCCGGGCCACGCCGGCGTCCACCGCGCCGGTCTTCATCACCACGCCCAGGAAGCCGCCCACCATGAGGATGAACACGCACACGTCCACGGCGTCGTAGAAGCCGGAAAAGGCGGCCTTCAGCACCGCCCCGACCCCCTGGGGCGTTGGGGCCGTGGCGTGGTAGCTGCCCGCCACGGGTACGCCGTCCACGTAATCGTATGCGCCGGAGGGCACGATCCAGGTGGCGATGGCCACCTGGATAATCAGCAGGAAGAGGATGGTGTAGGCCGTGGGCATTCGAAACTTGGACTTCTCCAAGGGCTCGCCCCCCTCTTACTTTCCGATGGTGGCCACCAGCACGGCCTTGATGGAGTGCATCCGGTTCTCAGCCTCGTCGAAGACCACGCTGTGGCGGCCCCGGAACACCTCGTCGGTGACCTCCCGGATGTCCACGCCCTTGTCTTTCCACTCCCGCGCCAGCTTTGTCTCATAGTCGTGGAAAGAGGGCAGGCAGTGCATATAGAGCACGTTGGGGTTGCCGGTGGCCTTCAGGGTCTCCTCCGTCACCCGGTAGGGGGACAGCAGCTCCGCCCGCTCGGGGATCAGCGCCTCCTCGCCCATGGAGGCCCAGATATCGCCGTAGATGACGTCGGCGTCCTTCACGTCTCCCAAATTGTCGGTGATCTCCAGCAGGGCGCCGGTCTCCCGGGCGGTGGCGAAGGTGGTCTTGACCACCTCCTGGTCCATCTCCTTGGCCAACTTCTCCGGGCCGATGCCCACAAAGTGCATTCCCATCTTGGCCGCGCCGATCATCCAGGCGTAGCACATGTTGTTGCGCACGTCGCCGGGGAAGACGATCTTGATCTGATTCAGGGGCTTGTGGCAGTGCTCCTCGATGGTCATCATGTCCGCCAGGATCTGGGTGGGGTGGTCGGCGTCGGTGAGGCCGTTCCACACGGGGACGCCGGCGTACTTCGCCAGCTCCTCCACGTTTTTCTGGGCGTAGCCCCGGTACTCGATGCCGTCAAAGAACCGGCCCAGCACCTTGGCGGAGTCCTCCAGGGACTCCTTCTTTCCCATCTGAGAGCTGCCCGCGTCCAGGTACGTGACATGGGCCCCCTCCTGGGTGGCGGCCACCTCGAAAGAGCACCGGGTGCGGGTGGAGGTCTTTTCAAAGAGGAGGACGATGTGCTTGCCCTTTAATGCCGGGTCACAGACGCCGGCGCGGCGCTTGGCCTTCAGGTCATGGCCCAGGTCCAGAAGATAGCGGATCTCCGCGGGGGTGAAGTCCTGCAAGGTGAGAAAGCTTCTGCCTTTGAGATTGACTGCCATAGTAAATTTCTCCTTTTTATCGTTACAAAATGGGTTTTCGCCGGGGCGTCCTGGGCGGATGGGTCAGGGGTCGTCCCGCCACAGCGGCATGGACATGCACCGGGGCCCGCCCCGGCCGCGGCTCAGCTCCGCGCTGGGGATGGTGTGGATCTTGATGCCGTGTTCCTCCAGCGAGCGGTTGGTCACGTAGTTCCGGGAGTAGACCACCACCTCCCCGGGGGCGATGGCCAGCGTGTTGCTGCCGTCGTTCCACTGCTCCCGGGCGGCGTCAATCTCGCTGCCCCGGCCACAGGGGATCAGCGTCACGTGGTCCAGCTCCAGGTGCTCTTTGAGAATGTCCTCCAGCCGGCCCTCCTCCTGGCGGATCTTCATCTGCCCATCGCTGTCCAGCTCCATGACAAACACGGTGATGCTGGAGAGGATGTTGGGGTGAACGGTAAACTTGTCCCGGTCCACCATGGTGAACACGGTGTCCAGGTGCATGAAAGAGCGGGTCTTGGGGATGTTGAAGGCCAGGACTTTCTTAAAGGTCTGGCTGCGGGTCAGCACGGCCTCCGCCAGGGTGTCGATGGAGTTCTCCCGGGTGCGCTGGGAGATGCCCACCGCCAGCACCTGGGGGGACAGCACCAGAATGTCGCCCCCCTCCAGAGAGGAGGTCTCCCCCCGGTCGTACCAGCGGGGGGCGTTCACAAAGGCCGGGTTGTGCTCGAAAATCAGCTTTCCGAACAGCGTCTCCCGGTTCCGGGTGGCGGTGTGCATCTTGTGGATGGACACGCCGGTACCGATGGTGGCAAAGGGGTCCCGGGTGAAATAGAGGTTGGGCATGGGATCCACGGCAAAGGGGTAGTCGTCCCCCTCCCCCGGCAGAAAGTCCCCCAGCCGTCCGCTGCCCTGGCGCAGCTGGCTCTTGCGGACGCCGGCCATCATGGCGGACACCATCTCCCGGTCCGGCATGTCTCCCAGATACTCCTCCAGGCTCTCCCGCATCCGCTCATCCCGAATGTCCGCCTCGTCCAGGAACTGGCGGAGAAAAGCCTTGCGCACCTCGCCGCCGGTGATGGACTCCACCACCAGGTCGATGAGATACACCACCTCCACTCCCTGCTGGCGCAGGCACTCGGCAAAGGCGTCGTGCTCCTTCTGGGCCTCCCGCAGATAGGGGATGTCGTCAAACAGCAGCCGCTCCAGGTACTCCGGCATCAGGTTCTCCAGCTCCCCGCCGGGGCGGTGCAGCAGCACCCTTTTCAGCCGCCCGATCTCGGACGTGTTATGGATTCCAGTCTCCAACATGGATCACTCCTTTTTCAAAGGCCAGAGAGACACAGGCGCTCTCCCGGCGATATGGCGGCGCCCACGGGGAGCGCCGGCGCGGCCGCGCGCAGAATGGACGCGGCGCTTTCCTGGATTAGGTTCTCTGAAATTCCGGTTTTCATACACCGGGATGAAAATGTGCGGAAAAAGAGCGGGAGACGGCGCCGCCGTCTCCCGCTCAATTCGTTTTTTGCGGCGGGCGTTATTCCCGCCGGGCCTGGAGGATCCTGCGCTGGATGGTGAACACCGCCCGCAAAAGCCGCTGCTGTTCCGCCTCGCTCAGGCCCTCAAATTTACAGCCGTACTCGTACTTGAAGCCCTTTTTGGGGGTGACCCGCAGGACGCGGCAGGCCATGGAAAAAGGCCGCTCCTCCGGCAGAAGCTCCACCTCCAGCTGGAAGCGGTCCCCCTCCATGTATACGTTCCGGCTCAGAATCCGGGCGCCGCCGGCGCTGACGTCCAGCACCTTGCACTCCGACTCCTCGCTCCCCGGCCCCCGGTAGTGACCGCTGGAGCGCACCTGAGCGTCCAGGTCGGTGTCCTGGCGGAAAAATCCGCGGTTCTCCCGGCTCTGGAGGACTTTCAGATTCTCAACCTGCCAGAAGTCCCGGGAGCTCTTGCCCACCGTCCCCTTCAGGCAAAAGGGCTGGGAGTTCTTCTGGAAGCCCCGGAGCTTGACTTCGCTGTTATACAGGGCCTGAGGCAGCGGGTCGCCGGTGTCCCGCCGTACTTCCAGCACGCCGTCGTCCAGAACTTTCAAGCGTCCCACGAAGAGGAGGTAGTTCGCCATGGTCAAAACCTCCACCCGCAGCCCGGATGAGAGATCCGGAGCGCCTTTCCCCCGTCCCCCCGGCGCCGCGCCCTTGTCCGGAGCGGCCCGCAGGGTCCCTTTGAAAAACTTCATCGGTTTTCTCTCCTCTTTTCTTGGCTTGGAAGCCGCGCCCGCCGCCGGGCCCCTCAGCCGGGGCGGCGAGCGCGGCGTTTTGCCGGTGCCGTCAAATCACCGAAAGAAACGGTCAAAGCGTCAGCACGCGGTGCAAAATCACGGCCATCTCCGCCCGGGAAATGGATTTGCGGGGGTTGATCTGCATGCTGCTGTTGCCCTGTACCACGCCCAGATTCACCAGCGCCGCCACGGAGCTTCTGGCATGGGAGGCGATTTGCGCCTGGTCGCTGTAGGCGTTGAGGTTGGAGGTGCCGCCGGAGGGGACCTCCTTGCCCGCGGCCTTCATGGCCCGGCATATAATGGTCATGGCGCTCTGGCGGGTGATGGGGCTATTGGGCCGGAAGCGGCCGCCGCTGCCCTCCACAATGCCCATGCTCCTGGCCGTGGCCACCGCCCCGGCGTAGGGGCTGCTGGCGGGCACATCCGGGAAATTGGTGGCCGCGGCGGTGGTGTCAAAGCCGAACGCCCGGCAGACCATCAGCGTGAACTCGCCCCTGCTGATGGACCGGGAGGGGCGGAAAGAGCCGTCGCTGTATCCGTTGGTGATCCCCGCGCTCCGCAAAAACTCCACGGAGGGCTTCGCCCACTCCCAGCCGCTGCCCATGTCGTAGAAAGGCGCGGCGCAGTAGCTGTTGGAGATGTCGATGACCACATTGCCGCTGAAGCTGCCGCCGGTGGTGTTGTACCCGGTATAGGGGATGTTCACCTGCCCCTGATACCCCGCCTTGGGCACAAAGGACAGCTGGCCAATGGTGAGGCCGCTGCTGGCGGTGTAATTGGAGGTGGTGGTGGCGGCGCCGCCGGGGCGGCTGGGGGACTCGTAGTTCATGTACAGCCGTCCCGCGCTCTCGCTGGGCAGGCTGTTAAAGCGGATGTGGGACAGCGCGCCGCCCACGGCGGACTGACAGGCGTACTCAAAGTCCGCCGTCCGCAGGGCGATGGGGGCGGAGCTGCCGGTGTAACGGGTGCCGGTGGAGGCGCCGCTGTCCAGGCTCGCGTTGCCGATGGCAATCTCCACCGTTCCGGTGAACTGCCTGCCGCCGGTGCTCCGGCCGTTGAACTGGAACGAGGCGATGCCGTTGACATTGGCGGAGGCAAAGGATACGTCGTCCAGCGCCCGGCTGCCGCCGCTGCGGTAGTAGGAGCTGGAGGAGGTGACCTGGGTGCCGGTGCCTCGGGAGGCGTTGTACTGGTAGTACAGCGTGCCGTAGCGGCTGGCGGGCAGCTCGAAGCTCAGGTAGCTGAGATCGTCCCCCGTGACGCTGCGGCAGACGGCGTTGAAGTCGCCGGCGCTGAACCGCACCACACCGCCGCTGGCGGTGGAATAGCGCACCGCCTGCCCCACGCCCCGGCCCACGCCGATGGAGACCGTGCCCTCAAACGCGCTGCCCCCGGCGTCCACGCCGGAGAAGGGGATGGACACGGTGCCCTCATAGCGGCTCTTGGGGACGAACGTCACGTCGGACACGCTGGGCGTCCCGCCCCGGTAGACCCGCGTGGAGGAGGAGAGCCGGGTGCCGGTGTTGCTGCTGCTGCGGTAATTGCGGTACAGCGTCCCCACGCTGGAGGAGGGCAGGGTGAACTGGATGTAGTTCAGCGTGGAGCTGTTGGACTTCTGACAGGCCTCGTTGAAGTCCTCCGCCCGGAATGTCACGGGGGTGTCCACCTCGGTGTTGTAGTATACCGTCCCCGCCGCGTCGGAGACGTGAATCACCAAATTGTCCTTGTAGCTCCGGTCCGTCGTGTCATAGCCGGTGTAGGGGATGGTGACGGTGCCGCTGAAATTGCTGGCGGGCACAAAGGTGATGTTGGAGATTCGGCTGCCGGTGCTGCTGCGGTTGTAGCGGGTGGTGGTGTCCACCCGGTTGCTGGAGGCGCTGGTGTAGTTGTAGTACAGCGTGCCCTGGGCCGCGGCGGGCAGCTCGTCGAAGTAGATGTAGCTCAGGCTGCGGTCGTTGGCCTCCAGACAGGCGTCGTTGAAGTCGCCGGCGTTGAGGGTCAGCCGCTGGTTGATGCCGGTGGTGTACTCCACGCCGCCGCTGGACTCGCCGTTGGCGGAGTAGACGTTGATGGTCATGGTGCCGGCGTAGCCGCCGCCGGTGGTGTCGGTGCAGCGGTAGGAGACCGTCACCGTGCCGGTGAAGTTCTCCGCCGGCACAAAGGTCACTTTCTCCAAAGAGGGGTTGCTGCTGAGGTAGTACTTGGTGGCACTGTCCACCTTGGGGGAGTATTGGCCCGGGTTGTAGTTATAGTAGAGGACGCCCTTGTTTCCGCTGGGCTGGGTAAAGGTGACATAGCTTGCGTTGCGGCTGGTCCTCAGCTGGCAGACGTCCTTGAACTCCTTGGCGCTGAGGGTCAGCGCCTGGCCCTGGGCGGTGCTGTAGGTCACGTCGCCGCTGCTTTTCACGTCCACCCGGATGGTGCCGTGGAAAGACTGCCCCTCGATGCTGTACCCCGTGTACTCGATAATAGCCATGCCCTTGAAGCTCCCGTTGGGCACAAAGCTCAGATCGGAGATGGCCCGGCGGCCGCTGTCGGAGGCGGCGGTGACATAGTAGCGGTCCACGCCGCCCACGCCGTGGTTGGGGATGTCCGAAGAGCCGTAGCGGTAGTGGAGAACGCCCTGGCTGGGGGCAACCTCCAGATTGGTGATGTAGTCCAGGGCCGCCTCCGTCCGCTCCCGGCAGCGGCTGTTCAGGTCGGAGAGGAGACCGGGGAAGTCCAGCTTCTCCCCGGCGTTCAGGGTGCGCTCAATGGCGTTGGCCACGTCCTCCTCCACGGTGACCTTGCACTCGGCGGTGTAGCGGCCCTTTGTGACGGTAACGGTGGTGATGCCGGGGGCCATGCCGGTGACCCGGCCGCCGTTGGTGACGGTGGCGATGGACTCGGGGTTGGAGGTCCACCGGGGGGAGTCGCTGCTGGTGGCCGCCGTGCCGTAGGCCGTATAGACGATGCTCTTGGTGTAGCCCACGATGAGGCTGATGGTCGTCTCCTCTATCACCAGGCCGGAGACCTCCACCGTGTACTCAGCCCTGGAGCCGTCCTCCGTCTCGGCGAAGATCTTGACCTTTCCAGGGCTGACTCCGGTGACCTGGCCGCTGGCGTTTACGGTGGCGATGGCCTCGTCCTCGCTGGACCAGGTGACGGGCCGGTCGGTGCTGGCGGAGAGAGTCAGTGTGGATTTTCCCACATTGATGGGGCTGGCGCCCCGGATGGGGGTGATGAGAAAGTCTCCGGCGGAGGCGGTGACGGTGACGCTCACACTGGCGGTCTTGTTCCCGTCCTCCGTGGTGACAGTGATGGAGACGGGGCCGCCGGCCTTGACGCCGGTGACCACGCCGGTATCGGGGTTTACGCTGGCAATGGTGGGATCGGCGCTGGACCAGGCGACATTTTTATTGGAGGCGTTGGCCGGGGTGACCTCACTCCGCAGCTGCAGGGTCCTGCCCACCGCCACGGAGGTCCCATCGTCCGCCTTGATCTCCACCTTTTCCACGGGCACATTGACCACGGGGTCTGTGACGGTCACAACGCAGGGCGCGGAATCCACGCCGTCCGCCGCAGCGGTGATGTTCGCCGTCCCCTTGCCGACAGCCTCGACTCTGCCGCTGGTCCGGTCTACGGCGGCAACAGAGGGCTTATCACTGCTCCAGGTAATGTCTTTATTTGTGGCGTCGTCCGGCTTGACGGTGGCGGTGAGGGTCTCAGATGCCCCCACTTCCAAAGATATAGAAGCCTTAGTTATCGTCACGCTGGCAACATCCACTTTGGCGGGCGGATCCGCCGCCTCTACGGTGACTGCGCAAGTTGCGGACACCCGATTATCCGCAGTGGACGTGGCGATAATATTGGCAGTGCCGCCTTTTTTCGCCGTGACAAGTCCGCCGCTGACGGTGGCGACATCTTCATTGCCGCTCGTCCAGGTGACGGTCTGGTCTTCACCGTCATTTACCTCCACTGTTGCGGTCAGTGTCGCAGTCTCTGTCCCGCCCATTTTCAGTGTAAGTGCAGTTTCGCTTAATGTTACTCTCACAACCGCCGCGCCGGCGGCGGGGACCAGGGAAAACGCCAGAACCAGGGTCAGCAGCAGCGCCCCGGCCCTGCGGAAAAATCCGGATCTCATAGACAAATACTCTCCTTTTCCAGTCCTTGCAAAGAGCGGGAGGGCGGGCGGTGCCGCCCGCCCTCCCCAGGGGTTTTGCCGCTTATCTGCCCAGCCAGCCGTTGGGAATGCCGGACACAGTGTAGGTATAGCCGTCCGTGTCGTTGCCCCGGATGCGCACAACCACCTGGAAGCCGCTGTTGGTTCCGGTGGGCCGGTTGCCCCACTCGTCGCACAATCCCTCCCGGATGGCGAACGTGTAGTCGCCGGCGCTGACGGAACCGCCCGTTGCCGTCTCGAACACCATCTGGTTGGTGTTTCTGGGATCGCCGGGCTCCGTATAGACTTTCCAGCCCAGGGGCGTGTTGCCGGCGATAAACACCCGCGACACCCAGTCGCCGGTAACCGTGCCGACTGTCAAATCCGTCGATGAGACCGGCTTGATGGACTGAATGCCGCTATTCGTATCCTGGAAATACAGGTTCTCAGAGAACGTAATGGTGACCTGGCCCTTGTACGTGCCGTCCCCCTGCTTGGCAAAGGTGACCGTGACGGAGTCCTGCGTCACCGTGGGCGGCTGCGTATCCGCGATCTGCAGCGGCCGGACCGCGCGGTAGGACCGGTCGGAGCCCAGGGGGCTCTCCGCGTAGGCCAGGAAGCAGTACCACCGGCCCGCTTCCATATTCTGGAACTCCCGCACGGCTTTCCAGGTATTGCCGCCGGCCACGCTGAAGCGCTCAACCACGTCGATGATGGAGTTGGGCTTGATCGTAGAGCTCTCGATCTTGCTGAAGATCAGCTCCTTGATGCTATCCTCCGCGTACTGATCGAACACCGAGTTCCGGATCCCGTTGCCGCTTCCGTAGCTGTTGATCAGCGCGTCCAAAATGCTGTACTTGCCGTTCGTGGCGGTACCGGTGGTGTTTGCGTAATTGTCCGTCGTGGCGGTGCCCTCAGTCTTGCTGAACGGCCTGCGCAGATCGGTGTCGCTGCCGTCCACGATCAGCAGGCCCCGCACCTCGGCGTCCAGATCCGTCCGGACCAGGGCCTCGCTTCCGTTGGCCTGCAGCTCCAGCTTGGGCGCTTTCACCTTGCTGGTGGTAAAGGTGTAGCAGTAAACATACTGGGAGTACCGCGTCACGCCCTTTGTGGCGATCAGCAGCAGGTAGGTGGTATCCGGAACCAGCCCCCGCAGGGTCACCATGCCCGCCAGATCCTTCTGGGGATATTCCCGTTCCGCCCATACAATGCCGCCCTCTGTGGTCCTGGTGGCCACGGTAGAGGCCGCCGGAAGCCGCAGCAAGGGGTTCTCATACTTGCCTGTGGTATCCCGGCCGTTTGTGGGCACCTTTTCGATCTCCGGCAGCTTGACATTGGCCGGGTCTTCTTTCAGGGCGATGCCGATGGGGGCCGAGTAATTATCTCCTGTGATTGCCTGATCGGGGTCGTCCGTCGAGGTAAGGGGGATCGCCATGAAGTACGCCGTGCCCACCCGGTCCAGGGCCACGGTGATATTGGCCAGCGTGTCGCCGTTGGAGATCAGGGGATACCCCTCATCCAGCTTGGGGCCCTCCCGCTCCTCCGGGGCGATGGTGTAGTTGAAAGGATCCGGATCGCCGATGGAGATGGCGCCGGCGGCCTTGCCTTTCTCCAGTGTGGACGCGTCGCCCTGATAGACCACAGAGGACTGGTTCATCGCCGTGGTGCCGCCGGCCATGATGGTGGCGCCCAGGGTAATCTCCGAGATCCACCCGTTGGGATCGTCATTGTCCGCCACGCTGATCAGATGGATGGCGTACTCATACACCGTGTCCTGATCCAGCGTGTTCAGATGGGGATAGACCGTCTCATTATTGAGGTACGCGGAGCGCGTCAGGCTGACGTACACGCTGGCGCTGCCCTCGGATTTGTCCACGGGCACCTTGTCGGCGACGCCGAGCTTCTCCCATTTGCCCCAGGTGGTGCTGCCGGTTCCGCTCCGGGGACGGGAGCGGCGGTACAGGGAGAACTCCAGCTTGGTGTCCGACCAGAGCAGCATATCCCAGCCGATCTCGTCCGACACCTGCTTGGTGGAGTTGGGCGTCACGGTGAAGCTCCAGCCGACCCGGAACGCGTCGCCCTCGAGATTCTTATCGCCGGGGAAGTCGGAGGCGTTCTGCAAATCGCCCTTTTTGATACTCACCGTGTTGGCCGTCTGCAGATCCACCGTCGCAAACAGGGTGGTGAAGCCGTTTCTCGGCGCGTAGGTGGGGTTGGGGGTAATCATGTTGCCGGAGGCGTCCACCACGCTCTCAATGCGGAAGAAGTAGGTGCCGCCGCTTTGCATCTTGAGTCCCGTGCCGGTGGGGAACGTGATCTTGAGCCGGCCGTCCACCCGGCTGACCACCGCCTCGCGGTAGTCGATCCAGGCGGGCAGGGCGGCGAGTTCCGCCTCCGTCAGCGTTCCGTCGTTGTCCGTCACAGGGTCCTGCCGGGGATTTCCCGAGGCCGGCGGCGTACCGGGATAGAGGCGGACATACTTCCGCAGGGCCGCCGCCAGCTCGTTTTTGGCCTGGTTGTGCTCCGAGGTGTTGCCCACCGTGTCCCGCACTTTCTCATAGAGGATGTAGAAATCGTCATAGCGGTCCATGTTGCCGTCTTTGAACGTGCCCCGGACGATCTCGTTGAACACCAGCGTCACATCGCTGTCCACCCAGGGGTTGATGACGCCGTCCGCCCCCTCGTTGAAGCGGCTGAACTCCAGCTCCACCAGAGGCGGGGTCGCGTCGGTGGTCATCACGTTCTCCAGGACCTTTACCGCCTCGGAGTAGTTCCCCGCCGGGTCCTTGGCCACGTAGTACAGGTCGTACACGCCCTGCTCCGCCAGGCGGTTGACGGTGAACGTGTAGTTGGTGTCGGCCTGGGCCGCCGTGGTCCTGCCGCTGCTGACCACCGCGGCGTTTCCGCCGCCGGCCTCCACCTGGATCTTGGCGGCCAGGTCCGTGGGCTCAATGGGCTCGCCGGTGACCGGGGGACGCAGCAGGGTCTCGCCGGCCTTGACGGCCACCCAGAAGAGGTCCGCCCGCTCGCTCATGCTATAGGTGATCTGGGCGCTGGTGCGGTCGGACTTGCTCTGGTAGATGTTGGTGACCACCGGGGGCGTCATGTCCTTGGTGGTGACCTGAAGCCGCCGCACCGCGGAGCTCTTGCCGTTGTCGGCGTCGTTGAGCCAGAAGTACAGGTCGTAGGTGGTCTCCTCCGCCAGGTGGGCGGTGTTGACCCGGGAGATCAGGTAGGAGCGGTTCTTGGAGATCTCCATGGTACCGTAGCCCAGGTTGCCGGTGACGGCGCCCGCCCGCAGGCTCTCCGCCGTGGGGGCGGTGGAGTTCCGGGGCAGCAGCGCGTAATACAGCTGGCAGGTCTTGGTGGCCATGACCCGGGCCTGGATGATCTGCTCCTCCTCGTCCTTGGGATCCACGGTAAGGATGGCCTCGGGATAGCCCGCGGCAAAGGCCGGCGTGCTGTCGTCGGTGGTGGTGAAGGCCGTCACCTTCACGGGGCTGGTGTGGCTCCGCTCATCCACCAGCATGGCGGAGAGATAATAGGATCCCTCCCGGGAGAGTCCCGTGAGCCGGGCGGTCATCTCCGTCTTGGAGGCGGTGACGTTGATGGTGCCGCTGCGCAGGATCTTGCCGGGATAGGCGGAGGGACTGCGCAGCTCGTCCTCGCCCACGGAGCCGTCCAGCAGCGTGGAGACCGCCCAATAAAGGGTTCCCCGCTTGTTGGTGCTGAACACGCCGTCCGCCGAGGTGGAGGCCAGATTCCGGATCAGGGGGTAGCCGGCCAGCAGGCGGGGCTCGTCGGAGGACTCCTCCGCCGCCTTGTTGTCCATCACCTTGTTGTTGATGTTGGAGTCAATGCCGGGCCGGACGTAGATGGTGTCCGGCAGCATGGTGACGGTGGACCCGGGGGCGTTGACGTTCATCTTGCTGACGTCGCCGTTGCCGGTGACCGGTACGCCCGCGTCCAGATTCAAAACCTTTACGGTGGTGTCGTTGGCAATGCTCAGGGAGGAGCCGGCGGCCCGCTCGTCCACGGTGAGCTTATCCGTAACGCCCTGTACCACCTGGAGGTTGGAGTTGGGCGTGATGTTGACGACCTCCTTGATGTTGCCCGCCAGCTGGAGCACAGTACCGTCAGAGGTGCCGTCCAGGGTGATGACCCGCAGGCCCTGGTCGTCGTCGGTCACGTCCTCCAGATAGGCGGAGGTGCGGACAGTGGTATTGGCAATATTGGTCAGGCCCTCCGTGCGGACGGTCATAAAGTGGTCGGAGAGGCTGTCGATCTCCAGGGCCTCCGCCGTGACGTTGCGCAGGATGATGCTGTTCTCGCCCCGCTCCGCCTCGCCGGCGCCGCAGACCACGATCTTGCCCATGACGGTGACGTTCTCCAGCTCCACGTTGCCCAGGCCCACGCCGCCGCTGAGGTAGAGGTTGCCGGTGACCACGGTGTCTTTCAGCTTCACGCCGGCGGTGTTCACCGTCAGGTTTCCGTACACGCCGCCCACCACCTGGTCCCCGGTATCATGGACCAGGGTGCCCAGGGCCCGTACCAGGAAGCAGGCCATCTGGCCCCGGGTGATGTAGTTCTTGGGACGGAAAGAGCCGTCCGCATAGCCCTGGATGATGCCAAGCTCCGCGCACTCCTGCACCATGCCGCGGCTCCAGTTGCCCATCTGCTGGACGTCCGTGAAATCGCTCTGGACGCCGGGGATGCCCTGCAGCCGCAGGTTCCGCCCCAGCAGGACGGCGGCCTGCTCCCGGGTCACCCGCCCCATGGGGCCGGCGGTGGTCTCAGAGGTGCCCGTGAAATAGCCCGCCTGATAGGCGATGTTGATATCGTCGGCGTACCAGGCGTTCTCCGGCACATCCCGGAAAGGCGTGGTCCCCCGCTCCGTGTAGCCGAAAGCCCGGTTGATCATGGTGACAAACTCCGCCCGGGTCAGCACCCGGTCCGGGTTCAGGTTGCCGGAGGCATTGCCCTGCATGACGCCCCAGTCCACCAGCTTCTCCAGATAGGGCTCCATCCACTCGGCGGCCTCCGCCGCCGGGGTCAGGCCCGGAAGCAGGCTCCACAGCATCACGGCCGCCAGCGCCAGGGACATCAGTCTTCTGGCAAAAGCGGCCCTCACGGTCTTGCGTCCTCTCCTGTCCTTGTTCATCGGTGTTCCTCCCTGTTGTCGTTGCCCGCGGCGTGGGGCCGGTTCTCCAGCTGAATGCTGAACACCGCCTCCCGCACCGTCACTTCCTCGTCCTCGCACATATCCACAAACTTGACGGCGTAGAGCAGTTTCCCGTTGCGCAGCTCCTGTTTGCGCAGGATCTGGCAGCGCAGGATCACCGGCTGCTCCGTCACGGGGATCACCAGCTCCAGCTTCTCTTCCACCTCCAGGCCGTCGTCGCCGTAAAAGGCCACGCCGCCGCAGCTGAGGTCGATGGACTGCACCGGCCGCCGGCCCCGCCACCGGCCGGTGACGGGGTAGATAAACGTGTCAAACTTGATGGGGACCCGCAGGTTTCGCCGCAGGTCCGGGTCCAGGCTGGCGATCTTCTCCAGCGCCACCCGGTCCCCCCGCTGCCGGACAATGCGGCACTGCAGCGGGGGCTCGTTGGTGCCCATGCTCATCAGCACGATGACCTCGTGGCAGGCCACTTTCTCCACGTCGTTGTCCAGCACCAGCATCTGGAGGATCTGTCCGTTGGATGGGCCCTCCAGCTGTCCCCTGGCCAGGGGGTTGTTCACGCTGTCCAGCAGCAGATACAGCCGCTCTTCCTGTCTCTCGCTCATGTCGTCTCCTCTCCCCGCGGGGGCTCAGTCTGCGGCTGTGCCTGCGGTTCCGCTGCCGCTCTCTCGGCGGCGTCAAAGTGGAGGAAGTACACGTAGATCTCCACAATGGCCTGATAAAGCTCCGGCGGAATCTCCTGGCCCAGCTGCAGCTGGGTCAGAATGGTGGACAGAGAGTTGTCCTCGTAGATGGGCACGCCGTTGTCCGCCGCCGTCTCCACGATCTTCTCCGCCAGGTATCCCATGCCGGAGGCCACGATCACCGGCGCGGCGTCGTCGGGCCCGTATTGCAGCGCCACGGCCTTTTTGGCGGCGCTCCTGCTTCTTTCAGACCTTGACATTTACGCTGTTCTTCCCTTCAAAAATTTTCGGGAACACCTCGGTCAGCGTGACCGGGCGCTCCATCCTCCGCACGGCCACGCGGGAGGGTGTGAGGTCGTTCCGCGCCAGAATCTGGGACACGGCGGTCTCGATCTGCTTGGAGAACGGGGTCACCTTCTCCGGGCAGGAGATCTGGATGTCCACCTCTCTGTCCCGGGCGGTGAGCACCACGTCGAACAGCCCCAGGGACTGGACGTCCATCTTAAAGAGGAACTTCATAGTGTTCCCCCGGCCGCCGCGGCCATGGCCCTCCTCGGCGTCCGGGTCCACCCACAGCTCGGAGAACAGCATCCGCCCGGCCCACTCCAGGGGAATCAGGTAGTGGTTCACCGGCATATAGACGCTCTCGTTCACCAGCATGGCCCCCACCAGGTTCTGGAACGCCTGCTGCACCTCCGCGCCGCCCTCGCCCCGCAGGGCCCGGGCCGCCGCCGCCGCCAGGTGGTCCGAGAACCGGACCGCCGCGTCGCTCTGGGCCAGCTGGCTGTTTCGCAGCAGGCGCAGGAGGGACGCGTCGTCGATATTCCCCAGCTGCCCCTTTAGTGTACCATATCCGCTGAGCTGATGAAAGGCCTCCAGCAATTTTTCCTCGGATCCGTTTTCATACCGGGCCAGATTCAGCGCCAGCATGGTCAAAAGCGTCCGGGGCAGCCCCAGGTCGTGGGTCCGCTCCACGTAGCCGGCCATATAGGGGATGATCCCCCGCTGCAAAAGCTCTATGTTTCCCTTCCGGTCCCCCGCCGCGATGCCGTTTTCCAGCTGGGCCATCAACTCCCTGAGCTTTTCCGCCCAGCTGGCGGGGATGGCGTCGGCCATGGAGGAAAGGTTTCGGAGCATATTGCCCTCGATGTGGGCGGTGGAGCCGAAGTCGGCGTAGCTGCGCAGAAACTGCAGGATATCCGCCCGGACGCCCTCGGAGGAGGCCCTGGCGTAGGCGTTGCGCAGCAGGGCGAACAGCGCCCCGCCGAACCGGGTGCCCGCCCGGAACTGGCCCGTGAGGAAGTCCAGCAGCTGACTGCTGTCCATCCGGAGCATCTCCAGAATCTCGCTCATCTCCTGGGCGATGCCCTCGCTCATTCCGGAGAGGACCACGGTCCCCTCCCGTCCGGAGAAGAGCCGGGAGAGGCTCTCCGCCATGCCGGGGGTGTCCCGCAGGCGCTGGAGGAACGTCTGATAGTTGGAGTCGTACCGGACCTTGCCGTCCCCCTGGAGGTTGTGGTCCTGCTGTTCGGTTCTCTGGTCTGTCTTGGTGACCCGGCTGGGATCCGGGACATTTTGCACCGGCGTGTTGTCCGGCGACACCGGCATATTTCGGTTTGTGACCGCTTTGTCGTACCCCGGTACCGGATTGGTTGCTCCTAAAAGGTCAGGCATTCTTGACACCTCGCAGAAAAAGACTTATACTGTGTATATCATAGCAGAAAAATCTTCTGAAGACTACTTATTTTTTTAAGACTCCAGGCCGATAAATCTGAAAAAGACAATGAGGTGGTGTTCCCGTGAGCAGCAATGACATCCTGGATATGTACATCTATGAGACCAACTCCCTGCTGGAGCAGCTGGAGACGATCGTTCTGGACGCGGAAAAGGAAGATACGTTCTCCCAGGACAACGTCAACGAGATCTTCCGCATCATGCACACCATCAAGGGCTCTTCCGCCATGATGGAGTTTGACACCCTGGCGACGGTCTCCCACCGGATCGAGGACATGTTCTTCATCATCCGGGAGGGCACGATGTCCGTGGTCAAGGAGGAGGACCGCCCCGCGCTGTTCGACGTGATGCTTCACGCCGTGGACTATTTCCGTGCGGAGATGGAGAAAGTTGAAGCCGAAGAGCCGCTTGATAAGAATGTCGACAGCTTCCTTGCAAATATTAATAGCCTGATTGCCAAAATTAAAGGAGAGGAGCCTCCCGCTCCCGCTCCCGCCGCGCCTGCCGCCCCCGCCCAGGCGGCCGCTTCCGCAGCCCCCGCCGCCCCTGCGGCCGCCGCGGCCGCCGGCGGCGGAAACCCCGATTTCCCCTACGAGCTGCGGGTCTTCTTTGACGACGGCTGTGGCATGGAGAACCTGCGGGCCTACATGCTCATCACCTCCATCCAGAGCTTCTGCTCCGAGGCGGACTTCCTCTATGACCCCGCCGGCGTGGAGAGCGACGCCTCCACCTCCGAGCAGATCATCGACAACGGCTTTTTGCTGATGTTTAAAAACGCCGGCGACCGGGAGAAGTCCATCCCCGTGATTCGGGAGGCCGGCTCCGTGCGGTCCTATCAGCCCCACGACTACGTCCCCGCTCCGCCCCAGGACGAGGAGGAGCCGGAGGCCGAGCCCGCACCCAAGGCCGCCCCCGCCGCACCCAAGGCCGCCCCCGCCAAGCCGGCTCCCGCCGCCCCCGCAAACGCACAGCAGCACCAGAAAGAGAGCCTCATCAGCGTGGGATTGAGCAAGCTGGACCAGCTCTCCGCCATCGTGGGCGAGATCGTCATCACCGAGGCCATGGTCACCGCCTCCCCGGACCTGAAGGGGCTCCATCTGGACGCGTTCTCCAAGTCCGCCCGGCAGCTCCGCAAGCTCACCGACGAGCTGCAGGACGTGTCCATGTCCCTGCGGATGATCCCCGTGTCCAACACGTTCCAGAAGATGACCCGCATCGTGCGGGATATGAGTAAGAAACTCAACAAGCAGGTGAAGCTCACCCTCATCGGCGAGAGCACCGAGGTGGACAAGACCATCGTGGACTCCATCGGCGACCCCATCATGCACATGGTCCGCAACTCCATGGACCACGGCATCGAGGAGAACCCGGAGGACCGCATCGCCGCCGGCAAGGACCCGGTGGGCGAGATCGTCCTCTCCGCCGAGGACACCGGCAGCGAGGTCATCATCCAGATCAAGGACGACGGCGCCGGCGTCAACGACGAGGCCGTGCTGAAAAAGGCCATCAAGCAGGGTATCGCCTCTCCGGACGCAGAGTACAGCCACAAGGATATTCTGAACTTCCTCATGGCCCCTGGCTTTTCCACCAACACCCAGGTGACGGAGTTCTCCGGCCGGGGCGTGGGCATGGACGTGGTGAAGAGCGGCGTGGAAAGCCTGGGCGGCTCCGTCAGCATCACCAGCGAGCGGGGCAAGGGCATGATCACCACCATGCGCATCCCCCTGACCATGGCCATCATGGACGGCATGGAGGTCTCCGTGGGCAGCTCCATCTTCACCATCCCCATCAACAACATCCGCTCCACCCTGAAAGTGAGCTCCGGGGACATCCTCCACGACTCCATCGACGGCGAGATGGTCAAGATCATGGACGGATACTATCCCGTTGTCCGCGCCAAGGACTTCTACAATCTCCCCGGCGGCACGGACGAGATCGATCAGGGCATCCTGATGTGGCTGGAGTCCGGCGACTGCTCCTACTGCCTGTTTGTGGATGAGCTGCTGGGCGAGCAGCAGATCGTCGTCAAGCCGCTTCCCGCCTATGTCAACAGCTTTGACATTAAAAACTACGGCATCACCGGGTGCAGTATCCTGGGCGACGGCAACATCAGCATCATTTTGGACGCGGGCGGCCTCTTCGCGGCGGCCCGGGGCGCGTAAGGCGCCGAAGGAGGGAACGCAATGAACGCGGTAAACGAAAACGTCCTGTTCCAGGTGCAGGAGGATGCCCCGGAAAATCCCGTCCTGGAGGAGACCGTAGAGCGCCGGAAATATCTGATCTTCATCACCGATGACCTGCGCCTGGGCGTGAACGCCGAGTATGTGGTGGAGATCATGAGCACGCACACGGCCACCTATCTCCCCATGATGCCGGACTACATCTGCGGCATCTACAATATGCGCGGCCAGATCATCCCCATCATGGACATCCGCCGCCGGCTGGGCAAGCCCCCCGCGGAGGTCGAGAATCTGCTGGTGGTGCTGAACTACAACGGCACCCAGCTTGGCATCCTGGTGGACTCCGTGGAGGCGATGCTGGACATCCCCAACGCCAGCATCCTGCCCATTCCCTCCCAGAGCGCCCAGAAGCTGGTGTCCGGGATGTGCACCCTGCCCGACGGCTCCGGCACCATGCTGGTGCTGGACTGTGACCAGCTGATCCCCCATGAATAAGGAGACCACGAGCGCGGGAGGGGCCGCCGCATTTTCCCCCATGACCATTTCCGACGCCGATTTCCGGCGGATGGTGAATTTCATCCAGTCCTCCTACGGCATTGACCTCAGCCAGAAAAAGCAGCTCATCACCGGCCGGCTCTCCCCCGCCATCCGCAAGCTGGGCTACAAGAGCTTCGGAGAGTTTGTCAACCACGTGCTGGAGAAAAAAGAGGACAGCGAGATCACCCTGATTATCAACAAGCTCACCACCAACTACACATTCTTCATGCGGGAGAAAGAGCCTCTGGACTTCTTCCGTGAGAAGATCATCCCGGATCTGGTCCAGCGCCACCAGCGGGACAAGTGTCTTGCCATCTGGAGCGCCGGCTGCTCCAGCGGGGAGGAGCCCTATAATCTCTCCATGTTCCTCTTCGACTATCTGGGCAGCCAGGCCAGCCAGTGGGACACCCGCATCCTGGCCACGGACATCTCCGCCCAGGCTCTGACGGCGGCCCGGAAAGGCGTTTACACCCTGCCGGACACCATTCCCGCCGAGTGGAAGCGGAAGTACTTCACCCCCAATAAGGACGGCACCCACACCGTCTCCCCGGCGGTGCGGAACAACGTGGATTTCCGGACGTTCAACCTGATGGGCCCCATCCAGTTCCGGCGGAAGTTCGACATGATCTTCTGCCGCAACGTGATGATTTACTTCGACCAGCCCACAAAGGACGCCCTGGTCCGCCGGTTCTACGACGCCACCCTCCCGGGCGGCTACTTCATGATCAGCTGCTCGGAGAACCTCAGCGCCAATACGCCTTACCGCAGACTTGCGACGGCGGTCTTTCAGAAATGATTTGAGGAGGGGGCGCGGCGAAAGCGGCCCTCTCCCAGGGACTTGCGCCGCGTGAAGCCGTGCAGGACGGCCGCGGAAAAATTCCGCGGCCTGTTTCTGCCGGTGCGGCGCCGTTCCCATCCCTTTCAAGGAGGAATCCCGCAAAGATGATAGCAGCAGGCAAAAAAATCCGCGTTCTGGTGGTGGATGACTCTCTGCTGGCGCGCAGCATGATTACAAAGGGCCTCTCGGCCCATCCCAGGATTGAGATCGTCGGATTCGCCATCAACACCATGGACGCCAGGAGAAAGATTTCCGCGCTGAATCCCGACGTGGTCACGATGGACGTGGAGATGCCCGGACAAAACGGCATCGAGTTTTTGAAAGAGTACCTCCCCACCCATCCCATCCCCACGATCCTCGTCTCCTCGCTGAATCTGAAAGTGTTCGACGCCCTGGCCGCCGGCGCGGTGGACTTTGTCCGCAAGCCCACCAGCGACGACACCCAGGCCGCCTTTATCACGGCCCTGGCACAGAAAGTGCTGGTGGCCTCCATGTCCCGGGTCCGCGTGTCTCCCAGCTCAGCGGCGGCCTCCGCCGCCGGCGCCGCCGTGGCGGCGACGACCCCCTCCGGCCCCGCGGGGCTCCTGGGGGCCAGCCCCGCCCTCAACAGCGTTGTCATCGGCCTGGGGGCCTCCACCGGCGGGACGGAGGCCACGCTGGAGGTCATGAAGCGCCTGCCCGCCGACATTCCCCCCATGGTCATCGTGCAGCACATGCCCAAGGGCTTTACGGAGATGTACGCCAACCGCCTCAACAACCTCTGCCAGATGGAGGTGCGGGAGGCCAAGAACGGCGACGAGCTGCGCCGGGGCCTGGCCCTGGTGGCTCCCGCGGATCTCCAGGCCCGCCTGGTCCGCATCGGCGACAAGTACACCGTCTCCTGCACGCCGGGAGAGAAGGTCAGCGGCCACCGTCCCTCGGTGGACGCCCTGTTCCAGTCCATGTCGGAGGTTGTCCGCTGCAAGATGGTGGGCATCATTATGACCGGCATGGGGCAGGACGGCGCCGCGGGCCTTTTGGCCATGCGCCGCAAGGGCGCCTACACCATCGGGCAGGACCAGGAGTCCTGCGTGGTGTACGGGATGCCCAAGGTGGCCTACGACATCGGCGCGGTCTGCACCCAGGCCCCCTGCGAGGGCGTTGCCGGCGTGTTGCTGCGGCACCTGAAATCCCTCTGAGCGCCCCTCCGTCGCCTGGGCGGAACGGGCCGAAAGCGCGCTGCCCCGCGGCGGGACCGGACTCCGGTCCCGCCACTTTTTCTGCCAAAAATTTCCCCGGCGGCGAAAAGTTCTTGGTTTCGCGTTCTTAACTTTTCGGTGTAAATGCCGATATGAGTATTGAGAGATCAGTTTGACTTTACAGAAAGGATGTGAGATATCGTGCTGACTTCTTCCAGTCGTCCCGGCGCTGTCTCCTCTGTGGCCGCTTCCAAGGCCTATTACTCCACGCTCAAGCGGGGCGCCTCCGCCCAGTCCCCCGTGGAGCACAAATACGACTCCGCCACATTCTCCCCCCTGCCGGAGGGAAAGAGCGCCTTTCAGATGCAGCTGGTGAGCCGCCTCTCTCAGGAGGTGCGGACCGCCACCACCACCGGGGACATCCAGGCCCTGCGCCAGCAGGTGTCCTCCGGGGAGTACACGCCCGATCCCATGGCCATCGCCGGACGGATGCTGTTTTTGACGGAGGCCTGACCCATGGGTGACGTATACCAGGCATATCTCGACTTTCTGCGCTCCCTGGGAGAGCACCTGGATCAGCTCTCCGCCCTGGCGCAGAAAAAGGCCGCCGCCGCCAACGGCGACGACCTGATGGCCCTGGACGAGGTCATGAAGCAGGAGCAGGCCATGACCCTGGTGTTCCGGGGCATGGAGCAGACCCGGGAGAAGCTGCTGGAGCAGATGGGCTGCGGCAGCGTACCCCTGAGCCGTCTGGCGGAGCGCTTTCCGCCGGAGCTGCAGGGCCAGGCCCGGGAGGCCGTGGCCGCCCTGCAGGAACACTATCAGTCCTACCGCAAAGCGGCCGACGACGCCCGGCTGGTTTTGGAGCGGCACCTGCGGGAGATTGACGCCATCATCACGGAGATGGGCGGCGCGGCGGAGCCGGAGAGCGGCCCCGGCTACGTTCCCCCTCCCCCGCCGGACACTCCCCCCAGCATGAAGACGGATTTTCGCGCCTGACCGTTTCGGCAGGCGTTCAATAGAGGCCCCCGGGGTCCACGAGTTTCGCGCCATGGGGCGCATGGAGGTTATTTATGGGTATCGGTACATTTGGTTCTTTTACGCAGGCCCGTCTGGCGATCTACGCCTCCCAGACCGGCCTGACGGTTACGGGCAACAACATTTCCAACGTCAACACCCGGGGATATACCCGGCAGCGGCTGGATCAGAAGAGCCTTTATAACGCCGGCGCGGACCGCTATTACTCCACCACCGGCGTGAAGGTGGGCCAGGGCGTCTTGTGCTACGGCCTGTCCCAGCTGCGGGACCCCTATCTGGACATCCAGTACCGCACCAAGAGCGCCGACGTGGGCGCCATGGACGCCCTGCTGGAGGGCCTGAACCGGATCGCCGGGGTCCTGGACGAGGTGGGCAAGGGCGGCGAGATCCCCGAGGGCGAGCAGTTCGGCATCATCGCCGCGCAGTTCCAGAAGGTCTATGACGCGCTGAACAACCTGACCTCCCAGACGGGCCACAACGAGTTCGACGTCCAGGTGAAGTCCGCCTGCCAGACGCTGACGAACTTCCTGCGAAAATACAGCCACGGGCTGGAGGAGCAGTACAACAACACCGTGAAGCGGTTCGAGGAGAACGTGGACCGGGTGAACACCATCCTCACCAGCATCCGGAATCTGAACGAGAATATCCGCCAGGCGGACATCTTCGGCGACGACGCCCTGGAGATGCGGGACGAGCGGAACCTGCTGATCGACGAGCTGTCGGAGTACATCAAGATCGACGTGTCCTACAGCATGGAGAAAGTCGGCGTGGGCGCCGAGGTGGAGAAGCTCACCATCAAGCTGGACAACGCCAACCCCGACTCCTCCGTCCACACCGACGAGACCGTGCTGATCGACGGCATCTACGGCTCGCAGCTGTCCATTGACGCGGTGCTGAATCCGAAGGCCTACAAGTATATGGAGCCGGACGGGACGCTGACGAATAACGAGGCGAGGGCACAGATCCCCCTGATGAACCAATGGGGAGAGTATATTAAAGTCGAGGACGATGGGACCCATACGGTGGTCACAGACCCCAAGGACGCCACCCTTGTCACCCAGGAAAACCCGGACTACGACAAGACCGGCGCCAATGATGGCCTGCTGTACCTGAAGGCCGACGGCAAGACGCCCACCGCCAGCTATACGGAGGCCGCCCACGATTCCAACTTCAACATCACCGTCTCCGAGCTGAAGGACCGCAACGGACGGGTGCTCTTCACCATTGGAAAGCCCACGGAGACGGTCATCACCAAGGCCGAGTTCGAGGCGGCCGGCGGCAAGGCCACCAC
>CANAWG010000006.1 GCA_947365245.1 uncultured Oscillibacter sp. | reverse complement strand
GCGCCTCCGCCACGCTGCTGACCGTCTCGCCCCGCTCTTTCAGGAGGCGGCGGATGACGCCGCTGGTAAAGGCGCTGACAAAGATTCTGTCCCCGGCCGCCCGGTGCAGCACGTCCTCCACCGCCGTGATATTCTCCCGGCCTATCGGGACGCTGGTGCCGAAGCTGACACAGACCACCGCTTGTCTCATTCCGTCTCTCCTCTCTGTCCCCGTCTCTCCAAGACCGCCTGTTCAAAGTCCTCCACCGTGCGGGGCAGGGGGCAAAGCCCCACCGCCCTGGCCGCGCGGAGCAGCATGGGCTGGGCCAGGCGGCAGGCGTCCAGCAGCGCCGTGTCGGAGAAAAACGCCTCCGGCGTCCGGTCCGCTATGAGACGGCCATCGTGGAACGCCAGGATCCTCTCCGCCCAGCGCCACGCGAAATCCACATCGTGGGTGGCCACCGCCAGGGCAAGGCCCCGCTCCCCCAGCGTCTCCAGCGTCTGCTCCAGAAGGCGGCAGTTCTCCGGGTCCAGACTGGCCGCCGGCTCGTCCAGCAGCAGCAGCTCCGGCTCCATGGCCAGGGCGTCCGCGATGGAGACCCGCTTCTTCTCCCCGCCGGAGAGGTACTGGGGCGCCCGGTGGCGCAGGTTCTCCAGGCGCAGCTGTTCCACCGCGCCGTCCACCCGGCGGCGGACCTCCTCTTGAGAGAGCCCCAGGTTCATGGGGCCGAAGCTGATCTCCTCCTCCACGGTGCCGCCCAATATCTGCACGTCCGGGTCCTGAAACACCAGTCCCACGCCCCGGCGCAGGCGGTTTAAGTCCCGCCGCTTTCCGCCCACGGCCTCCCCTCGGAAAAAGACGGTCCCCTCCCCGGGGCGCAGCACGCCGTTTGCCAGCAGGAAGAAAGTGGACTTTCCCGCGCCGTTGCCGCCCAGCACCGCCACCCGCTCCCCGGGGGCGATGGAGACGGAGCAGTCCGCCAGGGCCGGGCGGTGCTCCACGCCGCCCTCATAGGTAAAGGAGACGTGCTCCAAACGCAAAAGCTCTTCCATCATCCGCAGCTCCTCACGGCCAGCAGTGTCCCCGCGGCGGCAGCGGCGG
This sequence comes from uncultured Oscillibacter sp., assembly GCA_947365245.1. GTDB lineage: Bacteria > Bacillota > Clostridia > Oscillospirales > Oscillospiraceae > Oscillibacter. Next base: position 129,331 of record CANAWG010000006.1, on the reverse strand, counting down.
CAAGGCCCCCCAGCAGCAGCGCCGCCGGCAGCGTCACCGGCTTCTCCCGCTGCAAAAACCGGATCTCCCCGTCATAGCAGCGGCTCTCCATGGCGTCAAAGCAGGCCCCGGAGCGCCGGAAGCTGGACGAGAGCAGGTTGCCGTACACCGCCCCGGTGGTGCGGATGCTCCGGGCAAACCCGCTGTAGCCCAGGCGGCTGGCCGCCGCGTCTTTCATGGCCCCGTAGGCGGACAGCAGCACGAAGAGATACCGGTAGATCAGAATGGCCAGCTCCGTCATCACCTGGGGGACATGGGCCCGCCGCAGCACGGCGAGGATCTCCGGCAGGGTGGTGGACAGGCTCAAAAAGTACAGGCAGCTCACCGCTCCCAGCGCCCGGGCCGTCACCAGCCGCGCCCGGGCCTGAGCCGCCGCCGTGACCACCAGCCAGCCGTTCCAAAAGGGGACGGCCAGTACGCCGTCTCCCGCCGGGGCGTAGTCCCACAGCAGCGCCAGACCGGACAGCAGCAAAAAGACCGCCGGAAAGCTGAGCAGCGCCAGATAGTCCCGAGGCGTGATGCCTCCGCCCGCCACAGTCAAAGCCGCTAAAATCAGCGCCAGGGCCAGGGGAACCCAGGATGTGGGGGAGACCACGCAGAGGATCAGCAGCAGCACACACGCCGCCGTTTTCAGCGCCGGGGACCAGGCGAAATAGCGGGAGCGCCGGGCATAGACGTCGATGACCAGCACGCCGCCGTGGCTGTGGCGTCCAAAGATCCACAGCGCGGCGCCGGCCAGGATTCCCAGCGCTGCGGCCGCCCCGGCGGGCATGGCTCCGGCGCACAGCCCGAACAGGACAAGCGCCGCCAAAACTCCGGTTATCATACAACTCCTCCCCTCTCCCGGAATGGGCCCCAACGGCTCAGGGCTCCGTCCCGTCTGAATCCTCTTTCCCGGAATACTTCTTCCGGGCCACCAGATAGCCGAAGGCGAAAGCGAGCACGCCCACGCCGATCCCCGTCTGTATGCAGAAAAAGAGGCTTTCCACCTCGCCGGGGAGCTCCCCGCCGGTCAGCCGCTCCAGCACGGGGGTGAACCAGGGCTCGTACTCCTCGCCCCGGACGGACTCCACCATCTGGCTCCCGGCGTCGTCGCTTCCGCCGAACTCCGCGCCTTTCAGGGCAAAGAGGGGGGCCAGGGCGATCAGCAGAACGGCCAGCAGCGAGACCGCCGCGATCTTTTGGTTTCTGCTCATCTCAAACCTCCTCCGCGTAGCCGATGAGCCGCAGCTCCTGCTTGGCGTAGGTCTCCATGCCCATGATCACCAGCATGGTCAAAAGGCCCTCGATGACCGCCAGAGGGAGCTGGGTGGGGGCGAACACCCCCAGGAACTTCACCGCGCTGGCGGCCGCGCCGCCGTCGGCGCTGGGATAGGCCATGGCCAGCTGCAGGCTGGTGACGCAGTAGGTGAAGAGGTCGCCCAGGGCCGCCGCCAGGAACACGTTCAGCTTTTTGGGAAGACGGAGCTTCCTCCCCGCGCGGTAGAGGCCCCAGCTGACCAGCGGCCCGGCGATGGCCATGCTGAAGGTGTTGGCCCCCAGGGTGGTCAAGCCGCCGTGGGCCAGAAGCACCGCCTGAAATACCAGCACGATGACGCCCAGCGCCGCCGTGGCAGGCACGCCGAAGAGAATGGCGGCCAGACCCGTCCCGGTCATGTGGCTGCAGCTGCCGGTGACGGAGGGAATCTTCAAGGAGGAGATCACAAAGACGAACGCGCCCGCCATGGCCAGAAGCAGCAGGGCCTTTCGCTTTTCCCGGGCGACGCGGCGGATGGAGGCCACCCCCGCCGCCAGAAAGGGCAGGCAGACCGCGCCCCAGACCACGCAGGAGACAGGGGGGAGGTAGCCCTCCATGATGTGCATGGCGGCCGCGGACGGCGCGATGCAGAGCGCGAGGCCCGGCGCCGCGGACAGGACGGTCAGCCATTTTTCCCGTTTACCCATTTTCGTACCCCTCTTTTCAAATCGTCTGCGGCCGCTCCCGGCAAAAGCAAACGGCCACGGCAGTCTTTCAAGACTGCCGTGGCCGTTATTCCCACAGCAAGGACAGCGGGATGCCCACTCCTCTGTCGAACGCTCCCAAAATAGGTCTCCTGACTTACGATCCGGAGAAAATCTCCAACGACTTGCGGCCCACCTTCTCAGAACTCTCCAATGGCGAACTCGCGTTCAGCGCCCGTGGGGCGTTTAGGCCAAGTCTCTCGCTTACAGTGCCGGCACGTTTCGGATTCTCACCGAATTTCCTCATCCCAATATCTTCACTCCTCGTGAGATATCAGGTCACTTCGGGTATCCAATTGTAGCAATTAAATTGTATCAGAATAAAAGATTGTCTTCTATGTATGATATGCACAAACTGAGAACAAGAATACGGCAAAAATTCGTGTATTTTTCCGCTTGGGCCAGCGGAAAGCCTCTGAGATGCCCACCGGAAGCTCCTGAGCGGATTTTAAATCTGCTCCAAAAACTCCACCACAAAATGCAGCGCCACGCCCAGGGGGACCGTGTGTCTCCGCAGAATGCTCAGGTGGAGGTAGTCCGCATTGGACTCGAAAGTGTTGATGGCGGCCGCATACTCTTTCAGCTGGGAGAAGTAGGGGGAGATATATTCGGTTAAAAAGCCGCCCAGGACCACGTCGCAGTCCAGCACCATGCGGATATTGTTGATCCCGATGGCCAGGTGCCGCAGGAAATTCTCCCACCGCAGCACATACTCCGCCGAGCGGTTTTCCACCCCGGCGAAGAACTCCTCCAGCGTGATGCCCAGATCGCTGCTGATGCGGCGGGCCGAGCAGTAGGCCTCCAGGCACCCCTGCCGTCCGCACTTGCACAGCAGCCCCCCCGGCTCCACGCACATGTGGCCGAACTCACCGCTGCGCCGGTGGTCTCCCATGTAGGGCACACCGTTGAAGAGAATCGCGCCGCCCACGCCGTTTTCCAGAGAGAGGTAGGCCATGCTCTGCTTGCCGTTGCGCTTGAACCACTCCGCGTAGCCGCTGCTGGTGCCGTCGTTCTCCACATAGGTCGGGTAGGGGATCGCCTGAGTCAGCTCTTTCAGGGAGGCTTTCCCCTTCAGGTTCAGCGTGGGGGCGTAGGAGAGGCTGGCGTCCTCGGGGGCCAGGATCCCCGGCAGCGCCACGCCCACGCCCAGAAGCCGGGAGCGGTCGATCTGATGTCCGTCCAGGAAAGATTCCAGCCGCCGGGCCAGCAGCTCCCACATCTCGGGAAACGTGGCGTCCGGCGGGATATCCGTCTTCTCATAGGCCAGCTCCCGCAGGTGCAGGTCCGCCGCCACAAAACGCAGACAGGTCTCCGTGACGGAGATCCCCACCGCGATCCGGGCGTCCGGTACGATGGACAGCCCGCTGGCTTTCCGTCCGCCGGTGGACTGCTGCTCCCCGGAGTCCCGCACCAGACCCGCCGCCATCAGCTCCGAGAGGTTTTGATACACCGTGGGCAGACTGAGGCCCAGGTCCCGGGCCAGGCTCTGCCGGGAGCAAAAGTCCCTGGTGTTGTAGAGATGGCGGTAAATGCTGCTGCGGCTCTGCCGGCGGCGATCGGGAATCCCATTTGCATTTTCCATAACGCATGCACCTCTCAACTGATTTCATCTCCGTCCGTGAAGAGCGCCTTTCGCCCCAGGCGGAGGCAACCTGCCCTAATAATACCAAAATTTACTTAATAAAACAAGAATGAGATTTCCCCTGTCTTCACGCGCTGCGCCAGGAGGGCGGGAAATCACGATTTTCTGCCGATTGGAGCCGATATATTCCATATTAACAAAACCATCTTTACAAAACAAGAACAGAATCCCCGTCACCCTCTCTAATTATTCCAAGCGAAAACTGTATAGTATTCACGAAGTTGTGCCAGTTAAACAGAATGGTATTGACATCTATAAAGTGGCTTTATAAAATAAGGACAGTTATAAAAACCCCGCGTGCGGACTGACGGGCTCCGGCGCCGGACGGCGGATTTCAGAAAGGGAGGAACGCGCTTATGCTCTTTATCGGAATCGACCTGGGCACCTCCGCCATGAAGCTGCTGCTGATGGAGGGGACGGGCGCCATTGTGAACGCGGTCTCCAAGGAGTACCCCCTGGAGTTCCCCCGGCCCGGGTGGAGCCAGCAGGACCCGGAGAACTGGCGGCGGGCGCTGCTGGAGGGGGTCCCGGAGCTGCTGCGGGGCTTTGACGCAGGCCAGGTGGCGGGCATCGGCGCCGGCGGGCAGATGCACGGCCTGGTGGCGCTGGACCGGGAGGACCGCGTTCTCCGCCCCGCCATTCTCTGGAACGACGGCCGCACCGCCAGGGAGGTGGACTACCTCAACAACGTGGTGGGCAGGGAGAGGCTGTCAAGGCTCACCGCCAACATCGCCTTTGCGGGCTTCACGGCTCCTAAGCTCCTGTGGATGCGGGAGAACGAGCCGGAGCTGTTTCATAAGATCGCGAAGATCATGCTTCCCAAGGACTACATCAACTACCTCCTCACCGGCGTCCACTGCACGGACTTCTCCGACGCCAGCGGCATGCTGCTGCTGGACGTGGAGCACAGGCGCTGGTCCCGGGAGATGCTGGAGCTCTGCGGCGTCACAGAGGCGCAGATGCCGCGGCTCTTTGAGAGCTATGAGGCGGTGGGGACCCTGCGGCCGGAGATGGCCAGGGCCCTGGGCCTGCCGGAATCCGTGGTGGTCTGCGCCGGGGCCGGTGACAACGCCGCCGCCGCCGTGGGCACGGGCACCGTGGGAGAGGGGAGCTGCAACATCTCCCTGGGCACCTCCGGCACCGTGTTCATCTCCAGCGAGAAATTCGGCGTGGACCCCCACAACGCCCTCCACGCGTTCGCCCACGCCGACGGCCGCTACCATCTCATGGGCTGTATGCTCTCCGCCGCCAGCTGCAACAAGTGGCTGATGGAGGATATCTTCCAGACCTCCGACTACGCCGGGGAGCAGGAGCCCATCACGGCGGAGAAGCTGGGGAACAACCACGTCTTCTTCCTGCCCTATCTCATGGGCGAGCGCTCCCCCATCAACGACACCAACGCCCGGGGGACCTTTACCGGACTGACCATGGACACCACCCGGGCGGACCTGACCCAGGCTGTTTTGGAGGGCGTGGCTTTCGCCATCCGGGACAGCTTCGAGGTGGCAAAGGCGCTGGGGATCCCCATCGACCGCAGCAAGCTCTGCGGCGGCGGGGCCAGGAGCCCCCTCTGGCGGACCATCCTGGCCAATGTGCTGAATATCCGCCTGGAGATTCCGGAGTCGGAGCAGGGGCCGGGCATGGGCGGCGCCATGCTGGCCATGGTGGCCTGCGGGCTGTACAAGGATGTGGCGGAGGTCTGCGCCAGGCTGGTCCGCATCGCCGAGGTCCTGGAGCCGGACCCGGCGCTGGCCGCCCGGTATGAGGCCCGCTACCGGCAGTTTCGGGAGATCTACCCCGCCATGAAGGGGCTGTTTCCCAGCTTACTTTAACCTAAGAGGTGGTCTTATGAGAATTTACTCTGTCCACGATCCGGAGTTCAAGCCCTACGGCAAGGTACTGGAGGGCTACGATCTCTCCCCGCTGCTGCGGGCCATGGAGGCCATTCCCCTGCCGGAGACGGGCACGGCCTACCGGCCCAGCATCCCGGAGCTGGAGGCCGCCGGCGTCTGCCGGGTGTTTCAGGACAACGCCTACGGCGGAATGCCCGTCCAGCTGGGCATGTGCTGGGGACGGAACTCCAGGCTCAACTGCCTGGAGTACCACCGGGACAGCGAGGTGAATGTGGGGACCGGCGAGTTTATCCTGCTGCTGGCCAAGCAGGACGAGATTGCGGACGGAATGCTGGATACCGCCCAGGTCAGGGCTTTCCGGGTCCCCGCCGGGGTCCTGGTGGAGATCTACGCCACGACCCTCCACTACGCCCCCTGCCACGTGGACGAGGCGGCGGGCTTCCGGGTAATGGTGGCTCTTCCCCGGGGCACCAACGAGGAAAAGCCGGACCGGCCGCCCCTGAACGGCGAGGACCGTCTTCTCCGGGCCCGCAACAAGTGGCTGCTGGCCCATCCGGACAGCGCCGAGGCCAGGGACGGGGCCTATGTGGGCCTCACCGGCGCGAATATCGATATCGCGGACATTGAATAACAAACCAGAGGAGGGAATCACCATGCTGACCAACATTCCCCAGGTAAGGCTGGGCATCATCGCCGTATCCCGTGACTGCTTCATCATCTCTCTTTCGGAGCGCCGCCGCGGCGCCGTCGCAGCGGCCTGTGCCGGGAACGGCCTGGATGTCTACGAGTGCAAAACCACCGTGGAGAACGAGCGGGATATGCTCAAGGCGGTGGACGAGGTAAAGGCCGCCGGCTGCAACGCCCTGGTGGTGTTTCTGGGCAACTTCGGCCCGGAGACCCCGGAGACGCTGATCGCCAGAAACTTTGACGGCCCCTGCATGTACGTGGCCGCCGCCGAGGGGGACGGCGATCTGATCGACGGCCGGGGCGACGCTTTCTGCGGGATGCTGAACTGCTCCTACAACCTGGGGATGCGGCACCTGAAGGCCTTTATTCCGGAGTACCCCGTGGGCACGGCGGAAGACATCGCCGGAATGATCGGCGAGTTCAGGCCCATCGCCTGTGCCCTCATCGGCCTGAGCCGGCTGAAGATCATCACGTTCGGCCCCCGGCCCCAGGACTTCTTCGCCTGCAACGCCCCCATCAAGGGCCTGTATGAGCTGGGCGTGGAGGTGGAGGAGAACTCCGAGCTGGACCTGCTGGTGGCCTACAGGGCCCACGCGGGGGACCCCCGCATTCCCGAGGTCTGCGCCGATATGGCCAGGGAGATGGGCGAGGGCTGCTACTACGCCGACATGAACGAGCGCATGGCCCAGCTGGAGCTGACGCTGCTGGACTGGGCGGAGGAGCACAAGGGCGCGAGGCAGTACGTGGCTTTCGCCGACAAGTGCTGGCCGGCGTTCCCGGAGGCTTTCGGCTTTGAGCCCTGCTACGTCAACTCCCGCCTGGTGAGCCGGGGCGTCCCCGTCTCCTGCGAGGTGGATATCTACGGCGCTTTGAGCGAGTACATCGGCATGTGCGTCTCCGGCGACACGGTGACGCTGCTGGACATCAACAACTCCGTCCCCGCCGCCCTCTACAAAGAGGACATCCAGGGCAGGTTCGACTACAAGCTGACGGATACGTTCATGGGCTTCCACTGCGGCAACACCCCCAGCTGCAAGCTCTGCGCGGACCGGGCGGTGAAGTACCAGCTGATCCAGCACCGGCTGCTGGAGCCCGCCGGCAGCGACCCGGACTTCACCCGGGGCACCCTGGAGGGGGACATCGCCCCCGGCGACATCACCTTCTACCGTCTCCAGTGCGACAGCGAGGGCGTCCTCCGGGCCTACATCGCCCAGGGCGAGGTGCTGCCGGTGAGGACCCGGTCTTTCGGCGGCATCGGCGTGTTCGCCATCCCGGAGATGGGCCGGTTCTACCGCCACGTGCTGATCGAAAAGCGCTATCCCCACCACGGGGCCGTGGCCTTTGGGCACTACGGCAAGGCCCTCTTTGAGGTGTTCAAGTTCCTGGGCGTCCGGGACATCGCCTACAACCAGCCCAAGAGCCTGCCCTATCCCACGGAGAATCCGTTTGCCTGAGCGTCCGTTTACAAGAGACGCCTTTGACCGCGGCGCCTCTGGGGGAGCGCCGGATTCCGCCGGGCGCGCCCGGCCGTGGCCGCCCCGCCGCCGGTGAGGCCGGAGCTTCCCAAAAATAAATCAAACATTAGGAGGAGTTTGCAATGGGTAAGAGACCTGTAACGCTTTGTACCTGCCAGTGGGCGGACCTGCCGCTGGAGGAGCTGTGCGCCCTGGCCAAGAAGATGGGCTACGACGGCCTGGAGCTGGCCTGCTGGGGCAGCAACATGGATCTGGACCGGGCTCTGTCCGATGAGAGCTACATCCCCTGGGTGCAGGAGACCCTGAAAAAGCACGGCCTGATCTGCGAGGCCTTGGCCTGCCACATCATCGGCCAGTGCGTGGGCGACGCCCCGGATCCCCGGCTGAACAACTTCGCCCCCGCCGCCCTGGCCGATCAGCCCGACGCCATCCGCCAGTGGGGCATCGACACCATGAAGAAAGCCGCCCAGGTGGCCGGGAAGATGGGCATCCACGTCATCACCGGCTTCACCGGCTCCCCCATCTGGAAGTACCTGTACTCTTTCCCCCAGACCACGGAGGAGATGATCCGGGACGGCTTCAACCAGATCGTGGAGCTGTGGAGCCCCATTCTGGACGAGTTCAAGAAAAACGGGGTGAAGTTCGCCCTGGAGGTCCACCCCGGCGAGATCGCTTTTGACTACTACTCCACCAAGCGGCTGCTGGAGCTGTTCGCGGATCGTCCCGAGTTCGGCCTGAACTTCGACCCCAGCCACCTGCTGTGGCAGGGCATCACCCCCCATCTGTTCCTCTCCGACTTCCGGGACCGGGTGTACCACGTCCACATGAAGGACGCCGCCGTCACCCTGGACGGCCGCTCGGGTCTGCTGGGCTCCCACATCGACTTCGGCGATATGCGCCGGGGCTGGAACTTCCGCTCCCTGGGCCACGGCGGCGTGAACTTTGAGGAGATCATCCGCGTCCTCAACGACATGGGCTACGAGGGCCCCCTCTCCGTGGAGTGGGAGGACAGCGGCATGGACCGCGTGGACGGCGCCACCGAGGCCGCGGCTTTCGTCAAGCGGGTGGACTTCAAGCCCTCCGACTTCAAGTTTGACGACGCCATCGCCAACTGAGCGGCGGCGGAAAGGAGAACGACGAGTATGGCAAAACTGATCCGTTACGGCATGGTGGGCGGCGGTCTGGACGCGTTTATCGGCGAGGTCCACCGCAAGGCGATCAACTTCGACACCCGCGCCCAGCTGGCGGCCGGCTGCTTCAGCACCCATCCGGAGAAGAACCGGGCCGTCGGGGATGCCTACGACATCGCCCCGGAGCGGCTGTACGCCGATTTCAAGGAGATGGCCGCCAAGGAGGCCCAGCGCCCCGACCCCATCGACTTCGTGGTCATTGTCACCCCCAACTTCAGCCACTATGAGGCCGCCAAGGCTTTCCTGGAGGCGGGGATCAACGTCATGTGCGAGAAGCCCCTGTGCTTCGAGGTGGCCCAGGCGGAGGAGCTTCAGGCCCTGGCGAAGGAGCGTGACCTGCTCTTCGGCGTCAGCTACACCTATCCGGGCTACACCATGAGCCGGGTGATGAAGGAGATGATCGCCGAGGGGAAGATCGGCAAGATCGCCGCGGTCAACGCCGAGTACGTCCAGGACTGGCTCATCAACGAGCTCCAGCCCGAAGAGGGCGCCCAGGAGAACCTGTCCGTCTGGCGCAAGGATCCCAAGGTCTCCGGCGTCTCCAACTGCGTGGGAGACATCGGCACCCACATCGAGTGCTTCGTCCACTATGTGACGGGCCTGAAGATCAAGCGCCTGGCCGCCACCACCAACAAGTACGGCCACGCCCTGGACCTGAACGCCAACATTCTGCTGGAGTATGAAAACGGCGTCAACGGCGCCTACTGGTGCTCCCAGATCGCCGCGGGGCACTACAACGGCCTGGTGGTCCGCGTCTTCGGAGACCAGGGCGCCCTGGAGTGGCAACAGGAGCACCCCGATTACCTGTACTACACCCCCAAGGGCGGCGCCATGCAGGTGCTCACCCGGAGCGGCAACGGCATGACCCAGGCCGCCGCCGCGGGCGGCCGCATCCCCGTGGGACACCCCGAGGGGCTGTATGTGGCTTTCGCCAACATCTACCGGGACTACATCACCGCCCTGGTGGAGAAGAAGGCCGGCCGGCCCTATGACACCAGCGCCCTCACCATGATCGACGACGGCGTGAACGGCGTGAAGTTCATCCACGCCGTGGTGGACAGCGCCGCGGCGGACGCCGCCTGGGTCAATCTCTAAGCTCTGTCCTGCTGTATTTCCTGCGGCGGGAGCCGTGGAAAATAATAATTTTTAGGAGGAAATCACACATGAAAAAGAAGTACCTTGCACTGATTCTCGCGCTTGTCATGTCTCTGAGCCTGGCCGCCTGCGGCGGCGGCAGCGGCGACAACAGCGGCGCCACCGGCGGCGACGCCCCCTCTTCCGACGGCAGCGCCAAGCAGAAGATCGCCATTCTGGTTCCCAACGCCGACCACGGCTGGACCGGCGCTGTGATGACTTACGCCGAGGAGAAGGCCGCCGAGGTCAACGGCGCCGGCAAGTATGACGCCACCGTCATCACCTCCACCGACGCCGCCAACCAGATCTCCCAGGTGGAGGACCTGATCGCCAACAAGACCGCCGACGCCGTGGTCATCCTGCCCCAGGACAACACCCTGGAGGCGACCATGAAGAAGCTGGCGGAGAGCGGCATCCCCTTTGTGATGTTCGACCGCATCATCGACTCCGTGTCCGGCAGCGCCGTGGCCTCCGTCAAGGGCGACAACGAGGGCATCGGCGCCGCCACGGCTGAGCGCTTCATCGCCGCCGGCCTGAAGCCCGGCGACCCCGTGTTGGTCATGCCCGGCGACAACTCCTCCGTGCCCGAGATGCGCAACAACGGCTTCCAGGCCGTGCTGAAGGAGAACGGCTGGAGCGACGCGCAGATCGCGGGTCTCAAGTCCACCGCCTACACCGGCTGGAGCCGTTCCGAGGGCAAGAAGCTGTTCACCGAGTGGCTGGAGGCCTCCACCATCGATGAGATCACCGCCACCAAGTTCATCTTCACCCACGATGACGAGATCGCCATGGGCATCCTGGAGGCTCTCCAGAGCTCCGACATCGACGAGGCCAAGAAGGAGGCTTTCCTCAGCGCCGGCGTGAACCTGGGCGCCTCCTCCGGCCTGAACGAGATCTACAGCGTGCTCAAGGGCATCCATCAGCGGGATTACTCCGCCGAGGTGGCCCGTCTGGCCGACCTCTTCTCCGTGACCTATGACCCCGCCATGATCCAGACGGCTATTGACGACATGCTCACCTCTCTGGACGGCGGCAGCGTGGCCCAGGACCACGTGATCCCCGTGTCCGTGGTGGACGCCTCCAACGTCAATGACTTCCGGGGCTTCGGCGACGCCGTTTCCAAGTAAGACCGCTCCATAAAGCGCGGGGCCCGCAGCCGGCTTGCGTCTGCGGGCCCTGCGTTCCAACCAAGAGACAGGAGGGCAGTGATAGGGATGCTGAAAATGAGCGACATCTCCAAGAGCTTTTTTGGGGTCACGGTGCTGGACCACGTGGATTTCTCCGTGGGACACGGCGAGATTCACGCGCTTTTGGGGGAAAACGGAGCGGGGAAGTCCACCCTGATGAATATTCTGGCCGGCGTCTATACCAGGGATTCCGGTTCTGTCGTATTCGAGGGCAAAAAGTTGGAGCAGACCTCAGTTGCTGCCGTGGAACAGGCCGGCATCGCGTTTGTCCATCAGGAATTGAACCTCTTCAACGACCTAACCGTCTATGAGAACATCTTCCTGCGCAAGGAGATCGTCGGCCGCCTGGGCACGCTGAACAAAAAGGCCATGATCCAGCAGTCCAGGGAGCTCTTCGAGAGCCTGGGGGTGGACATCGACCCCTGCGCCATGGTCTCCGAGCTGGAGACGGGGAAAAAGCAGCTGCTGGAGATTGCCAAGGCGCTCCACGCCAAGGCCAGGCTCTTCATTCTGGACGAGCCCACCACGGCGCTGAACAACGAGGAGATCGCCCACCTGTTCTCCATTGTGCGGCGTCTGAAAGAGCAGGGAAACTCCTTTATCTTCATCTCCCACAAGATGACGGAGATCTTCGCCCTGGCGGACCGGTACACGGTCCTGCGCAACGGCCAGTTCATCGGCAGCGGCCTCATCGCGGAGACCACGCCCCAGGACGTGACCCGCATGATGGTGGGCAGCCAGTACAGCGAGGGCGAGGCCTACGCGAAGCGGGAGCTGGGCGAGCCCATTCTGGAATTGGAGAACCTCTCCGGCCAGGGCTTTCAAAACATCTCCCTGTCCATCCGGAAAGGCGAGGTGGTGGGCTTTACCGGCCTGGTGGGTGCCGGCGTCAGCGAGCTGTTCCAGACCATTTTCGGAGAGCGCCCCATCACCGGCGGCGTCCTGAAGATCAACGGCGCCCCCGTCGCCGGCCACACCATCCACAAGGCCATGCTGGATCGGGTGGCCATGATCCCCTCCAACCGAAAAGAGAACTCCATTATCCCGGACTTCACCCTGCTGGAGAACGGCTACCTCTCCAGGCACGCCCTGACGTGGCGTCACCAGCATATCTCCAGGCAGGCGGAACTGCAGCGGTACGAGGAGCTGCGGAAAAAGCTGAACGTCAAATCCAACTCCCCGGAGGATCTGATTACCTCCCTGTCCGGAGGAAACCAGCAAAAAGTCGTGCTGGCCCGGTGGCTGAACACCCATTCGGACATCCTGCTGCTGGATAACCCCACGCAGGGCATCGACGTGGGGGCCAAGGCGGAGATCTACCGTCTGATCCAGGAGCTGGCCCAGAGCGGAAAGACCGTCCTGGTCAACACCCTGGAGATCCCGGAGATCCAACAGGTCGCGGATCGGTGTATCGTCTTTTACCACGGAAGCCTGCAGGCCCAGCTGGAGCGCAGCGAGATCAGCGAGGAGGCCGTGATGCTTCAGGCGACCGGAGCCATCAATACTGCGGAGGTGTCAAACTGATATGGGGAATCAAACTCTAGCCACGAAAAAGAGCGCTTCGTTTGGTAAGCTCGTGGGCAACTACATCTTTGTCGTCATTTTTCTGGCCATTTTCGCCGCTTATCTGATTATCAACCAGGGGGCGACCACCTGGAGCGGCGTGATGAATATCCTGCGGCACTCCGCCGTGGTGGGCATTCTGTCTTTCGGCATGGGCCTGGTGATTATCACCGGCGGCATTGACCTGTCGGTGGGCTCTATGCTCTCCCTCATCGGCGGGCTGACGGTGGTGGTGTTCAACCGCACCCACAGCGTGGTGCTGACGCTGCTCTTCGCTCTGCTGGCGGGCCTTGTCTGCGGCCTCATCAACGGCCTTTTCATCGGCGTCGCCAAGATGCCGGCTTTCATCGTCACGCTGGCCACCATGCTGATCTACCGCTCCATCGCCCAGTTCTACCTCCGGACCATGGGGCTCTCCATCTACAGCATGGACGCCTCTCACGCCTCCTATGACGCCCTCTACGGCTTCGGCCAGGCGAAGGTGGCCACCGTTCCCGTGGTGGGCATCATGCTGCTTCTGGTCACCGCCGTCATGGTCTACATCTCCACCATGACCAAGTTCGGCAAGCAGGTGTACGCCATCGGGTCCAACGAGAAGGCCGCCCACCTGGCGGGCATCAACGTGACGTTGATCCGGGTCATGGTCTACGTGACCACGGGCATCCTGGCGGGGCTGGCCGCCTTTTTGTGGCTGGCCATGAACGGCTCCGTGGATCCGGCCACCATCGGCAAGAGCTACGAGATGTACGCCATCGCCGCGGTGGTCATCGGCGGCATCAGCATGAGCGGCGGCAAGGGCCGCCTCCTGGGCGTCCTCTTCGGCGCCATGTCCTATAACATCATCGACAAGATCATCGCCTCCCTGGGCTTCGACGCCCTCATCAACGACACCATCAAGGGCTCCATCCTCCTGGTGGCCGTCTTTGTGCAGATGGCGGTGCCCCTGCTGCGCAGCCGCTTGAAAAAAGGCTCCAACTGATCCCTCCGCGCCAAATCGGCCCGGAGGAGGGCAGTGCAGATACCTGTAAAATGGACAGGGAGGGGAGGACATGGGGAACCATCAGCGGGTTTTCCCCTTGGAATCTCCATCAATCCCGCCCCGGGCGGGCAGACAAAAAAGAGAGGCGGATGCCTCTCTTTTTTTTGGAGCGAGCGCCCGCTTTCGACCCGGGGCACTCTCAGATTTCGCAAGGAAAAGGGTGTGTGGGAGATATGGTAAAATGAGTTTCGCAAAATGAAAAAGGGACATGGATTGCAGGACTTTGGCAGAATAGAGCCGCGGCACATTCTTCTGTCACGCGGTACCGGCGGCGGGAGAGCGGCGTGGAGGAGGGCGCTTATCGAGATGCGCCTGTATCGGGCGGAGAGCACAGGGAGATGACCGCCGGCCGGCCCGCCGCCAGCAGCGCCCGGTCATAGGCGCCGCCCCGGTAGCCGAAGACCAGCATCCGCACCATGTCGTGGCTAAGATCCAGAGTGACGTTCTCCGGGTCCGTTTCCGCGCTCCCGTAGCCGGAGATCACTCCGATCTCCATGAGCTGCCGGATGATTTCCCGGAAGACCTCCGGAATGTCCCCCATGCGCCGGTACCGCCTTGCTGCGGCGTCCCGCTCTTTCTCCAGCTGTGCGTAGGGCGGACGCCACGCGCCGGTAATCAGGGATATTTTCCGTTTTCTGCGCTGCACCTGGCCGCCGTTGCTCTGGTTCCCGGAACTAGTGTTTCCCTCAATGGTGTCGACGTAGTTCGAGTGCGCTTCCAGCACCAGACCGACGTGCTGGGTGATTCTGCGCTGTCCGCTGAAGTCAAATTCCACCCAGTCGCCCCGGCGGAAGTTCTTCGTGACCCACTCCCGCTGCGCCTTTGCCCACTGGGCCAGCTTTGAGCAGCTGGGTGTCCGCAGGACCGGGAGATCCGCGGCATCGGCCAGCCACTGCATGAACACCATGCACCAGGGATACGCGTCGCCGGAGACGGATTTGCCGTAATACCAGTCGTTGTATTTCACGCGGTTGCTTCCGCTGGGCTTCTCCACCACGCCTATCTCGTTCTGGGCCAGCCAGCAAATGAATTCAAGAATCCCGCGTTTCATGTTCTCTCAGCTGCGCATACGCCTGATGGGCGCCGGTGGAGGCCAGTCCGGAGGCAATGCCTATGGCGGCGGCGGTGAGCAGGCTGTCCCCGGGAAATCCGTTTATGAAAAGCTGGCCGATGATTCCCAGCGCACACCCGCAGACGCCCACGATGACCGGAATATACTTGCTGTCCAGAGGGGATACCTTAACGGCCTGTCCGATCAGCCCGCAGATCACGGTGATGGCGGTTACGGTAAGAGTTTCCTGTTCCATGCAGTCTCTCCTCTCTTATTCCTGAGCTGTTTGAAAGGGCCGCGGCCGAAGCCGCTGTCAGGAGAAAAGCTCCTGATAGTCCCGGAGCGGTTTGCAGCTCCCTACGACCAGAGTCCGATGGCCGCGCGCCGCCGCGAGGAAGCTCTCGCGCAGCGGAAGCTCCTCCCGGGGGTCGTAAGGCGTGTAATCCCGGGGCCGCTGGACCGTCTTGACGGCTGCGTACCAAGGGTCGGGAAGATCCTGGTCGGAGCCGGCCCTCTCAAACGCCTCCAAAAAGGGGAGTACCTTGGGCCATTCATCCTTGGTATGATCCAGCAGCAGTCCGCGGTTCGCTGCGTTGTCGAACCCGCTGCTTTTGCCCAGGATGAACTCCATGGACTCCTTCATCTGGCGATAGGCGCAGTAAAATTCCAGGGGGTTGTAGCGGGAGATGAAGCGGTCCCCCGCGGGGTTCCGCCAGGCGGCCTCATAGACGAAAGTTCCCCCCGGCTGGTCGGGCAGGTGGCCTAAGCGCCCGTGCCCCAGATACCCAAAGGACGAGCTGGTGAAACCGGCGGGGCTGTAGATGTAGGGTTTCGTATGCAGATCGCTGTCGGACGTCGCCTGCCGGACATGAGTGACCTCGTTGACCAGGGACAGGGGAATGCCCGCGAAGCCCTGGTGGGCGAACGTGTCCGCCAGCACGTGCATGGTGATGCCGATGCGCTGCAGCCGCTTGGTGTAATCCTCGCTCTGGTTTTGATAGTATTGCCCGGCTCCTTCCACGATGGCTCTCGTCATCCTGCTCTCCGTTCCGCAGATCAGCGGGGGAGCCAGCCGCAGGCGCGGTTTTGGGCTGACCGGCAGCTGCGGATTCACATCGGCGCTGATGGCCGTGAAGTTCCCGGGAAGGAAGTGAAAGACCGGCCAGATATTCAAAATCGCCTGAATCTCATCATTCCAGCCGGGGAGGATATCCAGTATGTTCGACAAAAAAATTGTGCCGTTCTCCTGAACCGTCTCACCGTCGCAATCGTCCACATACTGTGCCGCCCGGGCGATGACGAGAGCGTCGTCTGTGGAAAAGCCGGCCTGGACGGCGGCGGTGTAGGTCACGTGATAGTGAAAATTCTTTTCCATAGAGATACACCTCACTCATTGCCCGGCAGGGCCGGGCACAGATTAGCGGGCGCGGGCAGGGCGGGCCTGGCCGTTTTGGAGTTCTCCACGCCGCCCTCCTCCGGCGCCGGCTCCGGGGCGGGCCCGACCCCCCCCGGATTCCTCCGCGCCGCCCTGTTCCGGAGCGGGCTCGACTTCCCCTCCGGAGAACAGGGTATCCTCGCATACTGAGAGGACGGGGCTCTCCCGCCAGAGCCATTCCCGCGTCTGGAGCGCCTGGTATTGGAAACTTTTCAAAAAAGGCGCGTCCGTCTCCGGCGCGGGAGGTTCGTAGAGCGGCAGGCGGTGCAGCCACTTGAAAAACGACAGCCACCTTCTGTTCAGCTGCTCGTCGCCGGTGATCTCGCTGAAGAACGCGGCGGCGTCCAGCAGATCCTCCTCGTCCGTCTGG
Source organism: uncultured Oscillibacter sp. (assembly GCA_947365245.1). Lineage (GTDB taxonomy): Bacteria > Bacillota > Clostridia > Oscillospirales > Oscillospiraceae > Oscillibacter. Next base: position 112,665 of record CANAWG010000006.1, on the reverse strand, counting down.
GGGAGCGGCAGCTCCAGGCCCGCCGCACGGCGCCGCAGATAGACAAGCGCGGCTTTCAGACCGAAATAGGCTTCGGCATAGCGCAGGGGGATTCACGCAGGAGACCGGCGCGGCCGCCCACGCCGATTGATAGGAAAAAATGCTGGCGGGACAGTCCGCCAGCGCCTCCACCTGCTCGCAGCCGGCGGCCCCCGCCGCCGGGTCCGGCGCCGGCTCCATGGGCTTCATGGGGAACAGCGTCTCCAGGGGCTCGGTCCGGGCGCGCAGCAGCAGCTGCCTCCGGTTTTGGGCAAGGGCCGGCATGGCCGCCGTCATCACGCCGCTGACGCCGTTGACTACCGGAGACGAAAAGCCGGCAAAGCCCTGGTGCAGGTGGGCGGCGGCCAGAATATGGCACACGATGCCGGTTCTCTGGAGCGCCGCCTCCTGAGACAATCCGCCGGATGTCATTCCCCTGCGGGCGTACTCTATTGCCGCCGTGTAAAGCCGGCTGTCCGGGCGGCAGACCAGGGCCAGCATCGGGGCCGAGGCGGCCTCGGGGCCTTCAAAGAAGGCCGGATTGACGCCCGGCAGGATCTTCTCCATGTCGCCGGGGAGGTAGTGAAATACGCCCAGCGCCAGCAGCTGGTCCACCGGGGACTCCGGCCCGCCGCCTGCCGGCGCGGTCAGGCCGGCGCAGTCCTCCGTATACCGGGCCGCGCGGGCAATGCCGGCGCTGTCCCGCTGGGAAAAGCCCGCCGCCACCGCCGCTGTGTAGGCCGCCAGATAGTAAAAACTGCTTATCATCTTCTCAACGTTCCTTTCCCCCGGAAACGGGCCGGGCGGCTTTGTCCGTCACGCCGCTTGTCCGGGTCCGCCGGGGATGGGCCCTGGGCCCATCCCCGGCAGGCAGAATCCCTCAGCGGTCCGCCCAGGTGTTGTTGGAGGTCAGCTCAACGGTGCGCTGATAGATGTTGACGGGGTAGTTGATCTCAAATTTCTGCGTCATCCGGTTGAGATCGATCACCTCTCCCTCCTCGAACTTGCCGAAGGCGATCCAATAGCGGGGATGGGGGGAGAAGGTGTACTTCAGGCTGGGAGAGGCCACGCAGGCGTGGGTGGGCTTGCCGGACATGGCCACGCCCACGGAGACGGAGTTGGGCGGGAGCATGGTGTCGCAGACGACGCCCAGCCTGCCGGCCTTGGTGGGGTTGTCCGTCTGGCCGAAGCGGTAGGCGCCCTTGTCGTAGGTCAGCAGCAGCGAGTTGCGGGTGGTGTCGGAGGGGTCGCATGCCACCACCTGAGATGCCTTGAACACCACGCCGGGGGTCAGGTCTCCCTGCTCGCTCCAGGCCATGCTGTAGTCGATGGTCCACACGAAAGAGAGCTTCGTGCCGGGGTGGGCGGTCTTGCTGAACCACACCAGGGGCCGGATGTCGTCCATCTGCCCGTCGTAGGTCTGGTAGACGCAGAAGTCGCCGCAGTCTGTTCCGCTGTGGATAACCTCCAGTTCGTACTTTGCCATGATGATTCCTCCTCGTTTTCCATATGTATTTTGCCTTGTCTTGCCGGTTGAGCTCAGTATAGCATCTATTTCCGAAAGAGAGGGGAAAGAAATTGGAAAGTTTTCGGAAATCAGCAGGTTCTGTTCAGAAGACCGCGGTAATAGGACGCGGCGGAGGGAGTATTCGCGCTTTTTGCCGCCAGCCGCAGCAGCTCCAGGTACCGCATATCGTAATAGGCCTCCAGCCTGGCGGTCCACTCATAGTATTCGTTGAATAAAAACGGCGCTGTATACAGCGATATGGCCGCCTCCCGGCTGCCGGCGTCCTCCCGCTGCAGATAGAGCCGCTCAAAACGGTCCACATCGCTGTCAAGGCGCATTCCGTCCAGCAGCAGTGTGTCCCGATCCCAGACCAGCGGCAGAGGGATCCCCTGCTGAATCAGCCGCCGCAGCACACCGCAGGCTTTGTAGAGGCAGTCCATGGCGTGGGCCTGGTCCACACCGGGCCACAGCGCCTCCGCCACATAGGCCTTGCGCAGAGGCTTCCCCCGTTCAGCGAACAAAAACGCCAGGATTTCCGAGGCCTTTCTGCCGGGAATGCGGACGGGCTTTCCTCTCCAATACAGGGTAAATGAACCAAAGCATGAGACGAAAAAGCCCTCGTTCGGGGGGAAAATCGTCCGTATTACAGGACTTCGCGGGTGTCAGGAGGACAATCCCCTGATTGACTTTGCAATCCAGCAAGGCGCCCTCTCGCAGCGACAGCATCTCCACAACAGAGGGCGGGAGCTGCAGCCGCCCGCCGGTTTCCAGCTTGATAAACATAGGCACACTCCTTTTGGCAAAATTCATGCAAAAAACGCTGCGGGCATACCCGGCTGTCCAAACGTCTTTCGGTCATCTCCGCCCAGTACAAAACCGGCGGACGGACGGGTACCAATGAACAAAAAGCGTCGGGAGCAGGTCCTGATATGTTTCCGGTGCACATTCTGCCTCATAGCGCCCGTGGGATTTCCGGTGCCGGAGTTTGGAAGATCACGTCCGGTCCCGCGGCCACAGGCAATCCAATTATACATGATTTACAAAATTTTACAAATATTTCCATGCTGTATTTGGGGATCTCTGCCGTTGGCGAAGGCTGCTTGTCCAAACAAAAGATTCGCTCATATCATATTCCTCAAGGGCAGATAAGACGCAAGTGCGGGGCCTTTCAACTTCAAGTTTGATTTCCATATATGAAGCGCCGCAGTGAAACCACTGCGGCGCAATAAGTTTAGAGTGTTATAATAAAAGTTGACAAACGACTCCCTTGCTGTAGTCTGTCAACTCATCGTGGCGCAAACGCCCGTTTTCGATATCCGTCGCATCCTCGGCCTCTCGGATGCGAAAAGATTTTGTAAACTTTTTTGGCTTGTTTTCGCTCCTTTTGGCCGTTTCCGCTGGATTTAACTTTATCTGTAAGCCCCTTTAACGGGCTGTCCTCCATGTATTCCGGCGGCGCCTGCGGCAGCTTCTGCGGGCAGAAACGCTTCCCGCCTTTGACCGTCGGTTTTCCGCCGGTGCTGAGCGGGAAGCGTTTCCTACTTTATGCCGTCTGCATTGTACAAAAGACTCAAGGCATCGTGCGGAATGTCAAAATCGTGTATCGGCAATCAGTCTGCTGAGGAGTACTCAAAGCTGGCATTGGGATCCGTACGCTGAAACAGGAGGCTGTCCCCATGCCAGAAGCGGTAGCGCACCTCCGCGCAGAGGCTCTCGTGAATGGTGCGCTCCATGCGCCCCTCCACCGGGGCTTGGAGAGGCTGCCGCCGTTCGCTCAGCAGCTCCGCCTCCAGGCGGTACTTTCCCTGGCGGATCACCGCGCCGGAGGAGGACCACGCCTCGATTCGAACGCCCCGGTAGGTTGCCAGACGGTACTCCCGACCGCCGTATAAAAGGGAGCAGATGCAGCCGGTGAAGCCGCCCACAGGCAGAGGGATCGTTGCAATGGCAAGGATCAGACTGCCCTGCTCCGGCCCGTCCCAAAGGCACTGGGTCCAGAGGTATTTGCTGGGAAAAGAGCGGCCCCGGTCCGTCTCGATATATCCGGTTCCGCCGGAGAAATCCAAGCGCTCGCCGTTCAGCTCCAGTGCTCCCTCCAGGGGGTGACCCATGCTGATGACGCCGTGGGAGCACTGCATCCCGGCAAAGAACCGGAACGGCCCCATGATGTCGGATCGGAGGACGGCAAAAGGACCGTAGCGCAGAACCCCTTGAAGGGAGAGGCCGTCCCGCTGGATATGGAGGTCGATCCCCTGCCCGCCGAAACTGGACTGCCCGATCTGCACCTGAAAGGGTCGCCGGGAGATTTGAAGCTGTGACGCCGGGTACTCCAGCCACCACGCCTGATCCTTTGAAATAATCTGAAGAGAGGCGGTACGGCGTCCTTCTCTGTCAATATGGAACGCTGGGATCAACGCCAAGGTTTGGCTCTGCGGATTCTGGTGCTTAAAGTACCAGCCCTCAAAATAGGGGCCCGTCCTGTTTGTGCCGTGGAAATAACGTGTCACTTTTATCACCCTGGATTCAGTTTTCCCTGAATCTGGGGATTTTATATTGAGCGCGGAATATTGAGCCGCTCCCGGCCGGGAAGCGGCTCAATCTCTGGGGGACTGTATCCAAAGAAATACCGTGTGGTTCTCTACCGATGCGGAACGGCAGAATTGATAGCCCAGCTGGTCAAAGGCCCGGAGGTCCTCCAGGCTTTTAATTTGGTTTTCTGCCAGCCAGCGCACCATCTGCCCGCGGGCCATTTTACATTTGGTACCCTTTTCAACGACCTTGCCATCTTTCAACTCTCCAAAGGAACAGGTAACAAACCGGACGGTTTTGGGCAGATAAACCTCCACCGCTCTGCCGTACTCCTTGGAGGCCAGATTCAGCACCACGTCCGTCTCCGAGGCCAGCTGCCGGGCCAGGCGGCAGCCCCAGAACTGATACAGATCCCGGCAGCCGTCCACCGCCAGTTTTGCCTGCATCTCCAGCCGGTAGGGAGTCACGCCGTCGAAGGGGCGCAGCAGGCCGTAGAAACCGGAGAGGATACGCAGGTGCTCCCGGAGGTAGTCCAGGTGGGCCGTCTCCATCACGCCGGGGGCCATGTAACGGTACTGGATGCCCTCATAGGAGAGAATCGCCGGGGTAAGATTACGGTGCAGGTCCATCTGCTCCAGCCGGTCCACGTTCAGCTTGGCAATGGCGTCATTGCACTTCCAGAGGGCCTGCAAATCTTTGGGAGACATGCCCTGGAGGACCGCTTTCAGACGCTCCGTCCGCTCCAGAAACTCTGGCAGGTTGTCCACAGCAAAGCTGTCCGTGTCCACCACCATTTTCTTCGCCGGAGCGATGATGATGCGCATAGAGGCCCCTCCTTTCAGATTCGGGAAAGCATATCCGCCAGCCGTTCCGCCGCCATGCCCAAGCTTTCAGCGCCCACACAGCGGCTGAGCTTGGCATTGATGATCTGCTCCAGGAGGGGCTGACTTTGGCTGTTCTCATCCAAGGCCAGCTCCGCCGCCATCACATCCTTCCAGGCGCGGTTCAAAAAGGCCACCTCCCGGCGGCCATGAGTCCTGGTGAACAGAGGCAGTTCTGAACCGCACAGTTTCTCCGTTGTTTCTTCGGGAAAACCGGCGGCGGACAAGCTGAGCCGCAGACCGTCCGGGAAAACGTCCGGCAGGCGTTCCCATTCCAGGCGATTGAGATCGTACAGTACAAATGTGTATCGCGTATGGCAGTGAACCGCCAGCAGACTGGGCCTGCCCCGCAGCGGAATGACGTGGAGATCCCAGCAGAAACGGCGGTCCGGTTCTTGAGGATAAGGGAGCGCTTTGAGGTGCAAGTGCCGCTGGAGGGGAATGGTCAGACCCAGTTCTATCGCATTATTTCTTTTCATGAGGAATGATCACTTTCTCAACCTGAATTTGTCCTCCGTCAACGGTCATGACGGCAAAGGTAATCTCCTGGTCAAAGCGCCGCCGACCACAGCTGCCGGGGTTCAGCCACAGAACGCCATTCCGCTCCTCACAGGCGTACTTGTGGGAGTGACCGTAAACCACCACATCCGTATCGGACAAATCCGGAGGAACCTCCATCTTGTTGTGAATCAGGAAGAAACGGACGCCCTCAATAGAAAATGTGAGACTTTGCGGCAGCCCCTCCGCCCAGTCCTTGTCATTGTTCCCCCGGACAATATAGAGCGGGGCGTACTCCCGGAGCTTGTCCACAATGGCTTGGGCGTTGATATCGCCGCCGTGGATGATAATGTCAGCCTGGGACAGGTATTCCAGCACCTCCGGCCGCAACAGGCCGTGGGTGTCGGATAAGACGATGACATGTTTCATGTACAGGCCTCCCGGTTCAAATCAAAATTCCCTCACAGTGGTCGATTTCGTGCTGGATGATTTGGGCCGTCCAGCCGGTGAAGGTCTTAAAGCGTGTCTGAAACTGCTCGTTCTGATATTGCACCTTGATAGACTGCCAGCGTTTGGCCTTCCGGGTGCCAGTGAGAGAGACAGCCCTCTTCTGCCTCATAAGGGCCGGATTTTTTGATGATCTCCGGGTTGAACATCACCATATATTTGCCCTCGTTGTCAAAGATGATGATCCGCTTGCAGACGCCGATCATATTGGCCGCCATACCCACACAGCTGTCCTTGTGGGCGGTCAGGGTGTCCAGCAGGTCCTGAGCGACCGGCAAGTCCTCCGTGGTAGCTGGTTCGGCCTTTTGGGAGAGGAACGCTTCGTCCCTTATAATATCTCGTACCATATACCGCGCCTCCATTACGCACTTCCCCCAGGGGGAAATTTGTGGTATACTCAATAAAATAGCACAAACAAGGGGAAAAGGCAAATTGAGGGCGGCGGACGGTATGGAGAAAAAAGAGACAGAGGTTGTGGCGGCGCTGATCTGGGACGGAGACAGATTTCTGATCTGCCAGCGTCCGGCTCATAAGGCGCGGGGATTGCTGTGGGAGTTTGTGGGCGGAAAGGTGGAACCGGGGGAATCAAAAAAGCAGGCACTGGCGAGGGAATGCCGGGAGGAGCTGGCTGTCGCTATCTCAGTGGGCGAAGTGTTCATGGAGGTTGACCATGATTACCCGGATTTGAATGTACATCTGACACTGTTCAATGCGGCAATCATTGAGGGGATGCCCCAGATGCTGGAGCATAACGACATCCGTTGGATTACACCGGAAGAGATACCGCAGTATGATTTTTGCCCGGCGGATGAAACAATCTTGAGGAAACTACAGCACGAAAATGTATAAATAAAATAGTCTGGTCTAATTGCTGAATTATCAAAACTGAATTGTCTAAATTGCTGCACTTTTTCATATAGATTTCTCTACTTTTAAATCGATTTTCACTCGACTTTTGCCCTCTCATTCGGTATTGTGTTGGTTGCCAAGGATACCAAAAAATACTGAATACAGGAGGAAAAAGTATGACCAGCATGAAAAAGCACATTGCCGCTACACTGACGGCGACCATTCTTGCAGCCGCACTCACCGTTCCCGCCGCAGCGGAAGCCCCGGCCATCCGGGTGAGCAGTTACAAAGGCAGTACCTTGGAGGTGGGAGAGCGAAGCGGCCTCATCATCGGCCCCAGTGATACAGAGTATACTGTCACCTCCAGCAACCCGGAAACGGTAGCGGTCGAGCAGGTGTTGACTTTCTGGGTGGCTGTCGCCAAGGCTGAGGGGAGCGCGGAGATCACCGCCTCCAACAGCGCCGGGGAGTGTGGAAGTATGACGCTGATGGTCAGTTCCACTACTCCCATCATTCCAGAAACGCCATCCGATGGAGACAGTACCAGCCTGACGGACAACCTGGAGATACGCCAGGAGATGATCCGGCTCATTAACCAGACCCGCAAAGCCAATGGGGTCTCGGAACTGCCAGTCAACGAGGCCCTGATGAATGCCGCTCAAGCCTGCTCCAACCGGCGGTACACCTGGCATCACTCACCAGAGGAGAGCAAGGCCGCTGTCGACGCCGGCTACCCCTACGGTTTCGGTGATAACCTCACGGTGTTCACCGGCACAGCCGATGCCGCTCAGCACGCCGTCGATAACTGGATCAACTCTCCCGGTCACCTTCAGACCATGATTGATCCACGCTGCGACTGCATCGGAGTAGGCGTGACCCAGTACGACGGGATCATGTACTGCTACATGTTTGTCGGAATACCTAACAGTGTCAACTTCTATGCGTGACAAGGCGGCGAGCTGAAAGAGTAGACCAAAAATCAAAAGCAGGCCGAAAACGGTCTGCTCTTGGCTTTCAGATACTGCGTCTCCATATCCAAAGAATAACCGATCCTCTCAAAATGCGGTGAACCGCTTCCGCATTTCCTCGTCTGACAACTTTCCCTGCTCTGCCAGATCAAGTACCTCCTGAACCTGGGACATGGTGGCGTTCCACTCATCTCTGCTGATTTTCCCTCTCTGCTTTCTCGCCTTCAGGCGGTTGTAAACCCTCCGGTACTCCACACCTGCTGGACTCAGACCCGTGGGATGATTCGCCTTTCTGTGAGCGCCGACCTTACGGCAGGTGCGTTCCGTCTCACCGGGTGCGACATTATTGCAGTAGCAGGTATTGTACGCGGCGGTCAGCAAAAAATAGCGTCCGCAGTTGTGGCAACGGCGGGGCGCGTTGCCTGCCATCAGACCCCGGTAAAAATCCGTGTAGAGAAAATGGGAGAGATATCGGAACTCCACTTTCTCCGCCAGGAGAACTTTTCCTGTCTCTGCAGGGTCTACTGTCGGGACAAAGCAGAGCTGGGCGGGAAAGCTCTGATTGAATTCCTGCTCCGGGAAAAACAGTTCCCCCGCAGCTGCCATGTCGGTAAAGTAAGCGGCGTAGGCTTCTGCGTATGCCTCGGCGCTGCGGCGGGAGAGCGGCTCGAAAAAAAGCTCCAGCATCCCGTCCAACTGCCCTCGGAAATTCCGCAGGCTCTCTGCAAAGTATTCCAGTCCAGAGAGAAACTCCTCAAACATCCGGTGACCCTCGGAGTCAACGTCCAGAGCCTCCGACCACTTCGTCCGGTCGGACAGCAGGTCAGGAAACAAACTCCGGGCAGTCTCTGTGTCCAAGCGCAGACCCCGGTAGACCGGCAAATCAAAAACCAAATCCCAGACAGCGTTGAGCCGTTCCTGCGCGGAACGGGCGGCGCTGTCTGTTTTTTCCTGGAGCAGCGTCCACACGACAGATATGAAGTCATCAACACGCTGGTCAATTTCTGTCAGCAACCCACCATTCAGGTTCAGAACATCCGTAGTGAGCTGGCCCAACGGAAAAGCTGCTCCATCCAGAAACACCGTGTCTCCGGTGAAGAAAACTGAGAACCGGTCAAAGGTGTTCTCTGCCATACCGTCCCCTCCTGTACCCGATAGACTTTTGGCGTTTCCCCATCCTGCGCCAAATCTATTGTGCGGCGAACAATTTTGTGTTACCCTCATCATATCAGAGCAACAAACAAAAATCAATCAGGTATAAAGGAGGATCAAAATGAAAGAGTCAAGCTACAAGACCTACGACGAGCTGCCGCTGTTCCTGAACGCGGAGACAGTGGCAAAAGTGCTGGGCGTCTCGCCCTCCAGCGGGTATGAGCTCATGCACGGACCGGATTTCCCGGCACTGCGCATTGGCAGCCGCATCGTGATTCCCAAGGAGGCGTTCATCCGTTGGGTGGAGGAACACACAGGAGGTACAGCGTGAAGAAATATGATCTCCATTCCAAAGCGAGATCCCGCCAAGAATTTTTCGCCCCTGCCCAATGAGGTCTTTTACCTCGGCCTATCCTACGGCGCCATCGCGGTCTACGGTTACCTGATGCATATCGAGGACAGGAAGACCTTCCAGTCCTACGCCGGCTACAACACCATCGGCAGAGCGGTGAAGATGAGTGCCAACACCGTTCGTAAGTATGTACTGGAGCTGGAGGACAAGCACCTCATCTACACGGAGCCCACCACCGTCGTCACTCGAGACGGACGCAAGCGCAACGGTACATTGCGCTACCACATCCGGCCTATTCAGGAGACGGTGGATTACTACCACGAACAGCAGCTCCGCCGGTTGGAGTTGGATACGGAGCAGCAGAAAGTGCAGGCCCGATTGTCGCGGCTGTGCGCAGCGCAGGAACCGCTCCCGACGGCAGGGCGGCCCATGACACCCCGAGCAGCAGAGCGCGGCGTGTCGGGGCTGTGTGGCCCAGTGTGCGGAACGGATGGCCTCAACGATTTTCAAAACAGTACGGTGAACCGGGGGGTCGAAAAAAGTGCAGGATAAAGGCGTGGCGCCTTGCGCCGCCACGCCGGGTCAAACCGGCCCCGCAATGCGGGCCGGAGACAGGAAACGCCGAGGTTTGGAACCGTTTGCGGTACATTTAGAGGGAAACTGTGCAAATCGTAGAATGGCATCATTTTTCCCAGCATGGCATTAGATATGGCATTGATAAGGCCACAAGCCTTACTGCCGCAGGGAATTTCCCGGCATTACAGATGGCAAAAACAAGATTTATATGAATTTGGAGGATAACATCATGGCAGAAGAAAAAGTGAGATTTCAGATGAGAATTGATCCGGACACAGACCGGAAAGTCAAAGCGGCGATGCCGCTGGCGAACTGCCGCAGTCAAAATGAGTTCGTGGAAACAGCTCTGCGGTTCTACTGCGACTACCTGACAGCGGGAGACTGCACAGCCGTAGCGCCTATGTATCTGTCCGCTATTCGCGGTACGGTGCAGGACACGGAGAACCGCATCTGCCGATTACTCTTCAAGCTGGCGGTGGAGCAGGACATGGTGATGAATGTACTGGCAGCGGGGATGGAGATTCCCGATGAGCAGCTCAAGGCGCTCCGTGGGCGGTGCGTCCAGAACGTGAAAAAGACCGGTGGCAGTGTCACGCTGGACGATGCGGTCCGCTATCAGAACGGCGGGCTGTAAAAAAGTAGTAGCTATTCCCGCCGAAGTGTGGTATGTGTTGGTGTTGCAAAGGAGGCAGTTGACATGAGAACGACTCTGGAGGATCTCTACTACGGCAACATCACACCCTGTGAGCAGCAGATGATACCTGGCTCAGAGCTGAAGCGGGCGGTGGACCGTGTCACTAAGTGCGAGGAACAGCTGACGAAACTCCTCAACGAGGAGGGTCAGCAGACCCTCACAAGGTTCATCCGCTCCCAGCATGAGATCAACAGCATCACAGCAACCGAGAATTTCATCCTGGGCTTCCGGTTGGGCGTCAGGATCATGACCGAGTGCATGGATGACAACGACGGAGATATTCGGATAGGAGGTGAGTAACAAATGGCAAAGCGCAGGCCGTCCGGCGATGGTATGGTGCGCAGGCGTGAGGACGGACGCTGGGAGGGCCGCATCGTGGTGGGCCACAAGGAAAACGGCGACTCCATCTTCCGGTACGTCTCCGCTAAGAGTCAGAAGGCCCTGATGAAAAAGCTGCACCGGAGCATCGAGGAGTACCGGGATGTGGATCTGAGCGAGGACAGCCGGATGCCGCTGGGAGAATGGCTGGACCGCTGGCTGGAGGAGTACATCTCACCCACGGTGCGGGAGTCCACGCTGAGGGGCTACCGCCAGTACATTGAGTGCTACATCAAGCCCCGCCTGGGGGACAGGCCGGTGTGCAAGGTGACCACCGCCGACGTGCAGGCCCTGTATCGGGAGGTGCAGAAGAACGGGCGCAAGACCGAGCACCCCGAGTACGGGTACGCACTCTCCGGCTCCACCATCCGCAGTCTCCACGGTGTATTCCACCAGGCTATGGACGCGGCGGTGCGGGAGCGGCTTACGGCGAGGAATCCCACCGAGGGCGTCACACTCCCCAAAAAGAAAGCCTCCGCCAAGCAGATTCTCAACGACGAGCAGCTGGAGCGGTTCATGGAGGAGATCAAAAAGGACCCAGTCTGGCACGACTTCTTCTACACCGAGCTGACCACCGGGATGCGCCGGGGTGAGATCTGCGGGCTGATGTGGTCCGACTTCGACGGGAAGAAGGGAACGCTGACGGTGCGCCGGACGCTCCACCAGCGCAAGGGCGGCGGGCTGACCACCGGCGAGACCAAGACGGGAAAGGGCCGGCGCACCATCACCCTGCCGCCCAGCACGGCTCAGCTGCTGCGGGAACGGAGGAAAGGCTCCTGCTCCCAGTGGATCTTCCCCAATCCTCTCCGCCCGGAGGACCCGGTCAATCCCGGCAGGGCCTACAGCCGCCTGAAGACCCTGCTGAAAAGCGCCGGTCTGCCCGGCATCCGGTTTCATGACCTGCGCCACACCTTCGCCACTCACGCCCTGACCAGCGGCGTGGACGCCAAGACCCTCTCCGGTATCCTGGGTCACACCAGGGCATCCTTCACCCTGGACACCTACACCCACGTCACCGGGGATATGCACCGCCGGGCGGCGGAGATCGTGGGCGGTTTTCTGGACGACATTATGGTGAGGGGGTGAGGTTATGGCGAAGAAGCGGAAGAAGGGCGAAGGAACGCTCCGTCAGAGGAAAGACGGCCGTTGGGAGGGCCGGGTGGTCATCGGCTACGATGACAGCGGCAATCCCAAGACGAAAAATGTGCTGGCCAAAAGCAAAAAGGAGTGCGCCGAGAAGCTGGAACAGCTGAAAGCGGCCCAGGGCGGCTCCGGGCCGGTGAAGGTCGGGGCGGAGATGCGGTTCGGGGACTGGCTGGACTTCTGGTATCAGAACTGCTCCAAGCCGGCTCTGCGGCACACCACCCAGCTGAATTATGAGAACTGGATCTATCTCCACGCCATTCCGGGAGTGGGGGATATCCCCCTGAACAAGCTGTCCCAGTCCGACCTCCAGCAGTTCTTCACCGAGATGAAAAAGGGCGGGCGGCTCAACAACGTGGAGCGCCACGGCGCGGGGATGGCGGACCGCTCGGTGCGCAGCTGTCACGCGGTGTGCCAGATGGCGCTGGATCGGGCGGTGAAGGAGGGCCTCATCCGAACCAATCCGGCCATCGGCTGTAAGCTGCCGCCTCTGCGGGAGAAAGAGATGAAGATTCTGAGCCGGGAGGAGATCCAGCGGTTCCTGATCCAGGCCAAGGCGGAGGGAATGTATGAGCTGTTCCTCCTGGAGCTGACCACCGGGATGCGCCGTGGTGAGCTGCTGGCCCTCCAATGGTCTGACCTGGACTTCAAGACCGGCAGACTGCGTATCAACAAGCAGGTGTATTCCGTCAACGGCAAGCTGGAGATCAACGAGCCCAAGACCAAGGCCGCCGTCCGCACCGTCATCCTGCCGCCCGCCATGGTGGAGCTGCTGGCAGAGTACAGGGCGCAGATCTTCTCGGAGTGGATGTTCCCCTCCCGCATCAAGCCGGAGCAGCCTGTGGACCCCGGCTATGTCCGCAAGCGGCTGCAGGTTATTCTGGAACGGGCGGGGTGCAAAAGGGTGAGGTTCCACGACCTCCGTCACACCTTCGCCACCATGTCCCTGGAGAACGGCGTGGACGTGAAGACCTTGTCCGCCATCATCGGCCACGTCTCGTCGGCTACCACGCTGAACATCTACACCCATGTCACTGATGAGATGCAAAGGAACGCAGCCCGGAACATCGACCAGGGCATCGCCGGGGCGGAGGTGGAGGAAGAACTGGAACGTGAGGAAGCCACTCCGCCCGTAGCATTCACACCGTACCGTCCCCCGCACCGCAGACCGGGGACAGGGTGCGTCAGTCAGATCAACGACCACTTGTTTGAGGGCCGCTATTCGCCCAAATGGATCGACGGCAAGAAACACGCCCGCAATATCTATGCCCACACCCGCGAGGAGTGTGAGGAAAAATTAGCGGAGTTGATCGTCCAGATGAAACGGGAACTGGCGGAGCTGAAAGCAGAACAGGCGGCAGAGATGCCCTCCAAACATTGAGGCACCATATCCAAAGAATAGGGCGGCGGACTAAGATAACAGCCCGCCGCCCGAAAATTTTCTAAAACCCGTCTGTGGTATTTCTGTGGTCAAACGAAAAATCACCCCAGTTTTCACTGAGGTGATTTCTTATTTGGTGGACCTGAAGGGGATCGAACCCTCGAACCTCACGGATGCGAACCGTGCGCTCTCCCAGCTGAGCTACAGGCCCAAATCGGCACTTTTCATGCGGAAAAAGTTGCGAAATTTGGATTTCTAAAATATGCAATTTTCAGGGAAAAGACCAACAAATCGGACAGGAAAACAGGGGACGGAAAATCGGGTCGGATGTGTCTCGCTATGGATGCGAACCGTGCGCTCTCCCAACTGAGCTACGAGCCCATACTTTGACTATTCTACGCTGCCGGACGCTGCCGGGCGGAGAACCGCTTCGGCCGACTCAAAACTACCTCGATTATTATACCACAAATTTTTCTGTTGTAAAGTCCAATTTTTCAAATCCGGGAAAATATTGTAAAACTCTGCGGCCGGGCAATTCTCCACCCTCTTCCCACGCCGGTGGAGAAACGGCGGCGGCGTATGCCCGCGGGTCTTTTTGCGCGTCCTCTTGACTTTGGTACGAAATCGTACTATAATACCGCCTGTCTGGCACAGACCGGCAGGGAGGAGAATGAACATGGGGTATGGACCGTCCAAGGAGATGCGGCGCTATAACCACCTGATGGGGGAGATCGACGGGGTGTACCATGAGATGGCCCGGAAGCTGGGGCTGTCTGACAGCGCCATGCTGGTGCTTTACACCATCTGCGTCCGCGGAGACGCCTGCCCTCTGCGGGAGATCTGCCGCAGCTCCGGCCTCAGTAAGCAGACGGTGAACTCCGCCCTGCGCAAGCTGGAGACGGAAGGGGCGGTCTACCTGGTTCCCGCGTCCACCAAGAGCAAAAACGTCTGCCTGACAGAGGCGGGAAAAGCCCTGGCCGCCAGGACGGCGGGACAGATCATCCGCATAGAAAATGAGATCTTTGACGCCTGGCCCCGGGAGGATGTGGAACAATACCTGGACTTAACGGAGCGGTATCTGCTGGCCCTCCGGACGCGGGCGGGAGCATTTGAAAAGAGAGGAGCTTCGGGCCGAGAGGGGCCCTGATTTATATGATCCAGTTATCCGACCACTTTACCTGCGGGCGCTTGCTGCGCTTTACGTTTCCCTCCATCGTCATGCTGATCTTCACCTCCATCTACGGCGTGGTGGACGGCTTCTTCGTCTCCAACTTCGTGGGCAAGACGCCCTTTGCCGCCGTGAATCTCATCATGCCCTATCTGATGATCCTGGGGTGCGTGGGCTTCATGTTCGGCACCGGCGGCAGCGCCCTCATCTCGAAAACCATGGGGGAGGGGCAGGACGAGAAAGCCAAGGAGATTTTCTCGCTGCTGATCTATGCCTCCGCGGCCTGCGGCGTGGTGCTGGCAGTCTTGGGAATCCTGTTTCTGCGCCCGGCGGCGTCGCTGATGGGGGCGGAGGGACAACTGCTGGAGGACTGCGTGGTCTACGGCGTCATCAACCTGCTGGCCCTGCCCTTCTACATTTTGCAGTTTGAGTTCCAGTGCCTCTTCGCCACGGCGGAAAAGCCCAAGCTGGGCCTCTTTGTGACGGTGGCGGCGGGCGTGACCAACATGGGACTGGACGCCCTCTTTGTGGGCCTCTTCCGCTGGGGACTGGTGGGCGCGGCGGCGGCCACGGCCATGAGCCAGCTGGTGGGCGGCGCGGCGCCCCTGGCGTACTTCGGCCGACGGAACACCAGCCGGCTGCGCCTGGTGCGCTGCGGCTTTGACGGCAAGGCCCTGCGGCGGGTCTGCACCAACGGCTCCTCGGAGCTGATGAGCAACATCTCCATGTCGCTGGTGAGCATGCTGTTCAACGTGCGGCTGATGCAGTACGCCGGGGAGGACGGCATCGCCGCCTACGGCGTTTTGATGTATGTGAGCCTGGTGTTCCAGGCGGTGTTTCTGGGGTACTCCGTGGGCGCGGCGCCGGTGATCGGCTACCACCACGGCGCCGAGAACTACCAGGAGGGCAGGGGGCTGCTGCGCCGGAGCCTGGGGATCATCGGGGTGTTCTCCCTGCTGATGTTTGCCGCCGGGCAGACGCTGGCCCGGCCCCTCTCGCTGCTGTTTGTGGGGTACGACCCGGAGCTGCTGCGCATTACTGTCCGGGCCTTTGCCATCTTCTCGTTCTCCTTCCTGTTCTCCGGAGCGGCGATCTTCGGCTCGTCTTTCTTCACCGCCCTGGGCGACGGGCTTACCTCCGCCCTGATCTCCTTTCTGCGGACGCTGGTGTTCCAGTGCCTGGCGGTGACGCTTCTCCCCATGATCTGGGAGCTGGACGGCGTCTGGGCCTCCACCGTGGCGTCGGACGCCCTGGCGGCGGCGGTCACGGTTTTGTTTCTGGCGGGGAAACGGAAGCGGTATCACTACTGAGCCGGACGAGAGACATGACGGGGCCCCATGGGTTCCCTTTTTGCCCGCGGATGCAGCCGATATCATCGCAAAAGCGGCTCCGCCGCCGCTTTACCCAAGGTCCGCGGAGACAACTTTTGCACAATCCCGCCAAACTGCCCAAAAGTTGGGCAATCCCCGATGGTCTGTCTATGGCATATTCTGCCGCAATTGGGTATACTTTCCACATCAAGGTCAACATGGAAAGGATGAAATACTCATGGCAATCAAGGAGACGCTGCAAGTGGCAGCCATCAAGCAGGCCTACGCCTATCTGGACAAGGATCCCGACGCCAACCTCCCCAAGCTCATGGATCTGGTGGAGAAGATGGACGTCTCCGGCGCCTACAGCGGGCAGCTTCAGCAGGTGCGCCAGGCCCTCTCGGATCCTCAGAACAACTGGTACCGCCTGGTGAGGAGCCTGTGGGACGACGTGGACGACCGCGTCCGGGGAAAGCTCTTTGAGAACTTCGTCATCAACGCCAACTTCCTCTGGGCTCCCCGGCGGGAGGCCGCCATGGAGAAGTACGGCTGCAATATTCCCTGGGCCATTCTCATGGACCCCACCTCCGCCTGCAACCTCCACTGCACCGGCTGCTGGGCGGCGGAGTACGGCAATCGGCTGAACATGGACCTGGAGACCCTGGACTCCATCATTTTCCAGGCCAAGGAGCTGGGAATCCACATGTTCCTCTACTCCGGCGGCGAGCCGCTGATGCGCAAGAAGGATATCATCGCCCTGTGCGAGCGCCACAGCGACTGCGTCTTCACCTCCTTTACCAACGGCACCCTCATTGACGAGGCGTTCGCCGACGAGATGCTGCGGGTGGGGAACTTCGTCCCGGCCATCAGCGTGGAGGGCTTTGAGGAGGGCACCGACTTCCGCCGGGGCCAGGGGACGTTCGCCCGGGTGCAGGCGGCCATGGAGCTGCTGCACCGGAAGAAGCTGCCCTTTGGCGTCTCCTGCTGCTACACGTCTCAAAATTACGAGATGATCGGCAGCGAGGAGTACTTTGACTGGATGGTGGAGATGGGGGCCAAGTTCTGCTGGTTCTTCACCTACATGCCCGTGGGCTGCGGCGCTCCCACAGACCTGATGGCCACCGCCGCCCAGCGGGAGTATATGTACCGCCAGGTGCGCAAGTTCCGGGAGACCAAGCCTCTGTTCACCATGGACTTCTGGAACGACGGGGAGTACGTGGGCGGCTGCATCGCCGCCGGGCGGAACTACCTCCACATCAACGCCAATGGGGACATCGAGCCCTGCGCCTTTATCCACTACTCCGACTCCAACATCAAAGACAAAACGCTGCTGGAGGCGTTTCAATCTCCGCTGTTCATGGCCTATCGGGAGGGTCAGCCTTTCAGCGACAACCTTCTGCGGCCCTGCCCGCTGCTGGACAATCCCGGGGCGCTGGCGGGGATGGTGGAGCGCACCGGCGCCCACTCCACGGACCTCCAGCTCCCGGAGAACGTCCGGGACCTGACGGAGAAGTGCCGGGAGAAAGCGGAAAAGTGGAAGCCCACCGCCGACTGGCTGTGGTCCTGCTCCCATGACTGCTCCAAATGCGTGGGCCAGTGACGCGGCTTTCGGACCCCCGCGCGGACATGATTTCCATGGGCGAATCCTATGAGCCGTCCCAGCTCCGCCGGAGCGCCGGCGGGGCGATGCCATGGGACGTGACCTCTGGGCCGCGGCGGCTTTGCCCGCCGCGGTCTGCATCGTTTGAAAGAATTGGGAGGAATCGCTGTGAGCAGCTATGTTTTGAGTTGTGAATCCGCCGCGGACCTGACAAAGGAGCACATGGACCGCCAGGGGATCGCCTATATCCCGTTCTCCTTTGCCCTGGGCGGCAGCACGTACCGCGACGACCTCTGGCAGACCATGTCCGGCGGAGAGTTCTACCAGGCCATGGTGGACGGCGCGGACACCCGGACCAGCCAGATCAACGCCGCGGAGTACGAGGCGTATTTCTCCCAATTCCTGAGGGAGGGAAAAGACGTTTTGCACCTGTGCCTCTCCTCCGGCATCACCGGGACCATCAATTCCGCCCGTTTGGCGGCGGAGGCCCTGGGGGAGAAGTACCCGGAGCGAAAGGTCCTTGTGGTGGACTCCCTGGCGGCGTCCTCCGGCTTCGGCCTTTTGATGGACAAGCTGGCGGACCTGCGGCGCGGCGGCATGGCGCTGGAGGAACTGGAGCGCTGGACGGAGGAGAACAAGCGCCGGGTCCACCACTGGTTCTTCTCCACGGATCTGACGTTCTATATCAAGGGCGGCCGGATATCCAGGACGGCGGGGACGGTGGGGGGACTGCTGGGCATCTGCCCGCTGCTGAACGTCAGCGCGGACGGACGCCTGATCCCCAGGGAGAAGGTCCGCTCGAAAAGGAAGGTCATCCAGGCCATTACGGAGAAGATGGCCCTCCTGGCCGAGGGCGGAGAGAACTACGCCGGAAAGTGCTACATCAGCCACTCCGCCTGCGAGGAGGACGCCCGCCAGGTGGCGGAGCTGGTGGAGGCCCGGTTCCCGCGGCTGGACGGCAGGGTGGAGATCAACAGCATCGGCCCCACCATCGGCAGCCACACCGGCCCCGGGACCGTGGCGTTGTTCTTCTGGGGCGGTCCCCGGGAGGACTGAGGGAATACCGCCGGCAGGGCTTTCAGAGAGACAAGGAGAACCTATGCCAAACTTTACAAAGCAGGCGATCATCGACGTGTTCACGAATCTCCTGGACAGGGAGCCGCTGGACAAGATCACGGTGCAGGAGATCGTGACGGAGTGCCAGATCAGCCGCAATACCTTTTACTACCACTTCGGCGACATCTACGCCGTGCTGGACGCGCTGGTCCAGCGGGACATCGCCGTGCTGCGGCAGCGGCGGCGGGAGGGCGCCTCCTGGGATGAGAACATGAGCCGGGCCATCGAGTACATTCTGGAAAACCGGCGGCGGATCAGCCACATCTACCGCTCGCTGAACCACGAGCTGCTGGAGCACCTCTTCCGGCAGGCCACGGAGGAGCTGTTCTTCGAGTATGTCCGCAGCAACGCGCAGGGACTGGCGGTGTCCGATGAGGATCTGGAGGCCATAGTCTATTTTTATCAGTCCGCGTTCGTGGGCGGGATTCTGGACTGGATGCGCGGGGGGATGAAAGACGACCTGGGCGTTTATCTGACGAAACTCCACCGGCTCGCCAGAGGGACGACCCGCCGTATGCTGGAAAACGCGGCGCAGGGGGAGACCGGGGCGGAGTGAGGCCAATGCCTCGCTCCGTTTTGCAATTGAAAAATCACAGGCTGTGTGGCCGCCGCGGGGATCTGACCGGGCGGCGGAAAAAGGCGGCCCCTGTTCTCTACGGAACAGGGGCCGCCTCGCTGGTATTTGCGTTCCTCCCGGGGCGGGAGGTCCTATACGGTGGTTTTTGAACGGTCCGCGGCGGGCTCCGGCGTCTCCTGCGCGGCCGCCTTGGCGGGCCGTTTCTTCCGCCGGATCAGCGCCAGGGCCAGCAGCGCCAGAGCCGCCGCGCCCCCCGCGCCCAGCAGCGCCCAGGGCGCGCCCGCCTGGGGCTGGATGCGGAAGACGCCCTGGGTGCCCGTCATGGTCAGCAGCAGATAGCTCCCGTTCCGGCGGGTCTCCACGCCGATCCACTGGCCGTCCCGGTATTGCAGGACCTCCGCCTCGCCCTCTGCCCGGTTCAGCAGCCGCAGCGCCACCTCGTCCTCCGGCCCAAGCTCCGTGCCGGTGAGCACGATCTCCCACACATCCTCCTCCGGACGGAGGTCGGACACCGCATCCGCCAGACTCACGGACGCGGGCTGGACGCGGAGCGCCGCCTCCCGGGTGAACCGCCCCTCCGCCAGGGCCAGCGACAGCTTGCCGTCGGTCTCTCCGCTGGCCACCAGGGTGACCCAGGGGGCGTACTCCGCCTCCAGGGTGATGTCGGAGGAGGTGCCGGAGGTGTCGAACTCCGGCCAGGTGCCGTAGCTGTCCTCCCGGGCGGGCACCTCCGGCAGCGTCAGACGGGACAGGTCATCCCCGTAGAAAAAGGGGATCCGGGCCACCGTTTCGCCCTCCGCCAGCAGCGTGAGGGTAAAGGCGGTGAACTCCGCCGGGATGTCCGGCAGGCCGGCCAGCTCGGCAAAGGGAATGGGCTCCGCCCGTCCGGCGTAGCTCACGCCGTCCACACCGGCGAGGCCTGTATCCACGAAGCGGTTGCCGGTGAGGACGCCGCCGCTCTCGATTCCGCCGGCCACGGCCCCCAGGCACTCCGAGCCCTCTTTGACCGTCGCGATGGAATAACACTCCCGCAGACGGCTGGCCCAGCCGGCCACGCCGCCCACGTAGTTCCCGCCGGACAGGGTACTCTTTACAAAGCAGCCCCGCACCATGGCGTCGGCGAAGCCGGCCACGCCGCCGGTGTAGTCGCCGCCGGTACTGGTCACCGGGCCGTAGCTCTGGCACTCCAGGGCGGTGCCCAGGTCCATGCGCCCGGCGATGCCCCCGGCGCAGTCCTTTTTGGCGGTGACCTCGCCCCGGTTGACGCAGCCCTGCAGGACCGCCTTGGTCTCGTAGCTGGAGCCGAAAGAGAACCGGTCGGCGCTGTCGTCCTCCGGGTCCAGGTCCAGCTCGATGGCCATGGCCCCCACGACGCCGCCCACGTTCCGATCACCCTCCACGGCGCCCTCGTTTTGGCAGTCGGCCACCTTGCCCTCCCGGGTGGCGGCGATGTCCTCGTCGGAGGTGTCCTGAACGATGCCCTCCTCCCGCTGCCCGTCCAGGTTGTCGATGGCGTCCGCCATCACATTGCACACGATATTGAACTGGCGGCTGACGGCCCGCAGGTCGCCCAGGAGGGCGTCGCTGCCGCTTTGAACGGTGCGGTCCAGGGACTCCATCTCCCCGGAGAGACCACCCAGGGCGTCGAAGAGGTTGTCGCTGGCCTCCCGGGCGGACTCCCCCAGCTGGCTGAACCGAGGCGGGCCGTTTTTCGTCAGCTGGTCCACCCCGTCGCCGATATTGTCAAAGGCGCTCTCCAGCAGACGGCCGATGGCGGCAGCGGAGCCCGCCGCATCCCGGAGGTCCCCCAGGGCCTCCGGCAGCGCCCCGGCCTCTTCCAGGGCTTTTCGGAGCGCCTCCAGCGCCCCGCCGAGACGCTCCCCCGCTCTTTGCAGGGCCTGGAACGCGGCCTGCACCGCCTCCCGGGCCGCCTCCAGCGATTCCGGAGGGGGGATGGTGGGGGTCCCGTCGGGGAAGACCGCCTCGTAGATGGCGTCCAGCGCCGCCTGCAGCGCCTGCATGGCCTCATTCAGCTCCGTCTGACCCTGCCGCAGCTCCTCCGCCGCGGAGCGCAGGGCCTCCAGGGCCGCGCCGCCGCCGCTCTCCGTGGACGCCAGGGCCTCGTCCAGCTGGCGGGACAGCCGCTCCAGCCGCCGTCCCGCGTCGGAGAGGTCGTCCATGGCGGGGGAGATCTTGTCCAGGGCGTTGGTCACGTCGGAGGCCAGGGTGTTGACCTCCGCGACGTTGTCGTCCACAAAGTCCATGGTGCGCTCCAGCAGCGTCCGGGAGCTGTCCCGGGCGGCGCCGGTGTACTCCCCCATGGCGGTGAGCCTGGCGGACACCTGATCACTGGTAGCCTGGGCGTCGTCCAGCGCACGGTTCACCAGGCGGTCCAGGGTGTCCAGCTCCGTGCGCAGGCGGTCCAGGGTCTGGAGGCCGGGGGCCAGCACCAGCCAGGGCTCCGCCTGGCCGGCGATGCCCCCCACGTCCTTTCGGCCGTGGATGGCGCCGCGGTTGACGCACCCCGCCAGATATCCGCTCTGGCGGCCCGCGATGCCGCCGGCGTTGTAGCCCACATGGGGGTAGCCCACGTCGCCCAGGTTGGTGCAGCTCTGGATCACGCCGCTGGAGTACCCGGCGACGCCGCCGGTGTCGGTGGAGCCGTCCAGAACCCCGGCGGAGGACTCCTGGTCGGAGACGGTCCGGTCCGTCAGCACGGACTCCGCGTCCAGCTCCGGCAGGGTCGCACGGGCGTCCCACTCCGTCAGGTTGACCCCGGCGCGGTTGGTGCATTTCAGCAGCAGCCCGGCGTTCCGGCCCGCGATGCCGCCGGCGGCCGTCTGGCCGGTCACCGTTCCGGCGGCGGAGCAGTTCACGATCTGCCCGCTATCGCCGTTGCGCCCCACCAGGCCGCCCACCGTGTTCTCCCCGGTGACCACCCCGTGAAAGGCGCAGTTTTGAAGGGTCCCCTCGTTGACCCCGGCGATGCCGCCCACGGTGGAGCGGCTGCCGTCGGGGGCCACCAGGCCCTGGACGGTGAGATCCTGGACCACGGCCCCGGGCTGGAGGTAGCGGAACAGTCCCTGGCTGGACCCGGCGGCGGTGAGCCGCAGGCCGGAGATGGTATGTCCCTGGCCCAGAAGCGTCCCGCCGAAAGTGGGGACGGGCCGGATCTCCCGGCCGGTGAGGTCCAGGTCGGCGGTGAGCACCACCGTCTTTCCCTGGGACCAGGCGTCCAGAGAGCAGTTCCGGGCGAACTGCTCCCAGTCCTCCGCCGAGGAGATGGCGATCTGCCCCTCCTCCGCGGCCAGGGCGGCGGGCAGGACGGCCCCGGACAGCAGGCACCCGGTCAGCGCCAGGGCCAGCAGCCGCCGCACAGTTCCCTTATTCATGACAGCCGTCCTCCTTTCCGTCTCCCGCCGTCAGGGCGGGGCGCTCCTCCACCTGCAGCGCGCCGGACTCCACAGACGCGCTGATGGTGCCCCGGACGATGCCGGTGAACGAGCCGTCCACCATGCCGGAGATGTAGCCCCGGACGTGGCCGTCCAGCCGCATGGTGCCGGTATGGGTCTGGATGGGCAGGCGGGCCTTGAGGGTGAAAGCGGTCTTTTCGATGATGATGTCCCCCAGCAGCAAAATCTGAGGCAGGATGCCCATCACCAGGAAGATGGAGATCAGAGTGCCCCGGCCCAGGCACACGCCGATGGAGGAGATGGCCGGGTTGGTGGAGAGGAATCCGATGAGGATCCCGGCGGAGGCCAGGATGGTGCCGGAGGTGAGGATGGTGGGGAAGGCCTCGTTGAGGGATTCGATCACCGCGTCTTTTAACGGCTCTGTCTGCTTCAGCTCCACGTACCGGTTGGCGATGACGATGGCGTAGTCGATGTTGGCGCCCATCTGGATGGAGCTGACCACCAGATAGCTCAGGAAGAACAGGGGCTCATTCTGGAGGTAGGGGAAGGAGAAGTTGATCCAGACGCTGCCCTGGATCACCAAAATCAGCAGCACCGGGAGCCCCGCGGACTGGAACGTGAACACCAGCACCAAAATCACGAACACGATGGTCAAAATGCCGATGAGCAGGTTGTCGTTTCCAAAGGAGGCGGAGAGGTCGAAGTCGCTGGTGGAGTTGCCCACCAGCAGCGCGTCCTCTGGATAGTACCTGGCCACCGTCTCGTGGAGGGTGTCCAAAAACGCGAAAGTCTCCTGGCTCTCCTCCGGCAGATTCAGCTGGAGCACCAGACGGCTGTAATGCTCTCCTTTCAGCTGGAGCTGGGCGTCCGTCAGCTGGCCGTGGAGGTCCCGGATGGTCTCCTCCATGTCGCCGTCCAGCGTGACATAGCCCTGGTCCATCATGTCGTAGACGTAGAGGAACATATCGATCAGGGGCACGCCGTAGCTGTCCACGCCGGACACCAGCTGGCCGTAGGTCTCTTCGTTCACCGCGTAGGCGGAGTAGAGAAGCCTTGCCGCCTCGATGTCCAGGTCCGTCATCTCGGCGAACTGCCGGGGAGTGAGCCGGTCGGTGAGGACGTAGCCGTCCATGGCCTCCACGTTGGCAAGGCCCAGCACCGTGTCCGTCTCCTCCATCCGCTCCAGCTCCCGCAAGAGGCGCCCCTCCCGCTCGTAGTCCCCCTGGGGCACCAGCACCGCCAGGGTGTTGAGCTGGCCGAAAGTGTCGTTCACCCGGGCCTGGGCCAGCTGTGCCTCGCTCTTGCGGATAGTGGTGAGGTCCGTCTGGCCGTAGGCGTAGGGGCAGCGGCCCGCAAAGAGAAATCCGGCGATGAGCAGCACCACGAAGAGGGGCGGCATGACAAAGCGGGTCTTCACGGTGAGACGGCCCCAGGCGCTGATCTTCGGCACGAAGTTCTTGTGGTGAGTGCGGTCAATGAGGGAGCTGAAGCTCATCAGGAGCCCCGGCATCAGGGTGAACACGCTCAAAAGGCTCAACACGATGGCTTTCATCAGCACCAGACCAAGATCCCGGCCGATGCCGAACTGCATGAAGCACATGGCCCCCAGACCTGAGAGGGTGGTCATGGAGGAGCCGGAGATCTCCGGGATGGCCTTGCTGAGGGCCGTCACCACCGCCTCCCGGGGCTCCTGGGTCTCCCGCTCCTCGGTGTAGCGGTGGCAGAGAATGATGGCGTAGTCAATGGCCAGCGCCAGCTGCAGCACCACCGCCACGGAGTTGGACACAAAGGAGATCTCGCCGAAGAGGAAGTTGGTTCCCTTGTTTAAAAGCGCCGCCAGACCGAAGGTCATCAGCAGCACCGGAATCTCCATGTATGTATGGGAGGTGAACAGCAGCACCAGCAGGATGATGACCACGGCGATGACCATGACCACCTGCATCTCCGCGTCAAGGCTCTCGGACATGGAGTCTCCCACGTCCCCGGTGACATAGACGTCGTAGCCCGTAAGCAGAGCCTCGATGCCTTCCAGGCCCTGGAGGCTCACCGGGTCGGAGGCCTCGCCGTCGTAGGTGACGGAGAGGAGGGCGGCGCCGTTTTTGTAGTGGTCCCCGGTGCCGTCAAACTCCACCGACTTCACCCCCGGCAGGGCCTCCGCCTGCGCCGCCAGCCGCTCCGCCTGGGCGTATGAGACGTTGTCCACCATAATCCGGCTGGTGCCGAAAGTGACGAACTCCGCCTCCATGGCGGTGAGGCCCTGGCGGGTCTCCGTGGTCTCCGGCAGGTAGCTGGTGAGATCGTCGTTGACCTCCACCCAGCCGCTTGCAAACACGCAGAAGATGGCCACGCCGATGTAGAGGAGATAAAAGGCCTTTCGTTTGTCCACGATAAAGGCCGCGAGGCGCTCCATAGGGGGCTGCTTTTCCGAATTGTCCACTGGCTGCTTGGGCAAGCCGCTCACTCCTTTCGCTGGTGTACGGTGAACATGATGATGGAGAGCAGTATACACCCATCCGATGAAAAAAACCAGTGGATATTTGAAAATTATCGAAGCTCCCGCGCCACCTGCCGGGCCGGAGGCTCTCCGCGCGGGCCGCCGCCGGAGCCGGGACGAAGCAGGGGGCCGCCCAGGCGGCCCCCTGCTTCGTATTTTGCGGAACATGCGTGCGCGCTCTTTCCCCTGTGCCGGCCGTCGAATCCCGCCGGCTGTCCGCTCCGCCGCGGGCGGTTTTTCACCGTCCGGAGATCGTGCGGCGGACCTCCCGGCAGAGGGCCGTGATCCTGTCAAAATTGCCCGCGGCGATATCGCTCCTGGTGCAGAGCCAGCTGCCGCCCACCGCGTGGATAAAGGGGGCGGCCAGGTACTGGGCCGCGTTTTCGCCGTTGATCCCGCCGGTGGGAATAAACCTGACGCCGCCGAAAGGCCCGGACAGCGCTTTCATCGCGCTGAGTCCGCCGTATACATTGGCCGGGAAAAACTTGAGCACGTTCAGCCCCAGCTTCCCGGCGGCCATGATCTCAGAGGGCGTGGCACAGCCGGGGACGACGGGGACGCCCCCCTCCACGCACCAGCTCACCATCTCACGGTCAAACCCGGGAGAGACGATGAACTTCGCCCCCAGCTCCACCGCCCGGCGGCACTGGTCCACATTTACGACGGTTCCCGCGCCCACCAGCATGGCCGGGCAGCTCTCGGCTACGGCGCGGACCGCGTCCGCGGCGGCGGCGGTGCGGAACGTAATCTCCATCACGTCCACACCGCCGGCCAAAAGCGCCTCGGCGGTGGGGACGGCGTCCTTTGCGTCCTCCAGGACAACCACGGGGATGACCCCGGCGTGATAAAAACGCTCCATGATATCCATACAATTTACATCTTCTTTCTGGGAGCCTGCTTAAAATCCCCTGGCACACCGGCTGAGTGGGCTTTTTCCGCCGCTCTGCGTTGAATTTTTTGCCTGGTGGAAAAATTTTCCTTGGTCGGCAAAAAATTCCCGCTGGTCCGGCGCACCCGGAGATAGGAAGGGGGCTCTAAAATTTACAAATTTGTGGGAAACCGGCCCGCAGGATCACACGTTGTAGGCCGTGGCGGCGGTGCTCCCCCCGTGGCCGGTCCAGTTGGTGTGGAAGAACTCGCCCCGCGGCCGGTCCACCCGCTCGTATGTATGGGCCCCGAAGTAATCCCGCTGGGCCTGCAGCAGGTTGGCCGGCAGCCGCTGGGTGGTGTAGCCGTCAAAATAGCTCAGGGCGGAGGCCATGGCCGGAATGGGGATTCCGTTTTGCGCGGCGGCGGCCACCACCTGCCGCCAGGCCGGCACCAGATCCGTGACCGTCTTTTGGAAATAGGGGTCCAGAAGCAGATTGCTCAGGGACGGATTTTTGTCGTAGGCCTCCTTGATTTTGCCCAGGAAGGCCGAGCGGATGATGCAGCCTCCGCGCCACATCAGGGCGACGCCCCCGTAGTTCAGATTCCAGCCGTAATCCTCCGCCGCCGTGCGCATGAGGTAATATCCCTGGGCGTAGGAGATGATTTTGGACGCGTAGAGCGCCTGGCGGATCGCCTCCACAAAGGTCTCCCGATCCCCAGTCCAGGCCGGCGGACGATGGGGGAACGCGGCGGCGGCCTGGACCCGCTCTTCTTTCATGGACGAGAGGCAGCGGGCAAACACCGCCTCTCCGATCAGCGTGAGGGGCGCGCCCGCGTCCAGGGCGGAGATGCCGGTCCACTTGCCGGTGCCCTTTTGGCCGGCCGTGTCCAGAATCTCGTCGATGACATAGCCGCCGCTCTCGTCGCGGCAGGCGAAGATATCCCGGGTGATCTCGATCAAATAGGAGTTCAGCTCCGTCTCATTCCAGTGTCCGAAGACCTGGTGGAGCTGCTCGTTGGACAGTCCCAGCATTCCCCGCATCAGGTGGTAGGCCTCGCAGATCAGCTGCATATCGCCGTATTCAATGCCGTTGTGCACCATCTTTACAAAATGCCCGGCGCCGTTTTCTCCCACCCAGTCACAGCAGGGGGTCCCGTCCTCCACCTTGGCGCAGATGCGCTGGAAAATGGGCTTTACAGGCTCCCACGCCGCGGGAGATCCGCCCGGCATCAGACTGGGCCCTTTCAGCGCGCCCTCCTCTCCGCCGGAGACTCCGGTGCCGATGTAGAGCTTCCCCCTGGACTCCACATAGGCGGTTCTGCGGATCGTATCCGGGAAGTGGGAGTTGCCCCCGTCGATGATGATGTCGCCGTCCTCCAGCAGGGGCAGCAGCCGGTCGATCATATCGTCGACGGCCTGGCCGGCCTTGATCATCAAAAAGACCTTTCGGGGGCGGGAGAGGCAGGCCGTCAGCTCCTCCAGGGAGTGACAGCCGATGATCTTCTTTCCGCTTCCGCGTCCCCGGACGAACGCGTCGACCTTTTCGGCCGTGCGGTTGCAGACCGCCACGGTGAACCCCTTGGACTCCATATTCATGACAAGGTTTTCCCCCATCACGGCCAATCCGACCAAACCAATATCAGCTTTTTCCATGTGAGGCACTCCTTTATTTGCGTAATTATGTTGATATTGTGTCTTTTTTCTTCCGGTGCGACAGATAATTTGTCAAGACTTATCTAATGTCATCACAAAACATCTATCATTTTGCGAGGATATCTGCTATAATTCTACGTAAACCAAAAGCGGACAACAGGGAGGCGGCGATGGTGAGGATGAACCGGGCAATTGACAGGCTGGAGCCTTTCCGGCGGGCCATAGCGAAAGCCCGTCTGGCGTCGGCGGGGATCTCCGTGGACGCGCCGGATCACCGGCCGTCGGCGGCGGCCGCCCGCAGCTCCGGACGAGAGGCGGTCCTGCGGGCAGACAGAGGAGAGGAGTGAGGCCCATGCGTGTCAATTTTATCCGCCACGGCATGACCGCCGCCAACGAGACCACCGGCATCTGCGGGCGGCGGATCGACTGGCCCCTGTCGGAGAACGGGGCGCGGGCGATCTCGGACCTGGCGGCGGAGGGCATCTATCCCCGCCACCCCGGCGCCTGCTACACCAGCCGCCTCCGGCGGACGCAGGAGACGCTGCGCCTGATCTATCCCCAGGCGGATTATGAGCCGGTGGAGCTGCTGGACGAGCGGGATCTGGGCGTGATTGAGTACGAGACGGACGTCGCCGCGGCAAGGCGGTGGCGGGCCAATCTGGTGGATGAAAATGGGGTGGAGCGGCCGGAGGCCTATCTCGGCGGCGAGGACTTCCGGCAGTTCTCCACCCGTGTCCGCCGGGATCTGAACGCCCTCCTGGAGCTGGCCCGCTCCAGAGGGCAGGACTGCATCACGGTCTGCGGCCACGGGTCCTATCTGCGCCAGGTGGGGATCAGCTTTGCGGTGGACTCCTACATCAACGTCCGCCCGATTGTCAAAAACGGGCGGGGGTTTGTCTTCCAGGCGGACCGGGAGTCGCCCGGCTGCTTCCGCCTGAAGATCACCGGGTTCATCGGCGGCGCGCGGCTGGCCGATATTCTGGAGCCGCCGCCCGCCGCGGGACCCTGAGCCGCGGAAAATCGGCCGTGCCGGTGCGGGGAGGGCTGCCCGCATGGAAGAGGGACTGCCGGAAGGCAGTCCCTCTGTTCTGCCCTGGCGCCGGTCAGACGACCTGGTGCTGCAGCGGCTTTCCAAGGGCGTATGCCGCCGCGTTTTGGGCGCAGATCAGTCCGACCGCGTTGATGGCCTCCCTGGAGTACATGCCGACGTGAGGCGTGATGATCACGTTGTCCAGCCTCAGCAGCGGATGGTCCGCCGTGACCGGCTCGTGCTCCACGACATCCATGGCGGCGGCGGCAATGTGGCCGCTGACCAGCGCGTCATACAGGGCCTTTTCATCCACAATGCCGCCCCGGGCCGTATTCACCAGAATGGATCCCGCTTTCATGGAGGCCAGCTGGGCCGCGCCGATCATGTAGTGGGTCTCCTCCGTCAGCGGTATATGGATGGAGAGATAGTCGCAGCTGCGCAGCAGCTCGTCCAGTCCGCTCAGGGTCACATCGCCCGCGAACTCCCGGGGGACCTCTTTGACGTAGGGGTCGTATGCCAGGACTTTCATGCTGAAGCCCTTCGCCCGGCGCGCCACGCACTTGGCCACCGCGCCGAAGCCCAGAAGCCCCAGGGTCTTGCAGCAGACGTCCACGCCGATGACGGACTGCGACACGTTTTTCAGCACGTTGAGGCTGGAGCGCTGGATATTGCGGGCCGCCGACAGCATCAGGCCGAAAGTGAGGTCCGCCACTGCGTTGGAATTTGTGCCCGGCGCGTTGCACACGGCGATCCCCAGCTCCCGCGCCTTCTCCAGATGGATGTTGTCCAGGCCGACGCCGTGCTTGCAGATGATCTTCAGCTTTTTGCACCGCTCCATTGTCTCCTGCGGGAACTCGTGGGCGCCGATAATCAGCGCATCGTAGTCCGGAACCATCCGCTCAAAGGCGGCCTGGTCAAAGGAGGAGCCGATGTTGGTGATCTCATACCCGGCTTCCTGCAGTATGCCGCAGGGGGTGTCGTCGATTTTCCCAAAGGACCGGGACGTAATTAAAATTTTCCTCTTCATGTCGTTTCCCTCTCCGTGATCCTCAGCGGTGCAGCGCCGCGGTATAGGCGCCGGCGATGGCGCTGATCTCGTCGAATTTGGCCTGGCTCACCAGCGCGGGGCTGACCAGATTTCCGCCGACGCCGACGCCGGAGGCCCCGGCCCTGATGAACTCCGCGCAGTTGTCCGCCGTCACGCCGCCCACGGCGGCGAGGGGGATATGCCTGAGCGGCGCTTTCAGGGCTTTGATATAGCCGGGTCCCAGAACGCCCGCGGGGAAGATCTTTACGATGTCCGCCCCCAGGGAATAGGCCCGCTCCGCCTCCGTGGGCGTCATTGCCCCCGGGATGGAGATCCTGCCAAGGCGCTTTGTCTCCCGGATGACCTCCTCGCTGACATTGGGGGAGATCATGTACTCCGCGCCGGCCTCCGCCGCCAGGCGGACCTGCTCCGCCGTCATGACGGTGCCGGCGCCCACGCAGACGTCCCCGCCCAGGGCCTCCCGGATGGCGCGGATGGAGGAGAGCGTATCGGCGGCCCGCTCCGGACTGGAGGGGTCGAAAGTCACCTCCATGCAGCGGATGCCGCCCGCCCGCAGGGCCCGCGCCAGGCCGGTGATCTCCCCGCTGGGGATTCCGCGGACGATCGCGATGATCTTATCCTCCAGAATCTGATGCAATACTGCCTGTGACATCTTTCTCGCCTCACATTGAACTTGTTTTCCCCTCTGCTCCAAACAGATGGCAGGCCACATAGTGGCCGGGGGATACCTCCCGCAGCTGCGGGCAGCTCTTGCGGCACGCCTCGCAGGCGTGGGGGCACCGCTTCGCGAAGCGGCACTCGTCGCCCGGGTCAATGGGGGAGGAGACCTCGCCTTTCAGCAGGACCCGTTCTTTTTTCGCTCCCACCTTTGGAATGGGAATGGCGGAGAGCAGCGCCCTGGTATACGGGTGCACCGGATTGGCGAACAGCTCCTCGGAGGGCGCTTTTTCCACCGTCTGTCCCAGGTACATCACCATGATGTCGTCGGAGATGTGGTTTACGACCGCCAGGTCGTGGGTGATGAAGACATAGGTCAGTCCCAGCTCCTCCTGCAGCTCCTTGAGCAGGTTCAGAATCTGGGCCTGAATGGAGACGTCCAGCGCGGAGACCGGCTCGTCGCAGATGATGAGCTTCGGCTCCACGGCCAGGGCCCGGGCGATGCCGATGCGCTGGCGGCGGCCGCCGTCCAGCTCATGGGGATAGGCGTTGGCCAGCCGCTCCGCCAGGCCCGCGATGCGCATCAGCTCCAGGACGCGCGATTCCACCTCTTTCCCGGTTTTGTATTTGCCGGTGACCTTCACGCCCTCCGCTATGGTCTGCATCACGGTGCAGCGGGGATCCAGAGAGGAGAAGGGGTCCTGAAAGATAATCTGGATGTCGTTGCGCTTGGCGCGCATCTCCCGCTTGCTCAGCTTCATCAGGTCCCTGCCCTCAAAGAGGATCTCGCCGCCGGTGGGCTCGATCAGGCGCATCACGCAGCGTCCCGTGGTGGACTTGCCGCACCCGGATTCGCCCACGATGCCCAGGGTCTTTCCGCGCTCAATGGTAAAGGTGATGTCGTCCACGGCGTGAAGAGTGCCGCGGCTGGTCTTGAAATACTTCTTCAGATGGCTGACTTCCAGAATGTTCTCCATCGTCACGCCTCCTCTCGGTGGATCCGGAAAGACGGATCGTCATAGGCCGAGCACAGGACCTTGTGGGTGCTGCTGAAGCTGCGGGCCTTCTGGGGCGTCTCAATGCACGAGGGTCTGGCGTAGGGGCAGCGGGGCGCAAACGCGCAGCCGGCGGGCAGCCTGGTGGGATCGGGCATCAGTCCCGGGATGGGGTACAGCTTGGCCGTCCGGTCCTCGATGTTGGGCAGGGAGTTGAAAAGGCCCTCCGTATAGGGGTGCTTCGTGTGGTTGAACACCTCTTCCAGCGTCCCCTCCTCGATGATGCGCCCGGCGTACATGACCGCCACCCGGTCGCAGATCTCCGCGATGATTCCCAGGTCGTGGGTGATGAAGATCATGGACGTATCCAGCTTTTCCTTCAGGCCGCACATCAGGTCCAGCACCTGGGCCTGGATGGTCACATCCAGCGCGGTGGTGGGCTCGTCGGCCAGCAGGAGCCTGGGGCTGCAGGCCAGCGCGATGGCGATTACCACGCGCTGCTTCATCCCGCCGGAGAACTGATGGGGGTATTCGCCGGCCCGCTCTCTGGGGATGCCCACCAGCTCCAGCATGTCCTCCGCCCTGGCGAGGGCCTCTTTTTTGGAGCACTTCTCATGCAGCAAAATGCTCTCCGCGATCTGGTCGCCCACGGTGAACACGGGATTCAGGCTGGTCATGGGGTCCTGGAAGATCATGGAGACGTCGCCTCCGCGGATCTGCTCCAGCTCCCTGGGGGCGGCGTTCAGCATATCCTTTCCGCACACCCGGATGGTTCCGCTTTTGATAATGCCCGGCGGATCCGGCACCAGATTCAGGATCGCCAGCGCCGTGGTGGTCTTCCCGGCGCCCGTCTCTCCCACAAGACCCAGGATCTCGCCCTTTTTCAGATGAATGGAAATGCCGTTGACCGCCTCCACGGTCTCGTTCTCGGTCACAAAGTGAACGGTCAGGTCCTGAATGTCCAGGACCTCGTCCTCCGCGGCCAGGGTCTCTTTTTTGACTTCGATCATGCCGGCACCCTCCTAGTTCTTCAGTTTCGGATCCATGGCGTCCCGCAGGGCGTCGCCCACCAGATTGAAAGCCAGCACCGTAATCATGATGGCAAGGCCGGGGAACAGGCAGAGATAGCTGTAGCCCATGATATAGGTCTTGCCGGCGGTCAGCAGCGCGCCCCACTCCGGCATGGGCGGCTTGATGCCGATGCCCAGGAAGCTCAGGCTGGACGCGGAGATGATGGCGCTGGCCACGCGCAGGGTGGTCTGGACGATGATCGGAGAGAGGCAGTTGGGCAGGATGTGCTTGAAGATGATGTAGAGATCCGTCTTTCCCAGCGCCCTGGCGGCCTCCACGTACTCCTCGTTTTTGACGGTGAGCACGGAGGCCCTGGTGATGCGGGTGAACTGCGGCACCGCCGCGATGCCCACCGCCAGCATCAAATTCCCCGTCGTGCGGCCCAGCACGGAGACGACCGCGATGGCCAGCAGGATGGAGGGAATGGCGGAAAAGATATCGGAGAGCCGCATGATGACGGTCTCAACTGTTTTTCCGTAATAGCCCGCGGCGGCGCCCAGGGGCACGCCGATGACGGCGGACACCATCACGGCCACAAAGCCGATGGCCAGGGAGTATTTCGTGCCGTATACCGTTCTCCAGAACAGGTCGCGCCCCATCTCGTCGGTTCCGAAGAGGTGCTTGGCGCTGGGGGCCTGCAGCTTCTCCAGGACGTTGATGCCGTTGATCTTCTCCTCCGGCAGCCAGAGGTCCACGGTCAGCGCCACCAGGACCAGGACCGTCAGAATGCCCAGGCCGAGGATGGCGCCCTTGTTTTTCCGGAAGCGGTGCCAGATCTCTCCGGCCTTGCTCTGCCGGCGGCTGACGACGGCGGCGGATTGGTTTTTCATGCCTGAGCGCCCCCTTTCCTCTCAATCCCGGCGCGCTTTTTCCTGCCGGTGGAATACTGGGCCCGCAGGCGGGGATCGGCAAAGGCGTACAG
This sequence comes from uncultured Oscillibacter sp., assembly GCA_947365245.1. Lineage (GTDB taxonomy): Bacteria > Bacillota > Clostridia > Oscillospirales > Oscillospiraceae > Oscillibacter. The sequence goes on along the minus strand of CANAWG010000006.1, from coordinate 79,307 downwards.
GATGTCCACCACCAGCTGCACGATGCTGACCATCACCGCCGTCAGGATGATGCAGCCGGTCACCAGCGTGGTGTCCCGCTGGTTGACGCCCTCGATGACCAGCCGCCCCACGCCGGGCCAGGAGAAGACGTTCTCCGTCACAACGGCGCCGCCCAGGGCCTTGCCCATCTCGGTGCCCACCACGGTGATGATGGGGATCAGCGCGTTGCGCAGCGCGTGGACGTTGATGACCTTTTTCTCCGGCACGCCCTTGGCCCGCGCCGTGCGCAGGTAGTCCTGCCGGATCACATCCAGCATGCTGGACCGGGTCGTGCGGGTCATGGTGGCCATCAGGCCGGTTCCGATGGTGATGGCGGGGAGAATCAGGCTTTTGAAGCCCTGAAGGTTGCCGCCGGAGGGCAGCAGGTTCAGCTTCTGGGAGAACACCACCGCCAGCATCAGGCCCAGCCAGTAGTTGGGCATGGAGAGCCCCACCAGCGCTCCCACCATGGAGGCGTTGTCCACCAGGGAGCCGTGGTGCTTGGCGGAGACAATGCCCAGCGGGATCGAAAAGAGAATGGAGAGCAGCACGGACGCGCTGGCCAGCTTGAGCGTGGCCGGGAGGCGCTGCAGATAGAGATCCCAGACGTCTTTCTTGTAGATCATGGAACTGCCCAGACTGCCGTGGAACAGGTTTTTCATGTAGATGAAATAGCGGTAAAATACGGAGCGGTCATAGCCATACTGGTGGTACAGCTCCGCCAGCTTCTCCGCGGAATAGTCAATGCCGATCACATCCAACGCGTTTCCCTGCGCGCTGTCCATCATGATGTAGACGATGAACGAGACGCCCAGGATGATCGGGATCAGCATGAGAATGCGCTTCAAAACATATTTGTACATAAGAGTATCTCCCTCAATGCTTTCCAGATAGGGCGGCGCCGCACCGGCCTGCGAAAATAAGGGAGCCGGGAGCGCCAGTTTTCAATTGGACAGAAAATGACGCTCCCGGCATTCAGTTATCAAGGGCGCTGCTCAAAACACTCAGGCGGGGACGCGGACATAGGTGAACTCGGGGTAGCCGTCGTTGGTCCAGACGATGCCCTCGGTCTCGGCCAGCTGGGCGCCGTCGCGGGAGCCGTAGTAGACGGGGATGTACACGGCCTGGTCGTGGATGTAGGTCTGTACGGCCACGTAGTTTTCCTTGCGGACGGAGTCGTCGCTGGAGGCCGCGGCCTTCATCAGAAGATCCGTCACGTGGTCGTCGTTCAGGATGGCGCGGTTGTTGTTGGAATCCTGCACGAACATCCGGTTGGCGGCGGAGGGCCAGCTCTCCAGGGGCACGTTGTACTGGATCATATCGTAATCGCCCGGCTCGGCGTACTTGGTCATGGCCAGTACGCCGGCGGAGTCGCTCTCGATGATCTCAACGTCAATGCCGATGGCCTTGCACTGGGCCTGAACGGCCAGGCACATGGTGGAGTTCACCGTCTTGGAGTAGTTGGACAGCAGCTTCAGCGTGGGGATCTCGCCGCCGGCGGCCTCCTTGGCCTTTTCAACCAGCTCCTTGGCGTGTTCAACATTAAAGGTCAGGTCCTCCTGGAAATCGCTGGCGCTGGCGCGGAAAGGCGTGTCATAGCCCCAGAACGCGCCGTCGGACTCCACGGCGCCGGGGTCTCCGTAGGCGGCGATGATCTCCGCGTTGTTCATCGCGCAGGCGATGGCCTGGCGCAGGTACAGGTTGTTGGCGGCCTTGCCGTTTTTCATGTTGAAGCCGATGTAGTACATCTTGGCGGGGCCGACGCCGGCGCCGCTGCAGTAGGTCAGGCTGGAATCGCCCTGAACCACGGGGACGTCCGTCTCGCCGACTGTCATAAAGGCGGCGACTTCCTTGTTCTGCAGGGCGATCAGACGGGAGGAGGACTCCTTGATGTAGCGCAGGATCAGCTGCTTGGTCTCGGGCTTGTCACCCCAGTAGCTGTCATTGCGGGTGAAGACATAGGTGTCGCCGTCGATCGTGTTGTCCAGATCGTATGCCCAGGGACCGGTGCCGATGGCGGTGCCGTAGTCGGGATCGGCCTCGCAGGACTCCTTGTCGATGACGCCGGCGTACAGGGTGTTGGTCAGAATGTAGGGGAAGTCGGAGTTGCCGGCGGAGAGGTGCACATCCAGGGAGTAGTCATTGATGATCTCACAGTGGTCGTAGTAATCGGCGATGTTGGTGTTGGGGTTGCGGGCCAGGGTGAACTCAACGTCCTCCGCGGTAAAGGGATTGCCGTTTTGGAACGTGACGCCCTCCCGGAGGTCCAGATGGAGAACGTCGCAGTTGTCTCCAACCCACTCCCACGCGGTGGCAAGCGCGGGCTCCAGCTCTTTTGTCAGCTTGTTGTAGTTAATCAGCTCATCGTAGACAATGCGGTTGATGATGGGGAACGTGTTGCTGCCCGGGTCGTAGGAGCTGGGCAGAACATCGATTGCCACGGTGACCGTCTCGGCGTAAGATGCCGCGGCGGGCGTATTCTGCGCGGGCTGCTGCCCATCCGCGGGCTGCTGGCCCCCCGCTGCGGGCTGATCGGTTTTGCCGCAGGCGGCAAGCCCAACGACCATCAGCATGACGAGAATCAGGGACAAAAACTTCTTCATTCTGGGAACCCTCCTCAATTAGTCTTTATTTTCACATCATCGGCGATGTAAAAAACATGTTTTTTTGTGTTTCTTTTTGCACTTTTCTATAGTTCACATTATAACATCATGACGTGTTTTGTCAATATTGTGATAATGTATGATTCGTTTCCCGTTTTTTTATCGTTTTGAACAAGAGTTTCGGAGGATATGGAAATTCATGGAAAGCCCTCTCGGCTTTTGGGAATTATTTCAGATTTTATTTGCTTATTTTGGGAAGGCATGATAATATGATACGTGTTGTGCGGCACGATACATAATCAATATCAATTGATATTCGTGTCAGCATCTCCTACCATTTTGCACGAAAAAGGTGTTGCGGTATGATGCAGGAAGTACGTCAAGCCAGTATCTTAAACATTCTGCACGAAAACGGATCTGTCAAGATCAAGGATCTGGCCGAGCGATTCAATGTCTCTGTTGTTACGATCCGCCGCGATCTGGATGAACTGGCCGCCGATGGACTGGTGACCAAGGTCTATGGAGGCGCGGTGATGCCGCAGCGGTACCGGGCGGGCTGCCTGCAGATTCTGGACGTCTCGGCGTCCTCGCACCGCCGGGAGAAGACGGCGATCGGCGCGGCGGCGGCCGCTTTGGTGCAGGAGGGAGAGACGGTTCTCCTGGATATTGGAGAGACGGTTCTGGAAATCGCCAAAAACGTTCGAAACTATCAGAATATCACGATCCTGACGCCCTCCGTCCCCGTTTTGACGGAGCTGTCCAGCACGAACCTGCCGGTCTATTCCCTGGGCGGGTGCATGCGGAACCGGGAGATGGCCTTTTATGGAAGCATCGCCCTGTATTCCTTGAACCAGTTCTGCGTGGACAAGGCCTTTATCGGCTGCGGCGGCTGCACGATTGACCACGGCATTACGGATTACAGCTCCGACAGCGCGGAGCTGCACACCGCCATTGTCCAGCGGGCCAAGCAGTCCATTCTGGTGACGGACAGCAGCAAATTCGGGCGTGACGCGTTCGCGGTCATCGGTCCCATCGACTGTGTGGACATGATTATTACGGACAGCGGCATCTCCCCTGAGTATGCGGACGCGATCCGCAGCCGCGGCATTGAGCTGAAGATTGTAGAGTGAGCGGCGGTGGTTTCCGCGGGGGCCGATGGAGGATGAAGATGTCTGATATGATTTCTTACGATGAGAGGCTGCATGCGATCAGAGCGATTAAAAAAGCGATTTCGCCATCTGAATCTTTCATGGGCACTGCCGATGTGGAGGTGAGAGAGGGCGGCGAAGTACTTTTGCGCTGCTGCGGCGTGGATGTTATCACAAGTTATGAAGCCGGCTATATGCAGTATCGCGTCAGTATTATGTGGGAGGACAGCGGCGTCAAAGGTTTTTCTTCGCTGGGCTTGAGAGGCTCATACAATACGAATTTCAATAAAATGGACAGGGTTGACGGAGATTTGGTGATTCATGCGGGAAAGTATGACATTGTAATCTCGGTCAACTGAGAAGGTCATACCGCGTAACTGCGCAGGGGCCCTCTCTCCCGTAGCGGGAGAGGGGGCCCCTGCCATTTGCCGAAGGGGATGCTGCGGGAGCTTCAACGCACCACCGGAGGCTGTGGATCCGATTCAAAACCCGCGCCGGCGCGCGGGTTCTTCTTGTCCGGCCGCTTCAGGATTACCCGGAACGCCCGGCGCTGGCCGATGCCGCCGCGGAAAAAACGTCCCTCACGCAAAGACCGCCTCGGAGGTATCCGGCTTCCGGCCGCAGCGGTTTTCAGTGTCGGTGCCGTTGTTCCGGAAAGCGTCTCCCATGCAGCGGGAGTCCATGGGGTTTCCGCCGTCGATATTGAGGTGCAGGCCGATCTCGCTGTCCGCAAAGGTACAGTCAAAGGCGCTGACCCACTCATCCTGCACCAGCACGCCGGTGCGCCAACCGGAGATGCGGCAGCCCGGGAGGCGGAGGAGACCCCCCGCCGTCTCCGCTGCCCATGAAGTCCAGATCATAGATCCAGGAGAGGCCGAAAGCCCGCTTCTCTATGTGGACGGGTCCGGTAAAGGTGGTGCGCCCCCGCCGCAGAGGTTGACGCTGCGGGGGATGGAGATGCCTCCGTCGCAGGTCACCGGAGCAGATGGCGGCAGGTAAGGCCAGAAGCCTGCGGCAGACCTCCCCGTTTCCGGTGGAGCGGCGGAGGATGAAGCGGCGGCCGCTCCGCCGGCGGCGGATCAGCCGCACGCTGCCCCGGGGACTCTCCTTCAGCAGGCGGACGGTCCCATGTTCCCGTTCCAGGCACTCCGGAAGCCGGTTGTACACGGCGGTCGCCTCCCCAAAATTGAAAACACTATGCAGCGGGCATATTGTATCTGTCCGCAAAGTTTTGCACATTGATAATACAAATCAGCTCTTGCGGAAAGTAAAGGGGGCGGACATGGAGGAGGAGACCACCGGCGATCTCAGCCAGGAACTGATGGAACAGCCGGATTTGGACACGCCTATACCCACGAGAACAGCCGCTTGTTTGACGAGAGAAGCTTTGCGGCGCTGGGAGGGCGCGCCCCTTTGCTGAGGGACCGGGTTCTGCGGAAGCTCATGTCCAGAGCTTCTTTGGCCGTGACTCTCCCGTGAGATCCCCGGCTGGCGTTCCAGCACGGATGCCCAGGCCCTGCGGCTCAGCTCAATGCCGCCCCGCTGTCTTCCGGATTTTGCCCGCGGCTCTGGTGTGCTGCGCTGCCGGAAAGGGGCGAGAACATGATCCGAAAGTCCACCCCCCAATACACAAGGCGGCTGTCTCCCACTGAGGGAGGCAGCCGCCTTTGCTTCCGCTGAGACGGTTTCAAGTAAAGCTGTCAGAAAAAGAAAGAACACTTGGAATGCGGATATGTTCGGGTTTCCGCCAAAGAGCAAAATGAGAATCGGCAGATGACCGCCATGCGGGCGTTTGCCGCAGCGGACAGGCGGATCGTTCCGGACGAGCAGGGAGGAAAAGACTCCAACCGCCAGCGGCGGCGCGGAGAATAAATTTGGATAATAAAGCGTGGCTTGCGGGCCGTAAAGCGTGGGTTGCGGTCCGCGTAAAATGAGCCGCGGTTTTGAGCAAGGCGATGCCGTTTTCAATTGCGGCGCGCCTTGCTCTTGTCTATTTCAACAAGAAGAATCTTAACACAAGTCCTTATTTTTTGCAATAGAAAAATGGCCCGCAACCTACACTTTGTGAGCCGCCGTCAAAGCCGCGGAGAGCCAGATTCATTCGGTGCTCCTTATGAAAGCCAGGAGGTGTCAGCATAGTGGAACAAAATATTCTGCCCGCCCAGCCCGCGGCTCACCCCCGGGCGGTCTCCGGCCGGACGAAAAACACGGGTGGGAGAGCCGGCGGCCACAGCCGGAAGAAGCTGGACCTGACCGGCCAGCGGTATGGAGAGCTGACGGTGCTGAGCCCGGCGGAAAACGTGGACGGCCGCACCGCCTGGCTGTGCCGGTGCGGCTGCGGGCGGGAGACGGTGGTAAAGACCCGGGATCTGCGCAGCGGGCGCACGGTCAGCTGCGGCTGTGTTAGGCCGAAGCGGGGACTGGTGTCCGCAACCGTGCGGTGCAACAACACCAGCGGCGTCCCGGGCGTGGACTGGATGGAGAAAAAGCAGCGGTGGCGGGCGGCCATCTGCTTTCAGGGAAAGCGCCGATACCTGGGCAGCTTTGAGAGACTGGAAGACGCGGCCAAGGCCCGGCGTCGGGCGGAGGAGGCGTTAGCCGCCTCCTTTTCGGCGGCCGATACCGGAGGATCCCCGCGGAGGGCGCCGCCAAAGCTCGAGGAGGTCTGCCCGCCTGTCGGCAGGGACAGCAGGGCGCAGCGTCTGGACCTGACGGGCCAGCGGTTCGGCCGGCTGACCGTTCTGGAGCCGGCGGAGAATATTGGCGCCATGACCGCCTGGCTGTGCCGATGCGACTGCGGGAAAGAGCTTGCGGTGATGACCGCACATCTGCGCAGCGGGCAGACGAGCTGCGGCTGTAAGCCGAAGGTGACGCTTGTTGACGGGACCTGCGTCGAGCTGCTCCGCTCCAAGACGATCCGCAGCAACAATACCAGCGGTGTAACCGGAGTGGAGTGGGTCCCCCGCGCCAATAAGTGGAAAGCCGTGATCTTTTTCAAGGGCCGGCGGTACTATCTGGGCTGTTACGAGAAATTTGAGGACGCGGTCAAGGCCCGGAAACGGGGCGAGGAGGAATACCACGACAAATTCCTGGAGGAGTTTGCGGAAGAGAGTATGGAGGAGAGCAGCTGAAATGTATTATCAAGCGAACCGTCAACGGCGAAAAACGGCGGCGGGAGGTTTTTGTAGGCATCAGAAGAATATGGAGGAATGATGACTTATGAAAATTGTCTATATTGGGGCGGCCGACGCTTTGGCGGAAGCGCTGGCCGAGCGGATGGGGCAGGAGGGGAACGATGTCTACCTCCTGTCGGACAAGGCGCTTCCGAAAAAGCCGAAAGGCGTCTCCCTGCACCGCTTTTACCGCAGACCCCGCAGGGGCGAGGCCTTTGGAAAGCTCTTGCGCTCCATCTCACCGGACTGCGTGATATTTGCCGGAAACAGCTACATAGGCAGCGCCCGGGAGGAGGAGTCGGACGAGGACGTGGCCCTGCTGGCCAGGACGCTGCGGACTGCCGCCGCGTTTCCCCAGGTGAGGTTCCTCCTGCTGTCCTCCACGGAGGTGTACGGGAACACCGAGGGAAGGGCGAATGAGTCCGCGGAGTGCGCCGCTGTCAGCGAGCGGGGGATTCGGTTTATCCGAGAGGAACAGCTTGTGGACATCTACCACAGACAGCGCGGGATGGACGCGGTGATCCTCCGGGCCTCTCAGCTCTATACCGACCGGCCGAAAGAGGACGGGAACGACTTTTTGAGCCGGATTTTTTCAGCCGCCGTACAGGCGGAGGGGCGCATGACGGAGGGCGTGTTTCAGCCCCTTCATATCTCCGACTTCGTGGATGCCGTCAAGCGGGCGGCGGAAGCCGGGGAGCAGTATATTTACAACGTCTGCGGAGGCGCCGAGATCTCCGCCAGGCGCCTGTACCAGCTGGTCTGCTGGCGTCAGGAGCTCCAGGAGCCGGAGGTCCGGTGGGAGGAGCCCGGCTGCGTCACCCTGGCGGACAGCGGCCTCATCAGGCAGGAGCTGGGCTGGAGCGATTTCCGAAACCTGGAGGAGCAGCTGAAAAAGGGCGAGATCACCTACGAGCAGGGCAAGGCCAAGGGCCGGACCAGGAAAAAACGGACCATCCCCACGGATATTCGCCAGATGGCGGAGAACCTCGTGCTCTTTGAGGTGTTTTTCCTCCTGACCTCCCTCTGCGGCTCCAATACCGTGTTCTCCCAGATCAACTGGCTGATGGTCTACGTCATTATCATCTCCGCATTTTACAATATCTACCAGAGCGCCCTGGCGGCGGTGCTGGCCAGCGGCGCCTATCTGAACGGCCAGGGTCTGAGCCTTTTGGAGATGACCACTTTCTACGCCTACGCGGACACCGTGGTGGCGTTTATGCAGTTTATATCCCTGGGCCTCCTGGTCAGCTATACCACCAACACCCTCCGGCAGGACGCCTGGAGCGTCCGCCTGGACCTTGAGATGCTGAGGGAGGAGTATGAGGATCTGAAGGCCGTCAACGAGGAGAACGTGCTGATCAAAAACGAGTATGAGGAGCGCCTTCTCACGTCCAAGACGGGCTTTCCAAAGCTGTACGACCTGGTCAGCCGCCTGATGGTCCAGGAGCCGGACCGCATTCTTATGGAGACCATGCAGGTCATTTCCGAGCTGATCCGGACGGATACGGTGGCCGTCTACCAGGGACAGGCCGGAAGCCCCTGGCTGCGGCTGGTGGGCGCCCTGGGCGACAGCTCCGTCATGGACGGAAAGTCATGGAACCTCGCCGACTTTCCCCGGATCTATCACGCGGTGGCGCGGGGAGAGCTCTATCAGGGAGCGCTTGGGAGCGGGGAGCCCGCCGTCGTGCTGCCCATCGTCTGCCGGGACGTTCCCGCGGCAGTGGTCCTGATCAGGACGCTGCCCTATGAGTGCGAGACGCTGTACCATACAAACCTGCTCAAGACCATGTCCCTGCTGCTGCGGGACGCCATGGAAAAGGCGCTGCAGTATGAGGAGCTGTCCAGGGCGGAGCGCTACGTGGAGGGCACGGACATCCTGAGGCCGGAGGCATTCCGCAAGCGGGTCCTTTTGGCCGGAGAGAAAGCGGAGAAGTGCGTGGCGGAATACTGCGTGGTGGAGCTTGTGTATTTCGGCTCCCTGACGGAGGCCGCGGCTATGGCCGGCCGGACGCTCCGCGTGGCGGACTGCCTGGGGACCGATGGGGAGGGAAAGCTCTTTGCCCTGCTGAACAATACCGGCCCTGAGAACCTGGAGTATCTGCGGGACCGCCTCCTGACCTGCGGCATGGAGGCGCGCCAAGTCCTGGAGGAACCGGCGGCGGCGTCCCGCCCCCGTGGACAGAAAGCGGGGATGCAGCTATGCTGATTTGGGCTTTGGCGGTGAATTCCGCCCTGGCGGTGCTGTACGCCGTCATCAAGCGGATCCGTCGGGAGGGGGCCGGAATGGCGGTCTACTTCCTCTTTCTTCCGTGGCTTGGGTTTTTCATCTATTTTCTGCCGGGAGTGCTCCAGGCCTTTTTGGACCGGATGGGCGTGGACCGGGAGGCCATCCTGATCCATGCCTTTGAGGTCGACCTGCAGCCGGAGCATCCCGATGTGCGGGAGGCGCTGAACGTGGTGCCGGTGGAGGACGCCATGGCCATCAGCGGCAATGAGGAAAAACGGGCGCTTCTGCTCAAGCAGCTGAAGAAGGACCTGACGGAGAATTACAGGGTGCTTCTTGCGGCGGAGCGGGACGAGGACTCGGAGTCGGCCCATTACGCGGCGGTGGCGAAGACGGAGATCTACCGCCTCCATCAGACGCGGTGGCTGGAGTGCCGCCGGGATTACGCGCAGGATCCCGGCGACCCGGAGAAGTACCACACCGCCTGCGAGGCCCTCATCGATATGCTGAGGAGCGGCATCCTCTCGTCCAGGGAGCAGAGCGCCTATCAAAAGCGCCTGTGCGACCTGGTGCAGAGGCAGATCGACGCCGGGGAGAGCGAGGTCTCCCCGCGGGAGTACGAGGAGTATTTGAACGCCCTTGTTGAGCTCGGCCGCGGCGGCGACGCGAAGCGCCTCTGGCGGGAACACGCGGACCGGATGCGCAGCGAGGCGGCCTATCAGAGTATGCTGAAGCTGTTCTACCGGACGGGGGAGCGGCAGAAATTTGAGGAGCTCCTGGACGACCTGTGCAAAAACAAGCAGGTCCGCCTCTCCCCCAAGGGGCTGGAGCAGCTGCGCTATTGGAGGAACCGCCTCGCCGGAGCGGCAGTGAACACCTGACTGCGCATCTCCTCTTTCGGGGGATGGGCAGTTTCATGCATGGAGTAAAATATGATATCTTTCAAACGGTTTTTGCACATTATTTTGATCATTGCCGGCCTGGGCGGTATTTTTCTCATATACAACATCTATGAGAGCAGGCCTGCCGGTGTTCAATCCGTGAGCGGCCCGGCCCTGGAGCGGGAGTTCATGGCGGCGAGGCAGGTGGACAGGGGAGATACGCCCCGGGTCTGGATTCTGGGGGATCCGGAGGATGCGCGCTGCGGGGCGGTCTACGGCAATGTCCTTCAGCTCTGTCAGGACCTCCAGCTCACGGTGGCCGGGGAGGGCCGGCTGGACGCGGCGCAGGCGGAGGAGCGGGACCTGGTGATCTTCTGCGGCGATTCCCCCAGCCGCTGGGCGGAGGCGGAGGAGCTGATGCAGTTTGTCTCCGGAGGCGGCCGGGTCATTCTGGCGGCGGGCCTGGCGGAGGGGGAATCCGTTCTGTGGCCGGTCTTCGGTGTCCAGGAGATGAACCCGGGGGGCGATTTTCACTACATGCTCTTTGAAAAGCCCCTGCTGCCCCTCCAGCCGGAGAAGGCCTGGTGTGACGGCGCCAGCGGTTCCGCCCGAATGAAAGTCAGCGAAAGGGCGGAGGTCTATGTGCGGGTCGTGGGAGACGAGGACATCCCCATCCTCTATACACACGCCTGGGGGAGGGGAAGCGTCTGCGTGATCAACGGGACTTTCCTGGCCGACGTGCGCTGCGCGGGGCTTTTGACCGGGGCCATCACCGCGCTGCTGCCGGACTTCCTCTATCCAATCCTGGGGGTAAAGGCCGTGTTTCTGGAAAACTTCCCCATGATTACGGCTGAGGACGAGGAGCTCTGCAGACGGGTGTACGGCTACTCCGCGGAGGGCTTCGTCCGGGACGTGATGTGGCCCGCTTTCCAGGGAACCTCCCTCCGCTCCGATACCCCCTATACCTCCAGCATCCTGGCGGCGGCCTCCTCTGCGGAGCACTTTGAGACGGGGAACGACGCGATTCTCACCACCATCTGCAAGTCGGCGCTGAAATTCGGCGGGGAGCTGACTTACGCCGTCAACTGCCAGGAGGATGGGAAGCTCGTTCTCAACCGGGACTTTATCGACCGTTTCTCCGGGCTCTTCACCGGCTATACCGTTCAGGGCCTGACCATGGAGACGGATAATTTCTCCCCGGAGATGCTGGAGATCCCCGGCGCGGAGATCCGGGTGGTCCGGGGAATGCTGGACAGCCGGACCACCCGGCTGTCCTGGGAGGAGGGCCGCACCGTGTTTCCCGCGGCAACCCGGGGGAACACCATGGATGACGGCAACCTCTTTGCCATCTACTCCGTCCTGGGGGCCTATGGCCTGGTCTCCCATGTCTTTGACGTCCGATCCCTGATTACCACGGAGGACGACCCCGCCGCCTGGGATGAGAACAAGCTGCAGGTGGGGTATTTTGAGTCGGAGATTCTGTCCCGCGCGTTCTGGCTGGAGCCCAGGACGCTGTCCCAGACCGAGGGCGATGTGAGAAGCTATCAGGAGATGAATTACGGCTGGACCAGGCGCGGCAGCCGGTTGGAGCTGGACTGCGGCGGCGCCGTGAAAGGGCAGGCGTTCTTTTTCCACACCGGTGAGCGCGTTGTGGAGGCCAAGGGGCTGACGTATCTGGATCTGGGGGAGGGCTACTACCTGCTGCGTATGCAGGAGGACCACGGGACGCTTACGCTGGAGGAGGCGAGATAACATGCGGGTATGCCTGATCTGTGAGGGGAGCTACCCCTATGTCCCGGGAGGCGTCTCCAGCTGGGTGCAGATGCTGTGCAGCCAGTTTCAGGATGTGGAATTCGTGGTATGGGCCATCGCCACCACCAGGGAGGAGATGCCGGAGTACAGGTGCCGCGTACCGGACAACATCAAGGAGATCCGGACGCTGTACCTGGGGGACGTGGTATTCAAAAAGACCGGCTATAAGGTCCATCTGACCAGGGCGGAGAAGGAGACCCTGAAGGGGCTGCTGATCGGCAGCATGGACACCATCAACTGGACCGGCGTGCTGGAGCTGGCCAGACAGCACCGCCAGCATCTGTGCGACCTTTTGATGAGCGAATCTTTCTTCGACATCTGCGTGGAGGAGTACCGCAGGATGAAGTCCAGGAAGGTATTCCTGCAGTTCCTCTGGAATTTCAGGGGGATCTATTTCCCGCTGATGTATATTCTCTCCCAGGAGATCCCGAAGGCGGACGTCTACCACGCCATCTCCGCCGGCTACGCGGGCATCCTGGGCAGCTGCGCCTCCTATACCGAGGGGGTTCCGCTGGTGCTGTCGGAGCACGGCATCTATACCAGGGAGCGGGAGGAGGACATCATCCGCTCGAATTGGGTGGTGGGGGAGTTTAAGGAGCCCTGGATCGAGTTTTTCAAGAAGCTCTCCTTCACCGCCTATCAGCAGTCCAGCGTGGTCACGACGCTGTTTGAGGCCAACCGCGCCCTCCAGATCGAGCTGAAATGCCCGCCGGAGAAGATCGCCGTGATCCCCAACGGCGTGAACGCCGGGGATTTCGACGCCTGCCTGAACAAGAAGGAGGGCGGCCCCGTGACCCTGGGGACGATCTTGCGGGTGGTGCCCATCAAGGATGTGAAGACCATGCTTCTGGCCTTTGACATCGTGAAGCGGGCGGTGCCGGAGGCCCGGCTGAAGATCATGGGCAACTGCGAGGAGGACCCGGTGTATTACCAGGAGTGCGTCGAGTTTTTGGCGGAGCTGGGGACGAAAGACGTGGAATTTCTGGGACTGGTGAATATCAAGGAGCATCTGCCGGAGGTGGATCTGCTGCTCCTGTCCAGTATCAGCGAGGGCCAGCCGCTGGCGCTTCTGGAGGGCATGGCGGCGGGGATCCCCTTTGTGACCACCAATGTCGGCAACTGCAGGGCCCTGCTGGAGGGCGAGCGGGAGGATGACAGGTTCGGCACCGCCGGACTGGTGGTGCCGGTGATGAACAGTGAGGCCATGGCCCAAGCGATCCTCCGTCTGATCCGGAATCCGGAGCTGATGAGGCGCATGGGGCAGGCCGGCAGAAAGCGGGTGGAGGCGTACTACAGCCGGCAGGAGATGCTGAACGCGTACCGCGATATCTACAACCGCTTGAAGGAGGAGGGCCATGGCAGGAATCGGATTTGAGCTGAAAAAGATCTACGGCAGGAAGACGCTGGCGTCCAATGTGTGGGGAACCATCTACGCCACCATGACCACCATCGGCCCGACGGTTTTGTCGGCGGTGCTGATGCTGATTCTGAACATTCTGCTGAGCCGGTCGGGCCTCACGCTGCTGGAGAGCCGTTTTTTTATCTCCTCCACCACGTGCGCTTTTTTATCCGCCCTGGTGAACTCCGCCATTTTTTCCGCCCCCGTATCGCGCTACATTGCCGACTGTATTTATCTGAACAGGGAGTCGGAGATTTTCCCCTCCGCTTTCGGCGTGCTGGCGCTCTCCACCGCCATCTCCGGCACGGTCATGTTCCTGCTGTGCGCAGGCGCGTATAATTCCTCCTATGAGGTCTCCATGACCTTTCTGGTAAGCTATTATCTCCTGGGCGTGCTGGCGGCAAACGCCTATAATCTGATGACCTATGCCTCGGCCCTGAAGTACCACAGGGAGCTTACGTTCAGCTTTTTTCTGGGGCTGGTGCTGGCAGTGGGCGTGTTCCTCTTTGAAAGATGGCTGGGCGTTGACAGAGTGACCGCGGCCTGCATGGCTCTCACCGCCTGCTTTTTCCTGATCGTATGCGCGCTGATATTCCAGTGCGTAAGAGCCTTTGGGGCGCCGCGGGGCCGGCATTTCGCGTTCCTCGCCTATTTCCGTCAGTATCCCATGCTGGCCGTCGGCGGTGTGCTCTACATATTGGGGCTCTACTCTCCCACAGTCATCTACTGGTTTTTCTCCGATATATGGGAACAGGTCTGCATCTTTCGCTCTGTTCCGAGCTACGACATGGCCATGTTTCTGGCCTTTGCGGTGAACATCCCGGCACTGGTCATCTTTGTGGTAAAGGTGGAGACGGCCTTTTATGAAAAATACACCTCGTATGTCTCCGCGCTGAACAACGGCACGCTCTACCTGCTCCAGAAAGAGCGGGGCGTCATGACCAGGGTGATTTTGCGGGAGCTCTTCTTTGTGTATGAGGTCCAACTGATCATCACGGTGGTGCTGGTCTGCCTGATCAGCGTGTTCTTTCCCTATCTGGACGCCAGCATCAACATGCTGCACATGTTTGTCATGCTGAGCCTGGGGCTGTGCACCGTGTTCTGCATGTACTTCACGATTGTTGTATTCTACTATTTCTCGGATTACAGAAGCGCGTGCATCAGCGCCTTTGTCTTTCTGGTGATAGCGGTCCTCACTGCGGCGGCGGCGGCCCTGGGCGGCGTCTATTATTTGCTGCCCCTGCCCCTGCTGCTGGGCGGTCTTGTAGGCTGGCTTGTCTCTTTCGTGCTGCTGCGCCGCCGGATGGAGAAGCTGGACAGCTTTTTGATGTGCTGAGGCGGCGGTGAAACAGAAGCCGGATGAATCGCCGCCGGTATTCAACGGTTGTGAATACAGGTTCTAAATGCTGAGAGGGAAAGAGGGACGAGTAAAATGAGACATGGCGTAAAGGGCCTGATATCATTGCTGACGGCGTTGGCGGCGGTATCTTCGTTTGCCGCGGCGCCCGTGTCCGCGGTCGGCGGAGGAATCCCTCCGGCGGCGGCCGCTGTGGAAGCCTCGCCGGTTCTGGGCGGATCCCTCAAAGAGGTGGGCGTCACCGTTACGCCGCCCAAGGACATCACCTTTGGCCAGATACCGGGGGACCCCTCCGCGGAGCAGAAGGACACAGGGGACGGCGTGGATCGCGAGGCCGTTTTCACCTATAGATATGTGGGCGTGGACGGGACCGATTACGACAGCGGGGAGAAGCCCCTGGGCGCGGGCAAATACCAGGTGACTGCCGTCCTGAACAGCGGAACCCACAGCGGCGAAGGCACCTCCGCGCCGTTTACCATCCGCAAGGCCGCCGGCGGCACCGTAAAGAGAACCATCGCCGTACCTGCCGCCGGCGGGACCCGGACGGTTTCCATCGGCGAACTGGGCCTGTACTCCAGCATGATGAAGGGCGCGGCCATCAAGCAGGAGCCCAGGATCGCCGACGGCGAGGTTCTTGAATCGGTTACGGCCGCGGCCGACAGCGCCGCTTTTACGCTGAATATAAAGGCGGCGCAGGACGGCAAATCCCAGAGCTTCCGGTTCACCCTCGCGTCCGACAACTATCAGGAGCTGACCGCCATCGTTACCGCCGCCGCGTCCGCCGCGGCGGACGACCTGGAAATCACCGGCCTGAAGGTCAGGGCGCCGGGCGCCTTTGCATACGGCACCGCCCTGAAAGATATGGTCGACCTGACGGGCTGCGCCGCCGCGCTGAACGGCCAGAGCGCCCCGGGCACGTTTGCCCTGATGGAGCCTGAGAAGTGCTATGGCGTCGGGGAGAGTACGGGAATCGCGCTCCGGTTTGTCAGCGGCGGCCAGGAGTATACGAAGACGGTCCCCGCCGAATTCACCATCCAGCCGGCCAGCGTGACGTTCCTGGGCTGGGACGAGGCGTTCATCCGGGACGGCTACTGGATCACAACCTATGCCAACAGCCCGTATAACGTAAGCGCGGAGAAACTCAGAGAGCTTGTCCAGGACAGAAAGGAGACCTTCACAGTCTCCCGGGGCAGCAGGAGGATCACACTGGACGCCGCCTGGAGCGCGGACAGCGGCAGCCCGCCCTTTGAGCCCCGGGGCCAGAGGCCGCATCAGGCGGGAGAGGTGATCTGGTACGACTGGTATGCCTATACCGCCGCCCTGTCCTCCTGGAGGGTCAACGTGAAAAACCTGTCGGCCGGCGGCGTCCAGCCCAAGGCGTACGTCAGGGTGGTCCCCGTCATCGCCGCCGCGGAGCTGGACGGGGACAGCCTGAAGATCGTGAGCGCGGCCGCTGTCGCAGCCCTGACGGAGGAAGACTGGAAGACCGCTCTGGGCCTGCCCGAGACGGCCGCCGTCCACTACGAGCCGGTGGAGCGGCCCGCGTGGTCGGATGAGTACGTCCCGACGCCCGACGGCGTGTATGACATCGCCGGCTGGCGGCTGGACGGCGAGGATCTCACCCTCGCGGCTCTGAAGGCCAAGGCCGCCGGCGCCGTGAGCGGGGATGTAAAAATCCCGCTGACCCCCGTCTACGCCGCGGACGGTGACAACGCCGTCCCCGCCTGGGCCACCATCACCGACACTCCGACGTTTGCGTTGACCATCACGCCGGATGAAAACGCACAGCCTTAAAAAGGAGCGATGGAAATGAGACTTGGTACGAAGAGACTGATATCACTGCTGCTGGCGTTGGTGATGGTGTGCTCTCTGGCCGTGGCGCCCGCGGCGGCGGAGGAGGATTTCGTCCCGCAAAGCCCTGACGAGGCGCCCGCGTCCGCCGATACCCCAATTACGGTGAATGTGACCAGCAGCGGCAACCTAAAAAATATTTTCGCCAACAATCCGGCCAATGCGAGCGCGGAATCGCTGAAAAACTATGTCGTAGGTTCATACACTTTTACAGGCACTTACACACATAACGGCAGCACGGTGACAGTCCCGATAACCGCCGCATGGGGCGACCCCGAATATCAGGGCGGCGGCCCTAAGCCATTCAATCCCCAGGGTTTCCAGGGATGGCTGCATGGCGGAGCCCAATATTATTACCCGGCCTCCTTTTCTACGACTGCCGCTCCCCCTCCCGGGTACACGTTCCAATTTACGAGTGGATGGCGCAGTAAAGACTTTCTGGTAGTCGCCGTCATGGCCGCCCAGACTTTCGAAACAACCTACAAGACCGTGGACAGGGAGATCATCCGAAAGGATACTTTTCAAATCGACGACTTGGGTCTGCCCGAGACGGTCGACGTCACCTATGCCCCTTATCGCGAAGGGCAGGGGGGATTTGATCCGGACAAGGTTGCCGGGGAGTTTCACCAGGAGGACGGTCAGTACAGGATCACCGGCTGGAAAATAGGCGGCGAGGACCTCACTGTCGAGACTCTCAGGGCCGCCGCCGGCAGCAGCGGATATCAGGACCTCAAACTGACCCCCGTCTACGCCACAGGCGGCGAAAACGCCGTCCCCGTCTGGGCCACGCTGGAGGAAAAGCCTCAGTTTACCCTGACCGTCGGCGAGGGCAGTCCGGCGGAAATCACGGTCACGCCGCCCGCTGATATCACTTATGGCAGTGTGCTGGGGGAACCGACAGCGGCGGCGACGGTCAACGGTGTGCTGTTGACGGACGCCCGGTTCGAGTACCGGTATACAGGCAGATACCATATCAACGCCTATTACGGCGGCTCATCGTACGACAGCGAAACCCCGCCCACCCAGGCGGGCGAATATAAGGTAATCGCCACGCTGATTCACGACACCTACAGCGGGAAAAGCACCTCCACCACGTCGTTCACCATCAACCCCAAACCCGTCACCATCTCTGACATCACCATCAAGGACAAGGTATACGACGGCTACCTGTCCGCCGAAATGAAAAGCGCCGTCATCAACGACAAGGAGGACGGGGACACGCTGGAGGTTTCCGTCGATGCCAAATTTGATGACAAAAATGTCGGCGAACATAAGTATGTTACAATCCAATACGGCACCTATAGTCTGACCGGCAAGGACGCCCCCAACTACAAAATTGACGTCTCAAACAGCCAGAGATGGGCCTACGCCAATATTACCCCCAAAAAAGTGGGCGTCAATGACACAAATTTTTCAGTGACGAAACAGTATGACGGCACGACCAGCCCCGGTACGAAGTCGGGCAAACTGGATATGACGGACAGAACAGGAAATGACAACATCTTCGTTGACAACGATAAAGTGACCGTGGGTCCATATACTGACCCCGAGGTCGGCAGGAACAAGACCGTGACCCTGTCCAACATTACGCTGTTCGGCTACGACGTGAACAACTACACGATCGATCCCACTTATGAGTTTACGAGGGCCGAAATTACCAGCGGCAAATCCGCACCCGCGCTGGGCACCGATTTCACTGTGGATATCCCAAGCCACACCTATGACGGGCAGCCCCACGCGGCCGCCGTTACGCCAAGAAGCGAGGGCCTGGGCGCGTACACGGTCACCTACGGCAAGTGGTACGGCAGCTACGCCGGGTACGCCGACACGAAAGTGCCCGTGAACGCGGGCGAGTATGTGGTGTATGTCTCTTTCGAGGAGGGGGAGAATTTCGCCTACGCGGATAATATCGAGGCCGGCCGCCTGATTATCAACAAGGCCAAAGCCGCCGCCGAGGCCGGGATGACCGTGGTTTCCAACGAGAGGGAATGGTTCAGCCTGTACAGCTTGGTTAATACTCAAATATATTCAGGCCCCAAGCTCAGGGAAAAGCTCGAACTGACCAGAGGCAAGGGGCTTGTTACAGTCACAGGTGCGGCTGGCGACTCCAGCTTCACTGTGACCGCGAGGCCGACGTTGGAAAACGCATCGGATCAGTTTTTGCTTCCGCTGACCTCCGACAACTACGATCTGGACGTCACCGTTTTTGTCACGATCCAGGTGGGAGAGCTGGTTATTACCCCGCCAAAAGCGAGCGTGAGAGGCGGAGGAGTTGGCGCTCCGCCCCCATACGGCACTCCCTTGAAGAACATTCTTGTGTTGGAGGGCGGTTCCGCCGCGGTGGGCGGCGTGGAGATTCCGGGTACGTTTGCCCTGAAGGAAGCGGAGACAATTTTTAATTCCGGCGAGTATAAAGACTATACTTTGCTGGTGACGTTCACCAGTACGGATCAGGAGTATACCGGTGAAGCACAGGTCAAAGCCGCGTTCACCATCGCCAAGGCCGCCAGCGCCGCCGACGAGGCGTACATCTCCGTGCCCAACGGCGAGACAAAAACGATCAAGATAGATGAGACGTTTATTAACAGCAACATGGCCAAGGGCGCGAAGATCAAGACGGCGCCCGCCATGGACCCCGGCGGCGGTCTGATTGAATCATGCACCGCCCCGGCCGGCGCGGCGGAATTTACGCTGAAGTCAAAAAATGACGCGCCCAACGGCAGTACGCAGACGTTCACCCTTGTTCTTACGTCCGACAACTATGAGACGGTGAACGTCAGCGTGACCGTCTACAACGATCATGTCGTGGTCACCGGCGCGCAGCTCAAGGGCGATAAAGCCGTATTCCCATCCGGCACAGTCCTGTCCCGCATCGTCGACCTCAGCGGCTGCACGGCCACCGTAAACAACGTCCCGGCCGCGGGCGAGTTCGCCCTGGTGAACCCCGATCAGGAGCTGACAGGGCCCGACACGTATACGGATTGGTCCGTCGATGTCTGGTTTACCGCCGACAACGGCACGAAGTATCAGGTGAGAGTTTCTGTCCCCGAGTTCAGGATCAACGAACCGGGGGGCGGCGATGACGATACGGATGAGCACTACTTGAAAAATGGATATTTCATAACCATTTTCGCCAACAGCCAGCATAATCAGAGGGGAGAATCGCTGTTAAATCTTGTAAAAACGAGAAAGGGAAGCTATACGGTTGGCGGAAAGACCTACACGGCCGCCTGGCGCGCGGACAACAACGCGGTTTTCGAGCCCAAGGGCTACGAGGAGAACGTATGGTACTCCTACACAGCCGCTCTCAGTCCGGCAAACGGAGAAAGCCCCAGGGCGTATGTCCGGGTGATCCCCGTCAATTCCAAGCCGTTTCAGCTCGCCGGCGGCAGCGGGAAAACCGTGAAGGCGGAGGATATCAGGGCCCTGACGGAGCAAAACTGGAAAACCGCCCTGGGCCTGCCGTCAGAGCTGGTTTTCCAAAACGAACCCGCGGAGGAGGTCGAAGAGCAGGATCCCAAGGACAAATTCAAAGAGACAGACCGGCAGACCGGCTGCGGCATCACCGGCTGGAGGATGGACGGCAGGGCTCTTACGCTGGCCGCCCTCAAGAGTAAGGCCGAAAGCGCCGCCAGCGCCAACAGGGAAGTGAAGGTCAATCTGACCCCCGCCTATACCCCCCTCGCCTGGGCCACGGTCAAAGGCGCGCCTCCGACGTTTGAATTGACCATCACGCCTAAGATTCCGGTGGATGTGACGTGGAGCGGTCCTGCCAGTCCGATTACCTATGGAGAGAAGCTGGAACTCGGCACGCCGAAGCAGACGGAGAAAGACGGCGGGGGCGTTGATGAGACCGGCACATTTCAGTGGGATTACGTCTACTACAAAGCCGATGGAACCACCAGGCTGGATCAGCAGCCCACGGACGTGGGGGCTTATCAGGTGCAGGCCGTTCTCAACAGCCGGACCCACTCTGGCGCGTCTGCGTTGAAGGGGTTTGAGATTAAGGCCAAAAGCATGGACGGCTTTGCTTTCACTCCGCCGGAGAACATGCGCCTGATTTACAACAAGCGGCCCCAGACGCCGGAGTATGCCGTAAAGGACGGCGCGACGGTGCTGGGAAAGAACACGGATTACACGGTGGAGTACAGCGATAACACCAACGCCGGGACTGCCAAGGTTACTTTCACAGGTGTGGGCAATTACACCGGCACAAAAACTGTGGGATTTGTGATCGGGAAGCTGGCGTTGACCGAAGCTCAGCTGCCGGTTGTCAGCGGCAGCGCCGCCGTCGGCCAGGTGCTCAGTGCCTCTCTGGCCGACGTGGACGCCGCTGAGCTGGAGTGGACCTGGACGGTGGGCGGCGCCGAGGCCGCCGGCTGCACGGCCGCCAGCTACGAGGTCGAGCCCGAGGACTCCAACAAGGTCATTACCGCTGCGGCAAGGGCCAAGGCGGACGGCAACTACAGCGATGAATCCGGGGTCAGCAACGGTGTGACCGTGGCGAAGTTCCCGGTTGCCGGAGCCGTGACCATCACGGCGACCAATACCGATGCGGACGGCAGGATCGCGGCCAACACCACGCTGACCGCCGCTGTCCGCGTGACCCCCGACGCCGCGAAGATCGGCGGCGCCTGGTCGTGGAAGGTCAACGGAACGGTCAGAACAGACGCCAATAGCGCTGTCTACACCGTCGCGGAGGGCGACAGGGAGATTATCGCCGTGTTTACGCCCAACGATAACTACGCCGGGAGCATTGAGTCCGCCAAGATCGAGGTGGGCAGGATTCCGCTTGCTGGCAAGGTATCGATTGCCGGCACGGGAGATTCTGTCGGCAGCAGGCTGACCGCCAGCGTCACCGGCGGCCCGGCGCTCGAGGAGGGCAAAACGTTTGCCTACGCCTGGCTGCGGGACGGCCGGCCCATCTCCGGCGCGGCCGGCGCCGAGTACACGGTCGCCGCCGCGGACCGGGGCAGGACCATCAGCGTGAAAGTGACAGCGGACGGCTGCACCGGCGAGCTGGTTTCCGAGGGCACGGCGATCCCGGCCGTCGCGCCCGGCAAGCCCGGCGTCTCGGTCACGGCGGGCGACGGGAGGCTCACTGTCAGCTGGACCGCTCCCGACGACGGCGGCGCGCCGATTACCGGCTACAAGCTTACGGTCACAACGGGCGATACGCCGATTACCATTCTGGATGTTACCCTGGCCGCAAACGTGGTTTCGTATACCCTGGAGGGCCTGACCAACAGCACGCAATACGACGTCAGCGTGGAGGCCTTCAACAAAATGGACTACAGCGAGCCGGGCACGGCCGCCGGCATACCCAAGGCGTCCGGCGGCAGCGGCGGAAGCAATGGAGGCGGAAACAGCGGCGGCGGAGGCGGCGGCGGCTTCGACAATAACCCCACTGTCGACCGCACCACCACCGTCACCCAGGACGGCGGCAAGGTCACGGTTGAGACCAAAAAGGACGGCACCGTGGTCACTACCGTGCAGAATAAGGATGGCAGCAGCGGCGTCACGGTCATAGCCCCCTCCGGCCAGACGACGGCCACCGTCCGGCTGCCCGCCTCTGTGGCCGGCAAGGCGGCGAACGGAGGCGGTGCGGTGACCCTGCCCATTCAGGGCGTCTACGCGTCCCAGAACATTGGCAGGGCGCCCACTGTGACCATAAACGCCTCCGGCGTCAAAGGGGTGAAGGTGGACATTCCCCTGGCCGGCAAGAGCGCCGGGATTGTGGCGGTCCTGATGGAATCCGACGGCACAGAGCGGATCATTCGGAATACGATCCCCACCCGGGACGGCATCGCCATCCGGGTGAACAGCGGCGATACCATTAAAATTCTGGACAACAGCATGTCCTTTGCGGACACCAGGGGCCATTGGGCCGCCGACGCGGTGAATTTCGTGTCCGCCCGCGGGCTGTTCTACGGCACCGGAGTCAACGCGTTCTCTCCCAACGCCAAGATGACCCGCGGAATGCTGGTCACGGTGCTGGCCCGCTACGCGGACGTGGATACCGTGGGCGGAGCCACATGGCACGAGAAAGGCGCCGCCTGGGCTGTGGCCAACGGCCTGTCCGATGGGACCGGCCTGGACAACAACATCACCCGTGAGCAGCTGATAACCATCATCTACCGCTACGCCGTCCTTGCGGGCAAGCTGCGCGGTACAGGCGCGGACCTGCGGGGCTACGCCGACGCGAACCGCGTCAGCGGCTACGCGGTCGACGCCATGTCCTGGGCCGTTGGCGCCGGCCTGATCAAGGGCGTCACACCCACAACGCTGGAGCCTCAGGGCAGCGCGACCCGCGCGCAGGTGGCCGTCATCATCATGCGTTACGCGGAACTGTTCGGACTGTAACTCCGGCAGACCGGAGCGAAAGCGCTGAACAGGGAGGGGAGCTCCGGCGGATGATGATGGATTGAGCAGATCCGGATACCGTCAAAAAGCACGGATATATCGTATTCGCTATTCCGGCGCTGCAAAGCGAAAACTCCGGCGGGATCAAATTTCCCGCCGGAGTTTTCGCTTTCTCCGCCCTCTATCCGATTTCCGTTATTTGAGTTCGGCCAAAGCGAATTCGACTTTGGATAAGAGCTCCTGCCCAGGGAAGTCCGACTCAAAGGACGAGGCGGTTCCGGCGGGACCTGCGGCCGGTTCCGCAGCGCGGAAAGGGCATCCGCGCCGTGGACGGCGCGGCCCGCCGCAAATAACCGTCGACGCCGAAAATCCGGCAGAGTATGATCCGGAGAGGCCATTGTCCGGATAACGTTGTAATTGAGAGCTTCTCAAATCAGAGCTGTTCTGCCCGCAGAGCTTTGATTCCGCGGAGCGTTTCAAGACAGAACCTGCTGCTTATCTGGACTGCTCCGCAGAGGCAAACTGATGAATATTGAGGAATTTCTCGGAAAACGATGGGTACATCGATCCGCTCAGCTGACGAGGGAGACCGTTACATCCACATCGTTGGCATAAGATCCCAGCGCATCAATCCCCGCCTGATCCATCCGGGCGATAACCTCCATCCCTGCGGCGATGGTGCGGCCGTCGTGGTCGTAATATATGGCGTAGGTGGGGCCGGGGGGATAGTAGATAATGTCCCCAATTGCATAGTCCACTGTGATGTTCTCCAGCAGGGAATCGTCAATGGAGAAGTCCATGTGGGCGTGTTTTTCCCGATTGGCGTAGTCCGTCATGTGAAAGGACAGCGGAAGGTGAGCGGCAAATTCCGCGGCGGCGGGGGTATCCAGCAGAGCGGCGGTGATTGTGTGGTCACCCTCCGCGCCGGACAGAGCGATCTCCAGCTGCGCTCCGGCGGGGACGCTGTTTCCGCTTTCCGCCATCTCGAAGGTCACGCTCACAAGGTCGGCGTAGGAGGCAATCGCCTCAACGCCCCCCTCGTCCAGCTTGGCCAGAACTTCCACGCCGGCGCTGATGGAGCGGCCATCGTGGGCGTGAAAGATGCCCATCGTGGGACCGGGATGCCAGTAGACAATATCGCCGATCTCATACTCATGGACGCTGTTGGTCTGGCTCTCCTCGCTGAGGGAGAAGTCCAGATAGACCTCTTTCTGCCGGTCCAGGTGTTCGTGCATCTCCACGGTGAAGGGGAAATGTCCGGCGAACTCCGCTGCGGCGGGAGTATCCATCAACGCGGCGGTGATCTCCCGGGTTCCCGCATCCCCCTCCAGGGTCAGCCTGATGGTCCGGCCGCCGGCCGTGACAGCTGTGCCGGTCTGTGCGGGGGCTGTGTCCGGTGCTGTGACGGGGGCCTGGGAAATACCGGCGCCGTCGTCCGTTTCGCTGCTGGACGGACTTGCAGAATTCGACCCGCAGGCGGCCAGGGACAGCATCATCGCTCCTGCCAGGAGCAGGGCATAGAATTTCCGTTTCATCATCAAAATCAAAATCCTTTCTGCTTGATTATGGAGTTTTCATGCGCCCTTTTGAATTTCGCAGGTCACACTCTACTGTTCATTTGTGAGAAAAGTGTGAGAAAAAAAGCAGGATTTTGTGAGGATTTCACGTGGAGGCCGCTGCAAAAATGCGGGCCGGCTGTGATGATCGTGAGGCAGGCTCCCGGTAAGAAAAGGCCTTGGCCATTGGAGACGATGAAACCGGACACCCCCAAGCGGGAAATGTCCGGTTTGCGCACAGAGACTTATTTCATCAGCTCATCCGTTAATCGCATAATTTCGGGAGCCAGCTTCTCCCGCTGCCGTCTTGTCACACGGATATACAGCGGACAGGCGGCGCATACGCCAAAGATGCCGATCACGCCGATCACAATGCCGGGAACAAAAAGGCCCTCGCCCCATACCATCGTACAGCACATTCCAAACCCCATGACCAATGTGCTGACGATGCCAACAACCAGGGCCGCGATCAAACCGGGCTTTGTCACATCCTTGTCCAGCTTCCGCAGCCGCTCCATTTTATCCTCCTCCCGGGTCGGAGGGGCGTATTTTTCCCGGATGCGTTTAATCTCCTCCTGCTGGGCGGCGGAGTAGGTGTAGATAAAGGTTTCCCGTTTTTCTTCCATCCTGTTTTGTCCTTTCAAGTGTTCTGGGTAGTGCTTTGCCTGAGCTGCCTGGACGCCTTCACAATCATAAACAGTGCCGTTCCCAATACCATGACGCAGACGCCGCCTCCCGTGGCCCCCGTCATGGCTTTTCGGAACAGCGGGTCGTCCCCGCTCCCAAACTGCGCCAGCATGGCGGTTTCCAGGGAGAGGATTGAGACCAATGCCGCCACAAGGCTGATCGCCTTTGCCGCTGAGAGTATGGGACTTTCGTACCTGCGAAATTTGATTACGTTGACTGCGGCGCTGATAACGGCATAAAAGGAGTACGCCGCCATGGCGTAAATCAGCGTTCCCGGATATTGATAGCCCCTGTCGTACCGCACCATGAAAACGACAATTCCGCTGAGGGCCAGGTTCATCAGCAGCAGTACACAGCCGCAAAGGCGATACCGGCGCAGCTCCAATTCCTGACGGGCTCTGCCCTCCGGCCATCTTTTGCGGCAGAGCAGCAGAAAGCGCATAACGGCAAGCAGCGTATAATACACCGCAAGGGCAATCAACCAGGCTGAGCGGTAATAGATGCCGGATACCAGTTTCATTGCGATATACAGCAGATTGACGGCAAATCCGACGCCCAAAGATACCTCTGTACGGAAGGTTATATCCTCGACATAGCGGCGGCTCAGGGGGATGCTCCGTATTTTTTTTGCCAAAGGGTGACAATCCGTCCAGCGGCGGGCGGAGCGAACAGCGCCCGGAAGCCCCAGCACCAATATCGTCAGCGCATAGGCGGAGGCGAGATAAGACAAATAGGCCGGCGGACCGCCAATTTCCTTTGCCAGCACATAAAACACCGCGGCAAAGGCCGGTACAGCGATGAAGACAGTGAGAGGGAGCGGCGGGAAAAATACCCGTTTCAGAATTTTCTTAGCCAGCTCCATTCTCCGCGCTCCTGACCGTCACCGTAAAAATGCTGCCCCTGCCGACCTCGCTGCTGACCGATATACCGCCGTCTACAATGTCCATCACCCGCTTGACCAGGGCGAGGCCCAGCCCGTTTCCCTGTGCGGCGTGGGACGTGTCCCCCTGATAAAACTTCTCAAAGATGTGCGCCCCCACGTCCGGGCTGATGCCGCAGCCGGTGTCGCTGATCTGCACGACGGCAAGCGCCCCATCCGCCCTCAGGCTGACAGAGACGCGGCCCCCCGCCGCGGTAAATTTGAGGGCGTTGGAAAACAGGTTGTTCCATACCAGGGATAACAGGGAGCGGTCTGATTTTACGATGACATCTTCCGCAATGTCGGTGCACAGCTCAATGTTCTTTTCCTCCCAGATATCCTCAAACCCCAGAAGACACTCGCAAAGCTGTTCGCCCAAATCAAACGCCTCTTTTTCCGGATAAATCTGCTGATTTTCCAGCTTGTTGAGTTTCAGGATATTTGTAATCAGGTCCGCCAGCCGGCGGGAGGCATCTGTTATGGTCCTTGCGTACTCCCGCCGCTGTTCCTCCGCCAGGCCGGGCTGCTGGAGCATGGTCCCGTAATTCTGGATGATCGCCAAGGGCGTTTTCAGCTCGTGGGATACATTGGAGATAAAATCAGTCCGCAGGGTCTCAATGCCGGAGAGCTCCTCGGCCATTCGATTGAACGCGTGAATGATGGTGTTAAATCCATCCTGTCCGCCCATGGTGAGAACCGGCCGGATGCGCACCGAAAAATCGCCCCGCATGATTTTTTCGGCGGCGTCCGCGATGCGCTGAACGGGCCTTGTCACCAGGAACCACCGCCGCGCGCTGTCGATGACCGTGCAGAGAAAGCTGATCAGCACCACATTCCCAAACGTCAGCCTGGCGGCGGTTTCGATCATCTCCTGGGTCAGCGGCATTTCCATATTGGCCTGCAGGATCTCCAAAAACAGCAGCATACAGCAGGTGACGACAAAGGCAATCAGCAGGAAAAACACAAGATACTGCCATAGCGTACCCAGCCAGCGCGGCGCCCCGCTTTGCTTCCGGCTCATTTCAGCACCGCCTTATAGCCCAGTCCCCGCACCGTGACGATCTCGAAATCGTCGCAGGCGGACAGCTTATCCCGCAGCTTTGTCATATACACATCTACCGCTCTTGGCGCGGTGGAGGTGTCCGCGTCCCAAAATTCATCCATGAGCTGTGTGCGGGTAAAGGCCTTTCTGGGATAGGACAGCAGCTTGTAGAGAATATTGAACTCCCGCATGGTAAGGGAGATTTCCTCGCCGTCCAGACGGGCGGTGCGTTCCTCCGCGTCCAGTACCAGCCGTCCCACTTCCAGCCTGCGGCTGCTGGCGATCCCGGCCCGCCGCAAAAGCGCCCCGATCCGCAGAATCAGCTCCTCCAGGTCGATAGGCTTTACCATGTAATCGTCAATGCCCGCCCGGTAGCCCCGCTGCTTGGAGGCGAAGTCATCCCGCGCCGTCATGAACAGGATGGGAATGTTTTCATCCAGCTCCCGCACGGTCCTGGCGAATTCATAGCCGTCAATACCGGGCATCATGATGTCGGACACAATCAAATCAAAGGTGCCGCGGTACATCGCGTCATAGGCGTCACTGGCGTTCAGACAGCCGGAGGCCTCATAGCCGCTTTGATTGAGGAACGCGCACACCGCCCGATTCAGGTCCCTGTCATCCTCGACAACCAATATTTTGAACATAGTGCAAACCTCCGCGAGCTGTTTTTCTCATTGTACCACAGAACTGTTAAAGTTTTGTTTGCGTTTTCTCGATTTGCGGATTTTTTGAAAAGCTGACCCATGCCGTCAGCGGCGGCATGGGTCAAACGGGCGGCCATTACGGCCTTTCAATATGTTTGCCGGCCTCCATTCGCGACCTTTGCTCCGCGGCGCGTTTTTCCGCCTCCGCCCTCCGCGCTTCCTCGCGGGCGGCCTGCTCCCGGGCCAGCCGCTCCTTGGCCTGCTCCACGGTTTCCCCTTCGTGGAGCAGATAGCGGGCGACAAACCTCTCCTCCAGGCTCTGATACGCACCGACAACGGTACTCTCGATTTTCTGATAGCCGCCGACAACGCCGTCCTCGATTTTCTGGAAACCGCCGGTGACGGCCTCCGCGATTTCTTCCGTTTTCTTTTCCAGATCAGCCATGTGTGTTGCCTCCTGCTTGGTTGTTTTTGTGAAAATGGATCACTGCTGTGACGGCGGCGGCAGCTGCGGCGAGGGCAGCGGCAATCGCCGCACCGATGGAAAATACTCTCTTCATGCTGGGCGTCTCCTTTCCGCACACAGTGCTGTTACTTCAAGCCCCTGCAGATGGGAATGAGGCAGAGCAGCAGGACGATGCCGACAATACCAACGACAATGCCGGGAACCATCATGTTCCAGACCATCGTCATGCACATACCGACACCGAACACCACGGCCGCGGCAATGGCAAAGAGAGTGACGGCGATCGCCTTGCCGTTGAACACGATAGCGGGCTTGCCGTCCATCTTGCGGCGCACCATGACCATGACCAGCAGCACCGCCAGACCGATCATGCCGATCACGATCCCCTGCGTCATCGCCCCCCACTCCGGCAGGAGGGCCATGCACATACCCAGGGCAAACAGGATGCCGCCCACCGTGCTCAGCAGCAGGGTTACAAAGTCTTTCTTCTTCATGTCGGGGAACCTCCCAAAGTTTTGATTTCAAGCTGTGCTTTACTTGATGCGCCTATCATAGCAGTCCATTGTTTTTGCGGCGTTTTAGAATTGTTTGAGAATGATTAAATAATTTTTCTGCCAAAAGAAGCCGGGATGAAGCGCGATAAGAGCATGGGGAGACTGCGGTTTCGCAGGGACTTCCCAAACAAAATTTTTTGTTTTTGTGGATTTCCTCACACTTTCCTCACAACTATACGCTATCCTGTGGTATCATACCGGCAAAAGAGGGGGGCGTTCCATGCCAAGTATGCTGATCGTAGACGATGATCTCCACCTGCGCAAGCTGGTGCTGACTTACGCGCAGATGGAGAATTACCAATGCCGGGAGGCGGAGAACGGGGACCAGGCGCTGGCCCTGCTCCGGGAGGCGGAGGCCGACATTATTGTTTTGGATGTGATGATGCCGGGAAAGGACGGCTTCGAGACCCTGGGGGAGCTGCGGCAGTTCACCCAGGCCCCGGTTATCATGCTCACCGCCCGGGGCGAGGAGTACGACAAGCTGCTGGGCTTCAATCTGGGGGCGGACGACTATGTCTCCAAGCCTTTCAGCCCCAAGGAGCTGATGGCCCGTGCGGGGGCGGTGCTGAAACGGGCGGGAGGGCAAAGGCGTCCCGCCGGGCTGACCTTCGGCGGCCTGACGATCCGGAAAGAGGCCCGGACCGTGACGGTGGACGGCAGAGCCGTCAGCCTGCCGCCCAAGGAATTTGACCTCCTGCTGAAGCTGGCGGAGAATGCGCACATGGTCTTTACGCGGGATCAGCTTTTGGATCAGGTGTGGGGCTTTGACTACTTCGGGGACGCCCGAACGGTGGACACCCACGTCAAGGCCCTGCGGGAACACCTGGGGCCGTATCGGAAATTGATTGAGACTGTGTGGGGGGTAGGATATAAATTTGAGTACAGAGAATAAGAAGAACTGCCGCTGCGTCAGCATGGCGATTCTCCTGTGGGGGATCATGATGGTGCTGGTGCTGGTGACAGTGGCCTTTATGTGGATCTTCCAGATCCATTTCATGGAGCGCAACTACATCGAATCCAATATCTCAGAGGTGCAGGCCCAGGTGGAGGCGGTGCTGGACGACTTGAAAACGGAGGATCTGGCCTATAATGAGCAGCTTCTCTCCTCCCTCAGCCACGCGGCGGACGGAAAACTGCTGATTGTCAACGGTAGCGGCCAGCTGATCGACCTCTATACCCTGGGACACCCGATTGATTTGAGGGAAAACCGCACGGACATTTTGGTGTGGGAGCGGATCGCGGACGGGGAAAACTACGCCTCCGTTCTGGCGGGAGAGACCTACTGCCATGAAACTGTTGAGGGGAACCGCATCGTCTCCTACGAGCAGGGCGTGCCGGTGCGGTACTACGGCGCCGACGCCTACCTGATTCTCTACCACTCTTTCAGCGAGCTGTATACCGTGCTGGACATGAACCGCCAGCAGCTGGTGATGCTCACGATCCTGCTGACGCTGATCTCCGCAATTCTGGCGGGGGTGCTGTCGAAGCTGTTCACCAGCCCCATTCTGACCGTCAAAAAAACGGTGGACGCTCTGGCGGCGGGGGACTTGACGGCCAAGCCGGGGCTGAAGCGGCGGGACGAGATCGGCCGGCTCTCCTGTTCCGTGGAGAAGCTGGGGCAGGCTCTCCAGCGGGTGGACGTCCTGCGGAAAGAGGTCATCGCCAATGTCTCCCACGAGCTGCGCTCCCCGCTGGCTCTCATTGGCGGCTATGCGGAGATGGTGCGGGACATCACCTGGAAGGACGAAGCCCAGCGGGAGGAAAACCTGAATCTGATCATCAGCGAGGCCAGGCGTATGAGCGTCATGGTCAGCGATATTCTGGATTACTCCCAGCTCCAGTCCGGCTGTCTCCAGCTGAACCGGGGGATATACGATTTATGTGAAATCGTGGAGAATGAGGTGCGCCGCTGCGAGCAGAGCGCCCAGGAAAATCACCTTGCGCTGTCCTTTGACGGCCCCGGCGAGGAACTGAACGTCCAGGTGGACGCCCTGAAGATCAGCCAGGTGGTGCGCAATCTGCTCAATAACGCCATCAATCACACCAGAGACGGGGAGACGATTACCGTCTCGGTGGCGAAAGACGGGCAGGGCTGTCTGGTGCGGGTGGTCAATCCCGGTGAGCCGATCCCGGAGGAGGACCGCGCGATTATCTGGGAGCGTTACCAGCGCAGCCAGCACCAGGCCGGACGGCGGCAGGGAACGGGCATCGGCCTGTCCATCGTCAAAACGATCCTGGACGCCCACGGTATGACCTGCGGTGTGGACTGCCGGGACGGGCTGACCTGCTTCTGGTTCCGCTGCTCCGCGGTCTCTCTATAATCAAATCCATTACAACATACAGGAGGAATCACAATGACGGCGAAAAAGCAGACGGCGGGCCGGGATAATCTGGGCGATCTCGCACCCCAATTCGCGCAGCTGAACGACGATGTTCTCTTTGGCGAGGTGTGGTCCCGGGAGGAGCAGCTCTCTCTCCGGGACCGCAGCATGATTACCATTGCGGCGCTGTTCTCGGCGGGCCTGTATCCCCAGCTCAAGTCCCATTTGAATCTGGGCAAGACCCACGGCATCACCAAACAGGAGGCCGTGGAGATCGTGACGCAGCTGGCCTTTTACTGCGGCTGGCCCAAGGCGTGGAGCACCTTCCCGCTGATTCGGGAGGTCTATGGAGACGGCGAGGATGCAGCGACCGATCCCGCCGGCCTCTCCGCTTTTCCCGTGGGGGAGAAAAACGACGCGTTTGCACAGTATTTTATTGGACAGAGCTACCTTGCCCCGCTGTCCACCCGGCAGGTGCCGGTGTTCAACGTGACCTTTGAACCCGGATGCCGGAACAACTGGCATATCCACCACGCCTCCAAGGGCGGCGGGCAGATGCTGATCTGCGTCGGCGGCCGGGGCTGGTATCAGGAGTGGGGCCGGGAGGCGCGGGCGCTGTGTCCCGGCGATGTGGTAAACATTCCGGCCGGAGTGAAGCACTGGCACGGCGCGGCCCGGGATTCCTGGTTTCAGCATCTGGCCCTCGAGGTCCCCGGCGAAGATTCCCGTACCGAATGGTGCGAGCCGGTGGATGGGGAACAATACAGCAAAATAGGATAGGAAAAAGCCGGTTATCAGTTCATCCCCGCTGATAGCCGGCTTTTTTGTTTCTCACAAAATTCTGCGAATTTCCTCACACTTTTCTCACAAATTCCCGGTAGAGTAATGACCGAGGCAAATCTCTGAAAACGGAGGAATCTCACGATGAAAAAGAAACTCTCTCTGGTATTGACGCTGGCCCTGATGCTCTCCCTGGCGGCCTGCGGCGGGCAAACGGATCCCCCCGGCAGTCCGCCGAATGCTCCGGACTCCGGTTCCGCAGCTGCCCCGGAGTTGTCCGGCAATGCCGGAACGCCTGACGCCATCCCCGCGGCCGCCGGAGACGGCGGCATCCTGATCGCCTATTTCGGCGTACCGGAGACAGACGGCACGGACACCGTGGCCAACGCCAGCCGGGTGGCCACGGAGGACGGCGTGGTGGGGAACTGCCAGTTTATCGCCCAGGCCATCCAGCAGGCGGTGGGAGGCGACCTGTTCGCCATTGAAACGGTGCAGGAGTACCCCGGCACGCACCAGCCGCTGCTGGATTTCGCCTATGACGAGCTGCGGCGGGACGCCCGTCCGGAGCTGTCCGGCGAAATTGAGAATCCGGACGATTACAGCGTGATCTTCCTGGGATATCCCAACTGGAACGCCGACCTGCCCATGCCGCTCTACACTTTCCTGGAAAGCTATGATTTTTCCGGCAAGACCATCGTCCCCTTTGTGACCCACGGCGGCAGCGGCTTTTCCCGGACGGTCTCCACCATTCAGGAGCTCCAGCCAAACGCCGCCGTTCTCACAGACGGGCTCTCGATCTCCCGGAACAGTGTTCCAAACGCTGCGCAGGAGGCCATGGACTGGGCCTTGGAGATCCTCAGCTGACCGAACTTCCCCTCCGGCGGCCTCCTTCTCCGGCAGGCCGCCGGAGGGACCCAATAGAATGCGAGGGCACACCCATGAAAGCGAAACAAAAAGCGAAGATCACCATTGACGTACTCATGACCGCTCTGCTGGTGGTGCTGATGGCCTATCCGGTGACCGGGCAGGCGGTGCATGAGTGGGTGGGAGCCGGGATGCTTCTGCTCTTTCTCGCCCACCATAGTTTGAATCGGCACTGGCTTGGGATGCTGGGGAAAGGGAGATACAGCGGCCGGCGCATCCTCCAGACGGTTGTGGATGTTCTCTTGCTGGCGGATTTGCTGGCTCTGATGTTCAGCGGAATCCGGCTCTCCCGCTATGTGTTCACCTTTCTGCCCGGCCTGGGCAGCGCCGCCGCGGCCCGGCGGCTGCATATGCTGGCCTCCTATTGGGGCTTTGTTCTGATGGGGTTCCACCTGGGCCTGCATGGGGGCGCGGTAACGGCGCCGCTCCGCCGCAGGCTTGGCGGCAGGGCGGGCGCGCTGTCCCGGTGCGTCGGGGCGGCGGCGGGCCTGTATGGAGCCTGCGCTGTATAGACCCATCAGATCTGGCAGTACCTGACCCTCCGCAGTGAATTTATTGTATTCGATTTTGACCGCCCGGCGGCCCTGTATTTTTGGGATCATCTCTGCATGATGGCGCTGTTCGCCCTGCTTGCCTGTGCCGCCGCATCTCTGGCGGGGAAACATAGAAAGGGAGCCGGGGAGCCGTGAAACGTCTGATTGCCGCCATTCTCGCAGTCTTGCCGCTTCTGAGCTGCGCGGCCTGCGGGAGCCAAGAGGGCGCCGCCCCGAACGGCGAGGGCGGCGCCGGACTGTTTGGAATGGATACTTACCTTAATTTGACCGCTTACGGCGAAGACGCGGAAGCGGCGCTGGAGCAGGCCCAAAACCGCGTCCGGGAGCTGGAGAGCCTCTGGTCGGCGACGGATGAACACAGCGAGATCTATGCCGCCAATCACAGCGGAGGGGCGGCGGTGGCCGTCAGCGGGGACACCGCGAATCTGGTCCGCTATGCGCTGGATATGGCGCGGCGGACCGATGGATCGCTGGAGCCTACCCTCTACCCGGTGCTGACCGCCTGGGGCTTTACCACGGACAGCTTTCAAATCCCGGAGCGGGAGGAGCTTGATCATCTGTTGGAAAAGGTGGATTATACCAGGGTTTCTCTGCAGGACGCCACTCTGACCGTCCCGGACGGGATGCAGCTGGACCTGGGCGCTGTGGGCAAGGGCTATGCCGCCGATGAAGCCGCCGCTGTTCTGCGGGAGAACGGTGTCACATCCGCCCTGCTGGACTTCGGCGGCAATATCCTGACCGTCGGGACCAAGCCGGACGGCTCCTTCTGGCGGGTGGGCGTCCGGGACCCGGACAGCGAGGGGAATCTGGGCGTTTTGGAAATCGCGGACCAGAGTGTGGTGGTCTCCGGCGGCTATGAAAAATTCTTTGTGGGCGGGGACGGGGAGCGGTACTGGCACATCCTGGACCCCGCCACCGGCGCACCCGCCCGGAGCGGCCTGGTACAGACCGCTGTTGTCAGTGATGAAAGCAAACGCTGCGACGCCCTCTCCACCGCTCTTTTTGTCATGGGACTGGATAAAGCCGTCCAATACTGGCGGGAACACCGGGATTTTGAGATGATCCTGCTGACAGAGGATCGGACGATCTATGTGACCGAGGGACTGGCCGACGCCTTTTCCCCAGGGGCGGGGCGGGAGGTGCAGGTCGTTCGCCAAGAAACATAAAGAGGTATCAAACCGATGCATAGAGTATGGACATTTTTATTGAGCTGCGTGCTCTCTTTCAGCCTGGCCGGATGCGGCGGGGGATCGCAGCCGCCGGCCGCCCCGGCGGAGGCTCCCGGTTCGCAGCGGGCGGAAACAGCCGTACCCGCCGCGGCAGACGGCATACAGGATGCCGCCATCGACTGGGACAGCCTGAGTTATTCCTATACCACCCAGGAGCTGCCCGCCCAGGTGGACGGCCGCGCCATCTATGGCGAGATCTACATCCCCGATGGAGCCGGCGAGCCCCTGCCCGCCGTGATCTTCTCCCACGGCTACGGCGGAACCCACGCCGTCGGCGCGCCCTACGCCCAGGCCCTGGTGCAAAAGGGCTTCGTGGTCTACTGCTATGACTTCCGGGGCGGCAGCAATTCAAGCCGCAGTGACGGTTCCCCGCTGGAGATGTCGGTTTTCACCGAGAAAGCCGATTTGGAGGCGGTTCTGGCGATGATCCGGTCGCTGGACTATGTGGACGAGGAGCGTGTTTTCCTGATGGGGACCAGCCAGGGCGGGATGGTGTCCGCCATGACCGGCGCGGCCCACCCGGAGGAGGTCCGGGGGATGATGCTCCTGTACCCCGCCTTCTGCATCCCGGAAAACGCAAGGGCGCAGTTTTCATCGCTGGAGAGCGTCCCGGAGCAGGTATCCTTCTTCTCCTGGCTGACCGTCGGCCGCCGCTATGTGGAGGACGTCTGGGATTACGATGTCTATGCGGATGTTGCAGCCTACGAAAGGGATGTCCTGATTCTTCACGGCGACCGGGATGGGACGGTGGACCTGTCCTAT
Organism: uncultured Oscillibacter sp.; assembly: GCA_947365245.1. Taxonomy (GTDB): domain Bacteria; phylum Bacillota; class Clostridia; order Oscillospirales; family Oscillospiraceae; genus Oscillibacter. The sequence goes on along the minus strand of CANAWG010000006.1, from coordinate 44,036 downwards.
TCCCAGAGAGCCGCAGAGGCGTACCCCGCGGCGGAGCTGAGGATGATCGAGGGTGCTGGCCATGGGTTCAGCGGCGGCAATTTCGATCTGGCCATGGAGTACATTTTGGATTATCTGAGCAATCAGCTGCGCTGAGAAAGGAAGGAGCGAACAGATGCTATTCTATTTTACCGGAACCGGAAACAGCCTCTACGCGGCAAAGGGGATCGAAAAGAATCCTTTGAGCATCCCCCAGGTGATGCGGGGGACAGAGCTGGACTTTTCCGCGGAGCAGATCGGCATCGTGGCACCCATTTATGGACATGAGGTGCCGCACATGGTCAAGGAGTTCCTGCGGAGGGCAAAATTCCACACGGACTACTTCTACATGGTCCTCACCTACGGCAGCCGCCACGGCGGAGCCGCGGAGCTGGCATATCTGCTGTGCAGGTCGTGCGGGATCCGGCTCAGCTACATCAATGTGCTGATGATGGCGGACAACTGGCTCCCCGGCTTTGATATGGAGGAGCAGATCAAGCTGGACAAGAGGGTGGAGGAACACCTGGCGGTGATCGCCGCGGATATTCAAAGCCGCAGGAAGATGATTGCCCCCGTGACGGACGCGGACCGGGCGGCTCACGCGCAGTTTTTGGAGGGGATGAAACATCTTCCTCCCGACGCATGGCAGCACTTGCTTCGGGTGACGGACGACTGCACCGGCTGCGGTCTGTGCGCCAGGGTCTGCCCCTCCGCCTCCGTCCGCATGGAGGGCGGCAGGGCGGTCCACATTCCCGGAAACTGCCAGACCTGCCTGGCCTGCGCCCACCTCTGTCCGCAGAAAGCGGTTCAGCTGAACATCCCGGAGAAAAATCCCAACGCCCGCTACCGCAACCCGTATATCACAGTCAACGAGATCATCCAAGCCAACAACCAAACCCAAACAGATCAATCATAAATGGAGGTCAATCATGATGGGAAAGAAAATTCTGATTCTGTCCGGCAGTCCCCGGAAAGGCGCAAACTCGGAAACCCTCTGCGCACAGTTTACCAGAGGCGCGGAGGAGGCCGGACACACGGTGGAGCTGGTTCGCCTGCAGGAGAAAAGGCTGAATTTCTGCACCGCCTGCTACGCCTGCAAGAAGACCGGCGTCTGCGTCCAGAAGGACGATATGGCGGAGATTTTGAAGAAGATGGGGGCGGCGGATGTGATCGTGCTGTCCACCCCGGTCTACTTCTACCAGATGACCGCGCAGATGAAAACGCTGATCGACCGGACGATGGCGTGCTACTACGACCAGACCCTGGCGGGCAAGGAGTTCTATTTCATCGTCACCGCCGCCGAGGATCAACCCGCCCTGGAGCGGACCATGGACGGCCTGAAAGGCTTGACCGACTGCGTTCCAAACGCCAAGGTGAAGGGCCGGATCTATGGGGCCAACGCATGGCAGCGGGGCGAGATCGAGGGCAATCCCGCTATGGAAGAGGCCTATGAGATGGGCCGCAAGGTTTGAAAGATAAGGAGAAACCACCGATGAAACATTACAAAAGACTGCTTTCCCTGGCGCTGGTCTTGGTGCTGGCGCTGTCACTGAGCATTCCCTCCCTCGCCGCGGTGGAGGACACCGGCTTTTCCGACGTGGCCGCTGACGCCTGGTACGCCGGGGCGGTGGCCTACGTCCGGGAAAAGGGCATCATGAATGGGACCTCCGCCGCCGCTTTCGCCCCCGACGCCGCCACCACCAGAGGCCAGATGGCGGCAATCCTCTACCGCGCCGCCGGAAGCCCCGGCGTTGCCGGGTCCGCCGCCTTTTCCGATGTGCCGGAAACCGCCTACTATGCCCAGGCGGTCCGCTGGGCCAACGCCAACGGGATTATCACCGGGTACGGCGACGGCACCTTCCGCGCGAACAATCCCGTCACACGGGAGCAGATGACTACGATCCTCTGGCGCTATGCGGGCAGCCCCTCGGCGGGAGCCGCGTCCCTCAGCGACAGCGCCTCCGTCTCCTCCTATGCCGTTTCCGCCGTCAACTGGGCGGCGTCCAACGACATTGTGGCGGCTGTTTCCGGAAGCGCTTTCCAGCCGCAAAGCCCCGCCACCCGCGCCCAGATCGCGGCGGCCCTTATGAACTATGACCGGTTGTCTCAGCCTGCCGCCGGCGGCACCAAAATTCTGATCGCCTATTTCACCGTTCCTGAGACCTCCGGTGTGGACGCGGTGGCTCAGGCCAGCCGGGTGGTGGAGAACGGCCAGGTGGTGGGCAACGTGGAGTTCATCGCCAACACGATCCGGGAGGAAACCGGCGGCGACGTCTTTGCCATCGAAACGGTGCAGACCTACCCCGGCGAGCATCAGGCCCTGCTGGACTTCGCCGCCGCCGAGATGCGGGCCAACGCCCGGCCTGAGCTGTCCGCCAGCATTTCCAATCTGGACGACTATGATGTGATCTTTCTGGGCTACCCCATCTGGAACGCCGACCTGCCCATGCCCGTCTACAGCTTTCTGGACACCTACGATCTATCAGGCAAGACCGTGATTCCCTTCACCGCCCACGGCGGCAGCGGCTTTGCCGGGACCATCGGCACCGTGGCCTCCCAGGAGCCCGGCGCTCAGGTGGAGCGCAGCGGCTTCTCCGTCTCCCGCAGCAGCGTGTCCGAGGCCAAGGGCGATATTGCAGACTGGGTGCGGGAGCTGGGCTATACCAAGGCCGCAGAGAGCCAGCCGCTTCCCGCGCCGGATTCCACCGCCGGGGAAAGCGTCCTGGTGGCCTACTTCTCCCAGACCGGCACCACCCGAGGGGTGGCCCGGCAGATCGCGGAGTACACCGGCGGCGATCTGGCTGAGATCAAACGGGCGCAGCCCTACGGCAGCCTGCAGGATGAGGCCCGGGCGGAGATCAACAATGGGACCCATCCGGACATTACCGTGGACGCCGATGATCTGGACAAGTACGGTGTGATCTTTGTCGGCTATCCCATCTGGTGGGACGACGCCCCTGCCATGATCGCCACGTTCCTGGCGGAGAACGATTTCAGCGGCAAGGTCGTTGCCCCTTTCTGCACCAGCTCCTACAGCCCCATTGACAACAGCCTGCATATCTTCCGGGAGCTGGCCTCCGGCGCGGTCATCGCGGAGGCCTTGACCGCCAACAGTCAAAGCGGCATCCGTCCCTGGATCAATCGGGTCATGTCCCAGGCGGGACAATAAAGGAGACGTAAATGGAAAACTTTGTATATGAGTGCCCCGCCAAGGTGCTGTTTGGCAGAGGCGCGGCGAAAGAACATCTGGGCAAGGCCCTGAGCGCCTACGGCCCCAATGTGATGCTGGCTTACGGAGGAGGTTCCATCCGGGGCAACGGCGTCTATGACGAGATGATGGAAATCCTCCGTGCGGCGGACAAGGCGGTCACTGAGTTCCGCGGCATCACTCCGAATCCCACCTACGCCAAGGTCCAGGAGGGCGCGGCGCTGGCCCGGGAGAAAAGGATCGACTTTATTCTGGCGGTGGGCGGCGGCTCCGTCATCGACTGCTGCAAGGTCGTCGCGGCCCAGGCGGTGCTGGAGGAGGATATATGGGACATGGAGCTGGTCCGGCACCGGCTCCCCTCTGTGCCGCCCATTCCCATGGGGGCGGTGGTCACCGCCTCCGGCACCGGAGCCGAGATGAACGGCGGCGCGGTCATCACCCATGAGGAAAAGAAAATCAAGACCGGCATCTTCGCCGCGGCCCCCCGCTTTGCCGTGCTGGACCCGGAGTATACCCTGTCCGTTCCTTTCTCCCAGGTGATCTCCGGGGCTTTCGACACCCTGAGCCATGCCATGGAGACCTACTTCGGCAGGGCTGACCGGGACAATGTGTCCGACGATATAGCGGAGGCGGTCATGCGAAACACCATCCGCGGTATGCGCGCTCTGCTCCAAAATCCCGACGACTACACCGCCCGCAGCAATCTGATGTGGGATTCCGCCATGGCGGAGAACGGCATCTTGAAGTGCGGCAGGGCGACGGACTTCCAGGCCCATCAGATTGAACATCAGCTGGGAGCCTACACCGACTGCGGCCATGGCCAGGGGCTGGCGGTGATCCACCCTCCCCTCTACCGCCGTGTATGCGAAAAGGCTCTGGAGAAATTTGCCCGGCTCGCCGTCAATGTCTGGGGCGTTTCCGGCGAGGGAAAGACGGAGCGGGAGCTGGCCCTGGCCGGTGTGGAAGCCCTGGCGGACTTTATTGCAAAATGCGGGCTGCCCCTCCGACTGCGTGACCTGCGGATGAAAGGGGAGCCGGAAAAGCTGCTGACAGATTCCGTGCTGCGGGAGATTTCTGACAGCTGCAACCTGATTCAGACTGGGCAGGCAGGCGTCAGCCATGACGAGATTTTTGAAATTTTAAAAGAATGCTTGTGATGGCGGACCCTTGAAGCGGACGGGCCGGCGTTCCGTTGGGAAAATCCGTGCCATCCGCATCAATTTCGGTTTCCAAAGTAAAGCGGCTGGATGAGGCCGCGGACGTTACAGCCCGCGTCTTATCCAGCCGCTCATATTCCCCTGGGACACGCCGGGCCTGGCCCTCGACGGCGCCGCGGCCCAGGTGCTCCCGGCCTTTACGCGTTCCCTTGCTTTGCCCAGTGCCAGTCCGCATTTCCCGCGCCGATCTCGAAATGGCATTTGGCAATGCCCAGGTCCACCTTGGTATAGAAGCCGGACCCCGGCTCGGCGAATACCATGCCGTCCTTGAGGGAAAAGCGGAATTTCTGCTGGTTCATGGCCGTGGGGGCCAGCCGCGCCGCCTCCACGCCCTGCCGGAACCAGGAGGGCAGGGGACCGTCCGCCCGATAGAGCGACTCAATAGGCTTGACCGGGTGCTCCGCGCCCTGAGTCGTTCCATAGCCCACGGCGATCACACAGCACAGCTTTTCACCGTCTTCCACCCGGAAGGCCTTTTTGATCTTGCTGTAGGTCAGCGCCACCCAGCAGGTGTTCAGTCCCAGCTGCTGGGCCTTCAGCACAGCCTTTTCGCCGCAGTACCCGCAGGTCTCGTCCAGTTCCGGCCCCTTTTTCCCCACCAGGGCGATGTAGTTCCTCACTCCGGAAAATTTCCCGTAGTGGGCCATGAAGCCGCTGAACGCCTTGGGCTCGTTCAAAACCAGCTGCATGTTCAGACCGCTCTCCTGGTTGAGCTGCGCAAGAAGCTCCTCTAATTCGTGCCGCGCGTCATCCGCTATGGCCCGGTCCTCGTAGCCGCGGACGGAGTGGCGGCGTTTCATCGCTTCCATCAAATCCATGTTGGTACCTCCCGTGGAATTCCTCTTGGTTGAAACCGCTGAACGATTCCAGTATAGCACAAAAAAACTTCGGCTGAACATCGGTAAAGAAAGTCGAGACCATTTCCTTTCGTCTCGATTTTCTTTACCAATGCGCCGAGGGACCGAAAAACATGTATAATGGTTTTATCCAATGAACGACGAGGTGATCGAATGCCGGACCAACAGGATGACATTCTGCGCTTAGCGGAGGAATTCAAGAACTGCCGGAAAATTCTTCTGGCTCTGGGAGATGAGAACCGCCAGCACCTGATCCTGACCATGATGGAGATGGAGGGCTGCGGCGGCGCGCGGGTCTCGGAGATTAAGGAGCGGAGCCATCTCTCCCGGCCTGCCGTGTCCCACCATATTCAGATTTTGAAGAACGCGGGCATTGTGAAAATGCGGCGGGAGGGAACAAAAAATTACTATTATTTTGACACGGACGCTCAGGCCATGAACGGCCTTTTGCAAATGCTTACCCATGCGAAGGCAATCATGGAACGACTTCCTGACAGGAGCGAGTGGAAAGAATAGGCCTTGTTTGAAAAATGTCAAAGCGCCCAAACAGCGGATCTTTTTCCGCCGCTCTGCGTTGATTTTCCCTGCCATACACAAAGTATGGCGGCGTCAAATCGCCTTGACCGGCGACTGCGCCCGCAGGCGCGTCCAGCGAGCAGCCGGCGCCAGACGGTTCCCTGTCAGGAGAACCGGGCCGGATTCTGCGCAATCTCACCGGACTGCCCAAAAATCAGACCATCACCGGGATTTACCTGCAGCGTACTCCCGGAAAATCCCCTATACGCTCCTTAACAACAACGCCTGCGGAATGGGTGATACGTTGACGAAAGATCAAGCTGCGCCGCGGGCGCTTTGCCAAAAAGGGCCGCAGAACCCGCGGAAGATCATGGATCTTATTCCTGAAAATATAAAATATTTATGGCGGAAAGAGCACTCCTGTATGCGGTATAGGGGTGCTCTTTCCGCCGTGCACAGTCAGTTTTCCTCCAGCGCGTAGAGGGCCGCTCCAAGGGCTCCGCAGAGGTCGGGTGCGTCCGCAATGAACAGCTTCTCCCCCAGCCGCTTCTCCAGCTCCTGTACCACGCCCTGATTGCGGGCCACGCCGCCGGTCATCATATAGGGCCCCGCTCCCTTGGCGCGGCTGACCATGGAGGCGGTCTTCACCGCGATGGACTTGTTGAGCCCGTGGATGATGTCGCTGTCCGTGTGATTGTCGGCGATCAGAGAGATGACCTCCGACTCGGCGAACACGGTACACATGCTGGAGATGGTCAGGTCTTTCTTCCAGGCCAGGCCGCGCTTGCTCATCTGCTCCATGTCCAGCTCCAGCGTCCGGGCCATCATCTCCAGGAACCGGCCTGTTCCGGCGGCGCACTTGTCGTTCATGATGAAATTAGCCACCCCGCCGTCCTCGTCCAGGCAGATCACCTTGCTGTCCTGTCCGCCGATATCCACAATGGTGCGGACGGACGGATCGAGGAAAGCCGCGCCCTTAGCGTGACATGTGATTTCCGTCCTCGTCCCGGTGGCGAAGGGAATGTTGTTCCGGCCATAGCCCGTGGCGAGGATCGCCGTGAAGTCCTCCGGGCGGCGGTTCAGCTGTCCGCACACCTGCGCCAGCGCGGCGGCGGCTCCGTTCTGGGCCTTGGCCCCGGTGCGCACAATGGCGCTGGCAAGCAGTTCCTTTTTCTCGTTGATCACCACCATGTTGGTGGTGGTGGAGCCGCTGTCGATCCCCGCGTATAGACCCCTTGTCTCCATTCTCTTTTCCCTCCTGTCGGGCGCGTTGGGGAACAGGCTCTCGGCAAACGCCTCCAGACGGGTGGCGAGCTGTCCCGCCGGCTGGGGCATATAGTCCGATTCGATCTTCAAAACGGGAAGATCGCTCTCCCGCCTCAGCGCCGCGTAGTCGAAACTGTAAAAGTCGCAGAATTTGACCGTGTTGTAGATCACGCCTTTCAGCCTGGGGTGGATGGTCAGCGCCCTGCGCCCCGCCACGCTGGCCATGCGCATACAGGGGATCATCCCCAGCAGGGCCCCGGCGTACCACGCCATGAGGGCGTCAAAGTCCATCTCCTCCGCGCCCTCCGGCGGCGCCTCCAGACCGCGGCTTCCGCTGCAGGTAAGATTGACCACCGGCAGGGGCATCCCCCGCTGAATCAGCTCCAGCAGGGGCGGACTGGCCCGCGCCCCCAGCACCGCCAGAAAGGGTCCCTCCGGCAGGGGCTGGACACTCTCCCGGCAGGCGGCCAGAAAAGCGCTCCGGTCAAAGGCGGTCCCCCGGTACGCGCCGTAGGCCTCCCCAAGGCGGATCAACTCCTCCTTGAACCGCTCCCGGGCGCAGGTCCCGTCGTCGTGGGGCAGGTCCACAAGCCGCAAAAAGGCCTGATGGCTCTCCTGGCACAGCACATCGTATGTTCTCCGCAGGGAGTCACAGCAGTCCATCAGCGCCAGCTCCTCCGTCCGGGCACCCTGCTGGATAAGGGCCTTGGCGTGGCAGCAGAGGTTGGCGTGGGTCAGGCTCTCCGCCAGCTCGAAATCCGTTTCCTCTCCGTCCAGCAGAACCGGCTGGCCGCCATAAGCCCGCAGCAGCTCAATGGGGGTGTATTTGCAGTTATATCCAATCATACGCTTCTGCCCTCCAGCTGTTCCAAAAACGCGTTGACCCGGGTGATCATCTGTCCGTCCGCCACGTTGCGGCCGTCGCAGCCGTCCCCGTCCAGCACCAGGGTGGGCAGCCCCTCCTCCTCCAGCCGCTGCTTAGCCAGCTGGCTGAGCCCCAGGGTCTGCTTGCAGCCCCAGTGGCAGAACAGGATCACCCCGTCCGCCCGAAGCTCCTTGGCCCTTCGGATGGTTTCCTCCACCCGGCGAGCGGCCGGGCCGTTGGAGGCGGATTCCACCACCCGCCGGGCCATGCTCTCATAGGGCCGGTCCGGGTCCATGTCCAGCAGGGCCTCCGAGGCGATGTCCGCCCCCGCCAGCTCGCACCGCCCCCCGGTCTCCAGGATGTCTTTCATGGAGTCCTGCCAGTTGGGAAGGGTGTGCATCCAGAAGATCCGCTTTTTGCCGGAGGGGGCATTTGGCGCCTGTTCCGCCGCATGCAGAAGCCGCGATACATAGTCCGCGCTCTCCGGACGGCCCAGCATGACGTGGGTTGCGATCATGGAGCACAGCTCCCCGGTCATGGTCACGGGCAGGGTGACGCCGCCCCGTCTTGCCAGATAGGCCCGGTAGGCTTCAATGGTCTGCCGGGAGCGGCCCACCGCCTCCCGCAGGGCCTGGGGGTCCAGCTTTCGATGGCACCGCTCCTCCAGCTGCGTCCCCAGGGCGCGGAGCTGATCCGCCACATACCGGACGGCGTCCTCGCCGCAGTCGTGGGGGATGTCAATGACCGTGTGGGGGACCTGGTAGAGCTCCGCCAGGCGGCGGAAAGAGAGCTGGTTGGCGTCACAGGCCAGGGTGGTATTGGCGATCATCAGCGGGGCGGGCAGGACGCCGCTCTCCGCCATTCCCAACATGGTTTTGTGGTAGGAGCAGAAAGTCTCCGGCACGCCCCCGGCCTCCGCCGCCTCGCCGAAAAACCGCTGACAGGCGGTGCAGGCCACGTATGCGGACATCCCCTCCGGAAACATGGGCTGAATGCCCAGGGCGTGGAGCAGCTCGCAGGGCAGGAAGATGTTGACCATCACCGTCTCTTTGGGACGGCGGAAGGAGTCCACGATGGTTCCCGCCACCGCGCCGTTCATGCGGTCGTAGGCGGGGTGGACGCCCGCCCCGGCCCTGTGCTCTCCGGAGAACCGGACCCAGGAGTAGGCCGCCGACAGAAGCCCTCTGGCCCGCTCCGGGGAGACGGCGGCCTGTTTTTCCACGATCCCGCCCAGAATTTCAATGTGTTTTTTCATGATGTGCCTTCTTATGATAAATTTTGAACTGTCTTTTCACAGATAAGCCTTTTGGCAGATGGCCGCGATCTGGCCGGTCAAGTCCTCCAGGGACAACCTCTGGGACGACTGGACCCAGGTCATATAGCTGTTGAACAGGATGCCCACGAAAGACACCAGCCGGTACTGCTCCACCGGGTCGTCCCGTCGGGGAAGCCATTTGTCCAGGGCGAATTTCGTGAGCTCCCGCAGGAAGATGTCACTGAGACCGCAGCGGGTCAAACTGTCTGCAAAATCCCTGTGCCGGTAAAAATAGGTGAGGCCGTGACGGACACGCTCAGCGTCATAGAAACGGCCCTGCCGCTCCCGCTCTGCGTCATCCTGCCGGTACTGGGCCAGAATGTCCTGGATGCGGGAGATCAAAACGTCCTCTGTGGACGTGTAGTTGCGGTAAAAAGTCATTCTGGATACCCCGGCCCGCGCGGTCAGCTCCTTGACGCTGACCGCGCTCAAGGGCTTCTCCCGAACCAACTGGATCAGCGCCGAGGTAATGCACTCTCTGGCAAGCTGATTCTGCTTGTTTCGGATTTCTCTTCCCATGATACAAATCTCCCGTTCTTGCCACAGTGCGCGGATCAGGGCTGGATAAACCCGCGGATACCTGTTACACTTTGTCACAGCGAGACCTATTATAGCGAGTTCTCCGCCGTCTTGCAAGTGCAAAATCATGTCTCGCGGGAGGGGGGGAATTTTATATCTAATCGTCGATAAGCCGATTTCGCCGATTTTGAATCGAGGCGGCTGTCAGGCGCCATTTACAAAGGACCTGGCGGTTCATTCGCTGTACAATTCTCCGCCATGGTCAAGGCCAGCCGGCCTCCGCCGCCGTCTGCACCCGCTCCCCCTGGTGGAGCAGGGCGGGGAAGTTGTCATAGGGCACGTAGTCCAGCCCGTAGGCGTAGCCGGACCCGCGCAGGCCGCTGGCCCCACCGGGGTCCACCAGCATGGCGTCCGCTGTGAAGCCGTAGGAATCGGTATAGACCGTGAGACCAGTCTCTTGATCTATGTCCACCTTTACAAAGTATTTGCCGCCTCCGATGGCCGCCGCCAGTCCCTTGGTGAACCACTGCCCCTTCTCATATCCGGCGTCCCAGTAGTCCGAATCCAGGCTGGTATCGCTCCGGATGGCCTCTGCCAGGGATTTCTCCGACTCCAGGGCCAGCTGCGCCCCCTCGCTGGCGTTGTACTCGTTCATGCCCTGGACCTTGGCCTCCATGATGAGACGGCCCATCTCCGCGGCGTCTCCGGTGTCCTGGGCGGTCCGGTACTCATCGGTTTTCATCATGGCGTCCACCGCGTCCCGGATATACTGCTCTTTGCTGTTCTCCAGCTCCGCTTTCCACGCGCCGATGGCCTTGTTGGCCTCCATGACGGCCTCGCCGCTCTCCCCGGAGAGCCAGTCCCGCTGTGCCGTCAGCCCTTTCATGCGTCCCTCGTTGTAGCCCTGGCCCATGGCGTTGTCCAGCTCCTGGGTCAGGCCCTCCACCGTGGAGGTCAGGCCGGAGAATGTTCTGGACTGGGCCAGCATGGACCCGGAAAAGCTGTCCGTCATGGCCTGGAGGATGATCTCCGCCGCCTCCTGGCCGGACACCTTGCCCTTGGAGATCATGTCGTACATGGCGCCCTGGTCTACACCCCTGGCCTCCGCCAGCATTCCCACAGCGCCGATGCCCCGGTCGTTGAGGATGTTCAGGTACTCCAGCGTGGCCTTGTTGCTGGACTTCATCCGCCCGATGGCCGTGGCCACGGCCTCCATATCGCCGGTGGACTGTCCCAGGGCCGCCCCGGCGTCGCCGATGGTCTGGAGGACATCCAGGATGTAGTTGTAGTCTTTCTCTCCGGAAAGTGCCTTTTCCTGGTCCGCCTGGGCGCTGTACCCGTAGGTCGCCAGGGTCTTGCTCATGGCCGTCAGATCGCCGTAGAGGAACGGGGTATTGTTGGCCATCTCCACCAGGTTGGAAAGGTAGGTCTCCACGATCCCCATATCCTCCACGCCGCCCCGGCGGAACAGCGTCTCAAAGGAGATCCGGTCCGTCTCCCGCTGCGCCGCCAGGGCGGAGCCGCTGGTCAGGGAGGTTTCCTGCGCCGACATCTGGCCCTCGTACGCCTCCTGCACATAGCTCTTGAAGGCATCATCTTTGGCCTCAAAGATTTGTGCTCCTCCGCTGATCAGACCGGAAAAAGCACCGATTCCACCTCCAATAAGGGCTCCATATGGACCGAAGATAGCGCCGGCAGAGGCACCGGATGTGACGCCGGATATTAGACTGCTGCCCAAAGTCGCCATGGGCTGCCCAACAGTGCTTTCAAATCCAATCCCAATGGCTCCTGCCACAGAATCACCAAGCATTTTATATATGCCAGATGAAGCCAGTTTGCCGCCGATCCCATCTCCGCTAAATATACCTTTTATGCTGTCCAGCATTCCTTTCCCAGCTCGGTTCTCCTCTTTGCTGGCCGCATCCCCCATCTTTTGGAGGCGTCTTTCTCCCTCCTGTGCTGCTTTGGAGACAAGATTGATCTGTTTGACGATATTGTCATAATTCGCCATGGCCATCTCTACTTTCAGGCCGTCAGCCTCTTTTCCTGTGGCGGCGAACTGCTTTTCCGCCTCCTTAAGTGCCTGTTTGGCCTTTTGGGCGTCCACTTTCAGGGAATATTTATTTTTGTTCAGTTTCTGAAGCTGATCTTCCAGCTCATCTACATCCTTGCTGAATGCCCTGGTCACCGTAGTCATCTTTTTCGCACTATCCGAATAGCGGTCTACCAGTGTAACAACAATAGAGCTTTCAGGCAATTTTCTCACCTCTATCTTGACTTTCTTCTGCAAAACACATATACTAAAAAATAGGAGATGATCATATGGGCTTTGCGATCTTTTATCTTATCATTACCATGATAGGTCTTGTCTGCATTGGCGTTGGTGTCCAATTGATATTTAGTGGCCCAGAGAGCTTTTCTCGCAGGATGGAAACTCCTGGCGGCAAAGAGAGTCTATATATGGGTTTGGCATTAACTTTTATTCCGATGTTGATATTAAGTTTGCCACTACTCCTGTTGTTGATGTGATTCGCAGTCTTTTTACCTTTCTAAAGCTCTTCTTTTATAGAAGAGCTTTATTTTTCTCTCTATATAATGCTTTTATATTAGGCGTCCGGCGATGTTTGAATGCCTCCGCCCTCTGTTCCACCTCATAGGACGACAGCGCGAAAATCAGGTCGTGCCACCCGGTCTCACCCTCCCACAGGGCCTTCAAATCGCTCAGCCCCCAGTGGTGGACGGAGAACAGGTAGTACAGCAGCCCCAATTCCCCGTCGCTGCCGTCCTCTAGCCGTTTTTTACTTCCGTGATGGTCACGCGCCGGTAGCCGCTCAGCTTCTCAACGGCCATGCCGAGGTCCGCGATCTCCCCCGGCAGCAGCATCCGCTTCACCGCCTCCGCCGGCGTGGCCCCGCCGAACTTCTCCATCAGCCGCGGGTCTTTCAGATCCGGCTCCGCGCACCCCGCCAGCAGGATGTTCACGTCCGCGTCCTGGGTAAACCGCGCCAGGTCGTGGGTCTTGCCGTAGGGCAGCGCCCGCAGGGTAAACACCACGTCGTGCCCCGCCAGCTCACTCAGCCGGTCCACCTTGTATTTCGCGGTGGGCAGCTCTTTCTCCACGTTGGGCACCGCGCCCCCCAGCAGCGTCTCCAGCACGGATGCCTCCGCCGTCTCTTTCTTCATCTCTTCCGCCATAATGTTCCTCCTTTTTCATCTGTTCAGGTATGAAAAAACCGCCCTGCCATACTTGACAAAGCGGTCTCCGGGCGGTATCATAAACATACAAGGGCGCTGTTACTGACGGTCAGCCCTTACAATCAGAATAGAGAACTACGCTGACTGCTCGTGCCACCGGGCAGTCAGCACGCTTTTGGGGCTATGTAAACCATGACCAGAAAGGCCATGATAAAACATATCAGGAAGCGAAGAAGCCTCCAGCCCATCAGCCTCACCCCCTTTCACAGGGGAGTAGCTAACCGCCTTTTATGTAACAGCGCCCAGGGTCTCTTTCGAGACGCGCTTATCTTATCACGCCGCGCCGCAATTTGTCAATTCGTGCCGCCCGCAGGGGCGGCTTTTGCCTTTTTAGTAGTCCAGAATCTCGTAGCTCTCCGCGGAGAAGGGGGCCTCGATGGTCCCCAGCTTGGCGGCCTCCCAGTCCGCCAGCGTCAGATCGTCAAAGATCACGCCCTTGACGGCGATCCGCTGATTCCGGGGGTTGTCCGGGTCGTCCAGGTTGCTGATGATGGTGTGCCGGATGTCCTCTCCGGCGGCCATGGCCCGGCCCTCCGCCTCCAGCAGGCGGCTGGTGGCGTTGTACAGCTTCACGGACCCCGTCAGGGACACCCCCGTCAGCTTTTTCCCGCTCACCAGCGTCCGGCACCGGGGCACGTCCTCCTTGTTCTTGTTGATCTTCAGCTGGAAGCCGTAGCACTCCGCCACCTGCTCCCCGTCCATCCAGAGCGCGCCCCACGTGCCGCTCCGTACCAGCTTGGAATCCAATACGTCAGACATACAATCTCTCCTCTCTTACTGCGCTTCCAGGGTGATGTGGAAGTCCTCCATGGCGTCCATGACTCTGCCGTAGAGGCTCAGGAACACATGGCTCCCGGTGCTCTCCCGCCGCAGCGCGTCATCGCTGAGGCCCCGGATACGGGCCGCCTCCGTCATATTCCCCGCCTTGGCGGCCTCCTCCAGCAGATAGGTCCGAATGGCCTCCGCGTCCAGCTCCGCGCCGGAGGAGTCCTTCGTCAGCACGTTCTGGGCCTCCAGAGAGTCCAGGAAGTCCCGGAACGCCGTCAGGAGGATGCACTTGTTGTCATAGCTGTTGGCGCACCTGCCCAGGTACTCGTCCTCCACGGTGGCGTCTGGGTTCTCAACGGCCGCCGCTCCCGTCACCTCGGACAGCGCGGCATAGGTGGCGCTGCAGTCCGCCGGCGTTCCGGCGAGGATTCCCGCGATCCGGCCGGCGTACTGGGCGGCGGTATAGGTCTCGCCGCCGGCTTGAATGCCGGAGGCCGTGAAATTCACCACGCCCTCGTCGTCCGCGGCGGTGTCCGGCAGCACCGCCTTGCCCACAAACCGCTTGGTCCGCTGCGCCTTCACCAGGGAGGCCAGCTCCGTGAGGATGCCGATCTCCCGGCGGATGGTCCAGATCCCTTTCACCTTGGCGTCCCGCAGGATCAGCGCCACAATGCCGCTGGACACGCGGCTTTTTTCAGAGAGAAAGGAAGCGCAGAAAGTCCCACAGCAAGCGCGCTCTAATAAGAGGCCGCACAACCCCAATATTTGTGCAAAACCGTGCGACAGGATCAAAAATTATTTTTCAAGTTCCTGCAGCACGACCTGCTCAATCCGCCTGGCGGCCTCTTCCGCCGCCCGGGTATTGCGCTCGAGTTTCCAAGTGAAAGCCTTGGCCTCCGGGCGGCGGGTCAGGCACTGGACCTGAATGTGCTCCCTGTGGCCATAACAGATCACTTTCCCCAGAAACGGATGAGGGGCGGGGCGGAGGGCTCGGGTTCCGGCAGCACAGAGGCCTCCGCCTGGGGTGAAGCGGGGAGGCACAGGTGACGCCTCCGGGGCTTGGGGCTGGGCGGCGGAAAGCGTCCCCGGGGCCGCCTCCGGCGCGGGGCTGCAATTTCAGCCTCCGGTATGGCCCGCATTGCCATGCCGGAGATTTTATCGTAGTAGTTGGCGGGGCTCGGCGGAGAGATGTTCCGGTCCACGAGGGTGGTGACATTCAGCTCGAGGGGCTTGATCTCCGCGATGCCGAAAGCGGGGCCGACGGACTGAGTCCGGGCGGCGCCCGCCAAAGTCTCTGACTTCCCGGAATTGGACTCCAACTCCGAGATCACATAGGGCTCCATAAAGGCCCCCGCGCCCGTCAGGTCCTGGACACCGGGGCCAGAATGGAGCCGACGCCGCTGCCCGGGGGATCCCGGATCTCGTTTACCGAAAGGGCCGCCGGCTCGCCTTTCATCAAAAGGGCGCCCCGATCCTCCGCCATGTCCATGGGCTTCAGTCTCAGATTTTCTTTCCTTCTGTTTCTCTTCAAAATCCGATTTTTTCCAGATCCAAACGGGACTTGGTTTGCCAAGTAGGAACCGCCGACTCCGGCGGTTTTCGCTTTCCGGCACTCCGCCCGCAAACGCGCGATATTAAGGATGCCTCCTCAGCCCGGGACCCCGGAGACCCGCTCCGGCGGTGCATTATGTTCTGGGGGACAGTCTCATCTTGATAGAGCACGCTGTCCGCCCGTTCCAGCTCCACCGCCTCCTGGGCCGTCAGCCAGGTTTCGGCACTCCATCCGGCGCAGCGCTCCCCGGTCCGCCTTGACACCGGGATCGCATAGGCGCTGAGGACGGCCCCCCCGGACAGTGTCCAGCATCTGGATGCCGCCCTGGAGCTCCGCCATGAGGTTGATCCGGATTTCCAGACCTGCCCGCCTTTCCGAGAGGAAGAAGCAGCGCCCAGGTCTGTTCATCCTCGCACTGGGAGACAATAGGGGAAAGGGCGGACACCTCCCTGCGCCCCACAAGCTGAGCGTCCCGGTTGCTGGCGGCGACAGGGTATAGGAAAGGCCGTTGTCCAGGACCGCGATCCGGTGGGCGGCGCTGGGCCCGGCGTGGACCTTTTCCCACTCCCGGCGCAGCTTCTCCCGCCTGGTAACGGCGGAGCCGTCCGGGTCCCGCGGCACTCCGCCGCCGCTGGCCTGGGCGTAACCGCCAGAGTCCGTTTTGGTAGAGAGGACGCCCAGGGGCTGGCCGTCCCGCTCGTAGTAAGCTTTCTCCAACTGCCGAGCCGCCCCGGCCAGCAGGCACCGCCCATGCCGGGCTTTCAGGTCCTGGGGAATCTCAATGGTGGTCACGTGCCTGGAAAGCCGCTGGGTGGTGGTCCGGCTGAGGCAGGGGGCGAAGCCCGCCGCTTTGAGGCCGTGGCGTTTCGCCGCACCCGGGATGGCGGCAGCTTTCTCGTGAATTTCCCGGCCGGCGGTCATGATGCTCCACAGGTCCCGGCTGGGCTGGGCGCGGAGCTCGTCGAAGATCACACAGCTGGGCTCGTTGGCCGCTGACTCAGGCGGGTCAAGATTCATAAGCGCGGTTTTCCGCATCTTCCGCATGTCCAGAGTAAATCACGGATCAAAGTCCGCGCTCCAACATGCGGGATGTTCTTCTTCCGGCAGAACGGGCAATCACCCATCCATCCTTTGTGGCCGGTGCAGCACGGGTTTCTTCGCTGCGCGAGATGAACGCCGCACAAATTTGCTCCAACCGGCGGTACACCTGGCATCACTCCCCGGAGGAGAGCAAGGCCGCTGTCGACGCCGGCTGCCCCTAGGGTTCGGTGACAATCCTGACCGTGTTCACCGGCGCAGCCGACGCCGCCCAGCGTGCCGTTGATGACTGGATCAACTCCCCCGGCCGCGTCCGGACCATGATCGACCCAAGATGCGACTGCATCGGCGCGGGCGTGACCCAGTGCGACGGAATTGTTTACTGCCGCATGTTCGTCGGGATACCCAACAGCGTCAACTTTTATGCGCAGCCAAATATGAAACAGAGCGGTGCGTTCCGGGCAGTGGAATGCACCGCTTTTCTGCCAATCGGAGGAAAATACCCTGTCAAATACGGTGTATCAGCAAACGATGAAATAGCGTCTTCCCCTCTTCGACACGGCCAGCTTTTGTAACTGTCAGGTTTGTGCCATCAGTATCCATACCGCTTCCGGTATCTCAGCAGCAGCGCCGCCGTCATTGCCGCTCCCAGCAGCTCCGCCGCCGGCGTCGCCAGCCACACGCCGGTGACGCCGCCCAGCAGGACGGGCATGATCTGAATACTGGCAGCTGTGAACAGAAACGACCGGGAGAAAGCCAGCACGGCGGACACCACGCCGTTGGACAGGGCGGTGAACATCCCGCTGGCGAACACATTCAGCCCCACGAACAGCAGCGCCAGGGAGCAAAGACGGTTTCCCGTGACGGCCAGCTCATAGACCGGGCTGTCTGGCCGGGTGAAAATGCTCACCAGGGGTACCGTCGCCAGGATGGAAACCACCGTACACAGGACGGAGGCCCCGACGATGAACCGGATGCTGAACTTCACCAGTTTTTTCAGCTTCTCGTGATTCTGCTCCCCGTGGTAGTAGGAGATCATGGGAGCCACGCCGTAGGCGTAGCCGATAAACAGGGCGCTGACAAACATCAGTGCATACATGATGATGGTAATGGCCGCCACGCCGTCCTCCCCTATGTATTTCAGCATGGCCAAATTAAACAGCAGGGTGGTGATGCCGGACACCAGGGAGGTCGCCAGCTCCGACATGCCGTTGGTGGAGGCGTGAAACAGCACGCCTCCGCGGAACACCGGCTTTTCAAAATGGAGCAGACTGTCTTTCTTCCGGAAGACCAGGAGGCCCGCCGCGGCGGTAATGGAGTACCCCAGACCGGTGGCGATGGCCGCGCCTTGTATGCCCAGATCAAACAGGGAGATCAGCGCGTAGTCCAGGATGATATTGGTCACGCCGCCCGCCACGGTGCAGATCAGGGACAGCGCGGATCTGTCGGCGGCAATCAGATAGAGGGAGAAGTTATACATCAGCAGGATGGGAATGGTAAACAGCAGGTAATTGCTTAAGTAGGTGTGGCAGTAGCCGAACACCGCCGGGGAGAGGCCCATGGCCCCCAGCAAACTGTCCATAAGCGTATAGCCCAGCAGCATCATCACCGCGCCCACCACCGCGTTGGTGAGGATTAGCAGGGTGAAATCCTGCCGGGCCTCTGTTTCCTTGTGCTCACCCATTTTCTTCATTACCACAGCGCTGCCGCCGGTGGCCAGCATCCCGGACACCGCCGTAATCAGGGCGATGGCCGGGGCGGTCAGGTTGATGGCGGACAGGGCCTCCATGCCAATCAGGTTGGAGACAAACAGCCCGTCCACCATGGTGTAGAAGGTGTTGAACACGGTCATCACGATGGTGGGGAAGGCGAAGCGCAGGATGTTCCCGCCCGTGACGGGCAGATTGTAAGAGTTCAGTTTCTCCATGGCGTTTTAATTCCTCCAGTCGATGTCCTGGCAGTCCCCCAGGTCGAAATACTGTATCTCATTTCCCTGCGCCGGAAGCCGGACGGCGGAGACGCGCCGGTTCCAGGCGGGAGCGAAGTAGTAGACGCCGCTCTCGGCGCACATGACGCTGGTGCAGAGAGTCTGCTCATACACGTCGTAATTGGGGTCGGCCTTGGCCAGCCCCTCGGGGATATCCACCGGGGCGAAGACCCGGAACATGCGGGAGACCCCCTCCAGTTCATCTTTTCCCGGAACGGCGAACTCCTTCATAAAGGCCAGCCGCACAAAGCGGGAGGGGGAGGAGTAGTCCCCCGGCAGGCCGGAGCCGCCTCCCAGCCGCTCGCCAAACTCCCGAAGCTCGTGACCGGCGATGGTCTGAGGCGCCTTGGGCAGATTGGTGACCCCCACGAAGTTGCGCAGATTCGTTCTGTGCCACAGATAGTCGGGGCTGTTGGTCAGCACGCCGATGGTGTTCCGGTGAATAGACAGACCGGTTTCGTCCGGCTCGATAATGACGGCCTCGCCCTTTTGGCCGCTGAGGATATAGTGGGCGGCCAGGGGCTTGCCCTGGATGGGCTCGTCCACCAGGGTGAGGCGGGACAGCTCCTCCACCGCCTCCTCCACTCCAGCGCACCGGCCCAGCAGCCAGGCCAGCAGGCGGCCGGGGTGGACCGCCCTGGTCCCTTTCTCCGGCCCGTCCCGATAGACCGCGTACCCCGGGTAGTGGAGCAGCGCCCCCGTCAGGCCGGCGGAGTTCACCCCGTCCACCAGGATGGGCTCCCCGAAGCCCAGCACCGCCATGCCGGTAAAGCCATACTCGCCGGGGACGGCCCCCTCCCCGTGAAGCGCCGGGGAACAGGGATACCCCCGGGGAACGCTGATTACCCGGTTGGCGGCTAAGTCCCCAAATTGATCGTAGGTCCGGCCCAAAAGGTGAAGGCAGTCTTTTGTCTCCCAGGAAAAGCTGCTGCATCCAAAATCCATATAAAAAACCTCCTGTTTTCTCTAGTGTTGTCCTGTGGACTTGCATTTATTTCTGACAGAGGGTATCATAAACCGTGTGGCTGCCACGCAGTCAAGAGGCGTTTTCGTTTTGGGAGGAAATTTTTATGGAACGTCAAAAAAGCCGGCTGACCTCCGGGGCTTTCGCTGCTCTGTGTGGTACAACGAAAGAGACGCTGCGGCACTACAAGGACATTGGCCTCCTCTCCCCGGCCCGCCAGGGGGACAACGGATATTTCTACTACGATGTGGAACAATTCTACGATTTTTACGCCATCTCCATCTTCCGCCAGACGGGGACGCCCCTGGAGGAGATCCGCCGCTGCCTGTGTGAACAGGATACTGCTCAGACGCTGACGCTGCTGCGGGAGCAGCGGGGCCGTCTGGAGGCGGAACGGCAGAAACTGGAGCGTATGGACTTTGTACTGTCCAGTGCTCTGCACAATCTGGAATTTGGGCCGGCTTCCGACATGGCGCCCCAGACCGCGTGGTTTGACGCGGAGCATCTGCTGGCCCTCCCAGTGGAGGAACTGGAGGGCCTGATGACCCCAGCTGCCAGCGAGGAGGAAATGCTGATTGCCGTACTGGAACGGTGTCAGGCGCTGTGCGGGCGGTACAGGATACAGACAGACTTTCAGCTGGGGGCCATCCACCAGCCAGGGGAGCAGGGCGGGCCAGGGGCCATTAGCCATCTCTATACCAGAATAAAAGAAAAGGCGGACTTCCCCTATTACCTGGAGAAGCCCGCCGGGAATTATCTATACCTTTGCTGCCGTGGCCGCTGGGACATTTCCGCAGGTTATGCCGCTCTTCAACATCACATCCTGGAAGAGGGATTGAAAACCACAGGAGATTTTTACGCCTGCGACCTGGCCGGGTTTATCCTCAACTCGGTGGAGAAAAACGCGGTGTCGATGATCTCGGTGCGGTTAGCAGAATAAATGCTGATTCATGCTTCACCGGCACAGCCAGCGCCGCTCAGCACTCCAGCTTTCTCTGTCGTAGACAGCTCCACCCCGTCAGCGCCGCGCCCGCAAGCAGCAGCACCGCGATACAGACCGCCTCCGCTCCCTTTGTTACGAAGAAATCCGCGTAATCCCAGGCGGGGCGGAAGAAGAACGCATAACTCATCACCCATGTGGCGAAAAATCCGCCCATGGCCACAAACAGCGGGAACGCCTTGAGCAGCATGGACACATAGCTCTCGCTGAACCGGGACAGGAACAGGGTCACAGCGCCGGCGCCGATCCCCAGCGCCAGCACCATCCCGGCCAAAATGCCCAGATACTGCCCATAGGTCCAGTTGAACCAGGGCGTTCCGCCGCCCCAGACGGAGTTGCCCAGAGGACAGCCTTTCAGTGCAAGGGGGCCCTGTGCCAGAAACGGGACGGCGTAGGCCGTCACATTCACCACACTCAGCAGCAGTGCGGAGACCAGCCCCGCCGCCAGCTGGGTGTGCAGCACCCGCCGCCCCCGCCGGCTGGACCACTGGATGGGCCGCATCCGCCGCAGCCGGTCCCGCACCAGGGTGGGGGACAGGAGCAAAATCACGCTGATGGCTGTCCACTGGGCCAGATATTTAATATAGCTGTTGGTGGAATCCATAACGGAGCTGGACAGGAGGCTCTTGGGCCAGCTTTCCACCGCAAGCATCTGCGCCCGCTCCTTTGGTGTGTAATACTGGAAGAACTCCGGTTGTCCGAGATAGTCCCTCTGGAGGTCACACCGTTCCATCATCCGCCGGATATTTTCAATCGTATAGCAGTTGGTCCCCTCCCGGATATCCCACATCAAGCGGGCATCCCCCTTGTTCTGTTGGGAGGCGGCACGAAAACTCTCATAGTCTGTGATCCCCTCTGCCGCGGCCCCGGGGAACTCCTGCAGCTGCCGGTTGAATTTGGCGAGCTCCTCCGCCAGCCGGCTGTCCAGCTCCGCCCGCTCCTCCGGCTCCAGGGTGGGGCCGTACCGCGCCACCCATTCCACTGATAAATCAAACTCGACTTGTGCTGAGGGGCCGTTGGAAAAGTGCTCAATATAGAAGCTGGGGAACATGTAGTAATAGACCAGCCCCAGCAGAATGATACCCGTCATCAGGCCGGGGCGCCAGATTTTTTTGATTTCCTGCCAAAAGAGGCTCATGTCATCACGTCCTTTCGCCCAAAGCGTCTCAGCGCCAAGGCCGTCCCCAGGCCGCAGACCGCCAGTCCCAGCCCTGTACCGATGGTCTCCTGCCAGGGGACGAATGCGTTCAAGCCCAATTCGGTAAACCAGCCGTTGACCGTCAGCCAGATGCTGACGGGCTGGAAGGTCAGCAGGGCGTACCCCATCCACAGTCCCGCCTGGGCGCAGAGCGCCTGAACCGCCGTGCCGCCGCACAGCAGCAGGGCCAGCAGCAGGGCGGACAGGTAGACATTTTGCATCAGCGTCCCGCAGATGGCCGCCAGCAGGGTAAACACCACGGTCAGCAGACCGCCCAGCCCCACGACCGCCGCAAGATACCCCCCCGCGGTGAAGTCCGCCCAGGTGAAAAACGGGCGGGGATAAAAGAGATCAATGACGTAGTTGAACTGGCCGGAGACACTGCCGCTCCAGACGCCCCTCCAGTCCCAGAACAGCAGGAATATTCCCAGCGTGACCGCCGCCAGCAGCAGATACGCCGCCAGGGCCCAGCTCACCCCGGCCAGGATTTTACGGCGGCACAGCTTTCTCCCGGTGCGGGAGGCGTAGACCCCCGCCGCCGTCCGCTGCTGATTTTCGTAGCCCAGCAGGAACAGCATGGACAGCATCCCCAGCACCGCCCCCTCGGTGAGGACGGCCCGCATCAGGGTCCCGTAGAGAAACTGGTGGACGTAATGGGTCACCGGCCCGCCGTACCAGTCCATGGCCGCCCCCGCCTGGGACAGATGGGCGACCCGCTCCGCCAGCCGGTCATATTTGCGCTCCATCAGGGCCGCCGCGGCGGGAGAGCCCTTGACATAGCCGTTGTAAAAGCCGGAGAGGGCTTTCAGGTCGTAGTCCGCATAGATGTCCGTCATACCCTCCGCGGCGGACAGCAGATAGTCCCGGTAGTCCGACCGGGAGTGCCGCCCCAGTCCGTCCAGGAACTCCCGGCCCACCCGCTGGCCCAAACCGTCAGTTATACCGGCGGCCTCATTCCACTCCCACCGCCAGCGGTCCCCACTGCCGATGAGCAGGCAGTTGAAGGCCAGGCACAGGGCCAGAAATCCCCACAGGGCGGGCAGGCGGGCCAGCTTGCTCCACTCGTATCTCAGCAGCCTCATACCTGCCCCTCCCGGTAGATGGCCAGGAAGGCGTCCTCCAGACCGGGCGTCACCGGGACGGCCCCCTGGGGCGGAGTGTCGGAAAAGATACGCAGGACTGTCCCCTGTTCCCCCTGCCGTTCGCTGAGAAGAAATTGCTCCGGCTCCAAAGCCGTCCCCGCCGGGACCTCAAACACCCGGCCTCTCAGCTTGCCGCAGATGCCCGCCGGGCTGTCGCAGCAGAACAGCTTGTGGTCCCGGAGCATGACGATCTGCCCGGCGATGGTCTCGATGTCGGAGACGATGTGGGTGGAGAGGATGACGATCCGGTCCGCCGCCAGGGAGTGGATCAGGTTGCGGAACCGCACCCGCTCCCGGGGGTCCAATCCGGCGGTGGGCTCGTCCAGGATCAGCAGCCTGGGGTCGTTGAGCATGGCCTGGGCGATGCCCACCCGCTGGCGCATCCCGCCGGAGAGCTGCCGCATTTTCTTGCGCTCCGCGTCAGACAGGCCCACCAGCTCCAGCAGCTCGCCGATCCGCCGGTCCGCCTCCTGCCGTGGGATACATTGGAGGGCGGCGGCGTAGCGCAAAAGCTGCCGGGGCGTGTAGCCGGGGTAGTAGCCAAACTCCTGGGGCAGGTAGCCCAGCAGGCCCCGGTAACTCTCGTCCAGGGCGTGAATGTCCTCCCCCTCCCACAGAATCTGCCCGGAGGTGGGGAACAGCAGGGTGGTGAGCATTTTGATGAGGGTGGTCTTTCCAGCCCCGTTGGGGGCCAGCAGGCCGTAGACCCCAGGGGTGAATTGCAGAGAGACGTCCTCCAGGGCGGTGAAACTGCCGTAGCGCTTGGTGACGTGTTCAACTGTAAGCATAAAAACGACCTCCCCGGTTGGGATAGCGGAGCATCCGCCCCAAAATATGGAGACAGCAGGCCAGTCCGGCCGCCGCTAGGGAAAAGAGGACCAGCACCGGGATTTGGAGCAGTAACCGGGAACTCCCCTCCCAGACAACCAGGAGCAGTCCAACAGCACCCCACACGGCGGGGGGCAGCACCATCCCCCGGCGAAGCCTCAGACAGAACAGGGTCAGGGCGGCGTAGAGGAACAGGCTGGAGAAGGACAGCCCCAGCATCCAGGGCAGAGACCAGACCCGTCCGGAGGTCAGCCACAGCAGGATATTGGCGGGGACGCACAGGGCCGCCGCCAGTCCCCCAAACACCAGCATCCGCAGGGCCAGAATGGTCCATGCCGACAGCTTGCAGCTCCGCCGCCACTCCGCCATGCCGCTCATTTTGTCCTTCCATGTGGTCAGCAGATGGAGGGCGGCGTACAGGGCGGGGGAGAACAGAAACAGCAGCGGGACCGCAGGGGAAAACCGGGTCGCAGCCGCCCCTGGAATCAGACACAGCAGCGCCGCCAGCACAGGGAGGAACAGGCAGTCCTCCACCCCGAAAAACACCACGGAAAGGGGGACCCGCCGCCGCCGGAGATGCTGCTCCGCCTCACTCAGTTCCACAATGCGCCGGATGGCCCCTTGCCGCTCCTCGCCTGTGGGCATGGGAATTTTTTCATCCATCGGGATCAAACTCCTCTCTGATCCGCCCCAACAGGCGGTAGTATTGGCTCTTCACCGCCGCCTCCGACTGGCCCAGGGCGGCGGCGATCTCCCCGAAGCTCCGCTCCCCATAGAGCCGCAGGCGAAAGACAGACTGAACCGCCGGGTCCAGGCCGGACACGTAGCCCTCAATCCGCCCCAGCAGCTCCCGGTCATGGATTTGAGAGACAAAGTCCTCCTGAATGGGCAGTTCCGTCTCCTCCAGGGGCGTGACAGCGGGGCGGAACCGGCGGTGGGCGTCGATAACCTTGTTGGCGGCGATGCGGTAGAGCCAGGTGCGGAAAGCGGCTTTCCTCGGGTCGTAGGAGGGGAGCGCCCGGAGTACCGCGAGGAAGATGCTCTGGGTCAGGTCCATGGCGTCCTCTTTCTGACCGGTCTGGCGGCAGGCAAAGACGTAGATCTCGTCGTAGTACCGCTCCACCAGCCGTTCCGCCGCCTGACGGGAGCCGCCGCGCTGGATGTCCCGTATCCATTTGTTCTCCTGCTCCATGGCCTCACCGCCTTTCCCTGTTGATATATTCGTATGACAGGGTATCATCGCTGCGGAAAAAAGAAAAGTTTTTTGTTTCGTGCTGAAGTTCTCGTCAAGCGGTCTGGTTTTGAAGACTCCGTTTCCGCTTCTCCTAAACAAAGAAGTACGGCCCCATCATCAGATACCCCTCAAATCTTCCAATGCGATCACCCGCCAGGCCCAGCTCTGGCGGGTGATTTTTCTGCAGCATTCTGAAAATCGGCAGCCGGATGGTGGTGCCCAAGGAGAGATTCGCGGTGTGGGTGTCTCGGCACACCCGGGGAGGTGCGGGGTGAAGTACAAGCAGTGGTCTAAACGTGATTCGTACCTGCTCTGCTGTGAGAATCGGCGCGGGGGCCTGTTTTTCCTCGCACCTTACAGCTGCCGCAATACTGACGGGTCCAGGCGGGGATATACGCAAATATTGCGCCGCAGAACAAGGAATAAAAGTCCTGAAAAAAGAGTGGTATGTCTTGGTGCTGCAGAGGTGGCGGTAGACATGAGAACAATTCTGGAAAATCTCTGCCGAACAGAGGGTGACGCCTGGCTCAGAGATGAAGAAAGCAGCGGATCGTGTCGCCAGCCTCCCCAAACAGCTCCTGGAGCAGTTTGGGGAAGCTGGGCAAGAGACTCTTGCAAAACTCATTCGGTCACAGCATGAGATCAACAGCATCACAGCAGCCAAAAATTTCATCCTTGATTTCCGATTCGGCGTCAGACTGATGGCGGAGTGCATGGATGAAAACGACGGCGATATCAGAAAGGGAGGTGAATTATGGCAAAGCGCAGGCCGTCCGGCGACGGCATGGTGCGCAAGCGGGACGACGGCCGCTGAGAGGGCCGCATCGTAGTGGAACACAAGGGAAATTATGTCTACGCTCCAACACAAAAAGAGTGATCCACAAAGCTCCGTCAGCAAATCGACAGCTGCCAGAGTGCTGACCTGACGGAGCAGAGCAGGATGACCTTGGGCGAGTGGCTCGACCAGTGGCTGGCGAGTATGGCGGACACGCTGCGGCCCAACCCGCTGAGACCAGATCAGCCTGCTGACCCTGGCTCTGTCTATCGCCGTCTGAAAACTCTCCTGAAACAGGCCGGTCTCCCCAGCATCCGGTTCCACGGCTTGGGAAATATGTTCGCTACCAACGCTCTGGAGCAAGGGGTGGATGTCAAGACCCTGTCTACTATCATCGGTCACATCTCCAGCGCCACAACTCTGAATATCTACGCCCACATCACTGATAAAATGCAGAGGCAGGCCGCCGCCAAAATCGACCGGGGCATCGGCAGAGCGGAGGCGGCTGCTGAAAGGGAGCGGCTGAGTGTGGAGAACAGGGCAAGCTGAGAACCGCGGCCCACCAGAACATCCCGGCAGACCGGCGTTTTCCGTCTGTGGGCAAATATATGGTCATAGGGTAAAGATTCATAAGGGACATGAGAGAAAAAGGCTGCAGAAGCAGAGGAATTTGAGGAGTTATTGGGGGATTTCGCGGGTATAAATCTGGTGATTTCTATGGAGCGCTACTTGCGCTGATACCTCCAAAGAAAAACGGCAAAAAAGGACTGACCTTGCGGTTTAGTCTTTGCTGTGCGATGACTTTCCGTATCGCATCGCCAGCCGCTGAAGCCGATGCCCAACCAGTGTCCACAGCGCCATGATTGCGGCCAGCTCTCCCAGTGCCAGCAAAGGGAACTTTTCATAGTCAAAAAATACGAACTCCGTCCGCAGAAACAGATAGTCCGCGATATTCTGCCGGATAAAGCAGATTGCACCCCATGTCGCCGCCGCTCCAGCCAGTATTCTCAGGCACCAGCGTCCCGCTGAGGGGAGGGGCTGGCCCCCTCTCAATTTTCTGCCTAAGCCAAGAAACGCGCTCCAATGCAGACCCAGGTGGAGTCCCATGAGAAGAAAACTCCAATACCCGCAGGCTAAATGCAAAAGGCGGGCGGTGGATGTGGAAATAGGAATGTTCAAGAATGGCAGGGCACAGCGAGACATAGCAAAGCCGCTGACAATCTGCGACGCCATGCTGACAAACAGGAGAAATACCAATGCGGTTTGAAGTGTTCTCAGCGGTGTATAGCGGCCCTTGGTCAAAGAGCGCAGCCACGCTGCGTTCAGTCCGTGGTGGAGGAGAAACAGCACAAGCATCCCGACACCCATCCACTCATGAACCATCTGTCCGGTGACAGAGTAGGCCATCAAGGCCGGCACAAGGAGCGTCATCGCAAAATCTGCCAAGTGGCGCAGAGCCTGTTTTTTCTTTACGCTCCGATTTGTTTCAGCCACTGATCCACCAACTTTCCCGCATTTGTCCCTCCGTCCTCCTGAACGGCCAGCAGGGGCAGAACATCGCAGCCGATACAGAATTTTGCAATATCCTTGGCAATATGTCCCGCACCGCCCCCGCCGTGGGTGCAGAAAGGAGCGATGGCTTTTTCTGTCGGCATGACCTGGTTCAAAAAGGAGGCCACAGGCGGGGCGATGGAGGACCACCAGTTGGGGGTCCCCAGGTAGACAGTCCCGTAGTCGCTCCAGTCCATGTCGATGGGACGCAGGGCGGGATACCACTTGCCCTGAATCTCCCGTTTGGCCTGGGTGAGTACATCATTATAATTCTGCGGATAGGCGTTTTCCGGCTGAAGCTCCCGTAGATCGGCGCCGGTTTTCTGAGCAATCAGTTCCGCTATTTTCCGGGTATTTCCCGACCAGGAGTAATACAGGACCAAACTTTTCTTCGACATGACCGCACCTCTCAGCGATAAGATTTTTTCAGGATCTCCACGCAGTCCTCGTGGGTCAGCTCGCAGGGGTCGGCAAAGAACAGCCCGCCCATCGTCTCTCTGGCGCTGCGGGCAATGCCGTCAAACTCCTCCGGCTTGAAGCCATAGTCGGACAGCTTGAGGGCATCCACGCCGCAGGCCCCTTGCAGCTGGGCAAGGGCTGAGATGAAGTCCTGGGGTTTCTGCGCATCCGCGTTTCCCAGCGCCTTTGCCATGCGGACAAACCGCTCCGGGCAGCAGCCCTTGTCCACGAAGTGCTGATAGTAGGCCAGAGAGATCATGATGAGGCCCGCGCCGTGGGGGAGATTGGGGTGGCAGGCGCTCATGGCGTGCTCCAGGGAGTGCTCGCTGGTGCAGCAGCCGGTGACCATAGAGTAGCCGGACATGGTGTTGGCAAAAGCCACATGCTCCCGCGCCTCTTTGTCGCCGCCGTCCGTTACCGCGCGAACCAAATAGCCGCCCACATTTTCGATGGCCGTCAACGCCGCCATGTCGCTCATAAGATTTGCCATTTTGCCGATATAGACCTCGGTGGAGTGGAACAGCGCGTCAAAGCCCTGATAGGCGGTGAATTGGGGCGGCACGGAGGCGGAGGCCATCAGCTCCGGGTCCACCACCGACAGCACCGGGAACAGGCTGTCCAGCCCGCCGCAGCCGATTTTCTCCTGGGTCTCCTCATTGTTGACCACACCCCACTGGTCTACCTCAGAGCCCGTCCCCGCGGTGGTGGTGATGCAGACCACGGGCAGGGGCGCATTGGGCGGCGTCTGTCCCTTTCCGGTGCCGCCGCTGACGTAATCCCACAGGTCGCCCTCGTTGGCCGCCATCAACGCCATGATCTTTGCCGCGTCCATGACGCTGCCGCCGCCAAGGGCCACAACGAAGTCGCAGCCATTTTCACGGGCCGCCTTCGCCCCGGCCATAACAGTGGATTTCATCGGATTGGCCTGGACCTTGTCGAACAAGACAGTCTGGACTCCAGCATGGGCCAGCTCCTCCAAAGTGCGGTCCAACGCTCCGTTCTCTCGGACGGATTTCCCGCCGGTGATGACCAGCAGGGCTTTCCTCCCCGGCAAAGCCTGCTCATGCAGGCGGTTCAGCTGTCCGGCTCCAAACAAAACACGGGTGGGTGCGTACATCATATAGCTCATTTGATTGCCTCCCTGATGATCAAATAGACAGAAAACCGGCAGCGGGCCACCCCGTCTGCCGGTTTTTTCTACCCTTGGCACTATCATAAGTCAAAACAGTTTAATAGTCTAATGCTTTGATTGAATGGCTTATCATGCCTGAATTGTATTATTTCGCGGCTTCCGTCTCCCGAATATAGTCCCGGAACCGGCTGGCCGCCGAGTGGAACACCCGGTTCTTTTTCCAGGCCAGCACATGGCCGGTGGTCCGCTCCGGGGAGAGGGGGACAAAACGCAGGTTTTCCCCGCCCCGTATTTCAAAGCAGCCCCCGGTGCAGACCACACAGCCCAGGCCCGCCTCCACCAAAAGGGCGGCGTTATTGATGAGGTTATGGCTGGCAAATACGTTCAGCTGTCCGCGCTCCACGCCAAACCAGCCGGCAATGTGATCCTGTACGATCTCCCGCCGGGGCATAATCAGGCGGAGCGGCAGGACGTCCTCTTTTTCAAGGCATGGCTTCCGGGCCAGCGGATCGTCTTTCCGCATCAGCACCCCCCAGGTCTCCCAGTAGGGCAGACGGAAAAAGTCGTATTTGGCGGACTCCACCGGCTCCACCAGAACGCCGAAGTCCAGCTCGCCCAGATCCAGCTTCTCCCGGATGTCGTCCCCGTCCGCGCTGTAAATTTCATATTGCACCTTGGGATACTGCTCTGAAAACCCTTTCAACGCTTTCGGCAGTATCCGGGACGCACGGGTCTCCACACATCCAATGGTGACAGTCCCGCCCAACAGGTCGTTCTGGCCGATCACATCCCGCATGGTCTTTTCCATCAGGGACACGATCTCCTCCGCCCGCTGCTGGAACAGGACGCCCGCTTCCGTCAGCGTCACCTGCCGCTTGCCCCGGATCAGCAGCGGCGTCCCCACCGTCTCCTCCAGGTCCATCAGCTGGCGGCTGATGGTGGGCTGGGTGACGTGGAGCTGCTCTGAAGCGCGGGTAATATTCCCGTATTTTGCCACTGCCAGGAAGTATTCTAACAATCGAATATCCATATCATGAACACCTCTCTATGCCTGTTTTCTATTCTATTATCTGCGGTTTAAAGGATCATGTCAAGCCGGCGTTCTTATTTTATCATACATAATAAGCATGGTAAATAATTCAAAATAAGTATTTTACATTCTTTTTGCTTTCGGATAGAATGACCGCATCCGGCGGGGAGAGAACCGGCGGCAGTAAGGAGGAACCATAGATGAAACGAATCTTATTACTCACAGCGGCATGGCCCGGCAGTTTGTCGCCCGGCTCCGCTTTGAAGATACATCACCTACTGCCCCGGCAACAACACCGCCGCCATCTTTTACAGCCAGTCCGGCAATCCCAATCTGACCATGCGGATCTATCCCATCGGAAAGGTTACATCTGAAATCGTTCAGTAAAGGAGCTTTTGCTTGAAAAATTCCCTCTCTTTTTTGTTGGTCCTTGTCCTTTGCTGCGCTCTGACCGCCTGTGGAGGCGGCCGGAGCGCGGCGAGCGGCGGCGTCCCCTCTGCGCCTGCAGCATCCCAGCCTGAAGAAACACCCGGCAGCTCCCAGCCCCAAGAGCCGCCCGATACTTCCGCCCCTGCGGATACCCCCGAAACGACCGAGCCGGCGGGGAATGCCGGAAACGGTGTCCTGATTGTTTACTTTGCCTATGGGGAAAACGCTCCTCTGTCTGACGACGTGGACGCCTCCACTTCCGCCAGCATCCAGCTGAGAACGGACGGCACTCTTACCGGAAATACCGGACTTGTAGCGGATATGATCGCCGAGGCAACCGGCGGCGAGCTGTTCTCCATCCTGACGGCGGAACAGTACCCGGACAACTACAACGACACCATCGACGTGGGGCAGACGGAGAAAGGCGCCAATGCCCGCCCGGAACTGATATCCCATATTGACAATTTAGACAGCTACGACACAGTATTTCTGGGCTTCCCCAACTGGTGGGGCGATATGCCTATGGCAGTTTACAGTTTTTTGGATGAATACGACCTCGGCGGCAAGACCATCATTCCTTTCGTCACCTCGGGCGGCAGCGGTTTTTCCGGCACGATTCAAGCCATTGAAAATGCGGAACCGGATGCCGCGGTATTGGAGGGCCTCTCGCTGCGTGACAGCCGTTCTCCCCAGGCGGCGGATGACGTGACGGACTGGCTGGCCCGGCTCGGACTGGCCGGTTAATAGTACTTCCTTTCTTTGCGAATGGTACGGCAGCAATCTTTTGACAGCTGTCGTATCATTTCCTATCATGCAGAAAAGGCATGATAAATGATCCGGATTAGGTATTTTACATTTATATTCTTTTTCGCTACAATGAACCCATCAAGGAGGTTTTGAATATGCCGCATATCGCCATTACGATGATTCCGGGACGGGATAATGAGACGAAACAGGCTCTTGCATCGAAAACGCAGGCGTTCCTGGCGGGAGAGCTGGGCATGGATCCCAAGTTTGTCTCTGTGTCCGTCCAGGACATCCCCAAGGAGAAGTGGGCCGAGTCCATGAAGCAATTTCCCGATAAGATCCTGTTCGTGAAGCCCGGTATTTAAGGAGGGGGGATATGAAAGCAACCATTATCACAGGAAGCCCTCACAAAAAGGGAACCTCCGCTCTGCTGGCGGATGAGTTTATCCGGGGCGCGCGGGAGGCCGGATGGGAAACCTTCCGCTTCGATGCCGCCTTTGAGCAGGCAGCTCCCTGCCTGGGCTGTAACCGCTGCGGGATCGGCGCGGCCCCCTGCGTCCAGAAAGACGCCATGCAGAAGCTGATGCCGGAGCTGCTGGCCTCCCAGGCGGTGGCATTGGTGACGCCGCTGTACTACTTCGGCTTCTCCGCCCAGATCAAAACAGTGATTGACCGCTTCTACGCCGACAGCTGCAAGCTGACCGGCGGCAAGAAAGTGTTTTTGATGGCAACCGCCTACGACAGCAGCGACTGGACCATGTCGGCCCTGACAGCCCACTACGAGACGCTGGCCCGGTATATGCGCTGGCAGGACAGCGGCCGGGTACTGGCGGTGGGCTGCGGCGCCCGTCCCGACATTGAACGCTCACGGTTTCCCCAGGAAGCCTATCAGCTGGGCCTTTCCCTGAAATAGAAAGGGGGCGGGAAACATGAACAGCCTGACCCGAGCGCGGCTTGCCGCGGCCCTCTACCGGATCGAGGGCGGTCCGGCCGGTGGAGCGCAGTTCTGACGAAACCCGGCACAGCGCAGCAGGTGGCAGCTTCCACATGGCAAAAACGGAGGCGTCCCAGGCGGTGGATCAGTACGCCTTCAGCGGCAAGACCATCGTCCCTTTCTGCTCTGTATGGGGGCGGATACCTCGGCCAGCCCATCAGCGCGATTGCAAAGCTCGCTTCCACCCGCGTCATCAAAGAAAGCCCGGAGGTCACTTGCTCCTCCTATGACAGAGCGGAAATCAGCGAGTGGCTGGAAAACGCCGCACACTGACGATCAATTAAATAAAAAACAAAAAGGAGATCACAACCATGAAAAATCTGAAACGATTTGGAGCTTTGCTCCTGACCCTGGTTCTGTCGCTGTCCCTGGCCGTCCCGGCCTTTGCAGCGGAGCGTTTTTCCGATGTGCCTGACAGTGCGTCCTACGCCGAAGCGGTCAATTGGGCGGCGGAGCAGGGCTACGTCAACGGCTACAACGACGGCCGCTTCGGAATCCATGACAATGTGGCCCGACAGCAGCTTGCCGCGATCCTCTACCGCGCGGCAGGCAGTCCCGCCGCCTCCGGCACCACCCGTTTTTCCGATGTGGCGGCAGGGGCTTACTATGTGGACGCCGCCAGCTGGGCGGCGGACAACGGGCTCATCAACGGATACCAGGACGGCCGTTTCGGCGTGGGCGACAATGTGACCCGCCAGCAGGTGATTGCCATTCTCTGGCGCTGGGCGGGGAGCCCGGACGCCTCCGCTGAGGATTATACAGACGACGGCGCCATTTCCGGCTATGCCCAGACCGCCGTGGACTGGTCCAGAGCCAACAACATCATGGCGGGCCGGGAGGATGGCCGCTTTGACCCCGCCGCTCCCGCCGCCCGCGTGGAGATCGTCTCCGCTTTGTATCAGTACATGAACCGTTCCTCCGGCGGCGAAACCCCGGCCGTTTCCGAAACGCCGGATACCTCCTCTGCCGGCGGCAGGGTCCTGGTCGCTTATTTCTCCGCCACCAACAATACGGAAGCTATTGCAAACCACCTGGACGCCATTCTGGACGCCGATCTCTATGAGATCGTGCCGGAGCAGCCCTACACCAGCGCCGACCTGAACTACAATCATGCCGACTGCCGCGCCAATCAGGAGCAGAACGATCCGAACGCCCGCCCCGCTGTCTCCGGCAGTGTGGACAACATGGAGCAGTATGATGTGATTTTCCTGGGCTACCCCATCTGGTGGGGGCAGGCTCCGAAGATCATCTATACTTTCCTGGAGAGCTATGACCTGAGCGGCAAGACCATTGTGCCTTTCTGCACCTCCGGCAGCAGCGGCATTGGCTCCAGCGCCGCAAATCTCCACACTCTCGCCGGTTCCGCCACATGGCTGTATGGCCAGAGGTTCAGCGGCGGGGCCTCCCGCTCCGCGGTGGAGACCTGGGTGAACGGCCTGGGATTGGCACTGACCCCCGCGGCTTAAATATTGGATGCTGAGAGAGGCCCCATCCCGGCTGGGGTGGGGCCTCTTCGTATGAAACAGGAGTTGGAAAGCACATGAAGCGTATTTCAGTATTATCCTGCTGGCGCTTGCGTTGGCGGGATGCGGAGACGCCGAACAGGAGGAGCCCTTCGCTCTCTCTGAAACAAACCAGACGCCGAGCCGGGCTGACGCTGCGCCTGCGGATCCCACATCCCCTGAAATCGCGCCGCCAGAGGGATTTATTCTGATAAACGGCGGAACTTTCCAGATGGGCAGTCCGGAATCAGAGCCGTGGCGTTCAGAGGACGAAACCGCCCGCACGGTCACACTCAGCGACTTTTATATCAGCCGGTATGAAGTGACCCGGGCTGAGTATCAGGCTGCCATGGGAGAGAATCCCAGCTCCTTCACTGGGGATGATTTCCCTGTGGAAGGCGTTTCCTGGACGGACGCCATCCAGTATTGCAACACCCGCGGCGGCGGACGGTTTTGGGCAGAGCCTGACGGCGATTACAGAGCTGGCGCCTGACGCTGCGTTAGGCGAGGGGCTGGCCGTCTCCTGTTCCGGCGGCTCCAGCCTGTCAGGAGACGTAGCCGCTTGGCCGGCGGAGAACGATATCTCAGCAAAATGATTGAAAGGAACGATTTAGATGAACAAACCGTATATCGTATGTTACATGATGACCTCCGTTGATGGGAGGATTGACTGCGACATGGTAGGCCGGCTTGCGGGCGTGGAGGATTATTACCCCCTGCTTGCGGAACTGGGCCTTCAGTCGGCGGTCAGTGGAAAGACCACCGCCCGACTGGAGCTGGCGGAGCCGGGTGAATTTAAGCCGGAACACAGTGTGCCCGCCGGGAAAGACATGGTTTCCAAGAAAGCAGACAGCGGCAATGGTTAC
The DNA here is from genome assembly GCA_947365245.1 of uncultured Oscillibacter sp. Classification (GTDB taxonomy): domain Bacteria; phylum Bacillota; class Clostridia; order Oscillospirales; family Oscillospiraceae; genus Oscillibacter. Next base: position 9,804 of record CANAWG010000006.1, on the reverse strand, counting down.
AACATTGTGGTGGATACCAAGGGTACTCTGCTTTGGAAGCATGACAGCCAGTATGACAAGCCCCACATCCTCATTACCTCCAAGCAGGTCAGCCTGGAATATCTGGCCTATCTGGATGAGAGGAACATTTCCTGCATCGTGACCGGCGATACCCGGATCGACCTGGCCGCTGCCTGCGCGGTGTTAAAGGAGACTTTCGGCATTGAACGGCTGGGTATTGTGGGCGGTCCCGCCGTCAACACGGCATTTCTGGACGCGGGGCTCCTGGACGAGGTAATCGTGCTGATCGGAGCCGGGATCGATGGCCGGGCCTCCTTCCCGCCTGTTTTCAACCGCAGGGACAACGGCCGCGGTGAGCCAACGCCCTTAGAGCTGATCGAGGCAAAAGCCTGCGATTCCGGCGCGGTTTTCATTCGCTACAGAACAAAATAAACAAAGGTGGTATGTCTTATGAATGAATTTGAGACGATGTTTGAAAAGGGCGAACCCAATCCCTTTGGTGAATATTTTATCGGACAGTCCTATCTGGCTCTGTTAACGCAGCTTAACGGCGTTGGCGCTGCCAACGTGACCTTTGAACCGGGCTGCCGGAATAACTGGCATATCCATCATGGCGACAAGGGCGGCGGTCAGATTCTGCTGGTCACAGGCGGACGCGGCTGGTATCAGGAGTGGGGGAAGCCCGCTCAGGAACTCCGCGCCGGTGATGTGGCGGCGATTCCTGCGGGCGTGAAGCACTGGCACGGCGCGGCGGCGGACAGCTGGTTTGCCCATATTGCCATTGAGATCCCCGGCGAGAATATCTCCAACGAGTGGCTGGAGCCGGTGACAGACGAGGAATACGGCAGGCTGGATCAGAATTGATAGGATCGTGTTCGCTGTCCGAGCCGAGAGGGAGTTGTCTCAGATACAATCTCCTCCCGGCGTTCAATCCTCCCAAATCTTCCAACCGCTTCTCTGCTGGTGTGGTTGATCGGTTTTCTGATATAGAATTACGTATTTGAAAAGAAAACGCTTTACACAATGTCTACACTTTATCGGTTTCCTCCGAATGTTTGACACGCTCACATGTATTCCTGCAGGTGCATAGAATTTCCCTCTTTTCTCCCAATAATGCGACAGCTGTCCCTGAAGCGGCTGTCGTATTATTGCACCAACAATCATGCGGCTAGAGCATGGTAGGTAATCCATATTAGGTATTTTACCTTTGTTAAACCCTCAGTTACAATAGATTCAAGAGAGAGAAGCGATGAAAGTGAAATATAAACGGTTCATACTTCCAATATGCGTGGCTGCAGGTTTAGCCCTGTCCGTCTGCGGAACCGCGAATACAGTGCTTTCCGCAGAAGTGCTTTCACCGCCGGCCCAACCGGAGGAAAATGCCCCCTCGCCGGCCAAGCCGGAAAATCCGCCGGAAAGCGCGGCGGAAGAACGCACGAAAATCCTGATCGCCTATTTTACCTGGGCGGAAAACACGGTGGCAGACGACCCCTCCGCTGTGGATGTGGACGCCGCCGCCTCGGCCAGCGTTCTGGCTTTCGGTCATGCGGCACAGATGGCCGCGTGGATACAGGCGAAGACCGGAGGCGATTTGTTCTCGATCATTACGGCAGATCCCTATTCCAGCGGCTGCGATGAATGCCTGGACCGGGCCGCCGATGAGAAGGCGGACAACGCAAGACCCGCCCTGTCCGGCTCCGTGGGGAATATGGATGAATACAATGTGGTGTTCCTGGGCTGCCCGGACTGGCGGGCCGCCTGCCCCATGGCGGTATTCACTTTTTTAGACAGCTATGACTTCACAGGGAAAACGGTGATTCCGTTCTGCGCCCATGGAACCAGCGGCCCTGCCTCCAGTGTGAGGGACATCCGAGCGGCCCTTCCCGCTGTTACGGTGTTGGATGCGGCGGGCGTTCAGAGGCCGGGGATGGACGCCCCGCTCAGTACGGCGCGGGCCACAGTGGAGACATGGCTGGAGGGTCTTAAATACTGAGGCCATGCGTAAAAAAGTGTATTGAACCTGGGCGGAAATATTCAGGCAGTCGACCCAGAGCCGGACGGCTCTCCTTGGAGGACAGGGGTGCGTGACCCAGGGCCTGGAACATGCGTTTACCCTGACAGAGAGCGGAACCGGCAGGGAGGCCGCGGTGATTCGCCATAAAACAGACTGACTTTTGTATGTATCCGTGTGCGGCAGAACCATGACCCATCATTGTCAAATTCAAAGAATCGAGGCCTTGTTATTCTCAAACCGCGACTTAAAAAAGCTCCTGTGTCCTCTTGTCATTGAGCAGATCCTCGTGATGCTGGTGGGCATGGCGGACACGGTGATGGTGTCCAGCGTGGGGGAGGCGGCGGTGTCCGGCGTGGCCTTGGTGGACATGGTCAATTATCTGGTCATCACCGTCCTCACCGCCCTGACCACCGGAGGCGCGGTGGTGCTGTCCCAGTATCTGGGTGCCGGGAAACCGGACCGGGCGGCGTTTTCCGCGGGACAGCTGGTGGCCGTCTCCGCCCTGTTTTCCACTGGAATCATGGCGGTGTGCGCGGCGTTCCGGGTACCCATTCTCCATCTGTTTTTCGGATCGGTGGAGCCGGACGTAATGGGCGCCGCCCTGACCTACTTCCTGGTGACCGCCTGTTCCTTTCCCTTCCTGGGCGTCTATCATGCGGCGGCGGCCCAGTTCCGCAGCCTGGGGCGCACCAGCATGACCATGTACGTCTCCCTTATTATGAACGCCATCAACATCGCGGGGGACTTTATCGGAGTGGCCATCCTCCGCGCCGGGGTGCTGGGAGTGGCCGTCCCCACCCTGATCGCCAGGGCCTCGGCGGCGGTTATCATGTCCGCCCTGGCTTTCCGGTCCGGGCATGAGGTGCGGCTCCGCTGGGGCAATATCCTGACTCTGGAGCGGGACACAGTGGGATGTATTCTCCGGGTTGCCGTCCCCGGCGGGGTGGAGAACGGCCTGTTTGCCCTGGGGAAAGTGCTGGTCACCAGCATTGTCTCCGGCTTCGGGACGGTGCAGATCGCCGCCAACGGCGTGTCCAACTCCATCAACCAGATTGCCATTATCGTGGTGAGCGCCGTGAATCTGGCGGTGATTACCGTGGTGGGCCGGTGTGTGGGGGCCAAAGAATATGAGCAGGCGGAGTATTACACGAAAAAGCTGATGAAAATTTCCTACATCGCCACGGCTGTTCTCAGCGGCATTGTCTGCCTGTCGCTCCCCCTGATTCTGCGGTTTTACAACCTGGAACCGGAGACCTTACGGCTGGCCGCGCTGCTCATTGTCATGCACAATCTGCTGGCCATCGCCCTTCACCCCACGTCTTTCAATCTTGCCAACAGCCTGCGGGCGGCGGGGGACGTGAAGTACACCATGTATGTGGGCGTGTTCTCCATGGTCGTGTTTCGCCTGGGGTCGGCCTACCTGTTCGGCGTGGTGTTGGAGCTGGGGGTCATCGGCGTGTGGATCGCCATGGGCATGGACTGGCTGGCCCGGTCGGCGTGCTTTGTCTGGCGTTATCGCCGGGAGGTCTGGCGGACGGCCGGTGTAATCGCTCAATAAAAAGGAGAAATGTCATTTGCAAAATACAGCTCCCACATGGGGAAGACCAGCTCGGTGTCCTGGGCCTGGGTACCAGATCCATCGGCGGGGCAGGGGATCGGGAGATCGAGGCCGCTTTGATGATGGCGGCCACCCTGACCCTCGTTCTGCCGGTCACGGCCTCTGCCAATCTGACGGATACCGGCGTCTCCGATGTTAGTGCCGATTTTTGGTATGCCGAGGCCGTCATGTACTGCCGGGAACACAGCCTGATGTTCGGAACCTCTGACACTGCGTTTGCCCCCGAAAGCAATCTGACCCGCGCACAGCCGGCGGCCGTCCTCTACCGGTTCTCCGGCAGTCACCGGCAGGGACGCATTTACCGATACGCCCGATGGCGCATGGTACGCTGATGCGGCGCTGCGGGCCTCCCGGCAGAACCTTGTAAGCGGCCATGGCGGCGGGCTGTTCGGCCCCAACGATCCGGTTTTCCGTGAGCAGATGGCCGCGATCCTCCGGCGCGGCGCGGGCAGCCCGGCAGCGGGTGGGAACGGCACTTACAGCGACGCCTCCACAATCTCCGCTTATGCCGCCGCCGCAGCCTGGGCCGGTGCCAACGGCATCGTGCGTCCCACCTCCGGCGGTGTGTTCTCCCCCAAGACCAACGCCGCCCGCGCCCAGGCCGCCGATGCTTTGATGAATTATGACCGCCATGCAAATCCCGCCATTGCCAACAGCGCGGCGGACATGGAGCGGTATGACGTGATCTTCCTGGGCTATCCCAGCTGGAACAACGATGCACCCCGTATTATCTATACTTTTTTGGAAAGCGAAAATCTCAGCGGCAAGACCACTGTACCTTTCTGCATCCCCCGCAATACCATGGCGGACGGGGTAAACAGCCTGGGGCTGGATGCAGAGCTTTTTCGCTTCCGCGAAATAAGCAACGCTGTTCTCAAAGAAAGAGAGAGGCCTGCACAGCCATTCCACTGAGCATGGTAGTCTGCGGATTCGGGACGTTGGTATTCAGACAAATTAAAACTTAGCCTGAACATGGAGCGCACACAGCCTTTTGAAAATCCAGATATGCCCCCAAAATCGGATGTTATACAGAGCTCTTTCCTCATGTTAAACCGCTCCTCACAAGGCTTACCCGCTCTCAGCGGGAGGGCAGCAGCAACTGCCTGGATCAGGCGGCGTCAGAGCGGCTGCCCTGCTCAAGGCTGCAAACTGCCGAAGCTGGAGAAAAAGGAGACGCAGAACTTCATACGGACGCTGGCGGTTCCATGATATGCGGCATCTGTTCGCCACCTTATCGCTGGAGAACGGTGTGGACGTGAAGACACTCTGTTCTATTCCGCAGGCTTCACGTTCAACACTACACCCCGCCACAGCACAGATGAAGCAGGATGCGGCGGATGCCGTCGGAGCGGTGATCGGCAGTCAGATGTAAAAAGGAGAGCGCCTCCAAATAGCAGTACCGGGCAGGGAAATCCTGCCCGGTACTCTTTCGCCTTTCCGGACGCTTTTCCCAAATACCTTTTCTGCGCCAACGGATGAACCTTTGATGAATGCTGCTTCTATTCTGTCGCATCGATCACAGTCTCTCTTGTGCAGATGCTGTCTGGGGAAATGCCTCCTCCGTCTTCAATATTTCAGGCGAAACTAGGGAACCACTGATTAGGCCTTGTTTGAAAAATGCCAAAACGCCCAAGCGGCGGACCCGAGGATCTTTAAAGCTTTTACAAAGACGCAGGTCCCCCGCCTTTTGCGGAGGACCTGCGCAGAACGTGTGCCTGTTCGGACTTGAAGAAAGCGAGGGGTGTGTGCTGCCTGGAGGGCAGCGGGTCAGATTTCGTACCAGCGGATCTCGTCGGCCTCCAGGTCCAGAGGAAAGCTGGAGCCATCCCCGCGGTAGACAGTGGTGGACTGAGGCTGGTATGTGTTGTTGACCACGCAGAACCTGCCGCTTTCCACATAGGCGTGGACGTCCACATTGCAGTTGGAGGACAGCCACAATTGAAGCTGATTCTCGCTGTGGGCGGACCAGAGGACGGCCCGGTGGAGCAGGCGGCTGTTTGCGAAAGAATAAGGCAGGCCGGAGAGGTACACCGCCCGGCCGGAGCCGAACTCGTTCACCGCCAGCTGGACCTCCTTGTCCCGCTGGACCAGCACCTGGGCTCCGGGCAGGGCGTAGATGCTCTTCTTTCCCTCGCCGAAGTCCACCTCCCCGGCGCAGTCGGCCAGAATGAAGTGCTCGGGGTGCTCGGTCCAGTTGTACTTGTCGTAGTTCAGGGTGAAGCCGGTCTCCTTCTCCACCCCCAGCACCCCGGCCAGCTGGAGATAGCGGCCCTGGTACTGGTGCCCGGAGGGCTCGCCCACCCCGATGAAGCCGCCGCCGTTCCAGACGAACCGCTTTACCGCCGCGGAAATCTCCGGATCCTCCCAGACGGCTCCGCCGGTGTGAGCGGTGTCGCCGTCGCCGATATTCAGGAGGACGTCCACCCCGTCCAGCAGGCCGGGGTCGGCCTTGAGGTCGTCAAAGCTGATAAACCGCACGTCGTAAGGGGCCCCGGACAGGGCCTCGATGACCCCGGCGTAGGAGTAGTTCTGCTTTTGATACAGGGCGTGATGGACCATGTGGCAGCCCCAGGACCTCTGCCTGCCCCAGCAGTTCAGGACGGCCACCGTCTTCACGCAGTAGGGGGCGGTTCCTTTGATATTGTCGTACAGCTCCCGGAACTCGCTGCAGACGGACTCCACATAGTCGATAAACTCCGGGAACCGGCAGGCCAGCTTGAGATAGCCGCCGTAGCCGATGCGGTCGATGGGCTTGCGCAGGATGGCCCGGCGGGCGGTGACCCAGTTCTCCTTGGCCTCCCGGACGGGGTCGCCCCCCTCGTGGAAGGTGTCGGGGAAGAAATAGGGCAGAAAGCGGCCCTCGGTGTACTTCACACCGGGGATGTCGGAGATGAGCCGCAGGGTGGAGCCGTTGCCCACGCTGCCCACCACCGCGTCCAGGCCGATGGACTTGAACTCGTCCATATAGGGTTCGGTGCCGATCCAGTGGTCCCCCAGGAACATCATGGCCTCCTTGCCCAGCTCGTGGGTGATGTCCACCATCTCGCGGGCCAATGCGGCCACCTCCCGGCGCTGGAAAGCCATAAAATCCTTGAATTCTCTGGAGGGCACCCGGTACTGGTTGTTGTAGTACCCCTGGTCGATGATGTACTCGGGCCGGAACCTGTAGCCCACCTCCCGCTCGAACTGCTCCAGGATATAGGGAGAGACGGAGGCGGAGTAGCCGTACCAGTCCACGTACTTCTCCCGTTTCAGCTCGTCAAAGACCAGGGTGAACTGGTGGAAGAAGGTGGTGTACCGGATCACGTCCACATAGGGGTGGTCCGCGATGAACTTCCGCAGGCGCTCCATGGTGAACTTCCGGGTCTTGGGCTGGCGGACGTCAAAGGTGATCTGGTGCTCGAAGTCCCGCCAGTCGTTGGTGACGGCGTTGTACATGTGGACCGGGTCCCAGATCAGATAGGCCAGAAAGCTGACTGTGTAGTCGTGGAATTCCTCGGGGACCGGGATCGTCACACAGCCGGAGGCTGCGTCATAGGTCCAGGCGTCGGGAGAGAGGGGCGCGCCTGTGGTACGGTCCACCACCTCCCACCAGCGTTTGATGTCGTCCCGGGTGTTGACCTCCATCAGCTCCGTGCTGATCCCTTTCATCAGGGGGATGGACAGCGGGCCGCCCGCGGCGGTGTGGAAGGATGTCAGTATGTAGCACTGCTGGATCTCGTCGGGGTTGGCTTTGGCCCAGGCGTTGTCCTTCCGGGTGGTGTAGTAGGTGGAGTAGACCTTGGCGTCTACGCTTTTCAGCTCCGAAGGGTAGTCGGTGCCGTCGCAGTCCCGGATGGCGTCCGCCCCCCAGCGCTTCAGCAGCTCCAAGGTTTCCGGCACCACGTCCACGTCGGTGGGGATGGTTACCCGGCCCGTCTTGTGTGTATCGGTCATAGTGTTTCCTCTCAGTGCTTTTTTCGGTCTGCGAAGCGGGCGTTATAGAGGTACAGGGTTACCAGCAGCAGGGCCACGCCCAGCAGCATCAGCCCCAGGCCGGCCATCCGGCCGGTCATCATCCAGCCCCGGATGACCAGGACCATGCCCAGCACAAAGGTGACCGCCATCAGAATCATCCGCAGGCCGGCGTGCTCTTTCCAAAAAATCATAAAATACACGTCCTCTCCATCAATGTGAATGCTTCGTTACCGGGCGGAAATGTATCCGCAATATTCAGGGTATCGAAGCGGCAATAAAGTTCTTTTTGCCTGCTTTTTCTTTCAAGAAAAAGCGGGTTATCCTTTCAGTCCGCCCACGGTCATGCCCTGGGTCAGCTTCTTCTGCACACACATATAGAGGATCAGGGTGGGCAGCATCACCAGGACCAGACCGGCGTACAGCCGCCCGTACTGGGCCGCGGACTGGGACGCCTGCATCAGGTTCAAAAGGCCCACCGGGAGGGTCTTCTGTCCGGTGGCGCTGTTCATCAGGGTCATGGAGATGATGTACTCGTTCCAGAAGGACAGGAAGTTGAACAGGATGATGGTGAGGATGGAGGGCTGGGCCATGGGGAAGATCACCCGGATCATGGCCTGGCCGTAGCCCGCGCCGTCGATGTAGGCGGCCTCCTCAAAGTCGTGGGGGAGGGTGGCAAAGTAGCCGGAGAGCAGGTAGATGGTGAAAGGCAGGGCGGTGGAGGCGTAGACCACGGCCAGAGTCACCAGGTTGTTCATAAAGACGTTGTTCAGCCTGAACAGGTAGTTCATCCAGCTGTCCCAGTCCCGCAGCATGAGGAAGATGGGCACCACGATGTAGTTGACGTTGATGAACAGCCCCGCCATGAAAGCGGTGTTCAGGAATTTGCCGCCCCGGAAGTGGAAGCGGGACAGGCAGTAGGCCGCGGGGAGGGCCACCACCAGCAGGATGGCCAGGGACAACGCGGTGACAATGACGGAGTTGAGCATGTAGCTGCCCATCTTGGCGGCGGTCCAGGCGTCCACAAAGTTCTGCCAGTAGAAAGTGGCGGGCAGGGTCCAGGGGTTGCCGTAGAACTCGCTGTTCTGCTTGACGGATGCCAGGAATACCCATCCCACCGGCACGATGATGACAACCGCCAGGGTGATGAGCACCACGTAGATAAACACCTTGTACAGGGTATCGGCGGAGCTTGCTTTTTTCATGTTTCCGTCCCTCCTCTCACATCTGCAGCACGTCCCGCCTGGTGGCCCGATTCACCACGGCGGACAGGGTGAAGGAGAACAGGAAGATGATGACGCCGGCGGCCATGGCGTAGCCGTACAGGCCCTCGTCCTTCTGGGCGTACATAAAGCTCAGACCCACGTCGGCCATCCCCTTGGCCACCATGGCCTTGACAAACAGGAAAGCCATGTTGATGGTGGAGATGATGAAGAACGTGAGGGTGGTGCGGATATTGGTCCAGATCAGGGGCAGGGTGATCTCGAAGAACTGGCTCAGCCGCCCCGCGCCGTCCAGGCTGGCGGACTCGTACAGGTCCACCGGGACGGCGGACATGGAGGCCATGTACATCACCATGTAGTAGCCGATGGCCTGCCACACCATGGCGATGATGACGCTGACGATGACCATGGGCTGGTCTTTCCACAGAACCATAATCTCCCGGCCGGCGAACAGGGAGAAGATGCTGTTGAGCATCCCGTTGTCCGGCTTGTAGATGGCGGAGAAAATGCCGGCGATGACCACCACCGAGAGGATGTTGGGGATATAGAAGACGATGCGGAAGAAATTCTGCCCCTTGATCTTCTCCCGGGTGAGGATGGCGGCGAACACGATGGCGAAAAAGAACGTGATAATGGTCACGGTGACAATCAGCAGGATGGTGTTCTGCATGGAGGTGATGAATTTGACATCCTTGAAGAGGATCCTGAAGTTGTTCAGCCCCACGAAGGTCTCGGTGGGGGAATAGGCCCCCCGCTCAAAGAGGGACATGCGGAAGACGTTGAAAGTGGGCATGACCATAAAAATGAAGAACAGGATGGTCGCGGGGGCGACGCACAGGGCAATAAACCGGCTGCGGCCTGGGCTGCGCATGGAATCGCTCCTCTCTCTCTGAAATAGAGAGGCGGGGGGGGGGGGGGGGGGGGGGCCCGCCCCCCCCCCCCCCCCCCCAAACAAAAGATGTGGGGGGGAGGATATAAGGAAACACCGAGGGGGG
>CANAWG010000005.1 GCA_947365245.1 uncultured Oscillibacter sp. | reverse complement strand
CTCCTACCGCAATATTGCGGTAGGAGCTGACACAGTCAAAGTCCTCAAGGGCATGGAGCAGAAAGACGAGTACGTATTCCCGTCACCATTCGGAGGCCCGATGTCCCCGGATAGTGTCCTGCATATGCTCCAGCGGGTGCTGAAACGGGCTGGACTGGAGCGGATACGTTTCCACGACCTCAGACACACATTCTCCGTGCTGGCCCTGCAAAATGGAGTGGACGTGAAAACCCTGTCCGCCATGCTGGGGCACTACAGCGCCGGATTCACTCTGGACACCTACGCCCACGTCACCACCTCCATGCAGAAGCAGGCGGCAAATGCGGTGGGGAATTTCCTCTCTGGTACTCTCCAGCCCTAACCGCTCCAAGTTCCCGTATGGGTCACGGCTTGGGTCAGACGGACATCCCAAAATCCAACCACTCGAAAAAGTACAGAGAGTAAGAACAAAACCGCTGGAATTCAAAGAATTCCAGCGGTTTTGGTACGCCCTGAGGGATTCGAACCCCCGGCCTTCTGGTCCGTAGCTTGTCTGAGAGATAGGATTGGGCCCATTTGACCTTGTTTGAAAGTGTTTGTTCGGGAACCCGATTCCCTTTGATGCTGCCTATACCATTGTTTTCGCAGGAAAATTTCCTGTTCTGGGTCAATTTATGGGTCAGCAGCAGGGAGATGAAATGTATTTTTGATAGACAAGGTTCCGTATTGCAGATCCCGGAGATCAGCCTGCGGTCCAGCCGCCGTCGATGGTCAGGGCGGAGCCTGTGATGTGAGAGGCGGCATCAGAACAGAGAAATTTGATGACCTCGGCAATGTCCTCAGGCTCCAGCAGCGTCTTGATGGCAGCTTTCTGCAGCATGATCTTGCTGACCACCTCGTCTTTGGTGATGCCGTGGGTCCGGGCCTGGTCGGCAATCTGGCCGTCCACCAAGGGGGTGCGAACGTAGGCGGGGCAGACGGAGTTGACGGTGATGCCCACGGGGCCGCCCTCCAGGGCGGAGACCTTGGTCAGGCCGGTGAGACCGTGCTTGGCTGCCACATAGGCGGACTTGAATTCAGAGGCCACCAGGCCGTGGATGGAGTTGAGGTGGATGATGCGGCCCCATTTCTGGGCCTCCATCTCTGGCCAGGCATACTTGGTGAGCAGGAAAGGGGCAGTGAGCATGAGGTTGATGATGTAGTCCCAGCGGTCTTCGGGGAAGTCCTTGATGGGGCAGACGTGCTGGATGCCGGCAATGTTGACCAGAATGTCGGTCTTGCCGTACTTCTCCCTGGCGTAGTCGGTGACCCTCTTGCAATCCTCTCGCTTGCTCAGGTTCACCACGCAGGGATCTCCACCGATTCTGGCGGCGGCCTCCGCCAGAAGTTTCTCGTTCATATCGGCCATGACGACCTTGGTACCGTTCTTGGCCAGAGAGGCGGCGGTGGCGAAGCCCATGCCGCTGGCGGCGCCTGTGACAATAGCAACCCGATCTTTTAACATAACTGTTCCTCCTATCATGAGAATGCGCAATGTCTTCCGCTTAAATGATGCCAATAGTTTCCAGGACCACTCCCGCCAGAGCCAGGAAGATCGGCGTGATCACCGTCATCACCGCAGGTCGTTTTCCAGTTCCTTATGGTTGCTCGGCTTGCCGCCTGCAAAACCTTGATAGCTCTGGAGTATTTTAAACTGATATGCAGCAGCCCGAAAATCCAATAGATTTCCGGGCTGCTGGGACGCCGTGAAGAATTCAGTTCCCGACCTTCCAGTTCACAGCCTGTCTGAGAGGGCGGAGCAGGCGTTTTCGGGTTTGTTTAATGGTATTCACTCGAAAGTCAAAAATTCTTTGGCGCTGCTCTTGCCGCCGTTTCCGCTCGCATGTTTTCTGTTTTGAGCTGACATAAGAAGCAAAATGTATCAGTGCCGGTGATATTGCCGTTGTTTCGCAAAATTTTTATGCACATCGATGGCATTTTTATTGAGCTTACAGATCCAGCACAGCCTTGCTGGCGGCGTTCAGCTCCTGTTTCGGCGTGACCAAGGAGACAACAACCGTCAGAGTAATGGCGATGGCGGTGGTGACGAAATACCCGTACAGGGAGGAGAAAGGCGCAGGATAAGTGAAAGAGGTGACCAGCGGCAGGATGTTGAAAATCACGGAGTAAGCAAGTCCCACCATGACGCCTTTCTCATTGCAGCGCTCCCACAGAAGACCCACGATGAACACGGGGAAAGTGCCGCTGACCAGTGTGCCCCAGCCGAAAGTGCCCAGGATGCCTACCAGCTCCGAACTGAAAACGGAGACCACGATGGCCACGATGCCCAGGATGACCATGAACACTCTGGAGACGGAAATCTGCTTTTCAGGCGCAATCTTGATACCCAGTGCGCTGGGCAGATCCTTGGACAGCAGCGTGGAGGAGGAGGTCAGGAACATACTGGCGGAGGACAGAGCTGCGGCCAGAATCGCAGAGTAGGCCAGCAGCTGAGCCCAGAGGCCGCAGTACCCGGAGAAAGCATAGATGGCGTCATCAGCAGAGGCCAGGGGATCGATGGCGCCGGTAGCGACCAGATAGAGGGCACCGTAGGCGATGACCACGCACACAAAGCTGACGATGGCGTGGGTGACGCCGGTGACCAGGCCGGTCTTGGGAAGGTCGCGGGGGTCTTTCACAGCATACATCCGGGTGAGAACTTGGGGCTGGCCCACACAGCCCAGCAGGGGAATCAGCATCCAGGTCAGGCTTGTGCTGCCAGGGAGCTTACCCCAGGCGTTGAGGAAGTCGGGACCCAGCGCCTTGGTGACGCCATTTGCGCCGACGACTTCAGGATTGGCAGCTACGGCCTCCAGCACGTTGCCGAAACCTCCGGTGACGGCGAAGAAAGCGATGGTCAGCACCACGCCGGCCACAACCATGACGGCGCCCTGGAACGCCTGAGAGAGCAGGCCGCCCACCTCGCCGGAGAGGGCGGTGTAAACCGTCAACAGACCGAAGACGACAATACCGGCCACAATGGGGGGAATATCGATCAGGTTGGCGACCAGTGCGGTACCGGCGGCAATCTGTGCCGCCAGGTAACCCACGCAGCCCAGGCAGATGATGATAGACATCAGCGCTTTAATGATGCGGTTGTGGTTGAAGCGGACGTCGCAGATGTCGCCCAGGCTGGAGATTTCAGCTACCTCAGCCATAGCGCGGACTTTTTTGCCCAGAATGATGTAGCTGGCGGCAAAGGCGCTGCTGCCCAGCATCCAGAAAGCCATGGCGTTGCCGGTGTTATAGATGAGGCCGGGGACGCCCACCAGGGCGAAAGCCGAGGCGACGCCAGCCATACTGGACAGGCCCACAGCAAGGGGGCCAAACATGGCGGTACCGCCAAAGTAGGCCTGTGCGGTATTCGCTTTCTTTTTGGACCAGAGGCCAATGGCGAAAGAGACGCCAATCATCAGGGCGCAAAACAGTATAATAAGAGCAGTATCCATTTATTTCCCCTCCTTGATTTTTTTTGCCTCTTCGCAGAACTCATCCCAATCCTTCTGGGAGAGCCATTCGTCCTGGAGCAGATAGTAGCCCAGGCTGATGGTCAGCAGGCCGCCCAGCCAGTACCCGATGATTACCGGGGCAAAGGATGGATGCATGCCGAAGACAGTAAAGCTGGGCAGAACACCGGCAAAAGTGTCGGCGTAATAGCCGCAGAGGATGAAAGAGACGATGAAGAGAATTGCCCAGACCAGAAGGGGATAGATCAGAAATTTCTTGGAGACAACGCCCTTTTTGGCAACGCCGAGCATGAAGTGCAGTCCCATCAGAGGAACGGACAAAACCATGCCCACGACGAAGTGGCCTGTGCTGGCAAGCACTAAAAGAACAATCCACAGGGCGGAAATCAGCAGCATGATCGGGGTTTTCAAATTTGAAATGTTCATAATGTTCTCCTCTCTCTGTTATTTTTTACCAGATGGCGTTTTTCTCAGCCTCTTCGCGGAGCCAGTCTCTGAAATCGGGGTGCGCAATGGAGATGAGGGCCTCCACCCGCCGCTTTACATTCAGACCGCGCAGCCAGGCGATGCCGTACTCTGTCACAACGTAGTCCACATCGTTTCGGGAGGTGGTCACCACTGCTCCCCGGGCCAGGAAAGGCACAATTTTGGAGCGCAGTTCCTCCTTGCCGTCCGCGGTCTTCACCGTATAGGTGGAGTGCATGGCGATGATGGACTTGCCGCCCGGGGACATCTGGGCACCCTGCACCGTCTCCGCCTGTCCGCCGGAACCGGAGAACTGGGTGTGGCCCACGGTTTCCGAGGCGCACTGACCGGTCAGATCAACTTCGAGAGTGGCGTTGATGGAGATGAATTTGTTGTTTTTTCCAATGGTGTAGGGATCATTGGTAAAGGTGCAGGATTTGAACAGCACAGAGGGATTATTGTGCAGGTAGTCATAGAGACGCTGACTGCCCATGGTGAAAGAGCAGACGGAGTAGCCGTTGTAAAATCCCTTTTGTGAGTTGTCCACAGCACCGCACTCAATGAGGTCTACCATGGTCTCCGTGAACATCTCCGTGTGGATGCCCAGGTGCTTTTTGGTTTTCAGCTCGTTGGCCACGGCGTTGGGAATGTTTCCGATGCCCAGCTGGATGGTGGAACCGTCCTCCACCAGGGAGGCCACGTACTTGCCGATCTGCGCGTCTACGTCCGTATAGGGGGCGGGCTGGACGGCGGGAATCGGACGGTCGGACTCCACCAGCGCACCCACCTCAGAAATGTGGATCATGGTGTCGCCAAAGGTGCGGGGGAAGTTGGGATTGACCTCCAGCAGGACGAAAGCGCCCTTGTTGACCAGATCGCGCTCGTAGATGGCGCTGATGGACAATGACATATAGCCGTGCTCGTCCATGGGAGCCACCGTAGCCATGACCACCGGGCGGCGGCCCTCATGCGTGGCGCGGTAAAAGGCTTTGCTCAACGCGGTGGTAGAGTGCTGGGGGATGTCGCTGACCAGCCGTTCTTTCTGAGCTTTCCGCAGATTCGCGTTAAAGAACCAGCCGTTGTGGAAGAAGATTCCCTCCATCTCGGGGTCGTGAAACACCGGATAGTTCTGGATCGGCAGGCAGGTCTGCAGGACAACATTCTTGACGCCGGTATTTTTCAGATGTTGCATATGGGAGAGAATTGCAGCCGGCTCCGCCGCCGCCTGGGCAACAAAGATGTAGTCGTTGTCTTGAATCAGTTCCAATAGTTTCTCTGGGGACATCTTTTTTTCCTGGTATTGCTCCTGAAATGTTTTCATAAAGTACCAGTCCTCCTTCTCAGTCTATATTTTACCTGGTAATGGGGTTCTGACCGTGCGGGTTAAAACGACTTCCCCGACCATTCCCAAACCTAATTTACCGAAGTACTGAGCAGAAGTAAAATATCGGTTTTTCATCAGTTATGAATTCAATTCATGATAACGACAAAAATAGATAAAAGCAGTTAAAAAACTTTGTCTATAATTGATAAATATATCTTGCGCAAACAAACAGCGGGATGGTTTTGGGACCATCCCGCTGTTGTCTTATACCTCATTGCACAGCGCTAAAAAGCGCTGCATGGGCGGTGTTAAAAATTTGTCTTTCCGGTAGGCGATTGAGAGGACCCAATGTGCCTCCGGATTCTTCAAATGAATTTGCCGAATGTTGGCGCAATCTCGCTTTGCCAGAAGCGGTGTTGGAAAAAAGGTGATCCCCTGGTTGTCACTTGCCATCTCGAAGATCAAATCCCACTGGGAGCTCTTGAAAGTGATGTTCGGTGTGAAGCCTGCCTCCTTGCACAGTGAGAGAATAATGTCGTGATAGATAAAATCGGAGGACATCATCAAAAATTTTTCATTCCGTAACTCGGAAAAGGATACGTATTTCCGGGCCGCGAGGGGGTGGGCCTTTGATACAGTCAGAACAATTTCAGCCCGGTATACCGGCTTGGATATATACTGGGAATTTGAAAAGGGCTCCAGCACAGCGCCCATATCCAGTCGGTTCATGTCCATCTCTTTCAGGAGAGTTTTAGAGGGAACCTCCAGGATATTCAGATCCACATTGGAATACCGCTCTCTGTATTCACGGATCTTGGAATAGAAATAAACGGTGCCAGATGTGGGAGGAATGCCGATGTTCAGTGAACCGCTCATGTCGTGCAGGCGCTGGTGAAGCTCACGGGTCTGCATATTGAAAAAATCGAGAATTTTCCTGGCGTATTCATAGAAGAGCTCCCCCTCGGGCGTCAGCAGAAAGTCTTTGGAGCTGCGGTCAATCAACTCTGTTTCAAATTCCTGCTCCAGTGCACGGACACTTTTGCTCAGCGCAGATTGGCTGACAAAGAGACTTTCGGTCGCACGAGTAAAGCTCTTCTGGCAGACAATTTCAACATAATATTGTAGCTGATTGATTGTCATCGTCTTCCCTCCTTCAACCAAAAAGATGGGGATCAGGATACCGGCTGCCAGGTTTTTTGGAGAGGCTGGCTGGCCTTGTTCCGGGTTTCTTCACCCGCGAAGCACAAACGGATAGTGGTTCCGTCACCCGCACAAAGTACCGATACAGACCCTGGAGCAACGCCAACAATACAGGTGGGCTACCTGTTGATCCATGAAATGACTTTGTTCAAAATAGTACCTGTTTTATGGAAAACGAGTATAACAGAAAAACGATTCGATAACAAGTTTTAGTTGACAAGTTTTCAAAAAAGTGAAACGTGGGCCAAAGGAATGAGGGCTGTCATCGGTCAAAGGGCCGTCATGTACAGCGACAAAAAGTATGTCTGCTGGAAAGCCTGTATCAACACCGAATGGGAAATGGGCATTGGGAAGCAAATTCAATGGTCGTTCACGGGCGAGCTCCAGACGGAAATCCGGAAGAAAATGAAGAGCGCCATAGAGGCCAACGGGTGAAACTATCAGGAAGCGTCAAAGTCGGCTATCACACGTTGCTCTCCTCTCACACATTAGCCTCACATGCGTGGGGATGAACTGTTTGCGTAGCCAGGGGCGCGGCCCGCAGTATCCCGGAATCGTGATGCGGCCGATCCCCCGTGTTCCAGCCTGTGAGCCGTTGTGTGCAGCTTTGTGGGTGAGGAAGTATCCGGAGTCTCTGTTCAGGAAGTGGGGCACCTTGTTGGAGCTTTGTGCAGTGATGCTGACGAACTGCAAAAGCGTTGCAGAGCAGTTGATAGATTGTACCAGTGTATACAAAGAGCAAGCGGTTGATTTTGAATCAGTATGACCAGCGGATTTTTTTAGCGGAAATGAGGAAATTATGCCGAACCCGGAGATGAACCCACCGATCGAAATTATAGCAGGATAAAGGCATGGCGTCTTGCGCCACCACGCCGGATGACATCGGCCCGCAGTACGGGCCGAAGAAACGGAGATCCACGGTTTTCGGGAAATTGTCATCATGTTTTCAGAGCTTTTGTGCAATTGGTAATATGGCGTCAAATATGGGGGACTGATGCTCGGTTTGACCTCTTGTTTCCATCAACGCTTACAGCGGCAACGAATTTAGCGGTGTCAACTGTGACTTGGAGGAGAAATTCCGGGCTTTTCTGTAAACGGGGAGAGTAGAGGTATCACAATAGCACAGAGAAAAAGAAAGCCCGCCAACAGTGCCCGTGTCCCCCCGTATTTCGGCGTGTGAACCACTGTGTGCGGTTTCGTGGAGGATAGCCCCTGGGATACCCCTCCCAGCAGACAAACCGCCGTGTTGGCGCTTTGTAGGCGGTTGCCAGTAAGGGCAGAAAGTTAAGGTGATTCGTGTATGGACTGCACCACCGTCTGCAAAGAGAACTCGGTACCGCTTTCTACTGCCCCAAATGCAATTTGGAGAGCACAGGCAGTGCAAAAATTGCATCGCCTAAACAAAGAGTAAGATTTTTCTCATTCTGCCCTTTCGGCTGTCAAATGATAACAGATTGATAACTCTGCCCTTGACCACTGGCTATTGACCAGCGTCGCTGGTATTATGTGTGGCTTGAAAGGAGGGCGGAGAAGATGCGAAAGATTTTGGAGGATTTATACTTCGGAAATATCGTGCCCTATGAAAAGCGAATCGCCGCCGATTCAGAACTGCGGCATCTGGTGAAACGTGCCGCCGACTGTGAGACCCGGCTTGTGGAGCAACTCAACGATACGGAAAAGCAGATACTTGATACCCTCATCGGCACGCAGCACGAAATTGACAGCACCATGGCAAGGGAATATTTTATCTTGGGCTTCCGGTTGGGGGTCAGACTGATGACCGAGTGCATGGATGAAGATGACGGAGAACTGACCGACAGGAGGTGAGACGATGGCGAAACGCAGGGCAAACGGAGAGGGAAGTATTCGCAAACGGAAAGATGGACGCTGGGAGGGACGGTACACTGCGGGGCGTGACCCGGTGACCGGGAAAGCAATCTACAAAAACGTCCTTGGTAAAACCCAGGCGGAGGTAAAGGAGAAGCTCAAGTCAGCCATTGAGAAGAACAGCGCCTTGCCCTTGGCGGCAGAGCAGTATACACTCGGCCAGTGGCTGGATACCTGGATGGAGAACTACGCCAAGCTCCAAGTTCGGGCCTCGTCCTACAAGACCTACCAAGGATTCATCGGCAACCATATCAAGCCCACCCTCGGTGATATGCTGTTGGAAAAGCTGACTTCGATGGACCTCCAGCGATTATACAAATACCTGCTGGAGAGCGGCAGGGTGGAGTGTACGGAATCTCGCAATAGACCGAGGGGCCTCAGCGTCAAAACGGTCCGGAACATCAACCAGATGATTTCTTCCGCCCTGAACTGCGCGGTGGAACAGCGGTTGATTCTTGACAATCCTACAAAAGGCTGTGTCCTGCCAAAGCTGGAGCGGAAGGAAATGAAAATCCTGCCGCCGGAGAGCTTGGGTACCTTCTTCCAGGAAGCACGGCGCAGCGGTGTGTTTGAGCTGTATTACATCGACCTCGCAACTGGACTTCGACGAGGGGAGTTGCTGGGTCTGAAATGGAGCGACATTGATCTGGACAAGGGGATCATCCACGTCCGACGGCAGGTCCTTCGGCAGAACGGGGAAGTGGTAGAAGCTCCTCTGAAAACGAAAAACTCCTACCGCAATATTGCGATAGGAGCTGACACGATAGACGTACTCAAAGGCATGGAGCAGAAAGACGAGTACGTCTTCCCCTCGCCATACGGCGGCCCGATGTCGCCGGACAGCGTTCTCCATATGCTTCATCGGGTGCTGAAACGAGCAGGACTGGAACGGATCCGGTTCCACGACCTCCGTCACACGTTCTCGGTTCTGGCCTTGCAAAACGGAGTAGACGTGAAAACCCTCTCCGCCATGCTGGGCCACTACAGCGCCGGATTCACTCTTGACACTTACGCCCACGTCACGACCTCCATGCAGAAGCAGGCGGCGAACGCGGTGGGGAACTTCCTCTCCGGTACTCTCCAGCCCTAACCGCTCCGATTTTAAACTGTACCCCAGGAAGCGGACAGCAAGTTGACCCATAGGACCCCTGGGTGGTATGATAAATTGCCGTGATGGAGGTGGCCTATGAGTACAAAAAAGGTTTTCAGTCCTGATGAAATAGCAATGCTGCGGGCGAACCCGTACACCGAACGGGTGACGGCGGAGCAGATCTCCTTCACTCTGACATTCAAGGAGGAGTTCTGGCGTCTGAGTATAGAGGGCTGCACTGGAAACACGGCCTTCCGAAAGCTGGGCTATGATCCGGAAGTTCTGGGATTCGAGCGTGTCCATAACATCACAAAGCGCATCCGCCGCGCCGCCAAAACCCCTGAGGGGCTCAAAGGCAAAGCGAAATCACGGATGCGCATCAGCAAAGAGAATTTCAGCAGTGCCCAGCTGGAAAAAATGTCCCGCCGGGAGAGTGAGCAGCGCCTTCAGGACGAAATCGTGTACCTCCAGCAGCAGATGGCGTTTTTAAAAAAGCTTATGCGGCAGCCCGGCGAGCCGGATTCGGAGCGGTGACAATGGAACGTACAGACTTTCGTTTTGAACTCATCCGGTCGGCGCTGGCCGAAAAAGACAATGTCCTCACAGTGACCGAGTTGTGCGATATGGCCGGAGTTTCCCGGTCCGGTTACTACGGCTGGCTGAAAGCGGAGCGAATCCGGCAAGAGCGGGAAGAACGGGACCAGGCGGATTTCCAACGAATCCTGGACGCTTACCGGTTTCGTGGTTACGACAAAGGCGTTCGGGGCATCCATATGCGGCTGCTGCACATCGGAATTCGGATGAATCCCAAAAAGATCCGGCGGCTCATGAGAAAATACAAACTCTTCTGCCCCATTCGAAAAGCGAATCCGTATCGCAGGCTGCAAAGGGCCATCCGGACAAACAATACGGCGGAAAATCTGGTAAACCGTGAGTTTGAGGCCCATGGTCCCCGGAGCGTCTTGTTAACCGACATCACCTATATTCCGCTGGGCAGCGCCCATTGTTTTCTCTCTACGATTTTGGACGCCTGTACAAAGCAGGTGTTGTCCTACACCCTCAGCCAGTCTCTTGAGGTGGATTTTGTGCTGGAAACTGTGGAGAAACTGGTGAAAACCCATGGGGTATCCCTCAGCGGCAGCACAATCCTTCACAGCGATCAAGGCTGTCATTACACCTGCGTAAAGTTCATCCAACTCCTGAAAGACAGCGCCTTGCGGCAGTCCATGTCACGGAAAGGCAACTGCTGGGATAACGCTCCCCAGGAGAGTTTTTTCGGACACATGAAGGACGAACTCTCCCGTGAAATTCCCGGTTGGTGTTCCTTCGCGGATGCCCAGCGCTCCATTGAGAACTGGATCGACTATTACAACAACGACCGGTATCAATGGGACTTGGCCAAGCTGTCCCCTAATGAATACTATATCTACCTCACCACCGGGGCCTATCCCCGCTTCCCCTGATATGGGTCAGCTTATTTTGTACTTGACTTGGGGAGCACTTTAGTTCCCGTGTGGGTCACGGCTTGGGTCAGACGGACATCCCAAAATCCAACCACTCGAAAAAGTACAGAGAGTAAGAACAAAACCGCTGGAATTCAAAGAATTCCAGCGGTTTTGGTACGCCCTGAGGGATTCGAACCCCCGGCCTTCTGGTCCGTAGCCAGACGCTCTATCCAGCTGAGCTAAGGGCGCACATCCTGTCCTCTCGGACAGCTCATTTATACTACCACAAACATTTCCAAAATGCAAGAGTTTTTTTTGCATTTTCCAGCCTTATTTTTTACATCCGCTCCGCCGTACCAGGGCGCCGGAGAAAGCGCTCCGTCAGCTTCGCCCCCAGATAGCCGACGGCACCGCCCACCAGCGCGCCGCCCAGCACGTCGCTGGGCCAGTGGACGCAGAGGTACAGCCGGGAAAAGGCGATCACCAGGGCCAGGGCCAGCGCCGGCTTCCACAGGGGGCTTCCGGAGGCTTTCAGGGCGAGGACGGCGGCAAAGGACGCGGCGGTGTGGCCGGAGGGGAAAGAGGCGTCCAGGGGCGGGGTCACCAGCAGCGCCGTCTCCGGCCGGAGGACAAAGGGCCGGACGCGGCCCACCAGGGGCTTGAGCAGCAGGTTGCAGGCCAATAGGTCCAAAACAAGGCCGCAGGCCACGGCGGCGCCCTGGCGGCGGGTCCGACGGATGGCCAGCAGGATCAGCGCCAGCAGGATCCAAATCTCCCCGTGGTCGCAGAGGTGGGTGATGGGGGGCAGCACCGCGTCCAGAAAGCCGCAGCGCAGGTGGGACTGTATCCAGTCCAGAACGGCAAATTCCAAGGCTTGCATAGCGTCTCCTCCGATGAAGCGCGGAAAGGGTCAATGGGGAGATTATACCAGCACCAGGGCGGAGATACAACTCTTTTTTACGGATTTCCGGCGGCAGGAGAAAAGCGCCCCCGGAGGACCGGCTTCCTCCGGGGACGCGCCGTTTATTTCAGCCAGCCGAAGAGGCCTGCGTCCTCCTCCTGGCCTTCCAGCAGGGTTCTGGCGGCGCAGAGCATTTGAGCCGCGTCGCCGCGGGTCACCGGTTCCTCCATGGTGAGACTGCCGAAACTGCCCGCCGCCAGCACGCTGACGGCCTCCATGTTGCCTACGGCCTGGGCCGCCCAGGAGGGAATTTCCTCCCGGTCCGCATACCAGACGTCCAGCTCCACATTGCCCAGGTCCAGCACCCGGTCCAGGACCGTGGCGGCCTCGTTGAACGTGATGGCGTCGCCGCTGCGGAAAGCCAGACCCTCCGCCGTGACGCTGCCCTGCATGACGCCGTCCGTCACGCCGGCGGCGGCGTAGGCCTTGGCCCAGGTGGGGATGGCCTCGTCGTCACAAAAGCCGGTCATGGTGACGGCGGTGACCTCTCTGCCGGAGGTCTCCAGCACCATGGCCAGGAATTCCCCCCGGGAGACGGGGCGGTCCGGCTCGAAAAAGTACTGCTCTCCGATCTTGCTGCCGGTGAAGATCCCCGCCTCCGCCAGCTCCTGGGCGGCGGCCGCCGCGGGGGCGCCGGCGGTGTCGGAGTAGGTGACGCCGGAGCGGGTCTTCTGGATGGAGACCGTCACCGCGGCGGGCAGGGATGTGCGGCCCGCGCTGTCTGTCGCGGTGTAGGTGAAGGTGTCGCCGCCGGTGATGCCGTCGTCGGGGGCGTAGGTGAAAGTGTCTCCCTCAATGACCACCGTGCCCTTTTTGGGCTGGCCTGCCAGGGAGAAGGTCATCTCGCCCTCGGCGCCGCCGGCGGTCAGGAACTGGCCCTGACAGGAGATGTTCCGATAGGTCTTGATCTCCAGATCCCGGGCCTGGGGGGCGCCCTCCTCCGCCTCAGGCTGCTCCGTCTTCTTTCCGAACAGCGCCGAGGCGCTGCTGCTCAGAACCAGGGCCGCCGCCAGGGCCAGGATGACGGTCTTTCTTGTGAAACTGCTTTTCAAGTGGCTTTCCTCCTGTTTTGCCGTGCAAAAGCATAGCAAGAATTAGAATGCGCCATTTCCCCGCCCCTTTGGGGCAGCCGGAAATGAAGCTTTATGGGATGTAGTGGTAGTGTCCGCCTCTTTCCAAAAATTATTCTCCGGCGGCACGGGGCCGCCGGAGAATTTTTTAATGGATGAGATCTACAGGAGGGGATGTCCCCGCCGTTCCGTGGCAAGGGTCCGCTTCTTGATGTTGGAGACCACTCCCATGGCGGCGTACAGCGTGACGATGGAGGATCCGCCGTAGCTGAAAAAGGGGAGGGTGACGCCGATGGTGGGCATGACGAAGAGGCACATGCCGATGTTGATAACGGTCTGGTAGATCAGCATGGCGGCTACGCCCACGCAGACGTAGCACTGGAAAGGGGTCTGGCTGTTTCTGGCCACCAGCAGCACCCGGAAGATGATGCACGCCAGCAGCAGGATCACCGCGATGCAGCCGATAATCCCCAGCTCCTCGCCGCAGACAGAGAAGATCAGGTCCGTCCGCCGGGCCGGCAGGCTCTGGGGATAGCCGCTCTGGGTCTGGGCGCCGTTCAGATAGCCCTGGCCGAATACGCCGCCGGAGCCGATGGCCAGCAGGCTCCGGGTTTGCTGCCAGCCCACGCCCTGGGGGTCCAGGCTGTGGTCAAACAGCACCCGGAACCGGTTGACCATGTACTCCATGGATGAGGGGACGAGATCCAGCAGCAGCACAGCGGCCCCGGCGGCGCCGATGCCGGCGAAGAGCAGCGCGAACCACCGCAGGGCGAAGCCCGCCGCGAAAGCCATGCACAAAAAGATGAAAAAAAAGGTCAGGGCGTTGCCCATGTCCCCGGAGATGACCACATACCAGCCCATGAGAAGCAGGGCGTGGCCCGATACCAGCAGGGCGGAGCGGAAAGACTTCAGATCCCGCTTCTCCTCCCGCAGCCACTCCAGCTGCTTGGCCAGCAGCAGCGTGAACGTGATTTTCACCACCTCCGCCGGGCCCACCTGAAAGGGAATGTAGGGAATCTGCAGCCATGCCTGATTGCCGGTGGTCTCCTTTCCGACGCCCAGGGGCGTCAGCAGCAATCCGATGAAGACGATGTTGAACACCACCAGCCACTTCCAGCGCTTCATCACGTTCTCCAGGTCCAGCATGGAGATGAAGATATACGCGAAGATGCCCAGCACCATGCCCGCGCCCTGGACGCCCACATAGCGCAGCCATCTGCCGTTTCCCATATACTGGGTGGCGCTGAAGATCAGCACCATGCCGTACAGCGTGGAGACGCAGCAGAGCCCCAGCAGGACCAGATCGGCCTGCTGGAAAAAGTCCGCCAAAATGCCTTTTAACCGCTCCGCCATAGTACGCTCCCTCTGAAAAATCTGACAGGAGCAGTATACCACAAATAAAAAATGCTGTAAACGATGGAAATTTGTTTTTACACTCTGTTCAAAATGTGCTATACTGAATCGACACCAAAACGAGGAGGGGCGGACTGTGGAATTTCTCACCCGCAGCGAAAAGGAGACGGAGGCGCTGGGCGGCCGCCTGGCGGAGCGGCTGCGTCCGGGAGCCGTGGTGGCCTGCCGGGGGGACCTGGGCATGGGCAAGACCGCCTTTACCAGGGGCCTGGCCCGGGGCCTGGGGTGCCGGGAGCGGGTCACCAGCCCCACCTTTACCATCGTCAACGAGTACGAGGGCGGGCGGCTGCCCCTGTTCCACTTTGACCTCTACCGCCTGGAGGGGGCGGAGGACCTCTTTGACATCGGCTGGGACGACTACCTGGACCGCGGGGGCGTTTGCGCCGTGGAGTGGAGCGAGCGGGCGGCGGAGGCGCTGCCACCGGAGACGATCCAGGTCACCCTGCGCCGCTGCCCGGAGAATGAGAACTGGCGGGCCGTCACCGTGGAAGGAGTGGATCTCACATGAGGATACTGGCCCTGGAGACCTCCGCCAAGGCGGTCTCCGCCGCCGTGACGGAGGACGGGCGGCTGCTGGCCCTGGGCTTTCAGGACACCGGCCTCACCCACAGCCGCACGCTGATGCCCATCGTGGAGCATCTTTTGAAGAACACGGATCTCACCATGGCGGACATGGACGCGGTGGCGGCGGCCGTGGGGCCCGGATCTTTCACCGGCATCCGCATCGGCGTCTCCGCCGCAAAGGGACTGGCGTTTGCGGCGGACATCCCCGCGGTGGGCGTGTCCACCCTGGCGGCCATGGCCCGGAACGCGGCCTTTGCGGACGCTCTGGTGGTCTGCGCCATGGACGCCCGCCGCAATCAGATCTACAACGCCCTGTTTGAGGCAAAAAACGGCCAGCTGACCCGGATGACGCCGGACCGGGCCATTGGGCTGGACGAGCTGGCGGAGGAGCTGCGGGGGGATCCCCGGCCCAAGACCGTGGTGGGGGACGGCGGAAGACTCTGCGCGGAGGCGCTGACGGCGGCGGGGATCGCCTGCCGCCTGGCCCCGCCCCATCTTGTGATGCAGAGCGCCGCCACCGTGGCGCTGGAGGCGGAGGAGGCAGCCAAAAACGGCGGACTGATCTCCGCCCAGGAGCTGCTGCCCGTCTACCTGCGCCCGCCCCAGGCGGAGCGGCTGCGGCGGGAGGCGGGGACCGTGTGAGGATGCCCCTGCGCGTGCTTCGCTCCCCCGCTGTTTGATAAGCGCTTTCCATCTTTACAAAAGCTGATATAATAAAGGAGAGATTCGTATGAGCGGCAAAGTACACGTCATGGACCACCCGCTGGTGGCCCACAAGCTGACCATTCTGCGGGATAAGAACACCAGCGTCAAGGACTTCCGGGAGCTGGTCAGCGAGATCGGGATGCTGATCACCTACGAGGCCACCCGGGACCTGCCCCTGACGGAGCGGGAGGTGGAGACCCCCATCTGCAAGACCACCGCTCCCGTGCTGAAAGGCAAGAAGTTCGCCGTGGTGCCCATCCTGCGGGCGGGTCTTGGGCTGGTGGACGGCGTGCTGCGGATGGTACCCTCCGCCCGGGTGGGCCACATCGGCATGTTCCGGGACGAGGAGACACTGGAGCCTCATGTCTACTTCTGCAAGCTTCCCAAGGACGTGACGGACAGGGATATTCTGGTGGTGGACCCCATGCTGGCCACCGGCGGAAGCGCCTCCGCCGCCCTGACGGAGCTGAAGAACCGGGGGTGTCACGGCAGCATCAAGCTCATGGTCCTGGTGGCCGCCCCGGAGGGCATTGACCGCATCCAAAAGGAGCATCCGGACGTGGACATCTACTGCGGCGCGGTGGATGAGAAGCTCAACGAGAAGGGTTATATCGTGCCGGGCCTGGGCGACGCCGGGGACCGGATCTTCGGAACGAAGTAAAGAAGCGACAAGGGGCCGGGAGCTGATGCTCCCGGCCCTTTGGTTCACTCTGTCTCCGCCGGTGTTTCAAATCCCTCCGGCAGCCGGAGGGATTCCGCCCCGTAGGGCATGGTGAAGACGGGGATCCCCTCCGCGGCGGGGGCGATGGCGTACATGGGGAAGAAAAAGGTCAGCCCCTCCGATGTCAGGTAGTAGTTCTGGGGGTTGAACCGCCGGCGCAGGGCCCGCCGCCAGCCCTCGTGGTATTGGGAGATCCCGGCCCGCTCCTGGCGCTCGATCTCCTCCGCCGCCAGGGCCAGCAGCTGCTTTCTCCAGCCGCTGCGGGGCGGGAAAAAGGCGGACAGCTCCACGGGGTAGCCGCCGCTTAAGTCCCAGGTGTCCCCCCGGCGGGTCAGCAGGGCGGGGCCGGACACCGCCGTCTCCCGGGACTGGGTGTACAGGCTCCACAGACCGCCCTGATTGTAGGTCACCTGGTACTTGAGCTCCGCCCGCAGGCAGGGGATGGGCGCGCTGATCTCCAGGGCCGCCCGGCAGGCCGCCTGCGCCTGGGGCAAAAGCCAGCGCTCGCAGTAGCGGAGGTAGGCGCGGCACTGGAGCTGGTAGTACCGGTGGATGCGCCGGGAGACCCGGTCCTCCGCCGGCACCGGCCTTGGGACGGCCACCGAGGCCGTCAGCACGGGGATGTCCTCCACCGTCCACTCCCGCTCCGCCGCAAAGGGCTCCGTCCGCAGCTCCGCAAGGCTCTCTCGCGCCATCTCCGCCGCTCCTTTCCATCCGCTCATGTTAGAACCTGTATTCACGGCCGTTGAACACCGTCTGGACGGATCTTTTGCCGCCCTGCCACGTTAAAAAATCTTGCAATACACAAAGTATTTCCGCGATTTTTTGCCTTGCAGGACAGCAAAATCTCTCGTCCATCCGGCATTCCCCGGTTGTGAATACAGGTTCTTGTTTATCCAGCCTATGGAGGGGGACAGGGGGTGGTGCGGCGGCGGGGAAAATTTTACGCCCTCCCTCTTTACTTTCACGCAATGAAGTGCTAAAATATAACGGACAGCGGGGAAAGCCGCCGGCGGACGGCGCGCTCCCCGGGAAAACAAGGGCGTGGAGGGTACCATACTATGGTCAAGATCGGCAAGAAGGAAAAGAGCGACCTGCTGTACAAGGCCATTTTGCAGCTGAAGGACGAACAGGAGTGCTACGACTTTTTTCAGGACCTGTGCACCGTGTCTGAGCTCCGGTCCATGGAGCAGCGGTTCGAGGTGGCGTCGCTGCTGGACGATGGCATGATCTACAACGATATTCTGGAGCGCACCGGGGCCTCCAGCGCCACCATCAGCCGGGTGAACCGCTCTTTGAGCTACGGCGCGGGGGGATACGAGAAAGTGTTCGCCCGGATGAAGAAGCGGTGAGGGGCTACGGCGCCCTGGCCTCCAGCTACGATGGGCTGATGGCCGACGGGGCCTACCGGCGGCGGGCGGACTTTCTGGAGCGGCTCTTCCGGAAGAGCCCGTTTCCGGTGGAGAGCGTGCTGGATCTGGCCTGCGGCACCGGCACCATCGCCTGTCTCCTGGCGGAGCGGGGGTACAAGGTCGTCGCCGCGGACGGCTCGGAGGAGATGCTGACCCAGGCAGCGGCCAAGGCGGAGGGGCTGGCGTCAGCGCCGCTGTTTCTCCTCCAGGCCATGCCCCGCCTGCGGCTGATGGAGCCGGTGGACGCGGCGGTCTCCACCCTGGACTCTCTGAACTATTTGACCAGGAGTCGGGACCTGCGGGAGACTTTCCGGCGGGTGTACCGCTGGCTGCGGCCCGGCGGGCAGTTCATCTTTGACGTGAACACCCCCCACAAGCTGCGGCGAATGGACGGGCAGATGTATATGGACGAGACGGAGGAGAGCTTCTGTGTATGGCGGACATTCTTCTCCGAAAAGACGAAGATCTGCACCTATCAGGTGGATCTGTTCCATCTGCGGGCGGACGGGACCTGGGAGCGGGACTTCGAGGAGCACCGGGAGCGGGCCTGGGAGGCGGAGGAGCTGCGGCAGTATCTGGCGGAGGCCGGCTTCGCCTCGGCCTCCATCACCGGGGACCTCTCCCTCCGCCCGCCGGCGGCGGATGAGGACCGCTGGACGGTGCGGTGCTTTAAGGAACCGCTGAATAAATCCTCGCACGCATCTTCACGTCATAAATTCCCGCTGGACAGCGCCGGAAAATCTTGAAAGTCACAAAGGATTCCTGCGGTTTTCTTCCTTGCCGGCGACAATTTCTGACGCAAATCTACGCACGCTGATTTAATTAGTACTTCCTTGAGGAACAGCAATAACTGTAAAGGAGTTATACTTCATGGCTGACGAGCTGGTACGGGCAATCACAAAGGACGGGATGGTAAAGGCCGTGGCGGTCTCCACCCGGGAGCTGACGGAGCGGGCGCGGCAGATCCACAGAACGCTGCCGGTGGCCACGGCGGCCCTGGGGCGGACGCTGGCGGCGGCTTCCATGATGGGCAACGCGTTGAAAGAGGACGGGGCCAGTCTCACCCTGCGTATCCAGGGCGGCGGACCCTTAGGCATTTTGCTGGCGGTATCCGACAACCAGGGCAACGTCCGGGGCACCGTGGACAACCCCGCGGTGGATATCCCCCTGCGGCCCGACGGGAAGCTGGACGTGGGCGCCGCCGTGGGCGGTGAGGGCACCTTGACCGTCATCCGGGACCTGCACATGAAGGATCCTTATGTGGGCAGCGTGGGGCTGCTGGGGGGCGAGATCGCCGAGGATTTGGCGGCGTACTTTGTGGAGTCTGAGCAGATTCCCACGGCCTGCGGCCTGGGGGTGCTGGTGGACCGGGACCAGAGCGTCCTGGCGGCGGGAGGATACCTGATCCAGCTGCTGCCCGGGGCGGGGGAGGACGTCATCTCCAAGGTGGAGGGCGGCGTGATGGCCGCCGGGTCCGTGACGGGGCTTCTCAGCGGCAGCGCCGCGCCGGAGGAGATGCTGCGGCGGGTGCTGTCCGACTTTGAGCTGGAGATTTTGGAGCGCACGCCCATCGCCTACCGCTGCGACTGCAGCCGGGACCGGATGGAGCGGGCGCTGATCAGCCTGGGCCCGGAGGAGCTGAAGGGCATCATCGACCAGCAGGGCGGCGCGGAGCTGACCTGCCGGTTCTGCGACAATGTGCAGACGTTTACCAGAGAGGAGCTGGAGGCACTGCTGGCGGGGATGCGGAAAAAATTTTGAAAATTTCGTAAAATTGGGTTGACAGGATGGGGGCCTTTGCGTATAATAACTCTTGCCGTCTGACAAAAGGCGGCGAGCCGGGAGCATAGCTCAGCTGGTTAGAGCACCTGCCTTACAAGCAGGGGGTCACTGGTTCGAGTCCAGTTGTTCCCACCATGGTTTCGATGGCCCGGTAGTTCAGTTGGTTAGAACGCTAGCCTGTCACGCTAGAGGTCGACGGTTCGAGCCCGTTCCGGGTCGCCATATCCCACGGGATCTGAGAGGATTCCGTGGGTCCCTCCGGGGTTGCAATTCCCCGCCGCGCCTTTTTGGCGCGGAAAAAGATTCGCCCAGATAGCTCAGTTGGTAGAGCAGTGGACTGAAAATCCACGTGTCGCTGGTTCGATTCCGGCTCTGGGCACCATTTACGCGGGCATAGCTCATCTGGTAGAGCGCCACCTTGCCAAGGTGGAGGTAGCGAGTTCGAGCCTCGTTGCCCGCTCCATATACGATTCCCACACAGTTTGTGTGGGAATCGCAATTTCAAAAAATAAGTGTGGACTTTTTCGGAAAAGACGCATATAATAATAGTACAGAGACGGTGACATAGCCAAGTGGTAAGGCAAGGGTCTGCAAAACCCTGATTCCCCGGTTCAAATCCGGGTGTCACCTCCAAAGAAAAAAGACGCCGTGAGGCGTCTTTTTTCTTTGGAGGTGACACCGCTTTGGCCGCGGGCCAAAGCGGCCGCCTCGGGCGGGCTGATTTCAATCGTGCAGGAAAAACCCGCAGAGGTTTTTCCCGCACACACCCTTTTCCTTGCGAAGCTTGGGGGTGCGCTGAGACACCGGAGGCCAGAGAGAAGAAAAAGAGGGACGTACACCGCGTTCCTCTTGATTTTTTACCGGCATCTATGCTATACTTACAAACTGTATGAGTATGGATGCGAGGTGATCCCATGCGCGTGGACGTGCTGGGCGTCGGCTTTGACAATTTGACGCTGGACGAGGCCGTGGAGCGAGGCCGCGAGCTGCTTCGCGCTGGGGGGACCCACTATGTGGTGACGCCCAATCCGGAGATCGTGGAGGTCTGCCGGGAGAACCCGGCGGCCCGGGAGGCTGTCAACGGCGCGGCGCTGGTGCTGCCCGACGGCATCGGCGTCATCAAGGGCGCGGCCATGCTGGGCACGCCCTTGCGGGAGCGGGTGCCCGGCATCGAATTTGCCGCCCGGCTGCTGGAGAGCATGGCGGGGGAGGGGCTGTCCCTCTACCTGCTGGGGGCCAAGCCCGGCGTGGCGGAGACGGCGGCGGAGCGTCTGAAAGAGCGGTATCCCGGACTGCGGATCGCCGGCGTTCACAACGGGTACTTCCAGGAGGACGGGCCCATCGTGGAGGAGATCCGCCAAAGCGGCGCAGACGCGGTGTTCGTGTGCCTGGGCGCGCCGAAGCAGGAGCTGTGGATGGCGAAGAACGGGCCTGCCACCGGCGCGAAGCTCCTCTGCGGCCTGGGCGGCAGTCTGGACGTATTCGCCGGCACGGTGAAGCGGGCCCCAAAATTTTGGCGGGACCACGGCCTGGAGTGGTTTTACCGGCTGTGCAGCGATCCCCGGCGGCTGGGCCGCATGATGAAGCTGCCGCTGTTTTTGGTCCATGTGCGGCAGTCCGGCCGGAGGAAGTAGAGGGCCTGTCCCCGCCGCGGGGCGGAAAACGAGGCGCTTTCGCGCCCCGTCTCCCCGGCATTCAGCAGCAGTTGTCGTTGCAGTTGTTGCAGTTGCAGTTGCAGCCGCAGTTGCAGCCACAGCCGCAGTTGCAGCCACAGCCGCAGTTGCAGCCGTTCCAGTTGCCGCAGCCGCAGGAGCCGCCCCAGTTTCCGCCGCCCCAGGAATTGCCCCAGGAGCCGTTGCCGCAGCAGCAGCACAGGACCAGGATGATGATGATCCACAGGCAGGAGTTGTTGTTTCCGTTGTTAAAGCACATTTCAAACACCTCTCTTAAAGACTTTGGGATATTCTATGCGCCGGAGCTCCCGCGGGAGCCTGGCCATTGAAAAAATAATTTTACGTGAGGAATGGACGGCCCCGGTGAAGGCGGGGCCGGGTATGGAGGTTTCAATGGCAGATTTCAAAAACGGGGATACCGCCAGCTGGGACGCCGAGCAGGTGCGCCACGCCCAGGCGGGACGTCCCCAGGAGAACAGGAACACCCGCCGCCGGAAGCGGCGGCGCATGAACCCGCTGCTGGCGGTGATTCTCTACGTGCTGATCGTGGTGGCCGCCTCGGCCACCATGGCCGGCGTGGGCTGGCTGCTGGCGTCGGATCTGTGCGCGTTCAACCGCGGCACGAAGACGGAGACGACGGTGGAGATCACCGCCGAGGACGACCTGGACACCGTGGCGGACAAGCTCCAGGAGGCGGAGCTGATCCAGTACAAGTGGTTCTTCAAGCTCTTCGCCAAAATCATCAAGGCCGAGGACGAGATCGGCATCGGCACCTATCAGCTGAACAACGACATGGACTACCACGCCCTGATCTCCGGAATGCGCGGCGCCTCCGGCAGCATGAGCGCGGAGACGGTGACCGTCACCATTCCCGAGGGCTACACCGTCGCCCAGACCATCCGCCTGCTGGCGGAGAAAGGCGTCAACACGGAGGAAAATCTCCTGGAGGCCGCCAGGACGGCGGAGTTCAACTACGAGTTTATCGACAACGAGTCCCAGGACATCAGCCGCCTGGAGGGCTATCTCTTCCCGGACACCTATGAGTTCTACGTGAACCACAACGCCCAGGGCGCTCTGGAGCGGCTGATCCGGAACTTTGAGCAGAAGATGATGGGCGAGGACATCCAGGAGGAGCTGGAGTCCTCCGGCCGCACGATGAAAGAGATTGTCACCATCGCCTCCCTCATTGAAAAGGAGACCGACGGCAGCGACCAGGCCATGATCGCCTCCGTCATCTACAACCGCCTCAACGGCCCCGGGGACAAGCGGGGCACCTACGGAATGCTCCAGATCGACGCCGCGCTGCTCTACGCCCTGCCGGACCACGAGGGGGCCATTACCAGCGCCGACCTGGAGACGGACAGCCCCTACAACCTGCGCAAATACGCGGGACTGCCCCCCACGCCCATCGCCAACCCCGGCATGGCCGCCATCAACGCGGCGCTGTACCCCACCTCCAGCGACTACTACTACTACGCCCTGGGGACGGACCAGAAGCACCACTACTTCGCCGACTACAACAGCTTCCTGAGCTTCGTCAACAGCAGTCAGTATGGCGGATAAGGGGAGAAAACCGGAGTTGCTGGCCCCGGCGGGGGACATGGAGCGGCTGAAGATGGCCGTTCTCTACGGCGCGGACGCCGTGTACCTGGCGGGGACGGACTTCGGGATGCGGGCTTTCGCCGGGAACTTCACCCCGGAGGAGCTGCCCAAAGCGGTGGCCTACGCCCACAGCCACGGCGTCCGGGTCCACTGCACCGTCAACACCATGCCCCGCAACGACGAGATCGCCCGTCTTCCGGAGCACCTGGAGCGGCTGAACGACGCCGGGGTGGACGCCCTGATCGCCGCGGACCTGGGGACGTTCACCCTGGCGGGGCGGTACGCTCCCCGGTGCCGGCGCCACGTCTCCACCCAGGCCAGCGTCTGCAACTACGAGACCGCCCGGGCCTGGTACGACCTGGGGGCCTCCCGGG
Organism: uncultured Oscillibacter sp.; assembly: GCA_947365245.1. GTDB lineage: Bacteria > Bacillota > Clostridia > Oscillospirales > Oscillospiraceae > Oscillibacter. Next base: position 111,037 of record CANAWG010000005.1, on the reverse strand, counting down.
TCATCCTGGCCCGGGAGCTGAGCCTCGCGGAAATCCGCACCATCCGGGACAGGACGCCCGCCGAACTGGAGCTGGAGGCCTTTGTCCACGGCGCCATGTGCGTGAGCTACTCCGGCCGGTGCCTCCTGAGCAACTATATGACGGGGCGGGATTCCAGCCGGGGGGCCTGCGCCCAGCCCTGCCGCTACCACTACGCCCTGATGGAGGAGAAGCGCCCCGGCGAGTACTTCCCCATCGAGGAGGACGGCCAGGGCGCGTACATTCTGAACTCCCGGGATATGTGCATGATCGACCACCTGGAGGACCTCTGCGCCGCGGGCCTCAGCAGTTTGAAGATCGAGGGGCGGGCCAAGTCCGCCTATTACGCCGCTATCGTCACCGGCGCCTACCGCCACTGTCTGGACGCGGCGGCGGCGGGGGAGCCGGCGGACGAGGTGTGGAGAGACGAGGTGGAGCACGTCAGCCACCGGCCCTACTCCACCGGCTTCTACTACGGCGATCCGGGGCAGTACTACGAGACCTCCCGCTACATCCGGGACTGGCAAGTGGTTGCCCTTGTTATGAATTGCGACAGTGAGGGCAACGCGGTGCTGTCCCTGCGGAACAAGTTCCGCACCGGAGACGAGGTGGAGCTGGTGGGGCCGGACCTGCGGCCCTTTTCCATGACGGCGGGGGAGATGCGGAGCGAGGCGGGAGAGCTCCTGGAGGAGCCCCGGACGCCTCAGATGCTCTTTTGCATGAGGCTTCCCCGGGCGGTGCCGCCCATGACGCTGGTGCGCCGCGGGGTGAACCTCTCGGCCAAATAACCTATTATAATAAGGAGAGACTGCCATGAACGCAGACGTTGTCATCGTCGGAGCGGGTCCCGCCGGAATCTTTACGGCCCTGGAGATGATTAAGCGGGGAAGCCGCCAGAAGATCGTGATGGTGGAGAAGGGACAGAGCGTGGAAAACCGCCGCTGCCCCAAGGCCCAGACCCACAAGTGCGTCAACTGCAAGCCCTACTGCCACATCACCACCGGCTTTTCCGGCGCCGGCGCCTTTTCCGACGGAAAGCTGTCGCTGAGCTACGAGGTGGGCGGAGACCTGCCCAATCTCATCGGCGCGGACCTGGCCCAGGAGACCATCCACTACGCCGACCAGATCTACCTGGAGTTCGGCGCGGACACCCACATCGAGGGCCTGGAGTACACAGAGGACCGCAAGGAGATCCGCAAGCGGGCCATCCACGCGGGACTCAAGCTGGTGGACTGCCCCATCCGCCACATGGGCACGGAAAAGGCCCAGGCCATCTACTTAGCCATTGAGAAGTACCTCCAGGAGAAGGGGGTGGAGATGTATTTCGGCTGCGAGTGCAGGAATTTGATTCTGGAGCAGGACGTCTGCAGGGGCGTCTCTATCTCCGACGGGAAAAAGGACCTGGAGATCTACGCCAGGCACACCGTGGTGGCCACCGGCCGCCGGGGGGCGGACTGGCTGGAGAGGCTCTGCGCCGAGCACAACATCGCCCACGCCCCCGGCACTGTGGACATCGGCGTCCGGGTGGAGGTCCGCAACGAGGTCATGGAGATGGTAAACCGGGTGCTGTACGAGTCCAAGCTGGTGGGCTGGCCCAAGCCTTTCAAGAACAAGGTCCGCACTTTCTGCCAGAATCCCGGCGGCTTTGTCAGCCAGGAGAACTACGACAACAACCTGGCGGTGGTCAACGGCCACTCCTATAAGGACCTCAAGAGCGACAACACGAATCTGTCCATCCTCTGCTCCCACAACTTCTCCATTCCTTTCAACCAGCCCATCGCCTACGCCCAGAAGGTGGGCGAGCTGACCAATATGCTGGCCAACGGCCAGATCCTGGTCCAGCGGTTCGGCGACATTCTGGACGGCAAGCGCACCTGGGACAAGGAGCTGGCCCAGTCCAACATCCGGCCCACGCTGCCGGACGCCGTGGCCGGCGACATCACCGCCGCCATGCCCTACCGGGCCATGACCAACATCATCGGCTTCATCCAGGCCATGGACTACGTGGTGCCGGGCTTCGCCGCATACGAGACGCTGCTGTACTCCCCGGAGCTGAAGTTCTACTCCAACCGGGTAAAGATGGACACGGACTTCAACACCAGCCTTCAGGGCCTCCACTGCCTGGGGGACAGCTCCGGCTGGACCCGGGGGCTGATGATGGCCTCCATCATGGGCGTGCTGATGGGGAGGAAAATCTCGGAGGAGGGCTGACGCCCCCTGCGGATTTACCCCGGGAGCCTTGACAAACGGGGACAGGCGGCGTAAAGTGGTCCCCGGAAAACATCGAAATAAAGGAGCGATGACCATGTATTGCGTGCAGAATATCACCTCGGATGTGGTGTATGTCGGGGCCTCGGACCGCCGTCTGGCCCTGTTTGAAAATGTCTTTCCCATCCCCCGGGGCGTCAGCTATAACGCCTATCTGGTGCTGGACGAGAAGACGGTCCTCATGGACGCGGTGGAGGAGGCCGTGGCGGTGCGCTTCCAGGAGAATCTGGAGCACGCCCTGGGAGGCCGTCCCCTGGACTATGTGGTGGTCAACCACATGGAGCCGGACCACAGCGCGTCTTTGGCGGGAGTGCTCCGCCGCTGGCAGTCGGCCCGGGTGGTGGGCAACGCCAAGACCCTCACCATGCTGGCCCAGTTCACCGGGGAGGACCTCTCCGGCCGGGCTGTGGTGGTGAAAGAGGGGGATACGTTCTCCTCCGGCCGTCATACCTTTACATTTGTGATGGCCCCCATGGTCCACTGGCCGGAGGTTATGGTGACCTACGACACCACGGACAAGATCCTCTACTCCGCCGACGCGTTCGGCACGTTCGGCGCCCTCAGCGGCAACCTCTTCGCCGACCAGGTGAATTTTGAGCGGGACTGGCTGGACGACGCCCGCCGCTACTACACCAACATCGTGGGCAAGTACGGGATGCAGGTGCAGTCCCTGCTGAAAAAGGCCGCCGGACTGGACATCGCCATGGTCTGCCCCCTCCACGGGCCCATCTGGCGGGAGAACATTGCCTGGTTTGTGGAGAAGTATCAGACCTGGAGCGCCTACACGCCGGAGGACCGGGCGGTGGCCATCTTCTCCGGCTCCGTCTACGGCAACACAGACAACGCCGCGGACATTCTGGCCGCCCGGCTGTCGGAAAAGGGCGTGCGGAACATTGTCCAGTACGACGTGTCCCACACGGACGTCTCCCAACTGGTGGCGGAGTGCTTCCGGTGCAGCCACCTGGTGTTCGCCGCCGCCACCTACAACAACGGCATCTTCACCCCCATGGAGAACCTGCTGCTGGACCTGAAAGCCCATAACCTGCAAAGCCGCACAGCGGCCGTGGTTGAAAACGGCTCCTGGGGTCCCCAGGCGGGGAAGCTGACGCGGGAGATCCTCTCCGGCATGAAGGAGATGACGGTGCTGGAGGGCGGCGTCACGGTGAAGTCCGCCGTGCAGCAGCCCCAGCGGGAGGCCCTGGAGGCCCTGGCGGACGCCATCGCGGAGGACCTGGCAAAGGGCTGAGGATGAGGGCCGCCCCTGGCCGGGCGCACCCTTGATTCGGCTTTCCCTCGTTGATGATGAAAACGGAACGGCCTGGAAAGGCCGTTCCGTTTTGTATTCGTCTCTCGCCGCGTCCGTCATTCGCTGATTGGAAATGTAGAGGCGTCATAGAGAACTTTACCGATGACCGATCCATCCCCGGCGGCTTCCTCATAGCTTTCAAATTCATAGCTCTGACTGCCAATTTCCTCCACGGGCAGTGCGATTACGTTCAGCGTCTCCGTGACTGTCCGCCCGCCGTCGCACTCCAGTGTGACGTCCAGGTGGACCATGGTCTCCTCTGGGAAATCCAGGGGGAAGAGGGCGAAAGGCTGTTCTACAATCGCCTGTACCGCCAATTGCTCCCGCTGGTCGTAGGTTTCCGTCCCCGTGGGCGTGGCGAAGAGGGAGACCCCCTGGACCCCGGTCTCCGTGCCCTGCTGGAAGCTCACCAGCAGATAGACCCGCTGGCCCACGGTGAAGCTCTTCCAGCCGTCCCCTCTGTCCGGCTCCAGGGGCGTGCCGTCCTCGCCGAAGAACCAGATGCCGGTGATAGTGGGCTCCGTTGGCTCCGGGGCCGCGGCGCGGGGTTCTGGTGTGTCCGGGGCATTGGACGCGGCAGCGTAGACTCCGAAAGACACCAGCGCCGTCAGTGTCAATATCCCCAGGGCGATGGCGGCGGTCCTCCACGGGTTTCGCGGTTTGGCAGGGGCCTCTTTGTCCGCCTCCGGCTCGAACACGACACCCAGGACCTCCTCCAGAATGTTCAGATTTTCCTCTGTGGGCACGGACACGCCCAGCTCCCACTTGCTCACCGCCTGGCGGCTGACCCCGCACTTCTCCGCCAGGTCCTCCTGAGTCAGGCCCCGGGCCTCCCGGGCCTGTTTGATGGTTTCTGCAATATTATTCATAGGCAATTCCTCCGATTGTTTTGAAACGCGTCTCTGGAGGCCAGTATAACAGGTTGCGCCGGTTGCGTCCACCAACCGGTCCGTGCAACCGCGGTTGCGCGGAAAATTTTGTACAGAAAAACCGCCGGCCTGGCCGACGGTTTTTTCTCTGCAAGCTGGCTCGGAGATATTCTTTTTCCTGTGATTTCCCGCCGGGAGGGGAGAGCAGGATCCCCTCCCCGCCCGGGGGGATATTTTCCTGAAAAGTAGAAATTCTTTACAGCAGCGTGATTCCGGCTTTTTCACAGCCCTCCACGGTCTCCCGGTCCCAGAGGCTGGCCTGGACCTCGCCGATGTGGCAGGTGCCCAGCAGCAGCATGCAGAGGCGGGACTGGCCGATGCCGCCGCCCATGGACTGGGGCAGCTGGCCGCTCAGGAGCATTTGGTGGAAAGGAAGCTGGCGGCGGTGGTCGCAGCCGGCGGCGGTGAGCTGGCGGTCCAGGGCCGCGGCGTCCACCCGGATGCCCATGGAGGAGACCTCGAAAGCTCGCTCCAGGACCGGATTCCACATGAGGATGTCGCCGTTCAGGTCCCAGTCGTCGTAGTCCGGGGCCCGACCGTCGTGTTTGGCGCCGGAGAGCAGAGTCTTGCCGATCTGCATCAGGAAGACGGTGGGGTGCTCCTGGCAGACGGCCCGCTCCCGCTGGGAGGGAGTGAGGTCGGGATAGCGGTCCTCCAGCTCCTGGGTGGTGATGAAGAACACCTTTCGCTCCGGTCGGCAGGTGAGGACGGGATAGGCGTTCCGCAGGGCGGTGGCGGTGTCGCAGATGCAGCCCACGATGTCCCGCACGGTGTCTTTCAGATAGGGGATGGTGCGGTCGGCGGGGGAGATGTGCTTCTCCCAGTCCCACTGGTCCACGTAGACGGAGTGGAGATTGTCCAGCTCCTCGTCCCGGCGGATGGCGTTCATATCGGTGTAGAGGCCGGTGCCCTCCGGGAACTCGTACCGCTTCAGGGCCAGGCGCTTCCACTTGGCCAGGGAGTGGACCACCTGGCCCTCGGTCCCCACGTCGGGGATGTCAAAGGACACGGGGCGCTCCACGCCGTTGAGGTCGTCGTTGAGGCCGGTGGAGCCGTCCACAAACAGCGGGGCGGAGACCCGGTGGAGGTTTAGCCGCACGGTGAGATTGTGCTGGAAGTCCGCGTGGATCAGCTCGATGGCCCGCTGGAGCTCGTTGTTGCTCAGGGGCATCTTGTAGCCGGCGGGGATGGTGAGTTTGCTCATGAGATGAAACCAGTCCTTTATAATAGAATTTGCAGGATCAGAGAAACAGGGCGGCCACCGCCGGCGTGACGTAGGCCTCCACGAAAGCGGCCACCAGCAGCAACGGCACCAGTACCGACAGCAGCACCTGGGAGGCCAGGGACATGCACGCCCACACCGAGCGGGCGCTCTGGTCTTTCCGGCAGCGGCGGGTCAGCTGGCCGCAGATATACAGCCCCGTGCCAAAGGCCAGAAACAGCGCCGGCAGCTCCAGGACGCCGTGGGGGAGGAGCGCCGCCAGGTAGGCCAGGGGGGAGATTCCCTCCGCGGCGTACCACGCGGCCATCACGCCCAGCATCATGGCGTTGACGCCCAGGGCCAAAGCGGGCAGCTGGATAAAGGGCAGCAGCCCATAGAGCATGATGAAAGCGACGGCCTCCAGGTTGTTGAGGAACAGAGCCAGGACGGAGATCCTCCCCTCCGCGTCGGAGAGGTTCATTCCCCGCAGGGTGGAGAACATCATGTCGGCAAGGGCGGTCCGCAGGCTGGGAACGAACGCACAGGCGGCGAAAAACAGGAGCCAGATGGTGACAAAGGCGATGGCGGAGCGCCGGACCTCCTCTTTCAGGCCGTCGGCCCAGGCCGCCTGGAGGTCGCTCAGGGGGGAGCGGGGGATGTTTTCGTTCATGCCGTCAGCTTCTCAAGCCCCGCCCGAAGGCGGCGCAGGGCCTCCTCCCGGCCCAGGATGCGGCAGATCTCCACCGCCCCGCCGGGGGTCACCAGCTTGCCGGCGGCGGCGATGCGGACGGGCCACATCAGCGTTGCGTTCTTCACGCCCAGGCGCTCTGCCAGGGCGACGAGGCAGTCGTGGATGCCCTCCTGAGTCCACTCCGGCAGGGCCTCCAGCGCGGGGACGGCGGCCTGGAGCATCTCCTTGCAGACCTCCGGGTTGGTCTTGGACTTCTTGTTGGTGAAGAAGTCCAGGCCGTAGTCCGGCGCCGCGTCGAAGAAATCCACTTTCTCGGGGATGTCCGTCAGCTTCTCGCACCGGGCCTGGAGCAGGGCCGCCACCGCCGAGACGTCAATGGCGGGGTTCTTCACCGCCTGCCGGATATAGGGCTCCGCCAGTTTGGCGAACTCCGCCGGGGGCAGGGCGCGGAGGTAGGTGGCGTTGAAGTAGGTGAGCTTCTCAATGTCAAAGATGGCGGGGGACTTGGAGATGCCGGCGATGTCAAAGGCCTCCACCAGCTCAGAAAGCGAGAAGATCTCCTGCTCGCTGCGCTCGCCCTTGGGGGCCCAGCCTAAGAGCGCCACGTAGTTCAGCACAGCGGGGGTCAGGTAGCCTTGGGCGATCAGGTCCTCGTAGGAGGGATCCCCGTGGCGCTTGCTCATCTTGTTGTGCTGGTCCCGCATAACGGGGGAGCAGTGGACGTAGGTGGGAATCTCCCAGCCGAAGGCCTCGTACAGGAGATTATATTTCGGCGCGGAGCTCAGATATTCGCTGCCCCGCACCACATGGGTGATGCCCATCAGGTGGTCGTCCACCACGTTGGCGAAGTTGTAGGTGGGCAGGCCGTCCCGCTTTAAGAGCACCTGGTCGTCCAGGGTGCCGTTCTCCACGGTGATGTCCCCAAAGGAGACGTCGTGGAATGTGGTGCTTCCCTCCCGGGGGATGCGCTGGCGGATGACGTAGGGGAGCCCCGCGTCCAGCCTGGATCGGACCTCCTCCGCCGTCAGATTCCGGCAGGGGTCGTCGGCCCGGTCGAAATTGCCGGCGTCCTCCTCGGTCTTCTCGCAGAAGCAGTAGTAGGCCGCGCCCTTTTCCACCAGCAGGTGGGCGTACCGGCCATACAGGTCCCGCCGCTCCGACTGGATATAGGGCCCCACGGGGCCGCCCACGTCGGGGCCCTCGTCGTGGGTCAGGCCGCACTCGCGCATGGTGCGGTAGATGACGTCGGTGGCGCCCTCCACCAGGCGGCCCTGGTCCGTGTCCTCAATGCGGAGGATAAACGTGCCGCCGGCGTGGCGGGCGATGAGCCAGGTGTACAGCGCGGTGCGCAGGTTGCCCACGTGCATATAGCCGGTGGGGGAGGGGGCGAAGCGGGTGCGGACCTTCCCCTTGGGGATCCGGGCCTCCATCTCCTCAAAAAAAGCGTGGTCAAGAGCCATAAAAATACCTCCACTTGGTAATAAGCATAAATTCACAAATAGCATTATGGCCGTTTCGGAGGCGAATGTCAAGGATTGGATTGCACAGGGAGAAAATATATACAAAATCCCAGATTCCGCTTTCAGAAAAATCAGAGGGGGAAAGGGGCGGCAGGTGATTGCGCGGCGGGGAAAAAGGTGGTATACTTATAATTCGAGTAAGTCTGCCCGACGGAGGAATTCTCCGGCGGCATCAAACAGCGAGGTGCGAATATGGAAAACCAGACCCGAAAAAAGAGAGTTTTCAGCGGCATTCAGCCCAGCGGCGACCTGACCCTGGGCTCCTATATGGGGGCAATCAAAAACTGGGTGACCATGCAGGACGAGTACGACTGTGTGTACTGCATCGTGGACATGCACGCCATCACCGTGCGCCAGAACCCCGCGGACCTGCGCCGCCGCTGCCTGGAGCAGCTGGCCCAGTATCTGGCCTGCGGCCTGGATCCGGCCAAGAGCATTCTCTTCGTCCAGAGCCACGTGCCCCAGCACGCGGAGCTCAGCTGGATTTTGGGCTGCTACACCCAGTTCGGCGAGCTGAGCCGCATGACCCAGTTCAAGCAGAAGTCCCAGCAGCACGCCGACAACATCACCGCCGGCCTTTTCACCTACCCGGTGCTGATGGCGGCGGACATCCTGCTCTACCAGGCGGACTATGTGCCGGTGGGGGAGGACCAGCGCCAGCATGTGGAGCTGTGCCGGGACATCGCCCAGCGGTTCAACGGCGTGTACAGCGAGACCTTTGTCCTGCCGGAGGCCCTGATTCAGCGGGTGGACCAGGGGGCCCGGATCATGAGTCTGGGCAATCCCCTGAGCAAGATGAGCAAGTCCGATCCCGACGGCTGCGTGTACCTGATGGACCCGCCGGAGGTGATCCAGCGAAAGTTCAAGCGGGCCGTCACCGACAGCGAGACCAGCGTCCGCTACGACAAGGAGAACAAGCCCGGCGTCTCCAACCTTCTGACCATCTACTGCGCCGCCGCGGGCAAAAGCCTGGAGGAGGCTGAGGCGGAGTTCGCCGGACAGGGCTACGGCGTGTTCAAGCCCGCCGTGGGGGAGGCGGTGGCCGAGCTGCTGCGCCCCATGCGGGAGGAGGCCGCCCGCATGATGAAGGACAAGGCGTACCTGGAGGGCGTCTACCGGGAGGGGGCCCAGCGGGCCGGCCGCCTGGCCCAGCGGACGCTGGACAAGGTCCACCGCAAGGTGGGCTTCGTGGCCCGCTGAGAGAGGGACGACATGACGTTTCAAACACAGATGCTGGCCTATGTGGTGCTGGCGCTGCTGACGGCCCTGGTGGTGAGCTTCCTGATGACCCCGGTGGTGAAGTCCTTTGCCTATAAGGTGGGGGCCATCGACGTGCCCAAGGACGACCGCCGGATGCACAAAAAGCCCATCCCCCGCCTGGGGGGCCTGGCCATTTTCTTCGGCTTCATGGTGAGCATTTTGCTCTTTGTGGAGATCACGCCGGAGATGCGCAGCATCCTCCTTGGATCGGTGATTATCGTGGTGCTGGGCGTGGTGGACGATATCTGCGCCCTGCCCGCCATGCTGAAATTTGTGGTTCAGATCGCGGCCGCCCTGATCCCCGCCCTCAATGGTGTGGTGATCCAGGCCTTCTCCAACCCCAACATCTTCTCGGACAACCTCTACTGGGTGCTGGGGTGGCTCTCCATCCCCTTTACGGTGCTGTGGATCGTGGCCATCACCAACGCCGTGAACCTCATCGACGGACTGGACGGCCTGGCGGACGGCGTGTCCGCCATCTCCGCCACCACGGTGCTGGTCATCGCCCTTATGGGCTCGGAGCTGCAGGTGGCCATCGTCATGGCGGCGCTGGTGGGGGCCTGCGTGGGCTTCATGCCTTACAACCTCAACCCCGCCAAGATGTTTATGGGGGACACCGGGGCCACGTTCCTGGGCTATATCCTGGCCACCATGTCCATCCAGGGGCTCTTCAAGTTTTACGCGGTGATCTCTTTCGCGGTGCCCTTTTTGATCCTGGGCCTGCCCATCTTTGACACCGCCTTTGCCTTTATCCGCCGCATCGCCCACGGCCAGAGCCCCATGCACGCCGACCGGGGCCACATCCACCACCGGCTCATCGACATGGGCCTGAGCCAGAAGCAGGCGGTGGCCACGCTGTACGTGATCTCCGCCATTTTGGGCCTTTCCGCCGTGGTGCTGACCACCGGCGGGGAGCAGAAGGCCATGCTGCTGTTCGCCGCGCTTTGCATCGTGGGCGTGGTGGCCGCCCGGGTGGTGTTCCCCAAGGAGGTCCGGGAGGAGCTCCAGGAGGAGCTGGAGGAGCTGAAGGAGCACGGGCATCACGAGGAAGAGAAGAAAGATGGGGAACAGAAGAAAGACGAGGAGCCGTAAATGGACAAGCTGCGGATTTTGAGTGTATTCGGCACTAGGCCGGAGGCCATCAAGATGTGTCCCCTGGTCAAGGAGCTGGCCTCCCGCCCGGGGATCGAGAGCCTCTGCTGCGTCACCGCCCAGCACCGGCAGATGCTGGACAGCGTGCTGGAGGTCTTTGACCTGAAGCCGGACTGGGACCTGGACATCATGACCCCCCGGCAGACCCTCTCCACCATTACCAGCAAGTGCCTCACCGGCATGGACGAGGCGCTGGAGACGCTGAAGCCGGACCTGGTGCTGGTCCACGGGGATACCTCCACCACCTTTGCCGGGGCCCTCTCCGCGTTCTATCACCAGATTCCCGTGGGCCATGTGGAGGCGGGCCTGCGAACCTATGACAAGTATTCTCCCTTTCCAGAGGAGATGAACCGCCTGCTGGTCTCCGGCATCGCGGATCTGTACTTCTGCCCCACTGCCGGCAACCGGGAGAACCTCCGCCGGGAGGGGCACACGGAGAATCTCTTTATCACCGGCAACACGGTGATCGACGCGCTGAAAACCACCGTGCGGGAGGACTACCGCTTTATGACGGAGGAGCTGAACCATCTTCCCTACGGGGAGAAGAAGATCCTCCTGGTCACCTGCCACCGGCGGGAGAACTACGGCGAGCCCATGAAGAACATCTGCCTGGCCCTGCGGCAGATCGCGGAGCAGCACCCGGACGTGGAGCTGGTGTATCCGGTCCATTTGAGCCCGGTGGTGCGGGAGGCGGTGGACAAGTACCTCCGGGGCGCGCCCCGGGTGCACCTGATCGACCCCCTGCCCGCCGACGAGATGCACAATCTGATGGCCCGGTGCTATCTGGTGCTGACGGACTCCGGCGGGCTTCAGGAGGAGGCCCCCGCCCTGGGAAAGCCCGTGCTGGTGATGCGCCGGGAGACGGAGCGGCCCGAGGCCGTGGCCGCCGGGACGGTGAAGCTGGTCGGTGTGGTGCAGGACGACATCGTCACCATGGCGGAGCGGCTGATCTGCGATAAGTCCGCCTACGAGAAGATGGCCCGCGCCGTCAACCCCTACGGGGACGGCCGCGCCTGCCGCCGCATCGCCGACGCCGTCGAGTGGCGTTTCGGCCTGCGGCTGGAGCGGCCGGAGGATTATTCCGCCTGAGACAAGGAACAGGCCCTGAGCGGACAAGAGGAGGAGCGCTATGGATAAGCGGTGGCGGGACCGGATCACGGTGGCCTTTTTGACGGTTACCGTGGCGGTCATCGCGGTGATGCTCAGCGGAACGCTGCACCGCACCTCCCGCATCACCCTGCCCTCCGGCCAGCAGCCGCCGGGGCAGACCGCCGGGACCGGAGAGGCGCTGGCGGTGGTGGAGGTGACACCGGAGACGGTTCAGACGGCCATCGCCACCCTGTCCCGGCCCCAGGAATACCGCCGCACGGTGACGGTGGAGCAGCTCTGGGCGGGCGGCAGCGGCACCTATGAGACGGCGGCGGCCGTCAGCGGCGGCTGGACCCGGACGGACCGGACGCTGAGTGGAGGCCGGGTGCGCCACGCCATTACAGACGGGGAGATCACCTATATCTGGTACGACAGCGAGACGGCGGTGTACACCGCGCCGGCGGGGGACATCTCCGCCGACGACGAGCAGACCATCCCCACCTACGAGGAGATTCTGGAGCTGCCTGTGGAGGACATCGCCGCGGCGGACTACCGGACCATCTCCGGCGTCAACTGTATCTATGTGGAGACGGCGGAGGATCCCGCAGGGTACGTCCTGCGGTACTGGGTCAGCGTGGACACGGGGCTGCTGACGGTCTCGGAGCGGCTGCTGGACGGGGAGCCGGTCTACCGCATGGCGGCGCTGTCTCTGGACCAGGACCTGCCCACCGCGGCGGACTTCACCCTGCCGGACGGGACGCCGCTCCTGGAAGAGGAATAAAAGACCAGCCGGAGCGCTTGCTCCGGCTGGTTTTACTCTATAGGATCAGCAGCAGCCCCAGGGCCACCAGCAGCTCCTCGTCCGCCTCCTCCCGGGAGAGGAAGAACAAAAGGCCCAGCAGCAGCAGGTCCCCGGTGTCCACGTGGTTCAGGTGAAACTGGTCCAGGATCTGCCGGAGAAAGCCGGTGAGCCCATCGGCGGATTGCCGGTGGGGCGGCGGGGGTCTGCCCGGACCTGATTGCTGGAAGGCTTCTCCTCTTGGCGGCGGGACAGATCCGCCGGAGGGCGGAGGAGAGGGCTCCGGACGGGGCGGCGGCGGAGCGTGGGGCTCCTCCTCCGGCATCCGGGTATAGGTGCCGTTGTCGTTGCGGATATAGCGGTTGTACATCCCTCACCCCTCCCATCCGGACAGGAACTTCTTTCCCAGGTGGAACAGCCGGGCCAGCTGGAGAGCCCGCTCCACCTTATCCTGCTTCTCCTCTTTCAGGTAGGGCCGCAGGGCGTAGAGCAGCGCCCGGGCGTTGCTGTCCCGCTGGCCTCCCAGCTCCTGGATCAGGGGCAGGAGCCGGGAGAGGAATTTGGGGTCCATCCCTCCGGCCAGGGAGGAGAGGGAGGAGAACAGGTCCCCGCCGCCCGTGGGAGTCGGCGCCGCGGTCTGCTGGGGTGGAGGCGGCGGGGGCGCGGACGATGGCTCCGGCCCGGACCCGGAGAGGGACTGGGCCAGCTGCATGATCTGGGACATGGCGTCCGGGTTTCCCAGGATGCTGTTGAGCTTGTCGTCGAATTCCGCCATATCCCCGGCTCCTTTACCTGCTTATTTCTGAACGGCCTTGTTGATTCGCTCCACCAGGTCGGCCCCGCCGGGGCTCTGCATCACCTGGTTTACCATCCGCACCATCTCCTCGGGCTTTCCCCTGGCGGCAGACTGGACAGCCCGCTGCAAGGCGGCGCCCTGGTCCCCCTGGGTCAGCATCTGCATCAGCGCCTGCCCGTCCCGGGACTGCATCAGCGAGCGCAGCATGGCGGGGTTTCCTTTCAGCTGGTTTACCAGCCGGGTGGTCTTGTCATCCATATATGCATCCTCCAAACGGTGGTTTTTATCCAGTATATGAGGGAGAGTGCGAAAATGTGCCTGCGGATCTCCGCAGGCACATTTGATTCTAATTTCAGATTAATGGATTCTCGTATGAATGGCTCCTATTTTTTGCCCCTTGCCGTGTCGCAGTCCCCCGCCAGAGGGCAGCCCTGGCACTGGGGGGACCGGGCGGTGCAGGTGTCCCGGCCGAAGAGCACCATCCGGTGGCAGAAGTTGTTGGACTCCACGGGCGGGATGGACGCTCGCAGCTGCCGCTCCACCTGGAGGGGGTCCTTGGACCCGTCGGTGATCCCCAGCCGCCCGGTGATGCGGATGCAGTGGGTGTCGCAGACGTAGCCCTCCTGGCCGAAGATGTCCCCCAGAATCAGGTTGGCGGTCTTGCGGCCCACACCGGGGAGACTGGTGAGCTCGGCCATGGTGCCGGGGACCCTGCCGCCGAAGTCGTCGATGAGCCGCCGGGCGCAGGCCACAATGTCCCGGGCCTTGCCGTTGTAAAAGCCGCAGGAGTGGATGTACTCCCCGACTTCCGCCGGGTCCGCCTCCGCGAAGCTCTCCAGAGTGGGGAAGCGGGCGTACAGGGCGGGAGTCACCTGGTTTACCCGCGCGTCGGTGCACTGGGCGGAGAGCCGCACGGCGAAGAGCAGCTCATAGTCCTTCTCGTACTGCAGGGAACACAGGGCGTCTGGGTACACGCCCTTCAATGTCTCAATGATGCGCTTGACCGCGGCCTTGGATTTCATGTTCGTCACCTCTCAGGGAAGTATTGATTCAATCAAAGTGCGCAGATTTGCGTCAGAAATTTCCTCTGGCAAGGCAAAAAATCGCAGGAATCCTTTGTGAATTTCAAGATTTTTTAACGCCGCCAGGGGGGATTTATGGCGTGAAGATGCGTGCTAGGATTGAATCAGTGGTTCCCTATATGACAGGATACCACAAAATCCGACGGTTGGCGAGGGAAATTTTGATTTTTTTCGCCCCGGATTGAAAGTCCGTGAAAAAGGGTGGAATCTGACTGGCCAATGTGGTATAATTCTCTATCACAGTTTATCGAGGAGGATGTGCATGAACAAAAAGATGATTTGCGGCGTACTGCTGGCTGTGATCGGACTGGTATACTCGGCTTTCTGCTTTATGGAGGCCGTTTTGCATCCAGGCAATTACAACGGGATCGGCGGACTGAGGGGCGCACTCCTTTGCTCGAATACGTTGCTGCCGTTTGTCCTTTCGACGGCGGGGATGTGTATCGGCCTGCTGCTCTGCTTTATCGAAGCCTACCGGAAGCATTGATTCCCAAAAGAGGAGGGAGGTCTCATTATGCAGCGTCCCCTGGCGGATGAGATCCGCCCCCAGACACTGGACCAGGTGGTGGGACAGCGCCACATTCTGGCCCCCGGCGCGGTGCTCCGCCGTTTGATCGAGAGCGGCACCGACGCCAACATGGTCTTCTACGGCCCCTCCGGCACCGGCAAGACCACCATCGCCAACATCATCGCGGAGCGGACACGGAAGACCCTGTACCGCCTCAACGCCACCACGGCATCCCTCCAGGACATCAAGGACATCATCGCCGACGTGGGGACCCTGCTGGCCCCCGGCGGCGTGCTGCTGTACCTGGACGAGATCCAGTACTTCAACAAAAAGCAGCAGCAGAGCCTGCTGGAGTTTATGGAGAACGGCAAGCTGACCCTGATCGCCTCCACCACGGAGAACCCCTATTTCTATGTGTACAGCGCCCTCCTCAGCCGCAGCACGGTGTTTGAGTTCAAGTCCGTCTCCCCGGCGGAGGCGGAGAGCGCCGTTTTGCGGGCGCTGGAGATCGAGAGAGAGCGCAGCCCTCTGCCCCTGACCTGGGAGGAGGGGGTGTCCCTCCACATCGCCACCGCCTGCGGCGGCGACGTGCGCAAGGCCATCAACGCCGTGGAGCTCCTCTGCCAGGCGGCGGTGCCGGAGAACGGAGAGCTCCGCCTGACTCTGGCCGACGCCGCCCAGGTCTCCCAGCGCAGCGCCATGCGCTACGACAAGGGGGGCGACGCCATGTATGACATCGCCTCCGCGTTGATGAAGTCCCTCCGGGGCAGCGACCCGGACGCGGCCCTCCACTATCTGGCCCGCTTCCTGGAGGCGGGGGACCTGGTGACCCCCTGCCGCCGCCTCCTGTGCTCCGCCAGTGAGGATGTGGGGATGGCCTATCCCCAGGCCGTGGCCATTGTCAAGGCCTGCGTGGACACCGCCATGCAGCTGGGGCTTCCGGAGGCCCAGCTGCCCCTGGCCCAGGCGGCCATTCTGCTGGCCACGGCCCCCAAGTCCAACAGCGTCGTCGAGGGCATCGGAAAGGCCCGGGCGGACGTAAAGGCGGGCCGCACCGGGGACGTGCCCCGGCAGCTCCAGAACGTCCACGCCGACACCACCGGCTTCGACAACCAGCAGCACTACCTGTACCCCCACAGCTTCGCCGGCCACTGGGTGGACCAGCAGTATCTGCCCGACGCCCTGAAAGGCGTGAAGTACTACGAGTTCGGAGACAACAAGACGGAGCAGGCGGCCAAGGCCTACTGGGAGAAGCTCAAGGGGCGGGAGCTGTAAAAATTGTCTCCACCGGCTCTTTCTCGTATCCCGGCGGGGAGTAGACCCAGCGGTCCAGCTTTCCGTCGGTGATCTGATACCGCAGGGGCTCCACCTCCTGCCGGGGCGGCAGCTTCTCAATGACCTGGAGCTTGATCTTCATCCGCTCCGGCCGGATGCTCTTGATGTAGACCGACACCTCGTCGCCGGGGGACAGCCGGGCGTCCGCCAGGCCGGAGAGGTTGGGGGTCAGCTCAATGAAGCTGCCGTAGTCCTTGACGCTGCGGACGACGCCCCGCACCGTCTCCCCCGGAGCGAAGCGGCTGGCGTTTTCCATCCAGGTGCCCAGCAGCTCCCGCATGGTCATGGTGATCCGGCGGCTCTCCCGGTCAAAGGACCGCACCGCCGCCAGGATTTTTTCCCCCTCCCGCACACGCTGGCCGGGGTGGGCAATGCGGGAGACGGACATCAGCTCGATGGGCAATATGGCGATGATGCCGCAGCCGATATCCACAAAGGCCCCGTAGGGCTCCAGCCGGGTCACCCGGCAGGCCAGGACCATCCCCGGCTCCAGGTGTTCAAGAAGCCAGTCCATGGCGGCCTCCTGGGCGGCCCTGCGGCTGAGGACGGCCACGGGGGCCCCCTTGCCGTCGGCCTGAAGACATTGGACAGTAAAGCAAACCGGCTTGCCAACCCGGGAGAGGACGGCAATGTCCCTGCCGGACCCATTGATCCAGGGGGCGATGGCCTCCGGCCGGGAGATTACCCCCGGGATGCCGTCCAGGTCGATATGTAAGGCGTGCTCCGCATCGCACCGCTGGACGGGGGCCTCCAGGATGTCGCGGCGCTCCATGGCCTCCCGCAGGCGCTCCGGGGTGAAACGGACAGGAGGGCGCAGGCCCTCCGGAGGAAACAGTTGATTTTCCGGCATATTGATCGCATCCTATCTGCCGCCAGGCGCGGCGTTTTTTCTATGAGACAGTATATGCGAGAGCAATGACAGGAGGAACCACATGGACTTGCGTCTGCACGACAAAGTGGAGCTGAAAAAACCCCATCCCTGCGGGAGTACCCAGTGGGAGATCCTGCGGGTGGGGATGGACATCAAGCTGAAATGCCTGGGCTGCGGCCATGAGCTGATGGTGCCCCGGTCCAAGGCGGAAAAGAGCATCCGAAAAATCCTGACGGAGGGGGAGAGGACATGAGAGGAAAGATGAAGCGCGTGCTGGCGCTGGTGCTGGTGGCGGTGCTGCTGCTGGCGCTGGTGGCCTCGGCGCTGATGCCGTTTATCCGCTGAGTACATGAGAGACAGAAAAAAGAGCCGCAAAAGCGGCTCTTTTTTCTGCCTCTCACATAATCCGGCAGAGGAGGACGGGGAAGAAGATCGCCGGCACCAGGTTCATCACCTTGATCTTGGTCATGCCCAGCATATTCAGGGCCAGGGCCACGATCAAAAGGGAACCCACACAGGTCATCTCGGCGATAACGGCGTCCCCCAGAAGGGGAGAGAGAACGGAGGCCAGCAGGGAGATGCTGCCCTGGTACAAAAACAGCGCCGCGGCGGAAAAGGCCACGCCCAGTCCCAGAGAGGAGGCGAAGACGATGGAGCTGATGCCGTCCAGCAGGGACTTGGCCTGGAGGGTCTCGTAGTTCCCCGTGAGGCCGTTCTCCAGGGCCCCCACGATGGCCATGGCCCCCACGCAGAAGAGGAGGCTGGCGGTGACGAAGCCCTCGGACACGGAGGCGCCGCCCTCACCCCGGATCAGATGGGCGGTCTTTTTCTGCACCCAGTCCCCCAGAGACTGCATCCGCCGGTCCAGGTCCAGCAGCTCGCCGGTGATGGCGCCGGCCACCATGGAGAGGATGGCGGCCAGGGTGTTGGTCCCTTTCAGGGCCCCGCTGATGCCGATGTAGAGGACGCACAGCGCCACGCCGTTCATGATGATGCTCTGAAGCCGCTGTCCCAGGGCGGCGCTGCCCGCGGGGAGGCGGGAGGAGAAGCGGCCGGCCAGCCACTTCAGCAGCAGCCCCACAATGGAGCCGGCCAGGATGGCCAGGGCGTTGATGATGGTTCCTGTCAGCATAATGGGTCTCTCTCTTTCTGATCCAGAATATCCCGCACCACCACGCTGCCCAGCAGCAGGCCCGCCGCGGCGGGGAGCCAGGGATTGCTGGCGGGGACGCTGCGCCGCCCCGGCGGAGGGGCCTCCAGCTGGCGGGCGGGGGCGGCCTGCTCCGGACTGAACACCACCTTTTGGTGGAGGATACCCCGGTTTCGCAGCTCCTTGCGCATCACCCGGGCCAGGGGGCAGCCGTAGGTTTCGGAGATGTCCGCCGCCCGCAGCAGCGTGGGGTCCAGCTTGTTGCCGGTGCCCAGGGCCATGATGAGGGGGATGTCCAGCCGCCGGGCGGTCTCCGCCAGATCCAGCTTGCAGCTCACCAGGTCGATGGCGTCCACAATGTAGTCGTACCGGCACCCGGCGGGGAAAAAGTCCTCCCGGTGGGCGGCGTCGTAGAGGCCGTGGACGGGGTGGAGGACCGCCTCCGGATGGATGTCCCGGATGCGGCGGGCCGCGGCCTCCGCCTTGGGCTGGCCCACGGTGGACCACAGCGCCTCCAGCTGGCGGTTCAGGTTGGTGACGGACACCGTGTCGCTGTCCACCAGCGTCAGCTCCCCGATGCCGGCGCGGGCCAGGCACTCGGCGGCGTAGCTGCCCACGCCCCCCAGGCCGAAGACGATGACATGGGCGGCGGAGAGTTTTTTCTGACCCTCCCGGCCCCACAGCATCTCATTGCGCAGAAACTGCTCCCTCATAGGCGCCTCCATAAAGAGACGGGACGGCCCTGGGCCGTCCCGTTATCCGAAGAATTCGCTGGAGATCAGCCGACGTACTTCATGCCGGAGTCATTCGTCTCAATGGTGTGGTTCTCGGTGAAAGTCTTGTACCACTCGTCCATGTCGGCGTTGGTCAGGTCATCGCGGACCTGGATTTTCCAGTAGGGCTCGTTCTGGCCCACGAAGTACATGATGTGGTAGCCGTAGTCTGTCTCCACGATGCCGGTGTCGCCGGGCTTCCGGCTGGCGTCGAAGCACCAGTCGTTGAACGTGGGGACCATCTGGCCCTGGTAGACCTCCGTGTAGATGCCGCCCTCGGCGGCGTTGCCGTCGGAGGAGTTGTCCCGGGCCAGCTGAGCAAAAGAGTCCTCGGTGGCCTCACCGGCCTGCCACTGGGCGTACAGCTCCTCGGCCTTGGCCCTGGCGTCGGCCCGCTTGGCGTCCACGTCGGCCTGGTAGCCCTCGTCCTCGCTGGAGAGGGTGGTCGTCTCGGGCTGGATCAGCACGTGGCGCACGTCCACTGTGTTGTACTCAGCGCGGGACTTGCTGTGGAACAGGGCCACGGTGTAGGAGGAGGAGCTTTCGATCACGTCGGTGTCGCCCTCCCGGCGGGCGTCGTCAAAGGCCCACTCCAGAACAGGGGTGGCGGAGTAGGAGGCGGTCTCTGAGTGGGTGTAGGTGACCCCGTTGTCCGGGTCCGACAGGGACTCCAGGCTTTGGCCGCTCCGGTAGGCGGCCAGGATCTCCTCGGCCTTGGTCTTGGCGGCGTTCATGGCGGCGGCGGTCTCCTCTTCGCTGGGTTCCACCGCGTTGCCCTCATCGTCAGTGGCGGGATCGGCGGTGCCGGAGACGGTGACATACTCGTAATCCACCTGGTCATAGATGCTGCGGTCGGCCTTGTAGGCGTCCTCCAGCTCCGCGTCGGAGTAGATGAGACTGTCCTGCTTGGCGTTGGCGTAGGCCTCGTACTGGAGGGTGGCCATCAGCCGCTGGCCATAGACCTTCTCCGTCATAATGCTGCCCAGATTGGCCTGGAGATAGCGGTCGGCGGAGACGCCGCTGGCAGCGGCGTTGTCGTGCAGGGACTGCATGTTGCTGTCATAGCTCTCCTGAACGCTGGCGGGATACTGGAAGCCCTCGTCCTCGGCGGTTTTCAGCACGGACTGGACGGCGGCCATCTGTTCCAGGGCCTGGTTTGTGAAGTAATCCTTCCAGGTTTGTCCCACGGCGTCGGGCTCCAGATTCAGCATGGTCACGTCGCCCTCGCTCATGGTCTGGTCGGAGAGAGAGGCGCTGGTGTTCAGGCTCAGTACGCCATAAGAGAGATAGGCGTAGTAGTTGTTGATGAAGTTGCGGTAGGCGTTCTGATAGTGGAAAGTCACCTCGGCGGCCGTGTACTTCTGCCCGTCGATGGTGGCGGCGGTGGCGGTCTTCTGGATGATGTTGCTCTTCCAGACGATGACGGTAATGGCCACCAGCACGAACACCACGGCGATGACGCCGTAGAGAATGCTGCTGCGCTTTTCCTCCTTGCGCTGCTGCGCCTCGCGGGCGGTCTTGGGGTCGGTCCAGCCGGCGCTGCTCTGTTCCTGCCGGGATTTCTTTTCTCTAGATGCGCTCATTTGTTGTTTCAGTCCTCTCAAGTATTGGTGGTTCCCGCCGCTTTTCCGCGGCTGGGATTTTACGCACTTGCCTATTATACTGGATTCAAACGCATTGTGCAAGTGGAAATTCTAAACCTTGGGGCGTATTTATGGATTTTCAGACGGGATCTGCCTCCGGGCCTCCAAAATCCGCCGGATCTCCCTCTCCGCGGCCTCCAGATCGCTGTCACACAGCACGGGCAGAAAGTCCGCCAGGGCCTCCGGCTCCATGTCCCACCAGCGCAGCTCCAGCAGAAGGGAGATCAGCTCTCCGCCGAACCGTTTTTTGATGGGCCGGGCGGGGTTGCCGCCCGCCACGGTGTAGGGCTCCACGTCCCTTGTCACCACGGAGCGGGCCGCCACGACGGCACCGTCCCCGATGCGGACGCCGGGCAGGATGACGCTCTCCCGCCCGATCCAGACGTCGTTCCCCACCACAGTATCCCCCTTGAAAGGGAGCTGGGAGAGATGGGGCGGCGTGTTTTCCGTCCACGCGCCGCCGAAGACGCTGAAAGGATAGGTGCTGACGCTGCTGGTGCGGTGGTTGGCGCTGCCCATGATGAAGCGGACGCCGCTGGCGATGGAGCAGAACTTCCCGATGATCAGACGGTCCCCAAACTCCGGGTAGTTGAAAAGGACGTTGTTCCGCTCAAAGCCCGTGGGGTCCGCGGGGTCGTCGTAGTAGGTGTAGTCCCCAATGGTGATGTTGGGAGCCTTGACGACATTTTTAATAAAGCACGAGGTCTTGTACTCGTTGGGAAAGACCGCGTTGGGGTTCGGAATGTCTTTCATGATATTCTCCTTTTTTACAGCTGTTTTTATCACCTCCAAGAGAATTTCGGCCCTCCGACGCGATCGCCCGCACTTGACGCAGAATCCGCATCCGATGACCCCCTTTCCGCACATACATTTAAGACTAACCCCTTCGCCTGAAATCAGGCTGAAATGGTCTATGCACAGCAAAACAGGGCAGACGCCTGCCCTGAAAAAAACGTACCCCGCGATGGCCGTGTAGATCCGTTATAACCTGCACCTTTACGGACAGGTGGGTTGCCTCCAGCGTGCTTTATCGCTTCCAACTTCCAGCCGCAGACGGCAGCCGGGAGGCCTGCGAACCACGCGCTGATCCGGCATCCCGTATAACGAAATGTGGGTTAAAAAAAGACCTATCACGAACCCCGCAGGGTAATCATATCGTATCACACTCTCCGGCGGAACGCAAGAGGTTATTCCTCCTCGTCCTGAAAGAGATTTTCCATAAACAGCTCGTACACCGCCTCCAGCTCCTCGTCGGAGTCCAGGGTGGAGAGGAGGTCCTCGCCGTCCTCGTGGAGGACCTTCAAAATGACCAGGCCGTTGTCCGGGTCGTCCTCGTTGTCCTCCGTCTCAGCGGGGAAGAAAGCCTGGTACATCTGGCCGTTGTACTCCAGGGCGTCGATAAACTCCAGGGCGATCTCGTTGCCGTCCTCATCGGTGACGGTGATGAAAGTGGGGCCGAATTCGTCGCTCATAGAACCGTCCTCCTTGCTGTTTTGTGGTGTCTGGCAGTATTGTATATGACTTTTCCCGGGATTGCAAGAGGCGAACTTGTGAAAATACGGAAAAGCAGGCCCTTTGGATGGGACATATTCTGCGCAAACCAGAGAGAATCATGCAAATCGGAAACTATTTTTCCGGAAAATACGACAATTTCAAACTTGACAGGGGATGATACAATAGTAAATATTATGGTGCATTATGGGATTTCGCAGGCAGACGCCCGAGAGGGACAGGCCCGGCGGAAACTTTTGCCAGAATTTTTGATTTCAGATCGGAGGTGCCCTGATTTTGGAGCACGAGAAGAGACCGCAGGCGTCCCGGACGCGGAGACGGCGGAGAAGCCCGGCCCGCACGGCGGCGGGGGTTTTCGGACGATTGGTGTTTGTGGTGTTTACCGTGGCGCTGATCGGCGTTTTGACCGCCGGGATTTTCGCCTATATCTTTTTGCAGTATATCAACACCACCGTGGCCCCCAGCCTGACGGTGTCCATGGACGACTACGAGCTGGACCTCAGCTCTTTCATCTACTACCAGGACCAGGAGACGGGGGAGTGGGTGGAGTACCAGACCATCCACGGCGTCGAGGACCGGATCCTGGTGACCTATGACCAGATCCCCGACGCCATGTGGCAGGCGGCGGTGGCCATCGAGGACCACCGGTTCTTCCAGCACCACGGCGTGGACTGGCGGCGGACCCTCAGCGCGGTGAGGAGCTTCCTGACAGGAGGGGACACGTTCGGCGCGTCCACCATCACCCAGCAGGTGCTGCGGAACATCACCAAGGACAAGGATGTCACCATCAACCGCAAGATCCGGGAGATCATCCGGGCGCTGCAGTTTGAGAAGAACACCAGCAAGGAGCAGATCCTCACCCGGTATCTCAACACCATCTACCTGGGCAAGGGCTGCTACGGCGTGCAGACGGCGTCCCAGTACTATTTCGGCAAGGACGTGTGGGACCTCAGCGTGGCGGAGTGCGCAAGCATCATCGCCATCACCAACAACCCCGAGCTCTACGGCCCCATGTCCACCATTACCATCACCCGGGAGGACGGCACCACCACCACCCCCCGGGCGGCCAACAAGAAGCGGCAGGGATGGGTTCTGGACCGGATGGCCGATCCGGAGGTCATCAACCCCGATACCGGCGTGCCCTACCTCACCGAGGAGGAGCGGGACCGGTACAAGGCGGAGCCCCTGAACTTTACCGACGGCTCCGTGGAGGCGGACGAGCTGGTGGCCGAGGCCACCGCCGGCGCCGGCAGGAGCAACATCAACAACTGGTTCGTGGACCAGGTGCTCCTGGATGTGTCCCGGGACCTGGCCGCGAAGTACGACATCGACAAGGACGCGGCCCTGGATCTGATGTACCGCAGCGGCTACAAGATCTACACCACCATGGACCCCAGGATCCAGGACATCGCCGAGTCCATCTACGCCGACCGCAGCAATCTGGACGTCACCTCCAAAAAGGGACAGCCCCTTCAGTCGGGCATCACCGTCATGGACCCCTACACCGGCAACGTGGTGGCCATCGTGGGCGCCATGGATCCCAAGGAGGGGAACCTGATGAGCAACTACGCCACCATGAAAAAGCAGGTGGGCTCCTCCATGAAGCCCCTGACGGCCTACGCCCCGGCCCTGGACGCGGGGACCATCACCCCGGCCACCACCTTTGACAACTACCCCGTCCGGCTGGAGGGCGGCAGCCCCTGGCCCAAGAACTCCCCCAACCGCTACACCGGCTGGACCTCCGTGCAGGAGGGCATCCGGCGGTCCATCAACACCATCGCCGTCCAGGCGCTGGAGTCGGTGGGCACGGTGGAGGCCTACGCCTTTGCCACGGAGAACCTGGGATTGGACCTCCACCCCAACGACATGGCCCCCAGCCCCTTGGGGATGGGCGGACTGACCTACGGACTGAGCACCGTGGAGATGGCGGCGGCCTACTCCTGCTTCGTCAACAAGGGCATCTACAACAAGCCCCGAACCTACACCTACGTGGAGGACTCCAGGGGCAATGTGATCCTGGAGAACGAACCGGAGTCCCACGTGGCCATGAAGGAGACCACGGCCTACCTCATGACCAAGATGCTCCGCGCCGCCGCCACCACCGGCACCGGCGCCTCCGCCAGCTTCAGCGGCATGACCATCGCCGGCAAGACCGGCACCACCAACGACAACTACGACCGCTACTTCGCGGGCTACTCACCCTACTACTGCGCGGCGGTGTGGACCGGCTTCAAGTCCGCCGAGCGCATCTCCTACAACGGCAACCCAGCGGTCACCATGTGGAAAAAGGTCATGCAGCAGATCCACGAGGGCCTGGAGAACAAGCCCTTTGAAAAGCCGGAGAGCGGTCTGACCACCGTGACGGTCTGCGCCGACAGCGGCCTTTTGTGCACCGACGCCTGCCACGCGGACATCCGGGGGGACCGGGCGGTGTCCTTTGAGATTCCCGCGGGTCTGGCTCCCACGGAGTCCTGCAATCTCCACGTCATGGCCAATTACTGCACCGAGGGCAAATGCCTGGCCGGGGCGCTGTGTCCCGTGTACTCCGTCGCGGAAAAAGGCGTTTTGAACTACGAGCGGGAAGACTACGGCCCCAATATCTCCGCGGAGGACGACGTCTATCTGCTGGTGAACATGCAGAAAGCGGCGGAGGAGAACGGATGCCCGTCCCACGGCGGCAGCGGAATGCCCTACGACCCCGAGGCTCAGGACCCCAACAACCCCTACGATCCCAACAATCCATACGATCCCAATGACCCCTACGACCCCAACTACGCGCCCCCGGCGGAGCCTGTGGATCCCGGCACGCCTGAAAATCCCGGCACCGGCACACCGGAGCAGCCCGTCGAGCCCCAGGAGCCTCCGGTCACGGACCCGGGTTCCACGGAGAATCCAGGCTCCACCGGTGATCCCGGCGGAGGGAACTGGTTCGACGACCTCTGGAACAACACTCCGGCGGCATAGCGTCAAGAAGCCCCACGGCCTTACGGCCGTGGGGCTGTCTTTTTTCCGTGCGTTACGGTTGGGCCTGAAATTCGGCGGCGCAGTCCGCCGGACGGCCGGAGAGCATCTCCAGCCCGTGGGCCAGGGCGGGGAGGACGGCCTCCAGATTCTCCCGGGCGGCCCTGGGGGAGCCGGGGAGGTTGACGATGAGGGTCCCGCCCCGGATGCCCGCCTGGGCCCGAGAGAGCATGGCCCTGGGGGTGATGGCCATGGAGGCATAGCGCATGGCCTCCGGGATGCCGGGGGTGAGGCGGTCACAGACCGAAAGCGTCGCCTCCGGCGTCACATCCCGGGGGGCGAAGCCGGTGCCGCCGGTGGTGAGCAGCAGCTGGACAGAGCCGGCGTCCGCGATCTCCCGCAGGATCTGCTCAATTTGGGGCCGCTCGTCCGGCACGACGGCGGTTTTTACCACCTGATATCCGGCCTCTTGCAGCAGCTCCGCCACCAGGGGGCCGGCGCTGTCCGGGCGCTGGCCGGAAAAGCTGCGGTCACTGACCGTCACAACGGCTGCGTGGAACATGAGATCACTCCTCCTGCTGCGGTTCTCGTAAGAACAGAATATGCTCCGGCTGGACGGAGACGGTGAGATATGCCCCCACGGGGGATTTCCGGGCGGTCCGGTCCAGCTCCATCCGGAGAGGGGGGGCGCCGGAGGCGGCGCCCTGGAGCTCCAGCAGGACGACGGTGGAGAACACGTCCTCCACGACCCGCAGGACGCGGCAGGGGAGGGCGTTCTCCGCCCCTGCCCCCGCCGGAAGCACGTGCCGGGCCCGGATGCCGATCCGCCGAAGCTCCGCCGGAACGGGCCGCCGACACGCCAGCGTGACGCCCCAGGCGGGGACGCTCACGGTCTCTCCCGCCGGCAGGACGTCCAGGAAGTTTTCACACCCGGAGAGGCGGGCGGCGGCCTCGGTGTCCGGGCTGCGGAACAGCTCCTCCAGCGTGCGCACCTCCTGGGAGCGGCCGTCGTCCAGCACGCAGACCCGGCGGCAGTTCCGGAAGGCCTCCCCCCGGTCGTGGGAGACCCACAGCACCGTGCCGGAAAAGCTTCCCAGCGTCTCCGCCAGCTCCAGCTCCAGCTGCTGCCGGAGAAAGCTGTCCAGGGCGGAGAGAGGCTCGTCCAGCAGGATGGCCCGGGGCTCCGCGGCCAGGATGCGGGCCAGGGCGGTCCGCTGCTGCTGCCCGCCGGAGAGCTGGCCGGGGCGCAGGGCCGCGACCTCCTCCAGGCGGAAGCGGCGCAGCAGCTCCCGGGTCCGGGACTCCTTTGCTGACCTGTCCCGAATGACCGCGGCGATGTTCTGCCGGACGGTCATGTTGGGGAAGAGGGCGTACTGCTGGAAGAGATAGCCCACCCGCCGCCGCTGGGGCGGCAGGTTGATTCCGGCGGCGCTGTCGTAGAGGGTCACGCCGTCCAGCACGATTTTCCCCTCGTCCGGGGTCATGATCCCGGCGATGCACCGCAGCGTCACGGACTTTCCGCAGCCGGAGGCCCCCAGCAGGGCCAGCGTCTCGTCCCCGGCCTCAAACTGGACCGCCAGGTGAAAGTTCCCCAGCCGTTTTTGAATCTTCACCGAGAGAGCCATCAGGCGCCGCCTCCTCTCCCGCTCCGCCGCCGCTCCAGTAGGTTCAGCGCCAGCAGAAAGACCGCCGACAGGGCGACGTTCACCAGCACCCAGCCCATGGCTCCGGCGTCGTCGCCGGTACGCCAGAGCTGGTAGACGGTGGTGGAGATGGTGGCGGTGCGGCCCGGGGTGTACCCGGCGAGCATGGAGGTGGCCCCATACTCTCCCAGGGCCCGGGCGAAAGCCAGCACCGTCCCCGCCAGGATCCCCTGGCGGCAGCAGGGCATCCGCACCCGCCAGAAGAGGTAGGCGTTGGAAAGGCCCAGGGTCTGTCCCGCCTCCGCCAGGGTCTCGTCAAAGCTCTCAAAGGCTCCCCGGGCCGTGCGGTACATCAGAGGGAACGCCACGGCCACGGAGGCGAAGACGGCGGACCACCAGGTCATCACCAGCCGCAGGCCGAAGACGCTCTGCGCCCAGGCCCCCAGGGGCCGGCGGGGCCCCAGCAGGCAGAGGAGCAGCCAGCCCACCACGGTGGGAGGCAGCACCAGGGGCAGCGTCAGCACCACGTCCAAAAGGCCCTTGACCAGCCGGGGGAGTCTGGCGATGTAGTAGGCGGCCAAAAGACCCAGAAAGAACACCGCGACGGTGGCGATGGCGGCGATCCGAATGGAGTTCCAGAGGGGATACCAGTCCATAGAGACCTCCCGGGGATTTTATTTTGTCAGGGGCGTAAAGCCCACGCCCGCGAAGACGTCCCCGGCCTCGCCGGAGGAGAGGAACGCCAGAAAGTCCTTGGCCTCGCTCTCGTGGGCCGTGTCCTGGAGGACGGCGGCGGGGTAGATCACCTGGCCGCACATCTCCGCCGCGGCCTCGTCCACCACGGTGAGCCCCGCGGAGAAAGCGTCGGTGGCGTAGATGATGCCGCAGTCCACTGTGCCCTCAGACACCTGGGTGGTGACCTCCTTGACGTTGGAGCCGTAAGTGAGGACGCCGGCGGCCGCCAGGGCGGCCTCGTCCAGGCCGTAGTATGCGAAAATTTTCTGGGTATACTGTCCAACCGGTACGTCGCTGTTGCCGATGGCCAGGAGGATATCGCCGCTCTCCAGCCGCTCAGCCAATTGGTCGAAAGTCTCCGCGCCGCCGGAGCCGCCCTCCGGGACCGCCAGCACCACCTTGTTCTCCAGCAGGTCCAGCCGGGTGCCCTCCAGCAGGGAGCCGCTCTCCTCCAGGGCGTTCATCTGCTTGGGAGCGGCGGAGATGAAGAGGTCGCACTCAGCCCCCTCCTGGATCTGGGTCAAAAGAGTGCCGGAGGAGTCGTAGGTGGGGACCACGGTGACGCCGGGGGCCTCCTCCTTGTACAGCTCAATGATCTGATCCAGGGTCTCCGTCATGGAGGCGGCGGCAAAGACGCGGAGCTCCACGGCGTTTGCTGCGTCGGGCTTTGCCTGACCGCAGGCGGTCAGGAGCAGGCAGAGGAGCAGCGGCAGAACGATGTTTCTTTTCATAGGGATGCCTTCTTTCTGATTTTAATATGTTTTCTTGCCCTTTGCAAGTGTGGGAATGAAATGCGTGATACTCGCACGAGGTAAACGAGTACCGAAAGAGAGGGGCGGCAGATTGCCGCCCGCACTCTCGGGGGATTCTTATTTTCCAAAGGGGCAGACAGGCCAGCGGCAGGGCTTGCAGCCAAGGCACAGCCCGCCCTCGCCCATGGCGGCGATATCCGCCCGGGTGATCTCCACCCCCGCGGCGATCCGGGGCAGCACCAGGTCAAAGACCGTGGCTCCGGCGTACATGACGCAGCCCGGCAGGCCCAGCACGGGGGTGCCGTCACTGTAATACCCCACCAGCAGCATGGCCCCTGGGAGCACCGGCGCGCCGTAGGAGACGATCCGCGCCCCGCTGGCCCGGATTCCGCCGGGGGTGTTGTCGTCCGGGTCCACGCTCATGCCGCCGGTGCAGAGGATAATGTCCGCGCCGGTGTTCCGCACCTGGGAGATGGTGTTTGCCACGTTCTCCACGCCGTCGCCGGAGTAGACGACGGTCAGCGTCTCAATGCCGAAAGCGGCCAGCTTGTCCCGCACCACCGGCGTGAACGTGTCCTGGATCAGGCCGGATTTCACCTCGCTGCCAGTGGCCACAATGGCCGCGGTCCTTTTGACGTAGGGCAGCAGCTCCAGCAAGGGAGCGGAGCCGGCGGCCTCCTCCGCCGCCCGGAGGGTATCCTCCGGGATCACCAGGGGAATGACCCGGGTACCCGCCAGCTTGTCGCCCTTGCGGACGGCGGTGTTTCCGTGGCGGGTGGCCACCATGATGTCCTCTATGGAGTTGACCGCCAGCAACCGCGCCGTATCCACCCGAAACAATCCGTCGCAGGCGGCGGTCAGCTCGATCTTGCCCTCTTTCACCTGGCTCCGCTCCATGCGGTCGTTCATGCAGAGAGCGCAGAGCCGCTCCGCAGCGTCGTTTTCATGGACGCAGCCCTCCACCATCTCCCAGACGTAGAGGTGCTCCTTGCCCATGGACAGCAGGACGGGGATGTCCTCCTCCGTCACCACGTGGCCCTTGCGGAACCGGGCGTCCTTGTAAGTATCCTTGATGATCTGCGTCAGGTCATGGCAGAGCACATGGCCCACGGCGTCAACAGTGTTAATGAGTTTCACTTGTCATCCTCCAGACGTTGAATTTCATCCCCGGGCCGCACCGTGCCCTCTCTGACCACCACAGCGAAGATGCCCTCGGTGGGCATGACGCACTTGCCCACGGCCTTTTTAATGGCACAGTCGCTGTGACACTCCTTGCCGATCTGGGTGACCTCCACCTCGGTCTCGCCAATTCGGAGCCGGGTCCCCACAGGCAGGGACTTCAGGTCGACGCCCACGGTGTTGATGTTCTCCGCGAACACCCCGGCGTCCAGGGGCAGGGGGGAGGCGGCGCGCATGGTGTCCACGCTCTCCTCCGCCAGAAGACTGATCTGCCGGTGCCAGTCCCCGGCGTGGGCGTCTCCGATGATGCCGTGGCGGAGCTTCAGCTGGATCTCCGGAACGGGGTGCTTCTGCTCCCCCTTTTTTTCGCTGATATTGACTGATACGACCTTTGCCATGCTCATTCCTCCACCCGGTAGTCTCCGCTCTTGCCGCCGGACTTTGCCAGCAGGCGGATATTGGTAATCTTCATATCCTTCTGAACCGCCTTGCACATATCGTAAATCGTCAGCGCCGCCGCGGACACGGCCGCCAACGCCTCCATCTCCACGCCGGTGACACCGGTGCAGGTGACGGCGGCGGAGATCTCCACCATGCAGGGCTCCTCGGACAGGGAGAACGCGATGTCGACGCCCGTCAGGGGCAGGGGGTGGCACATGGGGATCAGCTCCCAGGTGTGCTTGGCCGCCTGGATGCCCGCCACCTGGGCCACCGCCAGCACGTCTCCCTTTTTCAGGGTGCCGTTTTTGATATGGGTCATGGTCTGGGAAGAGACGTGGATCTCCCCGGCGGCCGCGGCCCGGCGGCAGGTGACGGCTTTTTCCGTCACGTCCACCATGCGGGCCCGGCCCTGTTCGTTAAAATGTGTCAGCTCCGGCATGCTTCAGCCTCCGATCTGGTTCATGGTCCTGGGGGTGTCGCTGGGGCGCTCCGTCAGGTGGTGCCGGGGGGGCTTTTGGGCGATGCCCGCCCGGATGGCGGCTTCCAGCGCCTCGCCGTGGAGGCCCCGCAGGGGGAGCTCCTCGGCGCTGTGGAGGCAGCCCTTCAGCTTTCCGTCCGCCGTCACCCGGATCCGGCGGCAGACGCCGCAGAAGTCGTGACTCAGGGGGGAGATGAGGCCCACCGTTCCCGCCGCCCCGGGCAGACGGTACCGCCTGGCCACGCCCTCAGAGGGAATTTGCTGTAAAGCTGGATACCTTTTCAGAATTTCATCTCCAGAGAGGAAGCGGGATCTCTCCCAGGAGGCGCAGGGGCCCATGGGCATCAGCTCGATGAACCGGACCTCCCAGGGGTGCTCCATGGTCAGGCGGAGAAAATCCCCCGCCTCGTCGTCGTTGAACCCGCCGATCAGAACGGTGTCCAGCTTCAAATCGGAGAATCCCGCCTCCTCCGCCGCCCGGATGCCGGAGAGCACGTCCTCCAAACGGCCCATCCGGGTCAGCTGGGCGAAGCGGTCCGGACGGAGGGAGTCCAGGCTGATGTTCAGCCGGTCCACGCCCGCCTCCCGCAGGGGCCCGGCCAGTTGGGGCAGGAGGCTGCCGTTGGTTGTGAGACACAGCTCCTCCAGCTCTGGAAGGGCCCGCAGTCCCCGGCAGATGTCCAGAAGACCCCGCCGCACCAGGGGCTCCCCGCCGGTGAGGCGGATTTTCCTCACGCCGCACGCCGCCGCCGCCGCCCCGATCTCCACGCACTCCTCCACGGAGAGAATGTCCCGGTGGGGGCGCTTCTCCACGCCCTGGGGATCCATGCAGTACCGGCACCGGTAGTTGCAAAGGTCCGTCACGCTCAGCCGCAGATAGTCCACGGTCCGGCCATACTGGTCCCGCAAGGCGCTCCCTCCAATCGTGATACTCGTTTGAGACTAACGCTGTTTGTATCATAGTCGGTTTCCCGGGAAAAGTCAAGGGATTTTCCGGGAAGTGCCTTGACGGCCCCCTGGGAAAGGTGTTATTCTATGAAAAACACAACGGAGGAGGAGCGCCCATGGGACTGGCGGAGCTGCTGGAGATCCGCCCCGGCGTCACCGCCGTCATCGGCGGCGGGGGAAAGACCACGCTGCTGCGGACGCTGGGGGAGGCGCTGGCGGCGGACGGGGGCCGGGTGATTCTCTGCGCCTCCACAAAGTTCCGGCCCTTTGAGGGCCTTTGCAATCTGATGGACCCCGCGGAACCGGCGCTGGCGGCGGCTCTGAAAGCCAGCCGCCTGGTCTGCGCGGGGACGCCGGTGCCCGGCGCCGGAAAGCTCACCGCCCCGTCCATCCCCATGGCCCGTCTGGCAGCGCTGGCGGAGTATGTGCTGGTGGAGGCGGACGGCTCCGCGGGGCGGCCTATGAAAGCCCACGCGCCTCACGAGCCGGTGATTCCGCCGGAGGCGGAGCAGGTCATCCTCGTTGTGGGGGCCTCAGGCTTCGGACGGCCCATCTCGGAGGCGGCCCACCGCCCGGAGCGGTACGCCCGACTGGCGGGACTGCGGTCAACGGCGCTCATAACGCCGGCGGCCGCCGCGGCGGTGCTGGCGGCCGAAGGGCTCCATGACAGAATTTATGTAAACCAGGCGGAGACGGACAACGACTATGAGAACGCCGCCGCCCTGGCGGGGCTGCTGGACTGCCCGCTGGCGGCGGGATCTCTATGGAAAGGGGAGTATCGAATATGCTCACGGTGATTCGGGGGGCCGGGGACCTGGCCTCCGGCGTTGCTCTGCGCCTCTGGCGGAGCGGGATCCGGGTGGTGATGACCGATGTGGAGCGGCCCACGGCCATCCGCCGGACAGTCTGCTTTTCTCAGGCTGTGGTCCATGGGGAGACCAAGGTGGAGGATGTGACGGCCCGGCGGGCGGAAACGGCCGCCCAGGCGCTGGAGCTGCTGCAAGAGGGCGTGATCCCGGTGCTGGCGGACCCGGACGGACGCTGCATCCGGGACCTGCGGCCCGACGCGGTGGTGGACGCCATCCTGGCCAAGCGGAACCTGGGGACCAGGATCACCGATGCCCCGGTGGTGATCGGCGTGGGTCCCGGCTTCACGGCGGGGGAGGACTGCCACGCCGCGGTGGAGACCATGCGGGGCCACTACCTGGGCCGGGTGCTCTACGACGGCTCCCCCATTCCCAACACCGGCGTCCCGGGCCTCATCGGCGGCTTCGCCGGGGAGCGGGTGCTCCGGGCCCCGGCGGACGGCGAGTTCCGCCGGATTCTGGATATCGGCGCCCAGGTGAGGATGGGGGACGTGGCCGCCACGGTGGATGGAAAGCCCATGGTGTGCACCCTGGACGGGATCCTGCGGGGAATTTTGGAGGACGGCACGCCGGTCCACAGGGGGATGAAGGCCGGGGACGTCGACCCCCGGTGCGAGGAAAAACACTGTTACTGCGCCAGCGACAAGGCGCTGGCGGTGGGCGGCGGCGTGCTGGAGGCGATTCTGGCGCTGTCCGGCGCGCTGCGGAAAGGAGAGGAACATGGCTGAAAATGAAGTGAAGCTGACAAAGCTGGCCAAGTGCGCCGGGTGCGGTGCCAAGGTGGGGGCCGGGGTTCTAAGCCAGCTGCTGGAGGGCATCCGGGTTCACCAGGACCCCAACCTCCTGGTGGGCTTTGACAAGAGCGACGACGCCTCGGTCTACAAGGTCTCCGACGAGCTGGCGCTGGTGCAGACGGTGGACTTCTTCCCGCCCATCGCCGACGACCCCTATCTCTTCGGGCAGATCGCCGCCACCAACGCCCTCTCCGACGTGTACGCCATGGGGGGCGAGCCCAAGCTGTGCCTGAACATCATGGCGGTGCCGGACGCCATGCCGAAAGAGGCGGTCCACGAGATGCTCCGGGGCGGGTACGACAAGGTCTACGAGGCCGGGGCGCTGATTACCGGGGGCCACAGCATTCTGGACGACGAGCCCAAGTACGGCCTGGCGGTGACGGGGTTCGTCCACCCGGAAAAAGTGCTGACCAATTCCGGGGCCAGGCCGGGGGACGCGCTGCTCTTCACCAAGCCCCTGGGCGTGGGCGTGGTGACCACCGCCGCCAAGGCGGGAATGGCCTCGCCGGAGGCGGTGGACCAGGCCCACCGCCTGATGACCACCCTGAACAAGTCCGCCCGGGATATTATGGTAAACTACCGCGTCCACGCCTGCACGGACGTGACGGGCTTCGGGATGCTGGGCCACGTCTGTGAGATGGCCCAGGGCAGTGGCGTGGAGGTGGAGCTCTGGACGGAGGCGGTGGACTTCATCCCCCAGGCGGCGGAGCTGGCGAGGATCGGCATTTTGCCGGAGGGGATGTACCGCAACCGCTCCTTTGCCGAGCCCAGCGTGGACGCGGGGGATGTGCCCCTGTGGAGGCAGGACCTGCTCTACGACCCCCAGACCGCCGGGGGACTTTTGATGGCGGTGGACCCGGCGGACGCGGAGGCGCTGCTCTCGGAGCTGGAGGGCGCGGTGCCCAGCGCCCGGAGGATCGGCGCGGTCCGGGAGTACCGGGGCGGGAAATACATCTTCCTGAGATAGAGAAAAGCGGACGGCGCAGCCGTCCGCTTTCCATTTTTCCCGCGAAGTCCGCGTATCATCATTGGGGGGCCTCCCCACAGTCCGCACCGGCGGATGCGTATCGCTTCGCGGAGTAGATCCTCAGCGCGATGGGATAGGAGACGCACACCATCAGCGCGGCCATTGCCGCCAACGCGAGATACAAAATAGGAGACGGGGAGCCGAGCAGGAGCGTGTCCGCTCCCGCGCCGCGGACGGCCGCCATGAGGGTGCAGGCGATCATCATGGCCCCCGTGCAGGATTCGTTTTTGAAGAGGAAGCCGCCGGGGATGGCAAAGCACACCATCAAAAGGGCGAACAGGACGCCTGTGATGTAATCGGTGAGAAGCGTCTCCAACGCAAAATGCCCCAGCAGCGCCGCGGCCGCGCACAGAGCGGCGGACAGGAGGGAACAGGCCGTCAGCAGCAGGCCGCAGAACAGATATTTGCTCAGGACGATCTCCCGGCTGGTGACCGGCAGAGCGGGGAGATAGCCTCTCCAATCGCTCTTCTCGTCCACCTTGACGATCTCCGTGAGGAAAGCGGCGCCCATTGCCGGCAGCAGGAGCGCGATATAGTGTGCGCCCTGCTGGGGAAACAGGAGGACCGCCCCCAGGAGGAGAAGACCGCCGGCCAGCCGGTAGAGCCGATGAAAGCACCGTTTGAGGACCAAAAGGTCCTTTGTAATCAATCCCGTCATGCACGTTCACCTCGAATATAGAGCCGCATGATGTCGTCCAGGGAGGCGGGGTCCATGACGCAGCTGCCGTATTTTCCGGATACCGCGTCCCGGTCGGCCACCAGGACCTGGTACTCATAGTCCTGTCGGCACCAGGCCAGCATGTCGCCGGGGGCCATCCGCCGGAAGAGCCGCTCGCCGCAGTGGAGCAGCCCCCAGCGGTAGATCAGCTCGTCCTTTGGCTTGCAGAGCAGCAGCTTTCCCTGGTGGAGAAAGGCGATGTTGTCCGAGATTTTGGCCAGGTCTCCGGTGATGTGGGAGGAGAACAGAACGCCGTTTTCCTCGTCTTGCATGAAGTCCAGGAGCAGGTCCAGGATGTCGTCCCGCATGACGGGGTCGAGATTGCTGGTGGCCTCGTCCAGAATCAGCAGCCTCGCGCCATGGGCCAGGGCGATGGCGAAGCTCAGCTTGGCCTTCATACCCCTGGAGAACGCGGAGAGCGGCCTTTCCGACGGAAGACGGAACTGCTCCGCCAGCGCCCGGTAGCGGGTGCTGTCCCAGCCGGTATAGATGCGCCGCATGACCTGCTCGACGTCCCGGATGGAGAACATGGCGGGCAGATTGCACTGGTCCTGCACGATGCCGATCATCTGCTTGATCTCCTTTTCACAGCGGAGATGATCCCTGCCGAAGACCCGGATCTCGCCGCCGTCCTTTTCCACGGCGTGGAGGATCAGGTTGATGACGGTGGTCTTCCCCGCACCGTTTTCGCCGATCAGGCCCATAATGGTTCCCTTTGGAAGGGAGAGGGAGAGGTGGTCCAGGCAGAACCCGGGAAAATGCTTTGTCAGGTCCTCGATCTGCAAAATGGGTTCCACGGTCATTCCTCCCCCCGGTAGAACAGCGCCAGCAGCTCTGTGAGCTTTGCCAGCGGGATATTGTGAATCCGTCCGATCTCCGCGGCGGCCTGCAGATGCTCCTCCGCGAGCCGCTGCTGCTCCTCCTGGTAAAACTCCCTGTTCTGCGCGGATACAAAGCTCCCCCGGCCCACACTGGTCTCAATGAATCCGTCCCGCTGCAGCTCCTCATAGGCCTTTTGGACGGTAATCACACTGACGTGAAGGGATTTGGCCAGGGCGCGCATGGAGGGGATGGACTTCCCGGTTTGCAGCTGGCCGCTCATAATCATGGCCTTGATCTGTGAGGTGATCTGTTCGTAGATCGGCTTGTTGGCGCTGCAGCTGATGATAATCTCCATGGCCGCATCTGTGCCTCTCCTCTATAGTGTACTGGTTGTATAAGTACATTATAACCATTTTAAATGGGGCTGTCAAGTGCGGATGGAAAAAGAGACCCCACGGCGGACCGGATCCCCCGGCGGGGGATCGCGTCTCACCGTGGGGTCTGCCGCGGGCGGACCGGCCGGGTCTCTCTATTCCATGGTCGTCACAGCCCCGATGAAAGCGGGCAGATTGGTCTCCAGGTCCACCAGCATGTAGAGGAAGGGGCGCTCCAGATAGACCTCCGGCACCATGCCGGGAGCGGCTCCGCCGGCGTCCATTGCCACCGCTGTGGCGGCTCCGGCCCTGGTGCCTTTCTCGTCCACGGAGAGAAAGGTCTTGTGGAGCACCTTGCTGATATACAGCGGGCCGTTGGGGGAGGAGCCCATGGGGGAGAAGTCGGCGGCCGCCCAGTCAAAGGCGTCGGTCATGCCCAGGGCTTTCAGGCTGTCGGATAATTCCGCGCCGTATTCGCTCTGGAATTTAGGGATAGCGGCGTAGACCTCTCTGGCCTCCGCATTTGCCAATATCTCGTAGAGCCCCTCCCCGGTGAGGGAGGCGGCGTAGTCCGCAAGGCCCATGCCCTCCTCCGGCAGCAGGGCGGCAAAGGCCCATTGACCGCCTTTGTAGGGTTTCAGAAAGCCCTGGGCGTGGGTGTCCTCCAGATAGAATCCCTCGCTGGAGTACATCAGCGTCACCGGCTGTTCCCGGCCGTTCTCCGCGGTGAAGATCCGGTCCTCCCGCACCTGGTCTTCCCTGTAGATTGTCTCCCACTCCGCCTCCAGGGCCAGGGCGTTGATGAGATAGAGGACCGCCTCGTCCGGGATTTCTTGGATGATCTCCAGGATCATGCCGTGGGTGTTTTTCTCCACCCAGCCGTTGATGTCCCGGAGCGTTCCGCCGTCAAACGCCGCGGGAAACACCTCCGCGCCGTACCAGTCCGCGGCGGCCTGCAAAAAGTCCCGGCCGGCCTCAAGCTTCCCGTCGTCCCGGAGCCAGAGGGAGTTGGCCAGGTCCACCCGGCAGTCCTTCCCGGCGGGCAGTCCGGCGCGCCAGGCGGCCAGGGAGCCGTTCAGCTCTCCCACAGGCAGGCCCAGGACGGCCTCCATCTGGGTCAGGGTCCGGCCTCCGGCCCCGTTGGCGGCCATGCCCAGGGCGGAGAGGACGGAGAGAGGGGAGAGGAGAAGGTTCTCCCCGGTCCAGTTCTCCCGCAGCAAGTCCAGGGAGAAGGCGGTCAGGGCCTCGGCCTGGGCCTCCGTGATAGGCGGGAGGTCGGGGGTCCGGGCTTTCAAATCCGCCGTCAGGCTCCTGGGGGCGGCGGTCCCGCCGCAGCCGGTGAGCAGGAGCAGCGCCAGTGCCAGGCAGAATAGGCGCGGGAAAGTTCTTTTCATCACGGTCCCTCCTTTGTGTCGTTACCTGTATAGACGGATTTCCGGGGAGAAAGTTTCGCGCATCCGGTGAAAAATGTGAGCGGTTCGGGGCATAGGAAAACGGCGCCCCCAGGCGGGGCGCCGTTGGTCTGTCTGCGCGGAGGTGAGGTTTGGCCGCGGACCTTACGCGATCCTCGCAAGCCACCGGAGGTCGTAGGGCTCGTAGACCACCTTTTCGTAGGCGTCCACATCCAGCAGAACGCCCGTCCAGTCGGAGTGGATGTCGCCGTTTTGCTTGATGAGGATGTCGTAGAGGATGTCGTAGGTCACGCCGTCTGCCGGGTCGGTCTCCACGATGGTGGAGTAGGGCAGGGTCTTGTGGTAGGTCAGCTCCATGCCCTGATAGTCGAAGTGGAAGCCGCAGCGCATCCGGCAGCCGTCCAGGCCGGTGTACCGGGCGATCTGCTTGAGGTCCTGGAGGATCTTGTCGTGCTCCTCGTCGTAGAGGTTCTCCGGCGTGGTGGCGGTGTAGTCGAACCGGAACTGGATGGAGGCCCCGGGGATCTTGCGGAACCGCTCCAGATAGGGGACGAGATCCTTGGCGGGGTAGTCCTTGTACAGCACGCAGTTCACCCGGAAGCGCACCGGCAGGCGGGAGAGCAGGCCGTCGTTGGATTCCACCACATACTTCTGCATGTGACGGGAGACGTTGACGCAGGTGATCTTGTGCTTGTTCCGCTCCAGAAACGCCAGCACGTCCTCTTCGGACTGGTGCTGGGACACAGGGAGGGTGGTGTTGATATAGACCTTGTGGGTGGTGGGAATCTCGTCCAGCATCACCTGGAGCGCGCCTAGGTCGGACAGGGGCTCGCCGCCGGTAAACACAAAGTCGCACCGGGGGGTGATGGCGTCCATCCGCCGAATGCTGGCGCAGATCTTCTCCAGGGAGAAGCCCGTCATATCCGCATATTCCTCTTTATTGATACAGAAAGGGCAGTGGTTTTTGCAGTCGTAGGGAACGAAGATCGTCACCGTCGCGCCGCCCTCCCGGGTCTTGTAGGGGTGTGTCATGATTTGATCGGCCTTTCATAGTGTGGATAGGAGCCGGGGAAACCGGGGGGCGCCGCCCCACGGAGCCCGTATGCAGTACATAATTCTAATGGATTTCCCTCAAAAGGTCAAGAGGGAAAGGAAAATTTCGCTCAAATTCCCGGCAAAATAAAAAGGAAGCGGAGGGAGACTGTACAGCGGGCCGGAAAAATGATATACTACCGATAGAACTGGCGAGAGGGGGATGAGGATATGGAACAGCTGACCGCACCGCTCCAGGCTCTTTTGGACGCGGTGTGCGGACTGCTGGCGGAGCATCCGCTTGCGGGCGTCTGGTACACCGCTTTCGTGCGTTTTTTGTTCCCGGTGCTGGCGGTGCTGATTTTGTGGCGGGCGGTGCGCTCGTTGCTGAAGATCCCCCACACGCCGGAGACCTGGGGGCTCTTGAGTCTGCCCAACGGCGCCGCCATCCCCCTGACCCACTGGGAGAACATCATCGGCCGGGCCCGGAGCGCCGACGTGTGCCTGGGGTATCCCAGCGTCTCCCGCCAGCACGCGGCCTTGTGCCGGGGGGAGGACGAGGGGTGGACCCTCTACGACCTGGGCTCCAAGGGCGGCACGGAGGTGGGCGGTGTCACTGTGGAGGGCTCCGCCCCGGTGGCCATGGGGGATACCATCACCTTAGGCGGCGTGCCGCTGGTGCTCCTGCCACAGACGGTGCAGCAGCGGGAGGAGCAGGAGCGGCTGCGGCGCAATGAGCGTCCCGCCGCCATCTTCCCCTCCTTTTTGTGGCTGACGGTGTTCCAGGTCTTATCCTGCCTCCAGCTGATCGTGGCGGCGGGGGAGACGGCGCCGGTGTCCATCCCCCTGGCCTTTCTGGGGCTGACGGCGGTGATGTGGGTCTATTTCGCCGTGCTGCGCGCCACCCGCTGTGTGGGCTTTGAGCTGGAGACCATCGCCTTTTTTCTCTCCACCCTCTCCCTGGCGGTGACGGCCTCCAGCGCCCCGGGGAGCCTGTTCAAGCAGTTTCTGGCCATCGTGCTGGGACTGGGGCTCTTTTTGGTGCTGGGCATCTTCCTCCGGGACCTCACCCGGGTGCAGAAGAACCGCTGGCTCATGGCCGCGGCGGCCATCGGCCTTTTGGGGATCACGCTGGTGCTGGGCAGCGCCAAATACGGCGCGGTGAACTGGATCTCCATCGGCGGGCTCTCTTTCCAGCCCTCGGAGATCGCCAAGATCTGCTATATCTTCGCCGGCTCCGCCACGCTGGAGCGGCTGTTCCGGCGGCGGAACCTGACGCTCTTCATCGTGCTGACGGGCGTTTGCATCGGCCTTTTGGGGCTGATGAGCGACTTCGGCACGGCGGCCATCTTCTTTGTCACGTTCCTGGTCATCGCCTATCTCCGCTCCGGGGACTTTGCCACCCTGGCGCTGATCTGCGGCGGGGCGGTGTTCGGCGCGGGGATTATCCTGCGCTTTAAGCCGTACATTCTGGGCCGCTTCGCCTCCTGGGGCCACGCCTGGGAGGCCGCCTCCACCACCGGCTACCAGCAGACCCGCACCATGTCCGCCGCCGCCTCCGGGGGGCTTCTGGGCATGGGGGCGGGGGAGGGCTGGCTCCACCGCATCGCCGCGGCGGACACGGACCTGGTCTTCGGGATGCTCTGCGAGGAGTGGGGCCTCCTGATCGCCGTGCTGGCGGTGGGGTCCATTGTCACCCTGGCCTTTTTCGCCGCCCGGGCCGTCCGGGTGGGGCGGTCCAGCTTCTACACGATCGCCGCCTGCGCCGCCGCTTCGCTGCTGGTGTTCCAGACCTGCCTGAACGTCTTTGGCTCCGTGGACCTGCTGCCTCTCACCGGCGTGACGTTCCCCTTTGTCTCCAACGGCGGCTCCGCCATGATGTCCGCCTGGGGGCTTCTGGCCTTTTTGAAGGCGACGGACACCCGGGAAAACGCCAGCTTCGCCATCCGGCGAGGGCCCTCCCGCCGTCTGACGGAGGAGGCAAGGCGGCGGGCGGAGCCCGTGGGGGACCCCTTTGCCCGGGAAACGGAGGAACCGTATGAAGAAGATTGAACAGCGGGCTCTGGTCTGCCGGATCCTGGCGCTGCTGCTGGCGGCGGGACTGGTCCTCTTTCTGGTCCGGTACTTCCTGAGCGCCGGCAGCTGGGCCTCCTCGGCCTTTAACCGCCACCTCTATAACTCCGCGGGCCAGCTGGCGGCGGGGACGGTGCTGGACCGGGACGGGGACGCCCTGTCCTGGGTGGAGGACGGAAAGCGGGTCTACTACGACGGCGAGACCGTCCGCAAGGCCACCCTCCACGCGGTGGGGGATTTGCAGGGCAGCATCGGCACCGGGGCCCTCAACGCCTTTGCCGACAAGCTGACGGGCTACAGCCTCTTAAACGGGGCCTTTGGCGCGAAGCGGGGCGGGGAGCTGTACCTGACCCTGGACGCCCGGTACAACTACGAGGCCTACCGGGCTCTGAACGGCCATGCCGGCACGGTGGCGGTGTACAACTACAAGACCGGGGAGATCCTCTGCATGGTCTCCGCCCCCAGCTATGACCCCCTCCGCGTCCCGGAGGACATCGAGACCGGCGACCGCTGGAAGGGCGCGTATCTCAACCGCTTTCTCTCCTCCGTCTTCACCCCCGGCTCCGTCTACAAGACCGTCACGCTGGCGGCGGCTCTGGAGAACATCCCGGACCTGAAGGAGCGCACCTGGACCTGCTCCGGCAGCGTGCAGGTGGGGGAGGAGACCATTGTCTGCTCCGGGACCCACGGGGAGCAGCACATTGAGGACGCCTTTGCCAACAGCTGCAACGCCGCCTTTGCCCAGATCGCGTCTGAGCTGGGGGCGGACACCCTGCGGAAATATACGGAGAAGGCGGGCCTCACCGCCGCGTACAGCGTGGACGGCCTGCCCACCGCCCGGGGCTCCTTTGGCTGGGAGGGCATGACGGAGGGCCGCCTTGGCTGGGCCGGCGTGGGACAGGACCAGGACCTGGTGAATCCCTGCGCCCTGATGGTCTACATGGGGGCCGTCGCAAACGGCGGCCGGGCGGCGGAGCCGTATCTGATCCTGCGGACGAAAAACGCCCTGGGGGTGCCGTCTCTCCCCCACATCCCCGGAAAGACCGGGTCGCTGGTGAGCGCCGCCACGGCGGAGAAGCTGGCGGACATGATGGCCGCCAACGTGGAGAGGACCTACGGCGCTGGACGGTTTCCCAACATGGAATTGTGCGCCAAGTCCGGCACCGCCGAGGTGGGAGAGGGGCAGGCGCCCCACGCCTGGTTCGCGGGCTTTCTGCGGAACGAAAACGCGCCCTACGCCTTTGTGGTGCTGGTGGAGAACGGCGGCGGCGGAAACGCCGTGGCCGGCACTGTGGCGGGGAAAGTGCTGGACGTGATGGTCAACGGCTACTGACGGCCCGGGGAGACCGGGGTTGGGATTTCAACGATAGGAGAGATCTACCAATGAGAGAGAAAAAGGGGTTTCTTTTGCAGACGGTGCGGCAGATGAACGCCGGGGCCATTGTCTCGGGTCTTGGTTTTTTGCTGTATCTGGCGCTGTCCGCCCTGGAAGCGGAGACGGCGGCGGACATCGCCGCCGTGGCGTTCGGGCTGGTGTCGGTCTATGTCTTCGCCTCCGTGGCCGCCGGGCGGTCCCGGGACAAGGAGGCGGTGAGCTACAGTCTCCTCTGGGGCACCGGGGCCCTGGCTCTTTTGATGGGGGGCTGCGCCGTACTGACCGTCAAGCTCTGGCTGGGCCTGTGAGCGGAGATCAATCGAGAGAAAACGCCGGACGTCATGCGACGTCCGGCGTATTTTCAAGCGGCTCCATGCGGTGCTTCAACCGCCGCAGAACCAGGCAGTAGCAGACAAGATGGGCCAGAAAGGTCACGGTCCAGGAGACGGGGTAGGAGAGGTAGACGGTCTGGATCGTGTGGAACTCCGGAAGCTGGAACAGCGTGGCGATCCAGACCAGCCGCAGCCCGCAGGCGCCGATCAGGGTGACCAGCATGGGCATGACGGCGTACCCCATGCCCCGGATGGAGCCCACGATCACATCCATCAGCGCGCAGAGGGCGTAGGGGATGCAGATCATCCGGATGTGGACCATCCCGGCGGCAATCACATCGGGGCTGTCGGAGTAGATGCCCAGCAGGTGCGGGCCGAAGAGGGCGGTGAGCCCTCCCAGGACGCCGGACACCACCACGGCGCAGCCGATGGACCGCAGCATGATGGGGTGAATGCGCTCTACCCGCCCGGCGCCCAGGTTTTGGCTGGTGAAGGAGATGTTGGCCTGGTAAAAGGCGTTGATGGAGGCGTAGATGAACATATCGATGTTGTCCGCCGCGGCGTTTCCGGCCATCACGGTCTTTCCAAAGGAGTTGACGGAGGACTGGATGACCGTGTTGGAGAGGGAGAACAAGATGCCCTGGAGTCCGGCGGGAACGCCAACTTTCAGAATCTGCCGAAGGCGGAGGGGATAGATCCGAAGCTGATGCGGGTCCAGGTGGATGGCACCGCCGGAGTGGGTGAGACAGCGGAACACCAGCAGCGCGGAGATGCACTGGGAGACAACGGTGGCAATGGCCACGCCGGCCACGTCCAGCTGGCAGACGATGACGAAGATCAGGTTTAACAGCACGTTGACAACGCCGGCGAAAGAGAGA
Source organism: uncultured Oscillibacter sp. (assembly GCA_947365245.1). GTDB lineage: Bacteria > Bacillota > Clostridia > Oscillospirales > Oscillospiraceae > Oscillibacter. The sequence goes on along the minus strand of CANAWG010000005.1, from coordinate 68,294 downwards.
TACCACAGGGGGCGGCGGGTGTCGCCCACGGCCCGCAGCAGCGCCGCGCCGAAGTTGTAGAACATCATGGCGGGCATTCCCAGAAAATAGATGCGCAGATACAGCGTCGCCAGATCCAGCACCTCCGCCGGGGAGTGCATCCAGGTGAGGATGGTGCGGGCGCCGAGGCCCCCCACAACCGTCAGCAGCACGCCGCCTATCAGGCTCAGCAATATGGCGGTGTGGACGGTCTGGCGCAGGTTCTCCTCCTCCCGGGCCCCGTAGAACCGGGCGGCCAGAATGTTGGCGCCTACGGACAGGCCGATGAAGAGGTTGGTCAAGAGGCTGATGAGGGAGGTGTTGGAGCCCACGGCCACCAGAGAGTTGTCCCCGGCCCAGCGGCCCACCACGATGATGTCCGCCGCGTTGAAGAGCAGCTGCAGAATGCTGGAGAACATCAGCGGCAGGGTGAACTGCAGGAGCTTTGGCAGAATGGCCCCGCTGCACATATCAATCTCATAGTTTTTTTCGCGGTTCCAGGCCATGGCGCCGGCACCCCCCTGTCAAAAAAATGCCTGATCCGTCGGGAGCTTCCCGCCGGATACGGCCGCCCCGCCGGAGCGCGGCCTTTTCATTCTAGCACGGCCCCGGGGGAAAAGCCATGGAAATCGTCAAAAATTTCCGCCGAATCCGACGGGAAAACAACGCGCCTTTTCGGCGTTTTGCCCCGATGGGAAAAGAAAAACCGGGAGAAGCACAGGGCTTCTCCCGGTTTTTCAACTGCGGATATCTCTTAGAACAGGGGCACCACGGCGCCGTCGTAAGTCTCCTCGATAAAGGTTTTCACCTTGTCGCTCTGCAGGGCCTTCACCAGGGCCTGGATGCCCTCGCTGTTCTCGCTGCCCTCCTTCACGGCCAGCACGTTCACATAAGCCTCCGCCGCCGCGCCGTCGGCGGCCTCCACCGCAACGGCGTCGGAGACCTTCAGCCCCGCGTCAATGGCGTAGTTGCCGTTGATGACGGCCATGTCCACATCCTGGAGCGTGGTGGGCAGGAGGCGGGCCTCCAGCTCCATGATCTCGTAGTTGTGGGGGTTTTCCGCGATATCGCTCTTGGTGGCGGAGAGGCCCACGCCGTCCCTGAGCTTGATGAGGCCCTCCTGCTCCAGCAGCAGCAGCGCCCGGGCCTCGTTGGTGCCATCGTTGGGCACGGCGATCTGAGCGCCGTCCTGGAGGTCCGCCAGGGCCGCCGTCTTGCCGGCGTACAGGCCGAAGGGCTCGTAGTGGATGCCCGCGGCGCTGACCATGTGGGTGCCGTTCTCCGCGTTGAACTCGTTCATATAGGTGATGTGCTGGAAGTAGTTGGCGTCCAGGGAGCCGTCCTCCAGGGAGGTGTTGGGAGTGATGTAGTCGTCATACTCCACGATGTCCAGGGTGTAGCCCTGCTCCGCCAGGATCTCCTTGGCCACCTCCAGAATGGCGGCGTGGGGAGCGGGAGTGGCCCCCACCTTGATCGTGGCGTTTTGCTTCTTGCCGCCGCAGGCGGTGAGGCCCAGGACCAGCAGAGCGGCCAGGATCAGAGAGACAAGCTTTCTTTTCATGTTACGTTCTCCTTTTCTTCTTTTCGGTTGGATTGATACGCCGGTCGGACTTCACCGACCAGGCGGTACCGATGGATTGAATGATCTGGACCAGGATGACCAGAATGATCACCGCCGCATACATGACGAGCTTCTGGCCCCGTCCGTGCCCCCGCATGAGGGCCACCGCGCCCAGGCCCCCGCCGCCGATGGCCCCCGCCATGGCCCCGTAGCCCAGGATGGTGATGGCGGCGTTTGTGGCGCCGTTGATGAGGGAGGGGCGGCACTCCGGCAGCATCACCTTGGTGACAATCTGCCAGGGGGAGCAGCCCATGGCCTGGGCCGCCTCGATGACACCCCGGTCCATCTCCCGCAGGGAGATCTCCACGATCCGGGCAACATAGGGCGCGGCCGCCACAGTCAGCGGGACAATGGTGGCCGCGGTGCCCACGCTGGTGCCCAGGATCAGCCGGGACAGGGGGAACACCACCACCATCAGAATCAAAAACGGCACGGAACGCAGCAGGTTTACGACCGTGTTCAAGATCCGCATCAGGAGCTTCGGCATGGGGCGGATGCCGCCCTCTTCGCCGATGACCAGAAGAATGCCCAGCGGCAGACCGATCGCATAGGCGAACAGCGTCGCCAGGGCGGGGGCGTAGACGGTCTCCCAGATATTGAAGGCCATGCCGCCGAAATCGGAGAGATACGCGATCTGCTCCGGCACTTTGGTAAAGCCCCAGTTCTCAAAGAGGCTGATGAAAAACTCACTCATGGTAGTCCGGCACCTCCTCAACGGTGATGTTCTTCTGCGCGCGGATGTAGCTCAGGGCCTTGGCGGCGTCGTTGGGATTTTCCGGCAGACCCAGCAGCATGGTGCCGATGGCCTTGCCGCCCACGTTGCGGGTGTCGGCCCCCAGGATGTTCACCTTGACGCCGCAGTCGATGGCCAGAGACGCGATCAGCGGGTCGTAGGCGGTGCCGCCGTTGAAGGAGATCCGGATGACACGGGCGCTGGCGGGGAACTGGGCCGGGACCACGCCGCCGGGGTACACCAGCCGCCGGGCCGCGTCGGTGGTGGGGTTGGAGAAGATCTCCTGCACGTCGCCCTGCTCCGCCACCACGCCGCCGTCCAGAATGGCCACCCGGGCGCAGATGTCCTCGATGACGCTCATCTGGTGGGTGATAACCACCACCGTGACCCCCAGCTTCTCATTCAGGTCCTTCAAAAGGGCCAGGATGGAGGCGGTGGTGGTGGGGTCCAGGGCGGAGGTGGCCTCGTCACAGAGGAGCACCTTGGGGTCCGTGGCCAGGGCCCGGGCGATGGCCACCCGCTGCTTCTGCCCGCCGGAGAGCTGGGCGGGGTAGGCCTCCGCCTTGTCCCCCAGGCCCACGAGCTCCAGCAGCTCCGCCGCCCGCTGCCGCGCCTGGGCGGCGGGCACGCCGCTGATCTCCATGGGGAAGCACACGTTTTTCAAACACGTGCGCTGCATCAAGAGGTTGAAGCTCTGGAAGATCATGGTGATCTTCCGCCGGGCCAGCCGCAGCTCCTTTTCGCTGAGCTCCGTCAAGTTCTGGCCGTCCACCACCACCGTGCCGGAGGTGGGGCGCTCCAGCAGGTTCATGCACCGCACCAGGGTGGACTTGCCCGCGCCGGAGAGGCCGATAATGCCGAAAATCTCCCCCTGGCGGATGTCCAGATTGATGTCCTCCAGGGCGTGGACGGCCTCCGTCCCGCCGCCGAAAGTCTTGCTCAGATGCTGGATCTGAATGATAGAATCACGCACAGCAGCGAACTCCTTTCCGGTTCATTTGCGGTGAAAGCAATAAAAAAATCCTTGAAGCGCCTGCTTCAAGGACGGACGTTCAAACGCCGTGGTACCACCTTGGTTCGCGCGCCTCCTCGCGGAGACGGCCTTTGGAAGTGCGAAAACACTTCTGCGCTGTGACGGGCGGCTCCCGTCGTGACCTGCGCTGACGCGGTCGGCCACGCGACTCCAAGACCATGTTCGGCGGGCCCTTCCGCACCCCTTTGCACCAACCGGGGCTCTCTGCAGCGTATCTGCCCGCTTACTCTTCTCTTCATCGTCTTTGCGGTATGCAATTATTTATCTCGTAGTCTACACAAAAGTCAAGCGGCTGTCAACGGGAGAAACGGCCATATTATGCGAAAATTCCGCCGGACAATTTATGATATTTAGACAAGAGCGTCAAATTCCGTCCCTGTCGTCCGGGAAAATTTTTCATGCCGCGGGCCGGGATTGGATTGAAAAGGGAGGGCAAAACTGCTATCATCGGTTTGAATACAAGAAAGAGGGGAGGCGGCGCGGACATGAGCGGAGGAGGAAACCGGACGATCCACTGGCTGCGGAATCTGCTGTGCGGCGCCCTCATCGGGGCGGGAGCGATTCTGCCCGGGGTGTCCGGCGGCGTGCTGGCGGTGGTGTTTGACATCTACCGCCCCTTTATGGAGCTCCTCACCCATCCCAGACAGGCGCTTCCGAAGTACTGGAAGTGGCTCCCGCCCCTGGGGCTGGGCTGGTGCGTCGGCTTTATGGGCTTTGCCAAGGGAATCAGCGCGGCCATTGATTTCTCCGGCACGGTGACCACCTGGCTCTTCATTGGGCTCATTGTGGGCACGGTGCCCGCCCTCTTCCGGGAGGCGGGAAAGGAGGGGCGCTCCGCCGCATCCTGGGTGAGCCTGCTTTTATGCGCCGGCGGCGTGTTCGCGGGGCTGTTCTACGTCAGCCGCATCGCCCGCTTTTCGGCGGAGCCCAGCTTCTGGTGGTACAACTTCTGCGGCGTGCTGTGGGGCATGGGCATCGTGATTCCCGGCATGACCTCCTCCTCGGTGATGATGGCCCTGGACCTGTACCAGCCGGTGCTGGAGGGACTGGCGAACCTGGACTTTCTGGTGCTCTCCGCCTCGCTGCCGGGGCTGGTGCTGACGGTGGCGCTGCTGGCGCGCCTGGTGAGCTGGTGCTTTCGCCGGTGGTACTCCGTGGCGTTCCACGGGATCTTCGGCATCGTGCTGGCCTCCACGCTGGTGATTGTTCCCACCTCCTACCGGGGCGCGGGGGAGATGGTGTTGTCGGCTCTTTGCTGTGCGGGGGGCTTTTTCCTGGCGTTCTTCCTGGCCCGGCTGGACCAGCGGATCAATGTGGACGGATAAACGGCGCGGGCCGCTGGCCCGCGCCGTTTTGCACGTCATATATTTTTTTTAATTGTGTTGATAGCGCCCTTTTCCAGCCGGGAGACCTGGGCCTGGGAGATGCCCACCTCCGCGGAGACCTCCATCTGGGTCTTGCCCTCGTAGAACCGCAGGGACAAGATCCTCCGCTCCCGCGGGTCCAGCCGCTTCATGGCCTCTTTCAGGGCGATGCGGTCCGTCCAGTTCTCGTCGGTGTTCTTGGTGTCCCGCACCTGGTCCATGACGCAGAGGGTGTCCCCGCCGCCGTCGGAGTATACCGGGTCGTAGAGGGACACCGGGTCCATGATGGCGTCCATGGCGAACACCACGTCCTCCCGGGGGATGTCCAGCTCCTTGGCGATCTGCTCCACCGTGGGCTCCCGCTGGGTCTCCGCCACCAGGCGGTCCCGGACCTGGAGCACCCGGTAGGCCGTGTCCCGCATGCTGCGGGTAACCCGGATGGCGCTGTTGTCCCGGAGGTAGCGGCGGATCTCGCCGATAATCATGGGCACGCCGTAGGTGGAAAAGCGCACCGGCTGGTTGATGTCGAAATTGTCAATGGCCTTGATGAGGCCCACGCAGCCCACCTGGAAGAGGTCGTCGGCGTTCTCCCCCCGGCCGGAGAACCGCTGGATCACGGACAGCACCAGCCGGAGGTTCCCCTCGATCAGCTGCCGGCGGGCCTCCTGGTCCCCCTCCTTTGTCCGGCGCAGCAGCGCCATGGTCTCCTCATTTTTCAGGACTTTCAGCTTGGAGGTGTTGACCCCCGCAATCTCCACTTTTCCCTGCATCAAACTGGATTCCTCCACTGTTCTTTTTGTGTGGTGAAACAGCCTGGACACAGTATTTCCTCCGGCGATTTTTCCTATACTGGGAGGTTTTGTCGCTTTGTGGGCCGGCGGCGGGCATGGGACATTCCAGCCGCAGCATAGGCTCATTCAGGAGGTGAGCGTTATGCAGTGCAGGATTCGCGGCCTGCGGCGCAAGGAGGTCATCAACATCTGCGACGGCTGCCGGCTGGGCTATGTGTCCGACGTGGACATCAAGGTGCCGGAGGGGCAGGTGGTGGCCATCGTGGTCAGCGGACCGGGGCTGTTTTTCGGTCTATTCGGCAGGGGGGAGGAGTTCTACGTCCCCTGGGATTGCATCCAGCGGATCGGAGACGACATCATCCTGATCGACAAGCCCTTCCAGCGCCGGGACCCCAATTTGGAGAAAAAGCGCAGGAGAAGGTGCTGAGACGCTGAATATATGGCATATTTTCCTGGAGTTTTGGGAAAAAATACTTGCATTCTGTATTTTGCTGTGGTATTATATTTCAGCATTCCGCACGGCGCGTGGACTCTTCGTCTGTGCCCGACATGGGTTGGCGGGGAGGCTGAAGCCGCCGGAGGTCAAACTAAATCAGATTTGGAGGAAACAAACACTATGGCAAATTCTAGCGTCGTATCCATGAAAGCCCTGCTGGAGGCGGGCGTCCACTTCGGTCACCAGACCCGCCGGTGGAACCCCAAGATGGCCCCCTATATCTACACCGAGCGCAACGGCATCTATATCGTGGACCTGCAGAAGACCGTCCGCAAGCTGGAGGAGGCCTACAACTTCGTCCGCCAGCTCTCTGAGAGCGGCCAGTCTCTGCTGTTCGTCGGCACCAAGAAGCAGGCTCAGGACGCCATCCGCGAGGAGGCCACCCGCTGCGGCCAGTACTTCGTCAACGCCCGTTGGCTGGGCGGCATGATGACCAACTTCAAGACCATGCGCACCCGCGTGGACCGGCTGAACCAGCTGAAGACCATGCAGGAGGACGGCACCTTTGACATGCTGCCCAAAAAAGAGGTCATGAAGCACCTGGGCGAGATCGCCAAGCTGGAGAAGTACCTGGGCGGTGTGAAAGAGATGAAGCGCCTGCCCGGCGCCCTCTTCATCGTGGATACCCGCAAGGAGCGCAACGCCATCGCCGAGGCCCACAAGCTGGGTATCCCCGTGGTGGCCATCGCCGACACCAACTGCGACCCCGACGAGATCGACTACGTCATCCCCGGCAACGATGACGCCATCCGCGCCATCAAGCTGATCTCCTCCATCATGGCCAACGCCGTGCTGGAGGGCAAGCAGGGCGAGCAGACCGAGGAGCCCGAGGCCGCGGACGCCCAGTAATCCGGCCTCGCACGGCGCTTTTTGACCGAATATAGAGTGGAGGAACGATAAAATGGCTTTTACAGCTGCTGACGTAAAGAACCTGCGCGAGAGAACCGGCGTGGGTATGATGGATTGCAAAAAGGCCCTGGCCGCCTCCGACGGCGACATGGACAAGGCCATCGAGTATCTGCGGGAGAAAGGCCTGGCCGCCTCTGTGAAGAAGGCCGACCGCATCGCCGCCGAGGGCATGGCCTATGCCGCCGTGGTGAACGGCGTGGGCGTGGTGGTCGAGGTCAACGCCGAGACCGACTTCGTGGGCAAGAACGAGAAGTTCGTGGACTTCGTCAAGGGCGTGGCCGCCACCGTGGCCGCCGCGGCTCCCGCCGACCTGGACGCCCTGATGGAGTGCAAGTACAACGGCACCGACATGACCGTGCTCCAGCAGCAGCAGGAGATGGTCCTGGTCATCGGCGAGAACATCAAGGTCCGCCGCTTCGCCCGTTTCGAGGGCGGCGTGTGCGTGCCGTACGTCCACGCCGGCGGCAAGATCGGCGTGCTGGTGAACCTGGATACCGATCTGCCCGCCGAGAAGGTGGAGGAGGCCGGCAAGGACGTGGCCATGCAGATCGCCGCCTTGAATCCCCGCTTCTGGGATAAGTCCCAGGTGACCCAGGAGGTCCTGGACGAGGAGAAGAAGATCATGATGGTCCAGATGGAGAACGACCCCAAGATGGCCTCCAAGCCCGAGCAGGTCCGGGAGAAGATCGTCATGGGCAAGCTGAACAAGTTCTACTCCGAGAACTGCCTGCTGCAGCAGGAGTTTGTAAAGGATGGAGACTTGACAGTTGAGAAGTATCTGGCCGCCGCCGCCAAGAGCCTGGGCGGAACCATCACGTTCAAGGACGCCGTGCGCTTTGAGAAGGGCGAGGGCATTGAGAAGAAGCAGGAGAACTTCGCCGAGGAGATCGCCTCCATGGTGAAAGGCTGATTGTCCCCAATCACATCCGCGGGCCCGGAGCAGCTGAGGCTGCCCCGGGCCCTTTGCCTGAAAGCGCCGGCAGAGGCACATCCGAAGACAGAGAGAAGTGATACGAATGATTATCCTGGATCTGGAGTGGAACCGCAGCTATGACAAAAAGCCCCTGGATGAGATCCTCCAGATCGGCGCGGTCCGGGTGGAGGAGATCGGCGGGCCCATTGTGGACACGTTCAGCGTGTTCATCCGGCCCACGGTCCACAAGCGCTTCGACCCGGGGGCGAGGAAGCTGCCGGAATTACAGGCCTCCGTCCAGTCCACGGTGGAGTTTCCCGCCGCGCTGGAGCGGTTCCGCGCCTGGTGCGGAGGAGAGACCGCTTTCGCCGCCTGGGGCGGCGGGGACGATTTCAAGGCGCTGCGGCAGAACTGCGAGTACTGGAAGATTCCCCCGGTGCCGGTGGAGACGGTCTGTGACCTCCAGCTGGCTTTTTCCTATCTGGTGGGCACCGGCCAGCAGGTGGCGCTGTGGCGGGCGGTGGAGTACTGCGGCATCCCGGATGTCTTCGACTATCACAACGCCCTGTACGACGCCATGTACACCGCCGTGGTGGCCCGGTGGCTGACGCCGGAGGCCCTGGCCTATCGGCCAGAGAAGCGGGCGAAGAACCGCCGCCTGCCCTCGCCGCGCCTTTCCAAGCTCTCCTTTCCCAAGCAGCCCCGCCGGAAAGTGGGCCCGTTGCCAAGCCCGGAGGGGGTGCTGAACGCCCGGACAGGGCGGCAGCCGGCCTGCCCCGTCTGCGGGCGGCTGGGCTCCGTCAGCCGGTGGAGCTACCCGCGGCCCAAGGGCGGCGCGGTGCCGCTGAACTATTACGCGGTGTTCCGCTGCCGGGAGCACGGGCGGTTTTTGTGCCGTATGACGCTGGCCCCCCGGGAGGACGGGACCTGGGTGGGGCGGCGGTCCGTACCGGCCATCACGCCGGGACTGACGCGGGAGTACGAGGCGGCGCGGCAGGGCGGTGCCCATGTCTGCCGAGGCGGCGGGAAGCGGAAAGGCCGCCGGCCATCGGAAAAGAAAGCGCCGCCTCTCCCAAAAGACGCTTAGGATCCGAAAAACGGCTCAAATCAAATGTAGTATTTCCGAATTTTTTCGGAAATACTATCCCCGGTGATGAAGAATGGAGTCCGTATGGACAAGAAAGACGCCCCTGCCCCGCTTTCCCTCCCTGCGGGGGGAGATCCGCACGGATGTGCTGGTCATCGGCGGCGGGCTGGCGGGACTGCTGTGCGCCCGCCGCCTGACGGAGCTGGGCGTGGAAACTGTGCTGGCGGAGGCGGACTTGATCTGCGGCGGCGTGACGAAGAACACCACCGCAAAGATCACCTCTCAGCACGGACTGATCTACGACAAGCTCCTGCGGCGCTTCGGCGCGGAGCGTGCCAAAATGTACCTGGAGGCCAACCAGGCGGCCCTGGGGGAGTACCGGCGGCTGTGCGCCGGGATGGACTGCGGCTTTGAAGAGCGGGACGCCTTTGTCTACGCCCGAAGCAGCCGGGACAAGCTGGAGCGGGAGATGCGGGCGTTGGATGTCCTGGGCGCTGTGGTGGAGCTGACGGAGACGCCGCGGCTGCCCTTTCCTACGGCGGGGGCCGTGCGGTTTCCGGGGCAGGCCCAGTTCGACCCGCTGCGCTTCGCGGCGGCGGTGGCGAGGAGCCTGCGGATCTACGAGCACACGCCGGTTTTGGAGCTGCTTCCCGGCGCCGCGGTGACGCCGGAGGGGAGAATCCGGGCGGAGAAGATCGTCGTCTGCACCCATTTCCCCTTTCTCAACAAGCACGGCGGGTATTTTCTCAAGCTGTACCAGCGCCGCTCCTATGTGCTGGCGCTGGAGAACGCCCCGGATGTGGGCGGGATGTATGTGGACGAGGCGGAGGACGGGCTGTCCCTCCGAAACGCCGGGGAGCTGCTGCTCCTGGGCGGCGGAGGCCACCGCACCGGCAAACAGGGCGGCGGCTGGGAGGAGCTGAAGCGCTGGGCGGCCCGGTATTACCCCGCCTCCCGGGAGCGGGCCCGCTGGGCGGCCCAGGACTGCATGACCCTGGACGGGGCGCCCTATATCGGGCCCTACTCCGCCGGGACCCGGGGGCTCTATGTGGCCGCGGGCTTCAACAAGTGGGGGATGACCTCCTCCATGGCGGCGGCCATGATCCTGGGGGATCTGGTGACAGGCCGGGAGAACCCCTGGGCCCCGGTTTTCTCCCCCTCCCGCAGCGTCCTCCGCCCCCAGCTGGCGGTCAATGCCGCCGGGGCGGTGGTGAACCTGCTGACCCCCACGCGGCCCCGGTGTCCCCACATGGGCTGCGCGCTGAAGTGGAATCCCCGGGAGCGCACCTGGGACTGCCCCTGCCACGGCTCCCGCTTTACGGAGGAGGGGCGGCTGATCGACAACCCGGCCGCGGGGGACCTCAAGCGCCGCCCACCGGGGAAACCATAACCCATAGCCGCGGGGCCGCCGGGAGACCGGCGGCCTTTCGCCGTTTCAGGCATATCCCACCCCTTTGCCGCATAAACTTTTCAAGAATGAAAAGGGAGGGGACAGCCATGACCTCAAGGCAGGCGGGACGGAGGATCGGCACCATTGCGGCGGAGCGGCGGAGACGGGTCCGCCGCCGGGGCGGCGCGCGGCAGGCGGTCCGGCGGCGGGATGAGCCTCTGAGCGCCGGGGAGCGCCGCCGTTTGATCCAGCTGGCGGCCTGCGCGGGAATCTTTGTCCTGCTGGTGGCGGTAAAGCTGCTGCTGCCTGGGCAGATGGCCCGGATCGACCATCTTTTGAGCGGCCCCATGGAGCAGAATGTGGACGTGCGGGCGGTGTTCTCCGCCGTGGGGCGGGCCTTTGCGGGGGAGTCCGACGTGGGCGGCGCGGCCCGGGAGGTGTACCGGGCGGTTTTTCATCCGGAGACGCCCGGCCAGGTGCTGGAGACCGCCGCCGTGGGGGAGCTGCCGGAGGCCTCGGCCCTGGACACCCTGCGGGCCTACCGCGCCGCGAAAGAGCCGCCGCCGGCGGAGACGGAGGGGACGGGCGAGCCGGCGGAATCGCCGGAGGCGGAGGAGACCCAGGCCTCCACGCTGGCCTATGTGCTCTACTCCCAGGAGAACCTGCCCGGCAACGTCAGCCTGGAGCAGGCGATTCTGGATTTTGACTACCGCGCCCCGCTCTCCGGGGCCGTCAGCTCCAACTTTGGCTACCGGGAACACCCGGTGGAGGGGGAGGAGCGGTTCCACTACGGCGTGGACCTGGCGGCGGACACCGGCACGGAGATCGACTGCTTTGCCGACGGCACCGTCACGGCGGTGGGGGAGAGCAGCAGCTACGGGAAGTACTGCGTGGTGGCCCACCAGGGGGGATACACCACCCTCTACGCCCACTGCAGCCGGGTGACGGCCTCCTCCGGCGCGCAGGTGCGGCGGGGACAGAAGATCGCGGAGGTGGGGGAGACCGGCGTGGCCACGGGGCCCCACCTGCACTTTGAGCTCCAGCGGGACGGCGTGTACCTGAATCCCATCTACTATGTGGCGGCGGTGTGAAAAACGAATTTCCGTATCGCCGGGATTCTGCCTGCTGGCGGCCTGGTTCGCCCTGGAAAACGGCTGGGGACTGCTGTGGACCGTGCTGGGAGCCGCCGCCCTTCACGAGCTGGGGCACTGCCTGGCGCTGACGCTGCTGGGCGCGCCCATCTCCGGGCTGCGGATCGGCGTCTTCGGCGCGGAGCTGACGGCGGAGCGGCGGGAGCTGTCCTACCCCGGCGAGCTGGCGTCGGTGCTGGCGGGGCCGGGGGCAAATCTGCTGTGCGCCGCGCTGCTGACCGCCCTGGGGGGGACGCGGTGGGCGGTGTTCACCGGGGCCAACCTGGTGCTGTGCGCTTTTAATCTCCTCCCGGTGCGGCCATTGGACGGCGGCCGGGCGCTGGAGCTGCTGTGTACCTGGGCGGCCGGTCCGGCGGCGGGGGAACAGGCCGCCCGGTGGGCCGGCGCCGCGGCGGCGCTGTGCCTCTCGGCGGCCCTTGCCTGGGTGATGGTCCGCACCGGCGGGAGTCTTTGGCTGCTGCCTCCGGCGGCGGGACTGCTGGCATTATCAGTCCGGGAGGCGGCGGGCCGGGGCGGAGATTTGGAATATTCCTGAATTGTAAAAAAGTGCTTGCATTTTGTCGCGGTCTATGGTATCCTATTCAGGCTACAAAGGGCGGTCCTCTGTCGTGGGGTGGCGAAACGCGCCGGATCCCCGTTGAAAAGCGGCATGAACGCCTATATTTTAGGAGGATATATCCATGGATCTCATCAAGGAACTGAACAAGGAAACCCTGGAGCGCCAGGTGCCCGCCGTCAAGATCGGCGACACCGTCCGTGTCCACGTAAAGGTCAAGGAGGGCTCCCGCGAGCGTATCCAGGTCTTCGAGGGCACCGTCATCGCCAGAAAGCACGGCGGCATCGAGGAGACCATTACCGTCCGCCGCATCTCCTACGGCGTGGGCGTGGAGAAGGTGTTCCCCCTGCACTCCCCCTCCATTGACACCATCCAGGTCGTCCGCAGCGGCAAGGTCCGCCGGGCCAAGCTGTACTATCTGCGCGGCCGCGTGGGCAAGAGCGCCAAGGTCAAGGAGAAGCTGTGATCCGGAGATAAGAGAGGCTGCGGCCTCTCTTTTTTCTTGCTGCGGGCTTGTGAAGATGGAGTTTTTTTGTTATACTGTTATGAATTAACGAAAATGAAACGGGAGCTTTGCCAATGGGAGAGAGAAAGAGGGCGCGGCCGCCCGGGCGGGAGCTGTACGAGTGGATACAGGCGCTGGTGTGCTCCGTGGCGGCGGTGGTGTTGGTGTTCACGTTCGCCGTCCGGATCATCGGCGTGTCCGGCGGCTCCATGCGGGAGACGCTGCAAGACGGCGATCTGCTGCTGGTGCTGGACGGCTGGCTCTGCGGGGATTATGTCCCGGGGGACATCGTGATTCTGCGCAGGCCGGACTTCCACGATGGGAATCCCATTGTGAAACGGGTTGTGGCCGCGGCGGGCCAGACGGTGGACATCGACTTTGCCGCCGGCGCCGTCTATGTGGACGGCGAGGCGCTGGCGGAGCCCTATATCCGGGAGCCCACTTTTACGGACGAGGGAACGGCCTTTCCCCTGACGGTGCCGGAGGGGTGTTTGTTTGTTATGGGGGACAACCGCAACGACAGCGACGACAGCCGGAATCCGGCCCTGGGGCCGGTGGACGCCCGCAGCGTCATCGGCAGGGCCTTTTACCTGGCGGTGCCGGGACCGGCGGAGAGAACCGGGGAGCGGGACTGGTCCCGCATCAGAATGTTAGATCAGGAGGACTGAGCGCCATGGCGGAGAATACGGAGAAGATGGAGAGCCAGAACCAGCCGGAGGAGAACCAGCAGGAACAGAAAGTCGAGGGCCGGGAGGCCTACGAGTGGGTGCAGGCGCTGGTGTGCTCCGTGCTGGCGGTGGTGGTGCTGTTTACCTTTGGGGCGCGGCTCATCGGCGTGGACGGCCACTCCATGGTGCCCACTCTCCAGAACGGGGACCGGATGCTGGTGCTGAACTCCATGCTGTACCACGATTACAAGTACGGCGACGTGGTGGTGCTGCGGAAAGACACGTTCCTGAACGATCCCATTGTCAAGCGGGTCATCGCCACGGCGGGTCAGACGGTGGACATCGACTTTGACAGCGGCACCGTCTATGTGGACGGAGCGGCTCTGCAGGAGGACTATATCAACGAGCTGACATTTCTGGAGGAGGGGACGGCGTTCCCCCTCACCGTGCCGGAGGGCCACATCTTCGTCATGGGGGACAACCGCAACCACTCCAGCGACAGCCGGGACGCCAGCCTGGGCACGGTGGACACCCGCTACGTCATCGGAAGAGCGGTGGCGGTGGCGTTCCCGGGCGTGGACGAGACGACGAAGCAGCGGGATTTCCGCCGGATCGGGGTGATTGCGTGAACATCCAGTGGTACCCCGGCCACATGACCAAAACCCGGCGGATGATCGCCGAGCAGCTGCGCAATGTGGACGCGGTGTGCGAGATATTGGACGCCCGCATCCCTGTCTCCAGCCGGAACCCGGACGTGGACCAGCTGACGGCGGGGAAGCCCCGGCTGGTGGTGCTGAACCGGGTGGACCAGGCGGACCGGTCGGCCACTGATGCCTGGGCGGCCCACTTCCGGGCGAAAGGCTATGCCGTGCTGGAGACCAACGCCAAGGGCGGCGCGGGGACGGCGAGGTTCGCCGCCGCCGTGCGGGAGCTGCTGGCGGACAAGCTCCGCGCCTACGCCGAAAAGGGCCAGGCGGGCCGGGTGGTGCGGGTGATGATTCTGGGCATCCCCAACGTGGGCAAGTCCACCTTTATCAACAAGGTGGCGGGCCGGAAGACCGCCAAAACCGAGGACCGCCCCGGCGTCACCCGCTCCAAGCAGTGGGTGCCCATCGACCGGGGTCTGGAGCTGCTGGACACCCCGGGCATCCTCTGGCCCAAGTTCGAGGACCAGAGCGTGGGGCTGAACCTGGCCTACACCGGCGCGGTGAAGGATGATATTCTGGATGTGGAGACCCTGGGCTGCCACCTGATGGCCTACCTGGGGGGGCGGTACCCGGACGCGTTGACGGCGGCCTATAAGCTCCCCGCCCTGCCGCAGCGGGAGGAGCAGGAGAACGACATCGCCTACGGCTACCGCCTGCTGGAGGCGGCGGGCCGGAAGCGGGGCTTTTTGATCTCCGGCGGCGAGGTGGACACGGAGCGCATGGCCAAGATCCTGCTGGACGAGTTCCGGGGCGGCAAGCTGGGGCGCTTTACCCTGGAGCTGCCGGAGGAACAGGCCTGAGCGCCAAAGGAAAGGAGCGTCTCTCTATGGACCTGTGGACCCCGGAGCGGGAACAGTGGAATAACGGCTATGCCGTCCTCTGCGGCGTGGACGAGGCGGGGGCGGGCCCTCTGGCGGGTCCGGTGTACGCCGCCGCCGTGATCCTGCCCCGGGAGATCGACATCCCCGGTCTCAACGACTCCAAGAAGCTGACGGAAAAGAAGCGGGAGGCGTTGTACGAGGCCATTACCGCCCAGGCCGATGCTTGGAGCGTTGCCCGGGTGGAGGCGGAGGAGATCGATGAGCTGGACATCCTCAACGCCCGGATGCTGGCCATGCAGAGGGCCATCAACGGGCTCTCCGTCCCTCCGGACCTCTGCCTGATCGATGGCAACCGGGACCGCGGCAGCCGGGTTTCCATCACCGCGCCCCACGCCACCATCGTGGGGGGCGACGGAAAGAGCGCCTCCATCGCGGCGGCCTCCATCCTGGCCAAGGTCAGCCGGGACCGGTACGTCTCCACGGAGCTGGAGGCCCTGTACCCCCAGTACCGGTTTGCAAAACACAAGGGCTACGGCACGAAGCTCCACTACGAGATGCTGGACCGGTACGGTCCCTGCCCGGCCCACCGGAAGAGCTTTTTGAAAAAGTGGGAGGCGAGGCGGCCGTGAGAGGGAGCAAGGACGCCGGGGACCGGGGCGAGCGGGCCGCGGCCAGCTACCTGGAGCGGCGGGGCTATACAGTGCTGAGCCGCCAGTGGCGCTGCCGCCATGGGGAGCTGGACCTGGTGGCCCGAGACCCCAACGGGACCATCTGCTTTGTGGAGGTAAAGCTCCGGAGCGCCGGGGCCATCGGCCTGCCCCGGGAGTTTGTGGACGGCCGCAAGCAGGCGCGGCTGCGCAGAGCCGCCGCGGCCTATCTGGCGGAGACCGGTCTGGAGGACGCCTGTGCCCGGTTTGACGTGGCGGAGGTCTATGAGGACAGAGACGGCGCCCTCCGGCTGGAGTACCTGGAGGATGCGTTTACATAACAACTATCACGAAAGTGAGGCAACCGAGATGAGATATTACAGCACACGGGACAGATCCCTCCGCATGGATTCGGCGGAGGCCATCAAGATGGGCCTGAGCCGGGACGGCGGACTGCTGACGCCGGAGGCCATTCCCCAGATTGACCGGGCGTTTTTGGAGAGCCTGGCGGGGGAGTGCTACCAGACCCGGGCGGCCAAGATTATGGGACTGTATCTGACGGACTACACGGAGGAGGAGCTGCTGACCTTCGCCGAGAACGCCTACGGGCCGGACAAGTTCGACACGGAGGCGGTGGCCCCCGTCCGGACGGTGGACGAGAATACCCACTGCCTGGAGCTGTGGCACGGCCCCACCTCCGCTTTCAAGGACATGGCCCTCCAGATGCTGCCCCAGCTCCTCTCCGCCGCCCTGCGCAAGACCGGGGAGGACAAGACGGCCTGCATCCTGGTGGCCACCTCCGGCGACACCGGCAAGGCCGCCATGGAGGGCTTTGCCGACGTGCCCCAGACGAAGATTATGGTCTTCTACCCCAAGGACGGGGTGTCCAAGGTCCAGGAGGCCCAGATGGTCACCCAGGAGGGGGAGAACGTGGGCGTGTGCGCCGTGGCGGGCAACTTTGACGACGCCCAGGCCGGCGTGAAGCGCATCTTTTCCGATCCCGCCACGCGGGAGACTCTGGCGGGCCGGGGCTATTTCCTCTCCTCCGCCAACTCCATCAACTGGGGCCGCATCCTGCCCCAGGTGGTGTACTACATCTCCGCCTACTGCGACTTGGTGCGGGATGGGAGGCTAGTCATGGGAGATCCGGTGAACTTCTGCGTCCCCACCGGCAACTTCGGGGACATCCTGGCGGCCTATTACGCAAAGCGCATGGGCCTGCCCGTTGGGAAGCTGATCTGTGCCTCCAACTGCAACGACGTTTTGACGGACTTTCTCCGCACCGGCGTCTATGACCGCAACCGCCCCTTCCATACAACCATGAGCCCCTCCATGGACATCCTGGTGTCCAGCAACCTGGAGCGGCTGCTGTTCGACCTCTCCGGGGAGAATGACGCGGAGGTTCGGGGCTATATGGAGGCCCTGGCAAAGGACGGAAAGTATGCGGTCTCCGGAGCGATCAAGGCGGCGCTGAAGGAGCAGTTCTGGGGCGGCTTCTGCGACGAGGCCGGCACCGCCGCCGCCATCGCCGGGTACTACAAAAAGCACGGCTACCTGATCGACACCCACACCGCCGTGGCCGCCGGCGTCATGGAGCAGTACCGCCGGGAGACCGGGGATGAGACCGTGACGGTGTTCGTCTCCACCGCCTCCCCCTACAAGTTCTGCAACCATGTCCTCACCGCCATCGGGGAGACCCCGGCGGGGGACGGCGTGGAGCTGCTGGACCAGCTGAACAGCGTCACCGGTGTGCCGGTGCCCCGGCGGCTGGCCGCCCTCAGGGGCAAAGCGCGGCGCTTTGACCGCACCTGCGAAAAGCCGGGCATGGACGAAGTGGTGCTGGACTTCCTGCGGTAATACCAATCTTCAATTAAAATGCGACATGTCGCATTTTAATGCCATGGCATTTGCTGTGGCTTCCAAAATCCGTAAGGATTTTGGAAAGATTGGTATTGAACGGCTTCGCCGACACC
Source organism: uncultured Oscillibacter sp. (assembly GCA_947365245.1). GTDB lineage: Bacteria > Bacillota > Clostridia > Oscillospirales > Oscillospiraceae > Oscillibacter. The sequence goes on along the minus strand of CANAWG010000005.1, from coordinate 50,911 downwards.
GCCACAATGGCGGTGTCCCGTCAGCGGAGCTGACGGAATTAAAATCATTCATGTTTTTAATTGGCGAATAGTATAAAAGGAGGCGGATGCGGTGAAGAGATTAAAGCGAAGAGACGCGCGGCTCTTCTGGGGGCTGTTTCTGGTCTTTTGGGTTTTGGAAATCGCGGCCTGGGCGCTGCGGCTGGCGGGGGAGAGCCTCCCGGGGCTGCTGAACGCGGCCAGCTGGATCACGGCCCTGGCCTTTCTCCCCCTGCTGGGGGCGGCGATTCTGTGGCGCTGCCGCCTCCGCTGCCCCAACTGCCGCAGCCGGGACCGGACCAGCTCCGCCCGGCTGAACCCGCGGAAGACGGACACCTGCAAGGGCTGCGGCCAGCCCATCCTCTTTGACGACCAGACGGAGACGTAAATAACGGAAAGGGAGGGGCGCGTATGGCCCTCTACGCCATCGGGGACCTGCATCTGTCCCTGGCGGTGGACAAGTCCATGGAGATCTTCGGCCCCGCCTGGGAGAACTATGTCTCCCGCATTGAGGAGGGGCTGTCGGTCCTGCGCCCGGAGGACACGCTGATTTTGGCCGGGGACACCTCCTGGGGCATGACCCTGGAGGAGGCGGAGGCGGATTTTAAGTTCCTGGACCGCTTCCCCGGAAAAAAGTACCTCATCAAGGGCAACCACGACTACTGGTGGACCACCGCCGCCAAGCTCCACCGTTTTTTTGAAGAGCGGGACATCCGCACGCTGGAGATGCTGCACAACAACTGTGCATTTTACGATGACTACGCCCTCTGCGGCACCCGGGGGTGGTTTCTGGAGGAGGATCAAAAGCCCCACAACGCCAAGGTTTTGAACCGGGAGGTCCTGCGGCTGGAGACCTCCCTGGCGGCGGCGGGAGAGCGGCCCGTTTTGTGCTTCCTCCACTACCCGCCCCTCTACCAGGGCTACCAGTGCCCGGAGATTCTGGCGGCGCTGGAGAAATACCGGGTTGAGCGCTGCTGCTACGGCCATCTCCACGGCCCCGTCATCCGCCGCAGGTGGGAGGGGGAGCGGCACGGGACCCTTTTTTCCCTGATCTCCGCCGACTATCTGGGGTTTGCACCAAAAAAAATCTGCGAATAGTGGAAAATTAGTGGAAAAAAGTCTGGTAATTTCGGAATTCTTCTGGTAAAATAAATACTCGCACCGGTATGGAGCCGGTGATGAACGGAGGAGTAGACAACATGAGTGTGAAAAGCTGCGAAAAAATCGAAAAAAGCCAGGTCGCTCTGACCATCGAGGTCGGTGCGGAGGCATTTCAGGCCGCCGTCGAAAAGGCGTATCGGAAGATGCGCGGAAAGATCAACATGCCGGGCTTCCGTCCCGGCAAGGCCCCCCGCAAGCTCATTGAGCGGATGTACGGGGCGGAGGTCTTTTACGAGGAGGCCATAAATATCGCGTTCCCCGATGCCTATGAGGAGGCCGTGAAGGAAAAGGAGCTCCAGGTGGTGGGCTATCCGTCCGTGGAGCTGGTGGGGGACGCCGCCAATGACGGCTTTACGTTCAAGGCCACCGTCCCCGTGTACCCCGAGGTCACCCTGGGCGCGTACAAGGGTCTGACCGCCGAGAAGGAGGAGGTCAAGGTCTCTGCCGCCGATGTGGACGAGCGCCTTAAGCAGCTCAGCGACCGCAACACCCGCCTTGTGAGCGTGGAGCGGGAGGCCAGGGAGGGCGATACTGCCGTCATCGACTTTGAGGGCTTCCTGGAGGGCAAGCCCTTTGACGGCGGCAAGGGGACCAACCACAGCCTGGAGCTGGGCTCCCACAGCTTCGTCCCCGGCTTTGAAGAGCAGGTCGTGGGCATGAAAGCCGGCGACGAGAAAGACATCGACATCACGTTTCCCGAGGACTACCACGCGGACCTGGCCGGCAAGGCCGTGGTCTTCAAGGTCAAGTGCCACGAGGTGAAAGAGAAGGAAGTCCCGGCGATGGACGACGAGTTCGCCAAGGACGTCAGCGAGTTCGACACCCTGAAAGAGCTGAAGGCGGACCTGAAGAAGAAGATCACCGAGGAGCGCCAGAAAGCCGCCGACCGGGAGTTTGAGGACGCTCTGATGACCCAGGTGGCCGAGGGCATCACCGCCGACATCCCCGACGCCATGGTGGAAAACCAGGCCCGGCAGTTCGTGGAGAACTTCAAGATGCAGATCACCCAGCAGGGCATCCCCTACGACCAGTACGCCCAGATGACCGGCATCACTGAGGAAAAGCTGCTGGAGGACGCCAGGGAGCCCGCTCTGCGCCAGGTGCGCATGGACCTGGCGGTGTCCGCCATCATCAAGGCTGAGAACATCGAGGCCACCGACGAGGACGTGGAGGCCGAGTTCAAGAGCCTCTCGGAGCAGTACGGCATGGACCTGGAGATGGTGAAGAAGTACGTCCAGGCCGACCAGGTGAAGGACCAGGTGGTCAGCCGCAAGGCCGTGGCCTTGGTGACGGAGAGCGCCACCGCTGTGAAAGCGGAGAAGAAAGCGGCAAAGAAGTCCACCGCCAAGAAGACAGAGGACAAAGAGGCCGCCGAGGGCGAGGAGAAGCCCAAGAAGACGGCGAAGAAGACCGTCAAGAAAGCCGCCGACGGTGAGGAGAAAGCCGCCAAGAAAGCCGCGGACGGCGAGGCGAAGACCGCCAAGAAGACCACCAAGAAAACGGTGAAAGAGACCAAGAAGGAAGAAGCGTAATTCAAACGCTTTACATCACAGACGGCCCCGCCCCGGCGGTTCCCACAGCCCGCCGGGGCGGATTTTCGGAATTGTTCATCGATTCGACACATTCTCTCATGGTGCTTGTGGTATCATGGGAGAATGGTTTATTGGGCAGATTCCGGACGGGCGGCGCATTCAGCAGCGCCCGGAGGGCCGTGAACCGCCCCACAAAAGAACGGAGGTTTTCAAGCATGAGTTTAGTCCCCTATGTTGTGGAGCAGACCAGCCGGGGAGAGCGTTCCTATGACATCTTCTCCCGTCTGCTGAACGACCGCATTGTCTTCCTGGGCGAGGAGGTCAACGCCACCACCGCCAGCCTGGTGGTGGCCCAGCTGCTGTACCTGGAGGCCCAGGACCCGGACAAGGAGATCCAGTTCTATATCAACAGCCCCGGCGGCTCCGTCACCGACGGCATGGCCATCTACGACACCATGCAGTACGTCAAGTGCGACGTGTCCACCATCTGTGTGGGTATGGCCGCCAGCATGGGCGCGTTTCTGCTGAGCTCCGGCGCCAAGGGCAAGCGCTTCGTGCTCCCCAACGCGGAGATTATGATCCACCAGCCCTCCGCCGGCACCCAGGGCCAGATCACCGATATGGCCATCCACCTCAAGCGGCTGGAGACCATCAAGCAGCGGATGAACCGCATCATGGCGGAGAACGCCGGCCGCACGGTGGAGGAGGTCACCGCCGCCTGCGAGCGCGACAACTTCATGAGCGCCCAGGAGGCGCTGGAGTTCGGCCTGGTGGACCAGATCATTACCGCCAGAAAATAAAGAGCGAGACTGAGGGTATTTACCATGAGTGACGACGGCAAGAAGACGCTGCGGTGTTCATTCTGCGGCAAGCATGAGCAGCAGGTCCACCGCATGATCCAGGGGCCCGGCGTGCGGATCTGCGACGAGTGCGTGCAGCTTTGCATGAGCATTCTGAACGACGGGTTCGACGATGTGGACTCCAATCCCCTGGAGGACATTCCAGACCAGCTCCCCACGCCCCGGGAGATCAAAGACGTGCTGGATCAGTACGTCATCGGCCAGGACGAGGCCAAGGTGGCCCTGTCCGTGGCGGTGTACAACCACTATAAGCGCATCTTTTTCGGCGGCGACGAGGACGTGGAGCTGCAAAAGAGCAACATTTTGATGCTGGGTCCCACGGGCTCCGGCAAGACGCTCTTTGCCCAGACGTTGGCCAGGATCCTGAAAGTCCCCTTTGCCATTGCCGACGCCACCACCCTCACCGAGGCGGGTTACGTGGGCGACGATGTGGAGAACATCCTGCTGCGGCTGCTTCAGGCGGCGGACTTTGACGTGGAGCGGGCCGAGCACGGCATCATCTACGTGGACGAGATCGACAAGATCGCCCGGAAGAGTGAGAACACCTCCATCACCCGGGACGTCTCCGGCGAGGGCGTGCAGCAGGCGCTTTTGAAGATCGTGGAGGGCACTGTGGCCAACGTGCCGCCTCAGGGCGGGCGGAAGCACCCCCACCAGGAGTTTATCCAGGTGAACACCCGGAACATCCTGTTTATCTGCGGCGGCGCATTCGACGGTCTGGACAAGATCATCGAAAAGCGTCTGGACCAGAAGAGCATTGGCTTCGGCGCCAATATCCAGGGCAAGAAAGACAAGGATCTCAACAAGATCCTCCACGAGGTCCAGCCCCACGACATCCTGAAGTTCGGCATCATCCCGGAGCTGGTGGGCCGTCTGCCGGTGATCGCGCCGCTGAACGCCCTGAAGCGGGAGGACCTGGTGCGGATCCTGAAAGAGCCCAAGAACGCCTTGGTGAAGCAGTATAAGAAGCTGCTGGAGTACGACGAGGTGGAGCTGGAGTTCGAGGAGGAGGCCCTGGAGGCCGTGGCCGACAAGGCCATCGAGCGCAGCATCGGCGCCCGGGGCCTGCGGGCCGTGATGGAGAGTCTTCTGACCCAGATCATGTACGACATCCCCTCGGACCCCACCATTGTTAAAGCGGTCATCACCAAGGACTGCGTGGAGGGGAAGGGGGAGCCGGTTTTGACCCGGGACCCCAACAAGATCAACTACTCCGTGAAACTGAACACCGGCAAGGGGGAGAAGCCCAGAAGCGGCGGCTCTGCCCCGCGGTCGGCGTCTTAAAAAAGGGGAAGGGACGCTGGGCGCCCCTTCCCCCTCTTTCCCCCTGAAAGGAGAACGCCATGGAACCCATCACTGTGAATATTCCCGTTCTGGCCCTCCGGGGCCTGACGGTTTTCCCCCGTATGAATCTGACCTTTGACGTGGAGCGCCGAATCTCCATCGCCGCCCTGGAGCGGGCCATGGAGGCGGGGCAGGACATCTTCTTGGTCACTCAGCGGGAGGTGAGCGTGGATGTGCCGGAGGAGGGCGACCTGTACGAGATCGGCACGGTCTCCCACATCCGGCAGATCCTGCGGCTGTCCCCCCAGGCGGTGCGCTGCGTGGTGGAGGGACGGCAGCGGGCGCGGCTGCGCCGGCTCTGGCAGGCGGAGCCTTATCTCCGGGCCAACGTGGAGCTGATCGAGGAATCCGCCGCTCTTCGAAAAGGCCCCCGGATGGAGGCGCTGCTGCGCCAGGCTTACGGCCTCTTCGGCGAATACGCGGCACTGGTGAACAGTCTGCCGGAGGAGGTGGCGGCCCAGGTAATGGACTGCCAGGACCCCGGACAGCTGGCGGATTTCATCGCCCAGAACATCAACCTGCGCTACACCGACAAGCAGGAGATCCTGGAGGAGCTGTCCCCCGGACTGCGGCTGCGGAAGCTCAACGGCTTCCTGGCCCGGGAGTGCGACGTGCTGGGCTTTGAGCACGAAATGGAGGGCAAGGTCCGGGATCAGCTGATCCGCACCCAGCGGGACCAGATCCTGCGGACCCAGATCCGGGTGCTGCAAAACGAGCTGGGGGAGGACGAAGAGGACGACGAGATTGAGGTCTACCGCCAGAAGATTCTGGCCCTGCACCTGGCGGAGGACACGGAGCGGCACCTCTTAAAAGAGGTCGGCAAGCTGGCGAAGCAGCCCTACAGCAGCGCCGAGGCCGCGGTCATCAGAAACTACCTGGACGTGTGCCTGGAGATGCCCTGGAACACCGCCACCCGGGAGCGGGTCAGCGTGGACGCCGCCCGGAAAGTGCTGGAAAGAGACCACTTCGGCCTGGAAAAAGTGAAAGAGCGGATCCTGGAGACCATCGCCGTGCGGCAGATGAATCCAGAGGGCAAGGGGCAGATCCTCTGCCTGGTGGGCCCTCCCGGCGTTGGCAAGACCTCCATTGCCATTTCCGTTGCCAAGGCGCTGAACCGGAAGCTGGCCCGGCTCTCCCTGGGCGGCGTCCGGGACGAGGCGGACATCCGGGGCCACCGGAAGACCTACATAGGCTCCATGCCGGGCCGGGTCATCGAGGCCATCAGCCGCAGCGGGTCTATGAATCCCCTGCTGCTGCTGGACGAGATCGACAAGCTGGGCAGCGACTACCGGGGCGACCCGGCTGCGGCGCTGCTGGAGGTGCTGGACAGCGAGCAGAACCACGCGTTTCGGGACCACTTTCTGGAGATCCCGGTGGATCTGCGGCAGGTGCTGTTCATCACCACCGCCAACACCACGGACACCATCCCGCGGCCCCTTCTGGACCGCATGGAGGTGATCCGGCTCTCCAGCTACACCGACGAGGAGAAGGTGCAGATCGCCCGCCGCCACCTGCTGCCGAAAGCACTCAAAGAGCACGGGCTGAAGAAGAGCGCCCTGCGGATCGACGACGACGTGCTCCGGGCCATCATCCGGGACTACACCCGGGAATCCGGCGTCCGAAAGCTGGAGCGGCGGCTGGACGCTATCTGCCGCAAGGCGGATATGCGCCTGCTGCAAGGAGATGTAAAGCGGATTACCGTTACGGATGAGGACCTGCCGAGGCTGCTTGACTGCCAGCCCTATCCCCCCGCCCTCCACACGGAGCGGGAGGAGGTCGGCGTGGTGAACGGCCTTGCCTGGACGGAAAGCGGCGGCGAGATTCTGGAGGTGGAGGTGCTCTCCTGCGATGGCACCGGCAAGCTGGAGCTCACCGGAAACCTGGGAGATGTGATGAAGGAGTCCGCCCAGGCGGCCCTCAGCTGTCTGCGCAGCCGGGCGGCGGCGCTGGGCATCCCGGCGGATTTCTGGAAAGAAAAGGACATCCACGTCCACTTCCCGGAGGGGGCGGTACCCAAGGACGGTCCCTCCGCCGGCATCGCCGTGGCCACGGCCATGCTCTCCGCCCTGACGGACCGAAAGATCAAAGCCGGCATTGCCATGACCGGGGAGGTGACGCTCCGGGGCCGGGTGCTGCCCATCGGCGGGCTGAAGGAGAAGACCATGGCCGCTCTGCGCAGCGGCATTTCCACGGTGCTGATCCCCAAGGACAACGTCCGGGACCTGGAGGAGATCGACCAGACCGTCCGGGCCGCGCTGCGGTTCATCCCCGTGGAGACGGTGGACGAGGTATTCGCCGCCGCCCTCTGCCCATTTCCGCCCGCGGCCCGGGAGGAAACGCCCCTGCCGCTGCCGCCGTTGGTGCGGGAGCAGGGCGGAGAGGCCGTTTTGCGGCAGTAGAGGAGAGAGGGGGAGATTCTATGTCTTTGAATTTCGGAAAGGCGGAGTTTGTCCGCTCCGCCGCCTCGCCGGAGCAGTTTCTGCGGGACGGCCTGCCTCAGTTCGCCTTTGCGGGGCGGTCCAACGTGGGCAAGTCCTCGGTAATCAACCGCCTGCTGGGGCGAAAGAACCTGGCCTATGTGGGCTCCTCTCCGGGGAAGACCACCCAAATTAACTATTTCCAGGTGGACCGGCGGGCCTATCTGGTGGACCTGCCCGGCTACGGCTACGCCAAGGTCAGCCGGGCGGAGAAGGAGCGGTGGGGCCGCCTGATGGAGCGGTACTTTCAGGACGAGGGGGGCCTCATTACCACCGGGGTTTTGATCGTGGACATCCGCCACAAGCCCACGGCGGACGATCTGACCATGCACACCTGGTTCCGGGAGAGCGGCTGCCCGGAGATCGTGGTGGCCAACAAGCTGGACAAATTAAAGCGCAGCCAGGTGGAGCCGGCGCTGGAGCTGATCCGTGCGGCGCTGGAGCTGACGGAGACCGACGCCCTGGTGCCCTTTTCCGCGGAGAAAGGCACGGGGAAGGAGGAGCTGATCCGCCTGCTGGAGGGGAGCTGCGGCCAGCCATGATTTGGAAACCGCAAAGACGCCGGGGCCTCTTGCAATTTTGGAAATGATTGCGTATAATAAGGAAGAAGAGAGAAAACGGGACGCGAGGATTCTCACGTCCCGCTTTTCGACAGATTTCGATGGGAGCGGAGAGCCTATGAAAAAGAGGATTGTTGCGACGTCACTGGCACTTGTCCTCCTGACGGGGACGGGCGTCCCCGCCCTTGGGGCCCGGACGGGATTTTCGGATGTCCCCGGGGGATACTGGGCTGGGGAGGCCATCCGGGAGATGGCCGGGAAAGGTGTCATCACCGGGTATCAAAACGGCACTTTCCGGCCTGGGCAGAATGTGACAAACGCCCAGTTTGCGGTGATTTTGGCCAGGGCCTTTTATCCGGAGGAGGCCCGGGCCTACGAGAGCGAGGGCTGCGGCGGTCCCGCCCCCTGGTACTGGGCCAGCGCGGCGGCGCTGCGGGACCACGGCGTTTTGCAAAGCACCTCCATGGGTGAGGACGAGGGCTGGCCGAAGCTGGAGTGCGACGGCGCGCCCGTCACCCGGTACGAGATGGCCCAGCTGGTCTACAACATCATGCGGGACTATGAGCAGACCGGCAGCAGCGTGGAGCGGGACATGGTCCGCTTCCAGGTGCGGGACTGGGACGCGATCCCGGAGAAATACCGGGACGCGGTGACTTCCTGCTATGTGCTGGATGTCCTGCGGGGCGGGGCCGACGGAAACTTTGACGGCGAGACTCTGATGACCCGGGCCCAGAGCTGCGTGGTGCTCCGGCGCCTCGGAAAGGCTCTGAATGTGGCCGTCGGCACCGGGGAGTATATCTCCAACGGAGTCTCGGGGGCCACGCTGGTCAGCGGCCAGCCCATCACGGAGGAGAATGTGAAGAATCTGCTCCAGCGGGTGGCGGCGGAGTGGAGCGGAGACACCCGCGCGGTGAATTACGCCCCCGGCAACTCCAGCGCGGAGGTACGGGCGGTGATCTGGTCCTACTCCAAGGCCGACGGCAGCAAGCTGAGCATGACCACAGGTCCCGGCGGGTACGCGGCGCTGCTCAGCGACCGGATCTTTGGCCTCCACGGCTTTCCCGCCAGAAAATTGGATGACATCACCGAGATGCGGGCGGGGGATATCGTGATCACCCTGGAGAACGGGAAGCTCGTCCAGGTCTCCACATACAGCGGCACGAAAGGGGATATGATGACCCTGGAGGGCCGGACGGGGACCGGGTACGGGATGTTCTATGTGAAAGACGGCGGCACCGCCGGCAACATGGTCGTCACACCAGGCGATGCATTCCCCGGCAGGACCTACGAGGTCTGGACCCGGTATCCGGAATAGGATGAACGCCCCGCCGAAAGGCGGGGCGTTTTTTGACAGCGCCGCCGGGGAACAGGGCAGGTCATTCCTCCCGTCAATCGGGGTAGCGAGATAGAGCCGCGGCTGTCACAGGTCCGTGTCCAGAATTTCCTCCGGCGCGGTCAGCTTCAGAGAGGTGCCGAAAGGAAAGAGACTTGCCTGGACGCCCAGCCGCGACCCCGGCTCCTCCTGAAAGACGCCCGGGGCCCCGCGGTATGGACGGACCTTTTCACCTAAGTCCGTAGGGCGTCCGCTTCAGGATGCGCTCGGCCGCGGAGCCCTTTTTCTGGAGGGTTTTTCCGCAGAGGCAAAGCGGAGTGGGGGAGAACCTGCCGCATGGGGATTTAATTTGTAAATTCTTTGTCTACCCTCTATGCAAAAGCGGAAAAATAAGTTAAAATAGACAAAATGCCTCTTGCGCTACAGTAAGATAAAAATGGAGGGCTCACTATGGCAAAACCTGTTTACCGGCGCGTCCTGTTGAAGATCAGCGGCGAGGCCCTGGCCGGCGGCAAGGGCACGGGCCTGGATTTCGAGATGATCGGCAGCGTGTGCGACACCATCAAGGAGTGCCTGGACATGGGCGTTCAGGTGGGCCTGGTGGTGGGCGGCGGCAACTTCTGGCGGGGCGCCAAGAACAGCGGCGGCAAGATGGAGCGCACCCGGGCCGACCACATGGGGATGCTGGCCACCGTCATGAACTGTCTGGCCGTGGCGGACGTCTGCGAGCAAAAGGGCATCCCCGTCCGGGTGCAGACCGCCATCGAGATGCGCTCCATCGCGGAGCCCTACATCCGCTCCAAGGCCATCCGGCACCTGGAGAAAGGGCGGGTGGTCATCTTCGGCGCCGGCACCGGCAACCCCTATTTCTCCACGGACACCGCCGCCGTGCTGCGGGCCGCGGAGATCGAGGCCGACGTGATACTGCTTGCCAAGAACGTGGACGGCGTGTACAGCGCCGACCCGGCCAAGGATCCCACCGCCGTGAAGTACGACGCCATCAGCTACGACGACGTGCTGGCCCAGCACTTGATGGTGATGGACACCACCGCCACGTCCCTCTCCATGGACAACCACATTCCCGTGCTGCTCTTCGCCCTGAAAGACCCCCGGAACATCATCCGGGCGCTGTGCGGCGAAAAAGTTGGGACCATCGTCGGGGAGTGACCCCGGACGTGTATTGCGATATTTTTACATTGAAAGGAAGGATTCCACCATGCTGAAAGACGAGTATAAAATTTACGAGGAAAAGATGAGGAAGAGCATCGACTCCGTGGCCGCGGACTTCGCCTCCGTGCGGGCGGGCCGGGCCAACGCCTCGGTGCTGGACCGGATCCTGGTGGACTACTACGGCACCCCCACCCCCATCCAGCAGATCGCGGCCATCGCCTCTCCGGATCCCCGCTCCCTGGTGATCACCCCCTGGGACGGCTCCGCGCTGAAAGCCATTGAGAAAGCCATCCAGAACTCCGACCTGGGAATCAACCCCCAGAACGACGGCAAGGCCCTGCGGCTGAGCTTTCCCCAGCTGACAGAGGAGCGCCGCAAGGAGCTGGTAAAGCAGATCCGCAAGTACGCCGAGGGCGGCAAGGTGGCGGTACGGAACATCCGCCGGGACGCCATGGACAACTTTAAAAAGCAGGAGAAGAAGTCCGAGATCACCGAGGACGAGATGAAGATGGTGGAGAAGGACCTCCAGAAGCTCACCGACGACAGCTGCAAGACCCTGGATGAGCTGCTGGCGAAGAAAGAGAAAGAGTTGATGGCGGTCTGATGGCAAATCAAAGCACCGAAACGGGGCGGCTTGCGCCGCCCCGCTCTAATGAGACTGGATCCTCTGGGGAACCGGGTAAAAATTTGCCCCGCCATATTGCCATCATCATGGACGGCAACGGCCGCTGGGCAGCGTCACGGGGCCTGCCCCGCACCGCGGGGCACAAGGCGGGGGCGGAGACGTTCCGCCGTATTGCCACCTACTGCAAGAATATCGGCGTGAAGTACCTGACGGTCTACGCCTTTTCCACGGAGAACTGGAAGCGGTCCGAGACGGAGGTCTCCGCCATCATGGCGCTTTTGAAAAAATACCTCCTGGAGGCGGTGGACACCATGGAGCGGGACCACATCCGGCTCCACTTCTTCGGGGACATGACCCCCATCGCCCCGGAGCTGCGGGCCCTGGCCAGAGAGACCGATGAGATCACGGAGCATTTGAGCAAGGATGATTTCCAGGCCAACGTCTGCCTGAACTACGGCGGGCGGGACGAGATCCTCCGTGCCGCGCGGCGGTTCGCCGCGGACTGTGCCGCCGGGGAGCGGAGAGTGGAGGAGCTGGACGAGGCGCTGTTCTCCGAGTATCTTGATTCCGCCGGAATCCCGGACCCGGAGCTGATTATCCGGCCCAGCGGAGAACAGCGGCTGAGCAACTTCCTGCTGTGGCAGTGCGCCTATTCGGAGTTCTACTACACGGACACTTTCTGGCCGGACTTTGACGAGGCGGAGCTGGACCGGGCCATTGCGGCGTATCAGAGCAGGGACCGCCGGTTCGGCGGGGTGAAAAAGTAAAAGTTTTTGGTCCAGCTTTTTTCAAAAAGCTGGCGGGGTGCAGGGGCAGAGCCCCTGCGGGTGCCGCGAAGCGAAGCGAGCGGCGCAATAAAGGATGTGATAGCTTGAAATCAAGAATCCTGGTAGCGGTGGTGGGCGTCCCGGTGCTGGTTTGGGTGGTATTGTGGGCGCCGTCCATTGTGATGATGGCCGCACTGTGTATCCTGGCGGGTATTGGGGCCATGGAGCTCCAGCAGTGCGTCAGCGGCGTGAAGCGGAGCGGGCTGGCAGGCATGGGCGCCGTGGCCGCGGTGTTTGTGGTGGAGTGGTACTATGACCGGCCTGAGGCCATCGCACTCCTCCTGGTCATCGAGGCGGTACTCTTCTTCGGCTACGCCATCAAAAAAGGCGGCGAGGTGAAGTTCAACCAGATCATGGCGGGGCTCTTCGGCAGCACCGCCATCGGCTACTCCTTTTCCGCCTTTCTCCGCATGGAGTCCTCCGGGATCCACCGGGCCTGGCTGCTGCTGCCCTTTGTTTTGAGCTTCGCCTGCGACACGTTCGCCTACTTCACCGGCCTTACCCTGGGCAAGCACAAGCTGGCCCCCAAGGTCAGCCCCAAGAAGACCATTGAGGGCTCCATCGGCGGCCTTGCCGGCAACGTCGTCTGCGGACTGCTCTTCGCATACGTGATGGACCGCTGGTTCGGCGCCTCCATCGCCGCCGTCCCCATGGTGGTGCTGTCCCTGGTCTGCGGCATTGTGGCCCAGATCGGCGACCTGAGCTTCTCCCTCATCAAGCGGGAGTTCGGCGTCAAGGACTACGGACACCTCTTCCTGGAGCACGGCGGCGTGCTGGACCGGTTTGACAGCGTGCTGTTCGTGGCCCCCACGGTGGAGATCGTATTGACGCTTTTTTCATCGGCATCTTTCGGCTTTTGAGGTAGGACAGGGGATATGACGAATACACTATCAATACTGGGCTCCACCGGCTCCATCGGCCGGCAGACGCTGGATGTGGCGGAGCAGCTGGGGTTGAATGTCGCCGCCCTGACCGCAAATTCCAGTGTGGAGCGGGTGGAGGCGCAGGTGCGGAAGTTCCGCCCCCGCCTGGCGGTGATGACCGACGAGGCGGCGGCCCGGGACCTGGCGGTACGCCTTGCGGACACGGATACCCGTGTTCTGGGCGGCCCCGTCGCGCTGGAGGAGGCCGCCGCGGCTCCGGAGGCGGATACCGTGGTCACCGCCGTGGTGGGCATGGTCGGATTGAAGCCCACCCTGGCCGCCATCGGCGGGAAAAAGCGCATCGCACTGGCCAACAAGGAGACGCTGGTCTGCGCCGGAGAGATTGTGATGGACGCGGCGGAGAAAAGCGGGGCGGAGATCATCCCCGTGGACTCGGAGCACTCGGCCATTTTCCAGTGCCTCCAGGGCTGCGGAAACCGGCGGGAGATCCGGCGGCTGATTTTGACCTGCTCCGGCGGACCTTTCTACGGGATGAGCCGGGAGGAGGCGGGCAGAAAGACACGGGCGGACGCTTTGCGGCACCCCAACTGGACCATGGGCCCCAAGATCACCGTGGACTGCGCCACGCTGATGAACAAGGGGCTGGAGGTCATCGAGGCCATGCGGCTCTACCGTCTGCCCCTTTCGCAGGTGGATGTGGCGATCCACCGCCAGTCCATCGTCCACTCCCTGGTGGAGTTCCGGGACGGCGCCGTGCTGGCCCAGCTGGGAACGCCGGATATGCGTCTGCCCATCCGGTACGCCATGACCTACCCGGAGCGGGGGGAAAATCCGGCGGAGCCGCTGGATCTTCTGAACTGCCCGCCGTTGACCTTTGCGGAGCCGGACCGGGAGACGTTTCCGTGTCTTGCCCTGGCGGAGGAGGCGGCGGTCCGGGGCGGGACGGCCTGCGCCGTGCTGAACGGGGCCAACGAGGCGGCGGTCCAGCTGTTTCTGGCGGACCAGATCGGGTTCTACGACATCTTTCATCTGACGCAAAAGGCCCTGGAGACCCTCCCGGCGGTGGAGAACCCCACCCTGGAGGAGATTTTAGAGGCGGACCACTCGGCCCGCGAGATTGTAAGCAAGGAGTATTCTGCATGACACTGGTCTATGTTCTGGCGGCGATTTTGATATTCGGCGTTCTGGTGGCGGTCCATGAGCTGGGCCACTTTCTGGCGGCAAAGCTCTGCGGCGTGCGGGTCAACGAGTTCTCCATCGGCATGGGGCCCGCTCTGTGGAGCGGAAAGCGGGGGGAGACCCAGTACTCTTTCCGGGCACTGCCCATCGGGGGCTTTTGCGCCATGGAGGGGGAGGACGAGGACACCGGAGACGAGAGGTCCTTTGTCCGCCAGGGCTTTTGGCGAAAGCTTCTGATTCTCGTGGCCGGACCGGGGATGAACTTCCTGGCGGGCATTTTGATCCTCCTTTGCATCTACGCCGGGGCGGGGACGTTCTACACCGACCAGATCACGGATCTGGCCCCGGAGTTCTCCCGCCAGGGGGAGCTGATGCCCGGGGACCGGATTTATAAGGTCAACGGCTACCGGACGTATCTGGCGGGGGACGCCAGCATGTTTTTGAGCTACGCCCGGGACGGCGTGGACCTGGAGGTGATCCGGGACAGGGAGCACATTGTGGTCCAAGACCTGCGGCGGCAGGAGTACACCGCTCAGGACGGCAGCGCCTACCGGGGGTTTGGGCTGTACGTGGGCCGGTACGCGGAGGAGGCCACCCTGGGAAACAAACTGAAATACACCTGGAATACGGCGCTGGACTTCGTTCAGCTGGTGCGGTTCAGTCTGGTGCAGCTCTTTACCGGCGGGGCCTCCATGGAGGATCTCAGCGGCCCGGTGGGCATTGTCTCCGCCATCACGGAGATGGGAGACCAGGCGGAGACCCAGCGGGACGCCTGGTCTCAGATCTTCTACTTTGCCGCGCTGATCGCCGTGAACCTGGCGGTGATGAATATGCTGCCCATCCCGGCGCTGGACGGCGGGCGGGTGTTCTTTTTGCTGGTGGATCAGCTGGCGCTGCTGCTTTTCAAGCGCAAGGTGCCCCAGCGGTATCAGGCCGCCGTCAACACAGCGGGCTTCGTGGTGCTGATGGGCTTCATGCTGCTGGTGACCTTTCAGGATGTATTTAAGCTGTTTCAGTAGGAGAAAAGGATATGAACTTTACACTTCGCCCCTGGCGGAGAGAGGATGCCGCCGCCATCGTCCCCTATGCCGACGACCCGCTGGTTGCCCGGAATCTGCGGGACGTGTTTCCCAACCCCTATACCTTGGCGGATGCGCAGGGCTTTCTCTCCTCCTGCATCGAGCGGGAGGGGCGGGGCCAGCTGTGCCGTACCATTGTGGTGGACGGAAAGGCCGTTGGCAGTATTGCGCTGATCCTGGGCGATGACGTGTACCGCAAAAGCGCGGAGCTGGGCTACTGGCTGGGCCGTCCTTTCTGGCGGCAGGGGATCATGACCGCCGCCGTGAAAGAGATGTGCGCCCTGGGCTTTGGGACCTGGGACATCGTCCGGATCCACGCA
Source organism: uncultured Oscillibacter sp. (assembly GCA_947365245.1). Lineage (GTDB taxonomy): Bacteria > Bacillota > Clostridia > Oscillospirales > Oscillospiraceae > Oscillibacter. Next base: position 35,542 of record CANAWG010000005.1, on the reverse strand, counting down.
GAGCCCTACGCAAGAAACGCGGGCTCCCGGGGCGTGCTGGAGAAAGCGGGCTTTATCCTGGAGGGGATCCAGCGAAAGAGCGTTTTTAAGAATGGGGAGTTCCTGGACTCCTGCATCTACGCGAGGCTGAGAGAGGAAGCGGAGAGATGACAAAGCGGCTGATGGTGGGCGGCGTCCCGGTGGGCGGCGGCGCCCCGGTGAGCATCCAGTCCATGTGCAACACCAGAACCGACGACGTGGAGGCCACAGCGGCCCAGGTCCTGGCATTGGAGGCCGCCGGGTGCGAGATCATCCGGGTGGCCATTCCGGACCAGGCCGCGGCGGAATCGGTGGACAGGCTGAAAGAGCGCATCCACATCCCCCTGGTGGCGGACATCCACTTCAACTACAAATACGCCCTCACCTGCGCGGAGCGGGGCGTGGACGCCATCCGCATCAACCCCGGCAACATCGGCGGGGAGGAGCGGGTGAAAGCGGTGGCGGACCTGTGCCGCCGAAAGTCCATTCCCATCCGCATCGGCGTCAACGGCGGGTCTCTGGAAAAGGAGCTGCGGGCCAAGTACGGCGGCGTCACCGCCGAGGCGCTGGTGGAGAGCGCCATGGGCCATGTCCGGCTTTTGAACAAATTTGACTTTGACGATATCTGCATCTCCGTCAAGTGCTCCGACGTGCCGCTGACCATGGCCGCCTACCGTCTCCTCAGTGAGCGGACGGACTACCCCCTCCACCTGGGCGTCACCGAGGCGGGCACCCCCTCCATGGGACTGGTGAAGTCTGCCATGGGTATCGGGGGACTGCTGTGCATGGGCATCGGCGACACCATCCGGGTGACGCTGACCGCCGACCCGGTGGAGGAGATCTACGCCGCCAAGAAGATTCTGAAAGCGGCGGGACTGCGGAGGCAGGGGGTGAACCTCATCGCCTGCCCCACCTGCGGCCGCACCCGCATCGACCTCATTCCCATGGCGGAGGAGGTGGAGCGCCGGCTGGCGGACTGTGAGAAAGACATTACCGTGGCGGTGATGGGCTGCGCCGTCAACGGCCCCGGCGAGGCCGCCGCCGCCGATATCGGCATTGCCGGCGGAAAGGGCGAGGGGCTGCTGTTTCGAAAAGGGGAAATCCTTTACAAGGTTCCCCAAGAGCGGCTTGTGGACGCTTTGATGGAGGAGATCGGGAAGCTGTAGATCTCTGTGATCCGCCGGTGCGGCGCGCAAGAGCGAGAACGTTGAAAAGGAAGATCAATAGAGCACTATGTCGAGAAATATTCCTTTTTTTGAGATGTTTACAGAGCTGCAGCTCTCCCCGGAACTGCGGCTGAAGCTGGCGGGGGCGGAGCTGACCGGCGCCGCCATCGACCAGGGGGAGATGTCCATCCGCCTCCAGCTGACAGTGGGAAGTCCGCTGGGCGAGGAGGATCTGGGGAGCATCCGGGAGGCTTTGCGGGCGGTCTACGGCTTCTCCCGGGTGGAGATGGACGTGACAAACAAGGCGCCGGAGGCGCATCCGTCCTCACACCAGGCGGGCCCGACCCAGAAAGAGGGAAAGCAGGCCGTGGGCAAGGTGCTGATGGGGAGAGCCATCAAGACGAGGCCCGGGCCCATGCGGGAGCTGGATCTGAAGATGAACAGCGCCACGGTGGAGGGCAAGGTCTTCTTCTTCGAGTGCCGGGAGACCCGGCGGCCCGGGATGTGGCGCCTCAGCTTCGATATGACGGACTACACCAATTCCGTGACGGTGCAGAAGAACCTCACCGCCAAGGAGGCCCAGGCCCTGGAGAGCGCCATCAAGCCCGATATGTGGCTGCGGGTCCAGGGAAAGATGGAGCCCACCTGGGACGGCAAGGACATCCAGCTGAACCCCTACCATATCAACGTTGTGGACCATCAGCCCCGGCAGGACACCGCTCCAGAGAAGCGGGTAGAGCTGCACCTGCACACCAAGATGAGCAACATGGACGCCCTGACGGACACCAAGGAGGCCATCAAGACCGCCATCCGGTGGGGCCATCCCGCCATCGCCATCACGGACCACGGCGTGGCCCAGTCCTTTCCGGACGCCTGGCACGCCGCCGGGGACAAGATCAAGATCCTCTACGGCGTGGAGGGGTATTTTGTCAACAATGTGGATGACCGCATCGCAGTCCACGGCCCCCTGGACTGCCCGCTGGACAGTGAGATCGTCTGCTTCGACATCGAGACCACCGGGCTGAAGGTGGACCGGGAGGCCATCACGGAGATTGGCGCGGTGGTGCTGAAAAACGGCGAAATCGCGGAGCGGTTCCAGACCTTCGTCAACCCGGGCCGCCGCCTGACGCCGGAGATCATCGGTCTGACGGGCATCACCGACGAGATGCTCAAGGACGCCCCCCAGCCCAGGGAGGCCCTGGCGGACTTTTTGAAATTCGTGGACGGCCGCCCCCTGGCGGCCCACAACGCGGAGTTCGACATCGGCTTTATCCGGGCGGGCTGCCGGGAGGCGGGGCTGGACTTCCAGCCCACCTACATCGACTCCCTGATTCTGGCCCAGAATCTGCTGCCGGGATTGGGGAAGTACAAGCTGGATATCGTGGCGGAGCACCTGGACCTGCCCGCTTTCAACCACCACCGGGCCAGCGACGACGCGGCCACGGTGGGCTACATGCTGATCCCCTTTTGGAAGATGCTCCATGAAAAGGGTGTCCACACCCTCCAGGCGGTAAACGCCGAGATGGAGAAGCTGCGGCCTCTTGGCAGCAAATCCAACCGCTTCCCCAAGCACATCATCCTCCTGGCCCGGAACAAGGTGGGGCTGAAAAATCTCTACCAGATGATCTCCGCATCCAACCTGAAATACTTCAAGCGGGTGCCCATCATCCCCAAGAGCCTCCTGAACGAGCACCGGGAGGGGATCATCGTGGGCTCCGCCTGCGAGGCGGGAGAGCTCTTCAAGGCCGTGGCGGACCACAAGGACTGGGACGAGCTCAGGCGCATCGCCTCCTTTTACGACTACCTGGAGATCCAGCCCCTTTGCAACAACGCCTTTATGCTCCGAAACGGCGAGGCCCGCAGCGAGGAGGACCTGCGGGAGTTCAACCGCACCATCGTCCGATTGGGGGAGGAGCTCCGGAAGCCCGTCTGCGCCACCGGGGACGTCCACTTCCTGGAGCCGGAGGACGAGGTGTACCGCCACATCCTGCTGGCGTCCAAGAAGTTCCCGGACGCAAACGAGTCTCTGCCCATCTACTTCAAGACAACAGACGAGATGCTCCGGGAGTTTTCCTACCTGGGGGAGGAGAAGGCCTACGAGGTGGTGGTGACCAACACCCGCCTGATCGCAGATCAGATCGAGACCTTTGAGCTTTTGCCCAAGGAGCTGTTTCCCCCCAGGCTTGAAAACTCCGAGGAGGACCTGAACCGCCTGGTCTGGGAGAAGGTCCACCGGCTCTACGGGGAGGACCCGCCGCAGCTCATCGTGGACCGCCTGAACATAGAGCTGGGGGGAATCTTAGGCAAGTACGACGTGGTGTATATGTCCGCTCAGAAGCTGGTGCAGCGGTCTCTGGAGAACGGCTATCTGGTGGGCTCCCGGGGCTCCGTGGGGTCGTCGCTGGTGGCCTATATGTCCGGCATCACGGAGGTGAACTCCCTGCCGCCCCACTACCGCTGCCCCAAGTGCAAAAAAAGTGAGTTTATCCAGGACGGATCCTACGGCTGCGGCGCGGATATGCCGGACAAGATCTGCCCGGTGTGCGGCACGAAATACGAAAAAGACGGCTTCGACATCCCCTTTGAGACGTTCCTGGGCTTCGGCGGCGGCAAGGTGCCGGACATCGACCTGAACTTCTCCGGGGAGTACCAGGCCCGGGCCCACCGCCACGCCATCGAGATGTTCGGCGAGACCCAGGTGTTCCGGGCGGGGACCATCGGCACCCTGGCGGAGAAGACCGCCTACGGCTTTGTGAAAAAGTACCTGGAGGAAAACGGCATGGCCGTGGGCCGGGCGGAGGAGAACCGGCTGACGCTTGGGTGCGTGGGCACCCGGCGTACCACCGGCCAGCACCCCGGGGGACTGGTGGTGGTGCCGGACGACAAGGACATGGAGGACTTCTGCCCCGTCCAGCACCCGGCGGACGACGACGGCTCCGACACCATCACCACCCATTTTGAATACCACTCCATGGAGGACAACCTCCTGAAGCTGGATATGCTGGGACACGATGACCCCACCATGGTCCGCATGATGCAGGACCTCACCGGGGTGGACCCCCAGAAGATCCCCCTGGACGACCCGGACACCATGTCCATCTTCACCTCCAGCAGGGTGCTGGGGTACGAGAACGACGAGATTCTGGGCCCCACCGGGGCCGTGGCCATCCCGGAGTTCAACACCCGCTTCACCCGCCAGATGCTGATGGACACCCAGCCCAAGGACTTTAACACGCTGGTGCGCCTCTCCGGCTTCTCTCACGGCACGGATGTGTGGCTGGGCAACGCCCGGGACCTGATTGTCAGCGGCACCGCCGGCGTTCTGGACACTGTGGGCTGCCGGGACGACATCATGCTCTACCTTATCAAGATGGGCCTGGACCCCAAGATGAGCTTTAAGATCATGGAGAAGGTCCGAAAGGGCAAGGTGAAAAAGGGGGGCTTCGACGAGGGCTGGGTAGAGGCCATGGAGGAGCACAACGTGCCGGCGTGGTACATCGAATCCCTGGCCAAGATCGGGTATCTCTTCCCCAAGGCCCACGCGGTGGCCTACGTGATGATGGCGTTCCGCATCGCCTGGTACAAGGTCCACGAGCCCCTGGCGTTCTATGCCACGTTCTTCTCCGTCCGGGCCAAGGCCTTTGACGCGGAGTACTGCTGCGCCGGAAAGGACGCGGTGAAGCGCAAGATCCGGGAGATTGAGAACAACAAGGACGCCACCGCCGTGGAGCAGAACCTGCTGACCACCCTGGAGGTGTGCTACGAGTTCTACCTCCGGGGCTACCACTTCGACACCATCGACATCTACCGCTCCGACGCCACTAAATTCCTGGTGACGGAGGGGGGGCTGCTGCCGCCCTTTGTCTCCGTCCACGGACTGGGAGACGCGGCGGCCATCGACACGGTGGAGAAGCGGGCCGGGAAGGAGTTCATCTCCATCGAGGAGTTCGCCATGTGCTGCAATAAGCTCTCCAAGACCCACATTGAGCAGCTCAAGGCCCTGGGGGCCTTTGCGGGGATGGCGGAGACCAGCCAGATGACGTTATTTTAAAGGGGGGATTGGCGTCCCCCCCTTTAGATTCCCCCTGTTCTACCGGAGGTCTGGTGGGGCGGATGGGAGATTTGTGGTTCTGTCGGTAGTGCGTTCTGACACCAGTGAGGTCCGCTCACTGGTGTGTTTGCCCCAAGGGCAAACGGGTCAAGGTATTTTCACCACGTACGCGCCGCGGCGAAAATGATTTGATTTCATTGATCCGCCGGAGGCGGATCAACCGGGAACCTGCGGTTCCCTGGCCCCTCCCTTAGCGCCTGCGGGCGCGGGACGAGAGACAGGGGACGGGAGGAAAATCGATTTTAATTTTGTGACTTTTACAATGGACTTTTTGCCATGACCGGTGTACAATCACCATGTAAAAACAAGAAAGGAGCATTTTCCCATGCTGAGTGAAAAAGTAGCGGGTCTACTGAATGAGCAGATCAACAAGGAGTTCTACTCCGCCTACCTCTATTTGGATTTCTCCAATTACTTCGAGGCCCGGGGGCTGGACGGCTTTGCCAACTGGTACAAGATCCAGGCCCAGGAGGAGCGGGACCACGCCATGCTGTTCTACCAGTACCTCCACAACAACAACGCCAAGGTGACGCTGGACGCCATCGGCAAGCCCGACAAGGTGCTGGACAGTGATATGGCCGTCCTCAAGGCGGGGCTGGAGCATGAGCTGTATGTCACCGGCCTCATCAACACCATCTACGCCGCCGCCTATGAGGAGAAAGACTTCCGCACCATGCAGTTCCTGGATTGGTTCGTCAAGGAGCAGGGCGAGGAGGAGGACAACGCCAACGACCTGATCTCCAAGATGGAGCTCTTCGGCTCCGATCCCAAGAGCCTGTACATGCTCAACAGCGAGCTGGCGGGCCGGGTGTACAGCGCACCGTCCCTGACCTTATAATTTTCCCTTACATAAAATGCCCCCGGAGGATTTCCTCCGGGGGCGGCTTTTTGCAGGATTACGCATTCAGTTTTCCATTGCACTTGTCCAAAAACCGCTGGGTGTTGATGATGGCCCGGGTGTGGGTGCCGCTGCCGATGGGGCCTTTTTCGTCCCAGGCGGAGACCTTGAACTCCACCATCTTCCCGTTTTCCGACACGCCGGTGATCTCCGCCTCCGCCCAAACCCTCATGCCGATGGGGGTGGGGGCGTCGTGGCGGATGTCTAGGCGGGTGCCCACGCTGCCCTGGCCCTCCTCCAGAAAGCTCTGGAGAGCCGTCAGGGCGGCGTTTTCCATCATGGCCGCCATAAAGGGGGTGCCGAACACCGGCAGCATCCCGGAGCCTATGGCGGCGGCCGTCAGCTCCTGGGTGACGACCTGCTCCAGCTGGCACTTTGTTCCGATCAAAATCATAGGAGGACCTCCCAATTTATAGATTTGCCCCGGCGGGGCGGCGGACGGGCGGGAGATCAGATCCCCAGCTCCGTCCAGAGATTGTTGTAAAGAGTGCGGATGTGGGCGGGGAGGACCAGGTAGGCCTCGCAGCGGTCCAGAACCTCCTCCGGCGCGGCCATGATCTCGTAGACCTCCGGGTCCAGGGGCTCGCCGTACAGTTCCTCGTAGTAGGCGGGGTACTGCTCCAGGGCCTCCTGGTTGGGGGAGGCGTACCAGAGATAGTCCATGTTTTTCAGGTTCGCCTCGGTGGAGGCGATGAAGTTGATCCAGGCCATGGCCTCGTCGTAGTGAGGGGCGCCCTTCAGCACGCACATGGCGTCCATGAACCAGTTGGACCCCTCCTCCGGCACCGCGAAGCGGAGATCCTCGTTGTTCTCCAGCATGGTGAGGTAGTCCCCGGCGTAGTAGGCGCCCACGGCGGCGTTGCCGCCCTCCAGCTTCTGGAAGATCTCGTCCATGACAAAGGACTGGTAGACGCCCCGGCTCTTGGCGTCCCGGAGGAGCTGGAACGCCTCCCGGATCTGGGATTCGTCGGTGGTGTTGACGGAGTAGCCCAGGTAGTAGAGGGCGGTGGCCAGGGCGTCCCGGGAGTTGCGGAACATCAGCACGTTTCCGGCGTACTGATCGTCGAACATGGCGCTCCAGCTGGTAATGGGCCCATCCACCATGGTCTCGTTGTAGATGATGCCCACGGTGCCCCAGGCGTAGGGGACGGTGTAGCGCTCCTGGGGGTCGTAGGTCAGGCCCTTGAAGCGGTCAGAAATCAGGGCGTAGTTGGGGATCCGGCTGTAGTCCAGCTCCTCCAGCATATCCTCCTCAATCAGCTGGGAGATCATGTAGTCGGAGGGGACGATGACGTCGTAGTCCGCGCCGCCGCTTTTCAGCAGGGAGTAGAGGGTCTCGTTGCTGTCGGCGGTCTGGTAGTTCACCAGGATGCCGGTCTCCTCCTCAAACTGCGTGATGAGGTCCTCGTCGATATACTCGCCCCAGCTGCACACATTCACGGTTGGCTGGGCGTTGGTGGCGCCGGTGAGGAGGATCACCGCCGCCAGAAAGGCCGCGGTCAGCGCCCCCGCCGCGCCCCGGCGGACCCATCTGCCCCTGGGGGAGTCGAAGAAAGTGGTCAGGCGCTGGGAGCGGGGACGGCGCTCCTGGGATCCGGTCCGCTCCATGCGGGCCTCCCGGAGGTTGACCACCACCAGCAGCGCCAGAACGGTGACAAACAGCAGCGTGGAGACGGCGTTGATCTCCGGCGTCACCCGCTTTTTCGTCATGCCGTAGATGGTCATGGCCAGGGTGGAGCTGGAGGAGCCGGCGGTGAAGTAGCTGATGATGAAGTCGTCCACGCTCATGGTGAACGCCGTCAGGGCGCCGGAGGCGATACCGGGCTTGATCTCCGGCAGAATCACCTTCCAGAAAGCCTGCATCCAGGTGCAGCCCAGATCCTGGGCGGCGTCCACCAGGTTTTTGTCCATCTGCCGCAGCTTGGGGCCCACGGAGAGGATGACGTAGGGGATGTTGAATGTGACGTGGGCAATCAGCAGCGTGCCAAAGCCCAGGGTCAGACGCTCCGGCAGAGTCACCAGGCTCTGTGCGCCGTTGAACCAGACGGCAAAGTCGCTCCAAAAGGAGAAAAACGCCACGAAGAAGAGGCATAAGGCCACGCCCGTCACGATGTCGGCGTTCATCATGGGGATGTTGTTCACGGTGTTCAGCACCGCTCTTTTCCGGCGGCGGAGGCTGTAAAAGCCGATGGCCGCGAACGTCCCGGCGAAAGTGGCGATGACCGTGGCCAGCAGGGACACCAGGAGCGTGGTGTACACGCTGCGCATGATGAGCCGGTTGTGGAAGAGTTGCCTGTACCAGTCCAGGGAGAAGCCGGTCCAGACGGTGTTGCTGTTGCCCTTGTTAAAGGAGAAGACGATCAGCAGCAGGATCGGCGCGTAGAGGAAGAGGAACACCAGCGCCGTAAAGACGCGGTTAAAGGCCCTGCCGTGATTCCGCGTGGTTCCTCTCATAGCATCACCGCCTGTTCCTCGCCCTCGCCGAAGCGGTTCATGACCACCATGCAGACGACGACGATGACCATCATCACCAGGGAGATGGCGGCCCCCAGCTGGGGATTGTAGGCCCCGCCCAGGAACTGCTGCTCAATCAGGTCCCCCAGCAGCAGCTCCGTGCCGCCGCCCAGCATTTTGCTGATTGCGAACGTGGAGACGGAGGGGACGAAGACCATGGTGATGCCGGAGAGGACCCCCGGCAGGCTCAGGGGCAGAATCACCCGCCGGAAGACGGCGAGACTGCTGGCCCCCAGGTCCCGGGCGGCCTCGATGAGGGAACCGTCCAGCTTGACGATGACGGAGTAGATGGGCAGGATCATGAAAGGCAGGTAGTTGTACACCATGCCCAGCACCACCGCGCCCTGGGTGTTCATCATGGGGAAGTAGGCGAGATTCGACCCGGTGAGGCTGTTGTACAGGCCGATGAGGCCGATCTTCTGAAAGAACTGGTTCAAAAGGCCGTTGTTCTCCAGGATGGACATCCAGGAGTAGGTCCGAAGCAGGAAGTTAATCCACATGGGCAGCATGATGAGCACCATGGCCGCCCGCTGAAATCGGGGCCCCTCCTTGCTCATCATGTAGCTCACCGGGTAGCCGATGATGAGGCAGATGACGGTGGCAATCAGCGCCAGCTTAAAGGAGCGGACAAACACCACCCCGTACAGCCCCATGCGGGAAAAATTCTCCAGCGTGAAGCCGCCCCCGGCGGCGGTGAAGGCGTAGACCACGATCATCACGATGGGCGCCACCACAAAGAGGGCCATCCAGACCACGTAGGGGACGGCCAGCCGGGAGAGCTTATTCTTCATCCCCGCTCTCCTCCTCATCCGGCTCCAGGCCGGCGTCGTCCAGCTCGTCGTACTCGTCGGAGAAAGAGGAGTAGTCGCCAAACATCCCGGAGTACTGGCTCTTCTTCATGACGTGGATGCCGTCGGGATCGATTTTGATGCCGATGCGGGCCCCCTCGGGGCTGTGGTCCGTGGTCTGGATCAGCCACTTGAAGCCCTTGAAATCCACGATGATGTCATACTGCATCCCCTTGAAGGTGACGCTGGTGACGGTGCCCGTCAGCTGGCCCTGCTCCACGGGGACGATGTCGATGTCCTCGGGCCGGATGACCACGTCCACGGGCTCGTTTGGCGCGAAGCCGCCGTCCAGGCAGGGGAACTTGCGGCCGTACATCTGGACCAGCTTATCCTGGACCATGATCCCGTCGATGATGTTGGACTCGCCGATGAAGTCCGCCACAAAGGCGTTTTTCGGCTCGTTGTAGATGTCCTCCGGGGTGCCGATCTGCTGGATGGAGCCCTTGTCCATGACCACGATGGTGTCCGACATGGTCAGGGCCTCCTCCTGGTCGTGGGTGACGTAGATAAACGTGATGCCCACCTGCTGCTGGATGCGCTTGAGCTCGATCTGCATATCCTTGCGGAGCTTCAGATCCAGGGCGCCCAGGGGCTCGTCCAGCAGCAGCACCTTGGGCTTGTTCACCAGCGCCCGGGCGATGGCCACCCGCTGCTGCTGGCCACCGGAGAGGGCGTCGGGCCTGCGGTTTTCAAAGCCCTTGAGGCTGATGATCTCCAGCATCTCCATCACCCGCTCCCGGATCTCCTCCTCGGGGATTTTCAGCTTCTTCCGCGGGTCGGAGGGGTCCGGACGGCGCTGCATCCGCAGGCCGAAAGCGATGTTTTCAAACACGTTCAGGTGGGGGAACAAAGCGTACTTCTGGAACACGGTGTTGATCTGCCGCTGATGGGGCGGAACGTCATTAATCCTCACACCGTCAAAGAGGACGTCTCCAGACGTGGGTGTCGTGAAGCCGCCGATCATCCGCAGCGTGGTGGTCTTGCCGCACCCGCTGGGCCCAAGCAGTGTGAGGAATTCCTTATCATTGATGTAGAGATTGATGTTGTTTAATACGAGTTCGTCGTCAAACGCCATGCAGATGTTGCGCAGGCGAATCAACTCTTTGGACATTGATCCTCCCCCTATCCATTTTTGAAAGTTATCAGCCTCTTCTCTCTGTTGAGTTTGGGAACTTTCTCGTCGAAATTCAGCATTATCTGCATCATAGCCGAAGCGCAGGGAAAAGTCAAGGGAATTGCTGGTGGAAAACTGCTGATTTTTTATCAGTAGTTGTATTGACTCTTGGAATGGGGGGCGGTATACTCTCTTTAACAGCTACTGATAAATTTACAGTAGAAGAGAGGCGGGATTTTATGCGGAAGGATTATCTCTCCAGGCTGTCCCGGGCGGCGCGGTGGTGTCTGCCGCCCGCGGAGGCGGCGGAGGTGCTGGAGGACTACCAGGATCTCATCGAGCAGGAGCCCAGGAGCGACGAGGCGCTGCGGCGGGATCTTGGAAACCCAAAGGACGCGGTGGGACAGCTGGTGCAGGTCAAAGCATACCGCCGCTGGCTGGCGGTCTTTGCCGCGCTGGCGGTGTGTGCGCTCTTTCCAGCGGTTGGCCCTATATTGTCACGGCTGTTTTGGTGGAATGAGATATTTTGGTTTACCCAGCTGGACTGGGCATACCTGCTGGCGGGGTGGGTTCTGTCCTTTGTCTGGTTTCAGCGGAACGGGAGAAAGGAGAGCGCTTTGCCGCGAGGAATCTTTCCGGCGATGTTGGTTCCTCTGGCCGGGATGGTCTGGAGCTGGTATATCGCCCTGTCGGCGATGTACTGGATGACTGAATTATATGAGTTTCTGTCAAAGAACCCGATGCTGGCGCCGAATCTTTATTTGACGTTATTGTGCAATGCCTTGATCATGGGGCTGGCGGGCTTGTTTGGACTGATCCGGGCCCGGATGGGAGACCGCCGCTGGCGGGCGGTGTACGTTCTGGGCCTGGCGGGAGCAGTACTGACCATGTCTGTGTGGGCACTTCTCAGCTGTATGGACCTGTCATTTTCCGACACCGGCTGGCAGACGCCCATTCTGCTGCGGTACATCATCATCACGCTCCTGGGTCTGGTGGGAACGGGGGTATCCCTATGCTGAAACGCGACCTTTTGGAGCTCTGCCTCCTCCATGTGCTGAACCAGGGGGACCAGTACGGCTACGAGCTCCTGCGTCGCCTCCACAACGTGTTCCCCGACATGCAGGAGAGCGCCATCTACGCCATCCTCCGCCAGCTCTGCCGGGAGGGGGCCACGGAGCGCTACCAGGGGGAGACCTCCGGCGGCCCGGCGCGGAAGTACTACCGCCTCACCCGGGAGGGGCGGGGGAGGTATGACGCCCTGCTGAATACCTGGCGGGAGATGCGGGACGCCGTCGCCGCCCTGGGGATCCAATGAGGAAAAGTCCGCCCATACCGGGCGGACTTTCGTCAGTCTTTGGGAAAATACTTCTCCCGAAAAGGCACGTGGTCGACCGTGAACTCCCTGCCCCGCAGGTAGTTCAGGATTCCCGCGTCCGTGGGGAGGGGGAAAGCCAGCTTGTAGGAGTACAGCGCCTGGCGGGTCTCGCGGTAGCGCCGGTTTACATCGCCGCTGCCGTACTTGCCGTCCCCCAGCAGGGGACAGCCGATCTCCGCCATGGAGACCCGGATCTGGTGGGTGCGGCCGGTGAGGAGGCGGCACTCCACCAGGGAGAGCTCCCCCCGGGTCTCCAGGGTCTCATACAGCGTCACGGCGCTGCGGCCCCCGGGCACCGGGCGGCGGTAGAAGGAGACCTGCTTTTTCGCCTCGTCCTTTAAGAGGAAGCCCTCGATCTTCCCGGCGGCGGGTTTGGGGCGTCCCACCGTGACGCAGAGGTAGGACTTCTCCAGCTCGTGATCCCGGATCTTCTCGTTGATGATCCGCAGGGTCTCCGCGTTCTTGGCGGCGATGACGATGCCGCCGGTGTTCCGGTCGATGCGGTTGCACAGGGCCGGGGTAAAGGCGTTCTCCCGCCTGGGATTCCACTCCTTTTTCTGGTAGAGGTAGGCCTGGATGTGGTTGATGAGGGTGTTGACCTTCTCCGTCTCGTCGGCGTGGACCACCAGCCCGGGGCGCTTGTCCGCCAGCAGGAGGTTTTCGTCCTCGTAGACGATGGTGAGCTTCGGCTGGAAGAGCGTCAGAAAGAGATTTTCCTCATTGGGCTTGTCAAAGAACTCATCGTTGATATATAATTGTAAAACGTCGCCGGTGTTCAGCCGCGCGTCCCGCTTGGACCCCCTGCCGTTGACCTTGATCCGCTTGAGGCGGATGTACTTTTGCAGCAGGGCGGGGGGCAGCAGGGGCAGATTCTTGGCCACAAAGCGGTCCAGCCGCTGTCCGGCGTCGTTTTTTCCGATGGTAAATTCCCGCATAGAGACCTCCCGGAATGTGGAGCTGTCTTTATCATACCTGTTCTTCCAATGGTTGTAAAGCCTGTGAGACAGGAATTTTGAAAACCAGGAGGTCAAGCCATGGATCTGGAGATGCTCTGCCGGGCCGTGCAGGAGACGAGGCCCTGGATGGACGATTTTCGCAGGCGGACATACGAAAAGGCGTTTCAGGCCTACACGGACCGGTTTGGCCCCTGCTATCTGGAGGCCGCGCGGGAGGCGGGGGAGGAGGGCCTCCGCCCTCTGGCCGGGGAGATCCTGGACGGCATTGCGGCGGGATGGAAGCGCCAGCGCCCCTGGAACCGGGCGGCGGTGCGGGTGGCGGAGAAGCAGATGGCGGTGGACTATCTCACCCCCATGCTGCTGGAGCTGCCGGAGCCGCTGTGTCAAGAGCTCTGCGAGTTCCTCCGGGAGGAGTGGGCCGCCCGCTGGCCCAAGGACGCCTACGGCATCGCCTCCTATCAGAAGCTGATGGCGGGCTTCCGGGACACCGTCCTGGGCATTGAGCTGAGGAGAGGGGACAAAGACGGGGAGTGAGACGCTGTGGAGATCCGATCTTTAAACGAGGGGGACGACCGTCTTGCCGTCAGCGAAATCTACGAGGCCAGCTGGAAGTACGTCTACCGGGATATCCTGACCCGGGAGTATCTGGAGCGGATTCCGGCGGGGCGGTGGGTCTCCGGCCTGGATTTCAGCGACAGGATCCACCTGGTGATGCTGGACGGCGGGCGGTATATCGGCGCCGCCTGCTGCTGTGCCTCCCGGTTTTGGGAGTTTGACGGCTGGGGGGAGATCGTGTCTCTCTACCTCCTGCCGTCGTACATGGGGCGGGGCTGCGGAGGGCCGCTGCTGGAGGCGGCGGTTTCGGCCCTCGCGGACCAGGGGTATCGGAACATCTTTTTATGGGTGCTGGAGGAAAACCGGCGGGCCAGGGCTTTCTATGAGCGAATGGGCTTTCAGCGCAGCGGCGTCTGCCGGGCCGACGTGATCGGCGGAAAGGCGGTAGAGGAACTGGCCTATTGCCGCCGCATTCCATAAATTGGATCAACGGGTTGTATTTTCCGCGGATGTTTGCTATAATGTCTCTGTATTTTAGCCTTTGGCGACGGGAGAGGCCCTATGCTGCACTACCTGGAAAATTTGTTTCACGCTTTGGATTTCGGCTCCCTGGGAGACGCCGCGGCGCGGATGGCGGCGGTTTTGCTGTGCCTGACGGTGCACGAGACCTGCCACGGCCTGGCGGCCTGCGCCCTGGGGGACCCCACCGCCAAGTCCCGGCACCGCCTGTCCCTGAACCCCCTGCGGCACATCGACTGGTTTGGCCTTTTGATGATGTTCGCCGTGGGCTTCGGCTGGGCAAAGCCCGTGCCGGTGGCCCCCCGGTATTTTAAGGACCCCAAGCGGGGAATGGCCCTGACCGCTCTGGCGGGGCCCGTGTCTAACCTCCTGCTGGCGGCCTTGGCAATCGGAATCAGTAAAGTGATTTACCTTTCCGGGTATTATCACCCGGCGCTGAACGCCGTGTTTCTGTTCTGCCTCTACACGCTGGCGCCGCTGTCCGTGGGACTGGGGCTTTTCAACCTGGTGCCCATCCCGCCGCTGGACGGGGCCAAGGTCCTGGGGGCCCTGCTGCCGGACGAGGCGTATTTTCGCATCATGCGCTATGAGCGCTACGGGATGCTGGCGCTGATTCTGCTCTCTTTCACCGGCGTGGGGAGCGCGGTGATCAGCCGGGGCATCATGGCCGTGTACGGCGGATTGTTTAATTTGTTTTACTGAGGTGCGGCTTTGGAAAATCCTGTATTCAAACTGGAAAAGGTGGTCCGCTCCAAGGAGGAGATGCAGGACTTCGAGGGGCCGCTGGACCTGATTTTGTTCCTGCTGGGCAAGAACAAAATGGAGATCCAGGACATCTCCATCTCCCTGATCTGCGACCAGTACCTGGAGTGGCTGGCGGCCCGGCAGAGCATGGATCTGGAGGTGGCCAGCGAGTTTGTCACCATGGCCTCCCATCTGGTGTACATCAAGACCCGGATGCTCCTGTCGATCGAGGACGAGGAGGCCCAGAGCGAGATGGACGCCCTGATTCAGTCCCTGGAGGAGCGCCGCCGGAATGAGCGGTACGTCCAGGTCAAGGCGGCGGCGGAGCAGCTGCAGCCCATGAGCGAGTTCGGCCGGAACATCCTGACCCGCCCTCCGGAGAGCGTGAAGCGGGGAAAGATCTATGAGTACGACCACGCCCAGGCGGATCTGATATTGGCCATGGCGGAGATCCAGAATCGGGCGGAGCGGAAGCTGCCGCCGCCCAGGACGGCCTTTGAGGACATCGTCCAGCATGAGCCCTACCCGGTGGAGAGCAAGGCCCGGGATATCTTGCAGCGGCTTAAGCGGTTCGGCGCCACCCATTTCCGGATGCTCTTCCGGGGGAACCGCAGCCGCAGCGAGGTGGTGGCCACGTTTTTGGCCGTACTGGAGCTCTGCCGCGCCCACGTCCTGCATCTGGCGGGCTCCGAGACAGAGTGCACTGTCCGGCAGGAGGGCGAGTGGCCAGATGATTTGACACTATAATAGCTGTAATTATCAATATACTGGAAATGAGGAACAGACTTGGAGACCTTGGAGAATAAAGAGATCGAGTCCGCCGTAGAGGCGATTTTGTTTGCCTCCGGCGAACCGGTGCAGACGGAGCGAATCTGCGTGGCCCTGGAGCTGGAGCGGCCCGCGGCGGAACAGGCTTTGCAGCGCCTGATGGACTACTACGCCTACGAGCGCCGGGGCATCCGGCTGCTGCATATTGAGGACAGCTGGCAGCTGTGCTCCGCGCCGGACCACGCCGACGCCATCCGTCGGGCCTTTGAGATCCGCAAGCCCGCCAAGCTCAGCCAGCCGGCGCTGGAGGTGCTGACCATCATCGCCTACTACCAGCCCACCACCCGGGCCTATGTGGACCAGATCCGGGGCGTGGACAGCTCCTATACCATGAGCCTGCTGCTGGACCGAAAGCTGATCGAGGAGTGCGGACGGCTCCAGGTGCCGGGGCGGCCCCACCTGTACCGCACCACCCGGCAGTTTCTCCGGGCGTTCCACCTGACCAATCTGGAGGATCTGCCGGAGCTGCCGGACTTCGGCGTGGAGGGGCAGATGCGCCTCAACGAAAACGGCGAGGTGGTGGATGCGGAGGGCGAACCGGAGGAGGAGAGCCTGCTGCCGCCGGAGGGAGACGTTCCGCCGGAGGAGGCGTAGGGCGCCGCCGCGGCAAGAGGAGAACCGCCTGTTATGGAGAGGAGGGCTGAGCGATGGTGTGGCGCTGGGTGTTGGGCATTCTGGCGCTGTTGATCCTGCTGCTGTGCCGGACCCGTGCCGGTGTGCTGGTCACACTGGGGGACGCGCTCCGGGTGGATGTGAAGCTGGGATGGTTCCGCTTTCAGGTTGTCCCCGGCAGGGAGAGACAGAAAAAGCCCCCGAAGAAGAAAGACGAAACTGCCCGGGACGGCGGAGAAGAGGAAAAAAAGTCCCCCTCCAAGCCCTCTTTAGAAGAGATCCGGGACGCGGTGCGGACGCTTCTTCCCCCGCTGAAACGGGCCCTGGCCCGCACCCGCCGGGGCATCCGCGTGGAGCCGCTGCGGCTGTCGCTGATCCTGGGCGGAAGAGAGGACCCGGCCGCGGCCGCGAAGCTCTACGGAGAGCTGAACGCCGCCGTCTGGACAGGAATGCCGCAGCTGGAGCGGCTGCTGGACATCCCGGACCCCCGCATCCATATAGAGGTGGATTTTGACGCGGAGGAGAGCCGGACAGAGGGGAGCGTGGGCGCTGCGATCCGCATCGGCACGGCCCTGGCCGTGGGCTTCGGGATCGGGATCCCGGCCCTGCGGTGGCTTTTGCACTACATGAGAAGACATCGGAAAGAAGAGAAGCAGCGGCCCGCGCCGGCGGCGTCCGGGACCGCATAAGGGAAGGACGGTTTCAATATGGAGAACAACATGGAAAAGAAAAACCCCCTCAACGACCTGATGCGCTCGGCCATGGAGAAGGTCCGGGAGATGGCGGACACCAACGCCATCGTGGGCCAGCCCATCACCACGCCGGACGGCGTGACGTTGATCCCCATCTCCAAGGTCAGCATGGGCTTTGGCTGCGGCGGCGGGGACTATGGAAAGGTACAGCCCAAGAGCTTCGGCGGCGGCAGCGGCGCGGGGGTGAACATCGCGCCGGTGGCGTTTCTGGTCATTAAGGACGGTGTGACCCGGGTACTGCCGGTGGCGGTGCCGCCGGTGTCCACGGTGGACCGGGTAGTGGAGATGGTGCCGGGCGTCCTGGACCGTGTGGAAAAATTTTTCGACAAAAAAGAAGATAAAGATTTGGACTAATGGGGGTATACTACCATCACCGTGAAAGACGAGGTGATGGTTCTTGCCAAAACGGATACTCTGCTGCCTGACTGCGGTGCTGTTGGTGTATAGTATTTTCCCTTGTAAGGCGGGCGCGGTGAGCACCTCCGCCGCCTCCGCCATTTTGGTGGACGCGGACAGCGGGCGGGTGCTCTACGAGCAAAACGCCGACGCGAAGATGCTGATCGCCAGCACCACCAAGATCATGACGGCGCTGGTGGCGATCCGGGAGGGAAACCTGGGGGACGTGGTGACGGTGGGCCGGGAGGCCACGCTGACCGAGGGGTCCTCCATGTACCTCAAGGAGGGGGAGCAGCTGACGCTGGAAGCGCTGCTCTACGGACTTCTGCTCTGCTCCGGGAACGACGCCGCCGTGGCCATCGCGGACCACGTGGGCGGCTCTCAGGCGGGATTTGTGGCGCTGATGAACGAGACCGCCGCGGAGCTGGGCATGGAGCACAGCTCCTTTGCCAACCCCAACGGCCTGGACCATGAAGACCACTACTCCACCGCCAGAGACATGGCCCGCCTGGCCCGAGCGGCGGTGGAAAACGAGACGCTGGTGCGCATTGCCTCCACCCGGACCGTCCATATCGGCGGGCGCACTATGACCAACCACAACAAGCTTTTGAGCAGCATGGACGGCTGCATCGGCTTAAAGACCGGCTACACCCGGGCCGCGGGCCGGACGCTGGTCAGCTGCGCGGAGCGGAGCGGGCAGCGGCTGGTGGCGGTGACGCTCCAGGACGGAAACGACTGGGCGGACCACCAGGCGCTCTTCGACTA
This sequence comes from uncultured Oscillibacter sp., assembly GCA_947365245.1. Lineage (GTDB taxonomy): Bacteria > Bacillota > Clostridia > Oscillospirales > Oscillospiraceae > Oscillibacter. The sequence continues at coordinate 17,371 of CANAWG010000005.1, read as the reverse complement.
CGGATTTTCCGCCTATCCGGCCCGGCGGGCGGCGGTGCCGGGGCAGGCGGTGGACACGGCGGTGGTCCAGGGCGGCGTCTCCGCCGCGGTGCCGCTGACGGCGGCGTCCGGCTTCTCCTGGCCCGTGGGGGCGGGGGAGCGGCTGGAGACGCGGATCGAACTGGACAGGCCCCTGACCGCGCCGGTGCTGGCTGGCACGGCGGTGGGACAGGCGGTTTTCACCCTGGACGGCGTGGAAGTCGGCCGTGTGGCGCTGCTGTGCGGCAGGACGGTGCCGCCGGAGGTAAAGTCCGCCATGAGCGCCCTGAAAGAGGGGCTGTGAGGATGGATGAGAGATGGAGGAACGGCTGCAAAAGGTCCTCTCCGCCGCGGGCGTCTGCTCCCGGCGGACGGCGGAGGGCTATATCACCGCCGGACGGGTGACGGTCAATGGCCTGCCGGCGGCTCTGGGCCAGCGGGCGGACCCGGAGCGGGATGAGATCCGCCTGGACGGCCGCCCTCTGGGCGCCAAGGCCCCGCCGGTCTATCTGATGCTGAACAAGCCCCGGGGCTATGTGACCACCCTCTCCGATGAAAAGGGCCGCCCCACGGCGGCGGATCTGGTAAAGGGATGCGGCGCCCGGGTCTACCCGGTGGGCCGGCTGGACCTGAACTCCGAGGGACTGCTGCTGATGACCAACGACGGGGCGCTGGCCCAGCGGATGACCCATCCCAGCCATGAGGTCAGCAAGACATACCACGTCTCGGTCTCCGGGGCGCTGGAGGGGGCGGCGGAGCGCCTGTCCGCCCTGCGGGATCTGGAGGGGGAGGCCATCCGCCCCGCCCAGGTGTCGGTGCTGCGGTGCTCCGGAGGGACGGCGGAGCTGTCCGTCACCATCCACGAGGGTAAGAACCGGCAGGTGCGGCGGATGTGCGCCGCCTGCGGGTTGTCAGTCCGGCGGCTGCGCCGGGTGCGGGAGCACACGTTGTCCCTGGGGACGCTCCGCAGCGGATCGTGGCGGTACTTAACGGAAGAGGAGATTCGGGCGCTGAAATCACTGTGACGCGCCGTTCAAATATGTGGAGACAGCCGCTGTATGGCGGCTGTTTTTGCGCCCGGGGAAGCCCCCGGCGGCCCGCCGGACCGCCGGGACGGCGGGGGCGCAAATTTTCCGCCGGATGCTTGGAAAGTATTGCGAAATCTGAGAAATCCATGTATAATGAAAGCGTTGATTTTCACGGTCCTGCCCCGGCCTTTCCGGCGGGGCGGGATCGGCGCGCCAACCACGCGCCGGAAACGGAGGGCTTTGTTATGAGCGCTGGCTTGAAACTGGCGGAATTTGTGAATTTATCTCATCTGGAGGTCCTGAACAAGGGCCGGGATTACGATACCACACGGCTGACGATTACGGATGTGAACCGCCCCGGTCTGCAGTTCCAGGGATTTTACGATTATTTCGACCCCATGCGTCTCCAGGTGATCGGCAAGGCGGAGGTCATGTACCTCAAGGGCCTGCCGGAGGAGGCGCGGCGGAAGTGCTTTGACGATTTCTTCCTCTACGACATCCCGGCGCTGGTGATCGCCCGGGAGCTGGACTGCTTTCCGGAGTGCCTGGAGAGCGCCCGGCAGCACGGGCGGACGCTGCTGCGCACCAAGGAGACCACCGTGGACTTCACCAGCCAGACCATCGAGCTTTTGAACCGGGTGATGGCCCCCTGCGTCACCCGGCACGGCGTACTGCTGGACGTCCACGGCGAGGGCGTGATGATTACCGGGGACTCCGGCATCGGCAAGAGCGAGGTGGCCATCGAGCTGATTATGCGGGGCCACCGTCTGGTGGCGGACGACGCGGTGGAGATCCGAAAATTCTCCGGCGGCCTGATGGGCACCGCGCCGGAGGTAATCCGGCACTACATCGAGCTGCGGGGCATCGGCGTCATCGACGTGCGGCAGCTCTTCGGCCTGCGGTCCATCAAAAACGACGCGCAGCTGGACCTGGTGGTCAACTTCGAGCAGTGGGACAACACGAAGTTCTACGACCGCCTGGGCATTGAGGACCACTTCGTGGACATTCTGGACGTCCGGGTGCCCTGCGTCACCATCCCGGTGCGCCCGGGGCGGAGCCTGGCCAGCATCGTGGAGGTGGCGGCCATGAACAACCGCCAGCGCCGCCTGGGCTTCAACGCGGCGGAGGAGCTGGCCCGCCGGGTGGACCAGCGGGCGGACCTGGGAAGCGGGAAGATCGGTTGATTCCGGAGTTTTTTTCCGGCGCTCTGACTATACAGGTATAAACGGAGGAAAAGATATGTATATCGGTATTGACGTGGGTGGAACGAACCTGAAGGCCGGCCTGGTGGACGGCGAGGGGAGTATTTTACAGGTCAAGCGGATCCCCCTGGACTTCCGGGGACCGGAGGACTTCGCCAGGACGCTGGCGGAGCTCTCCCGGGCGGTACTGCCGGAGGGGGAGCAAGCCGAGTACGTGGGCATCGGCCTGCCCGGGGCGGTCTCCGGCGGCGATGTGCTCTTCACCACCAACATCCCCATGGAGAACGTCCCCCTGGAGCGGCTGTTCCGGCAGTACATGGACCTGCCGCTGCTGCTGGGCAACGACGCGGACTGCGCCGCCGTGGCGGAGTTTTTCTGCGGCGCGGGCAGGGGGACGGAGGACTTTGGCGTCGTGACCCTGGGTACCGGCATCGGCGTGGGACTGATCCTGAACGGAAAGCTCCGGGGCGGCGCCCTCTCCAGTGAGGCGGGTCATATTGTGATGCGCCGCGGCGGCGAGCTGTGCAACTGCGGCCGCTACGGCTGCTGGGAGCGGTACGCCTCCGCCACCGGCCTGATCCGTCTGACCAAGGAGGTCATGGAGTGCCGGCCGGAGAGCTCTCTGCACGCCATCGCCCAGGAGCACGGCGGCGTGGAGGGCCGGACGGCTTTCCTGGCGGCGGAGCAGGGCGACGAGGCCGCCCTGGAGGTGTGCCGGGAGTACGTGGAGGACCTGGCGGACGGTATCGTCAGTCTCATCAACGTGGTCCGCCCCGAGGCCATCGCCATCGGCGGCGGCGTGGCGGCGGCGCCGGACCGCCTGCTGCTGGAGCCCCTGCGGGAGATTGTGGCCCGGGAGAGCTTCTCCAGCCACGGCGGTCGGGCGACGAAAATCCTCCGGGCGGAGCTGGGCAACGACGCCGGCATCATCGGCGCGGCGTTCCTGGGCCGCGTCATGTGACCATTATTTGAGAATTGGGAGGTCCGTGGATGGACTGGGTGAGAGAGCTTGACAAGTGGGCGGCGGACTATCTGCCGGATCTTAAGATCACGGCGGAGGAGCCTATGGCGCGGCACACCTCTTTCCGGGTGGGCGGTCCCGCCCGGCGGATGGCCTTTCCGGAGCGGGGGGAGCAGCTGGTGCTGCTCTGGTCCTTTGCCCGGGAGTGCGGGGCGCGTCCGCTGCTCATCGGCAACGGCACGAACCTCCTGGCCCCCGACGATGGATTGGACCGCCTGGTGATCGCCACGGGGGGAATGCGCAGGGTGGAGGCCGGAGCGGAACCGGGCACCGTTCTGGCGGAGAGCGGGGCCGCGCTGGCCCAGGCGGCGGAGTTCGCCTGCAGGCAGGGCCTGACGGGGCTGGAGTTTGCCCACGGCATCCCCGGCAGCGTGGGCGGGGCGGTGTATATGAACGCCGGGGCCTACGGCGGGGAGATGGGCCGGGTGACCGAGAGCGTGTCCGTCCTGTTCCCTGAGGAGGGCGTCCGGCTTGTGCCCGGGGCGGAGATGCGCTTTTCCTACCGGCACAGCTTGCTGGCGGACTGTCCGGAGGCGGCGGCGCTCCACGCGGTGTTCCGCCTGTCCAGCGGGGACCCGGCGGCCATCCGGGAGCGGATGCGGGAGCTGACGGCAAAGCGAAAGGCCAGCCAGCCCCTGGAGTACCCCAGCGCGGGCAGCACGTTCAAGCGGCCGGAGGGCCATTTCGCCGGGGCGCTGATTGAACAGTGCGGGCTGAAAGGGCTGAGCGTGGGCGGCGCCCAGGTCAGCGAGAAGCACGCGGGCTTTGTCATCAACCGGGGCGGGGCCTCCGGCGCTGACGTGCTGGAGCTGATCCGGCAGGTACAGTCGCGGGTACTGGAGGAGACCGGCGTCCGCCTGGAGCCGGAGGTCCGGATCCTGGAGCGGTGAGAGGAGAGGGGATTTTGATGGATGTCTTGATTATCTCCGGCCTCTCCGGAGGCGGCAAGAGCAAGGCGGCGTCCTATCTGGAGGACATGGGCTTCTATATCATCGACAATATGCCCGCCGCTATGATTTTGAAATTTGCGGAGTTCTGCGCGGGGGCCAGCAGCCGCTATGACCGGGTGGCCCTGGTGTACGACGTGCGGACCGGCAGCTCCCCCGTGGAGCTGTTCGGCGTTTTGGACCAGCTGAAAACCATGGAGTCCAGCTGCCGGATGCTGTTTTTGGACGCCTCGCCGGAGACCATCATCAAGCGCTACAAGGAGACCCGCCGCCGCCACCCCCTCAGCAGCCAGGTTTGCTCCCTGGAGGAGGCTGTCCACCGGGAGCGGGAGGTCATGGAGCCGGTGCGGCAGCGGGCGGACTATGTGATCGACACCTCCCGGCTCTCCACCGCCCAGCTGCGGGGAGAGCTGCTGCGCCTCTTTGGAAGCGGGGCGGAAAAGGGGGCCATGACGGTCAGCGTCACGTCCTTTGGCTTCAAGTACGGCCTGCCCATGGAGGCGGACGTGGTGCTGGACGTGCGGTTCATGCCCAATCCCTTTTACATTCAGGAGCTGCGGCCCAAGACCGGACTGGACCGGGAGGTGGCCGAATACGTGTTCAGCTTCCAGCGGACCCAGGGGTATCTCCGGCGGCTGGAGGAGCTGATGGCGTTCACCCTGCCTCTGTACGCGGAGGAGGGCAGGGCGGTGCTGGTCATCGCTGTGGGCTGTACCGGCGGCCATCACCGCTCCGTGGCGGTGACCCACGCTTTGGCGCAGTTCATCCGCAAACAGGGCTATCAGGTGACAGAGAACCACCGGGATATGGGCCGGGGCGGATAGAGACCGCGGTCCGGGGAAATATCTGACGTTGGAAAGGGACGGGATCTCGTATGCGGCATTGGAACAAAGCGCTTTTTGGCTTTGCCCTTTTGGGGCTGACCCTGTTTCTCACCGCGGTGATCCTGCTGATGTGCGCCCCAGCCGTATGTACGGGAAACTGGCCCTTTTTATTGGCGGGCTTTTGATCTCTGCCGCGGCGATGACCCTGCAAGTACGCCTCTGGCGCCGCCGGCAGGACGTTTCAGAGGCTTGAGCTGGAAGGAGAGACCATGGAACAGCGAGTATCCTACCATGTCCCCAGGGAGTACGGACCGCGGGTGGCCGTCATCGGCGGCGGCCACGGCCTTTCTACCATGCTGCGGGGCCTGAAGCAGTACACAGAGAATATCTCCGCCATCGTCACGGTGGCGGACGACGGCGGCGGCTCCGGGATGCTGCGCCAGGACCTGGGAATGCCGCCGCCCGGCGACATCCGCAACTGCATGGAGGCCCTGGCCAACACGGAGCCGCTGATGAGCCAGCTGATGCACTACCGGTTCACCGAAGGGGCGTTGGCGGGCCAGAGCTTCGGCAACCTCTTTCTGGCGGCGCTGAACGGCATCTCCCCCTCCTTTGACGCGGCGGTGAGCCGCATGAGCGAGGTTTTGGCCATCACAGGCCGGGTGCTGCCGGTGACCACGGCGGACGTGCAGCTGGAGGCGGAGTTTGAAAACGGCGCCAGCGTGGTAGGGGAGTCCAAGATCTTCTACTGCAAAAAACGGGAGGACTGCCGCATCAAGCAGGTGCGGCTGCTCCCGGAGCACCCCAAAGCCCTGGCGGAGGCCATCACCGCCCTGCGCCGGGCGGATATGATCGTCCTGGGGCCCGGGAGCCTCTACACCAGCGTTATCCCCAATCTCCTGGTGGACGGCATCGTGGAGACCATTCAGGCCTCCAGCGCCCTGAAGATCTATGTGGGCAACGTCATGACCCAGGAGGGGGAGACGGAGGGATACACGGTCTCCGACCATATCGCCGCCATCTTCCACCACTCCGCCCCGGGACTGGTGGATATCTGCCTGTGCAATTCCTCACCCATTCCCAAGGCCGTGGCCGCCCGGTACGCGGAGGAGGGGGCGGAGCCCCTGCGGGCGGATGTGGATGCCTGCGCCGCCCTGGGGGTGGAGGTGATCAACCGACCCGTCGCCATGGTGGAGGACGGCTACGTCCGCCACCACCCGGTCCACCTGGCCCGGGAGCTGATGCTGCTCCACGCGGAGCGGGGCGTCCGGATCGCCGGAAGCCGCTTCGGGGACAGCGTGTATAAGAAAGAGCGGCAAAAGTAAACGGCCGTGCACCATTTTGGACGGAGGGTGACGGATGTCTTTTTCCTACGATACGAAAAATGAATTGTGCCGTCTCCCCGTGCAAAAGCTGTGCTGCGCCCGGGCGGAGGCTTATGGGATATTACTCTACTGCAACACGTTCAACTCCACGGAGGTCCGGATCATCACGGAGAACCCCAACCTTGCCGCCCGGCTTCCAAAGCTCTTCCAGCGGGCGTTCAGCCTCCAGTTTGACCGGCGGCCGGAGGAGATCCGGGAGGGGCAGGGGAAGATGGTCTTTCAGATCACGGAGCGGAAGAAGCTGGACCGGATCATCAACCTCATGGGTTACGACCCCATGCAGAACCTGGTGCTCCACATCAACTTCGGATTGCTGGAGGACAGCTGCTGCCGGGGGTCCTTTTTGCGGGGATGCTTCTTCGCCGGCGGCAGCGCCATCGACCCCCTGAAGCGCTACCACCTGGAGCTGACCACCTCTCACCTCCAGGCCAGCCGGGAGCTGGAGGTGCTGCTGCGGGAGTGCGGCTATCCCCCCAAGAGCATCGCCCGGAATGGAAGCTTTGTGACCTACTTCAAGCAGAGCGACCAGATCGAGGACTTTTTGACGTTTATCGGCGCGCCGGTGGCCTCCATGCAGGTGATGTCCGCCAAGATGGAAAAGGACCTGCGCAACAGCGTAAACCGGCGGCTGAACTGCGACAACGCCAATTTGGACAAGGCCGTGGAGGCCGCCCAGAAGCAGGCGGAGACCATCCGAAAGCTCCAGATGTCGGGGCGGCTGGACCAGCTGCCGGACAAGCTCCGCCGGACGGCGGAGCTGCGGCTGGAGAATCCGGAGCTGCCCCTTTCCGAGCTGGCGGAGATCTGCGACCCGCCGGTGACCAAGTCCTGCCTGAACCACCGGCTGCGAAAGCTGATGGAGCTGGCGGAGGGACTGTAGGGAAGACCCGGACCGATTTTCAGGAGGTGTGCCATGTCCTTTGTTCATCTGCACGTCCATACGGAATACAGCCTGCTGGACGGCGCCTGCCGCATCCGGGATCTGCCCAAAATTGTCAAGTCCATGGGCCAGAACGCCTGCGCCATCACCGACCACGGCGTCATGTACGGCGTCATCGACTTCTACCGGGCCTGTAAGGCGGAGGGGATCAAGCCCATCATCGGCTGCGAGGTCTATGTGGCCCCCCAGGGCCGCACCCGGTTCGACAAGCTCCACGAGTTTGACGCCGAGAGCCGCCACCTGGTGCTGCTGTGCGAGAACGAGGAGGGGTACCGGAACCTCTCCTACATGGTCTCCATGGCCTGGACGGAGGGCTTCTACAACCGCCCCCGGGTGGATTTGGAGCTTTTGCGGAAGTACAGCGGCGGCCTTGTGGCATTGTCCGCTTGTCTCGCCGGGGAGATTCCCCGGAGGCTTCGAAACGGCGAGTACGAAAACGCCAAGCAGTACGCCCTGGAGCTCAGCGGGATCTTCGGGCCGGACCACTTCTATCTGGAGCTCCAGGACCACGGCATCCGGGATCAGACTGTGGTGAACCGGGGGATCCTGCGGATCCATGAGGAGACGGGACTGCCCATGGTCTGCACCAACGACGCCCACTACCTCCGAAAGGAGGACGCAGAGGCCCACGACGTGCTCCTTTGCATCCAGACCGGCAAGACGCTGGACGACGAGAACCGGATGCGTTACGAGCCCCAGAACTTCTACCTCCGCAGTGAGGCGGAGATGGAGGCGCTGTTCGGCGCGTACGAGGGCGCGATGGAGAATACCGCTAAGATTGCGGAGATGTGCAATCTGGAGTTCACCTTCGGCAAGTACCACCTGCCGGAGTTCCAGCTGCCGGAGGGCTATGACAGCTTCTCCTACCTGAAAAAGCTCTGTGACGAGGGCTACCTGGCCCGGTACGGCGAAGATGCCAGCCACCGGGCCCAGCTGGAGTACGAGCAGAACATGATCGAGAAGATGGGTTTTACGGACTACTTCCTCATCGTCTCCGACTTCGTGCGCTTTGCCAAGGGCGCCGGCATCCCCGTGGGGCCGGGGAGGGGCAGTGCGGCGGGGTCTATGGTCAGCTACTGCCTCTACATCACCGACATCGACCCGGTAAAGTACGACCTGTACTTCGAGCGGTTTTTGAACCCGGAGCGGGTGAGTATGCCGGATATCGACATGGACTTCGGCGACACCCGTCGGGGCGAGGTGGTGGATTACGTCCGCCAAAAGTACGGCGACGACCATGTGGCCCAGATCGTCACGTTCGGCACCCTGGCCGCCCGGGGCGTCATCCGGGACGTGGGCCGGGTGATGAACATGCCCTACGCCGACGTGGACCAGATCGCAAAGCAGGTACCGGCAGGACCCGGCGCGCTGCACATCACGTTGGACGACGCGCTGCGCCTCTCCCGGTCGCTGCGGGAGCTGTACGAGACCGACGAGCAGGTGAAGCACCTTATCGACACCGCCAAGGCGCTGGAGGGGATGCCCCGCCACGCCTCCACCCACGCCGCCGGCGTGGTCATCACCCGGCGGCCCGTCTACGAGTACGTGCCCCTGGCCAAGAACGACGAGTCCGTGGTCTGCCAGTACGTCATGACCACCCTGGAGGAGCTGGGCCTGCTTAAGATGGACTTTTTGGGCCTGCGGAACCTGACGGTGCTGGACGACGCGGTGAAGATCCTCCAGAGAGAGCAGCCGGGCTTTCGGCTGGAGGACGTGCCGGAGGACGACCCGGAGACCTATGCGATGCTCTCCGCCGGCAAGACCTCCGGCGTGTTTCAGATGGAGTCCGCCGGGATGACCGGCGTGTGCGTGGGATTGAAGCCCCGGAGCATCGAGGACATCACCGCCATCATCGCGCTGTACCGCCCCGGCCCAATGGACTCCATCCCCCAATTTCTGGAGTGCGCCGGCCATCCGGAGAAAGTCCGCTACGACCACCCGCTGCTGGAGCCCATCCTCTCCAACACCTACGGGTGCATCGTCTACCAGGAGCAGGTCATCAAGATCTTCCAGGAGCTGGCGGGATACTCCCTGGGCCAGGCGGACATGGTGCGCCGGGCCATGAGCAAGAAAAAGGTCAAGGACATTGAGAAAGAGAGGGAGGCGTTCCTGCATGGTGACAGGGAGAGAAACATTACAGGATGTCTGGCCCACGGGATCTCCGAGTCCACAGCCCAGCTGATCTACGACAAGATCTACGATTTCGCCGAGTACGCTTTCAATAAGGCCCACGCCGTCAGCTACGCGGTGGTGGCCTATCAGACGGCCTGGTTCAAGTGCCACCACACCAAGGAGTACATGGCGGCGCTGCTGACCTCCGTGCTGGACAACTCCGACAAGGTGGCGGGGTACATCAACGAGTGCAGGGACTGCGGTATCGCCCTGCTGCAGCCGGATATCAACCGCTCCGCCGACTGCTTTACCGTGGAGGAGGGGGGCATTCGGTTTGGCCTGGTGGCCATCAAGAACATTGGCCGGAGCTTCATCCAGGCGGTGATGCGGGAGCGGGAGAACCGCCCCTTTGACTCCCTCCACGACTTCTGCCAGCGGATGCAGGGGGCGGACATGAACAAGCGGGCGGTGGAGAACCTGATCCGCGCCGGGGCGTTCGACAGCACCGGGGCCCGCCGTTCCCAGCTGATGAAGGTCTACGAGGGGATCATGGACGCCGCCGCCGCCCAGCGGCGGGACAACGTGGAGGGCCAGATGGACTTCTTCTCCATGGGGGCCTCCGGAGGCCAGTCCGCGCCCAAGCGAATCCGCCTGCCGGACATCCCGGAGTTCACCGCCCAGCAGCTGATGACCATGGAAAAGGAGACCACCGGGCTCTATCTCTCCGGGCACCCCATGGACCAGTACCGCAGGCAGGTGCAGGCGCTGCGCGCCCCCGCCATCGGCGCTATTCTGGCGGACTTTGCCCAGGAGGGCGGTCCCACCCGGTTTGCCGACAACCAGCGGGTGGTGCTGGCCGGGGTCATTACCTCCAGCAAGACCAAGACCACCAAAAACAACAGCCTGATGGCCTATGTGACGCTGGAGGACGACACCGCCTCCATCGAGCTGCTGTGCTTTTCCAGGACGCTGGACCTCTGCGGCGCCTACCTGCGGGAAAACCAGGCGGTGGTGGTAAAGGGCAAGCTGTCCGTCCGGGACGAGAAAGCCCCCCAGGTTATATGCGACAGCGCCTATCCCCTGGCCAACGTCACCGGGCCTCTGCCCCAGGAGCAGCTCGCCGGGCCGCCGACGGACAAGCTGGAGAAAGGAGAGATTCTCTACCTGAAATTCCCCAGCCTGGATGACGTGTCTTTGCGGCACATGAAGCTGGTGTTCAGTATGTTCCCCGGAGAGACCCAGGTGAAGATGGTCATGGCGGACACCCGAAAAGTCTACGGCACCCGGGTCCTGCTCCACAAGGCGCTGCTGAAAGAGGCCCAGGAGGTCCTCGGGGAAGAGAATGTCGTGGTAAAATAGACAATATAATGTGCTATTTGCGCAATATAAAAGAAACCAGCGATGTGAACAATTCACATCGCTGGTTTCGGCTGTTTTTCGTCAGGTTTCACCAGCTCCATCGGCCAGCAGGGCGCTGATAATCTCGTTGTAGGTCTTTTCCGGCGCCTGGCGGAACCGCTCCACCAGAATATTCGCCAGATCCTCCCGGACCACCATCAGCTTCAGGTCCATCAGGCTGCCCACGTCGTCTCGCAGGGAGAGATTCACCGAGTAGGTCCCGTTGGGGCGCTTTTCGCAGGAGGCCCGGACCTGGCTCTTGCGGCGCAGCAGGCGGTTGCACTCGCCGATATTCTTATCGCATTTCAGCCGGACGGAGTAGGGAAGGCTGGATTCGCAGATTTGGCTGTTCCGCTCTCCCTTTTCCGTAATGGCGTACAATCCGATGTCAGAAACTGTCAAGTGTTCTGTCTTTACAAGATCCCGCAGACACTCGGAGAAGTCAAAATAATCCACGCCCTCGTCGCACATGGTCAGATCCAGCATGGTGTCAAAGGGAACGGGCTCGATCACCCTGGCGGCAATGTAGAGGATCAGAAATTTGATCTCCAGCTTGTCGTGGATAAACCCGGCCATGGCGGCACCTCCTGTGGGTCAGCGTTGTCCTCTTCAGTATACCGCATTTCCGCCCCGGTTGTATAGGGTGAAATTCCCGAAATTTGTAGAATTTTGCCTTGACGGCTTGGGCGGTGGTTGTTATCATGGAACCACCAGAGGAAAGGCGGCGACAGCGTATGAAAAAGCGGGCACTGACCCTCTTTTGGGCTGTATGGATGATCTGTGCCCTGACGGGGTGCGGAGAAAAAAGACCGGCAGAGCCGGAGACCCAGGTCACGCCTCCCCCCGTGGAGGAGCCGGAGGAGGCGCCCGGGAAAGAGCCGGAGCCCTACGTTCCCTCCGGCACCAACCCGCTGACGGGGGAGCCCATGGAACCGGAGTATGAGAATATCCGCCCTGTGGCGGTGATGCTCAACAATTTGAAAGCGGCCCAGCCCCAGCTGGGCGTCTCCCGGGCGGACATCATCTACGAGGTGAGCGCCGAGGGCGGGATCACCCGGATGCTGGCGGTGTACCAGTCCCTGGAGGGCCTGGGGAACCTGGGCAGCGTCCGCTCCGCCCGGTCCTACTATCTGGAGCTTGCCCTGGGGCTGGACGCGCTGTACGTCCATGCCGGCGGCAGTCCCGGCGCCTACCGGGACATCCCCGCCTGGGGCGTGGACAATATGGACGGTGTCCGGGGGACTGAGGACGCCAAGATCTTCTGGCGGGACCAGGAGCGGCGAAAGACCAAGGGCTACGAGCACAGCCTTCTGACCTCCGGCGAGAAGATCGCGGAGTATCTGGAGACGGGCCGCCTCCGCACGGAGCACCGGGAGGGGTATGTCTATCCCCAAGCCTTTGTGCCCGACGGCACTCCCGCGGGCGGCGCTCCGGCGGAGCACGTCAATGTGAAATTCTCCGCCTATAAGACCGGCGTCTTTGACTACGACGCGGCCGGCGGGAAGTACCTTGTGAGCCAGTACGGCGAAGAATACGTGGACGGCGGCACGGGAGAGCAGGTGGCCGTGACGAATCTGTTGGTGCTGGAGACCGGCATCTCCGTGATCTCCGGGGACACGGAGGGCCGGTTGAACGTGCGCCTCACCGGCGAGGGGGAGGGGACGTTCTTCTGCGGCGGCAGGGCCGTGCCCATCCGCTGGAGCAAGGCGGATCGGAACAGCCCCTTTGTCTACACGCTGGAAAGCGGACAGCTTCTGGCATTGGGGCAGGGGAACAGTTACGTCTGCATCCTCAGCCCCAAGACCAGCCAGGTGACATTTGAATAAGCTCCGCTGACAAGGCGCGCCGCACCGGCGCGCCTTTTTTTCACCCTCCGGGGGCGGTGGCATACACTGGATTGAAAGAATTTTTCTTTCACCAGCTACTTATTAGGAGGTATTGCAATGCCTGAGAAAGTTATGCCCGGTCCCGTGGAGGATCTCGGCGGCATCCGGGAGGCAGTTTGCATCCATACCAGGAAGATCTATGATTCCTGCCGCGATAAGGACTGCATTGAGGACCTGCGGTTCTACCCCAAGATGCAGTATGTGGATGTCATCAACCGCGCCCTGTCCGTCAAGGGCGGCTCCGCCAAGCTGCTCTATACCTATGTGGATGTGGAGCCCGTCAGCTTCAACCGGGGCTTCTACACCGTGGATATGCGCTTTTTCTACTCCGTGACCCTGCAGGCCTACCTCAGCTGCCCGGCCCCGGTCACCGTGGAGGGACTGTGCGTGTTTGACAAGCGGGTGATTCTGTTCGGCAGCGAGGGGAACGCCAAGATCTTCTCCTCTCAGATGAGCTCCGGCGGCCCCGACGCCCAGATGGTGAAGCGGGCCAACGCCCCCATCGCCGTGGTGGAGGCCGTGGACCCCATCGTGCTGGACGCCCGAATCATGGACTGCTGCGGCAAGCGGGACTGCGACTGCGACCTGTGCGAGGTACCGTCTTTCGTCAACAGCTTCTTCGACTGCGAGCTCTCCAGCGGGGACGATTCCCGCCGCATCTACGTCACGCTGGGGCAGTTCTCCATCGTGCGCCTGGAGCGGGACTCCCAGCTGCTGGTGCCCGTGTATGACTACTGCATGCCCGACAAGGAGTGCTCCTGCGGCAGCGACAAGGAGGACCCCTGCTGCATCTTCCGGAACATCTCCTTCCCGGTGGGCGAGTTCTTCCCGCCCAACACCGTGCGGATGCCGGAGAACTACGAGGATACCAAGAGCTTTTGCAGCTGCTGCAACAACTGAGCGGCGGCCATAAGCGCCAGGAAAGGCCCGGCGGGATGCTCCCGTCGGGCCTTTCCCCATTCTCTTTATTTTCTGTTGCTCAGATAGACGCCCTCCGCCGCCGCGGAAAAGGGAGCTCTCGCGGCGGGCCAGAGTGTTCGCCGGACATAAAATTCCCCGCTCCACCGGGCGGATGCCGCAGTGGGCGCATTGGGGGAATCGGCGGAGTCCTCTGTGGAGGCGTGAACATGGAAAGTCAGCGCGTCGTCTTTCCCCCAGATTGCCTGGGGGATTTCATCCGTATAGTCGGGGGAACAGCGCGATGTCAGCGCAGTGTTTTTGCCAGGCTGGACCACACAGGCCGAGTCGCCCGGGCGGGCCGCCTGAGAGGGTGTGAGGGTCCTGCCGTCCCAGGAGAACACGGAAAAGCGCAGGGCAACAGACCAGTCAGAGCTGCCCGCTGTTCCAACGTCCTGAAAGCTGGTCTCCACCCAAGGGTAGAAGAGCACAGTCTGCTCTTTCCCGGCAAAACTGGACGCGGTATACAGATAGACCGCGCCCCCCTCCGGCGGTCCTGCGGCCTTTTGCCGCTCAAAGTACGCCCGGACCGCGTCATAGTACTGGAAGGACGGGTCAAAGGCCGCCTCGTGAAACCGCGGACGGATGGGGATGCAGGCCGCCGCCCAAATAGAGGCACAAAGGGCGGCTGAAATGATAAGGGCTGTACGTCTTTTCATAATTTCCAACTCTTTTCTGCCAACAGGATATCCCAGGCCGGCAGGGGGAAGCACGGCTTTTCGCGCCTTGCGGGGCGGGATACCGGGACATTTTTTACATCTCCCGTTGATACCGGACCATCAGGTACAGCTCCAGAACGGACTTTCCGAGAAACACGCCCACCGCCGCCAGCGTGATCCACAGCGGCGCGCCAAAGCCGATGGAGAGCCAGGCCGCCGTCATGACGCCCCATTGCAGCACCTCACCGGAGACCGCCTGGGCCCGGCGGCGGATGGCCACGGTCCGCTCGTCGCTGGCCGCGATCTCCTCCCGCCGCATCTGGACGGGGTCTCTCTCCGCCCGCCGGGCGAAGCTCCAGTTGGCAAACCCCATGGCCAGCAGGCCGGAGCCCACGCCGGTGAGCATTCCGCCCAGTTTGTCCGGGGCGGAGAGCCTCCAGGCCGCCAGAGCCCCCAGCAGCAAAACCGCGCCGGCGGCCATCAAAATAATATACAGCGTCTTTTTCCGTCTCATTTGATTTCCTCCTCATAGATGAATATCTCCTCAATGGACATCCCGAAGTACCGGGCAATCTTAAACGCCAGCAGAATGGAGGGGTTGTACCGCCCGTTCTCCAATGAGCCGATGGTCTGGCGGGAGACCTCCAGCGCGTCCGCCAGCTCCTCCTGCCGGAGCCCCCGGGCTTTCCGCAGCTCCTCCAGCCGGTTTTTCAATGGGATCACCTCCTGTATGGAAAGCTCGCTTTCCGTAAACGAGCATACCATACGCGGAATATAATGTCAAGTACACTTTCCGTTTTTGGGTGATTTTTCGGAGAGGAGAAAAACTAGCATACCGGGGGACAACCTCTCATAGAGTATAGCAATCAGAAAGGGGGAGGTCCCTTGCAAAAGGATCTGAATATTCTGCGCTACGAAGAGGCAGCAGCCTGTTTGCCTGTCCGGCTGCGAAAGGCGGCCATGGCCCTGCCGGAGGAGAGCAAGGCCCTGGCGGAGGAGTTCCGCCTCCGGGCGGGACAACCCATGGCGGTGCTCCTGCCAGCGGGGGAGCTCTCCCTGGAGGTCCGGGTAGAGCCGGAAGAGCTGGAGACACTGTGCGATTTGGCCACCGAGTTCTCCCGGTACGCCGCGGCGGAGACGCTGCGGGAGGGATATCTCTCTGTCCGAGGGGGCTTCCGGGTGGGCCTTTGCGGCACGGCGGTGATGAAGGACGGGGCCAACACCAACCTCAAGAACCTCTCCTCTGCGGCGGTGCGCATCGCCCGGGAGAAGATCGGGATTGCCGACGGCGTGGCGGAGCAGCTGTTTCGGGACGGGGACTTTGCCAGCACACTGATCCTCTCCCCGCCGGGGGGCGGCAAGACGACGCTCCTGCGGGATCTGGTGCGGCGGCTCTCCGAGGGGGTGGGGGAATACGGTCCCCGGCGGGTGTCCCTCATCGATGAACGGGGGGAGGTGGCGGTGATGGTCCGGGGAGAGCCCCAGATGAACGTGGGCCCCCGCACCGACGTGCTGGACGCCTGTCCCAAGGCGTTGGCCATCCCCATTGTGCTGCGGGCCATGAATCCCCAGATCATCGCCGTGGACGAGATCACCGTCCGGGAGGACCTGCGGGCCGTCTCCATGGCCGCCGGCTGCGGCGTGCGCCTGCTGGCCACCATCCACGCCGCCGGGGTGGAGGAGCTGCGGCAAAAGCCCCTCTACGCCCAGCTGCTGGAGGATCGGGTATTCCGTCTGGCGGTGCGGGTGACGGCCACCGAGGCGGGGCGGTTTTACCAGGTGGAGGACTTGACATGCTGAAGCTCCTGGGGAGCCTCTGTATCCTGGGCGGCGGGATCCTGGCCCGGTATTTTCAGGCGGCGGAGCGCCGTCGGGAGATGGACACGCTGTCGGACCTCCTCTGGGCCCTGCGGCGCATGGCGGAGGAGATCCGCATGGCCCGGACGCCCATGCCTCTTCTTCTGGAGCGGCTGTCCCAGGGGTGCGGGGAGACAGCGGGGGCCTTTTTCCGGGCGGCGGCGGACGCCGTCCGGCGGGGAGAGAGCCTGGGAACCGCCTGGCGGCGGGAGGCGGAGAAGCTGCCGCTCTCTGCCGCCGCCTCCTCCGCCGCGCTGGCGGAGCTGGGGGAGGACCTCTGCGGAGACGAGGAGAGTATCTGCAAAGCAATTTCCCTTGTCATATATTCCCTGGCAAAGGACGCGGAGGAACGGACCCGCCGCCGGCCGGAGGAGGCCCGGCAGTCCGCGGCGCTGTGGCTCTCCGGCGCGGCGCTGCTGGTGATTTTACTGATTTGAGGATTACACGATATGGATGTGGATTTGATTTTTAAAATCGCGGCCATCGGAATCCTGGTGGCGGTGCTGAACCAGCTGCTGGTGCGCTCGGGTCGGGAGGAACAGGCCATGATGACCACCCTGGCGGGGCTGGTGGTGGTGCTGATGATCATGGTACAGGAGATCAGCGACCTGTTCGACCTGATCAAGACGCTGTTCAACTTCTGAGTATGGAGCAGGTTTTTCAGGTGACCGGGCTCTGCGTGGTGGGGGCGCTGCTGGCACTGGTGCTGAAAAAGGGGAGTCCGGAGCTGGCGCTGCTGCTGGCCCTGGCCGCCGTGGCGGCGGTACTGCTGACCCTGGCGGGGGCCATGGGGGAGCTGCTGGACTTTCTCCGGGAGATCGGGGCGGCCAGCGGCCTCTCTGAGGACCTCTTCATCCCCCTCTACAAGACGGTTGGCATCGCCCTGGTGGTGAAAGTCGGGGGCAGCCTCTGCCATGACGCCGGGGAGTCCGCCCTGGCCTCGGCGGTGGAGACGGCGGGGACCGTGTGCGCGCTGCTGGTGTCGCTGCCGCTGCTGCGGGCGGTGCTGGCGCTGCTGCTGGAGCTGACGAGATGAAAAAAATAGTGTTTTTGTTTCTGGCCCTGGCGGCGCTGGCCTTTCCGGCCCGGGCGGCCTCGATCCCGGGAGATCTGGAGGAGGCGCTACCGGAGGCCGCG
>CANAWG010000004.1 GCA_947365245.1 uncultured Oscillibacter sp. | reverse complement strand
TCATGACCACCGGCTTCATCCCCTGCGGGGCCAAAATGCCCATCATCGGCCTGTTTGCCGGAGCGGTGTTCGGCGAGTCCGCCCTGGTGGCCGTCTCCGCTTTCTTCATCGGCATTGCCGCCGTGGTGATCTCCGGCGTCATGCTCAAAAAGTGCAGGGCTTTCGCCGGGGAGCCCGCTCCCTTTGTCATGGAGCTGCCCGCCTACCACGCCCCCTCCGCCGGCAACGTCCTGCGGGCCACCTGGGAGCGGGGCTGGTCTTTCATCAAGCGGGCGGGGACCATTATCCTGCTGAGCTCCATCGTCCTCTGGTTTCTCCAGGGCTACGGCTTTGTGGACGGCGTGTTCCAGGCGGTGGAGGACAACAACGACTCTCTGCTGGCCGTGATCGGCAGCGGCGTCGCCTGGATCTTTGCCCCCTTGGGCTGGGTGGGAGACATGGCCTGGAAGGCCACGGTCGCCACCATCACCGGCCTGATTGCCAAGGAGGAAGTTGTCAACACTTTCGGCGTGCTGTACCAGTACGCCGGGGCGGCGGACCTGCTGGAGGACAGTCATGACATCTGGGCCGCCATCGGCGCGGACTTCGGCGCCGTCACCGCCTACTCTTTCATGATTTTCAATCTCCTCTGCGCCCCCTGCTTCGCCGCCATGGGCGCCATCAAGCGGGAGATGAACAACGCCAAGTGGACTGCGGCGGCGATTGGCTATATGTGCGGCTTTGCCTATGTGGTGAGCCTGATCGTTTATCAGCTGGGCGGCCTCTTCACCGGCGAGGCGGTGTTTGGAGTTGGAACCATCGCGGCGGTAATCCTGCTTGCGGGTATCCTGTACCTGCTGTTCCGCAAGGGCTATCAGGGGGAGGCGCATTCCCGCAGTCTGAGTTCCGTGGCCGCCGCCGCGAAGTAATAGAGAGGAAATTGACCATGCCTGCTGTATTGGGAAACATCATTGTACTAACGGTGCTGGCGGTCGCTGTGGGTTTGGCCGTCCGGTCTTTGTGGAAGTCCCGCAAGTCCGGCGGAGGCTGCAGCGGCGACTGCGGGAACTGCGGAAGCTGCGGCGGATGCCGTCATAACTGACACACGGGCGGAGCGGCCATGGGAAGCGGCCGCCTCCGCAGAAAACCGCGGGAGATGGAAAACCATCTCCCGCGGTTTTGCTGTTTTCTCACGCCGTCTCGATCAGCTCTTTGAACACCGGCAGGCTCCGCCGGATCATATCGTAATCCACACAGGTGCTGACCCGGAAGTAGTCCGGGCAGCCGAAGTCGCCGCCGGGGACGACCAGGAGATTTTTCTCCTTGGCCCGGTCGGAAAAGGCCTGGGCGTCGCCCCCGGGAGCCTGGACGAACATGTAGAAGGCCCCGGTGGGCTTGGCGCAGCGGTAGCCGTATTCGGTCAGGGCCTCGTAGAGGGCGGTGCGGTTGCGGTCGTAGGCCTTGAGGTCCGGCCGCACAGCGGCGCATTTGGCCACCACCAGCTGCTGGAGGGAGGGGGCGCAGACGTGGCCCAGCACCCGGGCCGCCCCGGCCACGGCGGCGTAGAGGCGCTGGCTGTCCTCCGCCTGGTCCGGGACGCAGACGTAGCCGATGCGCTCCCCCGGCAGGGAGAGGGACTTGGAGTAGGAGTAGCAGACGACGGTGTTGGGGTAGATGTTGGGGATGAAAGGGGGCACCGCGCCGTCGTAGCTCAGCTCCCGGTAGGGCTCGTCCGCCAGGATGTAGATGGGATGGCCGTACTCCTGGGACTTGCGCCTCAGGACCTCCCCCAGCCGCTCCAGGGTCTCCCGGGTGTATACCACGCCGGAGGGGTTGCAGGGGGAGTTGACGATGATCCCCTGGGTGTGGGAGGTGACGCGGGCCTCCAGCTCGTCAAAGCGGATCTGAAAGGCCTCCCGGTCGGCGGGGACCACCACGAACTTGGGGCCGTTGGCCTCCACAAAGGGGCGGTACTCGGCGAAGTAGGGGGCGATGGTCATGATCTCCGCCCCCTCCACCGCCAGGGCCCGGATGGCGGCGATCAGCGCCGGGGCGGCGCCGCAGGTGAGAAAGAGGTTCTGGGGGCGGATTTTGGCGTCGTATCGGGCGTTCAGGTCCGCCGCCACGGCGGCGCGGGCCTCGTCGCTGCCGCCGGCGGTGGTGTAGCCGTGGACGGACAGGCTGTCCCGCTCCTGAACGATGGAGACAAACGCCTCGTTCACCTCCGGCGGGGCGGGGATGGAGGGGTTGCCGATGGAGAAGTCGTAGACGTTCTCCCGGCCCACGATCTTCGCCTGCTTCAGGCCGTATTCAAAGAGCTCCCGGATGCAGGACCGCCTGGAGCCCAGGGTGTACATGGTTTCAGAGACCACTGAGGTCACACTCCTTTGTCATCTTGGGAAAGATTTTGATGGAAAAAGAGTACCACGGTTGGGGACGTCTGTCAAATCACAATCCAAATTCCGGCGGGTATACTACCTCACCCCGCAGGGGCTCTGCCTCCTCCTGGAGCCGCAGCGCCATGAAATTGGCGGAGGGGAAGCCCGCCGGGACGGTGACGCCCAGCTCCTCCGCCGGGCGGTAGCCCACCCGGGGATAGTAGTGCTCGCTTCCCAGCACGAGGATATAATCGTATCCCAGGACCCTGGCGATCCTGTGGGCCTCCCGCATCAGGGCGGTGCCCACCCCCTGCCGCTGGAACGCCGGCCTGACGGAGAGCGGCGCCAGCACCAGCACGGGATCGCCGCCCACGCTGGCCCGGGTCAGCAGGATATGGCCCGCCAGCCGGCCGTCCTCCTCCGCCACCAGGGCCAGCTCCGGCAGATAGGCCGGGCCCTTCCGCAGGGCCTCCACCAGGTCCTGCTCATGGCCGTCGGCGTGCTCCGCCGTGGCAAAGGCCTCCTTGACCAGCCGGTAGATCTCCGGGTAGTCCGCCTCGCGCTCCTGTCTGATCCGCATGGGGTGTCCTCCTCAAGATTTTCTATAGGTGGGTCTTGCTTGATAAGAAAGAGATCGCTCTTTTCAGATTCACGGCCGGGCTGCAGGATGATTCATCAGAATTCACAGAGAGAGGAGCTTTCCTTACAGACAGCTCCCCGTTCAAATCAGAATTTGTTCCTACAAATCATTTGTTTTACCCAGGCACTATCCGCCGGAACAGCAAGGGGTGTTGTATCCAATGATAAGTGTGAGCATACCGATCGCCATATAAATCAGCGGAATGAACAAATAATTCTTGGAGATCCTATGCCTATACACATAAAACATAAGAAACAGCAATGCCATCACACTGCATTCGCAAATGAAAAACGGATAGACGATTTCTTGGTCAAGGTGTCTTGCTGCAATCGAATGAACATTTGCGATATACCAAACAAAATATACAAACCCTGGACAGAGTAAGAGAATTTTTTTCACAACAAAAAGCCCCTCCTCTCACAGATGTCAGTTTTTCGAACACATTATAGCACAGGGCAGCCGGCATATCAATCATACGCCTCCGCAAAAGCCGCCGAAGCTATCACCCTTTTCCGAAAAGGGATGAGACATTTCGCCGGTTGCGGAGAGACCCGTGCCTATGATATGATGGGAATAGAAGCACATCCGGCCGGGCAAGCTGGAAAAAACACAGGGAGGGTCGGCCATGGGCTGCGGAACATCAAATTGCGGATCCTGCAGGGGATGCGGCGGGTGCCGCCGGGAGATCGTGCTGACGCCGCCGGAGGCGGCGCTGCTGCGGCGGCTGGGGGAGGTGGCTTTCCTGCCGGTGGCCCGCCGGCGGGACGGAGAGACGCCCGTCTATCTGGAGGAGGCGGACTACTCCCCCGCGGAATGCGGCGAGGCCCTGGCGTGGCTGCAGTTGAAAGGGCTGGTCAGTCTGGACTACCATCTGCCACTGGCGAATTTCGACTACGCCGCCTACGGACAGGAGCTCCTCCACGGCAGCGCCGCCCTCACCGCCGCCGGACAGGAGGCGGTGGAGGTGCTGGAGCTGCAGGGGATGCGGTAAGAAGATGGAGCGCCGGAAAACCGGCGCTCCGCTTTTTACAGAAATTCAGGATCACTTCCGGGCGATGGCCCGCTTCACGGCCTCCACGATGTTGGCCGCCCGCAGGCCGTAGGTGTCCATCAGGAAGCTCTGGGGGCCCACCTGGCCGAACTGGTCCTGCACGCCCACAAACTCCTGCGCCGTGGGGCAGTTTTTCGCCAGGCAGTTGGCCACCACGCTGCCCAGGCCGCAGGTGACGTTGTGGTTCTCGGCGGTGACGACGGCCCCGGTCTCCTTGGCGGCCTTGACGACCAGCGCCTCGTCCAGGGGCTTCCAGGTGAACATATCGATGACCCGGACGGGGATGCCCTCCGCCAGCAGGGCCTCGTAGGCCTTCAGGGCCTCGTCCACCATGATGCCGGAGGTAATGATGGCGGCCCGGTCCTCCCCGCTCTCGTGGAGGACAATCCCCTTGCCGATGGTAAACTCGCTGCCGTCGTCGTAAATCCGAATCACGTCCTTGCGGACGAAGCGGGTGAAGCTGACGCCCTCCACGTCTACAAGCTGGCGGGTAACGCTGGCCAGCTGGTCGTAGTCGCAGGGGTCGATCACCGTGGACTCCGGAATGCTCAGGTACATGGCGCCGTCCTCCAGGGGCATGTGGGTGCCGCCGTTAAAAGCGGCGGACACGCCGGCGTCGCTGCCCAGCACCCGGACGCTCAGTCCCGCGTAGGCGGCGGACATATAGATCTGGTCGTAGCAGCGGCGGGAGGAAAACGTACCGAAAGAGTGGAAGAAGACTTTTTTCCCCGTGGCGGCCAGGCCCGCGGAGATGCCGGCGGCGTTGCCCTCGGCGATGCCGGCCTCAAAGGCCCGGTCCGGGTAGTTCTTCCGAAGCTGCTTGGTATTGACGCAGCCCATCAGGTCGCAGTCCACATAGACAATGCTCTTGTCCCGGGCCATCAGCTCGTTCAGCGTCAGGGCCAGGCCGTCCCGGCAGGCCCGGGGATCCTTTTCATGCTTGCCGATCAGTTTCACATTCATCTCTCTCACCCTCCCTCACGCGTTTCTGGCCGCTTCCAGCTCTTTTTCGGAGGCGGCGATGGCCTCCAGCCACTGCTCCTCCTTGGGCTGAGAGGAGTGCTCGTGCTTGGGCTCGGCAAACGTGGCGCCCTTGCCCTTGCTGGTGTCCAGCACGATGCAGCTGGGCACGCCGCGCTGGCCCTTGGCGGCCTGGATGGCGTTGTAGATGGCGGTCACATCGTGGCCGTCGATCTCCTGGGTGTGGAGGCCGAAGCCCGCCGCCTTTTTGGCGATGTCCCCATGGGCCAGGATGTCGTCGGTGGAGCCGTCCAGCTGGTAGCCGTTGTTGTCGATGAAGTAAATGATGTTGTCCAGCTTGTGGGCGCAGGCGAAGTGGAACGCCTCCCAGACCTGGCCCTCGTCGGCCTCGCCGTCGCCGATGACGCAGTAGACGCAGCTGTCCCGGCCGTCGATCCGGTTGCCCAGGGCCGCGCCGGTGGCGGTGGAGACCCCCTGGCCCAGGGAGCCGGTGGTCAGGTCCACGCCGGGGGTGAGCTTGCGGTCGGTATGGCTGGGGAACCGGGTGCCGGGCTGGTTGAGGGTATAGGCCTCCTCCATGGGGTAGTAGCCCATGAGACCCAGGGTGGCGTAGGACACCGGGCCGGCGTGGCCCTTGCTGAGCACCAGCCAGTCCCGGTCCTCCCACCGGGGATTCTTGGGGTCAAACTTCATGACCTCGCCGTACAGCACGGCCATCAGATCCGCCAGGTCCATGGATCCGCCCACATGGCCGAAGCCCCGGCTGTGGATGACCTTCAGCGTCTCCAGCCGGATCTCCGCCGCCAGTACCTTGAGCTTTTTCTCGTTCATCAGCACTCTCTTCCTTTCCGTTTTTCGTTCCGTATTCCCCCGCCGGCCCCAGGGGGCGGCGGGCGCTGCCGCGACCTTGCGCGGCCACGATTTGAGGCCCTGTTCACTAACGTCCATTCTACTCCCATCCCGCCCTCTGCGTCAATATCTATCTGAACTTTCCGGGGCGCTGTGCCCGGGAAAAGGCGGCGCCCCGCCCGCCGTCCCCACGCAGGGGCGCCGGCGGGCGGGGCACAGAACCTGTTTAGTTTTTCAGGCTGTGCAGCGGGGCGGGGATGCGGCCGCCCCGGGCGACAAAGTCCGCGCTGGACTCCCGGTGCACCGGCATCACCGGCGCGCTGCCCAAGAGGCCCCCCATCTCAATGGTGTCCCCCACCGTCTTGCCGGGGGTCACCAGCAGCCGCACGGCGGTGGTCTTGTTGTTCACCATGCCGATGGCCGCCTCGTCGGCGATGATGGCCGACACGGTCTCCGCCGGGGTGTCCCCCGGGACCGCGATCATGTCCAGCCCCACGGAGCACACGCAGGTCATGGCCTCCAGCTTGTCCAGGCACAGCGTCCCGCCGCGGGCCGCGGCGATCATGCCCTCGTCCTCGCTGACGGGGATAAAGGCCCCGGAGAGGCCTCCCACGCTGGAGGAGGCCATGACGCCGCCCTTTTTCACCGCGTCGTTCAAGAGGGCCAGCGCCGCCGTGGTGCCGTGGGTGCCGCAGGCGGCCAACCCCATCTCCTCCAGAATCCGGGCCACGCTGTCCCCCACGGCGGGAGTGGGCGCCAGACTCAAATCCACGATGCCAAAGGGGGTGTCCAGCCGGCGGCTGGCCTCCTGGGCCACCAGCTGGCCCACGCGGGTGATGCGGAACGCGGTCTTCTTCACCGTCTCCGCCACCACGTCCAGCGGCTGACCCTTGACCGCCTGGAGGGCGTGGTACACCACGCCGGGCCCGGAGACGCCCACGTTGATGACTCTCTCCGCCTCCCCCGCGCCGTGGAAAGCCCCGGCCATAAAGGGGTTGTCCTCCACGGCGTTGCAGAACACCACCAGCTTGGCGCAGCCAAGGCCGTCCCGGTCCGCCGTGGCGGCGGCGGTGTCCTTTACGATCCTGCCCATGAGGCTGACGGCGTCCATGTTGATCCCCGCCCGGGTGGAGCCCACGTTGACGGAGGCGCACACCAGCTCCGTCCGGGCCAGGGCCTCGGGGATGGAGCGGATCAATCGCTCATCTGCCAGGGTCATACCCTTTTGCACCAGGGCGGAGTAGCCGCCGATGAAGTCCACGCCGCAGCTGCGCCCCGCCCGGTCCAGAGCCAGGGCGAAGGGGACGTAGTCCTCCGTCTCGCTGGCCCCCGCCACCAGGGCCATGGGGGTGACGGAGATGCGCTTGTTGACGATGGGGATGCCGAACTCCCCCTCGATGTCCCGGCCGGTCTGCACCAATCTCTCGGCGCAGCGGCAGATCTTTTCGTAGATCTTCTCACAGGCCCGCCTGGGGTCCGGGTCGCAGCACGAGAGCAGGGAGATCCCCATGGTGATAGTGCGGATATCCAGGTGCTGCTGGTCGATCATCTCAATGGTGGAGAGGATCTCCTTTTGATTGAGCATATCCTCTCCTCCTCAGATGGTGTTCATGGCGTTGAAGATCTCCTCCCGCTGGATGCGGATGGAAAGGCCCATCTCCCGCCCCAGCTCCGCCAGGGAGTCGGCCAGCTCCCCAAAGGGGGCCGGCGCGGCGGTGAGGTCCACGGCCATGACCATGGTAAAAGAGCCCTGCAAAATGGTCTGGGAGATGTCCAGAATGTTGACCTGATGGTCCGCCAGGCGGCCGCAGATGGCGGCGATGATGCCCACGCGGTCCCGGCCGACGACGGTGACGATGGCGTTCATTGGCTTGTCCTCCTTGTTTGTTCCCCTG
Organism: uncultured Oscillibacter sp.; assembly: GCA_947365245.1. Lineage (GTDB taxonomy): Bacteria > Bacillota > Clostridia > Oscillospirales > Oscillospiraceae > Oscillibacter. The sequence goes on along the minus strand of CANAWG010000004.1, from coordinate 146,260 downwards.
GCAGGGGGAATGGGGGGTAGTATTCCCTGGAAATCCGCCCCACGGGGCGGGACGGGGGGACTCCCGCCGCGGGCGGGGACGGGAGAATGTCTCCCTGCGAGAGACCCGCCTGCGGGCGGGACGACAGCCCGCCGGAACCCGGCGGGCTTGGGGATGCACCCCCCATTCTCTTTTCTCTGTCTTGCCAGAGAAAAGAGAATGCGCCGTGCACGGTGGAAGAGAAAAGAGAGTCGCTTTTGGTGCTCTCCGGAGTGCGCTCCATTCATCGGTGGTTTGGGCGCTTGACGCTGCGTGGACGCAGGGACTCCAGCGCCTACTCCCGCGCTTCGCGCATACCTGGGTATGGGTGGGCAGGCTCCTCCCCTACCGCCGGTAAACGAACACGTTTTTCCACACAGGCCCGGCCATGCGCGAAGCGCGGGCAGAGAAAAAAGTCCTTGCGTCCACGCAGCAGGTTTACTGCGCAGCTGCGATGAATGGGACGCACTCCCGCAGAGGAAGCCTTCTTTTTCTCTTTTGGACCGTGCACGGCCCGTTTTCTCATTTTCTTCCGCGAAGAAAATGAGAAAATGGGGGGTGCATCCCCAGCACGGGCGAAGCCCGTGCGTCGTCCCGCGCCTGTGGCGCGAAAAACCCCGTCCCCGGCCCGAGGCCGGGAAGCCCCCGTCCCGCCCGCAGGCGAAAAAATCTCCGGAGGCTCTATGCCTCGTCGAAGAACTTGTCGTGAACCGCCTTGACGGCCCGGTTCACATCCTCCTCGTCCAGCAGGACGGACACCCGGATCTCCGAGGTGTTGATCATCTGGATGTTGATGCCCGCCTCGTAGAGGGCCTCGAACATCCTGGCGGCCACGCCGCAGTTGCTGACAAGCCCCGCGCCCACGATGGACACCTTGCCGATGCCGGCGTCGGTCTCGATGTGGTCGAACCGCAGCGCCGCCTTGTGGGCGTTGAGGACCTCCTCCGCCTCCTCCAGGTCCTTGCGGTGGAGGGTGAACGTGATGTCCTTGGACTCCTCCCGGCCGATGGACTGGATGATGACGTCCACGTTGATGTTGTGCTTGCCGAGAAGATCAAAGACCTGGAACGCCACGCCGGGGTTGTGCTCCAGGCCGATGAGGGCGATACGGGCGATGCTGGTGTCCTTCGCCACGCCGGCGATGTTGGTTTTCTCCACGTTTGTGACCTCCTTCACTTTCGTGCCGGGCTTGCGCTCCAGGCTCGATAACACTTCCAAATTCACTCTGAACTTCTTGGCCAGCTCCACGCTGCGGTTGTGGAGCACCTGGGCGCCCTGGCTGGCCAGCTCCAGCATCTCGTCGTAGGTGATCTCCTCCAGCTTCCGGGCGTTGGGGACGATCCGCGGGTCCGTGGTGTACACGCCGTCCACGTCGGTGTAGATCTGGCACAGGTCCGCTCGGAACGCCGCGGCCAGCGCCACGGCGCTGGTGTCGGATCCGCCCCGGCCCAGGGTGGTGACATCGCCGCCGCGGTCCACCCCCTGGAAGCCCGTGACGATCACAATCCGGTGCTGGTCCAGCTCCGCGCGGATGCGCTCGGAGTCGATCTTTTTGATGCGGGCGTCGGAGTGGACGGCGGTGGACTGGATGCCCACCTGCCACGCCGTCAGCGACACACAGGGCAGGCCCATGCTCTCCAGGGCCATGGCGCACAGCGCCACGGAGATCTGCTCTCCGGTGGAGAGGAGCATATCCATCTCCCGCTTGGAGGCCCGGGGGTTGATCTCCTGGGCCTTGGCAATGAGGTCGTCGGTGGTGTCCCCCTGGGCGGAGAGGACCACGATGACGTCGTTGCCCTCCAGATATGTCTCGGCGATGATGCCCGCCACGTTCCGCAGACGCTGGGCGTCCCGGACGGAGCTGCCGCCGAATTTCTGCACAATCAAGCTCATAGTCGCGTTTCCTTCTTTACCTCGATGTACGCGGGGAAAGCCCCGCCTGTTTCATTATACGCCGGCGGGGAGACGGCAGTCACGCCAGCACCGGGATATGGGCCAGCACCGTCAACTCGCCGCAGCGCGCCAGCGCCTCCCGGCCGGTCATCGTCTCCGTCAAAAAGGCGGTGTCGCCGTCCTCGCTGAGAACCTCCACCTGGCCAAAGCCGGCGGCGGCGGAGGTGAGGCTGTCCTCCACCCGGAAGTAGTGCCGGCCGGGCAGGTCCAGCGGATCCGTGAAGCCGCCGCTCTCCGGCGACCAGCCGATCTCCTCCCGGCGGGGGCTCTGCTGGAGCACCTCCATCACGTCCGCCACGCAGGCGGAGGCTGTGGGCTTTTCCCCGGCGCCCCGGCCGTAGAACATGACCTCCCCGGTGGCGTTGCCCCTGACCACCACGGCGTTGAACACGTCCTCCACCCCCGCCAGGGGGCTCTCCTCGGCGATGAGATGGGGGGCCACATAGGCGCTGCGCCCGCCGCCGGCGGTCCGCACCGCCCGGCCCAGCAGCTTCACCCGGTAGCCCGCCCGCCGGGCGATCTTCACATCCCGGAGGCTGAGATTTCGGATGCCCGCCATGGGCACCTGCCCCGGGTCCACCTGGCGGCCAAAGGCCAAATCCGCCAGGATGCAGATCTTCCGCCCGGTGTCGATGCCGTCCACGTCGGCGGTGGGGTCGGCCTCGGCGTAGCCCTTTTCCTGGGCCTCCGCCAGGGCGTCGGCAAAGGACGCCCCGGCGCGGACCATGCGGGTGAGGATATAGTTGGTGGTGCCGTTCAGGATGCCGTACACCTCGTCGATGCGGTTGGCGGCCATGCACTGGGTCAGGGGGTGCAGAATGGGGATGCCGCCGCCCACGCTGGCCTCGAAGAGATAGCTGACGTTCTTCTTCCGGGCCAGGGCCAGCAGCTCGCAGCCCTTTTCCGCCACCAGCTGCTTGTTGGCGGTGACCACGTGCTTGCCGGCGCCGAGGGCCCGCCTCGTGTAGTCATAGGCGGCCTCCACACCGCCGATGGCCTCCACCACCACCCGGATGTCTCCGTCCTCCTCGATCTTGGTAAAGTCGTCGGTCATCAGCTGGCGGAAAGGGCCGTCCTTGAAGTGCCGCACCAGGATGGACTTGACGGCCAACGGCTCCCCCAGCTTGCGCTCGATCTGGCGGGCGTTCTCCGCCACCACCTTGGCAACGCCCGTGCCCACGGTGCCAAAGCCCAAAATGGCAATCTGTATCATTGTAAAAACCTCTTTGTCTGTATTTCCGTCTCCCCGCCGCCGGGGAGCGCCGCCCTCAGCCGGCCAGGATCTCGAACTTCACCACGCCGTCCAGGTTCCCCGCGTCCGCCACCAGCTGCTCCAAAGACTCCGCCATCTCGCTGGTCTCGGCGGAGATGGTGACGGCGGCGCAGCCGTTGGTGGGGATGCTCTGGTTGATGGTGAGGATATTGGCCCCGGAGGCGGCGAACACCGCCAGCACCCGGGAGAGGACGCCGGTGGCGTCCTTCAGCATGGCCTGGAACGTGATGATGTGCTCCGACTTCATGTCGTTAAAGGGCCGCACCGCGTCCTTGTACTTGTAGAACGCGCTGCGGCTGATGCCCGCCAGGCGGGTGGCCTCTCCCACAGTATCCGCCTCTCCGGCCTGCATCATCCGCTTGGCCTCCGCCACCTTGACAAAGATCTCCGGCAGCGCCTCCGCGGCAACGATATAGTATTTGATGGTCCTGCCCATTCCGTCCGCCTCCTACGGTCATTTGTCCATTCGTACTGACTATCCTACCACAATTCTCCCGGCAAGGCAACCAAAAGCGGCAAAACTCCTTTGTGGGAAACGGGGAAAGTTCCCCCGAAATGTCCGCTTGCAGTGGGCAGATTGCCGGGAGGCGGGGACAGGGAGACACCGCGCCACGGGCGCGGGACGGGGGATTCCCCTGCGGGGGAACCGGGGTGTCGCGCCGCGGGCGCGGGACGACGCACGGGCTTTGCCCGCGCTGGGAATGCACCCCCCATTTCTTTTTTCTCCTCGCGTGGAGAAAAAAGAAACGGGCCGTGCACGGTCCAAAGGAAAAAAGAGACGCTTAGGTTGCCCTCCGGAGTGCAATCCATTCATCGGTGCTGCGGAGGAGACCTGATGCGTGGACGCAGGGACTTGCTCCTCTGCCCGCGCTCCGCGCATCGTGTTCTCCGTCCTTGAGAGTATGCGCGATTACCGCTTGGAGCGGCAGCGGGGGCTTTGCGCGCCGACTCCCGCGCTTCGCGCATACCCGGTGCAGCACGGGGTACGGGGAGAATCGCGCCCCAAGGGCGCGGGGTTTTCCGCCGCGGGCGGGGACACGGGGATGGGGCGGCCTTGCCCGCCCGTGCCGGGGTATGTGCGAAGCGCGGGCAGAGGAGCTGGAGGCCTTGCGTCCACGCAGCATCAACCGCCATACTGCCGATGAATGGAGAAAATTCCGGAGGGCACCAAAAGCGCCTCTCTTTTCTCTTCCACCGTGCACGGCGCATTCTCTTTTCTCTGGCAAGACAGAGAAAAGAGAATGGGGGGTGCATCCCCCGTCCCCGGCCCGAGGCCGGGAAACTTTCGTCTCCGCCCCGTGGGCGGAAATACTTCGTCCCGCCCCCGTGGGGCGGAGAAGCTCCCCGCACCCCGTGGGGCAGGAAAAAGCCCCCGCTCCGGTTGGAGCGGGGGCCCTTCTCAGGGAAAATCGCATCAGCGCTCTGATTCATACAGGGCTTTCATCCCCCGGTAGGTCTCGTAGCAGTCCAGCTTTGCCACCGTCTCAAAGGGGGCGTGCATGCTCAAAACCGGCACGCCGGCGTCCAGCGTGGTGATGTTGCGGTTGGCCATATACATGGCCACGGTGCCGCCGCCGCCGGCGTCCACCTTGCCCAGCTCCGCGATCTGCCAGGCCACGCCCGCCCGGTCGAAGACCCCCCGGACGTAGGCCACCGTCTCGGCGTCGGCGTCGGAGGCGCCGGACTTGCCCCGGGCCCCGGTGTACTTGCAAAGGCCCACGCCGTAGTTGAGATAGGCGGCGTTGCGCTTTTCGTACACGTCGGCGTAGTCCGGGTCGTAAGCGGCGGTGACGTCGGCGCTGAGGCAGAAAGACCTCTCAAAGCAGGCCCGCACCGGCACGCCCTGGCTCTCGCACAGGTCCTCCATGAAGGTGTCGAACGCGGCGGACTGCATCCCCGTCACGCCGTCGGAGCCGATCTCCTCCTTGTCCGCCAGCACGCACACGGCGGTGCGGACGGGAGTCTTCTCCAAGTCCAGCAGGGCCTTGAGGGCGGCGTAGGCGCACACCCGGTCGTCGTGGCCGTAGGCGCCGATCATGCTGCGGTCCAGTCCGATGTCGCAGGCGTTCACCGCCGGCACGGCCTCCAGCTCCGCGGAGGTGAAGTCGTCCTCCGTGATGCCGTACTTGTCGTGCAGCAGCTTCATCACCGCCAGCTTCACCCGGCCGCTGTCCTCCTCGCCGCCCATGGGACGGCTGCCCAGCAGCAGGTTCAGCGTCTCGGCGGGGATGGCCGTGGCCAGGGGCTTTTTGGCCTGCTCCGCCCCCAGGTGGGGCAGCAGGTCCGTGATCACCAGCCGGGGGTCGCCGGGATCGCCGCCGATATTCACCTGCACCTTGGTCCCGCTTCGCAGGACCGCCACGCCGTGGAGCTCCAGGGGAATGGTCACCCACTGGTACTTGCGGATGCCGCCGTAGTAGTGGGTCTTAAAGTAGGCCAGCTCCGCGTCCTCGTAGAGGGGGTTGGGCTTCAAATCCAGCCGGGGGGAGTCGATGTGGGCGGCGGCGATCTGGACGCCCTCCGCCAGGGACCGCTCCCCGATGTGGGCCAGCAGCACCGCCTTGCCCCGGTTGCTCAGGTACACCTTGTCCCCCATGTTCAGGGCCATACCCCGGGTGTAGGGCCGGTAGCCCCGCTCCTCCGCCAGGCGGATCACCTCCGCCGCGCAGAGCCGCTCGGTCTTGCCCGCGTCCAAAAAGGCCTTGTAGCCCTGGCAGTACGCCTCCATGGCCGCCTCGTCCAGGGGGCGGTCATAGCCGTTTTTCCTTGTGGACAGGAGCTGCTCTTTCAGCTCCTTGAACTCTGTGTTTTCCATGTTCGCCAATCCTCCTGATAGATTCACAAATAGCATCTGATCCCTCAGATCTTTTTATTCTGCTTCTCCTCCCGGACGGCCCGGATCAGCCGGGAGAAGAACCGCCGGGCCACGGTCTGAAACTCCCGGGCGGTGTCGGCGTCGTTGCTCAGCTCGCAGCTGCACTTGCCCCGGTAGTACTCGTCCGGCTTCTGGGCGGTGATCCGCATCCGGGCGTACTGCTCGGTGATGCTGTCCCGGGCCATGATCCGCCGCACCCGCAGCTCCGTGGGGGAGGTGACGGCCACGGTCCTGTCGCAGATAACGTCCAGCCCGCTCTCCAGCAGGTTGATGGCGTCGATGGCGCAGACGCTGTCCCCCGCCTCGTCCAGCCGCCGCTGGATCTCCGGCACCAGGAAGTGGTAGACGATGGCGTTGAGCTTCTCCAGCTGCTCTTTCTTCATAAAGACCTCCTGGCCCAGCTTCTGCCGGTTCAGGGAGCCGTCGGGCCGGAACACGCCGGGGAACGCCCTGGACACCGCCTTTTGCATCTCCACGTTCTCCGAGAGCATCTCGTGGTAGACCTTGTCGCAGTCCAGCACCACCGCCCCCAGTTCCCGCAGCACCGCCAGGGCCGTGCTCTTGCCCGCGCCGGTGCCGCCGGTGATCCCCAGGACGATCTTCTCACTGTCGGCCTCCACCTCGTGGAAGCCCGCCGCCTTTTTCAGCCGGTTGCTCACCGCCAGCCCCAGGCCGCGGCCGTCGGGGCACTGGGTATAGATCTCCGTCACGGCGGTGGCGTCAAAGGACCGCAGCGCCTCAAACACCCGCTGGGCCTGGGTCAGCTTGTCCTCCACCGGGCCGATGGAGCGGACCACCTGGTCCGGGAACATCCGGACATACTCCTCAAAGCAGATGACGCCGGAGGAGGGCCCCACCCGGCGCTTGATCTCCTGGGCGGACTTGGCCGGCGCGCCGGTGACCACCGTCACGGGGGCCTTGGGGGCGTAATGGCGGTACTTCATCCCCGGGGCCTTGGGCTGCTCCCCCTCCCCCAGGGCGCCGTTGACGGCCTTGTCCATGGCGATGGGGCCGATGAGCCGCTCCAGCTCCTCCACCGGCAGCCCGCCGGGGCGCAGCAGCCGGGGGGGCTCGCAGGTCATGTCCAGGATGGTGGATTCCACCCCCACAACGCAGGGGCCGCCGTCCACCACGCCCTCGATGCGGCCGTCCATGTCCTCCAGCACGTCCGCGGCGCTGGTGCAGCTGGGCCGGCCGGAGAGGTTGGCGCTGGGGGCCGCCACCGGCACCCCCGCCTCCCGCAGGATGGCCAGGGTGACGGGGTGGTTGGGGCAGCGGACCGCCACGGTGTCCAGCCCCGCGGTGGTCACGTCCGGCACCAGCTCGCTGCGCTTTAAAATCATGGTCAGCGGGCCGGGCCAGAACTTCCGGGCCAGCACGTATGCCATGGGGGGGATGTCCCGGCAGTACCGGGGCAACCACTGGGGCCCGGTGAGATGGAGGATCAGGGGATTGTCCTGGGGCCGCCCCTTGGCCTCGAAAATCCGCCGCACGGCGGTCTCGTCCAATCCGTTGGCCCCCAGGCCGTACACCGTCTCCGTGGGGATGGCCACCAACGCCCCGTCCCGCAGCAGGCGGGCGGCGGAGGAGATGTTGTCCTCGATGGTCTTCTGCTGGCCCTTGGTGTCCCGCAGGTCAAAATATAAGGTATGCATACGCTTCGCCCCTATCTGTCTATCGGGTTTCCACCCGCTGATTTTCCAAGAGCCGTGCTCCTATCTATCGGCACAGCTCCCCAGCCGTTCCGCCTGTTCCGCCGCCGCCAGGGCGTCGATGAACTCGTCCAGTCCCCCGTCCAGCACCGCGTCCAGCTTGTAGAGGGTCAGCCCCAGGCGGTGGTCCGTCACCCGGCCCTGGAGGAACTGGTACGTCCGGATCTTCTCGCTGCGCCACGCGCCGCCCACCTGGCTGCGGCGCGCCGCCGCGGCGCCGGCCTCCTGCCGCTCCCGCTCCAGCTCGTAGAGCCGGGAGCGCAGCACTTTCATGGCCTTGTCCTTATTCTTATACTGGCTCCGCTCGTCCTGACAGGTCACCACCAGCCCCGTGGGCAGGTGGGTGATGCGGATGGCGGACTCGGTTTTATTCACATGCTGTCCCCCGGCGCCGGAGGCGCGGTAGGTGTCGATCTGGAGGTCTTTCGGATCGATGTCCACCTCCACCTCCTCCGCCGCGGGGAGCACCGCCACGGTGGCGGTGCTGGTCTGGATGCGGCCGCTGGACTCCGTCTCCGGCACCCGCTTGACCTGGTGGACGCCGCTCTCGTACTTCAGCCGGGAGAAAGCCCCCGCCCCCTCCACCAGGACGCTGCACTCCTTTACGCCCCCCAGCTCCGTCTCACTGAGGCTCACCACATCCAGCTTCCAGCCCCGGCTCTGGGCGTAGAGGGTGTACATCCGCAAAAGCGTCCCGGCGAAGAGAGCCGCCTCCTCGCCGCCCACGCCCGCCCGGATCTCCAGCACCACGTCCCGCCCGCCGTCGGGGTCGCCCGGCAGCAGCAGACGCATAAATTCCGCCTCCAGCCGCTGCTGCTCCGCCCGGACGGCGGCCAGCTCCTCCCGGGCCAGCTCCCGGAGATCCGGGTCCTGGAGGGACGCCTCCGCGTCGGTCCGGCGGCGCTCCGCCGCCTCCCACGCCCGCCAACTTTCGGCGATGGGGGCCAGCTCCTTCAGCTCCCGGTTCACGTCCCGGAGGCGTCCGGCGTCGCCGTAGACGCCCGGATCCGTCAACTGGGCCTCCAGGTCCTCATACCGCAGGGCAAGACCCTTGATTTTTTCCAGCACAGGCGCATCCCCTCTTCCGTCAGTTCTCCCCGGACGGCTGCCACCGGCCCTCTTTCAAAAACTCCTGGGTCTGGCGGACAAACTCCTCCTGCCAAAACTCGCAGCCCACGTCCCCGGGCCGCAGGGACACCGCCGCCCGGTGGCCGCAGGGGGCGTAGAGGTCCATCTGCTGAAAAACCTCCTCGTTCTTGTCCTCGCTGCCCCGGGTGATGACGTAGGCGGCGTTGCGCAGATCTCTGCCGTTCTGCTTCAAAAAGCCCCGGGCCGGGGCGCTGCACCGTCCGGCCCACACCGGTGTGCCCACGATCACCAGCCGGTAGTCCGACACGGGCCACCGCGCCTTGAATTTCACCTTGGGACTGCTGCGGCGCACGGCGTCCAGACCGCTGCGGAGCCACCCGCCCACCCCGCTGCGGTCCACGCCGTCGGTGAGCTCCGCCAGTTCCGCATCCAGCGCTCTGGCGATCTCCTCCATCACCCGCTTGGTATTGCCCGTGCGGGAGTAGTACACGCATAACACGTTGTTCCAGGCCATACTGGTCCTCCTATCTGTAATACTGCTTCTTGATAAAAATCTTAAAAAGATTTTTACAGCGGTGCGAAACGCCGCCGCGCCGCAGGCGCGTCAAGAAACGTATTGACAACATTCTTGGCGGCTGCGCCGCCGGGCCGCAAAATGCGGCCCATAAAACGATACCATCGCTTTATGAAGAATTCGTATCAAACAGGGCCGTCTTCACCACGGCGAACGCCTCCCGGGCGTAGTAGTTGGCGGTGAGCCACCACCAGGGCAGCTCCGCCGGAACGTCGATGGTCCGCAGTCCCTGCCTCTGCGCGATGAGATGGGAGCGGAAGCAGTGAAAGTCGTTGGTCACCACGGCGATCACCGCCGTCTCCGTATCCAGGCCCCGCTCCTCCAGCAGCGCCTTGGAAAACCGGAAATTCTCCGCCGTGCTGGTGGAGCGGTCCTCCAGGAGGTACATGGCGTTTCGCTCCTCACTGTCGGTCCACAGCGCCCGGCGCATGGCCTCCGCCTCGGAGATGTCCTCCCCCGGCCCCTGACCGCCGGAGAGCACCACCGGCACGTCCGGATGCTGTTCCAGATAGGCCGCCGCGGCGCGGATGCGGCTTCCCAGCGCCGCCGAGGGCGTCTCGCCGTTGACCCCGGCCCCCAGGACGATCACCGCGTCCACAGGCAGGGCGGAGTTGTCCGCCTCGCCGTAGCGCAGGATCAGAATTTCAATGGAGATCAGGCAGGAGAGGCCCACGGCCAGCCCGGTGAAAAAGATCCGCTTGCAGATTCTCCCGGCCCGGGACCGTTTCGCCCAGCGGCACAGGAGGAGTCCGGCGTACCATAAGGCGGCAATCCCCAGAAGCAGATAGCCGGTGAAGCGGATGCCGTTGGGGATGATGACCAGAGTCAGGCCCAGGAGGGCCAGGATCTTGATCCATAGATGCTGTGTTTTTTCTTTCATTGTCTTTCTTCTATCATAAGTGCTCCGGGAGAGGCTTTGGCTTCGCCTCGCCTCTCCTCGACGGCGTTGGGGCTTCGCCCCAAATCCCCAGGGGCGCTGCCCCTGGACCCCCGCCACCTTTGAAAAGGTGGACGAAACTTTTAACAGTTCTATTCGCCGGCCTCTTCGCTCAGCCGCTCCCACTTCTCATACAGCGCGTCCAGCGCCGCCTGGGCGGTCTCCCGCTGCTCCGTCAGCGCCGTCAGCTTCTCATAGTCGCAGGCGGCGGCCTCCATCTCCCCCTCCAGGGCGGCGATCTCCTCCTCCGCCTTGGCGATGTCCCGCTCGCAGATGGTCAAAAGCCGCCGGGCGTTCTGCTGGGCCCGGTTGCCCCGGACGGGGCGCTCCACCGCCTTTTTCTCCGCTGCCGGCTTGGGAATCTCTGTCCGCTCCGCCTCCTCCCGGGCTTTCTCCTGGCGGTACTGGGTGAAGCCGCAGGAATAGTCCGTAATCGTCCCGTCCGCCAGCTCCCAGATCCGGGTGGCGAAGCGGTTGATGAAATACCGGTCGTGGCTGACGAACAGCAGCGTGCCGTCGTAGGCCTCCACCGCCTCCTCGATCCACTCCCGGGAGGCGATGTCCAGGTGGTTGGTGGGCTCGTCCAGAATCAGGAAGTTGATCTCGTCGTCCATCAGCATACAAAGCCGCAGGCGGCTCTGCTCCCCGCCGGAGAGCACCGACACGGGCTTGAACACGTCCTCCCCCTGGAAGTCGTAGGCCGCCAGGCGGTTCCGGGCGGACTGGGCCGAGAGGCCCTTTTTGGCCCCCATCATGCTCTCCACCAGGTTCCAGTCCGGGTGGTCGAAATGGATGATCTGGGGCAGGTACGCCAGCTTCACCTGGGGGCCGGTGCGGATGCGCCCGTCGTCGGGGTACAGCTCCCCCACGATCATCTTGATCAAGGTGGACTTGCCGGTGCCGTTGTCCCCGATGAGGGCGATGCGCTCGCCCCCCTCCACCTTTAAGGTCACGCCGTCGAAGAGGCGCTTGTCCCCAAAGGACTTGGCAAGACCCCGGATCCCCAGCACCTCGTCGCCGTGGAACTCCGCGGCGGTGAAACGGGCGTCCATCTTCCTCGCCTTGGTGGGCTTGGAGGTGGTGCGCATCCGCTCGATCCGCCGCTCGATGTTCACCGCCCGGCGGTAGGTCTTGTCCATACCCATAAATGCCCAGAGGCGCAGCTGCTCCGCGGCCTTTTCCAGCTGTTGGATCTTGGCCTGCTCTTTCTCGTACTGCTTCAGCCGCTCCTGATAGCGGCGCTCTTTCTCCACGGCGTAGAAGCTGTAGTTCCCGCTGTAGAACTCCGCCCTGCCGTCCTGGATCTCGATGACCCGGGTCACCACCCGATCCAGGAAGTAGCGGTCGTGGGAGATGGCCACCACCGTGCCCCGGAAAGCGCGGATATACTCCTCCAGCCACTCCGTGGCGTGGAGATCCAGGTGGTTGGTGGGCTCGTCCAGCAGCAGGATGTCCGTGTCCTCCAGAATGAGCCGGCCCAGGTTCACCCGGGTCTTCTCCCCGCCGGACAGGCTGTCGAAGAGCTGCTTTCGCATCTCCGGGGAGATGGACAGACCGTTTGCGATCTTGTTCACCGCCACGTCGGTGTCGTAGCCGCCGAAGACCTCGAACCGCTCGCTGAGGGCCCCGTACCGCCGCAGCAGGGCGGGGTCCGACTCCCCCGCCGCCATCCGGCCCGCCAGAAGCTCCATCTCCTCCGCCAGCTTCGTGAGCCGGGCGAAAGCGGAGCGGAGCACGTCCTCCACGGTATACCCGGCCGGGTACACGGGGATCTGGGAGATAAGGCCCACCCGCCGGCCCGTCCCGATGGTGACGGTGCCCTCGTCGTGGTCCAGCTCCCCGGTCAGTATCTTGAAGAGGGTGGTCTTGCCCGCGCCGTTTTTGCCCAGCAGACCCACCCGCTCCCCCTGGTCGATCTGAAAGGTGAGGCCGTCCAAAACGTTCTTCCCCACCTCAAAGGACTTGACCAGGGCGTTTACCTGTATCTCGATCATAGACTCTCTTCCAGCTGCTCCACCAGCCAGTCAAAGCGCATGGCGTGGGAGGCCTTCACCAGCATGGCGGTGTCCGGTCCCAGCTGCGCCCGCACCTCCGGCAGGGCCTCCTCCTTTGTGGCAAAGTGCACCGCGTCTCCGCCGCTCTCCACGGCGCCGTCGGCGATGCGGGCGGCCTTTTTGCCGATGGCGACAACCAGGTCCACCCCCAGCATGGCGGCCAGGGCCCCCATGTTGTAGTGGGCCTGCTCCGTCAGATCTCCCAGCTCGCCCATATCCCCCAGCACGGCCACCCTGCGGCCCCGCTCGGTCTTGGCCAGCACCTCCAGCGCCGCCGTGACGGACTGGGGGTTGGCGTTGTAGCAGTCGTCCAGAATCACCCGCTGCGACCCCAGGCGGACCACCCGCATCCGGGACCCGGCGGGGCGGTAGTCCGCCACGCCCCGGACGATCTCCTCCCGGCTCAGGCCCAGCTCCTCGGCCACGGCCACCGCCATGGAGGCGGAGTAGGCCATGTGCTCCCCGGGGGCGGGGATGGTCAGGCGGTAGACGTCCTTTTCCGTGGTGACGGCGCAGGTGATGCCCTCCACGCCGTGGTCGCTGAGCTCCGTGATCCGCACCTGGCACTGCTCCGACTGGCCGCAGCGCACCGTACGGAACGGGGCGTGGACCGTATCCAGCAGCGCGTCGTCCCCGTTGAGCACCAGCAGCCCCTCGGGCTTCAGGTTCTCCAAAATCTCGCACTTGGCCCGGAGGATGCCCTCCCGGCTCCCCAGAAACTCCACATGGGCGTCGCCGATGTTGGAGATGACGGCGATGTCCGGCCGCACCATCTCCCCCAGATAGCGAATCTCCCCAAAGTGGTTCATGCCCGTCTCGATCACCGCCGCCTGGTGTTCCGGGGCGAGGCCCAGCAGCGTCAGGGGGGTGCCGATGTCGTTGTTGAAGTTCTCCGGCGTCTTGTAGACCCGGAGCCTGGCCCCCAGCACCGCGGAGATCATCTCCTTGGTGGTGGTCTTCCCCACGCTGCCGGTGATCTGGACAAAGGGGATGGGGAACCGGTCCCGGCAGGCGGAGGCCAAATCCCGCAGGGCCAGACGGGTGTCCGGCACCTGGATATAGAACTTGTCAGGGCGCAGTGTCGATGGCAGCCGGGCGCACAGGCATCCCGCCGCGCCAGCCTCCAGCGCCTGTCCGATAAAATCGTGTCCGTCGAACCGCTCCCCCACCCAGGGGATGAACAGGCAGCCGGACTGGACTCGCCGGCTGTCCGTGGATACCGCGGAGACGACGGGCGCGTCCGCCCGGGGATTTTTCCACACGCCTTTCGCGGCGGCGGCGATCTCCTGCACGGTCATGGGCTGCATAGGCTCAACCTCTCCTCTTCAAGTGGTGGGAGCGCTCCACGATCTCCTCGCACAGCGCGGAATAGTCGATCCCCACCGCTTTCGCGGCCTTGGGGATCAGGCTGCCGGGGGTCATGCCCGGCAGGGAGTTTACCTCCAGGCACCAGGCCCGGCCCTCCCCGTCCAGAATGAAGTCCGCCCGGGAGTACACCTCCAGGCCCAGGCAGCGGTGGACCCGCAGAGCCAGCTCCTGCACCAGATGCGCCTCGTCCTCCGTCACCGGGGCGGGGCACAGCTCCCGGGCGCCGCCGGCCTGGTATTTGGCGGCGTAGTCAAAGTCCTTTTCCGCCGGCAAAATTTCAATGGGGGGCAGGGCCCGGTCCCCCAGCACGGAGACCGTCAGCTCCCGGCCGGAGATCCGCTCCTCCCACATCACCCGGCCGGAGAAACGCCGCACCGCCGCCAGGGCCTCTTGCAGCGCAGCCCGGTCCTCCGGCAGAAACACCCCCAGGGAGGACCCGCCGGTGGTGGCCTTGATGACACAGGGCATGGGCAGTGTCCGCGCCAGGTCCCCCGTCTCCGCCTCCCCGTACTCCAGCAGCCGCCACGCCGGGGTGGGGATGCCGCAGGACTCCATCATCCGCTTGGCCTCCGCCTTGTCCATGGCCAGGGCGGAGCTGAGATACCCGCTGCCGGTGTAGGGCACGCCCAGAAGATCCAGCATGGCCTGCACCCGGCCGTCCTCCCCGTCCTCCCCGTGGAGGCCGATGAACACCAGGTCCGCCAAGCGGCACAACTCCAGGACGCCCGGCCCGATCCGGCTGGGGCTCTGGTCCCGCCGGCTGCGGCGCACCGCCGCCAGGTCCGGGGCCCGGGTCTCGATGGCCGCGTCGGGGCACAGCCCGTCCGGCGCGTCAAACAGCGCCTCCAAATCCGCCGGCGGCGCCTCCACACCCAGAAACAGATCTACCAAAATGGCCCGGTGGCCCCTCTCTCGCAGGGCGCGGCATACGCCGCAGCCCGTCACCAGCGAGACGGCCCGCTCCGTGGAGAGCCCCCCCGCCAATACAACGATCTTCACCGTCACTCATCCTTTCCAGCCGGAGCAGACGGCTCCGCACATCATGATACTATTATAATCTTTCACAGTTTAACACAAACCCCCTGAGATTACAACCACCAAAAACGCCCCCGCCCCATGGCAGTGCATACCAACTCTCAGGGAAAATTGGGTCGGGAAACTGTCAGTTTTGTCTATTGCGGGGCGGCGGGAAATCCGATACAATTGGTACGACCTATTTTGATAGTACTACCTATTTTCAATTCGTGAGGTGAGGAACATGAGCACCCAGCCGACACAGAACCGAACCATCCGCACCCAGCTGCTGGCCGATATGCGCAGCGGGATCTATTCCGCCTGCGAGCGGCTGCCCCGGGAGAGCGTTCTGGCGGAGACCCTGGGCATCAGCCGCACCCAGCTGCGGGACATTCTGGCCTCCCTGGAGCGGGAGGGCTTCATCACCCGCCGCCACGGTGTGGGCACCGTCATCAACCGCCACGTGCTGAACGTCCACACCCGCATGGACATCGAGGTGGAGTTTCTGGAGATGATCCGCCGCAACGGCCACCGGCCCGCCGTGGCTTACGTCCGGGTGTCCGAGGGCACGGCGGACGCCAAGACCGCCGCCCAGCTGGACATCCCGGAGGGGACGGCGGTGCTGCGGGCGGCCCGGCTGTGCACCGCCGACGGCGCCCCCGCCATCTACTGCGAGGACGTGGTGGACAAGTCCCTGGTGAAGTCCCCCTACAAGGAGGAGGACCTGAAGCAGCCCATCTTCCACTTCCTCCAGGAGTTCTGCGGCGTGTACCCCTATCTGGACCTGGCGGACATCCGGGCCGTGGCGGCGGACGAGACCCTGGCGGAGATCTTCCGCATCCCCCCGGGCACGCCCCTTTTAAACATGGACGAGGTGGACTACGACATCGACGGCAAGCCGGTGTTCTGCTCCATGGAGTACTTCGCGGACGGGTATTTCCGCCACGCGGTGATGCGCAAGAAGCTGTAATTTTTAAGAGAAGAGGTCCTGTCTATGCGAAAGAAAGTCGCCGTCATCATGGGCTCCGACTCCGACTGGCCCGTGGTCAAAGCCGCCTGCGCCCAGCTCTGGGAGCTGGATATCCCCTTTGAGGCCCGGATCCTCAGCGCCCACCGCACCCCCGCCGCCGCCGCGGACTTCGCCCGCGGCGCCCGGGAGGCGGGCTTCGGCGTCATCATCTGCGCCGCCGGCATGGCGGCCCACCTGGCGGGGGCTTTCGCCGCCAACACCGTCCTGCCCGTCATCGGCATCCCCATGAGAGGGGGCGCGCTGGACGGGCTGGACGCGCTTTTGTCCACCGTGCAGATGCCCAGCGGCATCCCGGTGGCCGCCGTGGCCCTGAATGGGGCCAAGAACGCCGCCGTGCTGGCGGCGGAGATCCTGGCCGTCTCCGACGAGGCCCTGGCGTCCCGGCTGGAGGCCCAGCGCCGGGACATGGAGGCCCAGATTGCCCGGAAGAACGCCAAGCTCCAGGCGGAGCTGTAGGCGCCGCCTGTCTCCCATTCCACCACAGATCAAAATTTGGAGGTCTTTAAATCATGCAGAAGTTACAGCAGCTCTACGAGGGCAAGGCCAAGCGGGTCTACGCCACCGACGACCCGGGTCTGGTCATCGTGGACTACAAGGACGACGCCACCGCCTTTAACGGCGCGAAAAAAGGCACCATCGCCGGCAAGGGCGTCATCAACAACCAGATGACCAACCGCTTTATGGCCAAGCTGGAAAAGGCCGGTATCCCCACCCACTTCGTCCAGGAGCTCAGTGAGCGGGAGACCCTGGTGAAGAAAGTCTCCATCGTGCCGCTGGAGGTCATCGTCCGCAACATCTCCGCCGGGTCCTTCGCCAAGCGCTACGGCGTGGAGGAGGGCATCGTCTTCGACGCGCCCACCGTGGAGTTCTCCTATAAGTGCGACGCCCTGGACGACCCCCTGCTGAACACCTCCCACGCCCTGGCGCTGAAGCTGGCCGCGCGGTCGGAGATCGAGACCATCCGGAAATACGCCCTGGCCGTCAACGACTTTCTCAAGGCTTTCTGGTCCTCCTGCGGCGTGACGCTGGTGGACTTCAAGCTGGAATTCGGCCGCCTGGCGGATGGGACCATCGTCCTGGCGGACGAGATCAGCCCCGACACCTGCCGCCTCTGGGACAGTCAGACCCACGAAAAGCTGGACAAGGACCGCTTCCGCCGGGACCTGGGAGGCGTGGAGGACGCCTACGCCGAGGTCATGCGCCGCATGAAGGAGGCCCTCTGATGGGGGGGTTCTTCGGCGCCGTATCGCAGCGGGACGTCACCCTTGACATCTTCTTCGGTGTGGACTACCACTCCCACCTGGGCACCCGCCGGGGCGGCATGGTCCTCCACGATCCCGCGGACGGCTTCCAGCGGCAGATCCACTCCATCGAAAACACCCCTTTCCGCACCAAGTTTGAAAAGGACCTGGCGGAGTTCCACGGGTGCGGCGGCATCGGCTGCATCAGCGACACGGATCCCCAGCCCCTGCTGGTGCGGTCCCACCTGGGGCTGTACGCCATCACCACCGTGGGCATCATCAACAACGCCGAGACCCTGGTGGAGCGGTACTTCTCGGACCACGGCCACCAGTTCATGGCCCAGAGCTCCGGCAAGGTCAACTCCACGGAGCTGGCCGCCGCCCTCATCAACCAGAAGGACGACCTGGTCTCCGGCATCCTCCACGCCCAGGAGATCGTCGACGGCTCCCTCACGCTTTTGATTCTCACGGAGCAGGGGGAGATCATCGCCGCCCGGGACCGCATGGGCCGATTGCCGGTGCTCATCGGAAAAAACCACCAGGGGCACTGCGTGTCCTTTGAGTCTTTCGCCTGTCACAAGCTGGACTACAGCGTGGACTACGAGCTGGGCCCCCGGGAGATCGTCCGCATCCGGGCGGACGGCTACGAGACCCTCTCCCCCCCGGGAGAGCAGATGAAGATCTGCGCCTTTCTCTGGACCTATTACGGCTACCCCAACAGCAGCTACGAGGGGGTCAACGTGGAGGTCATGCGCTGCCGCAACGGCGCCGTCATGGCCCGGGAGGAGCGCCGCCGGGGGACGCTGCCGGCGGTGGACTACGTGGCCGGCGTGCCGGACTCCGGCGTGCCCCACGCCATCGGCTACGCCAACGAGAGCCTCGTGCCCTTCGCCCGTCCCTTTGTGAAGTACACTCCCACCTGGCCCCGGTCCTTCATGCCGGAGAACCAGACCGTACGCAACCAGGTGGCCAAGATGAAGCAGATCCCCGTGCCGGAGCTGATTCAGGACAAGCGGCTCTTGTTTGTGGACGACTCCATCGTCCGGGGCACCCAGCTGCGGGAGACTGTGGAGTTTCTCTACGAGTCCGGGGCCAAAGAGGTCCACATGCGCTCCGCCTGCCCCCCCATCATGTACAGCTGCAAGTACCTGAACTTCTCCCGGGGCAGCTCGGACATGGACCTGCTGGCCCGGCGCATTATCCAGGAGCTGGAGGGGGACGGGGGACAGGCACACCTGGAGGAGTACGCCGACGCCTCCACCGGCCGGGGCCAGTGCCTTTTGAAGCGCATCTGCGAGAAGCTGGGCTTCGACTCCCTGGGCTACCAGTCCCTGGAGGGACTGCTGGAGGCCATCGGCATCGACCGGGAGAAGATCTGCACCTACTGCTGGACGGGCAAGGAGTAATCGTAATTTTTTCGGAGGTTCACTATGGAACATTCCCATTCCGCCGCCTACGCCGCCGCCGGCGTGGACATTGAGGCCGGGTACAGGGGCGTGCGGCTGATGAAGGAGCACGTGGCCCGGACGGCGATCCCCGGCGTGGTCAGCGGCATCGGCGGCTTCGGCGGCCTCTTCGCGCCGGATCTGGCCGGAATGCGCGAGCCGGTGCTGGTCTCCGGCACCGACGGCGTGGGCACCAAGCTGCGCATCGCCCAGCTGCTGGACAGGCACGACACCATCGGCGTCGACTGCGTGGCCATGTGCGTCAACGACATCGTCTGCTGCGGGGCAAAGCCCCTCTTCTTCCTGGACTACATCGCCATCGGCAAAAACGAGCCGGAGAAAGTGGCCTCCATTGTCTCCGGCGTGGCGGAGGGCTGCGTCCGCTCCGGCTGCGCCCTCATCGGCGGCGAGACCGCCGAGCACCCCGGCGTCATGGCCCCGGCGGACTACGACATCGCGGGCTTCGCCGTGGGGATCGTGGACCGGGCGAAGATCATCGACGGCAGCCGCGTCCGGGAGGGGGACGTGCTCATCGGCCTCACTTCCTCCGGCGTCCACTCCAACGGCTTTTCCCTGGTGCGCAAGGTCCTGGACATCGAACACGCCGACCTGGGCGCCCCGGCGGCGGAATTGGACGGCAAGTCCCTGGGCGAAGTGCTGCTCCGCCCCACCAAGCTCTATGTCAAGGCCGTCCTGGCCCTGATCGACGGCGGGATCGACCTCCACGGCGTCAGCCACATCACCGGCGGCGGGTTCTATGAGAACATCCCCAGGATGCTGCCCCGGGGCCTGGGGGCCCGGATCGCGGCGGACGCCATTCCCAGGCAGCCCGTCTTCGGGCTGATTCAAAAGCGGGGCAATATCTCCGACCACGATATGTACAACACCTTCAACATGGGTCTCGGCATGGTGCTGGCGGTGCCGCCGGACCAGGCGGAGCGGGCGCTTTCCCTGCTGGCCTCGACGGGAGAGGCGGACGCGGTCCGCGCGGGCTCCGTGATCTCCGGCGGCGGCGTGGAGGTGGAGGGTCTATGACAAAGATGCGCATCGCCGTGCTGGTCTCCGGCGGCGGGACCAATCTGGAGGCCCTGCTGAACGCCCAGGAGGCTGGGCAGCTCCCCCACGGGGAGATCGTGCTGGTGTGCGCCAGCAGCGAGGGGGTCTACGCCCTGGAGCGGGCCCGGAACCACGGCGTCCCCGCCGTGGCGGTGGCCCGGAAAGCCATGAGCCAGTCCGCCTTCGAGACAGAGCTGAACATCAAGCTGGCGGCCTACCGGGTGGATGTCATCGTTCTGGCGGGCTTCCTCTCCATCTTGTCGGCGGAGTTCGTCTCCCGCTGGCAGGGCCGCATTCTCAACGTCCATCCCTCCCTGATTCCCGCGTTCTGCGGCAAGGGAATGTACGGCCTCCACGTCCATGAGGCAGCGCTCCAGCGGGGGGTGAAAATCACCGGAGCCACGGTGCACCTGGTGAACGAGATCCCCGACGGCGGGGAGATTCTGCTGCAAAAAGCGGTGGAGGTGCTGCCCTCCGACACGCCGGAGACTCTCCAGCGCCGGGTGATGGAGCAGGCGGAGTGGGTCCTCCTGCCCCAGGCCGCGGAAATGCTCTGCCGCAATTTGGCGGAGGAGAACCGTTAAAGCCTCTCCCCCGCCATCCACAACAGATGAAAACCGATGATTCAGGAGGAACTGCCACCATGACGGAACTGGAACTGAAATACGGCTGCAACCCCAATCAAAAGCCCTCCCGCATCTTCATGCGCGACGGCTCCGATCTGCCCGTCACCGTTCTCAACGGGAAGCCGGGCTACATCAACTTTTTGGACGCCCTGAACGCCTGGCAGCTGGCCCGGGAGCTGAAGGAGGCCGCCGGCCTCCCCGCTGCCGCCAGCTTCAAGCACGTCTCCCCCGCCGGGGCCGCCGTGGGCCTGCCCCTCAGCGAGGTGGACCGGCGGGTCTACTTTGTGGAGGGGGACCGGCCCCTCTCCCCCATCGCCTGCGCCTACATCCGGGCCCGGGGGGCGGACCGCCTGTGCTCCTACGGCGACTGGGCGGCCCTCTCCGACGTGTGCGACGCGGACACCGCCCAGTACCTCAAGGCGGAGGTGTCCGACGGCATCATCGCCCCCGGCTACACGGCGGAGGCGCTGGAGATCCTGAAAACCAAGAAAAAGGGCAATTACAACGTCGTGCAGATCGACTCCGCATACATGCCGGATCCCATCGAGTACAAGGACGTCTTCGGCGTCACGTTCCAGCAGGGGCGGAATGAATACAGGATCGACGAGAGCCTTTTGACCAACATCGTCACCAAAAGCCGCCGTCTCCCCCAGGCGGCGAAAACCGACATGGTGGTGGCCCTCATCACGCTGAAGTACACCCAGTCCAACTCCGTGTGCTACGTCAAGGACGGCCAGGCCATCGGCGTGGGGGCGGGCCAGCAGAGCCGCATCCACTGCACCCGCCTTGCGGGCACCAAGGCGGACAGCTGGTATCTCCGCCGCCACCCCAAGGTGCTGAGTCTGCCCTTTATCCCGGGCATCCGCCGTCCGGACCGGGACAACGCCATCGACTGCTACCTCTCGGAGGAGGAGTCTAAGTGGCTGCTGGCCGACGGCTCGTGGCAGCAGACGTTCACCGCCCGTCCGGAGCCCCTGACGGCGGAGGAGAAGTCCGCTCATCTTAAGGAACTCACCGGCGTCACCTGCGGGTCCGACGCGTTCTTCCCCTTTGGAGACAACGTGGAGCGGGCCCGCCGGAGCGGCGTTGCCTATATCGTCCAGCCCGGCGGCAGCATCCGGGACGACAACGTCATTGAGACGGCGGACCGGTACGGCATGACCATGTGCTTTACGGGGATGCGGCTGTTCCACCACTAAAACTTTTTCGAGGGGGAGCAGGCTCCATCTCCGGCCTAAGAGCCGCCCTACGGGCGGTTGGCCTCCGAAACGCGCCTGCGGGCGCAGCCTCGACCTCCCCCACCACCAGTGACATCGGTCACTGGTGAACGCCGCCCCCGGCGGCTGAGTCAAAGTATTTTCGCCACGCACATGTCGCGGCGAAAATGATTAAACTGCGTTTGTCTTCGGCAAAATTCTCTGCAAGGAGGACTTCGACCACATGAATCTTCTCGTCGTTGGCGGCGGAGGCCGGGAGCACGCCATTATTAAAAAGCTGAAAGAGAACCCGTCGGTGGAGACCGTCTACGCCCTCCCCGGCAACGGCGGCATTGCCGCCGACGCCGTCTGCGTGCCCGAAATCGGCGCCAAAGACATTGACGGGATCGTAAATTTCGCCAGGTCCCACGCCGTGGACTTCGCCGTGGTGGCCCCGGACGACCCCCTGGCCCTGGGGTGCGTGGACCGGCTCCACGAGGCCGGCATCCCCTGCTTTGGGCCAAGCACCAAGGCCGCCCGCATCGAGTCCAGCAAGGTCTTTGCCAAGAACCTGATGAAGAAATACGGCATCCCCACCGCCCGGTACGAGGTCTTTGACGACCCCAAAAAGGCCCTGGACTACCTCCGCCGCGGCGGCGTGTCTTTCCCCGCCGTCATCAAGGCCGACGGCCTGGCCCTGGGCAAGGGCGTTCTGATCCCCCAGACGCTGGAAGAGGCGGAGGGCGCCGTAAAATCCATCATGGAGGACCGGGCTTTCGGCGACTCCGGGCGGGAGATTGTCATCGAGGAGTTTTTGACCGGGCCGGAGGTCTCCGTTCTGGCCTTTACCGACGGCACCGCCATCCGCCCCATGGTCTCCTCCATGGACCACAAACGGGCAGGGGACGGCGACACCGGCCTCAACACCGGCGGCATGGGCACCGTTGCCCCCAACCCCTGCTACACGCCGGAGATCGCCTCCGTCTGTATGGAGACCATCTTCCTGCCCACCCTGGCCGCCATGCGGTCGGAGGGCTGCCCTTTCAAGGGCTGCCTCTACTTCGGCCTCATGCTCACCCTGGACGGGCCGAAAGTCATCGAGTACAACTGCCGCTTCGGCGACCCGGAGACCCAGGTGGTGCTGCCCCTTTTGAAGACCGACCTGCTGACCATCATGCGGGCGGTGGAGGAGGAGACCCTGGGGAATTTGGAGGTGGAGTGGCACGATGGAGCCGCCGCCTGCGTGATCCTGGCCTCCGGCGGCTACCCGGAGCACTACGAAAAGGGCAAAGCCATCACCCTGCCGGAGAAACTGCCGGAGAACGTCACCCTCTACCACGCCGGGGACGCTCTCAGGGAGGACGGAACCCTTGTGACCAGCGGCGGGCGGGTGCTGGGCGTCACCGCCGCGGCCCCCACCCTGCGGGAGGCCCTGCGCGACGCCTACGCCGCCGCGGAGGCGGTGGACTTTGACGGCAAGTACCTGCGGACGGACATCGGAAGACGGGCGCTGGCCGCCCTGGAGGGACAGTAATATGGTACGGCGGATCTATGTGGAGAAAAAGCCCGCCCTGCGGCAGGAGGCCGCGGGGCTTCTCGGCGAGCTGCGGACGGTGCTGGGCGTCACCGCCCTGGAGGACCTGCGGATTCTCAACCGCTACGACGCGGAGGGGCTGGAGGAGGCCCTGTTTCAGCGGGCCGTGGGGACGGTGTTCTCCGAGCCCCAGGTGGACGACGCCTGGGAGGCCCTGCCCGCCGGGGACTGGACCGTCCTGGCGGTGGAGCCCCTGCCGGGGCAGTTTGACCAGCGGGCGGACTCCGCCGCCCAGTGCGTCCAGCTGATGGCCGGCGGAGAGCGGCCCCGCATCGCCTGCGCCAGAATCTATCTGCTGTCCGGATCCCTGACGGAGACGGACCTCGAGAGAATCAAGGGCTACCTCATCAACCCCGTGGAGTGCCGGGAGGCCGCCCTGGAAGTGCCGGAGACCCTGGAGCGCTCCCACGCCGCCCCGGACCACGTGGAGACCATCGGCGGCTTCACCGCCATGGACGGGGCGGACCTCGCCGCCCTGCTGGACAGGCTGGGCCTCGCCATGGACCTGGACGATTTGAAATTTCTGCAGGCCTATTTCCGGGATACGGAGCGGCGGGACCCCACCGTCACGGAGGTGCGGGTGGTGGACACCTACTGGTCCGACCACTGCCGCCACACCACCTTCTCCACCCACCTGGACGATGTGGACATCCGGAGCCCCCGGGTGAAAGGAGCCTATGAGCGGTATCTGGCGGCCCGGGAGGAGGTCTACGGCAAGGCGGGGGCGGCGGAACGCCCCCAGACCCTGATGGACATCGCCACCATCGGCGCCAAGGCCCTGAAAAAGCGGGGCCTCCTGCCCGAGCTGGACGAGAGCGAGGAGATCAACGCCTGCTCTATCCACGTCGGCGCGGTGGTGGACGGCCAGGAGCAGGACTGGCTCCTCATGTTCAAAAACGAGACCCACAACCATCCCACGGAGATCGAGCCTTTCGGCGGCGCGGCCACCTGCATCGGCGGGTGCATCCGGGACCCCCTGTCGGGCCGGGCCTACGTCCACCAGGCCATGCGCGTCACCGGCGCGGCGGACCCCCGGACCCCCTTTTCCGAGACGCTGGAGGGCAAACTCCCCCAGCGCAAGCTCTGCCAGACCGCCGCCGCCGGCTACTCCTCCTACGGAAACCAGATCGGCCTGGCCACCGGCCATGTGGCGGAGCTCTACCACCCCGGCTACGCCGCCAAGCGCTTAGAGTGCGGCGCGGTGGTTGCCGCCGCCCCGGCGGCCAACGTCCGGCGGGAGCGGCCCGTCCCCGGGGATGTGGTAATCCTCCTGGGAGGCCGCACGGGCCGGGACGGCATCGGCGGGGCCACGGGCTCGTCCAAGAGCCACAATCAAAAATCCCTCCAGACCATGGCCAGCGAGGTGCAAAAGGGCAACGCCCCGGAGGAGCGGAAGCTCCAGCGCCTGTTCCGGGACGGACGCGTCACCCGCCTCATCAAGCGGTGCAACGACTTCGGCGCCGGCGGCGTGTCCGTCGCCATCGGCGAGCTGGCGGACGGCCTGGAGATCGACCTGGACGCCGTGCGGAAGAAGTACGACGGCCTGGACGGCACGGAGCTGGCCATCTCCGAGAGCCAGGAGCGCATGGCGGTGGTGGTGGCCCCCCAGGACGCGGAGGCGTTCATCGCCGCCGCGGAAAAAGAGAACCTGGAGGCCTACCAGGTGGCCGTGGTGACGGAGAATCCCCGCATGGTCATGCGCTGGCAAGGGAAAACCATTGTCAGCCTCAGCCGGGAGTTTCTGAACTCCAACGGCGCGGTGAAGCACGCCGCCGTCACCGTGACGGAGGGGAGGGTCCCCCTGCCCGGCCGGGACTCCACCACTCTGCGGGAGATGGCCTCCAGTTTGAAGTGCGCCTCCCGCCGGGGGCTTGTGGAGCGGTTTGACAGCACCGTGGGCGCGGGCTCCGTCCTCATGCCTTTCGGCGGCAAAACCCAGACCACCCCGGCCCAGGCCATGGCGGCGCTGCTGCCGGTGCCGCCGGGGCAGGAGACGGACCAGGCCAGCGTCATGGCCTGGGGCTGCGAGACAGAGTGGCTGTCCGCAGACCCCTTCATCGGGGCCCGGACCAGCGTCACCGTATCCCTTGCCAAGCTGGTGGCGGCGGGAGCGGACTACAAAAAGGCCTACCTGACCTTTCAGGAGTTCTTCGAGAAGCTCCGGGATGACCCCAAGCGCTGGGGCAGGCCTTTCGCCGCCCTGCTGGGGGCCCTGGACGCACAGCTCCGGTACGGCTGCGCCGCCATCGGCGGCAAGGACTCCATGTCCGGGTCCTTTCTGGATCTGGACGTGCCCCCCACGTTGATCTCTTTCGCCATCGCCCCCATCAAGGCCACCGAGGTCCTCTCCCCGGAGTTCAAGGAGGCGGGACACCCGGTGTACGCCTTTTTGTGCGGCAGTCCGGAGGAGAACCGGGCCCTCTGGGACACCTTCCACGGCCTCTGCCAGGCGGGCAAGGTGAAAGCCGCCTGGGCGGTGGAGGACAGCCCCGCCGAGGGCGTGGTGAAGATGTCTTTCGGCAACCGGATCGGCTTTACAGCGGACCCGGGGCTGGAGGCCGACTGGTACGCCCCCGCCAAGGGCGCCATCCTGGCGGAGCTGACGGAGGAAATCGAGGCGGACCCCCGCTCCGTCGTCCGCCTGGGCGTCACCACGGCGGACGGGATGATTACAATCGGTAGTGATTCGGCAAAAATCGACGAATTGTTATCCCTCAACGAGGCCGTGCTGGCGGATGTGTACCCCACCGGCGTCCCGGCGGAGGGCCCCGCCCCCGTCCTGGAGGCCCCGGCGTTCTCCCGGCCCGCCCCCAGGGTGGGCGCGGCAAAGCCCCGGGTGCTGATCCCCGTGTTCCCCGGCACCAACTGCGAGTACGACAGCGCCCGGGCCGCGGTCCGGGCGGGGCTGGAGGCGGAGACGGTGGTGATCCGCAACCTGACGCCGGAGGCCCTGCTCTCCTCCGTCCAGGCGCTGGAAGCCGCCATCCGCCGCAGTCAGATTGTGTTCCTCCCCGGCGGCTTCTCCGGCGGCGACGAGCCCGACGGCTCCGCCAAGTTCATCGTCTCGCTGTTCCGCAGCCCCCGGCTGACGGACGCCGTCCATGACCTGCTTCAAAACCGGGACGGGCTGATGCTGGGCGTGTGCAACGGCTTCCAGGCCCTCATCAAGCTGGGGCTGGTGCCTTTCGGGGAGATCCGGGACACGGACAGCGCCTGCCCCACGCTGAGCTATAACCTCCTGGGGCGGCACCAGTCCCGCATCGTCCGGACGCGGATCGCCTCCAGCCGCTCCCCCTGGCTGAGCCGGGTACGGGTGGGCGATGTGGTGGACGTCCCCATCTCCCACGGGGAGGGCCGCTTCCTCTGCCCGCCGGAGCTGCTTGAAAAGCTGGCGGAAAACGGCCAGATCGCCGCCCAGTACGCGGATCTCCGCGGCCTGCCCACCATGGACCCGGCGGGGAACCCCAACGGCTCCGTGTGGGCGGTGGAGGCCCTCACCTCCCCCGACGGGCGGGTCCTGGGCAAGATGGGCCACAGCGAGCGGGTGGGCCCGAACCTCTACAAAAACGTCCCCGGCAATTACGACCTGCATCTCTTTGAGAGCGCCCGGGACTACTTCAGCGTCCTCTGAGCGGGGGCTTGACAAGCCCCACGGGATCGTGTATACTGCGTAAAATTTACAGAAGTGAGGTACCGCCATGCCTTTGGAGCTGACCTCCGCGCTTTCGGCGCCGGAGGAAGTCCGGCCCCTCTTCCGGGAGTACACGGACATGATCCTGGAGAACGTCCCGTCCTTCCAGGCCTACCTGGACCTCCAGCACTATGACGACGAGACCGCCCACCTGGAGCACAAATACGGCCCGCCGGAGGGCCGGCTGTACCTGGCCCGGTGGGACGGGGCGGCGGCGGGCTGCGGAGGGCTGCGGAAGCTGGACAGCGGACGGTGTGAGCTCAAACGCCTTTACGTCCGCCCGGCCTTCCGGGGACGCCGCATCGGGGAGGCCCTGCTGCGGCAATTGATCCGTGACGCCCGCGCCGTCGGATACCGATCACTGCTGCTGGACACGCTGCCCTTTATGGAAAGCGCCCTCCGCCTCTACCGCCGCTTCGGCTTTTCCGAGATCCCCCGCTACAACGACAGCCCCCTGGACTCCACCATCTACCTGGGACTGGACCTGTAAACCCCCAGCCCATCATTTCCAATTCTGAAAACGAGGTGTACTATGGCCTACTTTTTCTCCGAACCCTCCCGCACGTTCTCCGAATACCTGCTGGTGCCCGGCTACTCCTCCTCGGAGTGCGTCCCCGCCAACGTCTCCCTGAAGACCCCGGTGGTGAAGTTCAAGCGGGGCGAGGAGTGCCCCCTGACCATGAACGTGCCCATGGTCTCCGCCGTCATGCAGGCCGTCTCCGGCGAGAAGATGGGCATCGCCCTGGCAAAAGAGGGCGGCATCGCCTTTATCTACGTCTCCCAGCCGGTGGAGCAGCAGGCGGAGATGGTCCGCAAGGTGAAAAACTACAAGGCGGGCTTCGTCTCCAGCGACTCCAACCTCCGCCCCGACGACACGCTGGCGGACGTGCTGGCCCTGAAAGCGCGCACCGGCCACTCCACCATGCCCGTCACCGAGGACGGCACGGCGGAGGGAAAGCTGGTGGGCCTGGTCACCAGCCGGGATTACCGGGTGAGCCGCATGGACGCCGCCGCGAAGGTGGCGGATTTCATGACCCCCTTTGAAAAGCTAATCTGGGCCCCGGAGGGCACCAGCCTCAAGGAGGCCAACGACATTATATGGGACCGCAAGCTCAACGCCCTGCCCATTGTCTCATCGGACCGGCGGCTCAAGAGCTTCGTCTTCCGCAAGGACTACGACTCCCACAAGGGCAACCCCCTGGAGCTGCTGGACGGCCAGAAGCGCTATGTGGTGGGGGCCGGCATCAACACCCGGGACTACGAGCAAAGAGTTCCCGCCCTGGTGGACGCCGGCGTGGACGTGCTGGTGATCGACTCCTCCGAGGGCTACAGCGAGTGGCAGCTCCGGACGCTGCAATGGATCCGGGAGCGCTACGGCGACACGGTGAAAGTGGGCGCGGGCAACGTGGTGGACGGCGAGGGCTTCCGCTTTCTGGCCCAGGCCGGGGCGGACTTTGTGAAGATCGGCATCGGCGGCGGCTCCATCTGCATCACCCGGGAGACCAAGGGCATCGGCCGGGGCCAGGCCACGGCGGTGATCGACGTGGCGGCGGAGCGGGACCGCTATTTTGAGGAGACCGGCGTCTACGTCCCCATCTGCGCCGACGGCGGCATCGTCCAGGACTACCACATCACGTTGGCCCTGGCCATGGGGGCGGACTTCTGCATGCTGGGCCGGTATTTCTCCCGGTTTGACGAGTCCCCCACCAGCAAGATTATGATCGGCGGCAGCTATATGAAAGAGTACTGGGGCGAGGGCAGCGCCCGGGCCCGGAACTGGCAGCGCTACGACCTGGGCGGTGCCTCCAAGCTCTCCTTTGAGGAGGGGGTGGACTCCTACGTCCCCTACGCCGGGGCCCTCTCCGACGGCATGGCCACCACCCTTTCCAAGATCCGCTCCACCATGTGCAACTGCGGCGCGCTGACCATCCCGGAGCTCCGGGAGAAGGCCAAGCTGACACTGGTGAGCTCCGTCTCCATCGTGGAGGGCGGCGCCCATGATGTCCTGCTGAAAGACACCACCATCGGCGGCAACCAAAGAAGCTGACCTGCTTTCTGCGCAGCGCCGCTTTCCACCTCGCGCATCAGCGCGTCCAAGCGGTTTGCGCGGCAAAACCTTGAAACGGCCGGGCTTTGCCCGGCCGTTTGAGTCCTATGCGGGGTCCCCGCGGGACAGGTCCCACGGGGTACGGCGGCGCCCACGACGTCCTGCTGAAAGATACCACCATCGGCGGCAATCAGAGAAGCTGACCCAAAGATAAGAAAAAGAGGCGCCGCCCCAAAAGGGGCGGCGCCTCTCTTTCTCTCACAGCCTGGCCTGGGGCCTGCCGATTATCGCACCACATCCACGGTCTCCACACCGCAGCGGCGGAACAGGGCCACCGCCTCCGGCCCGATCCGCTCCCCGGAGACGGCCACGGGAATCGCCGGGGGACAGCTCACCGTTGGGGCGCCGCAGACGCGGCCCAGGCTCTCCTCCGCCGGGACGGTCTCCTGGGGGGCGAAGAGGGCTTCCCGAACGGACAGCACCTGCTCCCCCCTGGCCAGGGGCAGAGCGGAGCGGAACAGGGGCGGCTTTCCAGCGGCACGACCCAGGCTGTCCTCCAAAAGGGAAACGTCCTTTTCATCCGAGGATCCGGAGACCATCAGCACGCAGAAATTCCGGTCCGCGTATTCCGGCTCCACGTTCCCATTCCGCAGATGCGCCGCCAGCTCCAGACCGTCCCAGCCCCGGGCGGCGGCGTCCAGGGTGAGCTTTAGGGGCTCCTCCCCCGCCAGGGTCCAGCCCTGACGAGACAGCGCCTCTTTCAGCGCCGCCAGGCGGGCGGCGGCGGAGCGGATGCGGCCTCCCCCCTCCCCGGAGAGGTAAGCATTGCACAGATCCAAGGACGTCAGGGTCAGATACGACGGGCTGGTGGAGCCGAACAGGGCCAGGGCCGCTCTCGCCCGCTCCCGGAAAGCCGCCGGAGCGGTTTTGGAGACGTGCAGGTACGCTCCGCCGGTGAGCACCGGCAGCGTCTTGTGGGCGGAGTCGCAGACCAGGTCCGCCCCCAGGTCCAGGGGGTGCCGGGAGGGCTTCAGAAAGCGGAGATAGGCCCCGTGGGCGTTGTCCACCAGCAGCGGCGTCCCATGGGCATGGCACACCGCCGCCAGGGCTGGAATGTCCTGGAGGTTCCCCAGGTAGTCGGGGCTTGTGACATAGACGGCGGCGGGGGGCGCGTCCAGGGTGTCCAGCGTCCGCTCCAGGCCCTCCGCCGTCACGGGGCAGGCGCAGAGGGAATCGGTCCCCCCCTCCGGCCACAGCCACACCGGCTGGAAATCCAGCAGGGCGGCGGCGTGGACAAAAGACTTGTGGATGTTCCGGGCGGCCGCGATCACCGACGGCGCTCCGGCGGAGCGGTTTTGGAGGGCCAGGCACAGCATGGCCTTGACGCACTGGCTGGAGCCCTCCGTGGAGTAGAAAGTGGCCCCGGAGCCGAAGAGGGCGGCGGCGTTTTGCTCACTCTTTGCGATGATGCCGGAGGCGCCGTACAGCTCGTCCGCCCCGGCCACCTCGGTGATATCCCAGGGCTCGCAGCCCAGGGGCCCCGCGCCCTTGTGGCCCGGCATATGGAGGCGGCTGACGCCGCTATTGACGTAGCTTCGGACGAAGTCCGCGATGGGCGTCTCCATCACAAGTCCGCCTCTGCGGCTTTCAGCATGATGGCGCACTCGATCCGCTTGCGGAACAGCTCGCACCCCGCCTCGTACACCCCCCGAATGGAGCCGGAGGCGTGATAGGCATTGGCGGCGCAGCCGCCGGAGCAGTAGAGCTTGGCCCAGCAGTCGGCGCACTCCGCCCGGGCGTAGGCGTTGCAGGCGCGGAATTCCTCCCGCAGCGCCGTATTCGTCACGCCGTCCCAGAGGTTCCCCAGCTTCCAGCGCTCCTCCCCCACGAACTGGTGGCAGGGGTACAGGTCCCCCCAGGGGGTGACGGCCATGTACTCCGTGCCGGAGCCGCAGCCGGAGATGCGCTTGTAGACGCAGGGCCCGTTCTCCAAATCCAGCATGTAGTGGTAGAACGTGATGGGCCTGCCCTCTTTTCTCCGCCGGAGCATATCTTTCGCCAGGATCTCATACTGCTCCTTGACGATCTCCAGATCTTCCGCCGTCAGCGCCGCCGGGTCCCCCGGGGCGCAGACCACCGGCTCCATGGAGAGCTCGGTGAAGCCCAGATCGTCCGCCATGTGGAAAAGGTCTTTCGTAAAGTCGGGATTCCGGTGGGTGAACGTGCCCCGGATGTAGTAGTTCTTCCCTCCCCTGGCCTTCACCAGCTTCTGGAGCTTGGGGACAATGCGGTCATAGCTGCCGCTTCCGGCGCAGTCCACCCGGAGGGCGTCGTGGATCTCTCTCCGCCCGTCCAGGGACAGCACCACGTTGTCCATCTCCCGGTTGGCGAAGTCAATGACCTCGTCGTCGATCAAAAGGCCGTTGGTGGTGAGGGTAAAGCGGAAGTGCTTGCCGGCTGCGCCCTCCACACCGCGGGCATAGGCCACCAGCCGTTTCACCACGTCCCAGTTCATCAGCGGCTCGCCGCCAAAGAAGTCCACCTCCAGGTTGCGGCGGCTGCCGGAGTGTTCAATCAAAAAGTCCAGCGCCCGCTTTCCGGTCTCGAAGCTCATGAGGGCCCGGTCCCCGCTGTAGCGGCCCTGGCTTGCAAAGCAGTAGGCGCAGTTTAAGTTGCAGGTGTGGGCCACGTGGAGGCACAACGCCTTCACCACGTCCCCGGAGCGCTCCTTGAACGTCCCGGCCAGCGGGGCGAAAGTGTCCGGCGTGAAGAGCCTGCCGTCGTCTTTCAGGCTCTGCACGTCCTCCATGCACGAGCGCAGCTCCTCCGCCGTCACGTCGGGCCTGTCCGCGTATTTTTCCAGCAGGGCCGCGGTGATCTCCTCCGGACTGCTGCTTTCAAAGAGGGCGATAACGTCATAAGCCACCTCGTCCGCCACGTGGATGGCGCCGGAGCAGGTGTCCAGGACGATATTATAGCCGCCCAGCTGATATTGATGTACCATAGAAACCTCCGTATGTCGTTGAACGGACCCTGCCGCGAAGAAAAGCGCCGCCTCCCGGCGGCGCTTTCAGTGGGCACTCACTTGTTCTCGCACTTCTGGTTGGCCACGCCGCAGCTGGTCTTGCAGGCGGACTGGCAGGAAGTCTGGCACTCGCCGCAGCCGCCCTTCTTGGCGCTCTCGCAGAGGCTGCGGGTCTCAAGGGTCTTGATTCTCTCCATGGTGATTCTCCCCTCTTGTGGTTTTTGCCGCCGCCCCGGGGAGCGGCGGATTTTCAGCGGAGAAAATTATACCATACACCGGCAAAAAAGTCAAGGTCAAGGCGCAAACGCCGCCAAAAACAGCCCCTCTTTTTCTCCCTCCCGCCGAAAATGGGAAAAGTGCCAAAATTTTTGTTGTATTACCCGGGGGGATGTTGTATAATTCATATATTGAGCGATCCCGGCAAACCGCCGGATGGGACTTGCTGCGGCTCCGCGCCGCCGCGTGGAGCCGGGGGAGAGCAACAAACATAAGGAGTGGAAACGACTATGAGCTATTCTGTACAGAACATCCGCAACGTCTGCCTGCTGGGCCACAGCGGCAGCGGCAAGACCGCCCTGGCCGAGAGCCTGCTCTACATGACCGGCGCCATCGACCGCATGGGCCGCGCCGTCGACGGCAACACCGTCTGCGACTACGACCCGGAGGAGACCAAGCGCCAGATCTCCCTGTCCACCGCCGTGGCCCCCCTGGAGTACAAGGGCTGCCGCATCAACGTGCTGGACACCCCCGGCGCCTTTGACTTCGCCGGCGAGGTGATGGAGGCCCTGCGGGCCGCCGACGCCGCCATCATCGTCTGCTCCGCCAAGGACGGGATCTCCGTGGGGTTGGAGAAGGCGTGGAAATACTGCGAGGAGCGGAATATGCCCCGCTTCATCTATATCTCCAAGACCGACGAGGAAAACAGCGATTACAACGCCACCTTTGACGCCCTCCGGGAGCGCTTCGGCAAGAAGATCGCCCCCATTGTGGTGCCCATCTGGGACGGCGCAAAGAAAGTCACCGGCATCATCGACGTGCTCAATAAGCGGGCTTATGAGATGCAGAATCTCAAGCGGGCGGAGATCGAGCTCCCCGCCGACAAGGAGGCCGTGGTCACCGAGTTCAACGACGCCCTCAAGGAGTCTGTGGCGGAGACCTCCGAGGAGTTTATGGACAAGTTCTTCGGCGGCGAGGACTTCACCTACGCCGAGATGATCCAGGGCCTGCGCCAGGGCGTGCGGGAGCTGAGCCTGTTCCCCGTGCTGTGCGGCTCCGCCGTCAGCTGCCTGGGCAGCCTCATGCTGATGGACAACATCGTGGACCTGCTGCCCAATCCCGCCGAGGGCAACTACCACAAGGCCACCAAGTCCGACGGTGAGACCGAGGAGTTCGTGGTCTCCCCCGGCGGCGTGCCCACGGCCTTTGTCTTTAAGACCATCTCCGACCAGTACGGCAAGTACTCTTTCGTCAAGGTGCTCTCCGGCGCCATCACCCCGGACCTGCCCATGGTCAACGCCCGCACCGGCGAGAAAGTAAAGCTGGGCCGCCTGTACACTCTGCGGGGCAAGAAGACCACCGAGGTCAAGGAGCTCAGCTGCGGCGACATCGGCGCCATCGCCAAGATGGACATCAAGACCGGCGATACCCTGTGCGACGAGCGCAAGGTGGTCTCCCTCAAGCCCATCCCCTTTGCCGAGCCCTGCTACTCCGTGGCCATCGTCCCCAAGACCCGGGGCCAGGAGGACAAGATCGCCCAGGGGTTGGTGCGTCTCAACGAGGAGGATCCCTCTTTCTCCATGGTCAATAACGCCGAGACCCACCAGATGGTCCTCTCCGGCGCCGGCGATATGCAGGTGGACGTGCTGGTGAGCAAGCTCAAAACCCGCTTCAACGTGGAGGCGGAGCTGAAGCCCACCCGGGTCCCCTACCGGGAGAAGATCCGCAAGACCGTCCAGAAGCAGGGCCGCCACAAGAAGCAGACCGGCGGCAGCGGCCAGTTCGGCGACGTGTGGATCCGCTTCGAGCCCAACCCGGAGGTGGAGGAGATGGAGTTTGCCGAGGAGGTCTTCGGCGGCTCCGTGCCCAAGAACTACTTCCCCGCCGTGGAAAAGGGCCTGCGGGAGGCCTGCGTCCACGGGCCCCTGGCGGGCTATCCCGTGGTGAACCTGAAGGCCGTGCTGTATGACGGCTCCTACCACCCGGTGGACTCCTCTGAAATCGCCTTTAAGACCGCCGCCCAGCTGGCCTACAAGGCCGCATTGCCGGAGGCCAACCCCGTGCTGCTGGAGCCCGTGGGCGAGCTGAAGGTCACCGTGCCCGACAGCTACATGGGCGACGTCATCGGCGACCTCAACAAGCGCCGGGGCCGCGTCATGGGCATGGACCCCACCGGCGACGGCGACCAGGTGATCTCCGCCGAGGTCCCCATGGGCGAGATGGGCAGCTACGCCATCGACCTCCGGGCCATGACCCAGAGCCGGGGCAGCTTCACGTTCCACTTCGTCCGCTACGAGGACTGCCCGCCGGCGGCCCAGGAAAAGGCCATCGCCGAGGCCAAGGCGCTGGCGGAGGGCTGAGGCGGCCCTCGCCGGAAGTCCGGCGTCCAAGCATTTTTGCGCAGCAAAAATCTTGAAATCGGCCGAATTCACTTCGGACGATTTGAGTTTAATCAGGGGCCCCCGCAAAAGCGCCGCTTTTGCGGGGAGGGACTGTCCCCCGCCGCCCAGGAAAAGGCCATCGCCTCCGCCAAGGCCTTGGCGGAGGCATAAAATCCGAGCACAAAAGGACACCCGCGCTGGCTTGCGCGGGTGTCTTTCTTTAGGTGTATTCAGCACTTCCGGACAAGGGCGATTACCGCCAAGGCGGCACAGACGAGGCACCAGCCCGCCCAAATCATCAAATCGGCATAACTTCCGGCCATAGTGAAGCCCAGCAACGCGCCGATCCCATAGATGACTGTCAACGCGATATTCCCGCCGCGGCCCCCTTCCCTGGTGGCAACAGATGTGATCCCACCGGCCAGAAGCATGATTGCAACAACAACTCCGGCGCTCCCGCCTATCTCTCCGTTGTTTTGCAGGCTGTTGCTCACCCCGGCCGCGCAGGACTGCAGCAGCACAAAAAAGGTCAGGACAATGGACAGAATCCCCGATACCAATTTCCAATTTTTCATGTTGAACTCCTCTCTAAAATGCGGCTACTTCAAATTCGCAGGCTCAAAGTCCATGGTCACCACATCGTCAGAGAAGCTGATCCACTCCGTAATCTCAAATTCCACTGTGGAAGTCTCGCTTGTCAGCAGATACGCGCACTGAATGTCCAGTGTCGTACCCGGGCGGACCTCTTTCATATTGGCGCTGGAATCGTACACCTCATCGTCTATGACGATGGCCGTCTCCAGCTGCACCCCATCCTGAAAGGCTTTCTCCGCCACGGCCACCATGGCGCTGGTGGTATCTTCGCTGTTGTTGGTCCAGGCGTAGGTGATGACGATCACCGGCTTGCCCTCGTAGTCCTCCGCCAGCTCCGCGCCCTTAATCTCCACATGGTAGTCACCCAGGTCGCCGGAGCCCGCCTGCTCTCCGCTTCCGCTCCCACTGTCCGCGGCGTCCGCCGGCCCGGTCTCCGCCCCCTGTGTTTCCGCAGGGGCGGAGACCGGCTCCTGACCGGCCCCGTCCGTATCCCCGCCGCAGGCGGCCAGCACCGCGCACAAGGCCAGCGCCAAACCGAAAATCGCGATCCTCTTTTGCATGCTCTCTACCTCTCTTTGTCAAAATTTCCGGCGAACGAACCCCGGAGCGGGGGCGGGATCAGCAACCCCGCCCCGGGCGTCCGCCGGAAACATAAAAGCGGTGCCGAGTCCTTGAACTCAACACCGCATCAAATCATGCGAGCGCACGCCCACAAACCCATTCCCCGCCCTTGCAAACAGAGCGTGAAACAGGTATAATAGGCCCGTGGTGCAGTTGATACTGCTGTGCTGAGTGACCAATCCACTCGTACAGGGCCGTGGGGTGTTGCGACCACTCCGCGGCCTGCCGCATTTATGTTTCCGGCTTCCATTTTACCCTACTTCTGCCGGAATTGCAAGGGCTATCTTCCCGTCCCCCTCTCGAACTTTCAAACGTCCCCTCTCCCCCCGCTCCGCCGGAGCGGGGGGATTTTTTCATCCCCGCCGCCCGGCGCTGCCCCGCCGCCCGCCCTTTTCCGCCCGGTTTCCCAAAAATTCGACAGCCGCACTTGACGAAAAAGAGAAAAACCGATATGATATAGAGTACAGGATTGTAGATTACAGGAGGACCGCCATGGCTATGAAGCGCTGCCCCGTCTGCGGGGAAAAATATTCCGATACATACCGCTACTGTCCTTTCTGCGAGGAGGCGGACCTGGACCAGGAGGAGGATCCCCGCCGGGCCTCCGGCCGGAGCGGGCGCCGGGTAGGCGTGGGCAGCCCCCGCCGGCCCAATTTGGTGACGTGCACCCTGGTGGTGCTGATCCTCCTGATGGCGGCGTTGCTGGTATACCTCCTGTGGGGGGACAAGCTCACCGGCAAGGACAAGGATAAAGACCCGGATAACAAGCCCGGCGTGGAGGATCCCATCACTCCGAACAAGCCGGAACAGACAGATCCCGAGGCCCAGGAGCCCGCGGCCGCGGATCCCGCCGTCACAGACCCGGATGTCACGGATCCGGAGGAGCCCAACGGCCAGATGCCTGAGGACCCGGCTCCCAGTACGCCCGGCGATACCACCACCCAGCCCGCCGGCCCCGCTGACAGCTATGAGGCCGCCAGCGCCCTGCCCAACGGCCTGACGCTGACCAACGTCAGCGGCAACGACTTCACCCGCAAGGTCTCCGAGGGGGCCTACCGGCTGAAAGTCTCCGGCGGCAGCGGCACCTACAGCTGGATCAGCGAGGACCCGGGCATCGCCTCCGTGGACAGCGACGGCAATGTGACGCCCATCTCCGCCGGCGTCACCCACGTCCTGGTCACCGACGGCAGCAAAAAAGTGATCTGCACCGTCCGGGTGGTGGGCGGCGGCAGCGCCCCTGCCACCACCCCCAGCACCGGCACCGGCACTTCCACTACCACGCCCAGCACCGGCGGCGGAACTCTGAAAGCCGGCGCGGCCACCGTCATCAACGGCGGCAACGGCGTGCGGGTCCGCTCCGGCCCCGGCACCAGCTACGACATCCTGGCCACCGTGCCCAACGGCGGCTCCGTCCAGGTGGTGCAGAGCGCCGGGGACGGCTGGTACGAGATCACGTTCTCCAACGTGGGCGGCGTGAAGACCACCGGCTACATGAAAGGCGAGTACCTGTCCAACTGAGTATCTAAGAGATAATATGAAAACCGGGCGGCGCCATAAGCGCCGCCCGGTTTTTCTGTCCGGACTCTTTCCCGGACGGGGTTGACAGAGGCTGAATTCCCCGCCGTAATCAAACTCATAGTTTAATTACGGCGGAAGGGCCCAATGGGACGGAGAAAAAAGGAGCCCCGGAGCGCACACCGTGAGAAGATCGCCGCGGCGCTGGCGGAGGAGGAGACCGCGGAGGCCGTGGCCGGGGCCATCGTCCACCAGCAGCGAATCGGAGTGGATGCCTTGACAGGGGCTGTGACCGGAGATCGGGTCTGTACAAAAAAAGAGCGATCCGCGGACGGATGTCCGCGGATCGCCTCTTCAAGTCAGATCAGTCCCTGGGCCACCATGCCCCGGGAGACCTTCAGGAAGCCGGCGATGTTGGCGCCCACCACCAAATCGCCGGGAACGCCGCACTCCTCGGAGGCGTGGTAGGCGTTGTGGAAGATGTTCACCATGATGTCCTTGAGGCGCCGGTCCACCTCCTCGAAGCTCCAGGAGTAGCGCATGCTGTTCTGGCTCATCTCCAGGCCGCTGGTGGCAACGCCCCCGGCGTTGGCGGCCTTGGACGGGGCGAACAGCAGGCCCGCCTCCTGAAAGACCCGGATGGCCTCCGGCAGGCAGGGCATATTGGCCCCCTCCGTCACGGCGAGGCATCCGTTTTGCACAATGGTTCTGGCCATCTCGCCGTCGATCTCATTCTGGGTGGCGCAGGGCAGGGCGATGTCGCAGGGAATGTTCCAGATGCCCCGGAAGCCCTCGGTGTAGCTGCTGCCGGGGACCCGGTCAACGTATTCCTTGATGCGGCCCCGGTGGCCCAGCTTGATGTCCTTTACCACGTTCAGATCGATGCCCTTGGGATCGTGGATGTAGCCGTTGGAGTCGCTGAGGGCCACTACCCGGCCCCCCAGCTGAGTGGCTTTCTCCGTGGCGAAAATGGCCACGTTGCCGCTGCCGGAGATCACCACCGTCTTGCCGTCGAAGCTCTCTTTCCGCATACACCGCAGCATCTCCTCGGTGAGGTAGCACAGTCCGTAGCCGGTGGCCTCCGTCCGCACCAGGGAGCCGCCGAACGCCAGTCCCTTGCCGGTGAGGACGCCGGCGTCATGGCCCCCCCGCACCCGGCTGTACTGGCCGAAGAGGTAGCCAATCTCCCGGCCGCCCACGCCGATGTCCCCGGCGGGCACGTCCACGAACTGGCCGATGTGGCGGTGCAGCTCCGTCATGAAGCTCTGGCAAAAGCGCATGACCTCGGCGTCGCTGCGGCCCTTGGGGTCAAAGTCGCTGCCGCCCTTGGCGCCGCCCATGGGCAGTCCCGTCAGGCTGTTCTTCAGCGTCTGCTCAAAGCCCAAAAACTTCAGAATGGACAGGTTCACCGTGGGGTGGAACCGGAGGCCCCCCTTGTAGGGGCCGATGGCGGAGTTGAACTGGATGCGGTAGCCCCGGTTTACGTGGACACGGCCCTGGTCGTCATCCCAGGGCACCCGGAAGCAGATCATGCGCTCGGGCTCCACAAAGGACTCGATGATGCCGCGCTCCTCGTACTCCGGGTGCCGGTCCACAATGAGGTCCAGGCTCTCCAGCACCTCCAGCACCGCCTGATGGAACTCCCTCTGGTCCGGGTCCCGGGTGACGACCTGTGTGTACACGCGCTGCAAATACTCGCTTTTCAGCATAGCTTACCGCCCCTCTCCTCTTTTTCATGAACTTTTCGTATATAGCATACCGAAAAGCGGCCGTTTCGCACAAGGGTGAAGTTACCGAAATCGGCCTGCGGATTCAAAAAAATTTCTGCGGTTTTTACAAAAAAGTCCGCCGGCCGAAGTCCGAATGACCGCGGCCGGCGGATTTTGACGCATTTTAGAGATAGAACCGGTGGCAGCCGATGGTGGTGAGGTAGGTCCGGTTGCCGTTGATCCACACGCCCTCGGACAGGGCCGG
Organism: uncultured Oscillibacter sp.; assembly: GCA_947365245.1. Taxonomy (GTDB): domain Bacteria; phylum Bacillota; class Clostridia; order Oscillospirales; family Oscillospiraceae; genus Oscillibacter. The sequence goes on along the minus strand of CANAWG010000004.1, from coordinate 107,141 downwards.
AGCGTAGAAGAACATAGCTCCCTCCAGGGACTTCTCCCCGTCCAGGGCCCGCCGGGCGGCCTCCCGGGACTGCTCCGTGGGCTCTAAGTACACGGTGCCGTTCTCCACCGGCTCAAACTGCGTGAAGCCGTCCGCCACCTGGAAGACCACCTCCGGGATGGTGTCCGGGAAGTCGGGGCTCTCCACCCGCTCCAGCACCACGTTGCCCACGGCGATCTGGCCCTCCATGGGCTCGCCCCGGCTCTCGGCGCTGATGATGCGGCTAAGCCAGTAGAAGTCCACCGCGTTGTGCGATGCGTCCGGGGAGGTGACGGCGGCCCCCTGATAGTGGGCGTCCCACTCCACGGCGCCCCCCAGCAGCTCCGCGGTCAGACGCAGGGGCACATAGGTGACGCCCTCCCGGACGTAGACCCTGCCGGAGCGGGCGCTGCCGTCCACCGTCACGGTGCCCGCCGCCGGGCTGGCCGTCAGTCGAGAGCCGCCGGAGACGGCCACCGCCGCCCGCAGCTCTTTGTCCCAGGCCAGCTCCCAGCCCCCCAGGGCGTTCAGCAGCGCCCGGAGAGGAACGTAGGTGACGCCGTTTTCCAGATGGCAGACGGCCTCCAGGGCCGTGCCGTCAATCTGGACGGGCACCGTTCGCGCGGCCCTGGCGGGTACGGCCAGAGTCAGGGCCGCCAGCAGCCCCAGCAGCGCCCGCCTGACGGGAAACGCGGGCCCGGTCTTCTTCGTCGGGTTTGTCGGTTGTCTCATACATCCCTTCCTTTCTGCAAACAATTCTGGGTCTATTTTACCGGAGGGCGGGGGCGGGAGGCAACCCTCAAAACCTGCCAGAGCTGGAAGGACCTCCCAGCCCCCCAATTTGCGCTTGACAATATCGTCTTACGATATTATACTGGGGTCAAAGAATATCGTAAGGCGATATCGCGATGGGAGAGGAGGGCCGACATGGCGAAGCAGCCGTTGAAATCACTGACGGAGAGCATGTTCTACGTCCTGCTGGCCCTGTGGCGGCAGGAGCGGTGCGGCACGGAGATCGCCGCCTGGGTCCGGGAGCTGACGGAGGACCGGGTGACGTTGGGCCCGGGGACGCTGTACGCCATCCTGGGGAAGTTCCAGGAGGAGGAGCTGATCAAAGAGACCTGGTCCCAGGGCCGGATGCGGGTGTACCGGATTACAGACGCGGGCCGGGCGCTGTTCCGGCGGGAGCTGGAGAATATGCGCCGCTGTGTGGACGACGGACAGCGGGAGATGAGGGAGGAGGAAGAGACATGAGGAGATTGGCGCTGGACCCCATGGACGTCCCCGCCGTCCAGGCGTGGCTGGAGGACTGGGCCGCCAGGGGGTGGTATGTGGAGAGCTACGGGAAGAATCTGGTCAGCTTTGCGCGGGGGGAGAGGCAGAAAGATGTCCGCTACCGTCTCCAGCCCGTAGGAGGCGGGTGCGGAGAGCCGGACCAGGACACCCGGGAGAGCTATCGGGAGATGGGCTGGACCTATGTCTGTTCCACCGTTTTGGGCAGGAGCCTTTCCGACGTGAAGACGGAGTTCCACATCTGGCGGTGCGAGGACCCGGGCACGCCGGAGCTGGACACGGACCAGACCCTGCGGGAGGAGGCCTACGGGGACCTCCTGCGCCGCGGCTGGCGGAACATCTGGATGGGGGTGCCGCTGATCGCGGCGGTGCTGGCGGTGATGTGGTGGCTCGTGTGGAGCCATCCCCGGGAGTACCTGCTGGAGGGGCATCCCGACTCCACGATTCTGATGCTGTGCTGCAACGTCCTGCTGACTTTGCACCTGGTCGACCGCGCTGTGCGTCTGGTCCGGTTCACCCGGCGGCTGCGGCAGGAGGAGCCGGCGCCCCAGCGGGCCCCCTGGGGCCGGGCCAGGGCCAGGGTGTGGGTGTTCCAGGGGCTGTACGCGCTGATTCTCGTGGTGATGATCGGGAACCTGTTCCGTCCCTATGAGCACCGGCCCTATCGGCCGGTGTCCCAGTACGACCGGCCGGTGCCCTGTGTCTCCCTGGCGGAGCTGGGGACTCCGGCAGAGGGGGAGGTGGAGGCCGTGGACTTCCACAGCATCTGGGCAAAGTCCGTCTGGTGGACCGCCGAGGGCAGCTATGACGCCTCGCCCCACTGCAGCGCGGAGTATTACAGCCTCCGATTCTCCTCCATGGCGGAGAACCTGGAGGAGCAGCTGCTGCGGCGGTGGGCCTACCTGGGGGACGGGGACCATCCCGAGCTGCGGGTCGCCGTCCCCGGGACGGACAGCGCCTGGTACTGGCGGGACGAGATCCAGGGGAAGCGGCAGGCGCTGATGCTCCGCCGGGGCGGGCAGGTCCTGGATGTCTTCTATCTGGGCGAGGCGGACCTGATGGAGCACACGGACCGCTATGTGGAGATGCTGGAGAAATTTCAGCAGTGAGCCGGGGCGGCGGGGGGTTGTAAAATCCGCGGGGATGGAGTAAAATAGGAAAAAAGCCGGGAGGTCGCGCCATGAACTATCTGATCGTCGTGGATATGCAAAACGACTTTGTCACAGGAAGCCTGGGCACAGCGGAGGCGAAGTCCATTGTGCCCGCCGTGGCCCGCCGGGTGGCCAGGGCCCTGGAGCAGGGTGAGGAGGTCGTCTTCACCCGGGACACCCACGGCCCCGACTACCTGAACACCCAGGAGGGCAGACGCCTCCCGGTGCCCCACTGCATCCATGGCACGGAGGGCTGGGAGATCATCCCCCAGCTGTCGGCCTACACCGCCGGCCGGACGCCCATCAACAAGCCCACCTTTGGCAGCCGGTATCTGGGGGCCATGCTGAAAGCCCGGGACGAGGACCTGCGCAAGCAGGGCCAGCCGGGGGTGGAGCGGGCCACGTTCATCGGCCTTTGCACCGATATCTGCGTGATTTCCAACGCGCTGCTGGTAAAGGCGTTCCTGCCGGAGACAGAGGTGGTGGTGGACGCCGCCTGCTGCGCCGGCGTGACGGCCGTGAGCCACAAAAACGCCCTGGAGGCCATGAAGATGTGCCAGGTGGTCATTGAGAACGGATAAAAAGCGCAAGAAAAGCGGGAGGGGCTTTCCCCTCCCGCTTTTTTCGCTTTGCTTAGCCGAAGTAACGCTTCAGCAGGCCCTCGAAAGCCTTGCCGTGGCGGGCCTCGTCCCGGGCCATCTCGTGGACGGTGTCATGGATGGCGTCCAGGTTCAGGGCCTTGGCCTTCTTGGCCAGCTCGAACTTGCCGGCGGTGGCGCCGTTCTCGGCCTCAACGCGCATCTCCAAATTTCTCTTGGTGGAGTCGGTCACAACCTCGCCCAGGAGCTCCGCGAACTTGGCGGCGTGCTCGGCCTCCTCATAAGCGGCCTTCTCCCAGTACAGGCCGATCTCGGGATAGCCCTCGCGATGGGCCACACGGGCCATGGCCAGGTACATGCCCACCTCGGTGCACTCGCCGGAGAAGTTGGCCCGCAGACCCTCGATGATCTCGGGATCCACGCCCTTGGCCACGCCCACCACGTGCTCGGCGGCCCAGCTCATCTCACCCTTCTGCTCGCTGAACTTCTCGGGGCCCACGCCGCACTGGGGGCACTTCTCGGGGGGATTGGCTCCCTCGTACACATAGCCGCAAACCTGGCAAACCCACTTTTTCATGAATATTCCTCCTCAAAATGTGAAAATTGTTTGATTTGGGGTTTCTTCTCCCCTTATGGACTGAGGCAAGTATAGCAGGATGTCCGGAAAATTTCTAGTTGCAAATACAACAAATTTAGAAATTCGGGGGAAATTTCACGGTTTGTTCAAACCTTATCCAAGCTCTGACAGGGCGGCCGGCCGCGGGGCCTCCCGCCTTATTGGCCGGGGGACTCCGGCTCCTCCTGCCGGTCCTCCTCCGCCTGCTCCGTGCGCCAGCGGGAGATATCGATGGGGTCGCTCTCCTCGAAGAGGTCGTAGTAGTCCTGGTCCCGCAGCTTGGGGTTGCGGTGGCGGGCGATGGCCGTGACGGTGGGATAGAGGACGATGGCAATCAATCCGCCGGAAAAACCGTTGTTATAGAGGTTCAGTCCCGCCACGGGGCCGCCGGTCTGGAGCACCAGGGCGGAGTGGATGAACCCCGCCAAAACGCCGTAGGGCCAGCCGAAGTGGCCGGAGATGGGGGCCAGGGTGGTGCCGAAGAGCCCCGCCAGCTGCAAGGCGGGGTAGTCCGGCGTGTAGTGCATCCCATAGGCCCCCAGGGCGATGCCCGCCATGACGGGGATGATATTCCTGGCGTGCTTTCCGAAAGCCGAGAAGCCCATGATGGTGAAGATGCCCCCCAGGGTAGGGCCGTTGAGCTGTCCGCCCACGAGGAAAATATAGGCCATGCCGATGAGGCCGTTGACGCCGGTGTTCACCAGCACCGGCCCGGCGCCGAACATCCGCAGGTAGTCGCTGGGGGCCCGGCCGGTGGTGGACAGCAGCCGCCGGTATCCCGCCCAGACGGCCCAGGCCGGCGTCCCCGTGCCGAAGAGGCCGGTGAGGATGAAAGAGGCGCAGAGGATCCCCAGAATGATGGCAAAGGTGCTGTTGTACTCCGTGGCCCAGTACATGGCGGAGTCCGGATGGTCGCCGAACGCGGTGAGAATGGGCACGATCATCATGGCGAAGAGGCCGCAGGCGAAGCCCATGTTGTAGAGGTTCATGCCGTTTTGCACCTTGTAGGTGTAGGCGGAGAGAGAGGGCAGGATGAATCCGATGACCACGCCGGTGAAAATCCCCAGGGGCAGGCTGGCGTGGACGCTGCCCAGCGCCATGTAGCTCACCAGAGGGGCCAGGGACGTGGCCAGCAGCGCCACGGAGGCATGCCTGGAGAAGGGCTCCTTTTGGTACTTGGCATACAGCCAGGTGCCCAGGATGATGGGCCAGATATTGAAGAGGTTCTTCCCAAACAGGGAGAAGCCCGCCATCAGGCCCATCTCCACCATGGTAAAGCCGTTAAACGGGTCCTTGGAGAGCTTGATGAGGCAGATGGACAGCACCATCACAAGGCCGGAGTTCACCAGCGCCGCCCCCACGCCGCCGATGGCCACGTAGTCCGTAATCAGCAGGTCCTGCATGGTGACGATGTGGTAGAGCCCCATGGGAATCTCCCGCGGATCGCCCAGCAGGACGCCCAGGAGGATCATAATGCCGGAGACAGCGATGGTGCCGGGGAAAATCTTCTCGTAGCGGTTCTGCACGCCAGGACCCCCTCTTCCTGTTTCTTCCTGTTCATTATACGGGAAACTGTCTCCGCAGGCAAGAAAAAATTTGCGAGTTCTTATGGATTACGTTCCCACGCGGGCCCGCAGCGTCTCCAGATTTCCCTCCATCAGGGAGAGGTAGGTGGCCCCCGCCTCCACCTCCGCCCGGGAGACGTTGTGGCAGGTGTGGAACATGGCCGTCTCCGCCCCGGCGGCCTCGGCGATGCTGTCCGCCACCAGGTGGTTGGAGAACTCGATGTACCACACGGTACCCAGCGCCTCCGTCCGGACTTTCTCCGTCAGAAAGGCCACGGTGGCCGCCGAGGGCTCCGTCTGGGACCCGCAGCCGGGGAACGCGGCGTAATAGTCCAGATCGTAGGCCGCGGCGAAGTAGCGCAGGGGGAAGCGGTCCCCGAAGACCACGGTCCGGCGGTCCAGGCCGTCAAAAAAGGCGGCGAAGCGCCCGTCCAGGTCCGTGAGCCTGGCGGCGTAGTCCCCGGCGGCGGCCCGGTACTCCCCGGCGTGGGCGCCGTCCAGCTCCGCCAGGGCCTCCCCCACCGCCCGGGTAACGGCGGCGGCGTTTTGAGGGGCGGTCCAGACGTGCTCGTCCATCTCCATCACCTCGCCGGGACCGTGGTCGTGGCTTTCGTGGTCGTGGCCGGGAGCGGCCTGCATCCCCTCCCGAGTCTCCTCCTCCAGAAGCTCCACGCAGTCCACCATCCGCAGGGCCCGGCCCTGGAAGTCGATGTTTTCCAAGATCGTCTCCACCCAGTGGTCCGACTCGCCCCCCAGGTACACGAAGAGGTCGCAGCCCTCCACCGCCAGGATGTCCGCCGGGGTGGGCTCGTAGGAGTGGCTCTCCGCCCCCGGAGGCAGCAGCATCGTCACCTCCGCCAGCTCCCCGGCGGCGGCACGGGCGAAGTCGTAGGCGGGGAAGATAGTGGCCACCACCTGGAGCTTCTCTGGGTCGGCGGGCTCCCGGTCCAACCGGGCGCAGCCCGTCAGCAAAAGGGCGCACAGCAGCGCCGGCGCAATCATCCGTCTCAAGCGCAGTCCCTCTTTCCAATTTGAGAATCATTTTCAAATAGGAGTATACCACACCCCAGACGAAAAAACAACCGCCGTTTTTTGTAAAGGAACCTTGACAATCGTTCCTCGCTGTGGTATACCAATGGTAAAGGTGCCTTTACATTTTCTCGGAGGTGATCCCATGGAAAACAGAGTGGAGCAGCTGCGCAAGGTCCGGGGACTGAGCCAGGAGGACTTTGCCCGGGCCATCCGGGTGTCCCGGCAAACGGTGAGCTCCATTGAAAACGGCAGGTACAATCCCTCGCTGGAGCTGGCCTTTACGCTCTCGGACTTCTTTGGCCTGCCCATCGAGGAGATCTTTATTCACGAAAGGAGCGAAGCCCTGTGAAACATGATTTGAAAAGAAGCTATCTCTGGCCCGCCCTGGGCATGATCGCCCTGAGCCTCATTTTCCTGGCCGCGGGTCTCCTCTGGGATACGCCCCTGGGCAGCATCCTCTTCGGGTGCTTCGGCGCATTCTTCGGCCCCGGTCTGATGCAGGTCTGCAAATACTTCAAATGGACGAGGCTGGAGACCGCCGACTCATACCAAAGATACCTGGAACAGGAGCAGATCGAGCTGCGGGACGAGCGGAAGTCCATGCTCCGGGACCGCTCCGGGCGGTACGCGTGGCTGCTGGGAATGGCGCTTTGCGCCCTGTCCATCGTGGTGTTCGGCGTGCTGGGCGCGCTGGAGATCGTGGAGAACGCCCGATTGGTGATCCTGTTTCTGGGGGCGTATCTCATCGTCCAGTACGGGGCGGGGGTGTACTTCTACCGGCGGCTGGAGAAGAAATACTGAGTACGGCGCAAAAGGGCGCGGGGGAAGTTCCCCCGCGCCTCTTCCGCGCTCATTTCACGGTGAAAGCCGCCCCGATGTACCGGCCGTTCGAGCGGTCGTCCGGGTCCACGACCTCCTTGACAAGGAGATACTTCCCCGGCTCCAGGGGGCCGTAGATATCCGTCCAGTCCATCGGCAGATCGCTCTCCCTGTGGGCCAGATCCGGTTCGCCGTCCGGGTCAAGCCCCATGATGGTCAACGACATCCACCAGGACGGACCCTCGCTGTCCAGCCAGGGGACCTCCGTCCACTCCCGGCCGCTGTGGTGTGCTCTTCGGGCAATATAGTACCGGTCTCCGTAGCCGATCTGGGGGATCCCCTCCTTGTGCAGGGTGGCCACCGCCCCCGTGGCCGTGACCGTGACGGGGTCCACCGTCAGATAGACGTGTTCGTCCTCCGTCAACGTCACCGGGGCCTCCTCCCCGTTCAGTGCCACGGTGACGGGGCCCCGTCTCCCGCCGCCCCAGAGGAGAACCGCCGCCAGAACCAGCGCCGCGGGGACGGCAATCTTCCTCTTTTTCACGATTCATCCTCCTGCACGGCAGTTCCGCCGTTCAGCCCGAAGTCGTCCTCCGCGGTGGCGGTGTCCCGGCGGAGCATGTGCTCCATCACCCGGATGTCGCTGTCCACATCCAGGGCGTCGGCCTTGTACAGCTCGTCCAGCTGGTGCTCAAAGCCCCTGACGATGGCGTCCATGGTGCTCTCAATCCGCGCCTTGGCCTGGCGCAGGTTCTCCCCCTCCACCCCGGCGGATTCAAACTGGGCGTAGGAGTCCAGCAGCTTCTGGGTGGTGGGCAGGTAGTAGTTTAAAAACGTGTCGATCTTGTCCCGCTTGCCCGGGTCTTCCTCCACCGCCCGGAAGATTTTGGCGGTGATCTCCTCCAAACGGTCGATCTTGGCGGAGAGGACGGGGTCGGCGATGTCGTCGTTGGCCCGGCGGATGTTCCGCAGGATGCCGGAGTACCCCTCCTCCGCCTCCTTGGGCGGCGGGGGCTGGACGGCGGCCTCCCGCTGCTTTTGGCTCCACTCCGCCCCGGCCTGACCGCTGCGGAAGAGGTAGCCCAGCTCCACGTTCAAATACGCCTTGCCGCCGAAGTATCCCTTGTCGATCATCTTCTGGAGGTCTTTCTCCACCCGGTTCTCGGAATAGCCCAGGGTCCGGGCCAGCTCCTCCACGGGCACCGCCTCCCGGTCCCCCATGACGGAGAGGTACTTGGCGAAGCGCCGCAGCTGGCGGTCCATGGAAAAGCCGCTGTACAGCATGGCCCCGCCCCCCACCAGGAAAGCCAGGGCCTGGAGCATCTCCGGCAGCCAGTACCGCAGGCCGTCCAGAGCGAAGAACAGCGCGTCCTGAAATGCGGCCCCCGCGGTCATGCACCCGAAAAAGGCCAGAATAGCGCCGGCGATCTTCAAAAGCCGGGCGTTGGACTTCTTCACCTTGGGGGACTTGGCGGCTTTTTTCATAGCGGTCCGGGCCCGGTCCTCCTGGGCCGTCCGCTTCGCCGCACTCCGGGCGGCGGCCTGGCCCGCCAGCCCCGGCTTTACCAGGGGCTGTCTTCCCTGGGACTGGGCGGGCTTTTGCAGGGGCGGCACCGCCGCCCGCTTCTCCTTTTCATCGTCTCCAAAGAGCTTGATGAACAAAAACAGCAGCGCCACGGGCCAGGCTCCCACCACGAAGAGGAGGATAATCAGCGCCCAGGAAAGCCAGCTGTCATCCTGATTGTTCTTTCTCTTGTCTGCCACCTTTCACTCCCCCTCTTTTTTCCGCTCTTTCAGCCTGCGTCTATGCCCTTTCTCGTCCACGATGACGGTGTTGTCCAGCTGGCCCCTGAGATTGCCCAGTACCGAGTCGATATAAGCCCGGCGGAGGACGGCCTGCTCCTCTTTTTCCGCCTCCGTCAGCCCCGACCGGGTCTTGGCTTTCCGGGCCAGGGCGTTGATGCGGTCAATCTGTTCCTTCGTCATGGCTTGTCCCCCGTCTCCCGCTCAAATACCAGGTCAATGCTCTCGATGTATCCCCCGTCCCGCTGCTTTGCGGGCACAAAACCGGCGTACCGCCAGCCCTCCGCCGCCCGGCGGAGGATGGCCTCCCGGTGTCCGTCCGTCTCCAGGCCGAAGCCGCCGAAGAGGCTGTACCCGGCGCCGTAGTCGCATTGAACCGTTTCAAACTCGTATTCCAGCATGGCGCGCACTCCTCAGATATAGACTTTCAGCAAAATGGACGTGCGGCCCTTTTTCGTCACGCCGCCCACCTCGCTGAGCACGAATTTCCCAAAGCCCCGGGCGGAGACCGTGTCCCCCGCCGCCAGGAGCTTGTCCGGCTTCACGCACTCCCGCCAGTTCACCTGGACCCTGCCGCTCTCGATGAGGGCGGCGGCCCTGCCCCGGGCCATCCGGAAGCCGGAGGAGGCCACGGCGTCCAGCCGCAGGGAGGACACGGTGTCCCGCACCTCCCGGCACTGTACCTGGGGGATGTGGAGATTCCCCGGCTCAATGGCGGAGACGGTGAGCTTCGCCCGCCCGGCGCTGTCCCAGCTCCCCAGCAGAAAGTCTGCCACGGTGTCCAGGACGATGAGGTCGGCGCTGTCCGGCCCCACCAGGATATCCCCCACCTTCTCCCGGACGATCCCCATGCCCATGAGGCTCCCCAGAAAATCCCGGTGGGTCAGGTGGTATTCCTCCCGGAAAGCCGCCCGCAGACACCGGATGGGACTCTGGGACTCCGCGTCCTCCATCTCCAGCCAGTCCGGCAGGAAGAGGAGCAAGCGCCGCTCCGCCCCCTCGCAGCCCCCCAGGGCGGTATACCCCGTCTCCGGAAAGCCCGCCAGGCGCAGGAGGTCGGCGGCCTGGGCCTGCTGGGCGGGGGAGAGAAAGTCCGTGGCGGCGGGGATATTCCGGGCGCCGGCCTGCTCCGCCCGGTCCAGGATCTTCGCCAGCACCAGCCGGTCCTCTCCGGCGGCCCCCAGGCGGTCCAGCAGCGCCCCCTTATCCATGGCGCAGCTCCTGGGTGCGGACCAGGGCGGCGTAGGCCCCGTCCTTTGCCATCAGCTCCTCATGGGAGCCCAGCTCGGCGATGCGGCCCTCCTCCACCACGGCGATGCGGTCGGCGTTGCGCACGGTGGAGAGGCGGTGGGCGATGATGATGGTGGTGCGGCCCTTTGAGAGCTTTTCAAAGGTCTCCTGGAGCTTGGCCTCCGTCACACTGTCCAGGGCGGAGGTGGCCTCGTCCAGGATCAGCACCGGCGGGTTCTTTAAAAAGATGCGGGCGATGGAGATCCGCTGCTTCTGCCCGCCGGAGAGCAGGGCCCCCCGCTCCCCCACGTAGGTGTTGAACCCCTCGGGCATGGCGACGATGTCGTCGTAGATCTCCGCCAGCTTCGCCGCCTGGGCCACCTCCTCCTCGGAGGCCCCGGGGCGGCCGTAGCGGATGTTCTCCAGAATGCTGGCGGCGAAGAGGAACACGTCCTGCTGCACCACGCCCACGTTCTGCCGCAGGGACTCCTGGGTCACCTGGCGCACGTCCTCCCCGTCAATGCGGATGGCTCCCTCCGTCACGTCGTAGAACCGGGGGATCAGCTGGCATAACGTGGACTTCCCCCCGCCGGAGGGGCCCACCACCGCCACGGTCTCCCCGGGGCGGATGTGGAGGTCCACGTCGTGGAGGACGGCCAGGTCGTCCTGGTAGGCAAAGCTCACGTGGTCCACGTCGATGCGGCCCTCCACCCGGGAGAGCACTTTGGCGTCCGGGGCGTCCCGCATGGCGGGCTCCGTGCGCATGAGCTCGATGAAGCGGCCCAGGCCCGCCGCGCCGTTGGCGAACAGCTCGGCGAAAGTGGAGAGCTTGCGGACGGGGTTGACGAAAGTGGTGATATACAAACTGAAGGTGATGAGGTCCACGGTGTCCATCTGCCCCCGCATGATGAGGAAACCCCCGGCGGCGATGACCGCGGCGGAGAGGATGCACAGGAAGAACTCCATCACCGCGTTGAACCAGCCCATGGCCCTGTGGAACTGGCGCTTGGAGGTCTTGAAGCTGTCGTTGGAGGTCTCGAACTTTCTGAGCTCCGTCTCCTCGTTGGCAAAGGCCTTGGCGGTGCGGATGCCGGAGAGGCCGGACTCGATGTCGGCGTTGATGACGGCGGTGCGCTGCTTCACACGCCGGGAGGCCTCCTGCATGGACCGTCGGCACATCCACACCACGGCGAAGAACACCGGCAATATCACGGCGATTACCAGGGCCAGCCGCCACTGGATGGTGAACATGACCGCCAGCGCCCCCACGATGGTGACGCCGGAGATGAACACGTCCTCCGGGCCATGGTGGGCCAGCTCCGTGATGTCGAAAAGGTCCGCCGTGAGCCTGCTCATGAGCTGGCCCGTGCGGTTGCGGTCAAAGTAGTCGAAGCTCAGCTCCTGCATGTGGCGGAAGAGGTCCCGGCGGATGTCCGCCTCCACCAGGATGCCGAAGGTGTGGCCCCAGTAGCAGATGACGTAGGTCAGCAGCGCCCGGAGGGCAAACGCCGCCAGCACCACCGCCATGACAGCGAAAAAGGTCTTATAGGCGCTCTCCGGCAGCAGTTCGTACATGCACCAGCGGGAGACATAGGGAAAGGCCAGGTCGATGAGGGAGATCATCAGCGCGCAGCTGAGATCCATAAGAAACAGCCGCCGGTGGGGCTTGAAGTAGGAGAGAAAGATCTGAAGGGCGGATTTTTCCTGAAACTCCCGGGTGGTCATGGCAAAAATACTCCTTGTCATATATCAATACGGTTTATATGATACCACAGCTTTTTTCCCGGCGCAACGATGCCGCGGAAAAAAAGCGGAGGGACTTTTCGTCCCTCCGCTCAGTGTTCTTATATCCGCGCGCTCAGCCCATGCGGCGGCGCAGCTGCTCAGGATTGTCCGCGTAGTCCAACGCGGTCTCCGCCGTGATCTTCCCCGCCTTGAAGAGGTTCAGAATGGACTGATCCATGGAGACCATACCCTCCTCCCGGCCGCCGGAGGCGATGGCGTTGTCGATCTGGTGGACCTTGCCCTCCCGGATGAGGCTGCGGATGGCGCCGTTGGCGTGCATGATCTCAAAGGCGGGCACCAGGTCGCCGTCCACGGCCGGCAGCAGCTGCTGGGACACCACCGTCCGCAGCACCATGCTCAGCTGGGTGCGGATCTGGTCCTGCTGGGCCGCCGGGAATGTGTCCACAATGCGGCCGATGGTGTTCACCGCCCCCTTGGTGTGGAGGGTGGCGATGAGCAGGTGGCCCGTCTCCGCCGCCGTCATGGCGGTGTGGATGGTCTCCTGGTCCCGCATCTCCCCCAGGAGGATTACATCCGGCGCCTGCCGGAGACACGCCCGCAGGGCGGAGATATAGTCCGCCGTGTCGATGGCGATCTCCCGCTGGCTGACGATGCTCTTGATGTCCCGGTGGAGGTACTCGATGGGATCCTCCAGGGTGATGATGTGGGCCTCCCGGGTGCGGTTGATCCGGTCGATGACGCAGGCCTGGGTGGTGGACTTGCCGCTGCCCGCCGTGCCGGTGACCAGGATCATGCCGTGGGTCTCCTCCGCCAGGTCCATCACCTGGGACGGGATGGAGAGCTTCTCCCAGTCGGGGATGTCGAAAGACACGATGCGCACCACCGCCGCCAGAGACCCTCTCTGGCGGTAGGTGTTGACCCGGAACCGGGCCAGTCCGCCCACAGAGAACGAGAAGTCGTCGTCCCCCCGGCTGAGAAACCGCTCCGGAGACCGTCCGGCCTGCTGATAGATCGCCATAATCAGCCGCTCCGTCTCCTGGGGAAAGACCCGCTCGCCGCCGGCGGGAACCATGCGTTTATCCAGCTTGGCGCATACCGGGCTGCCCGCCACGATGAACAGGTCGGAAGCGCCCGCCTCCACCGCAAATCTCAGATAATCCAACAGTTCCATTTTTCGGACCTCCATCGATTATTCAAAGAGACCTCCGTCCCAGAGGTCCAGGTTCTCTACGGTCTCCCACTCTCCGGTGTACTGCGCCTGCCAGCGCAGAATCTCATAGTCCTCTCCGTTCACCAGGACTTCCACCTGGAGCTCCTGCCTGTCGGAGACGGGGACCTCATAGGTATACCGGACGGCCAAGGGGTCGTGCCAGGAGTCCTCCGGGTGGGACGTGACCTCCAGCGGCGTCTCGCCGTTTCGCAGCCGGGCCAGAATCTCCTGGGCGGCGCAGTCGGCGGCGTAGTAGTCCTCCACCGCCCGGGCGGAGGAGTCCGCCAGGCGCCCGTCGGCCTGGACGGTGGTGAGGCTCAGCAGGGCGAACACCGTCAGGCACAGCACGGCAAAGGCCACCAGCAGCGAGATGCCGCCCACCGCCGGGGGGGAGAAGGTCTCCCGCTTTCTCTCAGTCATGGGCGCTCACCTCCTGCCAGGCGATATCAATGGTAAACAGGGTATCCAGCATCTGGTCCGCATTGCCGTGGCCGGTGATCACGCGGACCGCCGCCCGCTGGAGGCCGGGAAGATCCGGGTCCGACAGGTCGGCGCCCTCCCGGGAGGGCACGGTCCACGGGTCGGCAGGGTCCGGACTTGCGGCGACCCACAGGCGGTAATAGGGCGTCCTCCCGCCGCTCTCCCAGGCGTGAATGGGGTTCCAGTTCTCATCGTAGTCCAGGGAGAGGGTGACAAATTCCTCACTGTACTCCGCGCCCAGGTCCTCCGCGGCCCTGGAGAGGGCGTTTTGGGCGCTGCCGCCGTAGTGGCGGACCGTCTCCGCCGCCGTCTGGCACAGCGCCGCCGCCTTATCCCGGGCCTCGCTTCTGGAGGAGAGGCTGTCGGACTTCGCAAAGGCCTGGAGGCACAGCGCCGCCGCCAGGGCGAACACCAGCAGCATCACCATCTGCTCCATCAAAATCAGTGGCGCCTTGCTCTTCATCCCGCCGCCTCCTCTCCGCTGCGCAGGGCCAGCCGCAGCGTATCCTCCGCGCCGCCGGCGGCGGTGAGGGAGATCTCCAGCAGCCCGTCCTCCAGGGACAGCGCCAGCTTTTCCGCCTCCAGGATCCTCTGTCCGTCCTGGGGCTCCATGGGCTCCTCCGCCAGGCAGTACAGCTCCATCAGCCAGCCGTCATAGCAGTAGACCCGGGCGGCGTAGGTCTCGTCCGCCCCCAGGACCAGCGCGTCCCCGTCGCCAAAGGGCTCCACGGCGACGCCGCCGGCATGGTCCGACTGCCGCACCCGGGTGGCGATGTACTGCACGCCGGTGCGGCGCTCGTAGGCCGCCTGGTCCCGGCTCGTCAAACGGCGGTAGGCGTCCGCCCCGGTGAACAGCACCACCAGCACGCACGCCGCGAACACCCCGAACAGCAGCAGAGCCGCCAGGCTGTCAATATGGTGTTTTACCTGCTTTTCTCTCATGGCTTCCGCACCACCACGGTGATCTCCGGCATGAGGTTGTCGGCAAAGGCGGTGTAGAACACCGCGTAGCGATCCTCATCCACCCGGATGCCGTAGTGGTCCTCCAAATACTCCAGATTGGGGGGGTAGACCCCTTCGGCGGCGTAACAGGCCGCGCAGCTGCGGCGCAGAGCCTCCTCCAGCTGCCTGAGGTCCTCGGCGTCATGGCCGGCGGAGAGGGCGTCCAGGGCGGCGGCGAACATCACCAGCACCGCCGCGGCGATGGCCGGCAGCAGCAGCCCCCGCAGCATCCCCAGCAGGGGATTTCTCCTCTTCCTCATGGGCTCACCCAATCGCCGACATGATGTGCATCAAGGGCAGCATCACCGACAGCAGAATCAACCCCACCAGAATGGAGCACACCAGCACCAGCGCCGGCTCCACCCGGCTCACCTTCTCCTCCAGGTCGGCCTCGCTCTCCTCGGAGAGGTCCGCGGCGATCTTCGCCATGGCCGCGTCGGCGGTGCCGCCCCGCTGGCCCATCTCGAAGAGGCGGCAGGCTCCGCCCGGCAGCAGGCCGCTCTCCCGCATGGCCTTGCTGGACCGCTCGCCCCGGTCCAGACGGGCCCGACAGTCCAAGCACCGCTCCCTGGCGGCGGGCACCTCCTCCATCAGTCCGGCGGCCAGCTCCACGGCCTCCTCGATGGGCATACCGCTGGCCATGCCCATGGCCAGGGCCTGGGCCAGGCGGGCGTCGTTCATCTTCCGGGCCACGCCCCTGTCCCCCCGGCTCCTGCGCCAGGAGGCGGTCAGCTTCTCCCGGAAAGAGGGCACGGCGGCAAAGACCGCCAGAAACACCGCCGCCATGGCCAGCACCACCCACAGCACCGGCATGGCGCCGTCCAGCCAGCGGCCCAGGGTCAAGAGGCTCCCGGCCACGCCGGTGAGCCGCCCGCCCAGGGAGGCGTACACATCGTCAAAAATGGGCAGCACCTTCACCAGCAGCACCGCGATGACCACCAGCATCAAAAGCAGCATCACCGCCGGATACAGCAGCGCGCCGCGGATGCGGCGGTCCAGGCGGGCCCGGCCCTCATAGTAGCGGGACAGGGCAGCCAGGGCCTCCTCGGTCCGGCCGGCCCGCTCGCCCACCTCCACCAGGCCGCTGACATAGACAGGGAAGCTCTCCGTCCCCCGCATGGCCTGGGAGAGGGGGGCGCCGCCGTCCACCTCCTTGGCCATGTCCGTCAGCATGACCTGGTACTCCGGGTCGCTCTCCTCCGCCAAAAGGGCCAGGGCGTCTCCGGTCCCCACGCCGGCGTGGAGCAGCATCGAAAGCTCCAGACACAGCGCGGACAGCTCCCCGTGGGAAATGCCGTTGTTCTTCATGGTACGCTCCAATCCGCGCCCGCAGGCGCAACATTCAAATAACTCGTTTCATTGTACCGGAAATTTCGCCGTTCGTAAAGGGGAAATTTTCCGTCCCGCTCCCGCCCTGGCGCAAAAACCCGCCCGGTTTCGCCGGGCGGGTTTCAGGTCGTAACAGGCGGTTTAGTAGAGGCTGCTCTCCTGGTAGTGGCTGCCGTCGCCGATGAATTTCAAAATCGAGCTGCTGCTCTTGCCGGAGGAGGCGAACGTGGGGTCCATCCGGTGCCAGCCGCTGCTGTCGAAGTAGATCGCGTTGTCAATCCAGCCGGTCTTCTCGGTCCACACGCTGATCCAGGCGTGGTAGGCCGGTTTGCTGGTGCCGGCATAGCCCACCACCAGCTTGCAGGGCACCCCCAGGCTGCGGAGCATCCCCGCCGTCAGGCTGGCATAGTCGAAGCAGATGCCCTTTTTCGCCGCCAGCACGTCGTCCAGCACCGGGAGATACCCGCTCTTGACGGTGGCCGCCAGCTGGCGGTCGTAGGTCAGGTTGTTCACCACAAAGGTGTAGACCGTCTCCACCAGCTTCAGCGGGTCGGTCTCGCTGCCCGCCAGCTCCTTGGCCTTGGTCAGGGTGGCTGCGGCGTTCTCATAGTCCACGTACTGGTTGGGCCGCAGATAGGGCGCCTGCTCGCTGCTGAGCGTCACCTTGAAGCTCACGGACACCACCTCGGCGTACTTGTTGGCGGTGGTGTTTTCAAATACCGTCACCTTGTAATTGCCGTTGCCGTCAGACAGGGGGAACGTGGTCCACTCCCCCGCTTTCAGGTCGTAGTAGGGCTTATCCCGGGTGGGGCCGGAGACCTGCACTTTCAGCTTCTTGGAGGTGGCGGCGGTGAAGCGCACCATCACATAGCCGTCCTTGGTGTTGGAGTAGTCGATGACGGCCCGGGAGTTCTGCTTCACCGCCGTGCCGGAGGCCACCGGCAGCAGCAGCGTATCCGACGCCCCCGCCAGGGGCACCGCCGCGTCCGCCAGCTCCACCTCCCGCGGCGCCAGCCTCTTTCCCCCGCCTATGGCGGAGGCACTGCCCGCCAGCAGAGCCGCTGAGAGGGCCAGCGGAACAATTCTCTTCAAAATGTTCATGATGATTCCCTCATTTTGTCCGAATCCATACCATGGAGACCGGGAAGCTCCCCCGGTCTCGCCTCTTTTTCAGTGTCAGTATAGCACAGCTCTTTTAAAAATGGAAGTACTTTTTTCAAAAAATTTTTCATTTTTATATTTTTTATATAACCGTACCGTTGCGAACGGGGAAGAAATGTGTTACGCTGTTGCAAAAGCAGCGGTGCGGCGGCGGTTTTCCGGCCCGCTCCGCCGCAATCGAGAGAGAGGAGGCAGGTCTGTGGAAACGTCTATCCTGCGCGTACAGACTCTGGGGGACTTCGCCATCCGCCGGGGAGAGGCGGTTTTCACCGCCGGCCGCTCCCGCAAGCTCTGTCTGCTGCTGTCCGCGCTGTTGTGGGAGCGGCGGCGGGCCGTCTCCTACGGGGAGCTGCTGAACCTCCTGTGGGCCGGGGAGGAGGGAGGATCCCTCAACGCCCTCAAGGCCGTCCTCCACCGGGCCAGGACCGCCCTGGAGGGATTGGGGGCCGGGCGGCCCCTGATTCTCAGCCGACCGGGGGGCTGCCAGTGGGACCCGGAGGTCCCCCTGCTTTTGGACGCGGAGGAACTGCCCCGCCTGCTGGCGTCCCAGCGGCTGGAGGACCGATGCGCGGCTCTGGCGCTGTACCGGGGGGACTTCCTCCCGGCCCTCGCCGGCCACCCCTGGGCGGAGGAGCGGCGGGAGCGGCTGCGGACGCTGTACCTGGAGGGGCTCTCCTCCCTGCTCCCCGCGCTGGAGACGGCGGAACGCTGGCAGGAGATCGCGTCTCTGACGGATACCGCCTGCGCGTTGGCCCCCTGCCGGGAGGACCTCTGCCGCCGCCGTATGGAGGCCTTGCTGCGCCTGGGCCGCCGCCGGGAGGCCGCCGCGGCCTATGAGGCCCTCCACACCCGTCTGCTGTCTCAATCGGGGGTACTGCCCTCCCAGCCCCTGCGGGACCTGCACCGCCGGGCCCTGGAGACGGAAGACCCCCGGGCCCTCTCCCCCGCCACGGTGCTGGACGCATTGCTGGAGCCGCCACGCCCCGGCGCCCAGATCTGCGGCTTTGAGGACTTTCGCGCCATCTGCCGCAGCGCCGCCCGCGCCGCCGGCAGGGACGGCCGGCCGGTACACGCGGCCCTGCTCACCGCCGACGGCGGCTCCGCCCTGGCCCGCCGCAGCCTGGACCGGGCCATGGACCATCTGGAGACCGTGCTGCTGGAGGGCCTGCGCCGGGGGGACGCCGCCGCCCGCTGCGGCGCGGACCGGTTCGTCCTGCTGCTGCCCCACGCGGACTACGACGCCAGCCGGGCCGTCTGTGCCCGGCTGGTGCGGGCGTTCACCCGCCGCTATCCCCACGCCCCCGTCCGCCTGACCTTTTTTGTCCAGCCCCTGTCCTCTCAAGCCTGGCCGGACAGGACCGAATAGACGAAGCGCCGCCTGCAGAGCAGACGGCGCTTCGTTTTTAAATGATTCGGGGCACGCAGGAAAGACGTGGGAGCTCAGGCCGCGGCCTTGTCGGCGCCCATCTTCTGCAGCGCCACAACGCCCAGCACCAGCACCAGGCCGATGACGTCGCTGGCGAAGCCGGGGACCATCATGCTCAGGCCGCCTGCCACCAAAAGCAGACGGAAAAGGGGATTAATCCTGCGGAACAGCGTGCCGTTCAGGGCCGCCGCCACGCCGAAGAGGCCGATGAGGGAGGAGACCACGATGACCACCACATCCAGGGGGCCGGTGTCCACCAGCAGCATGGCGGGGTTGAACGCGAAGATATAGGGCACGATGAAAGCGGCGATGGCCAGCTTGGTGGCGTTGATGCCGGTCTTCATGGGGTTGGACTTGGCGATGGCGCTGCCGGCGTAGGCGGCCAGCGCCACGGGGGGCGTGATGTCCGCCACAATGCCGAAGTAGAACACGAAGAAGTGGGCGGGGATCTTGCCGATGCCCAGGGTGATCAAAATGGGGGCGCAGGTGGAGGCCATGATGCAGTAGTTGGCGGTGGTGGGCACGCCCATGCCCAGCACGATGCAGCACAGCATGGTGAGGAACAGGGCGATGAACAGGGCCAGCGATTCATTGGGGATCATGCGGCTGATGTTCACCACGGCGTTCACCAGCTTGGAGGCAAGGCCCGTCACGGTGATGCAGCCGGCCACCATGCCGGCCATGGAGCAGGCCACCGCCACGGTGATGCAGCCCCGGCCGCCGGCCTCCAGGGAGGAGGCGATCATGGAGGCGATATCCTTGCCGGCGTGGACGGCGAAGCCCTCGCCGTGCTGGTCCCGGCTGTCCCGGAAGATGTGGGGCAGGCTCACCAGAATGGTCAGCACGATGGCGATGGCGGCGGAGAACTGGAGGGTCCTGGCGCCGGTGGACACCAGCCACACCAGCACCACCAGGGGAATCAGCAGGTAGATGCTGCGGATCAGCAGCCGGAACCTGGGCAGCTGGTCCCGGGGGATGCCTTGGAGCCCCAGGCGCTTTGCCTCCAGGTGGACGGAGAGGAAGATGCCGGTGAAGTACAGCAGGGCCGGCAGGATCGCCTTCAGGGCCACGGTGGCGTAGGTGGTGTCCATATACTCCGCC
This sequence comes from uncultured Oscillibacter sp., assembly GCA_947365245.1. GTDB lineage: Bacteria > Bacillota > Clostridia > Oscillospirales > Oscillospiraceae > Oscillibacter. The sequence continues at coordinate 87,560 of CANAWG010000004.1, read as the reverse complement.
ATGAGGAACGCCGCGGCGCCCATGATGGGGGGCATGATCTGCCCGCCGGTGGAGGCGGCGGCCTCCACGGCGGCGGCGAACTCACCCTTGTAGCCGGTTTTCTTCATCATGGGGATGGTGACGGAGCCGGTGGTCACGGTGTTGCCCACGGAGGAGCCGGAGACCATGCCGCACAGGGCGGAGGAGATGACCGCCACCTTGGCGGGGCCCCCGGAGGAGGAGCCCGCCGCACAGTTGGCCAGGTCGATGAAGAAGTTGGAGATGCCGGTGCGCTCCAGGAAAGAGCCGAAGATGATGAACACGGCGATGAATTTGGCGCACACCTGAATGGGGGTGGCCATGACGCCGGAGGTGCCGTAGAAAAGGGTGTAGATCACCCGGGCCAGGCTCTGGCCGCTGGCAAAGGTGTAGATCATCAGCGCGCCCACCACAAAGAGGATGGGCAGTCCCACACACCGGCGGCACAGCTCCGCCAGGCACAGGATGCCAACAATCCCCAGAATAATGTAGAGCCACGCGCCGCTGACGGGGTTCTCCCCCCAGGGGTCGATCTTGGCGGCGCTGGTGATGACCATCACCAGGCTGCGGTAGTTCAGGCAGTAGTAGAAGAAAGAGCCCGCCCCCAGCACCATCAAAACGATGTCATACCAGGGCATGGAATTGGGGGTCACATGGCCCTTGTGAACGGGGTAGTTGAGATAGCCCATGACGATGATGAGGCCCAGGAATGCCGAGAGGCGAATGGGTAAATCCGCCGTGCTCCACAGCGTGGACCAGATACAGTACAGGGAGAACAGCGCCGTGACCACGCTGACCACCGCCTTGGGCTTTCCCTCCCAGATCCGGGTGGCGGACTCCCGGTCGAACTTGCGCATGACCTGGTCCATCTCCTCCGCCGTGCCGGTGTCCGGGTTTGGCAGAGCGTTCTTGTCTTTCTCACTCATACAGTGAAACCTCCTCGATCGAATTTCTCCTGCTGTGTTGAAAAGGCGGAGAACCCGCCTCTGCCCTTTCAACACAGCAAGGGCCGCGAAACGCGGCCCTTGCCGGATGGAATCCCCTCCGGACGGGGAATTTTAACGGTCCCTGAACGCGGGATCAGTAGGTCCCGGCGGGGATGGTATAGGCGCTGTAGTAGGGGGAGGCGGCCAGCAGGTCGTTGGTATGCTCCTCGTCCAGACCCACCAGGTACACGGGCTTGGAGGTGGCCAGGTCCACAATGGCGGTGGTGGGCGCGCCGGCCACCACGAAAGCGGCGTCGATCTTGCCGTCCTTCAGACTCTCGGCGCTGTCGCCGAAGCCCTGGAACACGGGGCTGATGCCGGTGTCGGGGTCGATGCCGTAGGCACCCAGCACGTCCACGGCGTTGAACCACACGCCGGAGCCCCGGTCGCCGATGGAGACGGACTTGCCGGCCAGATCGGCCACGGACTTGATGTCGGGGTTGGTGGTGACGATCTGCACCTGCTCCATGTACAGCGCGGCCACCACGGAGAAGCCGGTGACGGCGCTGTCAAACAGCCGCTCGCCGTTGTAGGCGTAGCTCATAACGTCGGACTGGACGAAGCCCAGCTGCACGTCGCCGGCGGCCAGGTCCTCGATGTTGGCCTTGGAGCCGCCGGAGGTGACGGCGGTGACGGAGACGCCGGTGTTGTTGGAGACATAGCTGGAGAGCACGCCGCCGAACGCATAGTAGGTGCCGGACTCACCGCCGGTGCCGAACGTCAGAGCCTTGGAGGTGCCCGTGCCGGCGCCGTCCTTCACGGCCGCCACGTCCTTGCCCTTTTCAGCAAAGTACTTGGCCGCGCCGGGATGGTAGGGGACGCTGGTGACGGAGGAGGCGAAGTCCAGGTCCAGCTCGCCGCCCTTGGCGTGCTGCTCGGTGATGGCGTCCTTGTTCTCGAAGATTGTGGATACAAAGTCATAGATATCGGCCTCGGGCACGTCGTCCCGGGCGATGACCACGGCGCCCACGGCCACGGTGTTGGTGTCCACCTTGGCCGCGCCCTTGCCGGCGTCGCCGCTGCCGGAATTGCCGCCGCCGCAGGCGGCCAGTACGGTGACCATCATGGAGACGGCCATCAGAAGAGACAGAATCTTTTTCATCTCAAATCCTCTTTTCCTATTTTGATGCACGGTCTTGCTAATGCTGAATATTATAACAGCTCTTCTTTCATTTTTCAAGTGTAATTTTAGATTACTCCCCCTTTTTATGCAAGTTCACACCTTTTCTCTTTCATTTTTCGTCCCGTTTTGCAGTTCTTACATGAAAGTCCTGCAAATTTTTCTCTCTCCCCCGGTCCGGAGCAGAGAAAGAGGCGCGGGCATTCTGCCCGCGCCTCCCGCGCTGTGCCGATTATTTCCGCTCCAGGGTGCGCACTTCCGTGCCCAGCAGCGTCTCAAACTGCTCCAGAGACATGGCGCCCAGGTCCTCGCCGCTGCGGTGGCGGACGGAGACGGTCCTGTTCTCGACATCCCGGTCCCCCACCACCAGCATATAGGGGATCTTCTCCAGGGTGGCCTCCCGGATCTTCTTGCCGATCTTCTCGTTGCGGGTGTCCGTCTCCACCCGGAAGCCGGCCTGATCCAGCGCCCTGGCCAGCTCCGCGGCGTAATCGTCCGCCCGCTCGGTGACGGTGAGGACCTTCACCTGCACGGGGGCCAGCCAGGCGGGGAACGCCCCGGCGAAGTGCTCCGTGATGACGCCGATAAAGCGCTCGATGGAGCCCAGCACCACCCGGTGGATCATGACGGGCCGGTGCTTCTGGCCGTCCTCCCCGGTGTACTCCAGCTCGAACCGCTCAGGCAGCTGGCTGTCCAGCTGGATGGTGCCGCACTGCCAGGTACGGCCCAGGGAGTCCGCCAGGTGGAAGTCCAGCTTGGGGCCGTAGAACGCGCCGTCGCCCTCGTTGATGACAAAGTCCTTGCCCATGTCGGTGATGGCGGCCTTGAGGATGTCCTGGTTGCGCTCCCACTCCTCCACGGTGCCGATGTGGTCCTCCGGCATGGTGGAGAGCTCGATGGTGTAGCTGAGGCCAAAGGTGGAGTACACCTCGTCGAAGAGCCGCACGGTCTCCTGAATCACGTCCTGCATCTGGTCCCGGGTCATGAAGACATGGGCGTCGTCCTGGTTGAAGCAGCGCACCCGGAAGAGGCCGTGGAGGGCGCCGGAGAGCTCGTGGCGGTGGACCAGGCCGATCTCCCCCACCCGCAGGGGCAGCTCCCGGTAGGAGTGGGGCTCGCTGGCGTAGACCAGCATGCCGCCGGGGCAGTTCATGGGCTTGACGGCGAAGTCCACGTCGTCGATGACGGTGGTGTACATATTGTCCTTGTAGTGGTCCCAGTGGCCGGAGCGCTCCCACAGCTGGCGGTTGAGCATGATGGGGGTGGAGATCTCCACGTAGCCGTACTTCTTGTGGACCTGCCGCCAGTAGTCCAGCAGCGTGTTCTTCAGCACCATGCCCTTGGGCAGGAAGAAAGGAAAGCCCGGACCCTCGTCCCGGAGCATGAAGAGGCCCAGTTCCTTTCCCAGCTTCCGGTGGTCCCGCTTCTTGGCTTCCTCGATGCGGCGGAGATACTCGTCCAGCTCGTCCTTCTTAGGGAACGCCACGCCGTAGATCCGCTGGAGGGTCTGGCGGTTGGAGTCGCCCCGCCAGTAGGCGGCGTTGCAGGCGGTGAGCTTGATGCCGTTGCCCTTGATGCGGCCGGTGGAGTCCAGGTGGGGGCCGGCGCACAGGTCCGTGAAGTCCCCCTGCTTATAGAAGCTGATGACGGCGTCCTCGGGCAGGTCGTGGATGAGCTCCACCTTGTAGGGCTCGCCCCGCTCCTCCATGAACTTCACGGCCTCCGCCCGGGGCAGCTCGAACCGCTCCAGCTTCAGCTTCTCCTTGCAGATCTTGCGCATCTCCGCCTCCAGCTCCGCAAGCTCCGTCTCGGAGAAGGGCTCGGGGGTGTCGAAGTCATAGTAGAAGCCGTTGTCGATGCTGGGGCCGATGGCCAGCTTCACCTCCGGGTGGAGCCGCTTCATGGCCTGGGCCAGCACATGGGAGCAGGTGTGCCAGTAGGTCTTGCGGTAGGTCTCGTTTTCAAAGGTGTACAGGTTGTTTTCCTCGCTCATGGTAATCCTCCTTGTATTTGGGGTAGGAATGAAAAAAATCCCGCCCCTGATGTGCTCAGGGGTGGGATACGAAGTCGTATTCCACGGTTCCACCCTGCTTGCGGCCCCCGTGAGAGGAGCCGCCGCTCGTGTCCGCTGTAACGTGCGGTGTACGTCCCGGTCGTCCCGGGCGGCTCGGGAGTGGTACAGCCGCCGCCTGCCGCAGGGCCCTCGCACCAAGCGGGCCCCTCTCTGCGCGGCGCATTGCGGTTTCTTCTCCGTCAACGCTGATTTCAGGTGGTACTATAGCATTGAATGGGGGAAATGTCAAGGGTTCGCGTGAAAGACGGGCCGCTTTGCCGGAAGACGGAAAATTATACAGCCGCGGCAAGATTGACCACCTGCAGTCCTTTTGATCTTGCATAGCCGACGGTACAGCCTGTCCCGCTGTTCTCTCTGGTCATATAGGCGACACAGACGGACGAATGATCCACCAAATGCCGGTTGCGCTGATAATACAAGCCCGGATGATACGCAGGGGCCAGCAGGACAACTTTCGAGGCCTGTGCTCTCAAGCGGTGGTACTGCTCGATCTCCGCGGTCCCCCAATTTCCCTCGTGCCTGTACTGATTATCAAATGGCAGCACAAGAATCATATAGATTCTCGGATCCTGCTCCCTCAATTTCAAAATCACCTCTGATGCCAGGGCGTCAAACCCGCGGGCTCCGCCGGCGCCGAAGTATCGGCAGCCCTTCCGGATCAGGTCCCCGGCGGCTTTTGCTACCCTGCGCTCCACTTCCGCCGCCGGCACTCCAATCTGTCTGTGTCCTGTAAAACACACGGTTTGCTGTCGTTTTCCGCACATAGTCCAGCCCTCCATCCATGCGCCAAATTTAACTCTTCGGCACTTCATTTGCCCTATTATATCATTATATTGCTTATAATAGCAAGTGTAGGCTATAAATAAGGATCTGGAAACGTGATACCCTATAGAATAGGGTGATAATCATGCAGACAAACTATCCACAGAAATACATTCAATTTGGACTAAAGGTACAGTACTACCGCAAGCTGCGGGGCATGACACAAGAGGCCTTTGCCGACCGGGCCGGCATCTCGTGGTCGTATCTGGCAAAAATTGAGAGCCCCACCCGCCCTTTCGGTGTCTCCATGGAAACTCTGTTTACGATTGCCGACGTGCTGGACATACCGGTGTCCAAATTATTTGAGGATTAAAAAGCCACTTGTAACCTTTTCGCCTTGAGGACGGCGGTTACAAGTGGTCTCTCTTTATTTTGTACTTTGACACGCCGCCAACCGGCAGTTCCTTTCCGCTTGACAAAATCATTCTTCTGATATACTCAAGACACCAGGGGCCGCTGCGGCGAGTGGTTAGCCCCGAAAGGCACCTGCGGGCGCGCAGTGCCCAGGCTCCCTCCTTTGGAGGAAGCCTGGGCACTTTTATCACAATGTGGTCTTTTCCGTCAGCGTATCAAACCCGCTTCCAGACCGCGCCGCCCTTGACGTCCGTGATCTCGATGCCCCGGGCCTTCAACTCGTCCCGGATCCGGTCCGCCTCGGCGAAGTTTTTCGCCTTTTTGGCCTCGTACCGCTCCATCACCAGGGCGTCGATCTCCCCGTCGCCCTCGCCGGTGACGGTGTACTCCCCGCCGCCGGACTGGGCCGTTGTGGCTGCGGCGGCTTTTTCCCGCACCGCCGCCGCCTTTTCCAGCAGGTCCAAAGACAGCACCCGGTCGAAGTCCCCGATCAGCGCCAGCTTGGTGGCGTCGGAGGTCTTCGCTTTCAGCACGTCGAAGACCGCCGTCACCGCCATGGAGGTGTTCAGGTCGTTGCCCACCTGCTGGAGGAACTTCTCCCGGTACTGGTCAAACACCGCCTGGTCCACCTCGCCGCCGGGGGTCAGGGCCGCGATGCGGGACACCAGCTTGTTGTAGGCCGCCACGGCGTTGTCCAGGTTCTCCCAGGTGAACACCAGCGCCTTGCGGTAGTGGCTCTGGAGGCAGAAGTACCGGTAGGCCAGGGGATCGTACCCTTTCTCCTCCAGCAATGAGACCGTCAAAAACTCCCCCTTGGACTTGCTCATCTTGCCGTCATTGGTGTTCAGATGGTGGACGTGGAACCAGTGGGAGCACCAGGGGTGGCCCAGGTAGCTCTCGGACTGGGCGATCTCGTTGGTGTGGTGGGGGAAGGCGTTGTCCACGCCGCCGCAGTGGAGGTCCAGGTACTCGCCGTTGTACTTCATGGAGATGCCGGAGCACTCGATGTGCCAGCCGGGGTAGCCCACGCCCCAGGGGGAGTCCCACTTGAGGGCCTGGTCCTCGAACTTGCTCTTGGTGAACCAGAGGACGAAGTCGTTCTTGCTGCGCTTGTTGGCGTCCTCCTCCACGCCCTCCCGGACGCCCACGGCCAGGTCCTCCTCGTCGTGGGCGTTGAAGACGTAGTAATGATCCAGCTTCGAGGTGTCAAAGTACACGTTGCCCCCGGCGAGGTAGGCGTACCCCGTGTCCACCAGCCTGGAGATGATCTTGATATACTCGTCGATGAGCCCCGTGGCGGGCTGGACCACGTCGGGCCGCTTGATGTTCAGCTTGCGGCAGTCCTCGAAGAACGCGTCGGTGTAGAATTTCGCGATGTCCATGACGGACTTGTTCTCCCGGCGGGCGCCCTTGAGCATCTTGTCCTCGCCGGTGTCGGCGTCGGAGGCCAGGTGGCCCACGTCGGTGATGTTCATTACCCGGTTCACGTCGTACCCGGCACAGCGCAGGTACTTCTCCAGCACGTCCTCACAGATATAGCTGCGGAGGTTGCCGATATGGGCGAAGTGGTACACCGTGGGTCCGCAGGTGTACATCTCCACGTGGCCGGGAGTGTGGGTGGTGAACGCCTCTTTTTTATGGGTGGCGGAATTATAGAGATACATCGTCTGGCCGCTCCTTACTTTTTATACTTAAAATTTGAAAGATTACTTTGATTCTGCCCCGCCGGCGTCCAAAAATTTCTCGTCCAGCAGCTTTTCCACCAGGTCCAGCCGGGAGGAGAGAATCTCCAGCATCTTCTGGGTGGGGTCCTCCACGCTGGTCTGGTCCACCTCGTCGGCGAAGTGGGTGGACTGGCCGGCGATGCGCACCACCTTGGCGGGGATGCCCACGGCGGTGGCCTTCTCCGGCACCTCCGTCAGCACCACGGCATTGGCGGCGATGCGGGCGTTGTCCCCCACCTTAAAGGGCCCCAGCACCTTGGCCCCGCAGGAGATCATCACGTTGTTGCCGATGGTGGGGTGGCGCTTGCCCTGGTCCTTGCCGGTACCGCCCAGGGTGACGCCATGGTAAATGAGGCAGTCGTCCCCAATCTCGGCGGTCTCGCCGATGACGATGCCGCAGCCGTGGTCGATCACCAGCCGGCGGCCAATCCTGGCCCCAGGGTGGATCTCGATGCCGGTCCAGAAGCGGCTCCACTGGGAGACGCACCGGGCCAGGAATTTCAGGTGGTGACAGTAGAGCCAGTGGGCGATGCGGTGGTTGATGACGGCGTGGACGCCGGGATAGAGCAGCAAAATCTCCAGCTTGCTCCGCGCGGCGGGATCCCGGCGCTGGTAGGCCTCCAGCAGCCCCTTGGCCCGGGGTGTATCGTTTTCCATGACAGACGCTCCTATCAAATCAAAGGTCGGGAACCGGAAAAAAAGAAACCCCTCGTACCACTTGGTACGAGAGGCGACGAATCGCGGTTCCACTCTCATTTCTCACTCAAGGCCCTTGACGCGGGCCGGACGGGGCGGTTCCCCCGCGCTCCCGGACGCACGTTCCCGGCATCCGCCGCAGGCGCGCTTTCAGCCGCTGACGCGCCCTCTCTGCCCGTTGGATCCGCCGGTACTCTTTCCGATCATCGCGCTATGAACTTTTCACGGTTCATTATATTATCAGGGTTGGGGAGACGTGTCAAGAAAATTTTCCCGCGGCGGGCCCCGCGGCCCCGGCAGCCCCCTTGCAAATCCCGGCCCGCTGTGGTACATTGAATGCGTTGTGTTTTCCGGCGCGCCCTTTTCCGGGGCCGCCCCACTCTTGACAAGACGCGCCCCACGGCGCATGGAGGTACTATGTCTGACTACCGCTCTGAGATCTCCCGGCGGCGCACGTTCGCCATCATCTCCCACCCCGACGCCGGCAAGACCACCCTGACGGAGAAGTTCCTGCTCTACGGCGGGGCCATTGCCCAGGCCGGGGAGGTCAAGGGCAAGCGGGCCCGGGCCGCCACGTCCGACTGGATGGAGATCGAAAAACAGCGGGGCATCTCCGTCACCAGCTCCGTCATGCAGTTCCAGCACGACGGCTTTTGCATCAACATCCTGGACACCCCCGGCCACCAGGACTTCTCCGAGGACACCTACCGCACCCTCATGGCCGCCGATTCCGCCGTCATGGTCATCGACGGGGCCAAGGGCGTGGAGCCCCAGACGAGAAAGCTCTTCAAGGTCTGCGCCCTGCGGCACATCCCCATCTTCACTTTCATCAACAAGATGGACCGGGAGACCCGGGACCCGCTGGAGCTGTGCGAGGAGGTGGAGCGGGAGCTGGGCATCGACACCTACGCCGTCAACTGGCCCATCGGCTGCGGCAAGGAGTTCCAGGGGGTCTACGACCGGGAAAAGCGCCGTATCCTCTTCTTCCAGGGGTCGGAGCGGGGCAAGAAGGTCCGCTCCGAGGAAATCGAGCTGGAGGACCCTGCCCTGGAGGACATGATCGGCGAGACCAGGGCCGCCGCCCTCCGGGAGGAGGTGGAGCTCCTGGGAGCCGGGCGGGAGTTTGACCTGGAGGCCGTCCGGAACGGCACCCTCTCCCCCGTGTTCTTCGGCTCCGCCCTCACCACCTTCGGCGTGGAGCCCTTTTTGGAGGAGTTCCTGCGGATGACCACGGCGCCTCTCAGCCGCGTCTCCGACCAGGGGGAGGTGGACGCGTTCTCGGAGGACTTCTCCGCTTTCGTCTTCAAGATTCAGGCCAACATGAACAAGGCCCACCGGGACCGGCTGGCCTTTATGCGGATCTGCTCCGGGAAGTTCCAGCGGGAGACGGAGTACTACCACGTGCAAAGCGGCAAGAAGCTGCGCCTCTCCCAGCCCCAGCAGATGATGGCGGCGGAGCGGGAGATCGTGGAGGAGGCCTACGCCGGGGACATCATCGGCGTGTTCGACCCGGGCCTCTTCGCCATCGGCGACACCGTCACCGTGCCGGGAAAGAAGTTCCGCTACTCCGGCATCCCCACCTTCGAGCCGGAGCACTTCATGCGGGTCAGTCCCAAGGACACCATGAAGCGCAAGCAGTTCATCAAGGGCACGGAGCAGATCGCCCAGGAGGGCGCCATCCAGATCTTCAAGCTCCCCGGCGCGGGACTGGAGGAGGTCATCGTGGGCGTGGTGGGCACGCTGCAGTTCGACGTGTTCCAGTACCGGATGAAGTCCGAGTACGGCGTGGACCTCTTCATGGAGGGCCTGCCCTACGACCACCTGCGGCTCATCACCGCCTGCCCCTGCCCGCCGGAGGACCTGGTGCTGTGCACCGGCGCCGCCATTCTGGAGGACTTCCGGGGCCGACTGCTGGTGGCTTTCGGCGGCGAGTGGAGCGTGGGCTTTCTCACCAAGCACAACCCCGGTCTGGAGCTGGCGGACTCGCTGTCCGTGTGAGCCAAAGGGAACAACCACAAAGGAACGAGAGGCCCTGCCTTGCGGCAGGGCCCCTTTTTTTAAATTTATGGTAGACAACCGGAACGATTTGGCGTATACTACTGCCAAAGATATTATTTTAGTTTATGTTCATCATTAGCAATAATAATATCAAATCCATCTTAAGAAGGAGTGATCCCATGTCTGAGAGCTACGCGGGCAAGATCAACCGGAAACTGATAAAAAAGCGCCGCATCATCGAAGCCGCCGCCGGACGGGAGACGGCGGACCTGGTGCTGAAAAACGCCACTTACGTCAACGTGTTCGCCGGCCGCCTCTGCACCGCCGACATCGCCGTGGCGGAGGGGCTCATCGTGGGCATCGGGGACTACTCCGGCGAGGTGGAGGTGGACTGCGGGGACAAGATCGTTCTGCCGGGCTTCCTGGACGCCCACATCCACCTGGAGAGCTCCCTGGTCTCCCCCCGGGAGTTTGTAAAGGCGGTGCTGCCCCACGGCACCACCACCGTCATCACCGACCCCCATGAGATCGCCAACGTCATGGGCACCGACGGCATCGAGTATATGCTCCAGGCCACGGAGGGGCTGCCGGTGGACGTGCGGTTCATGCTGCCCTCCTGCGTCCCGGCCACGCCCCTGGACGAGTCCGGGGCCATCCTGGACTACCGCAGCCTGGACTCTTTCTACGACCATCCCAGGGTCCAGGGGCTGGCGGAGATGATGAACTTTGTGGGGATCATCGCCGGGGACGACCAGCCGCTGGAGAAGATCGTGGCGGCCCAGGCCCACCACAAGAAGATCGACGGCCACGCCCCGGACCTCCAGGGCAACGACCTCAACGCCTACATTGCCGCCGGGGTGTACTCCGACCACGAATGCCACGACCTCCAGGACGCCCTCAACAAGCTGGAGCGGGGCCAGTTTATCATGATCCGGGAGGGCACCGCCGCCCGGAACCTGGAGGCTCTGGCTCCGCTGCTGCGGGGCCAGTACGCCGAGCGGTGCATGTTCTGCACCGACGACAAGCACCCCAGCGACCTGCTGGAAAAGGGCCACATCGACTACATCGTCAAGGAGGCCATCCGCCTGGGGGCGGATCCCATCACAGCGGTGAAAGTGGCCTGCCACAACGCCGCCCGGTACTTCCTGCTCAACAACCGCGGGGCCATCGCCCCGGGGTATCTGGCGGATTTTGTGGTGATCGACAACTTCCAGAGCTTCCACATCGAAAAAGTCTTCAAAAAAGGCGTCCTCATGGCGGAGGACGGCGTGATGCGGGACTTCCCCGCCCCGGAGGTGGAGCCCTATCTCACCAAGCGGGCCCACAGCACCTTCCACCTGGGCCGCCTGACGGCGGAGGACTTTATGGACCACCGGCCCCGGGGCATCATCGGCATGGTGGACGGGGAAATCACCACCCAGGACGCGGGCTACTCCGACCGCATCGACGTGGAGTACGACGTGCTGAAGATCGCCGTGGTGGAGCGGCACAAGAACACCCACCACATCGGCGTGGGCTTTCTCCAGGGCTACGGGCTCAAGTCCGGCGCCGTGGCCACCTCCATCTCCCACGACTCCCACAACATCATCGTGGTGGGCGCCAATGAGCAGGCCATGGCCGACGCGGTGAACCGGGTGGTGGAGATGAACGGCGGCATCGTGGTGTGGGACGGCGGCACATCCGCTGCCGAGGTGCCCCTGGCCATCGCCGGCATCATGAGCGACGAGCCGCTGGAGGTGGTGAACGAGAGGCTGGAGACCGCGAAAGAAAAGGCCCATGCCCTAGGCGTGGGCCGGGGGATCGACCCCTTTATGACCCTGAGCTTCATGGCCCTGCCGGTGATCCCCTCCCTGCGGATCACCACCCGGGGCGTGTTTGACGTGAACAGCCAGAGCTATATCTGAGACCAACTGGAACGGCGCAAAAACCGAGGGACGGATGTCCCTCGGTTTTGTTATTGTTCGTCAAGTCCCAGCAGCCACAGAGGCGATACTCCCAGCGCGTCGGCGAAAAACGGGATCTCATAGTCCGGGACGATCCGCAGCCCCGTTTCAACGCGGCTGACCGCCCTCTGCGTCATCTCCAGCCCCGCCAGCTGCAGCTTCGCGGCAAGCGCCTCCTGGGAGAGCCCCATGGCGCTTCGCCGCTGCCGGATGTAGCGGCCGGAGCAGTTGTATCTGCCCTGATAGTCATAGATCTTCATAGCCGTCAAGCCCGCTTTAGTCTAAAGATAAGTAAGTATGGCTTGACAATACCATGTATCCGGTGTTAGGATTATCTCAAAGATAACTAAAACGGAAAGAAGTTACGATGGCAGAATTTTGTCTGGACTGTTGGAACAGGATCAATGGCTTCCACAAGACCGAACGGGACTATCTTTTGACGGATGAGTACGATCTATGCGAGGGATGCGGGCAATTCCGCCCTGTGATCCGGCGGGAGCGGACTCTTAAGTTTTTATACGACTGGAAGCGGAGAAAAAAGACGGACTGATAGTTCAGTCCGTCTTTTCTCTCACATCTTCTCCGGCGCGTCCACGCCGATGAGCTTTAAGCCATTGCGCAGCACGACGCGGGCCTCGTCCGCCAGCTTCAGCCGGGCCGCCTGGAGCTCCGGGGATTCCCCCTTGATGCGGCAGGCGGTGTAGAAGCGGTGGAAGCACCCCGCCAGGTCCTGGAGGCAGCGGTTGATGTGGCTGGGGTCGTAGCTCCGGGCGGAGAGCTTGATCTCCTCGCAGAACTGGGCCATCTGCTTGATGAGGGCCCTCTCCGTCTCCCCGGAGAGAAGCGACATGTCCACGTCCTTCCAGGCGGGAACGGCGACGCCCTCCTCCGCCAGAGCCCGCAGCAGCGAGCAGATCCGGGCGTGGGCGTACTCCACGTAGTAGATAGGGTTCTCGCTGTCCTCCCGCACCGCCAGCCCCAGGTCGAACTCCATCTGGGTGTCCGGCTTGGCGTTGAAGAACCATCTGGCGGCGTCCACAGGGATCTCGTCCAGCAGGTCCGAGAGGCTGATGGCCTTGCCGGTGCGCTTGCTCATGCGCACCACCTCGCCGTCCCGCAGCAGCTTCACCAGCTGCATAAGGACGATGTCCAGCCGCTCCGTACCATTGAGGCCCAGGGCGTCCAGGGCGCCCTTGAGGCGGGCCACGTGGCCGTGGTGGTCCGCGCCCCAGATATTGATCACCCGGTCAAAGCCCCGGACGGCGAATTTGTTGCGGTGGTAGGCGATGTCGGCGGCGAAGTAGGTGTAGAACCCATTGGCCCGGCGGAGCACGTCGTCCTTCAGATCCAGCTTCTCAATGTCCTTTTCTTTCTTCCCGGCCCTGCGCAGATTCTCCCGGAGGATGTCCGCGGTCTTCAGCCACAGGGCCCCCTCTTTCTCATAGGTGTACCCCCGGTCCGCCAGCAGCTGGACCGTCTCCGCCACATAGCCGCTCTCGTGGAGGGTGGACTCGTAGAACCAGTTGTCGTACTCGATCTTGTAGCGCTTGAGGTCGCTCTTCATCTTGGGCAGGTTCACGCTGAGGCCGTACTGAGCCAGGGTCTCCTGCCGCTCCGCCTCCGGAGCCTGGGCCAGCTTGTCCCCGTTCTGGTCGTAGTAGGCCCGGGCCAGGTCCCTGATGTCCTCCCCCTGGTAGCCGTCCTCCGGGAAAGGCACCGCGTCCTCCCCCCGGATAAGCTGGAGATACCGGGCCTCGATGGAGTGGGCGAACTTGTCGATCTGGTGGCCGGCGTCGTTGACGTAGAACTCCCGGGTGACGTCCGCCCCGGAGGCGGCCAGAACGGAGGCCAGGGTGTCCCCCAGCACGCCGCCCCGGGCGTTGCCCATGTGCATGGGGCCGGTGGGGTTGGCGGAGACGAACTCCACCATGATCTTCTGCCCCTTCAAGCTGTCGTTGGTGCCGTAGTCCGCGCCCTCCTGCTCCACGGCGGCGCAGACGCCGCCGTACCAGTCTTGGCCCAGGCGGAAATTCAAAAAGCCGGGGCCCGCGATCTCCGCGGAGGCGAAATAGGTACCCGCCAGGTCTATATGGTCCAGCAGGGCCTGGGCGATGTCCCGGGGGGGCTTCCCCAGGGCCTTGGCCGCCGCCAGGGCAAAGGTAGTGGTGAAGTCGCCGTTGGCGGTGTCCTTGGGGATCTCCACCGGGGCGGTCCTCACCTCCGCCCGGGGCAGCGTGCCGTCCGATGCCGCGGCCTCATAGGCGGCCATGGCCAGCGCCGCCGCCTGGTCCTTCGCGTTTTGAATCATGTTGATCATAGTCCATGCCTCTTTCGTGTATATTCAAAATTTATCATCTGTCTGAATTATACCGGCCGCGGACCGGAAAAACCCTCACGCCTCCGCGAGGGCCTCTCATCTCCGCCGGACGCGGATCTTGAAGCAGTTCCGCCCGGTGACGGTGTGCTCCACGGCGATGGAGTATTTGATCTCCATCACCCCGCCCCGGTCTGTGAGATTGTGCCGCAGGCGGGTGGTCTGAATGTCCACCGTCAGCTCCCCGAAGGGGGTCTCGTACAGCGACGTGTGCTGCCGGCCCTCCTCGAAAATCATCTGGGAGTTCACCCCGCCGTCCCGGGTCAGAATCACCTGGGGCCCCCGCACCTGAAACGTGGTGGTGGTTCCCTCCATGCCGGTGAGGGCGCTCTCCTCGTAGGTGAGCGTCATCCCCTCCGCCGTCAGCTCCATGGTCCCCTCGGTCATCAGCTCCGTGGCGTCGGGGTCCACGCCGTCGAAGTACTGCTCCCCCCGGATGGACAGCAGCACCGGGACCCTGCTCTGCTCAATACTCGTCAATGTTAATCCTCCGGGCCGCGTGATGCAGGTCCTCCCGCAAAAACAGCGACGCAATCTCCTCAAAGTTCTCCGGCGTCTCGCTGACATAGAAAGCGGTCTCCCCCCGGCGGTCCTCCGGTCCCCGCAGGTCCCTGGCTTTCAGCATCCGCTTGAGCTCAAAGGCGGACTCCTCCCCGGCGGACACCAGCGTCACATCGCCGCCGCAAACGTCGGCGATGATCTCCTCCAGCAGCGGGTAGTGGGTGCAGCCCAGGATCAGCGTGTCGACGCCCTTTTCCAGCAGCGGCTCCAGGTACTCCCGGGCCACGGTCTCAATGACCACGTCCCCCCGGTTCACCCGGCCGTTTTCCACCAGCGGCACGAACAGCGGGCAGGGCTTGCCGTAGACCTCCACCGCGGGATCCAGCCGCCGCAGGGCCGCCTCGTAGGCCCCGGAGCGGATGGAGGCCAGGGTGGCGATCACCCCCACCTTCTTCCGTCTGGTCACCAGCAGCGCCCGGCGGCAGGTGGGCTCCACCACCCCCACGATGGGCAGGTCGTTCTCCGCCTGGAGGGCGTCCAGCGACGTGGTGGACACCGTGCCGCAGGCGATGAGGATGGCCTTGAGGTCAAAGGTCCGGAGGAAGCGGACGTCCTGCCGGGCGTATTTCAAGAGGGTCTCCCGGGCCCGGCCGCCGTAGGGCACCCGGGCGGTGTCCCCGAAGTAGACGAGGTTCTCCTCGGGCAGGATCTCCCGCAGGGAGCGCACCGCCGTCAGTCCCCCCAGGCCGGAGTCGAACACGCCGATGGGCCGCACATCCATAAGTATCCGCCGCTCCTTTCAACCGTGATTTTCCGCCGAAGCGTTCGGCGGGGCGCACCGATCTGCGCCAGGATTATATATTATACTATGAGAAGCACGCTGCCGCAAGACAGATTTTAGTCTTTTTTCCCGCTTTTTTATATAGCTTTTCCCAACGGGATTTGTTATAATCAGAGCGATCATTCTGTGATGGGAGGCGTCCGGGCGTGAAAATCGAGCTGACAGAGCAGCAGTTCCGCTACCTGCTGGATCTCGTGTACATAGGAAACTGGATCATCAACTCCACCCGGGAGGATGACCGCATCCGGGAGTACGACGAGGTGGAGAGTCTGGTGTTCTCCCACTGCCTGCGCCACCGGATGCCAAAGCTGGTGGAGCTGTACCAGGGGGCTCTGATCCCCTCCAGGGCCTACGCCGACGGCGGCATCCACGAGGCCATCGAGCGGTACGAGGACATCGTGTTCTACGAGATCCTGGCGGAGGAGCTGGCCCTGCGGGACATGGACGGCGAGCCCCTGACCCGGGAGAACTACGCCCAGCTGATGGACCGCATCGACGTCTACCTCAACGAATTTGACGAGCACGGCACGGACAACATCTCCGTGGATCTGGACCAGTCGTAAAAAAGGGCGGGAAATCGCCCTTTTTTCGCGTCCGGAACTCCGAAAAGCGCAAAAAGGGCTTGACATGGAGCGGACTCCATGAGATACAATGAAGCTGTATTTTATTGAGAACACCAACCAGAAAAGGAGAACGACATATGGCTGAGAAATCCAAGGTCTATTTCGCGGACTTCCGCTGCCCCAGCTGGCGGGAGAACCTGCCCCAGAAGCTGGCCCGGCTGATGATGACCGCCGGGTTCGGCGAGATCGACATGGACGGCAAGTACGTCGCCATCAAGATGCACTTCGGCGAGCCGGGGAACCTGGCCTACCTCCGGCCTAACTGGGCCAGGGCCGTGGCGGACCTCATCAAGAGCCAGGGGGGCAGGCCTTTCCTGACGGACTGCAACACCCTGTACGTGGGCGGGCGGAAGAACGCCCTGGACCACATCGAGTCCGCCTACGTCAACGGCTTCACCCCCTACTCCACCGGCTGCCACATCCTCATCGCCGACGGGCTCAAGGGCAACGACGAGGTGTCCGTCCCCGTGGAGGGCGGCGAGTATGTCAAGGAGGCCAAGATCGGCCGGGCGGTGATGGACGCCGACGTCTTCGTCAGCCTCACCCACTTCAAGGGCCACGAGCAGGCCGGCATGGGCGGGTGCCTCAAGAACATCGGCATGGGCTGCGGCTCCCGGGCGGGGAAGAAAGAGCAGCACAGCTCCGGCAAGCCCTCCGTGGACCAGAGCCTGTGCGTGGGCTGCCGCGCCTGCGCCAAGATCTGCGCCCACGGCGCGCCCCAGTTCGGCCCCGACGGAAAGGCGTCCATCGACACGGACAAGTGCGTGGGCTGCGCCCGGTGTCTGGCAATCTGTCCCAAGGACGCCATCGCGTCCCGGGAGTTCGACGCGCCGGCCCTGCTGAACAAGAAGATCGCCGAGTACACCAAGGCGGTGGTGGACGGCCGTCCCTGCTTCCACGTGTCCCTGGTGCTGGACATCTCCCCCAACTGCGACTGCCACGCCGAGAACGACGCCCCCATCGCCCCGGACGTGGGCATGTTCGCCTCCTTTGATCCCGTGGCGCTGGACCAGGCCTGCGCCGACGCGGTGCTGGCCCAGCCGGCGGCCCCCAACTCCGTCCTCACCGACCCGGGCTGCACCTGCGACAAGGACCACTTCAAGGCCGCCCATCCGGATACCGACTGGGAGGTGTGCCTGGAGCACGCCGAGAAGCTGGGGCTGGGGAGCCGGCAGTACGAGCTGGTGAAAATCTAATCCAACCGCCGCCGCGGGATCCAACCGTCCCGCAGCGGCTTTTTTTACATTTTTTGCGGAGATATGAGATATTCCGCCGTCGGGCGCCGTTATACAAGTGAAAAGCTTTTCACGAAGAGGAGGCGGACAATGAAAGAAGCGGCCTTTACCGCCGCCGCGGAGCGGCATCTGGACATGGTGTACCGCGTCGCCCTGAACTGGTTCCGAAGCCCCGCCGACGCGGAGGACGCCGCCCAGACAACCATGCTGAAGCTCTGGCAGACGGACACGGAGTTCGCGGACGACGAGCACCTGCGCCGCTGGCTGGTGCGGGTGACGCTGAACGTGTGCAAGGACATGTCCCGCAGCCCCTGGCGGCGCCACACCGTATCTCTGGAGGAGCTTCCGGAGCCGGCCTTTTCCGACGAGGAGCGCCGGACGGTCTACCGGGAGGTCATGGCCCTGCCGGGGAAGTACCGCGTGCCCCTGTACCTCTACTACTACGAGGGGTACTCCGTGTCGGAGATCGGGGAGCTGCTGCGCCTGAACGTCTCCACCGTGCAGACCCGCCTGGCCCGGGCCAGGGGAAAACTGAAGATTGAGCTGACGGAGGTGTGAGGAATGAACGATCTGTATCGAAAGACCTTTGACGAAGTTCATGCCTCCGAAGCGCTGAGACAGGAGGTTTTGAACATGACAAAACAGGAAAAGGCGGTTGTCCGGCGCCAGGTCCCCCGGATGGTGCTGATCGCGGCCATTGTGGTTCTCGCTCTGGCGGGGACGGCGCTGGCGGCGGCGCTCCCCGGAATCCAGGAGTGGTTCAGCCGGCAGTGGACGAAAGAGACCGGAAAAGCCATTGAAACGGATCAGATGGGGGTCATCACCAAGCTCACTGACGCCGTGGGCGTCAGCGATACGGTGGACGGTGTGACGGTGACGGTGGACTCCGTGACGCGGGGCGAGGACGTGGTCTGGTTTTTGCTGGAGCTGGACGGCCTCCCGGCGGAGGAGGAGCTGGAAAAAGCATTTGACGCGCTGGTGGAACCGCAGCCCGAGGAGGATGCCTCCAACCCCCAGAAAGAGTACCATATCAACGGCACAGATATCACCGTAAGCGTGAGCTCCGGCGCGGGGAGCACGTCGATCACAGGCCCCCGGGAATATTTCTTCGGCAGCAGGGCGGTGTCCTTTGACCCCGCGGTGGCAGACTCCAACTACTATTGGGAGATTGGGCGAAATGAGCTCCGGGCGGACGGGACCAGAATGATCCTGTTGAAATACCGCTTCGATCCCCTGGAAAACGCCGCGCCGCAAGGCGCCCTGGTTGTTACATTGGAGCTCTCCGACCTCAGCTGGGGCATCTTCCGCTCCACCGCGGTCCCTGTGGCGGAAGGGACCTTTACGCTGGAGTTCTCCCTGCCGGCCATTGAGCCCGCGAAGCCCCTGACCACCGGCGGCGGCACGGCTCTGGGGGAGCCTTTCCTGCGGGACATCGATCCCTCTCTTGAGTTCTGGGACACCAACACCATGGGCCCCCGTCCCACGGAGGAGATGGCGTTCCTGCGCACCAAAGCGACGCCCACCAACCTCACCATCTACTGGGCGGACCGGGAGCAGTTGGATCATCTCCATATCACGGGAGACTGGTATCTCATCATGAAGGACGGCACGGAGGTCCGTTTGGACACCAGCGGGGGGATGTATACCGACCTGCCCGGCGGGGAGCGGGTCTCCCGGTTCCTCTGGCCCGTGCCGGTGGACCTGAACCAGGCCAAGTCCCTGGAGTACCGGTACGGGGAGGAGGTCCAGGCCTTCGACCTGAAATAACAAGACAAAAGACCTGGGATGGGCTGTGCCCATCCCAGGTCTTCCTACGCCTCTTCCTCTTTTTTCCTCGCGGCCTTTTTCCGCACGGCCCGGCGCTTCTCCGTCTCCTCCTGGATCCCCTCCAGGGTCATCATAAGGTTGCTCTTAAAGAGCAGGCCCACGAAGTTCAAAAGGCCGTCCCGGGTCTCCTTGTCCAGGTCCTTCATGGCCTTTACCATGGCCCCCGCCGCCTTGAAGGAGTCCGCTTTCAGATCCTTCAGCGTCACCGCGCCGGAGGCGGAGAGCACGTCGAAGAGGGCGGAGACGAACTTCTCCCGCCGCTCCACCGGCATCCCATGGACCCACTCCCGCAATGCCAGGTCGCTGAGGCGGGCCTGGCGGGTCACCTGGCGGAGGGTGACGAAGTGGTCCCCCATCACCTGCCAGGAGAAGCCGTCGTGCTGCATGAAGCCCAGCTGGTCGCTGTCCACCACGGCGTAGTCCTCCTCGTGCTCCAGGAGCATCCCCACCACCGAGGACTTGGGCACGATGGAGTAAATGCGGTCCGCCACCCGCCGGTGCTCCGGCAGGTCCAGAATGTCCTCGTGGAAGCCGGGGCCGTCGTTGGACCAGACGGCCTCGACGCGCCGCTGCACCGCCGCGGGGCAGAACACCCCGGCGTACACCGCCAGGTTCCCCCCCTTGGAGTGGCCCCCCAGCCGCAGCCGCCGGCGGGGGTACTGCTTCGACACGTCCCGCACGTAGTCCAGCGCCTTTTTCTGGGCGGGCACCTCCGGCATACAGGCCAGCTCAAAGTCCTCTTTCCACCCCGCCAGGGTGTCGTCGGTGCCCCGGAAAGAGAGGTACAAGAGCCCGTCCCCGGTCTCCACGGTCAGCGCCGCGAACTGCTCCCCCCGTCCCACGTCCAGGTGGTCCACAAAACAGTTCAGGCGCATCTCCCCAAAGCGGCGGGAGGCGGCCATCTTCCTCAGCATCTCCGGAATGGCCGCGGGCACCAGCACCCCCATGTCGATGGTCTCCCCCTCCGGGAAGCGGGCGAAAAAGGCCTCCGCCGCCTCCGCCAGGGGCACGCCCTCCCCCTCCCCGGGGGCGGGGACAGTGCCCTGGAAGTCCACAAAGGACAGCTCCGCCAGAATCAGGTTGTCCACCTCGTTGAAAGGGGACTGGGCCAGGGTCAGATCCCCCCGCCAGTCCAGATAGTCCATCAGGTTCGCCATGGCGCGCCTCCTCGGTCTTGTTGGTCCCCTTTATTATATCCCGGTTTTTTCCGTCTTACAAGAGGATTCCGGAGGTATCGGAGGCCGGGCGGGCGAGGGCACCCGGTCCTATAGGAAATTTTTTCACCCCGGGGAATATTCTCTCACTTTCCGGCGCTTTCTGAATGAATTATACTAAAATGCCCCGCCGGTCCCGGAAAAGTTCTAACAAAAACGCCGATTGACTTCTGCCCGCCGCTTCTGTACAATATGAAAAAAATGAAACAGGAGTTTTCAGAAAGGAGCCGGGCTTATGACCGCTATGAGTATGTACAGCGCGAATATGATGTCTTATCAGGCGTCCGCCGGCTCCATGGACGCCTCTGCTTCCCATACGCATTGCGCCTGCGCGCGCGCCGCTTTCCGCACCATCGCCAACGTTCTGGACGCCATGATTCTGGCGTCCATTTTTGTTATGATTTCCCTGATTATCATTTCCCTGGTCATTCTGGGCGGCCTGGTCAATTCTCTGGTACTGGCCGTTCTGATTCAACTGGCGGCAGCGCTGATTTTCCGTCGAATCACGCGCAAGAGTTAGGTCGCGTCCCGTAAAACGGACAGCAAGGCGGCACCGCTCTTGTGGCGGAGCCGCTTTTTTATATATCGCAAGACCATTCCATTCTGACTAAAAGGAGAACGTATGATGAAGAAGTTTTTTGGAATCCTTCTGGCTCTCGCCATGGTGCTGAGCCTGGCCGCCTGCGGCGGCAACGGCGGCGGCAATGACGCCCCCGCCAACAGCAACCCCCCCGCCTCCACCGACAACAACCAGCCCGCCGCCGCTCCCTCCGGCAGCGCTTTCAAGCTGGGCACCATCGGCCCCCTCACCGGCGACGCCGCCATCTACGGCCAGGCCGTGGCCAACGGCGCCAAGATCGCCGTGGAGGAGATCAACGCCATGGGCGGCGCCGTCCAGTTCGAGCTGAAGTCCGAGGACGACGTGGCCGACGGCGAGACCTCCGTCAACGCCTACAACTCCCTGATGGACTGGGGCATGCAGGTCCTGGTGGGCCCCACCACCACCGGCGCCTCCATCGCCGTGGCGGATAAGGTGTCCTCCGAGCGCACCTTTATGCTGACTCCCTCCGCCTCCTCCGCCGACGTCACCGCCGGCAAGAACAACGTCTTCCAGGTCTGCTTCACCGACCCCAACCAGGGCACCGCCTCCGCCGACTATATCTCCGCCAACATGGCCGGGTCCAAGGTGGCCGTGATCTACCGCAACGACGACGCCTACTCCCAGGGCATCCGGGACACCTTTGTCTCCCAGGCCAAGGCCAACGGTCTGGAGGTGGTCTATGAGGGCGCTTTCACGGCCGACACCTCCACCGACTTCTCCGTCCAGCTCACCGGCGCCCAGTCCGCCGGCGCGGACATGGTGTTCCTGCCCATCTACTACCAGCCCGCCTCCGTCATCCTGACCCAGGCCGCCGCCATGAACTACGCCCCCACCTTCTTCGGCGTGGACGGCATGGACGGCATCCTCACCATGGAGAACTTCGACGCCTCCCTGGCCGAGGGCGTCATGCTGCTGACCCCCTTCTCCGCCGACGCCACCGACGCGCGGACCCAGAACTTCGTCCAGGCCTATCAGGCCGAGTTCGGCGAGATCCCCAACCAGTTTGCCGCCGACGCCTATGACGGCGTGTATATTATGAAGGCCGCCCTGGAGGCCGCCGGCTGCACTCCCGACATGTCCACCGCCGACATCTGCGAGGCCATCGTGGGCGTCATGACCTCCCTCTCCGTGGACGGCCTCACCGGCCAGGGCATGACCTGGGGCGCCGACGGCGCCGTGTCCAAGGACCCCATGGCCGTGGTCATCGAGAACGGCACCTACGTGCTGCCCTGATCTTGGGGCGCTGTGACCCCCGTGTGAAAGCGCGGGACCTCTGCCGGGAGCGCCCGCTCCCGGCATGTCCCGCGTCCCCCCTCTATGGTGGAAGCGGGAACAGAAGCGCTTTCTGTCTCCGGTTCTGCCATAGAACCGCCAACTCCATTACAAAGAAAGAGAGGTGCACCCCTGTGGAATTTCTCTCCTATCTCATCAGCGGCATCAACCTGGGGAGCGTGTACGCCATCATCGCCCTGGGCTACACCATGGTCTACGGCATCGCCAAAATGCTGAACTTCGCCCACGGCGACGTCATCATGGTGGGCGGCTACATCTCCTTTTGCGCCATGAGCTACCTGGGGCTCCCCGGGTGGCTGGCGCTGATCCTGGCCATGGCCGTGTGCACGGTGCTGGGCATCGTCATCGAGGGGCTGGCCTACAAGCCCCTGCGCTCCGCCCCCTCCCTGGCGGTGCTGATTACCGCCATCGGTGTCAGCTACCTGCTGCAAAACACCGCCCTTTTGATCTGGAAGGCCGCCCCCAAGGTCTACTCCCCCCTCATCGCCCCCACCAAGGCCAACGGGGAGCCCAACGCCCTGCGGCTTTTTGACGGGCAGCTGACGGTGTCCTACATCTCCCTTTTGACCATGGGGGCCTGCATCGTCATCATGATCGCCCTGACCCTCTTCACCAGCAAAACCAAGATGGGCAAGGCCATGCGGGCCTGCTCCGAGGACAAGGGCGCGGCCCAGCTGATGGGCATCAACGTCAACGCCACCATCTCCACCACTTTCGCCATCGGCTCCGCCCTGGCGGCCGTCGCCGGCGTGCTGCTGTGCTCCTCCTACCCCACCCTGCAGCCCACCACCGGCTCCATGCCCGGCATCAAGGCCTTTACCGCCGCGGTGTTCGGCGGCATCGGCTCCATCCCCGGGGCTTTCCTGGGGGGGCTGCTGCTGGGGATCATCGAGTCCATGGCCAAGGCCTATATCTCCACCAACCTGGCCAACGCCATCGTGTTCGCCGTGCTGATCATCGTCCTGCTGGTAAAGCCCGCGGGACTCCTGGGCCGGTACGTGCCGGAGAAAGTGTGAGGTGACGAGATGAAAAAGATGCGTATCAAACAGCACACCCGCACCAACTTTCTCACCTACCTGGGCGTTGTGGCCGCGTTCATCATCATGAACGCCCTCAGCGCCAACGGCTCCCTCAGCCGCTCCCTCACCGGGCAGCTGGTGCCAATATGCTGCTACATGTCCATGGCCGTCTCATTGAACCTGACGGTGGGCATTCTGGGCGAGCTTTCCTTGGGCCACGCGGGCTTTATGAGCGTGGGCGCCTTTTCCGGCATCGTGGCCGCCATGAGCCTTCAAAGCCTCATTCCCGCCGCGCCGCTGCGGCTGGCTGTCGCCATGCTGGTGGGCGCCGCCGCCGCCGCCCTGGCGGGGCTGGTGGTGGGCTCCCCGGTGCTGCGGCTGCGGGGCGACTATCTGGCCATCGTCACGCTGGCTTTCGGCGAGATCATCAAGGATCTTGTCAACTGCCTCCTGGTGGGCGTGGACGCATCCGGTCTTCACGTGGCCTTTAACCTCACCGGCAGCAAGACCGTGGAGGACCTGGGGATGCAGCCCGACGGCATCGCCATCATCAAGGGCGCCCAGGGCGCCACCAGCACCACCACCATCGCCACGTTCACCGCAGGCTTCATTCTGGTCATGGTGACGCTGTTCGTGGTGCTGAACCTGAAGTACAGCCGGGCGGGCCGCGCCATCATGGCCCTGCGGGACAACGCCATCGCCGCGGAGAGCGTGGGCGTGAACATCACCAAGTACAAGATGATGGCCTTTGTCACCTCCGCCGCCCTGGCCGGCGCCGCCGGGGCGCTGTACGGACTGAACTTCTCCTCCCTCCAGGCCACCAAGTTCAACTTCAACACCTCCATTCTGATTCTGGTGTTCGTGGTGCTGGGCGGACTCGGAAATCTGTGGGGTTCCCTGGTGGCCGCCGCCGTTTTGACGGTCCTGCCGGAGCTGCTGCGGGCGTTCTCCGACTACCGGATGCTGGTGTACGCCATCGTGCTGATCCTGGTGATGCTGGCCACCAACAACCCCACCATCAAGACCTTCCTGAACTGGAAGTCCAACGGAAAGGAGGCCGCCTGACATGCTCTCGAAACTGGTACCCGTCCCCTCCGGCAGCATGATCCCCGACCGGGACATCGACAAGCGCCCCATTCTGGAGTGCATCAGCCTGGGGATCACGTTCGGCGGCCTCAAGGCCGTGGAGGACTTCAACCTCACCATCGGCCGCACGGAGATCGCCGGCCTCATCGGCCCCAACGGCGCCGGCAAGACCACGGTCTTCAACCTCCTCACCAAGGTCTACCAGCCCACCAAGGGCACCATCCTGCTGGACGGCACCGACACCCACGGCATGGACACCATGAAAGTCAACCGGGCGGGCATCGCCCGGACGTTCCAGAACATCCGCCTCTTCCAGGACCTGAGCGTGGAGGAAAATGTAAAGGTTGGCATGGACACCCAGATGCGCTATAATATGTGGAGCGGCATCTTCCGCCTGCCGGGCTACTGGAAAGAGGAAAAGGTGGCCCATGAGCGGGCGCTGGAGCTCCTCTCCCTCTTCGGCATGGAGGATTTGGCGGACGTGAAAGCCGGGTCCCTGCCCTACGGTGCCCAGCGCCGGCTGGAGATCGTCCGGGCCCTGGCCACCAACCCCTCGCTGCTGCTGCTGGACGAGCCCGCGGCGGGCATGAACCCCTCCGAGACCGCGGAGCTGATGGAGAACATCCGCAAGATCCGGGACACGTTCCAGATCGCCGTGCTGCTGATCGAGCACGACATGAACCTGGTGATGAACATCTGCGAGGGCATCTGCGTGCTGAACTTCGGCCGGGTCATCGCCAAGGGCAGCCCGGAGGACATCCAGAAAAATCCCAAGGTCATTGAGGCGTATCTGGGCAAGCAGAAGGAGGCGTGACATGGAAACGATTCTGAAGGTCGACAACATCAACGTCTACTACGGCAGCATCCACGCCATCAAGGGCGTCTCCTTCGAGGTCTCCCAGGGGGAGATCGTCACCCTCATCGGCGCCAACGGCGCCGGCAAGTCCACCACGCTGAACACCATCTCCGGCCTCCTGCGGAGCAAGACCGGCTCCGTCACGTTCCTGGGGGAGGACCTGGGAAGGGTCCCGGCCCACAAGGTGGTCTCCCGGGGACTGGCCCTGGTGCCGGAGGGCCGGCGCATCTTTTTGCAGATGACCACCCAGGAGAACCTGGAGATGGGCGCCTACACTCGCAGCGGCAAGCCGGACCCGGCGGACCTGGAGAAGGTCTTCGACCAGTTCCCCCGGCTGAAGGAGCGGCGCAGACAGGTGGCCGGCACCCTCTCCGGCGGCGAGCAGCAGATGCTGGCCATGGGCCGGGCGCTGATGAGCCGCCCGAAGCTCCTGATGCTGGATGAGCCCTCCATGGGCCTGGCCCCCATTCTGGTGGAGCAGATCTTTGAGATCATCCAGAACCTCCACGACGCCGGCACCACCATTTTGCTGGTGGAGCAGAACGCCCAGGCGGCGCTGTCCGTGGCGGACCGGGGCTACGTGCTGGAGACCGGCAAGGTGGTCACCTCCGGCACCGGCGACGAGCTGCTGGCCTCCCCGGCCATTAAGAAAGCCTACTTGGGCGGCTGAAACGGCAACCCCTCAGGCCGCTCCCTCTCCCGGGAGCGGTCTGCTTTCCTGTCCGCCCCATCCAACGGAGAAAGGAGCCTCCCCATGACACTGACCGTCCCCTGCCTCTTCGGCCTGGAGAGCCTGGTGGCCGACGAGATGAAGCGGCTGAATCTGAAAGACGTCCGGGCGGAAAACGGCCGGGTCCACTGTGAGGGCACCGTGCTTGACATCGCCCGGCTGAACGTGAACCTCCGCTGCGGCGCCCGGGTGCTGATGGAGCTGGGCTCTTTCCCGGCGCCGGACTTTGAGGCGCTGTTCCAGGGCGTGCTGGCCCTGCCCTGGGAGGACTACATTCCCAAAGACGGGGAATTTCCTGTAAAGGGCTACTCCCTGACAAGCAAGCTCCACTCCGTTCCCGCCTGCCAGGCCATCGTGAAAAAGGCCGCCGCCCGGCGGCTGGGGAACGCCTACGGCTGTGAGACACTGCCGGAGAACGGCAGCCGCTATCAGATCCAGTTCGCCATCGTCAAGGATGTGGCCGCGCTGTACCTGGACACCTCCGGCGAGGGCCTCTACAAGCGGGGCTACCGGGCCGTGAACTGCGGCGCGCCATTGCGGGAGACGTTGGCGGCCGCCCTGGTGACCCTCTCCCGCTACCGGGGAAAGGACCCTTTCTGCGACCCTTTCTGCGGCAGCGGCACCATCCCCATCGAGGCGGCCCTCATTGCCAAAAACCGGGCCCCGGGGCTGGACCGGCACTTTGCCGCCCAGCGCTGGAAAAACATGGCCAGCGGCCTCTGGCTGGAGGCGGCGGAGGAGGCGCAGGATCGGGAGTTCCACGACGCCTACGACATCTGGGGCGGGGACATCGACCCCGCCGCCGTAGACGTGGCCCGCCACAACGCGGCTCTTGCGGGGGTGGAGGACTGCGTCCGCTTCGAGGTGGCCGATGCTGGGGAGTTTCACCGGGACAGTGAATACGGCCAGCTGGTGACCAATCCCCCCTACGGCGAGCGGCTGCTGGAGAAAAAAGAGGCGGAGGACCTGTACCGCCGCTTCGGCAGGGCCCACCGCGCCCTGCCCCCCAAGTGGCGGACGGTGGTGCTCAGCTCCCACACGGAGTTTGAGAGGTGCTTTGGCCGGCCCGCCGACAAAAAGCGCAAGCTCTACAACGGGATGCTGAAATGCGACGCGTTCTTATACGGAAAGTAATTTTTTGACAAAATTATACGAAAATCCCCATTTAGAGAGGAGCCGGATCATGCGCCACGTCTTCATCATCAATCCCCGGGCCGGGAAAAAAGACCAGACCGCCCGCATCTACGCGATGGCGGACCGCCTGCGGGCGGCCCATGGGCTGGAGTGCGCCTGTATGCTGACGGACCGCCCCGGCGGCGCGGCGGAGATGGCCCGCCGTCTGGCGGCGGAGGGGGGAGAGGTACGCGTCTACGCCTGCGGCGGAGACGGCACCGTCTCCGAGGTGGCCAACGGCCTGGCGGGCTTTTCCAACGCCGCCATGACCTGCGTCCCCGCCGGGACCGGGAACGACTTCCTAAAGAACTTCGGGCCGGACATGGAGAAATTCCGGGATGCGGAGAACCTGTGGGACGGCCCCGTCTTCCCCCTGGACCTCATCGACTGCAACGGCCGGTACTGCCTCACCATCGCCTGCAGCGGCATCGACGCCCAGGTGGCGGAGGGGGTTCACCTGTATAGCCGTTCTCCTTTACTGAACGGGCGGGGCAGCTATCTGGCGTCGGTGGCCGCCAATGTCCTCCTGCGGCCCATCGGGCACCGCTGGACCGTCACCCTGGACGGCGAGACAGAGGAGGGGGACTTCGCCCTGGTGTCCGTGTGCAACGGCCGCCACTACGGCGGCGGCTCCACGCCGGTGCCGGAGGCCCGGATGGACGACGGAGTCTTGAACACCATCCTGGTGCGGAAGATCGGCAAGGCGGCCTTTGCCCGGCTGTTCGCCGTCTACTCCGCCGGAAACTACCGGCATGTCCCCCAGGCGGCCTGGGCCGTCACGGCCAGAGAGGTCCGCATCCAATCGGAGGAGGAGATCGTCACCTGCCTGGACGGGGAGTGCTTCCGGAGCCGCGACGTGGTGCTGCGCCTGGCGGACAAGCGGGTGAACTTCTTCGGCCCCAGGGGCTGCGACCCCAACGCCACCGCCCGCTGAGGTCCGCCGGCCGGAGGCGTTTTTACCGGATTTCGGTTTTTTTTGGAAATTCACAAAATCTTCATAGATACCCCCTTTACAAACAGGGTGGTTTGCGTTATGATAGCACCGTTAGCACTCAAAGGACAAGAGTGCTAACGGTGCGATTTGTTTTTTCAAATTTTTGATATTATAAGGAGGAACCCCACATGAAACTCACCCCGCTTGCAGACCGCGTCGTCTTGAAGATGGTGGAGGCCGAGGAGACCACCAAGGGCGGCATCATCCTCACCGGCTCCGCCAAGGAAAAGCCCTCCGTGGCAGAGGTCATTTACGTAGGCCCCGGCGGCACCGTGGACGGCAAGGAAGTCACCATGACCGTGAAGCCCGGCGACAAGGTCATCACCAGCCAGTATTCCGGCACCAAGGTCACGCTGGAGGACGTGGAGTACACGGTCGTCCGGCAGAGCGACATTCTGGCCATCGTCGAGTGATTCAAGAGGGGACTCCGTCCCCCCTTGAGAGTCCCCCTCACCGGTGACGTCGGTCACTGGTGTGCGCGCCCCAAGGGCGCACGGGTCTAGGTATTTTCGCCACGTACACGCCGCGGCGAAAATGATTAAAAAAACTTGATTCGCCGCTGGCGAATCAACCGGGAAAACCTTGGGTTTTCCCTGGCCCCTTTCCTTTTGTTCACTTTAATTCTCTATTGGAGGTAGATTGATTATGTCTAAGCTCATCAAGCGCGGCGACGAGGCCCGCAAGGCCCTGGAAGCCGGCGTCAACTCCCTGGCCGATACCGTCAAGATCACCCTGGGGCCCAAGGGCCGCAACGTCGTTCTCGACAAGAAGTACGGCTCTCCCCTCATCACCAACGACGGCGTGACCATCGCCAAGGAGATTGAACTGGACGATCCCTTTGAGAACATGGGCGCCCAGCTGGTGAAGGAGGTCTCCACCAAGACCAACGACGTGGCCGGCGACGGCACCACCACCGCCACCCTGCTGGCTCAGGCCATGATCCACGAGGGCCTGAAGAACCTGGCCGCCGACGCCAACCCCATCGTGGTGAAAAAGGGCATGGCCAAGGCCGTGGAGGCCGCTGTCGCCGAGGTCAAGAAGCAGTCCAAGAGCGTGGACGGCTCCAAGGACATCGCCCGCGTGGGCGCCGTCTCCTCCGGCGACGAGGAGATCGGCAAGCTGATCGCCGACGCTATGGAGAAGGTCTCCGCCGACGGCGTCATCACCATCGAGGAGTCCAAGACCGCCGAGACCTACAGCGAGGTGGTTGAGGGCATGCAGTTCGACCGGGGCTATATCACCCCCTACATGGCCACCGACATGGAGAAGATGGAGGCCGTGATCGACGACGCCTATATCCTCATCACCGACAAGAAGATCTCCGTCATCGCCGACATCCTGCCCATCCTGGAGCAGATGGTTCAGTCCGGCAAGAAGCTGGTGATCGTGGCCGAGGACGTGGAGGGCGAGGCCCTGAACACCCTGATCGTCAACCGCCTCCGGGGCACGCTGAACGTGGTGTGTGTCAAGGCCCCCGGCTTTGGCGACCGCCGCAAGGAGATGCTGCAGGACATCGCCGTCCTCACCGGCGGCACCGTGGTATCCGAGGAAGTGGGCCTGGAGCTGAAGACCGCCGACCTCTCTGTGCTGGGCCGTGCCCGCCAGGTGAAGGTCACCAAGGAGAACACCACCATCGTGGACGGCGCCGGCGAGAAGCAGGCCATTGCCGACCGCGTGTCCCAGATCCGCTCCCAGATCGCCAACACCACCAGCGACTACGACAAGGAGAAGCTCCAGGAGCGCCTGGCGAAGCTCTCCGGCGGCGTGGCCGTCATCAAGGTGGGCGCCGCCACGGAGACCGAGATGAAGGAGAAGAAGCTCCGCATCGAGGACGCCCTGAACGCCACCCGCGCCGCCGTGGAAGAGGGCGTTGTGGCCGGCGGCGGCACCATCTTCGTCAACGTGATCCCCGCCGTGGAGGCCCTGCTGAACACCGTGGAGGGCGACGAGAAGACCGGCGTGCAGATCGTGGCCAAGGCCCTGGAGGCCCCCATCCGCCAGATCGCCGCCAACGCCGGCCTGGACGGCTCCGTGATCCTGGAGAAGGTCCGCGCCTCCGGCAAGAACGGCTACGGCTTCGACGCCTACAAGGAGGAGTACTGCGACATGGTGTCCTCCGGCATCATCGACCCCGCCAAGGTGACCCGCTCCGCCCTGGAGAACGCCGCCAGCGTCAGCTCCATGGTGCTGACCACCGAGTCCCTGGTGGCCGACAAGCCCGAGCCCCCTGCTCCCGCTCCCGCCGCCCCCGACATGGGTGGAATGTATTAAGCAAAAGCCCCATAAAAGCCGCAGGCCATTTTGGCCTGCGGCTTTTTTGCGCTCGGGCTTGTCGGCGGAGCCGACCCGGGGTCCCCGCCGCAAACCAGCCCAGCGTTTGCGGTGGGGGGAGCCGGAGCCGCGCAATGAGCGAGCTTTCGCCGCAGGCGGAAGCGAGGGATATGGAGCGGGCGACGGCGACGAGCCCCCCGCCCCCGCTCCCGCCGCCCCCGATATGGGCGGGATGTATTAAGAGGCAGCCCGCACAGGCAAAGGACATTCAAACCGGCGCACGGATGTGCGCCGGTTTGCTGTTTCTCCCGGAAATCCTTGACATGGAGTTGACTCCAGGGTGTACACTCTATTTAACAGATTCAAATATACCCAAAAGGAGACTGAAATCATGGTATACCGTACATTGGGCCGTACCGGCATTCAGGTCAGCGAGATCGGCATGGGCTGCGAGGGCTTTGTGGACAAGTCCTACGAGGAGGTCCTGGCCCTTGTGGACAAGATGGAGGCCCTGGGAATCAACTGTGTGGATCTCTACACCTCCAACCCGGAGGTCCGCTCCAACCTGGGCCGGGCATTGCGGGGACGGCGGGAGAAGTTCGTCCTTCAGGCCCACCTGTGCTCCGTCTGGAAGAACGGGCAGTACAAGCGCACCCGGGACATCGGTGAGGTCCGGGAGGGCTTCGCCGACCAGCTCCGGCGGCTGGAGACGGACCACACGGAGATCGGCATGATCCACTACGTGGACTCCATGGCGGACTGGAACACGATGGTAAACGGGCCCGTGATGGCCTACGCCCGGGAGCTGAAGGCGGCGGGGACCATCGGCTGTATCGGCCTCTCCAGCCACAACCCGGAGGTGGCCCTGGCGGCGGTGAACACGGGGCTCATCGACGTGCTGATGTTCAGCGTCAACCCCTGCTACGACCTCCAGCCCGCCGGGGAGGATGTGGAGGAGCTGTGGGCCCCCAAGAACTACGAGAACAATCTGGTGAACATGGACCCCCAACGGCAGGAGCTGTACGAGACCTGCCAGCGGCTGGGGGTGGGCATCACCGTCATGAAGGCCTTTGGCGGCGGCGACCTGCTCAGCGAGACCCTCTCCCCCGCGGGGCGCGCCCTGACGCCCTTTCAGTGCCTCCACTACGCCCTGACCCGCCCGGCGGTGGCCTCCGTTATGTGCGGCGCCCGGAGCCTTCAGGATCTGGAAGCCAGCGCCGCCTACGAGGACGCGCCGGAGAGCCAGCGGGACTACGCCGCCGCGTTCGCCGCCCTGCCCAGGATCAGCTGGCAGGGGCACTGCATGTACTGCGGCCACTGCGCCCCCTGCCCCAAGGGCATCGACGTGGCGTCTGTAACCAAGTTTTTGAACCTGTGCCGGGCCCAGGGCACCGTGCCGGAGACGGTGCGGGAGCACTACGCCCTGCTGCCCCACCGGGCGGCGGAGTGCGTCGCCTGCGGCGCCTGCGAGAAGCGGTGTCCCTTTGGCGTGCCCATCGTGGAGAATATGAAGCAGGCCGCCGCCCTCTTCGGCGGCTGAGTCCGCCGTCTCCCCCAGGGCGTTTCCGCTGCTGACCGGAGGAAAATAGAGGGAAAAAAGTTGTCCGGAGTGATCCGGACAGCTTTTTTCGTCATGCCGCCCCGCCCCCTGTCCATATAGTGATAGGGAGGTGGGAATGTTGAACGAACAAAAAGGATCCCCCATCGTGCGGGGCGCACTGCTGCTCACCGCCGCCAACCTGCTGCTGCGGCTGGCGGGCATGAGCTTTCAGATCTATCTCTCCGGGCGCATCGGCGCGGCGGGAATCGGCCTTTTGCAGCTGATTCTCTCCGTAAAGGCCATGTCCTTCACGGTTGGTTCCGCGGGTATCCGCACCTGCGCCATGTATCTCTCCGCCGAGGAGTTTGGCCGCGGCCGCCCCCAGGGGGTCCATGCTGTGCTGGCGGGGTGCTTTCGGTACAGTCTCTTTTTCAGCACGCTGTCGCTGTTCCTCCTGTGGCAGCTGGCCCCCTGGCTGGCGGAGAACTGGATCGGCGGCAGTGCCGCCATCCCCTCCCTGCGGGTGTGCGCCATGATCCTGCCCATCTGCTGCCTCTACGGCGTCATGACCGGGTACTTTACAGCCGCCGGGCGCATTGGGGATCTGGTGGGCGTGGAGTTTTTGGAGCAAATCTGCGCCATGGCGGCGACTTTTCTGCTGCTGAGCCGCTGGGCCGGAGCGGACACGGGGCGGGCCTGCCTCTCCGTGGTCCTGGGCGGCGGCGCCGCCGCGCTGGCGTCCTACCAGGCGCTGCGGCTTCTTCACCGGGGGGCCCTGCCGCCGGAGAAAGAGCCCCAACGGCCGCCCTACCGGCGCATTCTCCGCATCGCCCTGCCCCTGGCCGTGGCGGACGACCTGCGCTCCGGGCTGAACACCATTGAAAACCTCATCGTCCCCAAGCGGCTGGCCCGGTTCGCCGGCACCGCCGACGCCCTGGCGGACTACGGCGTGCTCCATGGCATGGTGTTCCCCGCGCTGATGTTCCCCGCTGCCATCCTCTTCTCTCTGGCGGAGCTGCTGGTGCCGGAGTTCTCCCGCTGCGCCGCCGGAGGAAGGACGCCCCGCATCCGCTACCTGGTGCGGCGGGGGCTGCGGGTGTCGCTGCTGTTCAGCCTGGGCGCCGCCGGGGTCCTCTTCGCCGGGGCGGACGCCCTGGGGGAGCTCTTGTACCACAACCGGGCCGTGGGGCCGGCCCTGCGGCTCTACGCCCCCCTGGTCCCCCTGCTGTACACCGACGCCATTGTGGACGCCATCTGCAAGGGCCTGGGCCAGCAGAACGCCAACGCCCGGTACAACCTGCTGACCTCTTTCCTGGACGTGACCTTCCTGTGGCTGCTGCTGCCCCGGTACGGGCTGGCGGGGTACTATTTCAGCTTCGCCGTCACCCACCTCATCAACTTCGGCCTGAGCCTGCGCCGCCTGCTGGCGGTGTCCGGGGCCCGTCTGGAGACGGGGCTCTTCCTCCGGTCCGCCCTCTGCGCCGCGGCGGCGGGGTGGAGCACCTCCCTGCTGCCCAAGGGGGCGGGGCTTTCCGGCGTCCTGCTGCCGGGGGCGTGGTATCTGGCGGTGCTGGGCCTCCTGTGGGCGCTTTGCCGGGTGGTGCGCCGGGGGGACCTGGTCTGGCTCCGGGGACTGGCGCGGCGGAACTGAAAAATCCCTGGAAGTCTTGAGCTCTCAAGCTTCCAGGGATTTTTGTTCCGGACCGGCCCCGCACTGCCGCCAGCGCAGTTCACATCCGCCGGTGACGCCTTTCAAGTCCCAATGCAGGGTATACCTGCGCTTCGCGTCCAACTCTATGCTGCCCGCGGGACACTGGGGGCCAAAGCGCGCCAGCGCCCGCTTCTCCCGATCCAGCAGGACCACCTCTGCGGTGCCTTTCGACAGCTGCGTCTCAAATGCAAACACATACGTCCCGCTCTCGGGAAAGTATCCGATATGCCGCACCCAGCCGGTGCAGGAGTTCAATGTCAGGCGGTCCGCGGTCCGGCCGGGGCGATGCGCATACAGAACCGCGGCGACACTCTTTGACTCCATCAAGCTCCGGATATACAGCCAGATATTCAATGTCCTATCCTCCCGCGGGGCTTGAAACCCATGCATGCGTTCCCATTTTGCGCCGTTCCGGCGCAAAAAGCGCCTCATAAGCACTTGACGCGCTGTCCCGTTCAGCGAAAGCTCCGGAACAGGGCTGACCCGCGCTTCAGCAGTTCTCCCCATCCAGCTGCCGCAGTCCCGCGATGTCCCCCACGGGCAGGGAGAACGCCAGGGACTGGGCCGCCGAGTGGATGCCCGTCTGGCTCATCACCGCTTTCATAATGGGGGTGCGGTCCTCTTTCCTGGCCAGTATGAAGATCAGCTCCCGCTCCGCGGCGATGGACACCCCAAGAAATTTCCGGGCCAGCTCCGCTCCGGTGCCCTTGGCGTGAATGGAGGTGCCCCCCGTTGCCCCGGCGGCCCGGGCGGCGTCCATGACCTTGTCCGTACAGCCCTGGTTGGTAATCACAATAATCAGCTCGTGGGTCTGCTCCCGCTCCATACGCTCCTCCGCCTCCCGCTGCAAGAGATAGTCTCTGGCGGCCGCGCCGCCGATGGCGGACACGGGCACCGTCATCAGGATGCCCCGGCCCGGAATGTCCAGCCACAGCTCCCTGGCCGTCTGGCGCACCAGGCGGGGGGAGTGGGGCGCCACACACAGCAGCACCGCCTTCTCCGTGGCCTCCAGGCCCAGGCAGTCCAGAATCTCCGTGGTGGCCGTGCCCTGGCCCAGAACCGTCAGCACCAGGGGAACGCCCTGGCTCTGGAACCAGGCGGCAAACTCCCCGCCCCGGCTGCGGTCCGTGATGGCTATCATGAGATCGGCTCCGCCCATGGCAATTCCTCCTCTCCGCCGCGGCGCCCACGCGCGTCACAGCTCGATGATTTCCTCCTCCGGCGCCGCGCTCTCCCGTTCCGCGCCCTCCGGCGCCGCGGCCCTGCGCAGCTTCCGCTGGTACACAAGGCCCAGCAGCTGAATGGTCAGCAGCGGCGTCATGGCCACCATGGCCACCACGCCGAACGCGTCGGTCACCACGCTGCCCCCCAGCGCCTGGCAGGCCCCCATGGCAAAGGGCAGCAGAAACGTGGCCGTCATGGGGCCGGAGGCCACGCCGCCGGAGTCGAAGGCGATGGCCGTGAAGATCCTGGGCACAAAGAAAGACAGCCCGATGGCCGCCAGATATCCCGGCACCAGAAAGTAAAAGACGGAGATTCCCGTCAAAATCCGCAGCATGGAAAGGCCGATGGACACCGCCACGCCGATGGACAAGCTGGCGCTCATGGCCTTGCCGGGAATCGCTCCGGAGGTGATCTCCTCCACCTGGTGGTTCAGCACGTGGACCGCCGGCTCCGCCTGGACGATGTACCAGCCCATCAGCATCCCGATGGGCACCAGGATCCAGTTCCAAGAGAGGCGGGCGATCTGCTGGCCCAGGTACGTCCCCGCCGGCAGAAAGCCCACGTTGACGCCGGTGAGGAACACCGCCAGCCCAAGACCAGTATACAGGAGGCCCACCACTATTTTCAATACCTTTTTTCGGCTCATCCGCAGGGACACCGCCTGAAACACAGTGAAGAACAGCGCGATGGGGGCCAGGCACACCACCACCTCTGCCAGATACTCCGGAAAAGCGCGGAGAAACAGCCACCACAGCGCCCGGCTGTCCGCCGCCGATGCCGCCTCCGCCGGGATATAGACCCCGGAGGCAGGGTATACCAGAGACAGGATCAGCACCGCCAGCACCGGCCCCACGGAGCACAGCGCCACCAGGCCGAAGCTGTCCTGGGCGGCGTTTTCGTCGCTGCGGATGGAGGAGACGCCCACGCCCAGGGCCATGATAAAGGGCACCGTCATGGGCCCGGTGGTGACGCCGCCGGAGTCAAAGGCGATGGCCAGGAAGTCCCGCGGCACGAAGCAGGCCAGGATGAAAATCACCAGGTATGAGGCGATCAGCAGCCCGTTAAGAGGAACGCGGAACAGGATGCGCAGCAGCGCCACCACCAGAAAGGCCCCCACGCCCACGGCCACCGCGCCCATCAGCACCACTCCCGGCACGCTGGGCACCTGCTCCGCCAGCACCTGGAGGTCCGGCTCGGAGATGGTGACCACCACGCCGATCAGAAAGCTCACCGCCGCCACCACCCAGAGCTTTCGGGAGCGGGTCATGTGGGCGCCCACCCGCTCGCCGATGGGGGTCATGGCCATCTCCGCCCCCAGGGTGAAGAGGCCCATGCCCGCGATCAGCAGCACGGCCCCCATCAAAAAGGCCAGCAGCGTGTCCGTGGGCACCGGGGAGATGGTGAAGCACAGCACCAGCACAATGGCGGTGATGGGCAGCACGGAGGCCAGGGCCTCCCGGACCTTTTCCCCCAGGATCGTGCGGGTATTTCCCAATTTTTCGCGCCAGCGCGCCCGCAGACTGCCCCGCAACCGTGACGCCTCCCTCCGCTTGAAAATGCTTATTTAGTTTATATTACCATGCAAAGAATGTCCCTTTCAAGGGAAGGCGAAAAGTTTAACAATTTTTTGGCAGATTCCCCGGCGGGGGATTTTGCCGCGTTGATTTTTTGGGGAGAATTTGGTAGAATTGATTCCATAGATCTTCGGCATCACGGATATCAAAAAGGAGCTGACTTGACTTTGAAAACCGCACTGGTCCTGGAGGGCGGCGCCCTCCGCACGATCTTCTCCTCCGGCGTCTGCGACGCCCTGCTGGACCAGGGCCTCCCCCTGCCGGACTACACTGTGGGCGTCTCCGCCGGCATCGCCTACGGTGTAAGCTACCTCTCCCGCCAGAGCCGGCGGAACCTCCGCATCGTCACCTCCTACGCCCGGGACCGCCGCTACATGGCCTGGCGCAACCTGGCCGACCCGCAAAACCGCTCCTATTTCGGCCTGGAGTTCGCCTACGAGACCATTCCAAACAAGCTGGTCCTCTTTGACTACGACGCCTTTGAGGCCTACCCCGGCACCGTGGAGGCGGTGGTCACCAACCTGGAGACCGGCCTTGCGGAATACCTGCCGGTGCCCCGGCGGGATGAGCACAACCTCCTGCTCCAGGCCACCTGCGCCATCCCGCTGATGTTTCCCGTCTACCATCTGGAGGGACGGCCATACCTGGACGGCGGCTGCGCCGACGCCATCCCCTGGCGGCGGGCCTTTGAGACGGGCTGCGACCGGGTGGTGGTGGTCCTGACCCGGGAGAGAACATTTTACAAAAAAGCCGACAGAAGCCTGCGGGTCGTAGAGCGGGCCTTTCGGCAGTACCCGCGGTTTCTCGCCACCATGCGCACCCGGGCGGAGCGGTACAACCAGAGCCGGGCGGAGCTCTTCGCCCTGGAGCGGGCCGGAAAAGTCCTGGTCATCGCGCCGGAGGACACCCTGGGCTGTTCCAGGACGGAGAAGGACCTGGACACCCTGCGCGCCCTGTGGCAGCAGGGCTATTTCGCCGGCCGCCACGCGGGAGAGGCCGTCCGCTCCCTGTGGACAGCCCCGTGACTCTACGTTCTCCATTTTGCATAAATTTTCCTATTTGTCTTTCACGTTTCGTCCAAAACTTCCCGCGATATTCCCATTTCTTTCCGACAGGTCTTTCCTTTCCCTGTTCCAACATATATAATGCACAGTGGAGCGCCAAGACCCGGACGGCGGCCCGGAGCCCCCGCGCCTCCCGGTGCGGATCATAAAGGAGCGATGGCATGGATATTTTTTCCCTCTTTTCCCTCTGCGGCGGACTGGCTTTCTTCCTCTACGGCATGACCACCATGTCAAAGAGCCTGGAGAAGATGGCCGGCGGCAAGCTGGAACGGCTGCTCAAGCGCATGACCTCCAGTCCCTTTAAGAGTCTTCTGCTGGGGGCGGGCATCACCATCGCCATCCAGTCCTCCTCCGCCGTGACGGTGATGCTGGTGGGGTTGGTAAACTCCGGCGTCATGGAGCTGGGGCAGACCATCGGGGTCATCATGGGCTCCAACATCGGCACCACGCTGACGGCGTGGATCCTCTCCCTGACGGGCATCGAGAGCGGGAATTTCTTCATCAATATGCTCAAGCCGGAGAACTTCTCCCCCCTGCTGGCCCTGGCGGGCGTGCTGCTCATCATGGGCTCCAAGAAGCAGCGGCGGCGGGACGTGGGCCGGATTCTGGTGGGCTTCTCCATTTTGATGTACGGCATGGAGCTGATGAAGAACTCCGTCAGCCCCCTGGCGGATCTGCCGGAGTTCTCCCAGATCCTGACGGCTTTCCGGAACCCCCTGCTGGGCGTGCTGGTGGGCGCGGTGGTCACCGGCGTCATCCAGTCCTCCGCCGCGTCGGTGGGTATTCTGCAGGCCCTGGCCCTCACCGGCTCCATCTCCTACGGCATGGCCATCCCCATCATCATGGGCCAGAACATCGGCACCTGCGTCACCTCCCTCATCAGCTCCATCGGCGTCAACCGCAACGCCAAGCGGGTGTCCGTCATCCATGTGGCGTTCAATGTCATCGGCACCACCGTGGGGTTGATTCTCTTCTTCGGGGGGCATATACTCTTCCACTTCTCCTTTATGAACGAGCCCGTGGGCGCCGTGGGCATCGCCTTTTGCCACACGGTGTTCAACGTCTTCACCACCATCTTGCTGATGCCTTTCTCCCGCCAGCTGGAACGGCTGGCGCGGAGACTCATCAGCGACGAGGTCAAGTCCGAGCAGTTCGCTTTCCTGGACCCCCTGCTGCTGCGGACGCCCAGCGTGGCCATCAGCGAGTGCTCCGCCATGACCAACCGCATGGGCGCCCTGGCCCGGGAGAACCTGCTTTTGTCCATCCAGCAGCTTTCCGACTTCACAGATACCCGCGAGACCCAGATCCTTAACAATGAGGACAAGCTGGACATCTATGAGGATCGTCTGGGCAGCTACCTGGTGCAGGTGTCTCAGCACGGCGTGTCCATGGACGATATGCGCACCGTCTCCCGCCTGCTCCACGCCATCGGGGACTTTGAGCGCATTGGCGACCACGCTGTGAACCTCCAGGACTCCGCCCGGGAGCTCCATGAGCGGGGCCTCCGCTTCTCCGGCCCCGCCGAGGCGGAGCTGCAGATCCTGATCTCCGCCCTGGAGGACATTCTGGCCGCCGCTCTGCACTGCTTCGCCGAGGACGACGCCGAGGCCGCCCGGTTCATCGAACCTCTGGAGGAGACCATTGACCGCCTGGTGGAGGAGATCCGGGACCGGCACATCGCCCGCCTCCAGACCGGAGCCTGCACCATCCAGATGGGCTTCATCCTCAGCGACCTGCTGAACAACTTCGAGCGGGTCGGCGACCACTGCTCCAACATCGCCGTCAGCGTCATCGAGGAGACCGACGGCGGCGTCAGCCGCCACGCCTACCTCCACGACATGACAGCCGCAGACGATTTCTCCTCCGCCCTGTACTCTGACCTGAGCAAATACAGCCTGCCGGAGGAATCCTGATTTGCTCTCCCCCGTCCCCGGAGACCGGACGTCTCCGGGGATCTTTCTTTGGGAGCACTGCTTAAATCCCGGCACACGGATTTCATCAGCGCTTCCCCTGCCTCCGCATAAATCCGCGCCCACGGTGGAATCCTGTTTATAATCTCAAAACAGGAGGAACTTCCATGTCCGTGGACTTCAAAAACAGCGAGACGCTGAAAAATCTGATGCGGGCTTTCGCCGGGGAGAGCCAGGCCCGGAACCGCTACACCTTCGCGGCGGAGCTGTGCCGCCAGCAGAAATTGCAGGTGCTGGCGGATGTATTCACCTTTACCGCCGGCCAGGAGAAAGAGCACGCCGAAATCTTCTACAACCACATGAAAGAGCTGGCGGGCCAGACCGTCCATATTGACGGCGGCTATCCGGTGGACCTCACCAACGACGTCCTCCAGCTGCTGCGCCGGGCCCAGCACAACGAGCTGGAAGAGTACGACCCGGTGTATAAGGACTTCGCCGACACCGCCCAGAAGGAGGGCTTCCCCCAGGTGGCGGCCTCCTTCCGCCAGATCGCCGAGATCGAAAAGAGCCACGCCGGCCGCTTCGGGTATCTGGCGGACCTGCTGGACCGGGGGCAGCTGTTCTCCGCCCCGGGAAAGACCACCTGGATGTGCCTGAACTGCGGCTACCTCTTCGAGGGCGCGGAGGCGCCGCAGCTCTGCCCCGTGTGCCAGCACGACCGGGGCTATTACGTCCGGCTGGACATGGCCCCTTACGGCGGCGCGCCGGTGCTGGGAGCGTGAGACTCCATGACCACCATCAGTCCCAAGGTCCGCTCTCAGTTTGAGTCCCTGTCCCCCGCCCTGCAGCACGCCATTTTGAAGAAAAATGTCAGCATCAACACCCTGTACGACCTCATCGGCGTCCTGGATGAGATCATTCGGGATGCGGAGGAGGAATAAAAAAGGCCGGCATGGGGTGCTCCCATGCCGGCCTTTCGTCCGTTCCGCGCTCAGTATCCGATGATGAGTCCCTTCTCCATGGCGTAGAAGCTGGTGAGCCCCCGACAGGAGATGATGTCCACGCTGCGCACCGGCAGGGCCTCCTGAATGACCTGCTTCAGCTTCATGGCCCCGGGGAGATTCTCGCAGTGGGAGATCACCACCCGGGCCCCGGTGCAGTCCTTACTGGCCCCCATCAGGGCGGCGATGGACTTACAGGTCTTGGCCTCTCCCCGGGCCTTGTCGGCCACGTGGATGGTGCCCTGGGGCGTGGCGTCGGCGATGACGTGAATCCCCAGGGAGTGGAGGAGATTGCCAACCAGCGGCCGCATCCGGCCGTTTTTGATGAGGTTGTCGAAATTCTCCAGAGTGAAGCAGGTCCGCAGCGACGCCTGGTATATCCGCAGCTGGTCGCATATCTCGTCAAAGTCCTCCGGCGGCGCCCCCTCCATCAGGGCGATGGCCCGGTAGATCAGCAGCACCATGGCCCCGGCGGTGGCCTTGGAGTCGATGACGCAGATCTTTTTCTCCGGGTGCTCCTCCAGCACCATGTCCCGGGCCATCACGGCGGCGTTGTAGGTGCCGGAGAGGTTGGTGGAGATGGTGAAGCACACCGTGCAGTCCCCACTCTCGAAAGCCCGGGCAAAGGCCGCCGGAGAGGGGCACGCCGTGGAGGACGCCGCCTTTTCCGCCGCCATGGCCGCCAGCAGATCAGGAATCACCAGTTCATCGTTGTCGATGAACTCCCGCTCCCCCACCTGGATGCGCAGGGGGACGATCTCAAACCGGACAGGACTGTCCCGCAGAGAGGCCATTCGCAGGTCACAGCTGCTGTCACTCACAACGTTCCAAATCATAACATACTCCTTGTAATGTGGTTTTGTATATTATATTTTCTATTATCATACCCCACAGGCATCTGTTTGTCAATGGCAAAATGACGGCAAAAAAGAAAACCTTGACGGCGGCATTCCGCGGTGGTATAGTCATAATAGTTCTTTTTAGAACTGTTTTTTTAGAAACGAACGGAGGTGTCCCCATGTCGGCTGCCACTACCCGGCTTTTGTTGTTTTTCAAGCAGTTCCAGCGGTTTTATGAGCATCGGTTCTCGCCCATGCTGGAGCGAACCGGCCTCACCATGCGGGAGGTCCACGTGCTGCTGTTCCTGGTCAACAACCCGGACTGCGACACCGCCCGGGATGTGGCGGAGTACCGGGGGCTGGTGAAGTCCCAGGTCTCCCAGGCGGTGGACCTGCTGGCGGCCCGGGGATTTCTCCGCAGAGTGCCGGACACGGCGGACCGCCGTGTGGTGCACCTGTCCATCACGGAGACGGGCGCCCCTCTGGCCCGGGAGGCCCAGGCCATCCAATCATCCTGCGGCCGGCGGCTCCTGGCGCGGCTTTCACCGGAGGAGGAGTCCCAGTTCCGCCGGCTGCTGGAGACGGTACTGGAAAACAGCGACCATCTTATGGAGGAGGAACCAACGTCATGAATGAAAAGCAAGCGGACCTGGGCAGCGGCAGGGTGGGGAAGCTGCTGTTCTCCCTGGCTCTGCCCACCATCACGTCCCAGATCGTCAATATGCTCTACAACCTGGTGGACCGAATCTACATCGGCCATATACAGCCGGCGGACACCGTGGGCAAGCTGGCCCTCACCGGCGTGGGGGTGTGTCTTCCGGTGATTATGATTATCTCCGCCTTCGCCGCCCTGATGGCCATGGGCGGCGCGCCCCGGGCCTCCATTCAGGAGGGCAGGGGCCAGCGGGCGGAGGCGGAGCGGATCATGGGCGGGTGTTTGACGCTGCTGATTGTCACCTCCCTGGTGCTGACGGCGGCGTTCCAGCTGCTGGCGGAGCCGCTGCTGCTGACTTTCGGCGCCAGCGCCAACACCATCGGCTACGCTCTGGACTATATGCGCATCTACTCCCTGGGGACTCTCTTTGTCCAGCTGACCTTAGGGCTGAACGCCTACATCACCGCCCAGGGGTTCACCACCGTCAGTATGCGGACGGTGCTGATCGGCGCAATCTTAAATACGATTCTGGACCCCATCTTCATCTTCGGCCTCGGCCTGGGCGTGCGGGGGGCGGCCCTGGCCACCATCCTCTCCCAGGCGGTGTCCGCGGCGTGGGTGCTGCGGTTTCTCACGGGGAAGCGGACGAAGTGGCGCATCCGGCGGGAGAACCTGCGGCCCCGGGCGGCGGTGGTGCTGCCCTGCCTGGCTCTGGGCCTCTCCCCCTTTATCATGCAGTCCACGGAGAGCCTCATCGCCATGTGCTTCAACTCCTCTCTCTTAAAATACGGCGGCGACATCGCCGTGGGGGCCATGACGGTGCTCACCAGCATCATGCAGTTCGCCATGATGCCCCTCCAGGGCCTGACCCAGGGGTGCCAGCCCATTGTCAGCTACAACTACGGCGCCCGGAACGCCCAGCGGGTGCGGGACGCTTTCCGGGTGCTGCTGCGCTCCTGCGTCATCTACTCCATGACCATGTGGGCGCTGGTGCAGCTGTTTCCCCGGGCCTTCGCCCTGATCTTCAACAACGACCCCGAGCTGGTGTCCTACGCCGCCTGGGCCCTGCGGATCTACATGGCGGCCACGGGCATCTTCGGCATTCAGATCGCCTGCCAGCAGACCTTTGTGGCCCTGGGGAACGCGAAGACGTCGTTGTTTCTGGCGGTGCTGCGGAAGATCATTCTGCTGATCCCGCTGATCTATCTTCTGCCCTGTCTCTTTGAGAACAAGGTCTTTGCCGTCTTCCTGGCGGAACCGGTGGCGGATGTCCTGGCGGTGGCCGCCACGGCCGCCATGTTCTCCCGCCAGTTCCGCTCCGCCATGGCGGAGCTGGAGGCTCCGGAGCCCAGTCCGGAGCCCGGCGGATGACGCGCCCTGCCCCCGCGCAACAAATGAGAAAGGATCCCAGTCTATGATCTGCGACAACATCACCACGGCCGCAAACGGCCACCTCCTCTTCGCCGGGCAGGACACGGCGGCCCTGGCCCGGGAGTACGGCACGCCGCTGTACCTGATGGACGAGGACCGCATCCGGCGCAACTGCCGAACCTACACCGCCGCTTTCCGCCGCCACTTCGGTGATCGGGCCCGCCCCCTCTACGCCAGCAAGGCCCTCTCCTGCAAGCGGATCTACGAGATCATGCGGGAGGAGGACATGGGCGTCGACGTGGTGTCCTCCGGCGAGATCTACACCGCCCTCCAGGCGGACTTCGACCTGAGCCGGGCCTACTTCCACAGCAACAACAAGACCGACGAGGACATCCGTTACGCCATGGACTGCGGCGTCGGCTGCTTCGTGGCGGACAACGCGGAGGAGATCCGGGCCATCGAGGACGAGGCCGCCGCGCGGAACATCAAGCAGAGCGTCCTGCTGCGCCTCACCCCCGGCATCGACCCTCACACCTACGAGGCCATTGCCACCGGCAAGGTGGACTCCAAGTTCGGCAGCGCCATTGAGACCGGCCAGGCGGAGGAGATCACCGCTTTCACCCTGCGCCAGCCCCACATCGATCTGGCGGGCTTTCACTGCCATGTGGGCTCCCAGGTCTTCGCCGAGGACGTGTTTGAGCGCGCCGCCGTCATCATGCTGGAGTTCATCGCCCATGTCAAGGCGAAATACGGCTGCATGGCCCGCCAGCTGGACCTGGGGGGCGGCTACGGCGTGCGGTACGTGGAGAGCGACCCCTATCTGGACGTGGACGCCAAGGTGGGGCAGGTGGCCGCGTCCATCCGGGAGACCTGCGCGCGGCTGGAGCTGGAGATTCCGGAGATCCACATGGAGCCCGGGCGGAGCATCGTGGCCGACGCGGGGATGACCCTCTACACCGTGGGCACCGTCAAGCGCATCCCGGGGTACAAGAACTATGTCTCCGTGGACGGCAGCATGGCGGACCACCCCCGCTATGCCCTGTACGGCGCGCTGTACACCTGTTTTTTGGCAAACAAGATGAACGAGGCCGCGGACTTCCCCTGCGACGTGGTGGGCCGCTGCTGCGAGAGCGGCGACATCATCCAGCGGGACGTCAGTCTTCCCGCCAGCGTGGGCCGGGGAGACCTGGTGGCGGTGTGCACCACCGGCGCGTACCACTACTCCATGGCCTCCAACTACAACCGCCTGCCCCGGCCCCCCATTGTCATGCTCCGGGGCGGCAGCGAACACTATGCGGCCGTCCGCCGGGAGTCTCCGGAGGATCTTTGCCGCAACGACCTTTAATCAGTCAGAGAAAAGGCGTCCGGTCACTTGCGTGACCGGACGCCTTTTTCCTTTTCAGGCCGTGATCAGCTGGGGGTGCTCCAGCAGGTACTGGAGATCCTGGAAGACTTTCCCCGCCTCCAGGCCGTCCACCACCCGGTGGTCAAAGGTCAGGTAGACCCACATCATATCCCGGGGGGCCAGGGTGCCGTCGGGGAGATACCCGGGTCTGCGGGTGGTGCGGCCGAAGCCGAAGATCCCCACCTCCGGCGGATTCAGAATGGGGGTGGACAGGTCGATGGGGAACATGCCCACGTTGGACACCGTGCAGGTGCCGCAGCCCTGCTCGCCGTTTTGGAGCCGCTTTTCCCTGGCCCGCCGGCCCAGGTCCCGGGCCG
Organism: uncultured Oscillibacter sp.; assembly: GCA_947365245.1. Taxonomy (GTDB): domain Bacteria; phylum Bacillota; class Clostridia; order Oscillospirales; family Oscillospiraceae; genus Oscillibacter. The sequence continues at coordinate 42,576 of CANAWG010000004.1, read as the reverse complement.
CCGCGCTCAGCTCCGTCAGGGTCAGGGTGTCCGCGTTTTTAATGACGGGGACCATGAGGCCGCTCTCCGTGGCCACCGCCAGGGAGAGGTGAACATGGCTGTGGGAATACAGCGTCTGCCCGTCAAAGGTGGCGTTCACCGTGGGGTGCTTTTTCAGCACCTTGCACACGGCCATGCAGAGGAGGTCGTTCACCGTCACCCGGCAGCCAAGGTACTCCTCCCCCTCCACGTATCTCTGCCGCAGGGCCAGCAGGTCCGTCACGTCCACCTCGCACATGGCGGTGCACTGGGCGGACTGCTGGAGGCTGGTCATCATGTTCCGGGCGATGGTTTTGCGGACGCCGGTCCAGGGGATGGCGGTGACCTCGTCCGCCTCCGCCGCCGGGGCGGGGGCCGCCGCGGGTGCCGGCTTCCGGGATGCCAGATAGGCCGTCACGTCTTTGGCGGCGATGCGCCGCCCGTCGGGGCCGCTGCCGGGGGGAACCTCCGCAAGGTCGACGCCCGCCTCCCGGGCCATCTTCCTGGCCAGGCCCGTGGCCCGGACACGGCGCTGTCCCCGGGACGCGGGAGCCGGGGACGCCGGAGCGGATTCCGCCGCTGCCGGGGCGGAGGCCGCAGAGACTGCCGCCGCCGGGGCGGGAGCGGCCTCCGGAACGGCGGTGCCCAGCAGGGCCTCGTACTCCTCCTTCGTCTCCGCCACCCAGGCGATGGGCCTGCCCACCTCCACCGTCTCCCCTGCGGGCTCCAGAATGTGGAGATAGCCGCCGTGGACGCTCTCATACTCGATGGTGTTCTTCTCGTTCTCGTACTCCATGATGACCTGGCCCTTTTGGATTAGGGCTCCTTCGGGAACCTTCCACTCGCTGATGGTGCCCTCCACCATGGTCAATCCGGCTTTCGGCATTGGGATGTCAATACGCATCGGTGTTTCTCGCCGCCGGGGGGATAAGACTGTCCCGCCTGACGGCCCCTCCTTTCTGCTCATTCCGCATGCCCGCGTCCCTCACTTCATCATAGCCCGGATGGAATCGCAGATGCGCTCCACGTCGGGGATGACGTACTTCTCCATGGGGATGTTGTAGGGCATGGGCACATCCAGCGCCGCGATGCGGACCACGGGGCCGTCCAGCTCGTCGTACTGCTCCTCCTGGAAGCGGGCGGCCAGCTCCGCGCCGATGCCGGCGGTCTTGTTGCTCTCCTCCACAATGGCGGCCCGGTGGGTCTTTTGAATGGACTTGTAAATCGTGTCCGTGTCCAGGGGCGCCAGGGTCCTGGGGTCGATGACCTCCACCTCGATGCCCTCAGCGGAGAGCTTTTCCGCCGCCTCCAACGCCCGGGGGACCATCAGCCCCACCGCCACCAGCGTCACGTCCCGGCCCTGCCGCTTTACGTCCGCAAGGCCCAGGGGGATGGTGTAGTCGCTCTCATACACGTCGTCGGCGATGTCCTGCTTCACCTGGTAGAGCTGCTTGGGCTCGCAGAAGAGCACCGGGTTGTCCGACCGGATGGCGGACTTTAAGAGTCCCTTGGCGTCGTAGGCGCAGGAAGGGGTGACGATGGTCAGCCCCGGGGCGTGCATGAAGAGGCACTCCACCACATTGGAGTGCTCGGCGCCCGCGCCGTTGGACGCGCCGGAGGCGCACCGGATCACCAGGGGCAGCTTGTACTCCGGCCCGTGCATATACCGCCACTTGCTCACCACGTGGAAGATCTCCGTGAACGCCGCCATGGTAAAGTCCGCGTACATCAGCTCCACGCAGGGCCGCAGGCCCGTCATGGCCGCGCCGGCGGCGGAGGCCACGATGGCCGTCTCCACAATGGGGGTGTTCCGCACCCGCTTGGGGCCGAACTCCTCCAGAAGCCCCCGGGTCTCCCCGAAGATGCCGCCGAACTCCGCCACGTCCTCGCCGTAGAGAACAACTTTGCCGTCCCGGCGCATCTCCTCTTTCAGCGCGTCGTTGACGGCCTTTATATATGGAACTTTCATGTTCGTCTCCCCCCTTCTCAGGCGTACAGCCCGTCGTAGATCTCGCCGGGCGTCATGGACGGCGCGGCCTCCGCCTGGGCGATGGCCGCCTCCATCTCCGCGTCAAAGGCGGCCCGCTGCGCCGCGGCCTCCGCCGCCGTCAGGATGCCCTGCCGGGTAAGCAAAGCCTCCAGGTTCTTCACGCAGTCCCGGTTCTCCATCCACTCTTTGGCCACGGCGGCGTCCCGATAGGCGCACTGGTCGCCCTCGAAGTGGCCCCGCCAGCGGTAGTCCTTGCACTCCAGCACTGCGGGGCCCTTTCGGCCGCGGACGTACTCGCTCATCTCCCTGGCCGCCTCGTACACCGCCAGCACGTCGGTGCCGTCGGCCACCCGGGCGGGCATCCCGTAGCCCGCGGCCCGGTCCGCCAGGGCGTTTTCCACGGGGATGCTGGTGGAGACGTGGGTGGAGATGGCGTACTGGTTGTTCTCACAGACGAACAGCACCGGCAGCTTCCAGGCCGCCGCCAGGTTCATGGCCTCGTACACCGGCCCCCGGCTGGAGGTGCCGTCCCCCATGAACATATAGACGATGTTGTCCCGGTCCTCCATGTCGATGGTCAGCGCCGCCCCCACGGCCACGCCGGTGTCGCAGCCCAGCGTGCCGGACATCCCCAGCACGCCGGTGCGCAGCTCGCCGATATGGAGGCTGCCGCCCCGACCGCCGGAGTTGCCGGTCTTCTTGGCCAGCAGCTCGCCGAAGATCATCTCCAGGGGCGTCCCCAGCATCCGGGGCATGGCGGTGGGGCGGTGGGTCAGCTTGAAGTAGTCCCCCGGCTTCCGGGTGGACAGCGTGCCCACATAGCCCGCCTCCTGGCCCACGCCGCTGTGGACGTGACCCGGCACCCGGCCCTGGGCGTAGAGGTCCTTCATCTTCTCCTCCAAAAGGCGGGTCTCCAGAAGGTTCTTGTGGATCTCCAGCAGGAATTCCTTGGTATATTGCATCAGCATTGCCTCCTTGTCTGTTCCGTTTTCACGGGATCAGCAGCATCTTCCCCGGGGCGCCGCCCCGGATGGCCGCCAGGGCGTCCTCGAAGCCCTCCAGCGGATACCGTTCTCCCATCACCGGCTCCAGGGAGAAGCCGGGGGTCTCCAGGATCTCCATGCAGTCGTCCCAGGTGGCGAACATCTGCCGCCCGGAGACGCCGGTGTACTGGATCTCCCGGTAGATGATATCCTCGGTGAGATTGACGGGAATCTCACCGTTGGGCAGGCCCACGGAGACCATCCGCCCGCCTTTCCGCAGAGCCCGCAGTCCCGCCACGATGGCCCCGCCGTCTCCGGTGATGTCGATGGCGGCGTCGGCTCCGGCGCCGCCCGTCTCCCGTTGGACGGCCTGGATAATATCCGTTTGGGCGCTGTTGACGGCGGCGTCGGCCCCCATGGCCTCCGCCAGCTTCAGCTTCTCCGGCAGAACGTCGCAGGCGATGACCCGCCTAGCCCCGTGGGCCTTGCAGGCCCCCACCACCATCAGTCCGATGGGGCCGCAGCCGCTGACCAGTACCGTCTTGTCCCGGACCTCCGCCTTCTCCACGCCGTGGACGCCGGCGCCCATGGCCTCCAGCATGGCCCCTACCTCATAGGGGATACCGTCCCTCAGGCGGACGGCGCACTCCGCGGGCACCGGGGCGTACTCCGCGAAAGCCCCCGGCTCCGTGACGCCGAAGATCCGCATGTTCTCGCATATATGCCGCCGGTCATGCCCGCATTGGAAGCAGTGGTTGCAGGGGATGTGGGTCTCCACGGAGATCCGGTCCCCCACCCGGAGGCCGGTGACGCTCTTCCCGATCTCCACAATCTCCCCGGCGGTCTCGTGGCCAAAGACGATGGGAAAATTCCGCATCCGCTTGGCGGCCCACTCGTTCCAGCCATAGATGTGCAGATCCGTGCCGCAGATGGCGGAGGCGTGGACTTTCATCAGCACTTCCCCCTCCCCGATTTGGGGGATGGGGAGGTCCGTCCGGTACGCCGCGCCCTCGCCCGGCGCCATTTTGCAGATGCCGCGCATGGTTCCCTCCATGGCGCAACTCTCCTTTCAATATCTTTAAGAAAGGGCCCCGAAGGTATCTCTATCTTCGGGGCCCTCTGCTGTTCTGATGGGTTTTTGCCGCTTATTTGTTGGAGGTGTGAATAGCCCGCTTCTCCGCCTGAAGAGCAGCCTCCCGCATGGTCTCTGTGACCGTGGGATGGGAGTGGATGGTGGCGATGATCTCGTCCAGGGTCATCTCCTCGCCGATGGCAAGCGCCCCCTCGGCGATGAGGTCCGTGGCCCGGGGCCCGATGATGTGCATACCCAGGATCTCGCCGTACTCCTTGCCGGCGATGATCTTCACCAGGCCCTCGCCGCCGTTGAGAATCAGGGCCTTGCCGTTGGCGCTCATGGGGAACTTGCCAACCTTATAGTCGATGCCCTTGGCCTTGCACTGCTCCTCCGTGAGGCCCACGGAGGCGGCCTCCGGCTCGATGTAGACGCAGGTGGGGTTGGTCCTCTCGTCGTAGACGGCGGGAATGCCCATAATCGTCTCCGCGGCCACCTCGCCCATGGCGCTGGCGGTGTGGGCCAGCTGGGCCCGGCCCAGGACGCAGTCGCCGATGGCGTACACGCCGGGCACGTTGGTCCGCATCTGGTCGTCCACGATGATCCGGCCCCGGTCGTTGGCGATCTTTCCGGCCTCCAGGTTGAGGCTGGCGGTGTTGGCCTTGCGGCCGATGGCCACCAGCACTTTCTCCGCCTCAAAGCTGACGGTCTCGCCGGCCTTGTTTTTGCACACGACTTTCGCGCCCACGGGGGAGCTCTCCACGGACTGCACGGGGCACTCCAGGTTGAACTCCATACCCATCTTCTTCATGTGGGCCACGCCGATCTTCGTGAGGTCGCCGTCCAGCATGGGCAGCATGTGGTCCATGGCCTCCACCACGGTGATCTTGGTGCCGAAGGCCGCGTATGCGCAGGCCAGCTCCAGCCCGATGACGCCGCCGCCGATGACCACCATGGTCTTGGGCAGGGCCTCCAGGCTCAGAGCGCCGGTGGAGTCGATGCAGTTGGGGTTCTCCTTGATGCCGGGGATGGGGGGCGCGGAGTTGACGGAGCCGGTGGCCACGATGATGGCGTCCGCCGTCATCTCCTCCACGGTGCCGTCGGTCTTCTTCACGGAGAGCTTCTTCTCCCCGACAAAGCTGGCCTCGCCGTCCACCTTTTTCACCTTGTTCATCTTCAAAAGGCCGGCCACGCCGCTGGTGAGCTTCTTGGAGATCTCGTTCTTGTGGGCAATGACCTGGGGGAAGTTGACCTTGACCCCCTCCACCTCCACACCGATGTCCCTGCCCTGGTTCTTGATGTCCTCTACCAGCTCCGCGGAGTGCAGCAGGCACTTGGTGGGGATGCAGCCCACGTTCAGGCAGGTGCCGCCCAGGTACTGCTTCTCGATGACCGTCACCTTGGCCCCCAGCTGGGCCGCCCGGATGGCGGCCACATAGCCGCCGGGGCCGCCGCCGATGACAATGACGCTCGTATCACCGGCGGGCTTTGCAGGCGCCGCAGGCGCGGCAGTTGCCGCGGCAGACGCGGGGACGAAAGGGACTGCCGGGGCAGCCGCGGGAGCGGCGCCGCCAGAAAGACTCTCTCCCGGCTGGCCGATCCAGGCCAGGGTGCCCTTCACGGGCACGTCCTCGCCCTCCTGGGCCACGATCTTCAAGAGGGTGCCCTCGGCCTCGCTGGCCACCTCATTGGTCAGCTTGTCGGTGGTGATCTCCAGGATCACGTCGCCCACTTTCACCGCGTCGCCCTCGTGCTTGATCCACTTGGAGACGGTGCCCTCCTCCATGGTCAGCCCCAGCTGGGGCATTTTCACTTCAAAAGCCATTGGTGGTTCCTCCTAATCACAGCAGGATGCTCATGGGCTTCTCCAGCAGATCCCGCAGGTCCATCTCGAACTTGGCCACAACGGACCCGTCCAGCAGACGGTGATCCAGCGTGCAGGAGAGGCGCATGACCTGCTTTTTGAAGAGCTTGCCCTCGTCGTCCATATCCAGCTCGTCGTGGATGGCGCACACGCCCAGGATGGCGGCGTCCGGCTGGTTGATGATGGGGGTGAACGTCTCAATGCCGAACATGCCCAGGTTGGACACGGTAAAGGTGGAGCCCTTGTACTCGTCGGCCCCCAGCTTGTTCTCCTTGGCCCGGGTTGCCAGATCCTTGGCGGCAGCGGACAGGGCGTCCAGGCTCAGCTTGTCGGCGTCCCGGATGACGGGGACGATCAGTCCCGCGTCCAGGGCCACGGCCATGCCCAGGTTCACATGGGCCCGCTGAATGATCTGGTCGCCGTCCAGGCTCACCAGCATCTCGGGGTGCTGGCGCAGGCACTTGGCGGTGGCCTTCAAAACCAGGTCGTTGACGGAGTACTTCTTCCCGGTCTCCGCCAGCAGCATCTTGCGGAACTTCATCAGCTCCGTGACGTCCACCTTGATGTTCTGGGTCACCGGCGGGATCTCGTTGTGGGAGGCCCACATCCGCTGGGACACCACCTTGCGCATACCCGCCAGCTTGACCACGGTGTCGCCCTCCATCAGCTCCAGGGAGCCGGCCTTGGGGGCGGGAGCGGCGGCAGCGGCAGCAGGGGCCGCGGCGGCGGGAGCGCTCTTCTGGCTATCTGCGGCCGCCAGAATGTCCTTGAGGACGATCCGGCCGGAGGGGCCGGTGCCGGCGATGCCGGTATAGTTCACACCCAGCTTGGCCGCGGTCTTCCGGGCCAGGGGGGAGATGCGGATCCGGGCGCCGTTTGCGGCGGCAGCGGGAGCCGGCGCCGCGGCGGCGGGGGCAGCCGCGGGAGCGGCCTCGGCCGCAGGGGCGGCGGGTGCGGCGGCAGCGGCAGGAGCCCCGCCCACGGCCTCTCCGGGCTGGCCGATGTAGGCCAGGAGACCCTTGACGGGGATGTCCTCCCCCTCCTGGGCCACAATTTTCAGCAATACGCCGTCGTGCTCGCTGGCCACCTCGTTGGTCAGCTTGTCGGTGGTGATCTCCAAAATCACGTCGCCGGCCTTGACCGTATCGCCCTCGTGCTTAATCCACTGGGAGACGGTGCCCTCCTCCATGGTCAGTCCCAGCTGGGGCATCAGTACTTCAAAAGCCATGATTCACCCTCCTCACTTGTTCAGCACGCGCTTGACGGCCTTGACGATGTCGTCGGGATGGGGGAAGTTCTGATCCTCCAGCACGGGGCTGAACGGGGAGACGATGTTCAAACCGCACAGGCGCTCCACAGGGGCGTCCAGCTCGTCGAACAGCTCCTCGGAGATCTCGGCGGAGATTTCGCCGGCGTAGCTGCCCCGCTTGACCTCCTCGGAGACGATCAGCACGTTATGGGTCTTGGCGACGGACGCCTTGATGGCCTCCCAGTCGATGGGGACCAGCGTCCGCAGGTCCAGCACCTCCACGTCGATGCCCTCCGCGGCCAGCTTCTCGGCGGCCTCCATGGAGAAGTTCACCTCGCGGCTCCAGGTGATGATGGTCAGGTCCCTGCCCTCGCGCTTCACGCTGGCCTTGCCGATGGGCACCAGGTAGTCCTCGTCCTCGGGAATCTCCTCCTTGCGGGCGTAGAGCAGCTTGTGCTCAAACACCACCACGGGGTCCGGGTCCCGGATGGCGGACTTGATGAGGCCCTTGGCGTCGGCGGCGGAGCAGGGGGCCACGACTTTCAGGCCCGGGAAGTGGCAGATCATGCCCTCCAGGGACTGGGAGTGCTGGCCGGCGTTGCGGCGGCCGGAGCCCATGGGCATCCGCAGCACCAGGGGGATGGAGCACTGGCCGCCGGACATGTACTTGAGCTTGGCGGCCTGGTTCAGCAGGGGATCGGCGCACTCGGTCACGAAGTCGTCGTACATCAGCTCCACCACGGGGTGCATCCCGCGCATGGCGGCGCCCACGGCCATGCCCATGAAGCCCTCCTCGGAGATGGGCGTGTCGATGACGCGGTTGGGGCCGAACTCATCCAAAAAGCCGGTGGTGATGGCGAACACGTTGCCCATGACGGCCATGTCCTCGCCCATGATGAACATCTTGTCATCCCGGCGCATTTCTTCCAGCAGGCCCTCGCGAATGGCCTTGCTCACACTGATCTTCTTGCTCATCTCGCCACACACCTTTCGTTGTCCGCAGTATACATGTCGTCGGTGACCTCGGCAGGATCGGGATACGGGGACTCGTCGGCGAACTTCACGGCCTCGTCCATCTCCTGCTGAGCGGCCTGCTTGATCTCCTCCAGCTCCTCGTCCTTGACGCCCAGAGCGGTCAAGCGCTTGCCCATCTTCTCAATGCAGTCGTTTGCCAGGGCGTTCTCCATGTACTCCTTGGGACGGTACACGGCGGGGTCGCCGCAGTAGTGGCCCTGATAGCGGTACACCTTGGCCTCCACCACGTAGGGGCCCTTGCCGCTGCGGGCGTGGTCCAGGGCTTTCTCCATGGCCTCATAGACGGCGGTGGCGTCGGAGCCGTCCACCACGGCGAAAGGCACGTCGTAGGCGGCGGCGCGGGTGGCCAGATCCGGGGTGTTGGTGACCCGGTGAATCTCGGTGGACACGCCGTAGCAGTTGTTCTCAATGAACCACACCACGGGGAGCTTCCAGGTGGCGGCCATGTTCAAAGACTCGTGGAAGGAGCCCTCGTTGGTGGAGCTGTCGCCGAAGCATCCGACGGTGACGCTCTTGTCCCCCATGATCTTGGAGGCCAGGGCGCTGCCGGCGGAGATCAGCTGGCCCGCGCCCACGATGCCGTTGGCGCCCAGGTGGTTGGCCTGCTTCATGTCGGCGATGTGCATGGAGCCGCCCTTGCCCTTGCAGTAGCCGGTCTTCTTGCCGAAGAGCTCCGCCATGCACAGCTTGGGGTCCATGCCCCGGGCCACGGCGTGGCCGTGGCCGCGGTGGGTGGAGGTGAAGTAGTCCTCCGGCCGAATGGCGGCGAACGCGCCGGCCGCGGCGGCCTCCTGGCCGATGCTCAGATGGATGTTGCCCGCCAGCATACCCTTGGTGAAGCACTCGGCGGCATGCTCCTCAAATGCCCGGACCCGTACCATGGTGCGGTAGAGGTTCATCAGCATCTCCTTGGAGTATTTCTCTCCAGCGTTTTTATTCCTTGCCAATGTTTTCACGCCTTTCCATAAATATATCTTGTCCCGGGACCTCCCCCCAAAGAGGGCCGCCCGCGGGGCGGGATGTCGTTTTCAGTCTCAGGCCTGACGGGGAGCGAACAGGGGGACCTCCAGCTCCGCGTCGAACTTCCGGCCCATCACCAGTCCCTCGATCTCGGCGATGACCACATCCACAGTCAAAAGCACCTTGGTGCCCTCCACCAGGTGGCCGCCGTGGGCGTTGCCGTGGCGGTCGGTGACGGTCATGTGGACGTGCAGGTTGGTGTTGCCCTCGTCGTCGTGGCAGATGATGCCGGAGGCGCTGGTCAGCTCAATGGGACCGGTGAGGTGCAGCGTCTCGCCGTAGCCGTAGCCGGCCTTGGTGGGCAGCTCCACGGGGTTGCAGAAGTGAGGGCTGTCCAGGCTGCCGATGGCGCTGAGGATCACGCCGTTGTTGATGCCCGCCCGCTTGCAGGCCTCCTCCAGACCCAGCAGAACGTCCGTGCCGGGACGCAGCCGAAGCGCCACGACTCTTCCCAGACGCCCTTGGGCCATCTCCAGAATATCGTCCATATTTATGCCCTCCATTTAGTGATATTGCACAAATTTTCCCGAAATTTGGGCAAGAGGAAAGCACGCGGCGCACTGGGCCGCCACGTGCTTTCTCTCTAACGCAACTTAAAACGAGTCGTTTGTCAGGGGGAACGCACTCCGGTGGAGCGTCATTCTAAAGTTGTGGGTCCCCTGGAATTATTTCGTGAAAGCGTCGATCAGCTCCTGGGTCAGATCGCCGGCGAACTCCTCATAGCAGGGCAGAGCGGCCTGACGGAACTCCTCGGCGGCCTCGGGGGTCAGCTCGGTGACGGTGACGCCGGCGGCCTTCCACTTCTCCAGCACTTCCTGGTCGCCCTGGCGCTCCAGCTCACGCTGATTCTGAGCGGCCTTCATGCCGCACTCGTCAACGATCTTCTGCAGCTCGGGATCCAGGGAGTTGTACAGCTCGCCGTTCATGGTGAAGAAGATGCAGTCATACACGCCGGTCCAGTAGGTGACGTACTTCTGCACGTCGGACATGGAGGCGCCGTCGGCGGTGGGCAGGGGGTTCTCCTGGCCGTCGTAAGTGCCGGTCTGCAGGCCGGTGTACACCTCGGACCAGTTGGCGGTGGTGACGCTGGCGCCCCACAGATCATACTCGCGCTTGAGCAGGTCGGAGCCGGCCACGCGGATCTTCAGGTCCTTCATGTCGGCCATCTTCTCGATGGGACGCTTGCTGTTGGTGGGATGACGGAAGCCGTTCTCGGCAATGCCCAGCAGGTGCATGCCCATGGACTCCACGACCTCGCCCACGGCCTTGCCGGCGTCGCCGTCCAGCTTGGCGTCAACGTCGTCGAAAGAGCTGAACAGGAACGGCAGGGACACAACGTTCAGGCGCTTGTCGAAGCTGGAGTAGATGATGTTGGAGTGGGCGGACAGCTCGATGGTGCCGTCCATGACGCCCTGGATGCCCTCGGTCTGGTTGCCGGCGGTCAGCTGGTCGGCGGCGTAGACCTCCACGGTGATGGCGCCGCCGGTGGCGTCGCTGACCATCTGGCCGAAGTCGCGGCCCATGTCGGCCCAGCAGGTGTTCTCAGTGGCGGAGCAGGCGAACTTCCAGGTCTGCTTCTCAAACTGAGGGGCGGCGTCGCCGCCGTCGGTGGCGGCGGGGGCGTCGGTGCTGGCGGGGGCGTCAGTGCTGGCGCCGCCGTTGCCGCCGCAGGCGGCCAGGGACAGGACCATGGCCAAAGTCATGAGCAGTGCAAGAAACTTTTTCATTTGTTTTCCTCCTTAAAATTACAGTTGCGTCTATCTGATGTCACACGAGGTGACGCAGATACAAATTGGTTACACTCCCTTGAGGAACAGCGTGGAGAAGAACGGGACGTAGGTGACGATCAGCAGCGTGATGACGCAGGCCACGATCATGGGCCACACGGCCTTGGAGATCGTCTCGATGGTGACCCTGGTCTTGTCCTTGACATCTTTCAGCTTGTCGCTGACGCCGATGGCCACGAACAGGTTCACGCCCACAGGCGGGGTCACCTGGCCGATGGCCAGGTTCACCGTGGACAGCACGCCGAAGTGCACCAGGTTGATACCCAGAGCCTGGGCCACAGGCATCATAATGGGGATGAAGATGTACATGGCGGAGTTGGCGTCCACGAAGCAGCCGGCGATCAGGAAGATGACGTTGACGATGATGAGGAAGACGATCTTGTTGCCGGCCACGGTCAGCAGCAGGTCGGAGGCCGCCTTGGAGATGCCGTGGACCGTGCAGACGTAGGAGAACAACGTGGCGGCGCCGATGATGAGCATGATGCCGCCGGTGGTGACGCTGGAGTCCACCAGCAGGTCAAAGAGGTCCTTGAGCTTGACCTCCCGGTAGATAAAGAGGCCCACGATCAAGCCGTACACCACGGAGACAGCCGCCGCCTCGGTGGGGGTGAAGAAGCCGCCGTAGATGCCGCCCAGGATGATAACGGGCATCAAAAAGCCCCAGAACGCGGAGCGGAAAGACTTCCACCGCTCGCCCCAGGTGGCTTTCTCCCGGGAGGCGGTGAGGCCCCGCTTGCGGACCTCCAGCATGATGACCACCACCAGCGCGATGCCCATCATGATGCCGGGGAGGATACCGCCCATGAACATGTCGCCCACGCCCACGCCGGTGATGGAGGCGTAGACCACGAACGCGATGGAGGGCGGGATGACGATGGCGATGGAGGAGGCCGTGGCCATCATGGCCGAGGAGAACGGGGCGGAGAAACCGCCGCGGTTAATCATGGCGGGGATCAGGATGATGCCCAGGGCCGCCACGGTGGCGGGGCCGGAGCCGGAGATGGCGCCGAAGAAGCAGGCCACCACCACGCAGACGATGGCGATGCCGCCCCGCCGGTGGCCGATACAGTCGTCAATGAACTGAATCAACCGGGTGGAGATGCCGGCCTTGGCCATGATGTTTCCGGAGAGCACGAAGAACGGGATGGCCAGCAGCAGGAATTTCGCCATGCCGTTGTAGATGTTGGTGGGGACGATGGAGAGCTTGTCGCCGGAATAGAGCATGGCGAAGATGGAGCTCATGCCAAGGCTGACGCAGATGGGGATGTTCAAAAACAGCATCACGAAGAAGCTGCCGAACAAAATCAGGTTAATCATGCCGTCTCCCCTCCCTTTTCCGGGAGCGCCTCAGGCTTCCTCCCCATGAAATCCACCAGGAACTCGATGGTATGTACGATCAGCAAAAACGCGCCGATGGCCAGAAAGAGCGTGAAGCGCCACTCCGGCATACCCAGAATGGGGGTCCGCTTGCCGGTGCTGATCTGGTTGATGACCTTGTCGATGCCGGTCTTCAGCAGCAGCACCCAGAAAACACAGTTCACAACGGTGATGATCCACACGAACACTTTCTGCCCGGTGCCGTTGGCCCGAAAGCGGTCAAAGACCAAGGACAGTGTAATCAATCCGCCCTCCCGGACCGCCAGGGCGCACCCCAGCATAATCAGCAGGACGAAGAGGTTGATGACGATCTCCTCCGTCCAGGCGATCTGGTTTACCTCGACCACCTCGCTGAGCTTGCGGAGGATGGCGTTGGTAAACGTGAGCGCCGTCACGAACACCAAGACCACGCTCAGAACCAGCTTCTCCACGAAAGCGAGGCCGTTCATGAGCTTCTTGTAGACTTTCATTGTACCATTCCCTTCCTTTATACTGCGGCCGGCGCCCTCGCGCCGCCGCTCCACAGAAACAGACGTCTCCGCTTGTGGACTTCTCTCTCCGGGGAGAGCCTCTCCCCTGTTGGCTTTTCACAGACGCGGCGGCTGCCGCGTCCGGATTTTTTCCGCTTCCGACGAAATTGTCCGCTCCGGCGGATTTTTTCGTTCTATTTCCGGAAATCTGTACTATAATCATTCCATTCTCCCGCGTCCGGCCCTGCCGGAGGCCGCGGGAAGGAGGTTTTCACCATGCCATTTTGCCAAGTGACTCTCAGCGCCAACGCCGGCGCCGCCATAGAACTGGGCGGCTTCCGCCTCTGGGTGGACGCCCTCCACGACGAGAAAGTCCCGGGCTTTTCCACCGTCACGCGGTCGCTCTGGGCCGCTGTGCGGGCCCACCCGGCCTTTGCCGCGCCGGACCTGCTGTTTTTCACCCACTGCCACCCGGACCACTTCTCTCAAAGGCTGGCCCGGGAGGCGCTGGAGCTGTGGCCCCGGGCGAACATCGTCCTGCCGGAGAACCGTTTTCCGGGCCAAGCGCTGCTCTCCGGCCGGCGTGAGCGGGTGCGGCTTCCCAATCTGACGCTGGACTTCATCCGCCTCACCCACGAGGGTCCCCGCTATGCGGACAAGCCTCATTACGGCTGCATTCTGGAGTCTCGGGGATTCCGGGTGCTCCTCACCGGGGACTGCAGGCTCTGCGCCCCGGAGCTCAGGGAATTTCTAGAGGAGAGCGGCCCCGTGGATCTGGCCATTCTGGACTTCCCCTGGCTGACGCTGCCCCAGGGGCGGCAGTTTGTCCGGCAGCACATCCGGCCGAAAACCCTGCTGGTGTGCCACCTGCCCTTTGCCGAAGACGACATCTACGGCTACCGGGAGGCCGCCCGCAGATCCGCGCCCAAGCTGGAGGGCGTGGACGTCCGGCTCCTCCTGGAGCCGCTTCAGCAGGAGACCCTGGAGGACGCGTAACGCGTCCTCTCTTTTTGCCCCGGGGCAAAAGCGCCGTGTTCAGCTGACATAGAACATGGTCTCCAGCACTTCCTCTTCCGTAATGGCGCCGAACAGATCCGCCAACGGGAACCGCTCCAGCACCGCCGCCACCGCCTCCCGGCGGAACTCGCACCCCTCCAGCGCGGCGGTGAGGTCGTCCAGCGGGGCCCGGGCCAAAAAGTCGCCGTAGAACACGACGCCGGTGATCCGGCCCTCTCTCACCTGGACCCGGACCTCCAGCCCGCCGCCCTCGAAGCGCCGCCTGTTTGCCAGGTCATACTGGGGCGAGCGGCCGTAATTCCACTGCCAGGTGTCGTACTTGGTCCGCTTCAGCTCCTCCACGGCGGACAGCTCCTCCGCCGTCAGGCTCCCTGGGATCATGCCGCCGCCGGAGAGGGCGTCTTTTAAGTACTGCCAGAACGCCTCCATCTCCATGTCCGCGGGCAGGTAGTCCCGAATGTTGCCGATGCGGCTGCGGACGGACTTGGCGCTCTTGGACTGAAACTTGGCGGGGTCGGCGTTCAGCGCCCCGGCCACCATGCCGGGGTCCGCGTCGAAGAGCAGCGTGCCGTGGTGAAGAATCCTGCCCCGCACCACCCGCTGGGCGGTGCCGGAGACTTTCCGCCCCTCCACCAGGATGTCGTTGCGTCCGGAGGCCTCCGCACGGAGCCCCAGGCCCCGCAGAGCCTCCACCACGGGCCGGGTAAACCGCTCCATGGTCAGCCGCTCCGCGTCCCCCACGTCGGTGATGAACGAGTAGTTGAGGTTGCCCAGGTCGTGGTACACCGCGCCGCCGCCGGTGGACCGGCGCACCACACGGATGCCGTGGGCCTCCACAAAGGCCCGGTTAATCTCCGCCTCGGTGTTCTGGTTCTGGCCCACCACGATGGTGTTGTCATTCTGCCAGAGAAGCAGGTACTCGCCCTGCCGCCGGCTGGTCAGCACGAACTCCTCAAAGGCCAGATTGTAGTACGGGTCCTGGGACCCGGTCTCCAGATAGGTCACCGGCATACCATGTCTCCTCTTGCAAGCCTCGCCGGGGCGGTATGGCGGTATGTTGGTCATACCATCTAACCGGCATCTCTACCATACCAGCTTTCGCCACATTCGTCAAGCAAATTGGAGCCGCGTGCCCGCCAAAAAAAGGGGCCGATTCCCAACAGTTTGCACAAATATGACCAGCAGGCGCTAATGATCCGGGTACTTCCGGGCGAAGTCCTCCACGATCTTCAGGTGCCGGTCCATCTCCCGCTTGGCCCGCTCCTCGTCCCGGTCCCGCACCGCCTCGTAGATGGCAATGTGAGACTCCTGACTGCGGCGCTGGTAGTCCGGCCTGCCAAAAAAGCGGACGCGGATGTCCGCGATCATGCTGTTGACCAGGTGGATGGTGGCCGCCAGCATCATGTTGTGGCTGGCGATAGCCAGGGCGTCGTGAAAGCGCAGGTCGTTGGTATAGTCGTCGGGGCTGCTCTCCAGCATCCGTACCGCCTCCGCCAGGGCCTCCAGGTCCTCCTCCGTGGCCCGCTGGCTGGCCAGCCCCGCGATGGCCACCTCGTTGATCCGGCGGAACTCGCCGAAGTCCTCCTGGATATTGGGCTTGTTGGAGATCCGGACAAAAGAGATGGCCCTCTGGATGTAGTCCGCGTCCCGGATTACCACTTTCCGGTTGCCCCGGTTCTCGATGGCGCCCAGAAACTCCAGAATGGCCAGGCACTCCCGCAGGGAACCCCGGCCCACGCCCAACATCTCCGCCAGGTCCCGCTCAGAGGGAAGCTCCTGTCCCACTTTGACGTCTCCCCGGTCAATGGCGGTGATGAGCGTCTGCATCACAAGCTCTGGTATCTTTGGCAGCGCGTGTTGAATTTTTTCCAGCTGCATACCCTCTCCCCCCTTTTGGTAAGGCCATCTTACCATCAAACCTCCCGGGTGTCAATGAGAGAAATGGGAAGTTGTACCGGAGCCATTTCCGCCCGCCGGCACGGCGGCACGGCAAAAGCGAGGGCCCGGAGGTCACTGCCTCCGGGCCCTCGCTTTATGCACTTACCGTCCCCGCAGTCCCACCAGGACCGCGGCAGCCGCCAGAGCCAAAACACCGCAGGCCGCGGCGGCCCAGGGCTGTCCCGCCATGGTGCCGGCGATGGCCAGCAGACCCGCCGCCATCCAGGCGCCGCCGGTGGAGCGGTGGACGGCGTCCCAGTCCGCCCCGCTCCGCCCCGCCAGGGCGAAGCCCAGGGAGACCCTGGCGTCCCGGGGGCAGTCCCACAGGTGGGAGCCCAGGAGCAGCAGCACCAGTCCCAGGACGCAGGGGGCCACAAAGGGCAGATCCCACGCCCGCCCGGCGGACTGGAGCATCATGCCGCCGCAAAACAGCACGGAGATGATGGGAAAGCCCCAGCGGCCCACCAGACGCACATAGGGCTTGGGCATGGTCATGCGCCGCTGGTTCGCCAGCAGCTGGTAGTGGGCCAAAAAGTCCAGCAGGCACATCAGCCCCGGCAGGACGAACACCACCGCCCACCGGGGCAGGGAGTCGTCCTGGCCGCCCGCGCCGATGAGGCCGGTCTCCACGATCTCCGGAATCTCCGTCCACAGCCGCAGTCCCAGGATCACGGGCAGGGCACAGCACACCAGCGTCACCGCCAGCAGCAGCCGCCCCTTGGTCTTGGAGACGTGCTTGCCGAAGAGACGGGCGGCCTCCGCCTCCGCCTGGGGGGAGACGGCCTTGTTCTGTTTCCGAGCGCTCATACAGGAGCTCCTTTCTTTAGGGAGGCGCTGAATAAATCTCAGCGCACGGTCCGCCGGCCTGATCTCCGCCTGTCTTCGTGAGAAAATCATGAAATGCCCAAGGGATTTCTGCGATTCTTCGCCTGGGCAGATGACAATTATGCCGAGCAGCCTGCGCGCGTTGATTGAATCAGCCTTTTCACAGCTTACCGGCACAGTATACTCCAAACCGCCCCGTTAAGCAAGAGGCCTGAAAAAAGACAGGGGCCGCGTCAAAGGCGCGGCCCCCATTTCCTTGTCTATGTACGCCCTCAATAGGCAGCGGCGCTGTCCGCCCGGAGCTTAAAGCGCCTGGTCTCCGCCTCCAGCTTGTGGACCTGCTCAAACAGCTCCGTGCTGACGGCGGCCGACTCCTGACTGCTGGCGGAGTTGGTCTGGACCACGGCGGAGATCTGGCCGATGCCCTCGGTGACCTGGGCAATGGACTCCGCCTCGCCCTCCACCGCCTGGGCGATCTCGCCGATGGCGGCGTTGGACTGCACCACCAGCTCCAGGGTCTTTTTCAGCGTGGCGGAGACGTCCTCCACGATCCGGCTGCCCCGCTCCGTGGCCTGGACGGAGTTGTCGATGAGGTCCTTGGTGGCCTTGGCGGCCTGGTCGGACTTGGCGGCCAGATTCCGCACCTCGTCGGCCACCACGGCGAAGCCCTTGCCGGCGCTGCCGGCCCGGGCGGCCTCCACGGCGGCGTTCAGGGCCAGGATGTTGGTCTGGAACGCGATGTCCTCAATGGTGGAGATGATCTTGCTGATCTGCTCAGAGGCGCCGGTGATGTCCGCCATGGCGGAGACCATCTGCTCCATCTGATGGCTGGAGACAGTGACCTGCTCGCCGGTGAGGCGGGCGTTCTCCTGGGCGGAGGCGGTGATCTTCACATTCTGGGCCGCGTTCTTGGAGAGGTCGTCCACCGTGGCGTACAGCTCTTCCACGGCGCTGGCCTGCTCCGTAGCGCCCTGGGCCAGAGCCTGGGCGCCGCTGGAGAGCTGGTCGGCGTTGCTGGACACCCGCCCCTGCGCCTGGCTGATCTTGCCCAGGGCGGCGGAGATGGTGGCGGTAAAGCTGTTGAGGGAGTTTTCAATGGACTTGAAGTCCCCGATGTAGGGCACGGAGGTATGCACGTCGAAATTGCCCTGGGACAGCTGGCCCATGACGGCATTCAGATCCTGCACATAGCCGTGGACCTGGGCCATGGACTTCTCCAGGGTCGCGGCCAGGTCTCCCAGCTCGTTGTTGCCGTACTGGCCCATCTGCAGGTCCAGCCGGCCCTCCTGCAGGGGCTCGGTGTTCCGGGTGATCTCCAGGATGGGCTTCACCACCCTGCGCAGGACATACTGCACCAGGCTCAAAAGGCACGCCAGGGCCAGCACCAGGCAGATCAGGCAGACGATGTTCATCGTCAGTGTGATGTGCTCCACCTTGGCCATGTTCTCCGCGCTGATGGCGGAGGCCTCCTCCACCACCTGCTCCAGCAGCCCCACCAGCGTGGTGAGGTTGGCCTGGATGGTCTCCTGGTAGTAGGCCTGGGCCCGGGCGGGATCGGTCTTCAGCGTATCCAGTACCTCTGTGGCGGACCCGTGGAGGGCCTTGTGCAGCGGCTCCATCTGATCCCGGAGAGCAAGGATCGTCTCGCTCTCCGTGCCCGCCTCGCCGTAGAGCCACTTGCCCAGGACGCAGGTGGTGGGGTCGATGCTGCCGGTGAACTCCTTGCCGGCGTACAGGGCGTTGCTGAGACCGCTGGACCACTTGTAGTGGGCGGCCTCGGCGGTCTGGGCTCGGTTCAACAGGGTGACCGCCTGGGCGTTGTCCGCCTCAGCCCCCTTGATCCGCATGATGTTGACCGTTGTGACCACGCTGAACAGCACCACGGAGAGCAGCGCCGCCGCCACTCGGTACCCAACCATCTTGTTGATGCTCTTACGCATAATCGGACATCCTTTCTCATCCAAAAATCGATACCGCTCCCCGGAAGCATCCCTCTGCACCCCTGTCACGGGCGGACTGACCGTCGGCGCGAAAATGAGTATCAATGTGATTATATCAACTTCTTTGGAAATTTGCAACAAAAATCGCGCAGGATGACCGGGAAAGATTCTGCGGCGGAAAGTGTTGACAATCCCGCCTCCATCCGGTAGTATGCTCTTTTAGGCAAGAGAACACACAGGAAGGAGTCCGCCTATGAATCTGCTGCTGACCGGCGGGACCGTCTTTTTGGACGGGCGCTTTGAGAATCTGGACGTCGCCGTCTCCGACGGCCGTATTGTTTCCGTCTCCCCCTCCTCTCCAAAGGAAGGCTTTTCCGTCATTGAACTGCATAACCGCTGTCTGGTTCCAGGTTTCGTTGATGTCCACGTCCATCTTCGAGAGCCTGGTTTTTCTTATAAGGAGACGATTGCCTCCGGCACCGCCGCGGCGGCGGCAGGGGGCTATACGGCGGTGTGCGCCATGCCCAATCTGAAGCCGGTGCCGGACTGCCCGGAGAATCTCCAGCCCCAGCTGAAGGCCATTGAGCGGACCGCCTGTGTCCGGGTCTATCCCTACGGGGCCGTCACCCGGGGAGAACAGGGCGGCGCTCTCTCAGACATGGCCGGTCTGGCCCCCCGCGTCGTCGGCTTCTCCGACGACGGCCGGGGCGTCCAGTCGGAGGCGATGATGCGCGATGCCATGGTGCTGGCAAGGAAGCTGGACCGGCCCATCGTGGCCCACTGCGAGGACGAGAGCCTTTTGGCAAAGGGCTGGTGCGTCCACGACGGTGCGTTCGCCCACGCCCGCGGCCTCCCCGGCAATGACCCCGCCAGCGAGTGGCGGCAGGTGGAGCGGGACATCCAGCTGGTGCGGGAGACCGGCTGCCGCTACCACGTCTGCCACATCTCCACGAAAGAGAGCGTGGCGCTGGTCCGCGCCGCCAAGGCGGAGGGCCTCCCCGTCACCTGCGAGACCGGGCCCCACTACCTGCTCCTCTGCGACGAGGACCTGCTGGACGAGGGCCGCTTCCGCATGAATCCCCCCATCCGCTCTACCGCGGACCGGGACGCCCTGGTGGAGGGCCTTTTGGACGGCACCGTGGACTGCGTCGCGACAGACCACGCCCCCCACTCCGCGGAGGAGAAAGCCGGGGGCCTCCGGGGCAGCCTCAACGGCATCGTGGGATTGGAGTGCGCTTTCCCGGTGCTGTACACCAACCTGGTGGAGACCGGCGTCATCCCCTTCGAGACGCTTCTGAACGCCCTGTGCGTCAACCCCCGGCGCATCTTCGGCCTGCCGGGGGGAACCATAGAGGCGGGGCAGATCGCCGACCTGACGGTGCTGGACCTGAACCGGCCCCACGTCATCGACAGCGGCGCTTTCCGGTCTCTGGGCCGCTCCACGCCCTTTGACGGCTGGGGCGTCTCCGCCGCCGTGGCCCTGACCCTCTGCGGCGGGGAGATCGTGTACCATGACCTGCAAAATCCAGAGGAGGTGACGCTGTGAAGCAGTCAAGCTTTACCGTTGCGCGCACGCGCCGGCTCACCCGGGACGTGTGGGAGCTGGTCCTCACCGGGGACACCTCCGCCGTCACCGCGCCGGGGCAGTTCGTGAATCTCGCCCTGCCGGAGAAGTTTCTCCGCCGGCCCATCTCCATCTGCGACTGGGAGGAAGACCGCCTGGTCCTGCTGGTAAAGGAGGCGGGGGAGGGCACCAGAAACCTGGTCCGCATGGCCCCGGGCACGGAGCTGGACGTGCTCTCGGGCCTTGGCAGCGGCTTTGATTTCCGCCCCGAGACCACGGGACCCAGCCCTGTGCTGGTGGGCGGCGGCATCGGCATCGCCCCGCTGTACGGCCTGGCGAAGCGGATGCTGGAATCCGGGCGGCGGCCCGCCGTGGTGCTGGGCTTCCGCTCTGAAAGGGACGCCTTTTATTTGGAGGAGTTCGCCGCCCTGGGCCTGGAGGTCCAGGCGGCCACGGAGGACGGCAGCTTCGGCACAAAGGGCTTCGTCACCGACGTGCTGAGCGCCTTTTCCGGGGAGACTTACGTCCTCGCCTGCGGGCCCACGCCCATGCTGAAGGCCGTCCACAGCCACCCCGGCGTCACCGGCGGACAGTTCAGCTTTGAGGCCCGGATGGCCTGCGGCTTCGGGGCCTGCGTGGGGTGCTCCATCCCCACGATAAAGGGCCCCCGGCGGGTCTGCAAGGACGGCCCCGTCTTCCGAAAGGAGGAAATTGTATGGACCTGAGCGTCAACCTTGCGGGCGTGACGCTGAAAAACCCCGTCATCCCCGCCTCCGGCACGTTCGGCTACGGCCGGGAGTTCGCCGAAATCTATGATCTGGACATCCTGGGGTCCTTCTCCTGGAAGGGCACCACCGCCGCCCCCCGGGATGGCAACCCCCAGCCCCGCATCGCCGAGACGGCGGGCGGGATGCTGAACGCCGTGGGCCTCCAGAACCCCGGCATCGACGCGGTGATCGCGGAGGAGGTCCCCAACATCGCCAGGATCTTTCACGGGCCGGTGATCGCCAACGTGGGGGGCTTCACGCTGGAGGAGTACGCGGAGAACTGCCGGAAGCTCAACGACGTGGACCAGGCGGCCATCCTGGAGGTGAACATCTCCTGCCCCAACGTCCACGCCGGGGGGAAGAACTTCGGCTGCGACCCCCAGTCCGCCGCGGCCGTCACCCGGGCGGTGCGGGCGGTAACGAAAAAGCCCGTCTTCATGAAGCTGACTCCCAACGTCACCGACATCGCGGAGATCGCCCGGGCCTGCGAGGAGGCTGGGGCCGACGGCGTGTGCCTCATCAACACCCTGCTGGGGATGCGCATCGACCTGAACACCCGCCGCCCGGTGCTCGCCAACCGCACCGGGGGCCTCTCCGGCCCCGCCGTCTTTCCCGTGGCGGTGCGGATGGTGTGGGACGTGTACGAGGCGGTGAAGATTCCCATTATCGGCTGCGGCGGCGTGGACAGCGCCGAGACCGCGGCGGAGATGATGCTGGCGGGGGCCGCCGCCGTGGAGGTGGGGGCCGCCAATCTGAAAGATCCCTGCGTCTGTAAGACCATCATCGAAGACCTGCCCGGCGTGTGTGAACGCCTGGGCGTCGATAAAATCTCTCAACTGACAGGAGGCGCCCACCATGGCTAAAGACGTGATTATCGCCCTGGATTTCCCCACCCGGGAGGAGACCCTGGCCTTTCTGGATTTATTTCCCGCCGGAGAGAAGCCCTTTGTGAAGATCGGCATGGAGCTCTATTACGCCCAGGGGCCGGACATCGTCCGGGAGATGAAAGCCCGGGGTCACCGGATCTTTCTGGACCTGAAGCTCCACGACATCCCCAACACCGTCAAACGGGCCATGTCCGTCCTCTCCAAGCTGGACGCGGACATGGTGAACCTCCACGCCGCCGGGGCGTCGGAGATGATGAGGGCGGCGCTGGAGGGCCTCACCCGGCCCGACGGAACCCGGCCTCTCCTCATCGCCGTCACCCAGCTGACCTCCACCGACGCCGGGGCGCTGAAACATGAGCTTTTGATCGACACCCCCATGGCGGAGGCGGTGCTCTCCTACGCCCAGAACGCCGCCCGGTGCGGCCTGGACGGCGTGGTCTGCTCTCCTCTGGAGGCGGCCCTTGTGAAAGAGCGCTGCGGGGCGGCGTTCTGCACCGTCACCCCCGGCATCCGCTTCGCCGGCGGCGACGCGGGCGACCAGAAGCGGATCATGACGCCGGAGCGGGCCGGGAAGAGCGGCTGCGACTACATCGTCATGGGCCGCCCCATCACCCAGGCCCCGGACCCGGTGGAGGCCTACCGCCGGGCCGTGAGGGAGTTTGCGGGCTGACTCTCTCCCCCGCCCCAACGTTGTAATTTCCGCCTGAAAGGAGCGTTTTTTCTATGAGTCTCAAGCACACCATCGCCCATGACCTGCTCTCCATCGGAGCGGTCTTTCTCCGGCCCGACGAGCCCTTCACCTGGGCCAGCGGCATCAAGAGTCCCATCTACTGCGACAACCGCCTCACCCTCACCGCCCCCGCCGTGCGCACCCACGTGGAGGAGGGACTGGTGGAGCTCATCTGCAACCACTATCCCACGGTGGAGGTCCTCATGGGCACCTCCACCGCCGGCATCGCCCACGCCGCCATCGTGGGCCATCTCATGGGGCTGCCCATGGGCTATGTCCGCTCCGGCAGCAAGGACCACGGCCGCCAGAACCGCATCGAGGGAAAGCTGGAGCCGGGCCAGAAAGTGGTGGTGGTGGAGGACCTGATCTCCACGGCGGGGAGCTGCATCGAGGTGGTGGAGGCCCTGCGCCAGGCCGGAGCGGAGGTGCTGGGCGTCGTGTCCATCTTCACCTACGGCCTCCAGAAAGGTCTGGACCGCCTGGCGGCGGCCAACGTGACAAATTACAGTCTCTCCAACTTCGACACGGTGTGCGAGGTGGCCGCCCAGGAGGGTGCCATCCGGCCGGAGGACATCGAACGGCTGAAGAAGTTCCGGGCGGATCCCTCCGACGAGAGCTGGATCGGGTGACGGAATCACAGCTTAAAAGTCCAAAGACGCCGGCGGCTTCGCCGCGGCGCTTTTCAGGGGCGCTGCCCCTGGACCCCGGCAGGGGGCGCCGCCCCCTGCACCCCTGCCGCCTTTGAAAAGGCGGGCGAAACTTTTAACAAACGGAGGCCCCTATGCCCAGAAACATCATCGACGTCATCGACCTCACCGTTGCGGAGATCGACGAACTCATTGCCACGGCGGAGGACATCATCGCAAACCCCGCCAAGTACCAAAGCGCCTGCGCCCACAAGCAGCTGGCCACCCTCTTCTTCGAGCCCTCCACCCGCACCCGCCTCTCCTTTGAGTCCGCCATGCTGGCCCTGGGAGGAAGCGTGCTGGGCTTCTCCGAGGCCAATTCCAGCTCCACCGCCAAGGGCGAGACCGTGGGCGACACCGTCCACACCGTCAGCTGCTACGCCGACATCATCGCCATGCGCCACCCCAAGGAGGGCGCGCCCTACGCCGCCGCCCAGTTCTCGGAGGTTCCCATCATCAACGCCGGGGACGGCGGCCACAACCACCCCACCCAGACCCTGACGGATCTTTTGACCATCCACCGGGAAAAGGGCCGGCTGGACGGCTTCACCGTGGGCTTCTGCGGCGATTTGAAGTTCGGCCGCACCGTCCACTCCCTGGTGAACGCCCTCAGCCGGTACGGAAATATCAACTACGTGCTGATCTCCCCGGAGGAGCTGAAGCTGCCCCGGTACGTCAAGGAGCAGTCCCTCAAGTCCAAGGGCATCCCCTACACCCAGACCACGGATCTGGAGTCCGTCATCCCCCAGCTGGACATCCTGTATATGACCCGGGTCCAGAAAGAGCGGTTTTTCAACGAGGAGGACTACCTGCGGCTGAAAGACAGCTATATCCTGACGCCGGAGAAGCTGCAAAACGCCAAGGAGACTCTCTCCATCCTCCACCCCCTGCCCCGTGTCAACGAAATCGCCGTCAGCGTGGACCGGGACCCCCGGGCCGCCTACTGGAGACAGGTGAAAAACGGCAAGTTCATCCGCATGGCGCTGATTTTGAAGCTGCTGGACATCCATGTCTGAGGAGGAGATTACAGAATGAATATTGACAGCATTTCCAACGGCGTGGTCCTGGACCACATCCAGGCCGGCAGGAGCATGGAGATTTACAGGCACCTGCACCTGGACCAGCTGGACTGCCAGGTGGCCATCATCAAAAACGCCCGCAGCCGCCACTTAGGCAAAAAGGACATCATCAAGATCGACTCCCCCATGGATCTGGATCTGGACGTCCTGGGCTATATCGACGCCAACATCACCGTCAACATCATCCGGGACGGGCAGCTCAAGGAGAAAAAGCACCTGGAGCTGCCGCAGAAACTGGTAAACGTCATCCGCTGCAACAATCCCCGGTGCATCACCATGGCGGAGTCCCAGCTGGACGCGGTGTTTCTCCTCAGCGACCCCGACCGGCACACCTACCGCTGCGCCTACTGCGAAACCGAAATGGACAAGAAGTTCTGACGGAAAAAGCGGCCGCCGCCTCGTAATACGAGACGGCGGCCGCTTTTTAAAGTCCCCGCCAGGACTCCGGGCGCAGGCGGCTCAAATCGTGCTCGGCACGCTGGATCTCCGCCAGCATGGTGTCCCGATCCTGGTTCAGCGTCCCCCGGAGGCTGAGGTAGTTGCTGGTGTGGTTCATGCGGAACACACTGCCGGGGCTGTCCAGGTGCTCCACCAGCAGCCGCGTCTCCTCCAGCACCTGGGGCGGCTCCAGCAGCTGGAAGCTGCCCTCCTGAACCCAAGTATACAGGGGCGTCTCCGGCTCCACCATCAGCGTCAGCATCCCGATGTACTCCGGGTTCATGGCGTTGAAAGCGGCGGCGGTGTCCAGGGCGTGGCGCTCCAGCAGCGCCGGGCCCCCCAGGCCCGTGATGGCGGTGACGGACAGCGCGATGCCGCTGCCTCGGACTTTCTGTCCCATCTCCACAATCTCCGCAGCCGTGTGGCCCTTGCGCATCAGGGTCAGCACCTCATCGCTGCCGGACTCCAGGCCCATGTAGACCATGGTCAGCCCTTTCTCCCGCAGCCTTCCCAGCTCCGCCTCCGTCCGGACGCGGATGGAGGCCGGGGAGGCGTAACAGGTGACCCGGCCGCACTCCGGAAACAGCTCCCGGACGGTGTCCAAAACGGTGTACAGCTCATCGGCTTTCCGCACCAGGGCGTCCCCGTCCGCCAGGAAAACCTTGTCCACCTGGCGGTAGACCTGCCGGGCCAGGCGGAAGTCCTCCAGCACCTCCTCCAGCGGCCGCAGGGCGAAGCGCTTTTCCTTGTACATGCTGCAAAAGGCGCAGGTGTTGTGGCTGCACCCGTAGGTCACCTGGACGATGAGGCTCCTCGCCTCGGAGGGCGGGCGGTACACGCTGCCGTAGTATCTCATACGCCTAAGGTCTCCAGCGCCGCCATCCGGAGGCACACGCAGAACACCGCCATGGCCTGTTCCAGCTCCTCCACGGGAGGCAGGGAGGGCGCGATGCGGATGTTGCTGTCCTGGGGGTCCTTGCCGTAGGGGAACGTGGCCCCGGCGCCGGTCATGGTGACGCCGGCCTCCCTGCACAGGGCCAGCGTGCGCCTGGCCGTGCCGGGCATGGCGTTCAGGGAGACGAAGTATCCCCCCTTTGGCCGCCGCCAGGAGGCGATGTCCAGCGGGGCGATCTCCCGGTCCAGCGTGTCCACCACGCAGCGGAACTTGGGCCCCATGATGGCGGCGTGCTTCTTCATCAGCTCCAGGGTGTGGGCCTTGTCCTTGAGGTAGAGGACGTGGCGCTGCTGGTTCACCTTGTCGAAGCTGATGAGCTGGACGGTGAGGAGCTTTTCCATGTGGGCCATGTTGGCCTCAGAGCAGGCAAAGCAGCTGATGCCCCCGCCGGGCAGTGTGATCTTGGAGGTGGAGGCAAACTCAAAGACCATGTCGGGATTCCCCGCCGCCTCGCAGAGGGACAGGATGTCCGGGAAGTCCTCGTGCTCCCCCTCGAACTCGTGAAGGCTGTAGGTGTTGTCCCACATAACCAGGAAGTCCGGGGCGGCGGGCCGCAGGGCCGCCATGCGGCGGACGGTCTCCTCCGAGTAGATGATGCCGTCGGGGTTGGAGAACTTGGGCACGCACCAGATGCCCTTGACGGCGGGGTCCTTCACCGCCGCTTCCACGGCGTCCATGTCCGGGCCGTCGTCGGTCATGGGGATGGTGACAAGCTCACAGCCGAAGCTCTCCGTAATCTTGAAGTGGCGGTCATAGCCGGGGGCGGGGCAGAGCCACTTCACCGTCTCCTCCCTGCACCAGGGCCGGGGGCTGTGGAGCAGGCCGTGGGTAAAAGCCTTGGAGATGGTGTCGTACATCAGCTGCAGGCTGGCGCTGCCGCCCACGAACACCTGCTCCGGCCTGCAGCCCAGGATATCCGCGAACAGCCGCTGGGCGGCGGGCAGGCCCCGGAGCTCGCCGTAGTTGCGCACGTCGATGCCGTCGGACACATAGTCCTCCGGGCGCTGCATCAGCTGGAAAATATCGGATACCATGTCCAGCTGCTGCCTGCCGGGCTTGCCCCGGGCGATATTCAGCTTCAGCCCCCGGGCTTTCAGGGTCTCGAACTCCTCCTGAAGACGGGCGTACTCCGCTTCCCGCTCCGCGGGGGTCATCTTTGTATAGGCAGTCATAACAATCTTTCCTTTCTGCATTTGTTTCACTCAGATACGGGCGGCGCCGGAGGCCCTGGCGGCCTCCGCCACCGCCTTTGCCACGGCGGGTCCCACCCGCCTGTCAAAGGCCTTGGGGATGATATAGCCGGCGGACAGCTCCTCGTCGGAGATCAGCTCCGCCAGGGCATGGGCGGCGGCCATCTTCATCTCCTCGTTGATGTCCCGCGCCCGCACGTCGAAAGTCCCCCGGAACACCCCGGGAAACGCCAGGACATTGTTGATCTGGTTGGGGTAATCGCTGCGGCCGGTGGCGATGACGGCGGCCCCGCCGGCCCTGGCCTCGTCGGGGAAGATCTCCGGCGTGGGGTTGGCACAGGCGAAGATGACGGGGTCCTTCGCCATGGTCCCCACCATCTCCGCGGTGACGGTGCCCGGGGCGGACACGCCGATGAACACATCGGCCCCCGCCAGCATCTCCGCAAGAGAGCCGGCGCGCTTTTCCAGGTTGGTCACCCGGGCCATCTCCTCCTTGATCCAGTTCAGGCCCTCCCGGCCCTGATAGACGGCGCCCTTTCGGTCGCACATGGTGACATGCCGGAATCCGGCGGAGAGCAGCAGCTTCACAATGGACACCGCCGCCGCGCCGGCGCCGGAGGTGACAATCCTCACGTCCTCCTTCCGCTTCCCCACCACCTTCAGCGCGTTGGTGAGGCCCGCCAGGGTGATGATGGCGGTGCCGTGCTGGTCGTCGTGGAAGATGGGGATGTCGCACAGCTCTTTCAGCTTCCGCTCGATCTCAAAGCACCGGGGGGCGGCGATATCCTCCAGGTTGATGCCGCCGAAAGACCCGGAGATGTTATAGACCGTCCGGACGAACTCGTCCACGTCCTGCGTCTTCACGCACAGGGGGAAAGCGTCCACGCCGCCGAAGGCCTTGAAGAGGACGCACTTGCCCTCCATCACCGGCATCCCGGCCTCCGGGCCGATGTCCCCCAGGCCCAGAACGGCGCTGCCGTCGGTGATGACGGCGCAGAGGTTGTGGCGGCGGGTCAGCTCATAGCTCTTGCTCACGTCCTTTTGGATCTCCAGACAGGGGCTCGCCACGCCGGGCGTGTAGGCCAGGGAGAGGTCGTCCCTGGTCTCCACCGGAACAGTGGCCGCCACCTCGATCTTCCCTCTCCACTCCCCGTGGAGCCGCAGGGATTCCTTTGCGTAATCCATACTCTGTTACCTCACTTTACTCCCCGCCGGGGCGCTCCCCCGGCGATATCTTGCTTTTTATTTCTCCCAGCCCTTGGCCCGCTCCACGGCCCGGGTCCAGCCCCGCCGCATCCGCTGCCGCTCCTCCTGGGAGACGGCGGGGTCGAAGCGGCGGTCCAGCGTCCACTGGCCCCGGATCTCCTCCAGGCTGTGCCAGACGCCGGCGGCCAGGCCCGCCAGATACGCCGCCCCCAGGGCGGTGGTCTCCCGCACCACGGGGCGGAGAATGGCCCGGCCCACCACGTCCGCCTGGAACTCCATCAGGAAGTCATTCGCGCTGGCGCCGCCGTCCACCCGCAGCTCCCTGAGGCGGATGCCGGTGTCCTCCTCCATGGCGGAGAGCACGTCGGCGGTCTGGTAGGCGATGGACTCCAGCGCCGCCCGGATGATGTGGTCCCGGCCCGTCCCCCGGGTCAGGCCCAGAATGGCCCCCCGGGCGTACATATCCCAGTGGGGCGCCCCCAGGCCGGTGAAAGCGGGCACCACGTATACGCCGCCGCTGTCGGGCACCTTTCGGGCGAAGTACTCACTGTCGGCGGCCTCGGTGATCAGGTGCAGCTCGTCCCGGAGCCACTGGACCACCGCCCCGCCCACGAACACGCTGCCCTCCAGGGCGTACCGGACGTTCTCCCCCACCCCGGCGGCAATGGTGGTCACAAGGCCGCTGCGGCTGCGGACCAGCTTTTCCCCGGTGTTCATCAGCAAAAAGCAGCCGGTGCCGTAGGTGTTCTTGGCCTCCCCGGCCTCGAAGCAGGCCTGGCCGAAGAGGGCCGCCTGCTGGTCCCCGGCGATGCCGGCGATAGGCACCTCCACCCCCTGGATGTTCACCGTGCCGTAGACCTCGCTGGAGGAGCGGACCTCCGGCAGCATGGCCATGGGAATGTCCAGACGGCGGCAGATCTCCTGGTCCCAGCGGAGGTTTTCAATGTCGTAGAGCATGGTGCGGCTGGCGTTGGTGCGGTCCGTGACGTGGACCTTGCCGCCGGTGAGCTTCCATATAAGCCAGCTGTCCACGGTGCCGAAGAGCAGCTCCCCCTCCTCCGCCCGGCGGCGGGCGTCCGGCACGTGGTCCAGGATCCAGCGGATCTTGGTGGCGGAGAAGTAGGCGTCGATCAAAAGGCCTGTGCGGCTTTGCACATAGCCCGCGAACTCCGCGTCCCGCTTCAGCTCCTCGCACAGCGGCGCCGTACGGCGGCACTGCCACACGATGGCGTTGCACACCGGCCGCCCGGTCTTCCGGTCCCAGACCACGGTGGTCTCCCGCTGGTTGGTGATGCCGATGCCCGCCACCTCCGCCGCCGGGACGCCGCTCTGGGCCAGCGCCTCGTTCAGCACGCCGTACTGGCTGGAGTAGATCTCCATGGGGTCGTGCTCCACCCAGCCCGGCTGGGGGTAAATTTGGGTAAACTCCTTTTGCGCCATGCCCACAATGTTCTGCTCCCGGTCGAAGAGGACACAGCGGCTGCTGGTGGTCCCCTGGTCCAACGCGGCGACGTACTGTCTCACGGCGGGCCCCCCTCTCCATTTTCTCAAAAAAAGAACAGAGGAGCAGAACGGCTTTTTGGTCCGTCCTGCTCCCGTTCATCTCTCTATTTTTATACCAAAAAAGCGCCGCCTTGTCAAGCCGCCGTCAGGGGGTGGGATACTGGGTCCTGGGGGATGTCAGCTCCTCATACCGCCGGGTGAGCTCCGGCCAGTCCACCAGCCGCCACCAGGCCTCGAAGTACTCCCCCCGCCGGTTCTGGTAGAGCAAATAGTAGGCGTGCTCCCACACGTCGCACCCCAGCAGGGGCGTCAGGGGCAGAGGGATGTCCTGATTGGGGGTCTTGCGGACGGAGAGCTGCCCGTCCCCGTCCGTCACCAGCCAGGCCCAGCCGGAGCCGAACTGCCCCAGGGCGGCGGTCCGCAGGGCGGCTTTCAGCCCCTGGAGGTCCCCGAAGTCCCGGTCAATGGCCCGCAGAAGGGCCCCGCCGGGGGTCGAGGCCGGCGTGGGGCGCATCGTCTTAAAGTAGAGATCGTGACTGTACACGCCGCCGGCGTTGTTCCGTACGCCCTGGCGGATGTCCTCCGGCAGGGCCGGCCAGTTCTGGATCAGCCGCTCCAGAGACCAGCTCTGGTATTCCGAGCGGTCCTTCAGAAGATCGTTGAGATTGTCCACATAGGCGGCGAAGTGCTTGTCGTGGTGGAAGTGCAGCGTCCGCTCGTCCAGCTCCGGCAGCAGCGCGTCGTAGCCGTAGGGCAGGGGCGGCAGGGTAAAGGGGTAATGGGCCTCCATGGCACGTCTCCTCTCTTGAATAGGATAGGATAGCACCAGTATATGCGCCGCCGCCTCA
The DNA here is from genome assembly GCA_947365245.1 of uncultured Oscillibacter sp. Taxonomy (GTDB): domain Bacteria; phylum Bacillota; class Clostridia; order Oscillospirales; family Oscillospiraceae; genus Oscillibacter. The sequence continues at coordinate 12,138 of CANAWG010000004.1, read as the reverse complement.
AATTATTGAAAATCCCGCGCCGCCCGGAGGCGGCGCGGGATTCGTTCGATCCTCAGTCCTTGGTGTGCAGCAGGTGGTGGGCCCGCTCGCTGAGGGGTGCTTTCAGATAGGCCCGGTACAGCGCCTGGACGTCCGGGTTCTCGTGGGAGAAGCGGAGCTCAGACTTGGCGTCCAGCTTCCAGAGCTTGTCGCCTCTGGAGGCCGCCATCTCCATACCCTCGTGGATGGGCTGTCCGCCGCCGCCGGCGCAGCCGCCGGGGCAGGCCATGACCTCCACGAAGTCGTACTCGGCGTCGCCGCTGTCGATGGCCTCCATCAGGTGCCGGGTGTTGGCCAGGCCGCTGACCGCCGCCACCCGCACGTCCCCCGCGCCGGGGATGTTGAAGGTGGCCTCCCGCCAGGGCTTGGTGCCCCGGACGGCCTGGAACGCGTCGGGATCCGGATTCTTGCCGGTCACCAGGTAGTAGGCGCTGCGCAGGGCCGCGTCCATGACGCCGCCGGTGGCGCCGAAGATCACCGCCGCGCCGGTGCCGGTGCCCAGGGGGCTGTCAAACTCCGCATCCTCCAGGTCCGCGGGGACGATGCAGTCGCTGCGGAAGAGCCTGCACATCTCCCGGGTGGTCAGCACGGCGTCCACGTCCGGGTCGCCGCAGGCGTCGTTCATCCCCGGCAGCTCGCACTCCGCCTTTTTGGCGGAGCAGGGCATGATGGACACCACAAACACCTTGTGGGGGTCCAGGCCCATCTTCTCGGCAAAGTAGCTCTTGGCCACCGCGCCGAACATCTGCTGGGGGGACTTGGCGGTGGACAGGTGCTCCGCGTAGGCGGGATACTGGGTCTTGAGGAACTTCACCCAGCCGGGGCAGCAGGAGGTGAACATGGGCCAGCGGTGCCGCCCCCGGTGGGTGAACCGCTCGACGAACTCACTGCCCTCCTCCATGATGGTCAGGTCCGCGGCGAAGTTGGTGTCAAACACGTAGTCAAAGCCGATGCGCTTCAGCGCCGCCACCATGCGGCCGGCGGTGGCCTGCTTGGGGGGCAGGCCAAAGGACTCCGCCCAGGCCACCCGCACCGCCGGGGCCACCTGGACCACCGTGGTGACCTCGGGGTCCGCCAGGGCCCAGAAGACCTTGTTGGTGTCGTCCCGGACCGTCAGGGCGCCGGTGGGGCAGTGGGTGACGCACTGGCCGCAGAACGTGCAGTCCGTGTTCTTGAGGTAGCGGTTGTAGCTCACGTCCACCGTGGTGCGGGAGCCGGTGCCGGACACGTCCCAGATGTGCATCCCCTGGATCTTGTCGCACACCTGGACGCAGCGCATGCACTTGACGCACTTGCTGGCCTCCCGCACGATGGGGACGCTCAGGTCCAGACGGGCCCGCTCCGGCTGCACCTCGTAGGGCTGGTAGTGGATGTTCAGGTCGTGGGAGAGCTTCTGGAGCTCGCAGTTGCCGCTGCGGACGCACACCGTGCAGTTGGAGTTGTGCTGGGAGAGGATCAGCCGCAGATTTGTCTTGCGGGCCTCCCGCACCCGGGGGGAGTTGGTCTGGATCACCATGCCCTCCAGGATCTCCGTGTTGCAGGCGGGCACCAGCCGCTCCGTGCCCTCCACCTCCACCATGCACATTCGGCAGGCGGCGATCTCGTTGATGTCCTTCAAAAAGCACAGGTGGGGGATGGGGATGCCCGCCTTTTCCGCGGCGGCCAGAATGGTGGTGCCCTTGGAGGCGGTGAGGACCCGCCCGTTGATTGTGAAGTTTACCATTTTTCCACACGTCCTCCCTTGAAGTTTCCATACCCGAAGTGGTCGCACCGCAGGCACCGGGAGGACTCCTGGCCGGCCTCCTCGTCGGTCATGCCGCACTCGATGCACTGGAAGTCCGCCTTGCGTTCGCAGGCGTCCCGCTCGGTGGCGTTGACCCGGCCCCGGGGCCGGAGGTCCGTGCACCGGGGCGTGGGCACCGTCACCTCCGCCTCAATCTCATGGTTGAAGCCCAGGTACTCGTCGATGTTGGCGGCGGCGGCCTTGCCGGCGGCGATGGCCCGGATGACGGTGGCGGGGCCTGTCACGCAGTCGCCCCCGGCGAAGACGCCCACCATGTCCGGCAGCTGGGTGCTGGAGTTGGCCAGCAGTGCGCCGCCCCGCTGGATCTTGATGCCGCTCTGCTCCAGGCCCCGGGTCTCAATGCCCTGACCGATGGCCACGATGATGGTGTTGGCCGGAATCCGCAGGGGCTCCACGGAGGCGGTGCCGGGACGGGGCCGGCCGGCCTTGTCCATCTCGCCGATGATCTGGGGCTGGGTCCAGAGCGCCGCCACGTGGCCGTGCTCGTCGGCCTCGATCCGCAGGGGGGCCTGGAGGGTCAGCACCTCCGCGCCCTCGGCGATGGCGCCCTCCACCTCCTCCATCTGAGCGGTCATGTCCTCCTGGCGGCGGCGGTAGACGCAGGTCACCTTCTCCGCTCCCAGACGAATGGCGGAGCGGGTCACGTCCATGGCCACGTTTCCGCCGCCGATGACGACGACATTCTGCCCGGAGAAGTCGGGCATCTCGTCGTCGCCGATGTGGCGCAGCAGCTCCACGGCGGAGACCACTCCCAGGCTGTCCTCCCCCTCGATGCCGGTCTTCTTGTCCGTGTGGGCGCCGATGGAGAGATACAGGCTGTCGTACTGCTGCTTCAGCTCGTCAAAGGTCACGTCCACGCCCACGTCCACGCCGGTGTGGACCTCGATGCCCAGGGACAAAATGGAGGCGATCTCCGCGTCCAGCTTCTCCCGGGGCAGACGGTAGCTGGGGATGCCGTAGCGCATCATGCCGCCCAGCTGGTGCTGCTTTTCGTACACCGTGACCCTGTGGCCCATGAGGGCCAGGTAGTAGGCGGCGGAGAGGCCGCCGGGGCCGCCGCCCACGATGGCCACGGACTTGCCGGTGGCGGGGGCGGGCTGGGGCTGGGGCACGTCCCCGGCGTGGTCCACGGCGTAGCGCTTGAGGCCGCGGATGTTCAGCGCGTCGTCCACCATGTTCCGGCGGCACCGGGCCTCGCAGGGGTGCTCGCAGATGTAGGCGCAGGCGGTGGGGAAAGGATTGTCCTTGCGGATCAGGCGCACCGCGTCGTCGCAGCGGCCCTCGCTGATCAGGGCGATGTAGCCGGGGATGTCCACCCCCGCGGGGCACAGGGCCACGCAGGGCACGGGGTTCTTGAGGCTCCCCAGACACCGGTGGTGGAGGATGTGCTCCTCATAGTCGTCCCGGAAGCCCCGCAGTCCCATGAGCACCAAATTGGCCGCGTCAATGCCGATGGCGCAGTCGGCGGTGTCCACGATCACCTGGGCGGTGCCCTCGATGCGCTCCAGGATCTTGATGCTGGGCTCGCCGTCCAGCACCTCCCGGATCATGTTGCTGAGCTGGGTCAGCCCCACCCGGCAGGGCACGCACTTGCCGCAGGTCTGGGCACGGCACAGATCCAGAAAGTTCAGCGCCATGTCCACGGGGCACAGACCCGGCGGGCTGGCGGCGATCCGCCGCTCCATGTTCCGGTACAGCTGCTCCACCACTGCCTGGGCCTGGCCCGGAGTCTTCACTTCCAGTCTGCTCATAGTGTCACTTCTTTCCAAAAGTTTGTTTGGTCACCCAAATAAAATTATGAACCCAGCCGTTGAAAATGTCAATAAAAGTTATATTTTAGTCAAAGTCCCGTTAAAATTTCCACAACTTCTTGTTAAAATTACACAGATTTGTCAGAAAAACGTTTAACTCCTCCCCCCTGGGGGTCGGGATGGGAAAACGCCTCAAAAGCGTGACAGCGCCGCCGGAGCCGGGCCGCGGAAAAAACCGGCTTGACAGCCGCCCGCCCTCCCCCTAAAATAGAGGGCGACTGAATCGGAGAAGAGGAGATGGTCTCATGGAGCGTTCCGCCGGCATCCTGCTGCCGATCTTTTCCCTGCCGGGGGAGTACGGCGCAGGCGTCCTGGGGGCGGAGGCCCGGGCGTTTGTGGATTTCCTTCACGACGCCGGGCAGCGGTGGTGGCAGATTCTGCCCATCGGCCCCACCGGGGAGGGCAATTCCCCCTACACCAGCGAGTCCACGTTCGCGGGCAACCCGCTGCTGATCGACCTGGAGCGTCTGGCGGCGGAGGGGCTGCTGGATCAGTCCGACCTGGAGGGGGCCCGGGTGCCCCCCTCGGACCGCATTGACTACGACGCACTGTACCGGCTGCGGGAACCGCTGCTGCGCAAGGCCTTTCAGCGGGCCAGGGGCGGCGGGGACGAGGCCGTCCGGGCCTTCGGGGAGGAGCATCCCTGGCTTAAGGAGTACGTGCTGTACCGGGCCGCCAAAATTCACTTTGACAACGCCGCATGGTTCCACTGGCCGGACGAGGGCCTGCGCCGCCACGACCCCGGGGCGCTGGAGTACTGGCGGCAGGAGCTGCAGGAGGACGTGGCTTTCCGCTCCTACGTGCAGTACTGGTTCTTTACCCAGTGGACGGAGCTGAAGGAGTACGCCAACGAAAAGGGCGTGAAGATCATCGGCGATCTGCCCATCTACGTCTCCCTGGACTCCGCCGACGTGTGGTCGGAGCGGGAGGAGTTCCTGTTGGATCAGGAGGGCCGCCCCTCCAAGGTGGCGGGGGTGCCGCCGGACTACTTCTCGGAGGAGGGGCAGCTCTGGGGCAATCCCCTGTACAACTGGGAGGCCATGAAGCGGGACGGCTTTGGCTGGTGGATCCGCCGGGCGGACGGGGCCAACAAGCTCTTCGACGCCGTGCGCATCGACCACTTCCGGGGGCTGGAGAGCTACTGGGCCGTTCCCGCAGGGGCCGCCAGCGCCAAGGAGGGCGCCTGGGAGAAAGGCCCCGGCATGGACCTTTTGCGGGTGCTCACCGGCTGGTTCCCAGGGGCCGCGTATATCGCGGAGGATCTGGGCATCCTCACCGACGCGGTCCACCGCCTGCGGGAGGAGGCGGGTCTGCCGGGGATGAAAGTGCTGGAGTTCGCCTTCACCGGCCCGGACAACGCCTATCTCCCCCACCACTACCAGCCCGGCTGCGTCTGCTACACCGGCACCCACGACAATGACACCGCCGCCGGCTGGTACGCCCACGCCTCCCAGGAGGAGCGTTCTTTCGTCAGGACATACCTGGGCGTCTCCGACGTGAAAGGCGCCGTGGGGGCCCTGCTCCGGTGCGGACAGGGCAGCGCGGCGGAGCTGTTTGTGGCCCAGATGCAGGACTACCTGGGCCTTGGCAGCGAGGCGCGGCTCAACGTCCCCGGCGTGGCGGAGGGCAACTGGCGCTGGCGGCTGCTGCCGGGACAGCTCACAACGTCCCTGGCGGAGGAGATCCGCGCCCTGACGGAGGCCTTCGGCCGGTGCTGAATGAGGAAATGGACAAAGACGGAGGCGGCCTCTGGCCGCCTCCGTCTTTGTCGTGGCTTTGTATTCTCTCAGGCCAGGCGGATGACCTGGGCGTCCAGCTCCGCCGCGTCCGTCTCGTCGTGGGTCACCAGCAGCACAGTCCGCGCCCCGGCGCGGCGGCGGAGGGTCTCCCGGGCCCGCTGCCGCGTCTTTGCGTCCAGCCCCGCGAAGGGCTCGTCCAGGGCCAGGGCGTCGCTCTTTGCCAGCAGCGCCCGCCCAAGGGCCAGCCGCCGCCCCATCCCGCCGGAGAAGTCCCGGACGGCCTTGCCGTCCACGCCGTCCAGCCCCAACTCCGCAAGCACCGCGCCGGCCCGGGCGGCGTCGTACTGTCCCCCCAGGGCGAAGCGCAGATTTCCGGCGGCGTCCAGGTGCTCCAGCAGCCGGTCCTCCTGAAAGACCGCCGCCCAGCACCCCGCCGCCTCCACCGTGCCGCTGTCCGCCGTCTCCAGCCCCAGCAGAATCCGCAGCAGCGTGGTCTTGCCGCCGCCGGAGGGAGCCATGATGCAGGTGAAGCCCGGCCCCGCGGTGAACGTCACGTCCCGCAGCACCGCCGCGCCGTTGTAGGACTTCCAGAGGTGCTCCACACGAATCTCCATCACAGCGCCGCCTTTCCCGCTATTCATTCGGCGATTCAATAATCGCCGAATGAATACGATCAAATCTGATGCCGTTTCGCTCGCCCCTTGCGGGGCAGCCGCGAAACCCGGCATGATTACTTTGGCAATGGTCGGCTTACGCCGATCGTGAAATTATTGATTTGCCAAAGTAATAAACTGTCCACCAGCTTCAAAAAGAGCCGCTCAAAGGCCATGGACACCGCCACGATGGCCGCGGTCCAGGCGAAGAGGTCCGGCGTCTGGTAGTAGATCTTGGCGGTGTACAGCCGCTCTCCCATGGACCCGGCGGGCAGGCCGATGACCTCCGCCGCCACGCCGGCTTTCCAGCAAAGGCCCAGCCCCAGGGAGGCGGCGGAGCGGAAGTAGGGCAGCACCTGGGGCAGATAGATCCCCCGCAGCCGCCGCGCTGGAGACACCCGGAACACCCGGGCCATCTCCAGCAGCTTCCCGTCCGTCTGGCGGATGCCCTCCAGCAGATTCAGGTACACCGTGGGAAACACCATCAAAAAGGCGATAAACAGCGGCAGCTGGCCGCTGTCCAGCCACACCAGGGCCAGGATGATAAACGAGGCCACCGGCGTCGCTTTCACCGCCGCCACCGGGGGGAAGAACAGCTCCGCCGCCTTTGGGTACCGGGCCGCCAGGGCCGCCAGCACCGCCGCCGCGAGACACGACAGGAGAAATCCCCCCAGGATCCGGCAGGCGGACCAGCCCACGGCCCGCCAGAAAGGGACGGTCACCGCCAGCTCCCCCAGCCGCCGCAGGGACGACAGGGGCGAGGCCAGCAGCAGCCCCCCGTGGGGGTAGGCCGCCGCCAAGGCCATGGCGGCCACCTGCCACACCGCCAGCCACGCCAGAACCGCCCACGCCCGGAGGGGGCCCTTAGGACGCGCCATAGTAGAAGTCGTCCCGGGGCAGCGCCCCGCCCACGGATTCCGGCGCGGCGTCGGCGAGGGCCTGGAGGTAGCCGGAGAGCTTCTCCGCCATCTCCTGCCCTGTGAGGCAGACGATGTTGCAGTGGGGCAGGGCTTTCTCCGCCAGGGCGGCGCTCTCCACGATGCCGCACTCCGCGATCAGCGCCCCGGCCTCGGCGGGATTGGCGTTGACCCAGCCGACGGAATCGGCGTACTCCTCCAAAAACCGCTCCACGGCCTCCGGGTGCTCCTCCACAAAGGCACGCCTAGCCACTGCCACACCGGTGATCATGGCGGAGCCGTTGTCCAGGGCGTTCCACTCCGCCGTCAGGTCCAGGGCCGTCCGCAGCGTCTCGATCTTCCCTTGGGCGGCGGTGACAAAGGGCTGGGGCAGCATGGCGATCGTCGCCGCCCCGGAGGCCAGGGCCGCCACGCACTCGCTGTGCTCGGATTTCCAGTCGATGGTCACGTCCCTGTCCGGGTCGACGCCGTTCTCACTGAGGAGGTAGCGCAATCCGTACTCCGGCGTGGAGCCCTTGCCGGCGGAGACGATGGTCTTTCCCCGCAGGTCCCCCATGGACTGGATCTCCTCCCCGTTCTCCACGATGTAGAGGACCCCCAGGGTGTTGACCGCCAAACACACGACGCCGCCCTCCGTCTTGTTGTAGAGCACGGAGGCCAGGTTGGCGGGGACGCAGGCCGCATCCAGATCCCCCTTGATGAGGGCGGGGGTCACCTCGTCGGCGGCGCCCGCCAGGGTGAATGTGTCCACCCCGTCGGCGGCCATCATACGGACCATGCCCATGGCGGTGGGGCCCTTCAACGCGGCCACGCGCATCGGAACAGAGAGCACGGCGGGCTCTGCCGGGGGCTGGGCCTCCGGCGCGGCTGGCTCCTGGACCTCCGGCGCCGCTGGGGGCGTATCCTGGGCGGCCGGTCTTTGGCCGCAGGCGGCCAGGGACGCCAGAAAGAGGACCGTCAGGGACAGGGAGAGAATTTTTTGAGAGAGTTTCATAACAAGTGCCTCGATTCCTCATGTTTTTCCGGACTTTCTCCGGTATTTGCAGGGGCTTCGCCCCCGCAGCCCAGCGCCGAATCCGGCGCGTACACCGTCTTGGCGGTGACGCCGGGGAGCCGTCCCAGCTTGCCGGACAGCGCCGAAATCACGTCCGCCGGCGCGTCCACAGCCACGCTGATGACGTTGACGCCTCTCGCCGGATAGGGTACGCCCATCCGGCCGATGATATACCCCGCGTACTGGTGCAGCAGATCGTTCAGCTCCGCCACGGCGCCCCCCTGGCGGACGATGACGGCGATGACCGCCACCCGTGTCTCCATACACGTTCCCCCCTTTGCCAAAGATATAAAAAGCCCCTCCGCCGTCTGGCGGAGGGGCTGAACGCAACCTGGCAGGACGCGGGGATTCCCGCGCCGTCGCGCCTTGGCCCAAAGGAACGGGCCTCGGCAGGCTTCACGGCAGATGTGAAGCCTCTCCTCTTACGGCTCGGGTTCCACGCCTCGCCGCCAGAACGACAGAATGTGCAGTTGGTGGTCCGCCGGTCAGAAAACACTTCCCGGGGACAGGAAAATCATACCACGGACAGAGGAGACTGTCAAGCCCGGCCGCCTGAATCCACCACAGGGTCCGCGCCGGACGGCGGCGGTTTTTCTTCGTTGAGCCCGTCAAAATCGGGCATCAAATTTTGGCGGCCCCAGGGCCTTTTTTCGGTTGCCGGAGACGGCCATCTGTGCTATCCTGTTAGCAGCAAAAAGCAGAGGGGGACGGGCAATGCTGGTTTTGGACTTCATCAACGTCGGCAACGGCGACTCCACCCTGGTGCGGGAAATCGAGCACGGCGAGCAGAAATTTGCCATGCTGGTGGACTGCGGCCACGACAATCTGGTGCGGGACGACCATCCGGGGGAGCTGGACCCCCGCTCCCGGCGGATCTACGCCGGGGACTTTCTGAAAAAGCAGGGCGTGGAGCACCTGGACAAGCTCCTGCTGACCCACTTCCACCGGGACCATGTGGGCGGCCTGGACCGGGTGCTGGAGGCCGTGCCGGTGGAGGAGCTGCTGACCACCTACCGCCCCCCTGACGGCGCGCCGCCCCTGGAGCCCGACGGGGACAACGGCCTGCCCAAGGCGGCCCGGAACGCCCTGCGCTGCGCGGAGCTGTACGCCTCCGCCCTGCGGAGCCGCCCCGGACGCGTGAGGCGGATTACGGAGCTGCCCGGCGACAGACTGGAGCGGTTCCGGCTGACGGACAGCCTGGCCATGGACGTCCTCTTTGGCGACGCGGCGCTGTACCGCCGCCAGCGGGAGGTCTACGACGCCGCCTTTCAGGGCGTGCGGAACGCCTACGATCTGGTGCGCTGGGCCAAGTGCATGAACGTCTCCAGCCTCCGCCAGCGGCTGTACTACCACGGCCGGGAGATCGTCCTGGGCGGCGACCTCTACGCCCACATGTGGGAGACGGAATCCGCCCTCCCCTGCGACATTTTGAAAGCCCCCCACCACGCCTCCCTGTCCTCCACCACCCGGAAGCTGCTGAAGATGCTCCATCCTTCCACTATCATCATCAGCGTGGCGGCGGGCCGGCCCGACGAGCGGCCCCACCCCTACATCATCTCGCTGATGCGGGAGTTTACGGCGGACGTCCACTTCACCGACGCGGTGGACATCCCGGGGCTGGTGGACCCGGTGTTCCACGAGTCCGTACATATCGAAATTGAATGAACGCGAGCAGAGGGGGACCGGCTTACGCCGGTTCCCCTCTATACATGGGACAGGGCCTCTCCGGGTCTTTGTGGAAATGACCGTGCCGCCCCTGTGGAAAAATTTTATTTTGTTTACAAAATACCCTTTTTTTATTTTTAGAAGAGGTGTATGATAGGTTGGAACCACAAGGGATAGCGGTCCAACGGGCCGGAAAGGACAAGACACATGAAAATCAGGTATTTTTCCGCCGCGCTTGTGCTGGCGCTGACCATAGCGGCCCCGACGGCGGGCGCCGTAAATCTGGCGGAGGAGAGCCCGAAAGCGCAGGAGACGGCGGCGGCCGCTCCGGCCGCGGGCGCCGCCGGGACCGAAGCCGCCCCCGCGGAGGCTGCGGAGGCGGACTGGAAGCTGCTGCTGGTGAACCCCTGGAACACCCTGCCGGAGGACTTCTCCGTGGAGCTGGTGACCCTGGCCTCCTGCGGGCTGAAAGTGGACAAGCGGATCTTCGAGGATCTGGAGGAGATGCTGGTGGCCTGCCGGGAGGCGGGCCTGCGGCCTCTGATCTGCTCGGCCTACCGCACGGAGGCGGTGCAGACCCGGCTGTACAACAACAAGATCGCCCGCCTGCGCGCCGCCGGATACGGCCGGGAGAGCGCGGTGAAAGAGGCGGGGCGCTGGGTGGCCGTCCCCAATACCAGCGAGCACCAGACGGGCCTGGCCCTGGACATCGTGTCCGCCGGCTACCAGGGGCTGACCAAGCGGCAGGAGCGCACGGCGGAGCAGCAGTGGCTGATGGAGCACTGCTGGGAGTACGGCTTCATCCTGCGGTATCCCTCGGAGAAGAGCGAGATCACCGGCATCGGCTATGAGCCCTGGCACTACCGCTACGTGGGCAAGGAGACCGCCCTGGCCATGCGGGACAGCGGCCAGTGTCTGGAGGAGTATCTGGAGGCGCTGGAGAGCCCGACAGCATAAGTCTACATCGAAAAAAGGCCGGCCCGCTGACGCGGGCCGGCCGGACTATCCGCAGCCAAAAGGCGCTCCGGCGCGCCGTCAATCCAGGGGGACGGTCCGGCCGTCGGCTCTGCCGCCGGAGAGGGTCAGCACCCCGTAGAAGGGATGGGCGTAGTCTCCGATGCTGCCGGGGTTCAAAAAGAGGGTCCTGCCCCGCAGATCCACCAGTGGGCGGTGGGTGTGGCCGAAGAGGAACACGTCCAGGTTCTGCTCCTCGGCGGCGTACCCGGCGGCGAGGAGGGACTGCTTGACGCCGAACGTGTGGCCGTGGCACAGCAGAATGCGCTTGTCCTCCAGGCATACCAGGCGCTCCGCGGCCTCCTGGGAGCGGAAGTCGCAGTTGCCGGGCACCTGTTCAAAGGGGATCTCGGGAAAGCGGTCGTGGAGCCGCTGGCCGTCCCGCCAGCAGTCCCCCAGGTGGAAGATGGCCCGGGGGGACTCCCGCTCCACCGCCCGGATCATATTGTCCACATTGCCGTGGGAGTCGGAAAGGACCAGGATCTTCATAGACAGGCCTCCTCATTGGTGTGTTCTGTCAGTATACCTCCTTTTTTCCCGTTTCGCAACCGGTTTAAGGAAGCTCGGCCCCGCCGGGGCTGTGCGGATCATATTTTGAGGAGACGACGGCATGGAGAGCGATTTCGCGTTTTTGGACAGCGGCTTTTTCACCAAGGCGGCGATATACCCCGGGAGCCTGGGGACGTTCCGCTACCGCTTCCAGCGGGAGGGCTGGATCGGCGACGGCAGGATTCAGGCCTGGGTGTATGAGAACACCAGCTTCGAGCTGGCAGAGGATGTGGAGACGGAGACGTTCCCGTGGACGGAGGAGGGCGCGGCGGCCCTGCGGGCCTGGCTGACGCAAAAGCGCGCGGAGCGGGGCGCGGAGCCCTACCGCATCCCCTATCGTCAGAATAATGGTGGATGTGCGCAGGGAGGGGTGCCTGCGGGGTGAACCGTGGTTCTCCCCGCGGGATCGTAATCGGTCCCGCCGCACCCCTCAGGGCGCTTTGTCACCCCTGCAGGTCCGGACGAAGCAGCCGCCGTTTCCGCAGGCGAAAGCGGTGTGCCAAAAAAAGAGAGGGGCGGCTGCCTCTCTCTTTCATCTGTATAGTACATTGTAAAATTTGCAGATCGCAGCCCTTACTCTGAAACCGATCCGTCATCCAGAGGATCCACATCGTCGTCAGGACTGGAAATGAACATTTCCTCCGTGGCCTGCTGCGCCAGCTTCAGCTTTTCGGTGATGTCAACCAGCGCGTTGGTGGTCGCTTCCAGCGCATCGATCGCAGTCGCCATACGCCCCGCCAAGTGATAATACATAGCTTTGTAATCTAGCATACGCATCCCTCCCGGGCAAATTTTCAATAATCGGCACCGCCTCACAGAGCAGTGCCGATTATTGATTTGGTGCGCGAGGCGGGACTTGAACCCGCACGTCCGTAAAGGACACTAGAACCTGA
>CANAWG010000003.1 GCA_947365245.1 uncultured Oscillibacter sp. | reverse complement strand
CCGGCGGAAGTCTGCTACACTGTTGCCATCGGGAAACGCGCAGATGGGAGCCGGCTTTTCCGGCGGAAGTCTGCTACACTGTTGCCATCGGGAAACGCGCAGATGGGAGCCGGCGTTTCCGCCGGCTCCCTATTCAAAAAAGCGGCGGCGCCGCACCCAGGGGCGGATGCTGCGCGGAGCTGTTGACTGGGGGCGCCCGATCCGCTTGCACCATCCTATGCACCGCTCCCGCCCTCCGTCACCCGCCGCCCGCCGCCTGTCCCCGCCGGAATCCGGACTTCAAAAGAGAAAAGAGGAGTTTTCCATGATTAAGATCGCGCCCTCCATCCTCTCCGCCGATTTTGCCAATCTGGAGCGGGACATTCAGCGCGTCTCCACCGCCGACTACGTCCACGTGGACGTGATGGACGGGGTGTTCGTACCCAACATCTCCATCGGCATCCCGGTGGTGAAGTCCATCCGGCCCACCACCACGCTGCCCCTGGACGTCCACCTGATGATCGTGGAGCCGGTGCGGTACGTGGAGCAGTTCTGCGACGCCGGGGCGGACCTGGTAACGGTCCACGTGGAGGCGGACACCGAGGCAAACATCCACGCGGCCATCGACAAAATTCACGCCAAGGGCAAGCGGGCGGGCATCGTCCTCAAGCCCAAGACCCCCGCCGAGGCGGCCCTGCCGTACCTTGAGAAGGTGGAGCTGATCCTGGTGATGACCGTGGAGCCGGGCTTTGGCGGGCAGAGCTTCATGGCGGATATGATGCCCAAGGTCTCCGCCCTGCGGAGGCTGATTGACGAGAGAAATCCCGCCTGTGAGCTGGAGGTGGACGGCGGCGTGGCTCCGGAGACCTGCCAGATCTGCATCGACGCCGGGGCCAACGTGCTGGTGGCCGGCAGCGCCGTGTACAAGGCGGCGAACATCCCGGCCCGCATCGCCCAGCTGCGGGGGGACCGGGCCTAAAGCCGGGCCAGCTCCCGGCCCACGGAGACCCCCGCCAGGAAAGACGCCCTGTCCTCCAAGCAGCCGGCCTCAAACTGCCGGGCCAGCAGGAGCTCCAGCCGCCGTTCCTGTTCCGCCGTCAGCGTCGTGCGAAAGGTCTCCCACTCCTCCTCCAGACCGGAGGAGAGCCGGCGGTATTCCCGCGTCTGGAGGCGGTCCGCAACACGGTGCTCCTGGGCGTAGTTGTAAAGCACGTCTGCGAGAGAATTCATAAACGCCCTCCTTTTATCCATTTAGTTAATACCATTTGGTTTTAACCATTATAGCCCGACTGCAAAATGTTGTCAAGTCATTTATCAGGAGTATTATGGAAGCATTGTCGAAAAACCTGCTAATACTGCGGAAAAAGCGAGGGCTTTCCCGTGAAGCCGTGGCGAGGGCGTTGGAGATCTCCGCCATGACCTATCAGCGGTATGAAAAGAATCTGCGGGACCCAACCGCCCCTCTCATGGTCAAACTGGCTGACTTCTACGGCGTTACCCTGGACCAGCTGGTGGGCCGCGCCCCTTTGCCGGAGCAGGGGGAGTGAGGGAACCGGCCACGGGCCGGGGACGAACGACACGCCGTTCCGGCGTGTCTGGGGATGCACCCCCCATTTCTCTTTTCTCTCTCTTGCGAGAGAAAAGAGAAACGGGCCGTGCACGGTCCTCGTCGGAAGAAACTCCGCCGCTCCATTTCCGGCTGGCGCCGAAAATTCCGCTTGAGCTCCGTTCCTTCCTCCTCTCCCCGCCAGACCCGCTTCGCTGGGCTCCGGCGGGGGCCCCAATTCAAGAGAACGCCGGGGCGAGAATTTGACGTTCGTCAAATTTCGCCCAAAAATACGGGGGCTGTCCTGAATCGGTGCCAATGTAAACCGCCAGACTTCTACCGGGTGCGTCTGACTTTTTATCTCGCGGAGGTGCGTCCCCGCATTTGCAAATACTTTCGAGGCTGTTTTGCTGCTTTGACGCAAGGCCCCTAGCGCCGCTTCCCGCGCTTCGCGCCTACCCGGGCACAGGCGGATAAGTCTGCCCGCCTACCGGCGGCAAACGAACTTTCTTCCCCGGACGGGGCCAGCCATGCGCGAAGCGCGGGCAGAGAAGAAAGTCCTTACGTCAAGCAGCATCAAGCGCCATACTGCCGATGAATGGAGCAAACTCCGGAGGGCACCCCAAGCGTTCTCTTTTCTCTTCCACCGTGCACGGCGCATTCTCTTTTCTCTGGCAAGACAGAGAAAAGAGAATGGGGGGTGCATTCCCCGTCCCCGGCCCGAGGCCGGGAACCCCCCGTCCCGCCCCCGCGAGGCGGATTCCGCAGAAATCAAAATCCCCCCTCCCCTGTCAGGGGGAACCAAAAGGAGAGACCCCGCATGGAATACTTCCCCGCGCCGCTGGAGCGGCTGGTTGAACAATTCGCCCGTCTGCCGGGCATCGGCGGCAAGTCCGCCCAGCGGCTGGCCTTTTTTGTCCTGGGCCTGCCGGAGGAGGAGGCCCGGGCCTTTGCCGACGCCATTATAGACGCCAAGCGCAGCGTCACCTGCTGTCCGGTGTGCCAGAACTTCACCGCCGGGGGGCTGTGCCCCATCTGCGCCTCCCCCAAGCGGGACGGCTCCATGATCTGCGTGGTGGCGGACCCCCGGGACGTGGCCGCCGTGGAGCGGTCCCGGGAGTACAACGGCCGCTACCACGTCCTCCACGGCGTCATCTCCCCCATGAACCACGTGGGGCCCGACGACCTCTCCATCAAGCCCCTGCTGGAGCGGGTGGCCAGGGGGGGCGTGGAGGAGGTCATCATGGCCACCAACCCCGACACGGAGGGGGAGGCCACCGCCATGTACATCGCCCGCCTCCTGAAGCCCTTCGACGTGCGGGTGACCCGCCTGGCGTACGGCATCCCCGTGGGCGGGCATCTGGAGTTTGCCGACGACGCCACGCTGATGCGGGCGCTGGAGGGTCGGAGAGAGATGTGATAAAGTTTAGGGCCGCCCTTTTCAAAGGGCGGTGGGGGTGTGGGGGCAAAGCCCCCGCGGTCTTGGGCAAAGCCCAATATTAAGAAGAGCGCCGCCGCCCAAACGGGCGGCGGTTTCCGTTTTCCCTTGCCTTTTGCCGAAGTATATGGTACTCTGAGAGCAGGAAAGAGCGATCTTTCAGCGCTGTCAGTAACGGTAGGTGGTTCAGCCCTCTTGACGGGGGCAGCTTCTTGCCCCCTGATCCTATGAAAGGGGGGCTGCCCAATGGTCACATACAGTGAGCTCTTCGCTTACTCCCTGGTCATCATCGGCATTTGCGGCCTGTTCATTCAGGTACATAAAAAGAAGTAACCGCCCTGCCTCCAAGCTAGCGGTTACTTCTTGTAACTATACAGGGGGCTGACCGTCTACCGGCAGCGCCCTTTCTATTTTCATTATAGGTTCTCATCTACTTTTTGTCAAGTCCCGAGCGGCCGCCCGGGGCGGTTTTTTGTGCGCGCATCCCGCGCTCCTATTCCAGCAGGTCCTCCATAGTGACATCTAAAACACAGGCAATTGCTTTCAGCTCAATATCCGTTACAAACCGCTGGCCGCTCTCGATCCTCTGCACCGCGTTTTTGTCCACATCCAAGCCGCTCAGCTGAAGCAAATCGGCAAATCCTCTCTGAGACAATTTCGGCGATCTGGCTTTGCGCAGCGCAGCCACTCGTCTGCCGCAGATATTATAGCGCCCATCCGGAGCACGGTTCTTATACACAAAATCACTCCTGACATTTAGTGATTGTCATATAGGTGATTTTATGGTATCCTGAATCCAATATTGACATCCACCAAATGTCAAAGGAGGATTTTATGGAACATTCAACTTTCAAGGAGCTTTACGCCCAAACCATCGGAATGGAGGTTTTGAAATCTCTCTCCGGGGAAGATGTCCTGGAGGCCCTGGCCCGGAAAGCAGATGCCGAGGCCTTTCAGGTGCTCTCAGAAATCCGCGCCATCCTGAATGACGAGAATCTGGACGATCCCGCCCGTTTCCGCCGGATCGACGCCATCGTGGAGACCTTTTACCGGCACGGTATCAGCACCACCCGCCATGACTTCTGAAAAAGCCCGCCCGGCGCTTTCGCGCCGGGCGGGCCTGCTTCGTACACAGCTCACCTGAGATTGTAGAGAATCTTGGCCATCTGGCCCCGGGTGATGTTGCTGTTGGGCCGGAACGTGTTGTCCTCGTAGCCGCTGATGATCCCCTGGGCCGCCATGGTCTGGATGTAGAACGCGGCGTAGGCGGGAATCTTCCCGGCGTCGGCGAACGTCAGGCCCGCCTGGGCGTAGCCTTTGTCCTGGCTCCGGCCGATCATGGCCGCCGCCTGGGCACGGGTCAGGTTTCCGTCTGGGTTGAGGTACAGCTTCCCGTCCTTGCCCTGGGTGCCGGTGACGATGCCCTCGGCGTACAGCGCCCGGACCGCCGGCAGGGCGGACTCCGGAATTTTGCTCAGGTCCGCAAAGGGCACGGACACGCCCGTGTACTTCGCCGGGTCCAGCTTCAGGCTGTTGTACAGCATCACGGAGAAGTCCAGCCGGGTCAGCAGCTGGTTGGGACGGAACGTCCCGTCGGTGTAGCCCTTGGAGATGTTGTGGTCGTACAGGTAGTCGCAGTAGTCCGCGCCCCAGTACTCCGCCGTGTCCTTGAACCGGCGTTCCGCCGCCTGGGCGGGGATGTCCGCCGAGCTGCGTCCGATGTTGCCGGAGCCGTCCCGGGCGGTGATGGTGAGGCGGTGGGCCGCGCCGTCCGCCGCCGGCAGGGCGGCGGAGACGGCTCCGGTCTTGCCGTTGTAGGTAAAGGCCAGGGGCGCGCCGTCATAGAGCACGGACACGGAGGTCTGGGACAGCACGCCGTCCACGTCGTCCTTTACGGTGCCGGTGAGGGCGGCACCGCTGATCTGGGCGGTGACGGTGGGCACGGTGGTATCCACGGTGTTGTCAAAGGAGGCGGCCAGGTGGTCGATGTAGACCGTTCCGGTGCGGGCGGTCTCCGGGTAGGTGACGATCTCCGTCCCGGTCTCCTCGTCGTAGGTGTACACCGGCTCCCCGGCGCTGATCTGCAGACCCTGGATGGAGAAGTCCGTCTGGGGCATCGCCGCGGACACCTGCCTCCAGCCGGTGAAGTCCAGCGTGGTCACCGGCAGGACCTGGAGCTCCTCTCCGCCGTCGGTATACAGCAGGGCGAGGACGTTATTGGAGCCGTCGCCGCAGACCCACAGGTTCAGGCTGGTATAGAGCTGCCGGTTCACCGGCGTGTTCAGGAAAGCCCGCCAATGGGCCCGGTGCTCCTCCGTCAGGGTGTAGTCCAGCCTGCCGGAGCCCCGGCCGAGGCGCACGGTCTCCGGCGCCGCGGAGCGGCTGAACTGGAGCCCCTCGCCATAGACGCCGTCAAAAATGGTGGTCTCGTTCTCAAAATTCTCCACCGGCTGGATGGAGAGGTTGGACACCGTCACCTGGATGGAGGTGCTCCGCCCCCCGGCGGAGACGATGATGGCCCCCTCCCCGGGAAGCCCCGCGGTGAAGTTCCCCAGCTGGTCAATGGCGCCGATATTGCCCTCCACCGACCAGGTGAAAGCCTCCGGGTCCGCCTTCAGGGACTTGTGCTGGTAGGCGGCGGTGGCGGTGAGCTGCGTCACCGTGCCGGGGGCGGCGGCCAGAGTGGTGAGGGCGGTGCCGTCGGCGCTGCGAATGGCCAGAGCGTCCGGCGTGGTGACGGCGTGGATGGTGGTGGAGCCGCTGCGGCGGCCGCTGCCGGCGGTGACGGTGACGTCGCCGCCGGAGAGGGGCGTGGTCAGCACATTGCCGTCCAGGTCGCCGCCGTCGGTGCTCAGGCGGTAGTCCTCCGCCATGGGGATGAAGTTGGTGTCCACGGCGGAGGCGGAGATGGTCACCTTGCTGCCCGCCAGCACGTACTGGTTGTCCGCCTGGACGTAGAAGTGGCTGAGCTCCCCGGTGGGCGCGTTGGGCGCCACCAGAAAGACCTGGTTGGAGACCTTCCGCTCCGCGCCGTCGGAGGGGCGGTTGACGGTGCCGGCCTCCAGCTTGTCCGGCGCGGTGACGGACAGCGTGGTGGAGCCGCCGCCGTCCAGACAGAGGGCCGCGTAGCAGCCCAGCTCGATCATGCGCTTAGCCACCTGGTCCATGGAGGCCCCCACGGAGTGGCCCGCCCGGCGGCCGTCGATGGTGTAGAAGATCACGGAGCCGTCGTACCGCACGCCCACGGCGGTGCGGGGATTCACGCCGGTGGGCAGGCCCGCCACCACGGCGCCGTCCGCCACCAGGGAGTAGAGGGCCCCCACGGCGTACTCCACGTCGTTCCACTCCTCACTGGCGGCGCTGGCCTCCAGGGTGATGACGGTGCCCACGGGGATATTCCGCAGGGCGTCCACATGGTAGGCGTCGGATTTCAAATTGGCGGAGAGGACGATCTGGTCCGGCCCCATGGCCGTGGCGGAGGTGGTCTCCTCCACCCGCTCCACCACGGCGGTGACGGTCTCGCCGATGGAGAGGCGCCCCTCCTGGATGGTGCAGAGCACGTCCACCCCGGCCTCGGTGTTGCCGGTGGTGTGCTTGGCGTTGAAGTCGTAGGTATAGAGGTAGGTCCCGCCCTCGGCCACACGGGCCTTGTTCACCGCGGCGAGCTGGCGGGAGGCCTCCAGACCGTCGGCGCCGAAATAGCCCAGATTGGCGGTGACTTTCACATTGGGCTTTCCGATAGCGGCGGTGCCGTCGGCGCGGAAGCCGATGGCGTAGTAGCCGCCGTCGCTGCTGCGGAGCTGGCCCTCGGAGATCACGAGGCCGATGGGGAGCCCGGTGTTGACGTTGTAAAAGTCGCCGTTGATGCCGGCCACCACCCGCCAGCCCTGGCTCTCCAGCTCCCGGGCCGTGCCTGTGACGGAATTCCGGTCCGTGAGGACCTGGCCGTATGTAACGATGGGCGTCACGTCCATATTGGGCGTGTATGTAATCAGATTCTCCGTCCGGAGATCGTTGTACGCCGTGCTCCAGAACGTGTTGGTGGAGAGCTGGGTCTCCTGGTGCAGCAGCGTGTCCAGGGCCGTCAGGTCCTCGCCCATGGCGTCCGACGCGGCGGCGCTGAGGCCCAGGGAGAGGATCAGGGACAGCGCCAGGAACAGCGCCAGGGTCTTACGGAATAGTCGTTTCATAGTCTGCCTCCAAATCGTCACCGGCGGCGCTCGCCGCCGCCGGACACGCCTCAAACGCGAGGTCCGGTCTACATAATACTTGTCCAGAATACCACATCCGACGGGTAAAGTAAATGTTGATTTGATTACAAAATTCACCCACCTCTGCCAGGATCTTCTCACAGCCCATAAAAAAGACGGTTCTTCGACGGGAAATGTTCCCGGACAAAACGGAAAATCCCCTTGGAAACGGCGGCGGAGTGTACTATAATGAAGGCGGCGCCAGAGAAAAAAGGAGGTTTTCCCATGACTGTCACTGTAAACGCCGCCGAGTGCATCGGATGCAGGGCCTGCGCTTATGCCGCCCCCGGCGTCTTCCGCATGGTAAACCGGGTCTCCACCGTTCTGCCGGAGCCCGACGAGAGCCAGTACGAGCGGGCCGCCGGCGTGGCCCTGCGCTGCCCCGTCAACGCCATCACGGTGAAAAAATAGGGAGAGGACCTCGTCCCTCTCCCATGACGGAAAAAGAGGAGCCTTTCGGCTCCTCTTTTTTATGGATTTACGGCGCTTCCCCTCAGCACTTCTCCACCACAACGGCGGTGCCCATGCCGCCGCCGATGCACAGCGTGGCCAGGCCTTTCTTGGCCTCGGGGCGCTTCATCATCTCGTGGACCAGCGTCACGATGATGCGGGCGCCGGAGGCGCCGACGGGGTGGCCCAGGGAGATGGCGCCGCCGTTGACGTTCAGCTTGGCGGGGTCAAAGCCCAGCTCCCGGCCCACGGCGATGGACTGGGCGGCAAAGGCCTCGTTGGCCTCCACCAGGTCGATGTCGTCGATGGTGACGCCGGCCTTCTTCATGGCCGCGCGGGAGGCGGGCACGGGGCCCACGCCCATGATCTTGGGATCCACGCCGCCCTGGCCCCAGCTGACCAGCTTGGCCATGGGCTTCAGGCCGTACTTCTCCACGGCCTCGCCGGAGGCCAGGATGATGGCGGCGGCGCCGTCGTTGATGCCGGAGGCGTTGGCGGCGGTGACGCGCTGCTGGCCCTTGTCCTCGGCGTCTTTCTTGCCGGTGACCTCAAAGGTGTGGACCACCTCGGGGTTGGGGGACTCGGGGCCCACGGGGAACGCGCCCCGCAGCTTGGCGATGCCCTCGGCGGTGACGCCGGCCTTGGGGAACTCGTCGCGCTTGAACTCCACGATCTCTTTCTTGACTTTCACGGGCACGGGGACGATCTCGTCGTCGAAGCGGCCGGCGGCCTGGGCCTTCTCGGCCTTCTGCTGGGAGGCGGCGGCGAACTCGTCCTGCTCCTTGCGGGTGATGCCCCAGATGTCGTTGATGTTCTCGGCGGTGGTGCCCATGTGGTAGTTGTTATAGGCGTCCCACAGACCGTCCTTGATCATCTCGTCCACCAGCTTCTTGTCGCCCATGCGGGCGCCCCAGCGGGCGTCGTTGGAAAGGAAAGGAGCGGCGCTCATGTTCTCGGTGCCGCCGCAGACCACCACGTCGGCGTCGCCGGCCAGGATGGAGCGGGCGCCCTCGATGACAGACTTCATACCGGAGCCGCAGACCATGCCCACGGTGTAGGCGGGGACAGAGTAGGGGATGCCGGCCTTGATGGAGACCTGGCGGGCCACGTTCTGCCCAAGACCCGCGGTCAGGATGCAGCCGAACATCAGCTCGTCCACCTGCTCGGGCTTCACGCCGGCGCGGTTCAGAGCCTCCTTGACCACGATGGCGCCCAGCTCAGCGGCGGGGGTGTTCTTCAGGCTGCCGCCGAAAGAGCCGATGGCGGTTCTGCAGCAGTTGACGATATAAAGGTCTTTCATGATGTTCCTCCGTTTTATAAAAATTTTCTATCGGCGGCCTCGGACCGCCATGGAGCACATATTTTCGGGGGAGAGATGTTAATTTTTTGACAATTATCGTCCCTCCGTACCCCGTGAGTTTTATTATAGAGGGTATTTCCCACTTCGTCAATGGGAATCTGTGCAATTCCCTCTTTTCGTTAAATATTTGACAATTACCTCCGGCTTTTTCGTCAAGTTGACGAAAAAGCCGGACCTCTTCAGGCGACGAACCGTCTCCGCGCCCGCGTTCCCAGGCGGGGCACAGGTGCTCAGTCCTCCTCCGCCAGGCGGGCGGCAAAGGCGGGGACGTCCAGGGCCCGGTAGGTCTCCGTCAGACGCACCTCCGCCCCCTCCGCGGCCGCCTGGAGCAGGTGGTCGAAGTAGGTCTCCTCCAATCCGGTGAGGTCCGTCTCCTGCCGCAGGAGGATGGAAAACCCCTCCTCTGTCTCCAGGATGCCGGAGCACTGCCCCGGCTCCAGGTCCCGGACCGCCGCCTCCAGCTCTTTATCCAGCGTCCCGTCCCCCAGGGTGAATGTGCGCGGGCCCAACCGGTCGTCTCCCGCCGCCGCCAGGGCGGTGAACTCCGACTGCCGGTCCTCCGCCGTGTTCAGCCGGGCAAAGGCCTCCGCCGCCCGCTGCCGGGCGCTCTCCCGGTCCTCCCCGGCGGCGAAGAGGAGGCGGTCCACCGTGATCCGCCCCTGCTCCACGGCAAAGGCCTCCAGCGCCTCCGGCGCCGGGGCCAGGGGGCCGCCCTCCTCCAGATAGAGCCCATACAGCTTGGCGTACAGCCGCCCCACGCCGTTGAGCGTCTCCACCCGCTGCCGGTCCAGTCCCATGTCCGCCAGGTACCGGAGGTACGCCTCCTCCCCGCCGTACTCCGCGGTCCGTTCCGCCCAGTCGGCCTCCATGGCCGCCAGATCCGCCTCGTCCAGGGCGCAGCCGTACTCCTCCGCCCAGGTTTCCACCGTGGCGTAGAGGGCCGTGTCCGCCAGGGCCTGGTCCCGGGCGTAGTCCGCCAGGGTGCCCCCCTCCACCGGCGCGTTCCAGTCCAGAGGCAGTCCGGCGGCGCGGTACTGCTTCAAAAGCCGCCCGCAGCAGCGGCGCAGCCAGTAGAGATACCGCCACGCCGGCACCTCCCGGCCGTCCACCGTCAGCAGGATCTCCTCTTCCTCCACGCCGGCGGCGCCCTGAAAAAGTCCCTGGCCCCGGCTGTCCTCCCCGCCGCCGCAGGCGGTCAGGGTCAGGCACAGCAGCAGGGCCAGGGCCGTCAAACGTCTTGCCATGGTCTCCGCTCCCTTCCCAAACAGGTTGTCCATGAGACAATCTATGCGGGGAGAGCTCCGTTCATGATTCAGGAAGCTCTAAATAAATCCCTGCGCGCATCTTGACGCCATAAATTCCTCCTGGCGGCGTTAAAAAATCTTGAAATCCGACAGGATTCCTGCGATTTTTTGCCTTGCCAGGAGAAATTTCTGGCGCAAATCTGCGCACATTGATTTAATCAGAGCTTCCCTTTTTCTCCGCCTCCTCGGCGGCCAGGCGCAGGTCCTCCGTCAGGGCCACGGCGGACTCCAGCACGTCCTCTCCGGGGCTGAGCTTCAACGTCAGCGCCGGGGTCTCCCCCGCCGCCAGCACCAGACGGCGGCGGTACTTGGCCAGGCTGCACACCGCCGCCAGGGCCTCGGGCCGGAACACCTCCAGCTGGAAGCGCAAGGCGTCCCCTTTCTGGGAGATGTCCGACACCCCGGCCCTGGCCGCCGCCGCGCGCAGCAGCGCCACGTCCAGCAGGGCCAGCACGGACTTGGGGGCCTCTCCGTAGCGGTCCAGCAGCTCGTCCAAGAGGTCGGAGGCGTCGTCGTTGGTCCGGATGGCGGCGATGCGGCGGTAGAGGTCCATCCGCTGCTCCGGGGAGGGGACGTACCCCTCCGGGATGTTGGCGTTCACCGTCAGGTCGGCGGAGCACTCCGTCTCGATCTTCCGCTCCTCGCCCCGCTCCTCCAGCACGGCCTCCTCCAAAAGCTTCAGGTACAGGTCATAGCCCACGCTCATGAGGTAGCCGGACTGCTCCGGGCCCAGCAGGTTGCCGGCACCCCGGATCTCCAGGTCCCGCATGGCGATCTTGAAGCCGGAGCCGAACTCCACGTACTCCCGAATGGCGGCCAGGCGCTTGGCGGCCACCTCCTGGAGCACCTTGCCCCTGCGGAAAGTCATATAGGCGTAGGCCCGGCGGGAACTGCGGCCGATGCGCCCCCGGATCTGGTGGAGCTGGGCAAGGCCCATCCTGTCCGCGTCCTCGATGATGAGGGTGTTGACGTTGGGGATGTCGATGCCGGTCTCGATGATGGTGGTGCACACCAGCACGTCCGCCTCCCCGTCCACCATGGCCTGCATGACGGCGGAGAGCTCCTGCTCCCCCATGCGGCCGTGGCCCGTCACCACCCGAACCTCCTCCCCCAGCATCTTCTGGATGCGGGAGGCGGTGAGGTCGATGCTCTCCACCCGGTTGTGGAGGTAGTAAATCTGGCCGCCCCGGCTCAGCTCCCGGCGCATGGCGTCCTCCAGAATGGCCCAGTCGTGCTCGATGACGTAGGTCTGCACCGGCTGGCGGTCCGCCGGGGGCTCCTCGATGGAGGACATGTCCCGCAAGCCCGAGAGGGCCATGTTCAGCGTCCGGGGGATGGGCGTTGCGGAGAGGGTCAGCACGTCCACCTGGCGGCTGAGCTCCTTGAGACGCTCCTTGTGGGTGACGCCGAAGCGCTGCTCCTCATCGATGATGAGGAGCCCCAAGTCCTTGAAAGCCATGCCCTTTTGCAGCAGCTTGTGGGTGCCGATCAAAAGGTCCACTCCCCCGGTCTGCACCTCCCGGAGAATCCGCCTGGCCTCCCCCGGGGGGGTAAAGCGGGAGAGGACCTCGATGGTCACCGGGAAGTCCTTGAACCGGCTCAGGGCGGTGGCGTAGTGCTGCTGGGCCAGCACGGTGGTGGGCACCAGAATGGCGGCCTGTTTGCCGTCCAGGACGCACTTCATCACCGCCCGCAGGGCCACCTCCGTCTTGCCGTAGCCCACGTCACCGCAGAGGAGCCGGTCCATGGGCCGGGGCCGCTCCATGTCCCTTTTGATCTCCTCCACGGCCCGCAGCTGGTCGTCGGTCTCGGCGTAGGGGAACGCCTCCTCAAACTCCCGCTGCCACACGGAGTCCGGGGAGAACGCGAAGCCCGGGCGGCGCTGGCGCTCGGCGTAGAGCTTGGTGAGGCCCTTGGCCAGATCCTTTACCGCCTTTTTCGCCTTGGTCTTCTGCCGGGCCCACTCGGTGCCCCCCAGCTTGTTCAGCCGGGCCGCTCCCTGGTCCTCGCCGCCGCCGATGTACTTGGACACCATGTCCAGCTGGGTGGCCGGCACGTACAGGCAGTCTCCCCCGGCGTAGTCGATCTTGATGTAGTCCTTCTCCACGCCGTCCACGGGCATCCGCTGGATGCCGGCGAATCGACCCACGCCGTGGTGGACGTGGACCACCAGGTCCCCGGGGGTCAGGTCCGTGTAGGACTGGAGCTTCTGGCGGTTGGAGGCGGTCTTCACTTTCATCCGCCGCTGGACAGGGGCGGTGAGCTGGCCCTCCGTCAGCACCGCCAGGCGCAGCTGGGGCCACTCGCCGCCGGCGGACAGCGCGCCGGTGCCGATGCGCACCTCCCCGGCCCGGGGCATGGCGGCGTTTTTCAGGTCCAGCACGGCGGGAATGTCCCGCTCCTCCAGCAGGCGCTGGAGATTTTTCGCCCGGCTCTCCCCGGCGCAGAGCACCAGCACCGCGCTGCCGTTTTCCCGGTAGTGGGCCAGGTCGCTGACGGCGGCCTCCAGGCTTCCGCCGTAGGCGCTGAGCTGCCGGACGTTCATGCTCAAAAGCCCCTTGGGCCGCAGGGGATAGCGGGAGGTGGGCAGGGCGTTCGCCATCACCACCGGGAAGTCCTCCAGGGCGGCGTACAGCTCCTCGGCGGAGAGGGTCAGCCGGGCGTACTCCCCCGCCATGACCCCCGCCTCCAGCAGCGTCTCCACGTCCTGCTGGGTCTGGAGCAAGGCGCCCTTGATCCGCTCGTCCACCCGGCCGCTCTCACAGAGGAACACCACGCCGTCCCGGGGCAGGTAGTGGACCCCCGCCGTCACCTCCGGGTAAATGGCCGCCAGATACCGGTCCATACCGCCGGGGTCCGCGCCGCCGCGCAGCCGCTCCCCGTCCTCCCGGAGGCGCTGAGCGGCCTGCTCCGTCCGGGGCTTTTTCACCAATCTTTCCGAAAGGGCGCACAGAGACTCTCCCAGCCCCGCAAGGCCCCCCTCTGCACAGTGGGGCAGCACCTCGGCGGCGGGCAGCAGCAGCGCCTCTTTCACGTTTTTCGTCCGGCGCTGGGTGGCGGGATCGAACTGGCCCATGGAGTCGATCTCGTCGTCGAAGAACTCGCACCGCACCGGCTGGTCCATCAGGGGGGAGAACACGTCCAGGATACCGCCCCGCAGGGCGAACTGGCCCACGCCCTCCACCTGGCCGCAGCGGGCGTACCCGGCGGACAGCAGCCGCTCCGTCAGCTCCCCCGGATCCACCCGCGCCCCCAGGCGCAGCTTGACGGTCAGACTGGTCAAAAGCTCCGGCGGCAGAGTCCTGGCCAGCAGTGCGTCGGCGGTGGCCACGGTCAGGGGCGCCCGGCCACGGGCCAGGGCGTACAGCGCCGCCAGGCGGCTCCGCTCCCACTCCCGGGAGCTCACCGCCCCGGGCCGCAGGCTCCACTCCCGGCTCAGCAGCAGCACCGGCTCCACGCCGACGGCGGTGCGCAGGTCCCCCGCCAGGGTCCGGGCCTCCCGCTCGTCGCCGCAGAGGAACACCGCCGGCCGGCCGGCGCCCTGGGCCACCGCCGCGCCCACGCAGGCTCGCTGCATGGACTGGAGGCCGGTGACCGCCGCGGGGCAGCCCCCCTCCTCCACCCGTCGGATCAGCTCCGCCACCTCCGGGAGGGTCTGCAATTGTCTCAAAAACTGTTCCATGCCCGCTTCCCTATCTCAAACGTTCCCGGACCGTCAGTTGAAGTCGTTCATAGCCCGCTGGCAGCCGTGTTCAATCACACACTCCGCCGCCAGAACGGCCCGCTCAAAGCTCTCGTAGAGCACCTTCCGCTCCGCCTGGGAGGGCACGCCGATGACCCAGTCCACCATCTCCTCCCCGCCGCCGGCGGGGGCCCCGGTGCCGATCTTAATCCGGGGAAAGTCCTGGGTCCCCAGGTGGGCGATGACGCTCTTGATCCCGTTGTGTCCCCCGGCGGATCCGCTGGGCCGCACCCGCAGCTTGCCCACGGGCAGCGACACGTCGTCGTAGATCACCAGCACATGGTCCGCCGGGATCTTGTAGAACCGCGCCGCCTCCCCCACCGCCTCGCCGGAGAGGTTCATATAGGTCTGAGGCTTCATCACCAGGCACCTGCACCCGGCGAAGCTCAAAATATTGTAGGCGGACTTGAACTTCACCTTGTTCAGCTTCACGCCCTTTTGCTCCGCCAGCAGGTCTACCGTGAGAAAGCCCATGTTGTGCCGGGTGTTCTGATACTTCTGGCCGGGGTTGCCCAGGCCCGCAATCAGCCAGTCCACGGCGGCGGACTTGTTTCCAAACAGCATAAAATCGGCTCCTTTTGAACGCCCGCAAAGGCGGGAAAGTCACCTTTCCCGCCTTCAGCGTGTCGAAAACTATCGTACAGAAAAACAGGCTCTCCGCAATGCGGGGGGAGCCCGAGGGCTGCATCCGCAGATGCGTTTCGGAGCGCGGCCGCCCGCAGGGCGGCTCTTAGCGCGGAGATACGGTGCCCTTCTCGTATTGGATCGAATGTTCGAAAACGCCTGCCATGCAGGCGTTTGTCCCGCGAAGCGGGAGGCTTTCAAGCCGCACGGCGGGTTGAAAGTGGGGACTTCAGCGGGCTGTCGAAAAAGCCCAACAGGTCTTTTTCGACAGCCCGCGACGGGAAAGTCGACTCTCCCGCCCTGCGCAGTGATTCTCTATCAGCATGGTATGCCGCAGGAGGCCGCCGGATTACCGGAACAGCTTGGAGATGGAAACCTCCTGGTAGATGCGCTCGATGGCCTCAGAGAACATGGGGGCCACTGTCAGATACTTGATCTTGTCGCTGAGGGAGGGGTCGATGGAGGGGACGGTGTCCAGCAGCGTCAGCTCCTTGATGGCGCTGCCGTTGATCCGCTCGATGGCCGGACCGGACAGCACACCGTGGGAGGCGCAGGCGTGGACGCTCTTGGCGCCGCCCACCTCCACCAGCGCCTGGGCGGCGTTGCAGAGGGAGCCGGCGGTGTCCACCATGTCGTCAAAGAGGATGCAGTCCTTGCCCTGCACGTCGCCGATGACGTTCATGACCTCGCACTGGTTGGCCTTCTGGCGGCGCTTGTCCACGATGGCCAGGTTCATGTGCAGGTTCTGGGCAAAGGCCCGGGCCCGGGACACGGAGCCCACGTCCGGGGAGACCACCACCATGTTCTCGCAGTCAGAGCCGAATTTCTTGGCGTAGTAGTCCACAAAGATGGGCTTGCCCGCCAGGTTGTCCACGGGGATGTCAAAGAAGCCCTGGATCTGGGCGGCGTGGAGGTCCATGGTCAGCACCCGGTCGGCGCCGGCGGCCACGATCATGTTGGCCACCAGCTTGGCGGTGATGGGGTCACGGGCCTTGGCCTTGCGGTCCTGCCGGGCGTAGCCGAAGTAGGGGATCACCGCCGTGATGCGCCCGGCGGAGGCGCGCTTGAGCGCGTCGATGAGGATCAGGAGCTCCATCAGGTTGTTGTTCACCGGCGCACAGGTGGACTGGACCACAAACACGTCGCTGCCGCGGACCGTCTCGTACATGGAGGCGAAGATCTCGCCGTCGGAGAACGTCCCCACCTCGGACTCACCCAGTTTGGTGCCCATCAGTTTGCAGATCTCGCTGGCCAGCCTCGGATTGGAGTTGCCGGAGAATACCTTGATGTCCTTGCCGTGAGAAATCATTTCCAAGCCCTCTTTTCTATTAAAAATTTTTCTTCCAAAAAATTTGCTCTTCTCCCATACTACCGGTCTTTCCCGTGGAGCCTCCGGCGGCTGGCCGCCCAGCCTTCGATGTTCTTCTGCCGCTCCCGGGCCACCGCCAGCGCGTCCGGCGGGACCTCCTTTGTGATGGTGCTGCCCGCCGCGGTGTAGGAGCCCTCCCCCACCGTAACCGGGGCCACCAGGTTGGTGTTGCAGCCCAAAAACGCGCCGTCGCCGATGGTGCAGCGGTACTTCTTGAACCCGTCGTAGTTGGTGGTGACGGTGCCGCAGCCAAAGTTCACCTTTTTGCCCACGTCGCTGTCCCCCACGTAGGTCAGGTGGGAGATCTTGGTGCCGTCGCCGATGGTGGAGTTCTTCACCTCCACAAAGTCGCCCACCTTGATGTCGTCGCCGATGGTGCACCCCGGGCGGATGTAGGCAAAGGGCCCCACGTGGGTGCGGCTGCCGATGACGCTCTCATTGGCCTGGGAGGCGTTGATCTCCGTCTCGTCCCCCACGGTGCAGCTTCGCACCATGGCGTTGGGACCGATGACGCAGCCGCGGCCAATGACGCTCTCCCCCCGCAGAATGCTGCCGGGCAGCACCACGGTCCCCCGGCCGATGGCCACCCGGGGGTCGATATACACGGCGGCGGGGTCCAGCACCCGCACGCCGTTTTGAATATGCCGCTTTACAATGCGGTCCCGCATCACCAGCTCCAGCTCCGCCACGGTCTCCAGGCTGAAAAGCGGCACCCAGCCAGAGAGCAGCTCCGCCGCCTCCACCTTGTTGGTCAGGCCGCTCTTCCACGCCTCCTGCAGCTCATAGCCGGAGGCGGCGTAGGCAAAGCCGGGGCCCGCCTCCTCCATGGGCAGCGCCGGACGCAGCAGCACCGCCGTGGCGTCCGGCGTGTTCAAAAAGGCGTTCAGGTCCCCCTGCTGTTCGGAGACGGTCACGTCCGCCTCCGCCGGGAAACAGCTCCGGGCCTCCGCCGCGAAGCGGGGGCCGCAGACAACAAAAAAACGCTGCACGCCGTCGGCCAGCAATCGATTGCCCATCCAGGTCAGGACCGGGCAGAACAGCACGGCTTCCAGCATCAGCGGTTTGGCATCCTCGGGAATCAGAGCGTCCTCCTCCATGATCAGAACGGCGCGCTTGGGCTGATCCATTGGTGCTCCCCTCCTTGTCGTGTCTCTCTGCGGAAACGGCGGCCGGGTCCCGCCCTCTCCGCAGTCATGCTATCACTTGCCATTATAGCAAAGCCCGCAAAAAAATCCAGTATTTTCGGCGAATTTATTGAATAAATTTCCCCAAATTTTTTGGTGCCTTTTCCGCTTTTTTGTCAGAGCCTACGGAATTGCGCACAATCAGCCGAAAATTGGGGGCAAATTTTCAGCACAATGCAAAATGGTCGTCCTCTTTCCCGCGGTTTGTTCTGAGAAAATCGATTTTTTTACACAAAATAGTTGAATTTGCCTTTCAAAGGAGGTACAATGGGTTTCATGCTTTTACCGTGCCGAATATGGTCCGCGCGCCGCGGAGAAACGCGGAGAAAGGGGGCCGCCGTGCTCAATATCGTGCTGGTGGAGCCGGAAATCCCCCAGAACTGCGGCAACATCTCCCGGACCTGCGCCGCCACCGGCAGCCGGCTGCACCTGGTCCGCCCCCTGGGCTTCGACATCTCCCAGAGCGCCATCCGCCGGAACATGAAGCGCTGCGGCCTGGACTACTGGCACCTGGTGGAGGTCTTCGACTACGAGAACCTGGAGGACCTCTTCCGCCGCCGTCCCGAGGCCGCTGAAAACGCCTGGCTTGCCACCACCAAGGCCCCCCGGCCCTACACCGAGGCCCGCTTCACAGCGGACAGCTGGCTCTTTTTCGGCAAGGAGACGGCGGGGCTGCCCCTGGACTTCCGGCAGCGGTTCCGGGACCGCTGCGTCCGGCTGCCCATGGTCTCCCAGGCCCGGAGCCTGAACCTCAGCAACTCCGTGGCGGTCCTCGTCTACGAGGCGCTGCGCCAGACCGGCTTTCCCGGCCTGCTGGACGCCGGCGAGATGGCCGGCACTCCGTGATCCCCGGCGCGTCAGCGCCGCAAAGATATTGACTCTGGAGGAAACGCTATGAACTATAACAAAAAGACCGTACGCGACGTGGATGTCTCCGGCAAAAAGGTGCTGCTGCGCTGCGACTTCAATGTGCCCATGGCCAAGGACGGCAGCGGCGTCATCACCGATGACAAGCGCATCCGGGCCGCCCTGCCCACCATCCAGTACCTGCTGGACCAGGGGGCGGCGGTGATCGCCTGCTCCCACATGGGCAAGCCGGAGGCCAGCTTTGAAAAGTGGGTCAAAAAGCAGACCGAGAAAGGCAAGGACCCCGCCTCCCTCACCGAGGAGAAGTGGAAGAAGTCCCTCCAGGAGCTGCGGATGGAACCCGTGGCCAAGCGTCTCAGCGAGCTGCTGGGCAGGCCGGTGATTCTGGCGGACGACGTGGTGGGCCCCGACGCGGCATCCAAGGCCGCCGCGCTGAAAGGCGGCGAGATCCTGCTGCTGCAGAACACCCGCTTTGAAAAGGGCGAGACCAAGAACGACCCGGAGCTTGCCAAGAAGATGGCCGCTCTGGCGGGAAGCGACGGCGTGTACGTCTCCGACGCTTTCGGCGCGGTACACCGGGCCCACGCCTCCACCGCCGGCGTGGCGGCCTACCTCCCCGCCGTCTCCGGCTTTTTGATTCAGAAAGAGCTGGACTTTATCGGCGGCGCGCTGGCCAATCCCAAGCGGCCGTTGGTGGCCATTCTGGGCGGCAGCAAGGTCTCCTCCAAGATCGGCGTCATCAACAATCTCCTGGAGATTGCCGACACCATCATCATCGGCGGCGGCATGGCCTACACGTTCTCCGCCGCCCAGGGCGGCAAGGTGGGCGACAGCCTGCTGGAAGAGGACTGGAAAGACTACGCCAATGACATGGTGAAAAAGGCCGCGGACAAGGGCGTGAAGCTCCTCCTGCCCGTGGACACCGTCATCGCCGACAAATTCGCCCCCGACGCCGAGAGCAGGGTGGTTCCCTCCGGGGAGATCCCCGACGGCTGGCAGGGGTTGGACATCGGCCCCGAAACCGTCAAGCTCTACTGCGGCGCCGTGGCGGACGCGGGCACCGTGATCTGGAACGGCCCCATGGGCGTCTTTGAGTTTGAGAAATTCGCCGCGGGCACCAAGGCCGTGGCCGAGGCCCTCTCCAAGACCTCCGCCATCACCATCATCGGCGGCGGCGACAGCGCGGCGGCGGTGCAGCAGCTGGGCTACGCCGACAAGATGACCCACATCTCCACCGGCGGCGGCGCCTCTCTGGAGTTCATGGAGGGGAAAGAGCTCCCCGGCGTGGCCTGTCTGCTGGACAAATAATTCCCCCTTTGCCGCCGCCTAACCACCGTCGCGGCATTACGATTCCCGTCCCCTGCCGGGGCCGCCAATCGTGCCGCTTCCTCGACACAGCCTCGCTTCCTCCGCCGCTGGCGGCGCTTCGGCTGTGTCCAGCGGCGCCTCTCTGGAGTTCATGGAAGGGAAAGAGCTCCCCGGCGTGGCCTGCCTGCTGGACAAATAGTTCCCCCCTGCCGCCGCCTAACCACCGGCGCGCCCCGGATTCCGCATCACTAAAAATGCTTTTTTCGGGGAAAATACTTGACAATCGTCCGTTTTTTCGCTATAAGGTATAGGTTCGATCCATTTATTTCCACACTGTGGATCCAGCGCCGCCGGGTATGGCGGCAGTCCCGGGTCCAGGGTTCCATCATCAACAAAAGGAGACATGAAACGCTATGAATCGCAGATACCGTAAGACCGTCATCGCCGGCAACTGGAAGATGAACATGACCGCCACCGAGACCAAGAAGTTCGCCGAGGAGATCAAGAAAATCATGCCCCGGGCCAAGTGGTGCGAGACGCTGATCTGCGTCCCCGCCTGCAACATCTCCGCGGCCGCCAAGGCGTTTAAGGACCTGCGCATCTCCGTGGGCGCCGAGAACGTCTACTTCGAGGAGAAAGGCGCCTACACCGGCGAGGTGTCCGCCGACATGCTCAAGGACCTGGGCGTGAAGTACGTCATCGTGGGCCACAGCGAGCGCCGCCAGTACTTCTGCGAGACCGACGCCACCGTCAACAAGAAGGTCCACGCCGTGCTGAACGCCGGCATGAATCCCATTATCTGCGTGGGCGAGAGCCTGGAGCAGCGGGAGACCGGCGTCACCAACGAGTGGATCGCCCTTCAGGTGAAGAGCGCTCTGTACGGCGTGCCCGCCGACAAGCTGCGCCGCTGCATCATCGCCTATGAGCCTATCTGGGCCATCGGCACCGGCAAGACCGCCACCAGCGAGCAGGCCGGCGAGGTCTGCACCAACATCCGCGCCACCATCCGCGCTCTGTACGGTGCCCGGGTGGCCCGCTCCGTCACCATCCAGTACGGCGGGTCCATGAACCCCAAGAACGCCGCGGAGCTGCTGGCCCAGCCCGACATCGACGGCGGCCTCATCGGCGGCGCCGCTTTGAAGCCGGAGCAGTTTGTGGATATTATCAACGCCGCGAACCAGGAATAAAGAGGGGACTACGTCCCCCCTTTACGCTCCGCCGTGCTTCGCCCGGCTCCGCTATTCCCCCTGTTCTACCGGGGGATTGGGAACGGATGGGGGTGCGGCGGGTCTACCGATGGTGCGTCCTGACACCAGTGACGCAGCGTCACTGGTGTGTGCGCCCCAAGGGTGCACGGGTCGTGGTATTTTCGCCACGTACACGCCGCGGCGAAAATAATTTGAATTTCTTGATTCGCCTCCGGCGAATCAACCGGGAACCTACGGTTCCCTGGCCCCTCCCTATAGCGCCTGCGGGTGCGGAACGGGATGGCGAAATGAGAGGTTTTTATGAACAAGACACCGACTACTCTGATTATTATGGACGGCTTCGGCATGAGCGCCTCCGAAAAGGGCAATGCCGTCCGTGCCGCAAAAACGCCCCGGCTGGACCAGTTCTTCCAGGAGTTTGCCCACACGGAGCTGTCCGCCTCCGGGCTGGACGTGGGCCTGCCCGACGGGCAGATGGGCAACAGCGAGGTGGGCCACACCAACATCGGCGGCGGCCGGGTGGTCTTTCAGGACCTGCCCCGCATCTCCAAGTCCATCGCCGACGGGGACTTCTTCCAGAATCCCGCCTACCGCCACGCCTGCGACGCCTGCCTGGAAAAGGGCTCCGCCCTGCACCTGATGGGCCTTTTGTCCGACGGCGGCGTCCACTCCCACCTCACCCACCTCTTCGCCCTCTTGAAGATGGCCAAGGACCGCGGCCTCACCCGGGTCTATATCCACGCGTTCCTGGACGGGCGGGACGTGTCCCCCACCTCCGGCGCGGACTTCGTGGCCCAGACTGTGGCGCAGTGCCGGGAGATCGGCGTGGGCAAAATCGCCACCGTCATGGGGCGGTACTACGCCATGGACCGCGACAAGCGCTGGGACCGGGTGGAGCAGGCCTACGACGCCATGGTCTACGGCGAGGGCGCGGTGAACAACCCCGACCCCGTGGCCGCCGTCAGGGCCTCCTACGACGCCGGGGTCACCGACGAGTTTGTGGAGCCCGTGGTCTGCGACAGCGAGGGCACCATCTCCGACAACGACAGCGTTATCTTCTTCAACTTCCGGCCCGACCGGGCCCGGGAGATCACCCGTACCCTGGTGGATCCGGATTTTGACGGCTTCACCCGCCAGCTCTTCCCCGTCACGTTCGTCTGCAACACGGAGTACGACGCCACCATGCCAAATGTGGAGGTGGCCTATCCCCGCAACACGGTGAAAAACGGCCTGGGCGAGTACCTCAGCCAGATGGGCCTCACCCAGCTGCGCATCGCCGAGACGGAGAAGTACGCCCACGTCACGTTCTTCTTCAACGGCGGCAGCGAGACCCAGTTCCCCGGCGAGGACCGGGTGCTGGTCCCCTCCCCCAAGGTGGCCACCTACGACCTCCAGCCGGAGATGAGCGCCGTGGAGGTGTGCGACAAGTGCGTAGAGCGCATCGAGTCCGGGGCCTACGACGTGGTGATTTTGAACTTCGCCAACTGCGACATGGTAGGCCACACCGGCGTCTTTGACGCCGCCGTCAAGGCGGTGGAGACCGTGGATACCTGCGTGGGCCGGGTGGTGGACGCCACGCTGAAGATGGGCGGCATCGCCATGATTACCGCCGACCACGGCAACGCTGAGCAGATGGTGGAGCCCGACGGCAGCCCCATGACCGCCCACACCACCAACCTGGTGCCGTTCATCCTCTGCGGCGCCGGCACGGAGCTGCGGAAAGACGGCCGTCTTGCGGACATCGCGCCCACCATCCTGGACGTGATGGGCCTGGCCTGCCCGCCGGAGATGGACGGGAAGACGCTGATTGTGAAGTAAAATAGTATACGGAATAAAACACGAGAGGGACCCGGAAAGGGTCCCTCTCGTGTTCATATATAGTCTGGTATTAAAAGTCGTGGCGGATGGTGCTGATGCCGCTTTTGTGGAAAGCGTCCACAATGGCGTCGATGCGGCGGAAGCAGGCGGGGTCATCCAGGGTATCATCGTCCAGGATGGTTTTGATTTCCGTCAGCACCTGCAGCGCGGCGGATCTGGCCTCCTGTGCCGCAGCCTCCCGCACATCTGCCCTGGGCAGGTATTTCAGCGCCTCTCTGCCAATGGCTTGGGCATAGAGCTCCTCAAAAATGGAAAGGTCCATGGATTCGCCTCCAGCTGTAGCAAAATCACGAATGACCATTCGTATATCGACCATTTTACTCCCAGTATACTAATTTTGTCAAGAACAACTGTAGGTGTACTGTATATGAGAGATTTACTGGCACAGCGTCTGCGGGGGTGCAGAAAAGAGAACAATTTGACCCAGTGGGAAGTGGCTGTCTACTGCGATATCACCGAGAGGGCCTATCAGAATTATGAGTTGGCCAGCCGGGAGCCAAAGGTAGAAATTCTGATGCGGATCGCCAGATTCTACAAGGTCTCCATCGACTATCTGGTGGGCCTGACGGACGACCCCACACCCTATGCCCGGCGCCCCGGCGGCGGAGATTGACGCGGGAGGCGGTATAGCCCCATAACAACGAAAAAAGGAGGTCCGGCACCTTTCGGCTGCCGGACCTCTCCTTTTTGTTTGCTTATTTCCCGTCCTTGGGCTCCTCGCTGTCAAACACGGCCTTGGCACTGGCCGCCAGGCCCGCCAGGCCCTGGAGCTCCGAGGGGATGATGATCTTGGTGGCCTTGCCGTCCGCCACCTTCTGCATGGCCTCCAGCGCCTTGAGCTTCACCACCTGGTCGTTGGGAGCGGCGGCGTTTAAGAGCTTCAGGGAGTCCGCCAGCGCCTGCTGCACCTGCATGATGGCCTGGGCCTCCGCCTGGGCGGCCATGATCCGGGCCTCCTTCTCGCCCTCGGCTTTCAAAATGGCGGCCTGCTTGGCGGCGTCGGCCTTCAAAATGGCGGACTGCTTCTCGCCCTCGGCCACCAGAATCTGGGACTGCTTGGTGCCCTCCGCCTGGAGGATGGACTCCCGGCGCTCCCGCTCCGCCTTCATCTGCTTCTCCATGGCGTTCTGGATCTCCTTGGGCGGGATGATGTTCTTCAGCTCCACCCGGTTGACCTTGATGCCCCAGGGGTCCGTGGCCTCGTCCAGGATGGCCCGCATCCGGGAGTTGATGATGTCCCGGCTGGTGAGGGACTGGTCCAGCTCCATGTCGCCGATGATGTTCCGGAGCGTAGTGGCCGTCAGGTTCTCAATGGCGTTCATGGGGTGCTCCACGCCGTAGGTGTACAGCTTGGGGTCCGTGATCTGGAAGTAGATGACCGTGTCGATCTGCATGGTGACGTTGTCCTTGGTGATGACCGGCTGGGGGGCAAAGTCCGCCACCTGCTCCTTCAGCGACACCTTCTTGGCGATGCGCTCAATGAAAGGCACCTTCAGGTGCAGTCCCACGTTCCACACCGCCCGGAACGCACCCAGCCGCTCCACCACATAGGCCCGGGACTGCTGGACGATGACGATGTTGCTGATCAGCAGAACCAGAATCAGCACGATCAGAACAACGACTGCGATGACTCCAAAGTTAATCATGACACTACCTCCGCTTTTTCCGTAAGTTTTTTTACAAAGAGCTTTACGCCCTCCATTCGCTGGATCTCCACCCGGCTCCCGGCGGGGATCACCTCTCCGCCGGCACTGCGGGCGGTCCAAATCTTGCCGTCTACGTATACCGCGCCGGTGGCGGCGTCGTTGTCGATGTCCTCCGTCACGCCGGCGGTCCTGCCGAGAACACGGTCCGCATTGGTGGGAACGGGTTTTTCCCGCCCGAACCGCTGCACCAGCGGCCTCGTCACCGCCAGCGCCGCGGCGGAGACCACCGCGAAAATCACCAGCTGAACCGTCAGGCTCAAATGGGCCAGCGCAGCGAAAAACGCCCCCACGGCGCCCACCGCGAACCAGACGCAGATCAGCCCCGACGTAGCGGCCTCCGCCACACCGAAGAGGACGGCGGCACACAACCACAGCCACATCATAGAAACAGCCTCCTCCCGTATTGAATGATTCTATTATAGCATACCCAAAGGAGAAAACCATTTCAATTCGGTAACAATTCCGGTGTGGGAAAATCTGGCAGGGCGCTGCGGGGTATCCGCCGGATTCGGGACGGCCCTGCCCCGGATGGGCCGTTTTTTCACAGGAGTGATAAAATCGGGGCCCGTCTCCCCCGCAAATTTTATCACATCTGAAAAAAAATGACGGCGGGGGATTGACAACCGCCGTCCCCGGGTTTATACTGTCCCCAAGTTCAAAGCAAAAACCGATGAGGCAGAGAAGTACCCAGAGCGCGTTTCTCCCAGCGAGCCGCCGGCAGTGCAAGGGCGGCAGGAACAACTCCGGTGAATGGACTGCTGAGGGCGGGCCGAACGGGGCGGGAGCTCCAATTAGGCGCCGACGGGCTTTTCCCCCGTTACCAAGGAAAGGTATGTGTTTGCATACCGCCGAGCGGGCGATTGTATCGCCAATTTGGGTGGCACCGCAGAAGTTTTCAAGACTTTTGTCCCAAAGGAACCTGTTGCAGGTCCTTTTCGTTGGGATGAAGGTCTTTTTTTGACGCATCTCCGCAGAAAGGACCGGTCGATTGAAAGGAGTCATCATGATGAAGACCGAAACCAAGATCCCCTACAAGATCTATCTCTCCGAGGACGAGATGCCCCAGACCTGGTACAACGTCCGGGCGGACATGAAAGTGAAGCCCGCTCCCCTGCTGAACCCCGCCACCGGAGCCCCCATGACCTTCGACGACCTGCGGGGCGTGTTCTGCGACGAGCTGATCCGCCAGGAGCTGGACGACGACACCCGGGACATCCCCATCCCCACGGAGATCCGGGACTTCTACAAGATGTACCGCCCCTCCCCCCTGGTGCGGGCCTACTGCCTGGAGGAGAAGCTCCAGACCCCGGCCAAGATCTACTACAAGTTCGAGGGCACCAACACCTCCGGCTCCCACAAGCTCAACTCCGCCATCGCCCAGGCCTACTACGCCAAGAACCAGGGCCTCAAGGGCGTCACCACCGAGACCGGCGCCGGCCAGTGGGGCACGGCCCTGGCCATGGCCTGCGCCTACCTGGGACTGGACTGCAAGGTCTACATGGTAAAGGTCAGCTACGAGCAGAAGCCTTTCCGCCGGGAGGTCATGCGGACCTACGGCGCCTCCGTCACCCCCTCCCCCTCCACGGAGACCGCCGTGGGCCGGAAGATTCTGGAGGAGCACCCCGGCACCACCGGCTCCCTGGGCTGCGCCATCAGCGAGGCCGTGGAGGCGGCCACCTCCACCCCCGGCTATCGCTACGTGC
This sequence comes from uncultured Oscillibacter sp., assembly GCA_947365245.1. GTDB lineage: Bacteria > Bacillota > Clostridia > Oscillospirales > Oscillospiraceae > Oscillibacter. Next base: position 170,464 of record CANAWG010000003.1, on the reverse strand, counting down.
TGGGCAGCGTCTTAAACCAGGTGCTGCTGCATCAGTCCATCATCGGCATGGAGACCAAGGCGGCGCTGGATAAGTATGGCATCGTGCCCGACGTCATCATCGGCTGCGCCGGCGGCGGCAGCAACCTGGGCGGCCTGATCTCCCCCTTCATGGGTGAGAAGCTCCGGGGCGAGCGGGACTACCGGATCATCGCCGTGGAGCCCGCCTCCTGCCCCAGCTTCACCCGGGGCCGCTTCGCCTACGACTTCTGCGACACCGGCATGGTGTGCCCCTTGGCCAAGATGTACACCCTGGGCAGCGGCTTTATCCCCTCCGCCAACCACGCCGGGGGCCTCCGGTACCACGGCATGAGCCCCGTATTGAGCCAGCTGTACCACGACGGATACATGGAGGCGGTCTCCGTGGAGCAGACCAAGGTCTTTGAGGCGGCGGAGCAGTTCGCCCGGGTGGAGGGCATCCTCCCCGCCCCGGAGTCCAGCCACGCCATCCGCGTCGCCATGGACGAAGCCCTGAAGTGCAGGGAGACCGGCGAGGCCAAGACCATCGTCTTCGGCCTGACGGGCACCGGCTACTTCGACATGGTGGCCTATGAGAAGTTCCACAACGGCCAGATGACGGACTACATCCCCTCCGACGAGGAGCTCCAGCGGAGCTTCGACAAGCTCCCCAAGGTAAACTGACGCCCCGCGCCTCCCCCCTGCCCCGCAGGGGGGAGGCGCAGGCCCGCGCGGCATCCCCAAATCGACAGAGGAGGACCTGCCATGAAACTCACCTGGCTGGGCCACGCCTGTTTCTCCCTGGAGCAGGATGGCTGCGTGATTTTACTGGATCCCTACACCGGCGTGGAGGGCTACCCGCCCCTGCGGTCCGCCGCCCACCGGGTCTTTTGCAGCCACCAGCACTTTGACCACAGCGCCGTGGACCTGGTGGAGCCGCTGCCTCCCCGGGAGAGTCCCTTTGCCGTGCGGGAGATTCCGGTGTTCCACGACGACCGCGGCGGCGCGCTGCGGGGGGAGAACACCGTCCGCATTCTCACCGCCGGGGGGCTGTCCGCCGCCCACCTGGGAGACCTGGGCCACCAGCTCTCGCCGGAGCAAATCGCGGCCATCGGCCCCGTGGACCTGGTGATGATCCCCGTGGGCGGCGTGTACACCGTGGACGCCGCCGGGGCGAAGCGGGTCTGTGAGGCCCTGGGGCCGAAGTGGGTCGTCCCCATGCACTATCGTCACGATCCATACGGTCTGCCAAACGTCGCCCCGGTGGAGGACTTCCTGGCCCTGTGGGCCCCGGAGCAGGTCCACCGCCTGGAGGGGCCCTCCCTGGAGCTGCCCCTGCCGTCGGCCGGCGTGTGGGTGCCCAAATTCGCATAGAACAGGCGGCCCGGCAAAACCGGGCCGCCTGTCTTGTGTACACACCTCAAAATACGCACAGCGCCGTGAAGCAGGGGCCGTCGGGGCCCAGACCCTCCACATAACAGCAGGTCTCCCCCTCCCGGGATCCCAGGAGGCGCAGCTCCTCCCCCAGGGTGGCCTCTTTGCTGTAGTTGATATAGAACTCCCGGGGCACCCGCTCCTGGAGGTCCGCCGGCAGGCAGTCCCACACGATGTCGCCGTAGTTGGCGCTGTACACGTGGCCGTTGCCGTCCAGATCGGACCAGCGGATGGTCCGGACGCCCAGCTCCTCCGCCCCCTCCCGGGGCAGGACGATCTTCCGGGTGGGCGGGCAGTCAATCTCCTTATCACAGGGCAGCAGGGGCTTGGCGGTGAAAGAGCCGGGGCGCAGAATCTTCCGGGTCACCGGGTCCACCAAAATCCAGTCGCTGCGGGCGGAGACGCACATCCGCCCCGCCTGGTCCAGCATCTCGTACACCCGCTGCATGTGGGCGCCCTTGACGCCGTCCTCCATGGTGGTGATGTCCAGCACCTCCCCGGCCCGGGGGCAGCGGTGAATCCGCAGCGCCAGACGGGAGAGGAGAAACGCCTGGCGCATCTCCAGCAGCTTCCCGTGGGTCAGCCCCCGGGCGTCGTAGTCGTAGCCGGCGTAGTTGGCCGCCTTGCGGAGCAAAGCGGAGACGCGGGCGTTTTTGTTCCGGTCGCAGTCGGCAAAGGTCAGCTCCTCCTGACGGAAATAGCCGTTTTCCATCAGTCTGGTCTGAAAGGTATCCACGTTTGGTCAACTTCCTTTTCTCAATTGATTCAACGAGAATGATACCACAAATTTCCGAATTTTACAACGCCGTCCCCCGGATTTTCCCAGGGGACGGCGTTTTTTCTCACGCGCCCAGCTCCCCCAGGAGGGACTCCAGCACCGACAGAACGTCGCCGCACTGGCGGGGGAACCGCTCCCGGAGGGCCGGAGCGGCGGAGGCCATCAGCCAGGGCTCCCCGGCGGACTCCAGCATGGGCACATCGTTCCAGTTGTCGCCGAAGGCCATCACCTCCGCCATGTCCACTCCCAGGGACCGGCACAGTCCCCGGAGGCCCGTGCCCTTGTCCGAGAGGGTGAAGTCCAGCCAGATGGGGCCGGCCTCCGCCATCTGGAACCGCTCCCCCCACCGCTGTCCCAGCTCCGCCGCCGCGGCGGCGGGGTCGGGGCAGCGGGCGGAGACCTTGAGAATGTCCTCCGGGATCTCCTCCGCGCGGTCCAGCGGCCGCACCAGGTTGCCGGTCCAGTAGCAAAAGTCCTGCACCAGCGCCTCCGGCCACCGGGGAAGATAGGAGATATTTTGACCGGAGACCAGGGCGCAGGCGGACGGCAGGGCCTGGATGTCCCGTGTCAGGGCCAATGCCTCCCGCCGGGGCATGGGGGTCTTGGAGAGGACGGAGGCCGTCTCCTCGGCGCCGGGGCCGAAGACCACGGCGCCGTTCTCGCAGAGAAAGCACACCTCGTCCGCCACCGGGGCGAACAGCTGCCGCAGGGAGTGGTACTGCCGCCCGGAGGCGGGGCAGAACAGCACCCCGGCGGACCGCAAACGGCGGATCAAATCGAACAGAGCCGGGGGCAGGGCGGTCTGCCCGTACCGCAGCAGCGTGCCGTCAATATCGCTGGCGATCAGTTTGACCATGGAGAAAGACCTCGCTTCCCAGTTTTTACGGAACAAACCATACCACAGATTCCGCCCCGTTTCCACTGTGGAATTGACAGAAATTCAAGGCGTTTTCCCCGCTTTGCTTTTCCGCTTGCGCCCCAGGGGAAACAATAGTATAATAAATCGATTGTTACGAATTTTCCGGAGAGGAGGGGCTGTATGAAAAAGCTGACGGCGGGCATTTTGGCCCACGTGGACGCGGGCAAGACCACGCTGTCCGAGGCCCTGCTCTACCGGGGCGGCTCCATCCGGCGGCTGGGCCGGGTGGACCACGGGGACGCCTTTTTGGACACCGACGCCATGGAGCGCCAGCGGGGAATCACCATCTTCTCCAAGCAGGCGGTGCTGCCCCTGGAGACGCTGGAGGTCACCCTGCTGGACACCCCCGGCCATGTGGACTTCTCCGCCGAGGCGGAGCGGGTGCTGCGGGTGCTGGACTGCGCCATTTTGGTCATCAGCGGCGCCGACGGCGTCCAGGCCCACACCCGGACCCTCTGGCGGCTTTTGGAGCGGTACGGCGTGCCCGTGTTCGTGTTTGTCAACAAGATGGACCTGGACGGGGCGGACCGGGCGGCGCTGCTGGCGGAGCTTAAGCGCCGGCTGGACGGGGGCTGCACGGATTTCTCCCTGCCGCCGGAGCAATTGGCGGAGGAGGCCGCCGTGTGCGACGAGGCCGTTCTGGAGCGGTATCTGGAGAGCGGCGGGGTGCCGGAGGCGGAGCTGCGGCGGCTGATCCGGGAGCGGAAGCTCTTCCCCTGCCTCTTCGGCTCCGCCCTGAAGCTGGAGGGCGTGGACGAGTTTCTCTCGGCGCTGGAGCGGTACGCCCCCGTGCCGGAGTACCCGGCGGACTTCGGCGCTCGGGTGTTCAAGATCGCCCGGGACGGCCAGGGCGCCCGGCTGACCTACCTCAAGGTCACCGGCGGGACGCTGCGGGTGAAAGATCTTTTGACCAACCGCCGCCCGGGGACGCCGGAGGAGCAGGTCTGGTCGGAGAAAGCGGACCAGATCCGCATCTACTCCGGGGCGAAGTTCCGCCCGGTGGAGGAGGCCCCCGCCGGCACTGTGGCGGCGGTGACGGGCCTCAGCCGCACCCGCCCCGGGGAGGGTCTTGGCTTTGAGGAGGACTGGGCGGGGCCGGTGCTGGAGCCGGTGCTGGCCTACCAGGTGATTCTGGAGGACGGCACGGATCCCCACACCGCCCTGGAGCGCCTGCGGCAGCTGGAGGAGGAGGACCCCCAGCTCCACGTGGCGGCAAGCGGGGACGAGATCCGCGTCCAGCTGATGGGCCAGGTGCAGCTGGAGATCCTCCAGCGCCTGGTGCGGGAGCGATTCAGCATGGAGATCTCCTTCGGCAGCGGGTCTGTCCGCTACCGGGAGACCATTGCCGCGCCGGTGGTGGGCATCGGCCACTTTGAGCCCCTGCGGCACTACGCCGAGGTCCACCTGCTGCTGGAGCCGGCCCCCCGGGGCAGCGGGCTGATCCTGGCCGCCGCCTGCCCCACGGACGTGCTGGATCTCAACTGGCAGCGGCTGATTTTGACCCATCTGGCGGAAAAGGAACACCTGGGGGTCCTCACCGGGTCCCCCATCACGGATATGAAGATCACCCTGCTGACGGGGCGGGCCCACGAGAAGCACACCGAGGGCGGGGACTTCCGCCAGGCCACCTACCGGGCGGTGCGCCAGGGGCTGATGCAGGCGGAGAGCGTGCTGCTGGAGCCCTGGTACGATTTCCGCCTGGAGCTGCCGGCGGCCCAGGCGGGCCGGGCCATCAGCGACATCCAGCGGATGAACGGGGAGACCGCCCCGCCGGAGACGGCGGGAGAGGAGGCCGTGATCACCGGCTCCGTCCCCGTGGCGGCCTTGGGGGACTATGCCAGGGAGGTGGCGGCCTACACCCGGGGGCTGGGACGTCTTTCCTGCACCCCCGGGGGCTGCCGCCCCTGCGGGGAGGCGGAGGCGGTGATCGAGGCCCTGGGCTACGACCCGGAGCGGGACGTGGAGAACACGCCGGACTCCGTCTTCTGCGCCCACGGCGGGGGCTATACCGTGCCCTGGAATGAGGTGCCCGCCCACGCCCATCTGAGCAGCGGATGGCGGCCGGAGCGGCCGGAGGAGGCCCCGGAGGCGCCCCGGCCCCTCCGGCAGCGGGCGGACTACGCCGGCGCCATGGCCCAGGACAGGGAGCTCCAGGCCATCTTCGAGCGGACCTACGGCCCGGTGAAGCGCCGGGACTTCCTGCCCCCAAAAGAGCCCAAACGGGCCCCGGCGGCGGAGACCGGAGAGCGGCGGACCGTGCCGGAGCGGGACAGCGGGCCGGAGTATCTGCTGGTGGACGGCTACAACATCATCTTCGCCTGGGACGAGCTGAAGGACATCGCCCGGGACAACCTGGACGCCGCCCGGAAGCAGCTGTGCGACCTCCTCTGCAACTACCAGGGCTGCCGGAAGTGCCGCGTGATCGTGGTCTTTGACGCCTACAAGGTGAAAGAGGGCCTGGGGTCCGTGGAGAAGTACCACAACATCCACGTGGTCTACACCCGGGAGGCGGAGACGGCGGACGCCTACATCGAGCGGGCCACCTACGAGATCGGGCGGAAGCACCGGGTGAAAGTGGCCACCTCCGACGGGCCGGAGCAGCTGATTATCCTGGGCCACGGGGCGCTGCGCCTCTCGGCCTCGAATTTCCACGAGGAGATGGAGCGGGTCCAGGGGCAGATCGCCGCCGCCCTGGGCCGCAACAACCAAAAGACCAGGGCCGGCGCGGTGCGCTCCGCCATGGAGCGGGCCAAGCGTGCCGGTGAGGAGGAAGCAAAATGACGACCATGCTCTTGACCGCCGCCGCGGTGGCCGCCGCCTGCGCCGTGCTCCGGCGGGCCCTGTGCCGCCCGGAGCGCCGGGAGAGGGACCACTGGGGCGGCAGAGTCCGCCTGACGGCGCTGTGGAACGACGGCGCCGCCTTTGGTCTGCCCATCCGGCGCGGGCCGCTGCTGGCCCTCTCCCTGGGGGCCCTGGCGGCGGCAGTCCTCTGCGGCCGGCGGAACCCCGCCGCCGCGGGGCTGGTGCTGGGAGGCGGTCTTTCCAACCTGTGGGAGCGGCTGCGCCACGGCCGGGTGTACGACTACCTCCGCTTCCCCAAGGCCCCGGGACCCCTTGGGCGGTACGTCTACAACCTGGCGGACATCGCCCTCTTCCTGGGGGCGGCGGGGCTGCTGCTGGGGCGCCGCCGGTAGGCGGCCCTGTCCTCCCGGCGGGGAGGGACGTTGTCCCCGCCGCTGGATTTTTTCAGAGATTACAAGGTTGACATAACAGTGTGGAAAACTCTGTGGAAAATGTGCAAAACCCGATGACGGCGCGTTTTTCGGCGGGTGACAGCGCCGTTATGGAAACTGTCAGGCAACAACATTTTCCCGAAAAAGGAAACTCTTTAACGGGAAAGGGCGGGAAACGCAGTCTCCGGCAGGAGGACTTTTGGTCGAAACAGGAGCACGTCCACCGTCGGCCGGGACGGGCGCCGGGCGGCGGTCCCGGATTTGGCCGGCGAGTACTTGAACTTGGGAAAAAACTGTGATATAGTACGATATATTGGTATTTTCAGGGCGGTCTCCGCCCTTTTTTGGAGGATCTATGGCATCGAAGAAACAGGATTACGGCAATGAGAGCATCTCGTCCCTCAAGGGCGCGGACCGGGTCCGGAAGCGGCCCGGCGTCATTTTCGGCTCCGACGGGCTGGACGGCTGCGAACACGCGGTGTTCGAGATCCTCTCCAACTCCATCGACGAGGCCCGGGAGGGCCACGGCACGTCCATCACCGTCACCCGGTTTTCGGACCACAGCGTGGAGGTGGAGGACGCCGGCCGGGGCTGTCCGGTGGACTGGAACGAGAAGGAGCAGAAGTACAACTGGGAGCTGGTGTTCTGCGAGCTGTACGCCGGCGGCAAGTACGACAATGAGGGCGGGGACAACTACGAGTTCTCCTTAGGCCTCAACGGTCTGGGCTCCTGCGCCACCCAGTATGCCTCCCGGTACATGGACGTCACCGTCTGGCGGGACGGCTTTGAGTACAGTCTCCACTTTGAGCGGGGCGAAATCGTGGGAGAGCTGGAGAAAAAGCCCCTGCCCAAAAACCAAAGCAGAAAGACCGGCACCCGCACCCGGTGGCTGCCCGACCTGGACGTGTTCACGGACATCGCCATCCCGGCGGAGTACTTTGCCGACGTGATGAAGCGCCAGGCGGTGGTGAACGCCGGCGTCCGGTTCCTCTTCCGGGACGAGACGGAGCCGGGGACTTTCACCGAGACGGAGTTCCTCTATGAAAACGGCATCTCCGACTACGTCTCGGAGCTGGCGGGAGAGGGGGCCCTGACATCCCCCGTCTTCTGGCAGGCGGAGAAGCGGGGCCGGGACCGGGCGGACAAGCCGGAGTACAAGGTGAAGCTCAGTATCGCCGTCTGCTTTTCCAACCGGGTCAACGTGGTGGAGCACTACCACAACTCCAGCTGGCTGGAGCACGGCGGCAGCCCGGAGAAAGCCAGCAAGTCCGCCTTTGTCTCCGCCATCGACAAATACCTGCGGGACCAGGGGAAGTACCAGAAAAACGAGAGCAAGATCACCTGGGCGGACGTGGAGGACTGTCTGGTGCTGGTCTCCAGCAACTTCTCCACCCAGACCAGCTACGAAAACCAGACGAAAAAGGCCATCACCAACAAGTTCATCCAGGAGGCCATGACGGAGTTCCTCCGGTCCAACCTGGAGATCTACTTCATTGAAAATCCCTTTGACGCGGAGAAGATCGCGGGGCAGGTCCTGCTGAACAAGCGCAGCCGGGAGAAAGCCGAAGAGGCCCGGCTGAACATCAAAAAGAAGCTCTCCGGCTCTATCGACATCTCCAACCGGGTGCAGAAGTTCGTGGACTGCCGCACCAAGGACGTGGAGAAGCGGGAGATCTACATCGTGGAGGGCGACTCGGCCCTTGGCAGCGTCAAGCAGGCCCGGGACTCGGAGTACCAGGGCATCATGCCCATCCGGGGCAAGATCCTAAACTGCCTCAAGGCGGACTACGCCCGCATCTTCAAAAGCGAGATCATCACGGACCTCATCAAGGTCCTGGGCTGCGGCGTGGAGGTCACAAACAGGCACGTCAAGGACGTGGCGTCCTTTGACCTCTCGAACCTCCGCTGGAGCAAGGTGGTGATCTGCACCGACGGCGACGTGGACGGCTTCCAGATCCGCACGCTGGTGCTGACCATGCTCTACCGCCTGACGCCGACCCTCATCCGGGAGGGGTACGTGTATATCGCGGAGACGCCCCTCTTTGAGATCAACTGCGGGGAGAAGACCTGGTTTGCCTACTCCGACAAGGAGAAGAATGATATTGTGAAAGACCTGGAGGGGAAGAAATACAAGATCGACCGCTCCAAGGGTTTGGGAGAGAACGAGCCGGACATGATGTGGCTGACCACTATGAACCCGGAGACCCGGCGGCTGATCCGGGTGATGCCGGAGGACGCGGAGCGAACGGCGGAGGTGTTCGACCTTCTGCTGGGGGACAACCTCCAGGGGCGGAAGGACCACATCGCGGAGAACGGGTACAAGTATCTGGAGATGGCGGATATCTCGTAATTCCGCCGCCCCGGGGGCGGGAGATTAAAAAATGAGGAGGACGTAGCGATGAAACGGTTGATTTCCCTGGCGCTTTCTGTGGTGATGCTTCTGGCGCTGGCGGCCCCCGCCGCCTCGGCGGCGGAGACGAAGCCCGCGCCGCCGGACTGGGTGAAAGCGGAGGAGTATGTCCTATTTGAAAAAGGCGAGGCATATCAAAAGGAGACCTGGGACCGGATTCTCCGCCTGCGGGCCGACGCCGCGGCAGGACATCTGGCGCCGGAAAAAGGCGCGCCGCTGTACAGCGATTACGAGGCGCTGCGGCAGAGCCGGGAAGCCAGTATCTGCTTTGAATGCGGCCTGCTGGATTTCCGCTATAACGCAAACGCGTTGGCCCAGGGAAAGACGGTCGCTTTACAGAACCGCCTGGACAGTACCGCCTACAATCTAAAGGGGCAGGAACCCGCGCACTATGCGTTTCGGCTTTGGAATGCCCGCTGTCTTCTGCTAAAAGTGCCGGACAGCCAGGACCTTACAGACAGGGGACTGGGCATGTTTGTGGCCGCCATGGAATATCTTCTGGCCTATCCGGATTTTACTATGGAGAAGCTGCTGGACAACGCTTTTTTGAGCTGCCTCTCCCCCAAGCAGCTGAGTATGGTCAAAGGGCTGACTTTTGTCACGCTGGACGGCAAACTGGTTTGTCCCAACCGCTCCCTGCGGGACGGATCAAAATGGGAGGACCAGATCGCCGTCATCCGGAGCGGGCAGACCTTTGTGCCGCTGGGACGGTTGGCTGAACTGATGGGGGCTGCCGTGACGCTCTCCGGAAAAAAGATGACCCTGGAACGGGCGGGTGTGACTGCCGTGGTCTCTGCTGGCAGCAAGCAGGCATCTGTCGGGAAGAAGTCTGTCCAGATGTCCTCCGCGCCCTTACTGGAGGATGGGCGGATGTATGTCCCGGTAAAGAGCCTGGAGCAGCTTTTGGGCCAGACTGTGGAGATGCTGCCGGGTAAGCAGCAGGCGGCGATTACGGAAAATCGGGACGCCGTGAAGCCCTCCAATCTGGAGGCGTGGGCGCTGCCAATGGGCGCCATGCTGGGCGCTCTGAATAACGCGGATCAGGTGGGGACCTTTGGCGGCAAGTGCCGGTACGGCAGAGCCGCGGTGGGCAGCCGTGTGACCAACCGGCTGGATACCACCGGCCCGGACTATGCCCGAACCACCTTTAAGGGCAACTGGGACATCACCAGCCGGGAGGACCTGATCAACACCGTGTGCAGAATGACCCTTTTTGGCCACAACGTCGATTTCCTGACGGACGCAGCGCTGATTAAGAGCCTGTCCGCGGCGGAGTATCAGCAGCTGCTGAAAAACGCCCAGGGGATGGACCAATATATGTTCCCCTACACGAAGCAGCTGAGTGAAAAATGGGGAGACCGGGGGATCCTCTGTTGGGACCTCTTCCGCATGAGCAACCTGGTCCAGTGGGGGTATCTGGCCGGCTACGTCACCTATCCCGAGGCCCTGGCCCTGCTGGAGCCGGCGGCCACGCTGCTCCACGACAACTTCAAAAGCTGGGACGAGGCCTACGAAAACTACCTGGACGGCTACAACTGGTGGGCCAGAAACAATGTGCTGAACCAGAATATCTGGGAGACCGAGCGGGGGAAGATCTATACCGCCATGAAAGCCGACCCCGCCCAGTCCGCCCTGTTTGACGACCAGCTGTTCAAGACCCCCGTCAAGGGCGTTCCCGGCCTGACGGCGGAGCAGGTGCTTGCCTCCGTTCAGTAATTTTGATCCGCCGCGGCGCGGGGAAACTATGAGCAAAGGAACAACGAGACGATATGCCGAAGAAGAAGACGCCAAATGAAAACAAGCCCAAGGTGAATAACCCCAACGTCCTGGGTCTCCACGCCGCGGTGGTGGAACAGCCCATCACCGACACCCTGGAGACCAACTACATGCCCTACGCCATGTCGGTCATCGTCTCCCGGGCCATCCCGGAGATCGACGGCTTCAAGCCCTCCCACCGAAAGCTCCTCTACACCATGTACAAGATGGGGCTTTTGACCGGGGCGCGGACCAAGTCCGCCAACATCGTGGGCCAGACCATGCGCTTAAACCCCCACGGCGACGCCGCCATCTACGACACCATGGTGCGCCTCTCCCGGGGCTACGGCGCCCTGCTGGCCCCCTTTGTGGACTCCAAGGGCAACTTCGGCAAGTGCTACTCCCGGGATATGTCCTGGGCCGCCCCCCGGTACACCGAGGCAAAGCTGGCCCCCATCTGCCAGGAGATCTTCAAGGACATCGACAGCGACACCGTGGACTTCGTGGACAACTACGACAACTCCATGAAAGAGCCCGCCCTGCTGCCCACCACCTTCCCCAACATCCTGGTGTCCGCCAACACCGGCATCGCCGTGGGCATGGCCTCTCAGTTCTGCGGATTCAACCTGAAAGAGGTCTGCGACACCGCTGTCGCCTACCTCAAAAACCCGGACTGCGACCTCACGGAGACCCTGCTGGCCCCGGACTTCCCCACCGGCGGCGAGCTGATTTTGGACCCCGCCGCCCTGAACGAGATCTACTCCACCGGCCGGGGCAGCGTGAAGGTCCGGGCGAAATACCGCTACGTCAAAGAGGAGAACCTCATCGAGATCGTGGAGATCCCCTACTCCACCACCGTGGAGGCCATTCTGGACAAGGTGGCGGAGCTCATCAAGGCCGGTAAGGCCCGGGAGATCGCCGACATGCGGGATGAGACGGACCTCTCCGGCCTCAAGCTCACCATCGACCTCAAGCGGGGGGCGGACCCGGACAAGCTCATGGCCCGGCTCTACAAGCAGACGCCGCTGGAGGACTCTTTCTCCTGCAATTTCAACGTCCTGATCGCCGGACAGCCCCGGGTGCTGGGGGTCCGGCAGATTCTGGAGGAGTGGACCGCCTGGCGCACGGAGTCCGTCCGGCGGCGGGTGTACTTCGTGCTGCAAAAGCGCAAAGACAAGCTGCACCTCTTAAAGGGCCTCAAGCGCATCCTCCTGGACATCGACAAGGCCATCAAGATCATCCGGGAGACGGAGGAGGAGTCCGAGGTCATCCCCAACCTGATGATCGGCTTCGGCATCGACCAGACTCAGGCGGAGTACGTGGCGGAGATCAAGCTGCGCAACATCAACAAGGAGTATATCCTAAAGCGGGTCAACGAGACCGCCGCCCTCCAGGACGAGATCGAGGACCTGGAGGACATCCTGAACAGCCCCAAACGGGTAAAGAAGATCCTGGTGGAGGAGCTGACCGAGGCCGCCAAAAAGTACGGCGAGCCCCGCCGCACTACCATCGTCTACGGCCACGAGATCCAGGTCTACGACGAGGCGGAGCAGGCGGAGGAGTACCCGGTCCACGTGTTCCTCTCCCGGGAGGGCTACTTCAAAAAGATTACCCCCCAGAGCCTGCGGATGAGCGGCGAGCAGAAGTTCAAGGAGGGCGACGGCCTCCGCCAGAGCTTTGAGACCACCTCCGCCGCGGAGATCATGTTCTTCACCGACAGGTGCCAGGTCTACAAGACCCGCCTCAGTGAGTTTGACGATTCCAAGGCCAGCGTCCTGGGGGACTACCTGCCCTCCAAGCTGGGCATGGACGCCGGGGAGAGCGTGGTGTACGCCGTGCTGCCGGGGGCGGACTACGCCGGGGCGCTGCTGTTCTTCTTTGAAAACGGCAAGGCCGCCCGGGTGGACCTGACGGCCTACAAGACCACCTCCAACCGCCGCAAGCTCACCGGGGCCTACTCCGACAAGTCCCCCCTGGTGTGCGTCTGCCGGATCGATGAGGACCGGGAGCTGGCGGTGTACTCCACGGAGCCCCGGTGCCTGATCTTCCACACGGCCCTGCTGGCCCCCAAGACCACCCGCTCCACCCAGGGCGTGGCGGTGATGAATCTCAAGCCCAAATACCGCCTGGAGGCGGTGAAACCCCTGGAGGAGACGGGCATTACCAATCAAAGCCGCTACCGGGTGCGCGCCGTTCCCGCCGCCGGGGCCCTCCTGCGGCAGGAGGACAGCGAGGAAAAGCAGCTCGGGCTTTTGGACGGCGAGACCGAATGACAGAACATCTGAGGAGGATGACATGAAAAAAATGCTGCGGGCCTATGGAATCACCTTTGTGGGTTCCGTGCTGTTTTCCCTGGCGTTCAGCGCCTTTTTCGACACCAACCAGGTGGGCATGGCGGGCATGACCGGTCTGGGGCAGGTGGTCAACGTGTTTTTGCCCCAGTTCTCCGTAGGCGTGATTGTATTCGTGCTGAACGTGCCCATCTTCCTGGTGGGCTGGAAGATGCTGGGATTCCATCTGCTGGCGTCCTCCCTGTTCTCCATGTTCGTCACCTCCGCCGCCATGGACGTTTTCTCCCGGCTGGGGTGCTTCTCCGCCATGGACCCCATGCTGGCCTCCCTCTGCGGCGGCGCGCTGATGGGGCTGGGCCTGGGCATGGTGTTCTCCCAGGGGGCCACCACCGGCGGCACGGACATCATCGGCCGTCTCCTGAAGCTGAAATTCCCCTGGCTGCCCCTGGGAAAGCTGGTGCTGATCCCGGACCTGGCGGCCCTGGTGCTGGTGGCCATTGCTTTCCGCCACATCGAGGCGGCGCTGTACGGCGCGGTGGCCATGTTTGTCTCCAGCCAGGTGACGGACACCGTGCTCTACGGCCTGGACAGCTCCAAGGTGGCCTACATCATCTCCGACCGGTGGCAGGAGATCGCCCGGGGGCTGATGGACCGCCAGGGCCGGGGCGTCACCATCCTCCAGGGGGAGGGCGGCTACACCGGCGACGAGAAGCGGGTGCTCCTGGCGGCCTTTAAGCAAAAGGAGATCGTGGACATCAAGCGGCTGGTACACGAGCTGGACGAGGGGGCGTTTCTCATCGTCTGCGACGCCCGGGACGTGCTGGGCGAGGGCTTCGGCGAGTACCGGCAGGACGAGATCTGAGTACATACACATACAATATTGGAAAAAAGGAGGAGCGCAAAATGGGAACCTTTGACACCGTGAAGAAAAATCTGGAGGAGCGGGGCTACACCGTGCGGGTGTTTGCCGCCGGAGCGGAGGCCGCCGCGTATCTGGACGGGGCCATCGACGGCAAAACCGTGGGCTTCGGCGGGTCTGTGACACTGGACCAGCTGGGGCTGTACGATACCCTGGGAAAGCACAACACCGTTGTCTGGCACTGGAAGCAGGAGGCGGGGGCCGCCCGCCGGGAAGCGATGACCACAGACGTCTATCTGATCTCCGCCAACGGCCTGGCGGAGACCGGGGAGATTCTCAACATCGACGGTGCCGGCAACCGGGTGGCTTCCACACTGTTTGGCCACGAGAAAGTCTACTTCGTCATCGGGCGCAACAAGCTGGCCCCCACCTGTGAGGAGGCCCTGCGGCGGGCCCGGAACATCGCCGCCCCCAGGAACGCCCAGCGGCTGGGGAAGAAGACCCCCTGCGCCGTCCGGGGCGACCGCTGCTACGACTGCAGGAGCCCGGAGCGCATCTGCCGGGGGCTGGTGACGCTTTGGGGCCCCATGATGGGCATGGAGACGGAGATCCTGCTGGTGGACGAGGACCTGGGGCTGTAAGACTGTCACAAAGCTGGAAAGGGGGTGTAGTCCTGTGAAAAAATGCTGTGCGCTGCTGCTTTTGCTGTGCCTGCTTACGGGCTGCACCCCCCTTTTGGAGCGGGAGTACAGCACCGTGGAGCCCCACAGCAGCAAGTTCTGGGAGAGCGAGGCCGCCGGCACGCTGCGGGCGGAGAACTACCAGGACATCGTCAACGACCTTTTGATTCTCATCGGCCAGCACACGGAGGCGGCCACGCTGCGGCTGTACAACGTGGCCAGCAAGCTCCAGGCGGCGGACCTGCTGGAGCGGGCCACGGTGGAGGTCCAGCAGGAGACGCCCATGGGGGCCTACGCCGTGGAGTATATCACCTCCTCCGCCCAATCCCAGCGGGGTTACTACGAGGTGGAGCTCCAGATCGGATACCGCCGGACCCTGGAGCAGATTCAGGCCGTGGTAAACGCCACCAGCCCGGAGGCCCTCTACACCCTGCTGGACGCCGCCCTCAGCGAGGAGCGGACGGAGCTGGCGGTGCGGGTGGGCTACTGGAGCCAGGAGAGCGGCCAGGCCCAGGTGGAGGCGGCCCTGGCCCGGGTCCGGGAGGAGCGGGGCCTTACGGAGCGGCCCATGTGGCCGGTGCTCTACTACCCGGAGGGCGGCCCGGTGGGGCTGATCGAGTTCCTGCTGGACCAGGAGGTTCCCCCGGAGGAGGCCGAGCCCGCGGACGGCCAGGCGGAGATCCTGGACGAGGGAGAACCCGGAGCGGAGAACAGTGCGGAAGATGAAGAAAATTTTGGCCCGGAGGGTTGACAAAAAGGAGACGTTCTGTTAGAATACTTTTTGTTCGCGGGCATAGCTCATCTGGTAGAGCGCCACCTTGCCAAGGTGGAGGTAGCGAGTTCGAGCCTCGTTGCCCGCTCCAGAGTGAGACAGGACACCTGACCTTGGGTGTCCTGTTTTTTTCGACAGAAAAGCGAACTCGCTGCCTCCGCCCAAGGCGCGAAGCGCCTTTTCAATCCGAGGTCCGGCAGGGCTCCTGCGAATGGCCGCAGGCCATTTGTGGGATGCCGGGAAGCGAGTTCAAACCTGCTCAGAAATTCCCATCACCGCTCCGTTTCCGGCTTCGCCGAAAACTGCGCTATGTGATAGGAATTTCTTCGCTTTCCACCGCGACCCGCTCCGCTGGGCTCACGGCGGAGCGAGAACGGGGGACGCGGGGCACTCCTCCCGAGAATCCCACGAGGTGTGCTTGAGCCCCGCCGCCTACCCAGAGAAAAAGAGGCCGCCCCAGAGGGGCGGCCTCTCACTGCGGCACTTCGAACCTGTATTCACAGCCGTTGAACGCCGTCTAGACGGTCTTTTTGCCGCCATACTGCATCCCCCGGCTGTGAATACGGGTCCTTACTCCGTGAAGTGCACGTGATTGAAAATGTGGTCCTGGCAGAAGCAGTGGTAGCCCTGGCAGCGGGAGCAGTACCGGAACTCCAGGTCCGGCCACTCCGTGTCGGTGCGGCCGCAGACGGCGCACTTGTGGCGGTAGCCCCGCTCCTCCTCCCTCTTCTTCTGCTGCCGGGCGGCGGCCTTGAACTGGATGGTCTGGTGGGAGGTCTGGTGCCGGGCCCGGCCCCGCCGCCAGGCAATCTCGTCGGTGATGTTGGTCCAGAAGAAGATAATGAAGTTCAGGATGGCGATCACCGGCAGCAGCGCCCCCAGGATGTTTCCGCTCAGCAGGCTCAGCAGCACCTGGAGAGCGAAGTAGACCGCGTCGATCCAGGCCAGCCACTTCACCTTCACCGGGATGAGGAAAAACAGTAGGAACTGGGTATCCGGGTACAGCATGGCAAAGGCGAAGAACATGGAGAGGTTGATGTAATGGGCCCCGGCGATGTGGGCGCCGCCGGAGACCAGGCCGATGATCGCGCCGGTGATCACCGTCAAAACCACGCCGGAGAGGTAGTAGAGGCTGAATTTCGCAGTCCCCCACTCCCGCTCCAAAGTGGCGCCGATCATGTAGTAGAGGTAGAGGAAGAACACCAGCCAGATGGCGTCCCGCAGACTGTAATACCCCGGGAAGAAGAGGAACGTCACCAGCCGCCAGATCTCCCCGTGGAGGATGGCCCGCCAGTCAAAGGTCAGGAAGCTGACGGCTCCGTACCCGGCGAACACGGTCAGCAGGTACACGATCACATTGCCGATCACCACGTACCGCATCAGGTTGGGGATGCCGAAGTTGGGGTGGCTGTACGCGAAGCGGTCCACCGCGCGGTTGAGCTTTTTCAAAGAGGATCCCTCCAGAAAGGTAAAATTCGGAAAATCACACAGAGTAGTGAATAATTATATCCGATTTTCAGCAAAAAGTCATGTACAATTTTTGAACGTTGCCAATTTGTGAAAATTTGAAAAGAGCCCTTGACAAATACGGGGAAGTTGACTAAGATAAGAGTGACAATTTCATCATCCCTTATCAAGAGTGGCGGAGGGACCGGCCCTGTGAAGCCACGGCAACCTGTTTTTCAAGGTGCCAAATCCGGCGGATACCGACAGATGAGGAGCGGAAAGATCATTTCGCACGTTTCGCCTGTCGAAGCGTGTGTTTTTTCTGCCTCCGGGAGAAACAAAAAAAGGAGACGAGTACTATGGCAAGACACTACTTATTCACCTCTGAGTCCGTGACCGAGGGACACCCCGACAAGATCTGCGACCAGATCTCCGACGCCGTGCTGGACGCCATCCTGGCTCAGGATCCCCAGGGCCGGGTGGCCTGCGAGACCACGGCCTGCACCGGATTGATCCACGTCATGGGCGAGATCACCACCAAGTGCTTCGTGGACATCGACAAGCTCGCCCGGGAGGTGGTCCGGGACATCGGCTACGACCGGGGCAAGTACGGCTTCGACTGCGACACCTGCGCCGTCATCACCTCCGTGGACGAGCAGTCCCCGGACATCGCCATGGGCGTGGACAAGTCCCTGGAGGACAAGACCGGCGCGGACAGCGAGCTTGGCAACGGCGCCGGCGACCAGGGCATGATGTTCGGCTACGCCTGCGACGAGACGCCGGAGCTGATGCCCCTGCCCCTGTCCCTGGCCCAGAAGCTGTGCAAGCAGATGACTCTGGTGCGCAAAACCGGGATCCTCCCCTATATGCGGCCCGACGGCAAGAGCCAGGTGACGGTGGAGTACGACGAGCAGAACCGCCCCGTCCGGGTGGACACCGTGGTCATCTCCACCCAGCACAACCCCGACGTCACGTTGGATCAGATCCGTCAGGACATGATCGAGCAGGTGGTGAAGGTGGTCATCCCCGCCGATATGCTGGACGAGAACACAAAGTATTATGTTAACCCCACCGGCCGCTTTGTCAAGGGCGGCCCCGCGGCGGACGCCGGCCTCACGGGCCGGAAGATCATCGTGGACACTTACGGCGGCAGCGCCCCCCACGGCGGCGGCTGCTTCTCCGGCAAGGATCCCACCAAGGTGGACCGCTCCGCGGCCTACGCCGCCCGGTGGGTGGCCAAGAACATCGTGGCCGCGGGCCTGGCCCGCCGCTGCCAGGTAGAGCTGGCCTACGCCATCGGCGTGGCCCAGCCGGTGAGCATCCTGGTGGACACTTTCGGCACCGGCACCGTGGACGACGGGAAGCTGGAGGCGGCCGTCCGGAAGGTCTTTGATCTGCGGCCCACCGCCATCATCCGGGATCTGGACCTGCGCCGGCCCATCTACCGCCAGCTGGCGGCCTACGGCCACATGGGCCGGGAGGACCTGGGGGTGACCTGGGAAAAGACCGACCGGGCGGAGGCCCTGAAAGCCGCCGTGGCGGAGTAATTTCAAAATCAATAAACGGCAGCTGTCGAAAGAGCCAGGGCCGTCCCGAACGGGACGGCCCTGGCTCTTTTTAATAAAATGAACGACAGCTTCCTCAGGTTGTCATTTTTTCTTCAATCATGCTCTTTATATTTTTCAGGCAGTCCTGCGTCAGTGCAAAGCGGGAAACCCGGATCCCCTCCTCCACGCATTTCAGGAAATCCTCGTACAGATCAGGCCGCTCTTTGATATTCTGAGGGTCGTCTTTCTCTCTCATCACCAGGTTGAACGTGATAAAAAGGCCCATTTCCTCATACAGCTTGACGGCCTCCGGTATGTCCATATAGTTATCCGATGTAACCGTGTAATTCAGACGGATAACCATATAGGGCTTTTCTCTTCTCAGCTCCACAAACTTTTTAATGTTGGATATCAGATCCTCAAAATTTCCGCCGATTCGGATCTTTTCATAGGTCTCTTTCGTCGCTCCGTCAGAGGAGATCTGCACCTCCGCCAGATTCACGGGACGCAGCAGGTCAAAATCCGTCCACTGTGCGTTGGTGCCAATCCTCACAGCGAATTTATATTTCCCCGCGGCAAACTCCCTGAGTATGGCACGTCCTGCGGGTGTGATTAAAGGCTCTCCCCCTGTCAGCTGTACAAAGGTGAGGTTCTCATGCACCTGATCGATAACCCGCAGGAGATCCTCCGCTTTGGGGTGGTAATCCATCAAACAATTATAGCAGAACTTGCATCTGATATTGCAGGCGGAGCCACAGGTGATATTTAAAAAGCACGGATCATGAGCCACCTCCACCCTGCCGGTCACGGCGGCCTCGATGGCGGCGGCGAAATTATTCTTCGCGCGCTGCCGCTGTGCATCGTCCTCAATCTGGAGAAGAAGAGAAGCGTACTGTTCGACGGTCTGATGAATTCCGCTGGAGCCAAGTCCCTTGCCGGGACATACCTTGCAGTATTCTGTCAAGCGTCCCTCCACCAGCGATTTTCGCATAGCGATATAGCTGGGGGCGTTGAAGATCTCTTTGTTCCAGTCTTGGACGCCGGCGGATTCCGTAATCTTCCCAAAATCCATGGGATAGGAATTGCAGCACACGCTGTAATTCCCCCAGCCAAGACCCAGATAAAGCCACGGGCTCATGCAGAGCGGGATCTCCATTCGTTCGGGCCTGGGCTCCGCCGGTTCGTTGGCGCTCTTTTTGAAATGTGCAAAGAGGTCCATAGCGGAAGTTCTCCTTTCAAAAATCAACTGATGTGCGGGCCCCTTTCCACGGGATGGAGCGCAGACATTGCCGCGCCATAAGGAAGTCGTCTTGCAATTCTCTCCATGTTCAAGTAAAAGCAGAGGTGAATGATCTTTCCGGAACGGAAAGATCACAGCGGGGCCCCGCTGTCGCCGCGTATTGTGCTTATATTGCGAATGGCCACTGTTAGTTCTCCAGCAGCTCCGCCTGTTCTTTACGGATCTGCCGGACGCGGCGGCCTTAATCGTCGGCTTTGGAAACAGCAAACATGGGCAGGTAAAATCCAACGCCTTTCATGCACGCTTGTATTTGCGCCACAGGGTGCCTCTGCTAATGAAAGTCATGCCATCTGTTTTAACCTCGTCCAGAAGTGTCTCTTGTTCCAGCTGAAACCCGGCATCAGCAAAATATTTATAGTACACTTCCTGAGAATAATAGGCGGCCTGATAGCCTGTTGCACTGTTATAGAGATAGATCACATCTTTCCCCGCAGTATTGAGAGTGTCCTTTGTAAGGAGGTAACCGTCCGCTGCCAGAGCGGATGCCACCTTATTCAGGATTATCCCTATATCCGCCGGATCCGTGATGCAGGTCAAAAGGCCCAGCATCATAAAATGATCATACTGGCGGGGATAGCTCACTTTGCACGCATCTGCATGATAAAAGGACACGTTTTTATTATTTGACTCTTTAGCCCGCCTTTTTGCGGTCTTTACTATTCTCTTGGAAAATTCATAACCGTCTATATGCTTTACATGATCCGCAACATACAGCGACCACTCCCCGTTTGCACAGGCCAAATCGGCAATTATCTGATCTTTGTTCAGCAGGGGGACAAATACCTCGTCTATCATAAGTCCTTGCTTTTTGTATCTTTCAGGGAAAACATTCTTCAATGACCAGTCTTTTTCTTTCTTCCAGGTAATTTCCTGCTTGACGGAAAACTCACGGATCATTCTATCAAAAATCTCTTTTTTATCCGTATAGATAGCACCATAATCACCTAAAATGGCTCCCTCACGCAGGATGGAAAGCAAAAATTGCTGTGCTCTTAACAAATGATTCATTTTTCCCCCTCATTTTCCACTATCCGAGAATCCCTGCGCGTCCTGGATGTCCCCCGACAGCAGCTCCGCCTGTTCTTCACGGATCTGCCGGGAGAGATACTCCGCCAAGTATCCGCCCACGGTTCCCTCCTGCGGAATAAACATCTCCTCGGCAGCCTCTTTGGGGACTGATGGAGCAGGCAGCTCCTCCGTGCGTATGGCCTCCAGGAACGCGGTGATCTCTCCAGACTCCCTGGCAGAGCGCAGATATTTCTCCAGCGTGCGGTAAAGGGCGGGGGGCGTCCCCGGCCCACGTGTGACGATCAAGGGTTTTCCCCAGGTCAGGTATTCCGGGACAAAAGATGTCTGATCGCTGATCATGGCGTCGGAGACCGCAAAGGCGGGCAGGTAATTTGTACTCCGGTCAACATAGAGGTTTTCCCTTGTATGCAGGGCATCAAACCACGCACTGATCTCGGACGGGGATCTGCCCTCCATCTGCGCCAGCGCCCCATAGAAGAGCGGATGCGGCCGCCAAAGCAGGAAAAGATCTGTATGGACGCTGAAATAGTTTAAAATCGTATCTCTGAATTGGAAAAACGTCCCAAATTGATGCTCCTCGCTCAGGCCAAAATGCGTATTCCAGAGAACGATCCGCCGGCTCCCCGCCTTTTCCCGAATCGCAAGGTAATCCGCATCGCCGCTGTAATCCCGGAATCTCAGATCAATGCGCGGGTGACCGCAGGGCAGGTAGTTCTCCCCCTGCCGATAGGTATACCGCCGCATCTTCTCGTAGTAGTCCCGGCAGTAGGCGGCGGCGCGCCAGGCATAAAACTGCACGGGACAGCGGCACTGGTAATTCAGGCATTCCGCGTTATCACCGGTCTCCATGCCGTAGGGGATATAGACACAGCGGGGAACGGCACGGTGGACCTCTCCGATGGTAAAATCCCGGGGGATATCGTCATAGGGCTTCACGTAGAACACCACATCCGGGCACTCCCTGGCAATCTGATATTGATCGTGGGGCAGCGGGCAGTATCCCGCGGCCCGGTATGCCTCCCATTCCGCGGCGTCGGCGATCGTCTTGCTGACGTGGCGGAATGGCAGATATACCAGCTGCGCCTCCATATTCGACTGGGCCTGCACCGCCTCATACACAGATTGGAGAGACGGCCAGACGGCGTATTCGTTGACAAAGAAGACCACTCGGAAGCAGGGCCGCCGCTTTTCCCCGGCGTCCTTCAGCAGCCACTTGTAATCAGATACACGCCGCCCGGGAAAGTCCAGCAGATGAATGAGATCCTCCAGATACCGAAGCAGCAAAAACTGGCTGTCCGTGAGGCCCCACACGCCGCCCCGAGCCCTGGCACGGATCCTGGCACAGAGGTCCGAAAGCTTCCCGGACAGCTTCCGTCTGGCGCCGGTGTCCGGCTTGTGAAAGGGGCCGCCGCTGATCTCCAGGGCGGCGTTCACGGCGGTCTCCAGGGCCAGATAGTCTGTTAAATTCAGGATCTCCCCCCGCGCGGGCGGCGTTTCCACGTGCGTATCGTACAGCGGGAGGAGACTGCCGTCCTCCGGAAATTCCTCACAGTAGTGCCGCGTGGCGCACAGCTCCGGACGGACAAGCACGCCGTTTTGGCCCGCGGACAGCATGGCGGAGAAGAGCATCTCCTCGTATGAGTCCCCAGAGAGCGCCGCTCCCCGCAGGGCCGCCGTCCGGAAACACATCCCTCCGCAGCGAACCGTCCGCCCGGCGTCCTCCAGCCATTGGAGCTGTTCCGCCGGGGAACCCTCCGTCAGGGCGGCGTAAGCCTCCATCTCCGGGAGAATCCGCCAGGACTGGTCAGATTTTCTCACTGCCAAAGTGCGCATCAGACCCAGAGATTCCCCCCGCCCCTGAAGCGCGCTCCAATAATTGGACAGCACATGCGTGTCGTACAGCGTCTCACTGAGAGTGTGAAAAATCAAAAATTCTCCCGCGGCATTCTCTATGATCCACTCCATAGCCTCCGCCGCGCCGGAGGAACAGAAAAACGGCCGCACCCGCGTCCGCAGAAAACGGTCAGGGGGCAGACGGTACAGGCCCTCCTGGAGCGCCTGTATAAGGGACTCGTCGCCGCTGTCTGGACAGACGAGAAGTTCGACAGACGGGAAATCCTGACCCGCGACGGTATTGAGAATTTCGTTGACCGGAACCGTGTCCGTATCCCGGATTCCCACTAGACCGATAGAGATCAGCGGGCGTTTGGCATGTGTGTCCATAAGGTCCTCCTCAAGGCTGCCCTGCCATTTTCAGAACAAAGGCATAGTCATGGGTATCCGGCCAGCGGTTCAGCTCCGGCGGGTATAAGTCAACCACCTCCACGGCGGCCCCAAGACTTTCGCAGAGCAGCCGCATCTCATCGACCTGCCGGTAGTCGGCGTAATACATGGCGCCCAGCTCGTCCGAAAATTTATGAATGATCTTGCGCTCTTCCAGTCCCCACTGCCCCTTGATAATGATTGTCCCTCCCGGAGCCAGCATCCCGATACAGTGCCGGAGCATTTGAATCATCTCCTGATCCGAGAGATAGCATACAACGCCAAAGCAGATAATCAGATCATATTGCGGTTCACTGCGGAAAAAATCCGCCGCGTGGCCCTGAATATAGGTCACATTGTCAAAGGGGACCGCCCGCTCTATGAATTGAGGATACTGGTCCACAGCGTGGATGAGCGCCGCCTCCGAGGCGATCCGCTCCTCGATCAGGCCCGTTCCGCAGCCAAGATCCAGCACCTGGACCTGTGGAAAAAGATACCTCCGGATCAGCGCGCAGTCGTAATCAATCCGGTTGTTCTCCCGATACCGCACAGCCACATAGCGGTCACTGACCTGCATTTGTCTTTTAAAGAATGCGTCCAATATCTGCTTTCTGTCCGCGTCATCCTGCCGCGGACGATACTTTTCTGACATATCTAAGCGCCTCCCACGCCGGATTCCAGAGCGCCCGCCCGGTTCCGACGAAACCACTCCAGGGCCTGCCGGTAATCCTCTGCCGTGTCGATCTCCCGCGTCCGGATTTTCAGCAGCGGCAACGGCAGCAGGGGCTCCAGCATATGGTAGATATGCCAGGCGTCGCTGGGCAGGTGGTCCCGACGGATTCTGGCCAGGCCCGTCCACTCCAGGGAACCGCGCTCCCTGGAGAACGCCGCCGCGTATGGACGGCCGGAGCGGTACTCCGGCGTGATCAAAACGGGCTCCTCCGTCGTCGGCGCACAGGCCCCGACACATTCGCCCTCCGTCTGCAAAAACCGCCGCATATCCGCCGGATTTACCAACAGGTCGCCGTCCAGGGCCACGCAGTACTCCCGCCCGCTCGCCGCCGCCAGCAGAAAGCTGCCGGCAGTGCCGGTGGTCTGGTAATCTGGATTATAGGCGAAGAGGACGTCCTTTCGATAACTGCTGACGGTATCCATAACCTCACGGGCCTGATAACCCACTACGACGCGGACATCGGAACAGTCCCCCAGCAGCTCCAATTGGCGGATAATGAGCGGCTTGCCGTCAATATCCAGCAGCGCCTTGGGAACGCCCCGGTTCAGCCTGGCGCCCATGCCGGCGCAGCTGATGATGATGCTCTGTCTGCTCTCGTGCATAGACGCCCCTCCCGGTGTTGTGTCCGCGCCGTCCAGCGGAGCGGAGTATATGCAAAGTCATCACGCTTTACTCCGTAAAGCGTGAAAGCGGGTACCCGCTTTCATGAATCCTCAATTTACTGCGCGGCGTATTTGGCGCAGACAAAGTTGGTCTCTCCGTTCATGCGGATACCGCCGTTCTCCAGCCAGATTACGCGGCTGCACATCTCCTGAATCTGCGGCAGGCTGTGGGAGACGAATAGAACAGTGGTGCCGCCGCTCATCAGCTCCTGCATCCGGGCAAAGCTCTTTTTTTGGAAGAACTCGTCCCCGACGGACAGGATCTCGTCCACGATCAGGATCTCCGGATTCACCACCGTGGCGACGGAGAACGCCAGACGCATCATCATGCCGGAGGAGTAGGTCTTGATGGGCATATTGATGAAGTCGCCCAGCTCAGAAAAGGCGATGATGTCATCCTGCCTGCGCGACAAATACTCCTTGGTATAGCCCAGGATCGCGCCGTTCAGGAAAATGTTCTCCCGGCCCGTCAGCTCCGGGTCGAAGCCGCTGCCCAGCTCCAGCATAGGGACCACATTTCCCCCCAGGGTCACGGAGCCGCCGGTGGGCTTGTAGATGCCGGAGATGATCTTCAAAAGCGTACTCTTCCCGGAGCCGTTCCGGCCAATGATTCCCACAACCTCTCCCCGCTTCACGGAGAAAGAGATGTCCTGAAGCGCCCGGAATTCCTGGATGTCCCGCTTTCCCGTGGTGAAGTTCATCACCCAGTCCTTCAGTCCGCTGGGGCGGCTCATATCCATCCGGAACACCATGGACACATGATCGACCTGAATAATATTGTCCATACAGCCTCCTTACAGATAGAACACAAACCTATCCTGCGTCCTGCGGAACACCCACAGCCCCAGCAGCAGCGGGACCACGGCGCACAAAAGGCAGTAGAGGTAGGTATACGGCCCCGGGGAGCGTCCGTCAATGATGATGGTACGCAGGAAATAGATAAACTGATACATGGGATTGATGTGGTAGAGCTGCAAAAACCGGGCGGGAATGATGCTCTCCGGATAGAAGATCGGCGTCATATACATCCAGAGCATGGATAGAATCCCCCAGAGGAACTGGGTGTCCCGGAAGAAGACCATGGAGCTGGACAGCAGCAGGCTCATACCGATGTTGAAAACCGTGGCAAAGAGCAGCACCAGAGGGATCAGCAGCATGGACTTGCGCAGGGGGATGCCCGAGAACAGAACCAAAAAGCAGAGAGGGATCATGGAGATCAGGGCGTTGATCGCCGAGGAGAGGACCCTGCTGACGGGATAGATATACTTGGGCATATAGACCTTTGTGATCAGAGAGGCGTTCCCCACAATGGACGTCAGGCCAAGTCCCACCGATTCTGTGAAGAAATTGAACAGAATGCCGCCTGTCATCAGATAGGCCGCAAAGTGGGGAACGGCGGATTTGAAAATGGTAGAGAATACCAGATACTGCACGCACATGGTCAGCAGAGGATTCAAGAAGCTCCACAAGACCCCCAGAATGGAGCGCTTGTACTTCGCCTTGAAATCCCGGGCCACCAGCTGCCGCATCAAAAATCCATAGCGCCGCAGCTGGGAGATCCGCACGAACAGGCCGTCCTTTCCCTGCCGGAAGCGGAAGAGACCCCACCAGTACGCGCAGGAGAGAAGAAGCCCCAAACCTGCCGCCGCGGGCCAATACATCCGCTTGAGGGCGATAATATCCTGCCCCACCAGGGACAGGCACAGCGTCCCGTTGACCGCCTCCCCATTGATCCGCAGAGGCTGGTCGATCCCGACCGCCACCTCCCCCCTGCCGGAGGAGACGGTGTTTCCGTAGTAGAACGTGACGGCCTGATCCTCCGGCACGTCCTCCGTGGTGATCCGCAGCAGCAGCCGCTTTCCCTTTACGTCCCGCAGAGGCTCGTCCAGCCTGAAGACGTTCACTTCCATATTGGCCAGCCCCGCGGCGGCGTACTCCTGCCGCCAGAGGAGCGTCTCCCCCTCCAAAATCTCCATACAGAGGGTACTGTTGTTCTCGCGGCCGAACGTCCCCAAATACAGCTCCAGCTGATCCAGGGTGTCCGTCTGCGCCTGAAAGGACTGCTCCAAAACGTTTGTCCCCGCCAGCCCCCCGTCGTTGGCCATGGGCGTCACAGAGGAGGAGCGGGACTCGATGAACTCCATCTGATCCGCGCCGATCCAGTACAAAAGCCCCGCCGCCAGCAGATAGGCGGCCAGCAGTCCGGCGAAGAGAGGGAGCGCCCTGCCGAGATGTTTGGTCATATGATCGATCTCTCCTATATCGTTTCTGTCGCGGCGCCCAACTGGCTATCCAATCCGCAGCGTCTCTGTCGGGAAGCGCCGAATGTGCCCCAGCAGCTTCTGGGAGAGGAGGATGACGGCGCAGCAGGCCCACAGAATGGATACGCAGACAGTCACTACCATCAATACATTGGACAGATAGACCGCGGGCCAGCCGGTAAGCGTCTCAAACATCCGGGCGACCGTATCGGAGAACAGCCAGAAGAAAGCCGCGGCCAGGGACACCGGCCTCCACGCTGGCCGGAGCCTTCCCCCCAGCAGATTCAGGACCGTGGTCAGGGAATAGGCCGGATGGCGCAGGGCCAGGGCGGCCATGCGCCGCCGATTCCCCTCCAGCCGGGCCATGGTGAACGCGACCCAGTCGCGCTCGCGCTCCCTCCGGCGGGCGGTCAGCGCCCGGTCCTCCGGCGGCAGCGCGTCCAGGTTTTTCAGCATGATCTCGTCGATCATGCGGATGCTGTCCTCGGCATACAGTTTTTTGGAGCGGGAGAGCGTACCGCTCTGCCCGTGGCTGATGCCGCCATGGCGGTGCTTGATGGCCACGAAGTTGGCATAGTGGAGGACCCACCCCTCCTTTGCCAGACGAACATGGGCGGGATAGTCCTCCACCAGTGCATAGTCTTCGTCAAATTTTCCAAATTTATCAAAGAACTCCCTTTTGAAGCAGGTGCTGGGAGACGGCAAACAGGCGCCCAGGCGGATCATGTACGCATACAGCGCGGAGGAATCGGTCTCCGTCTGCTCCATCGCGGCCTGGACCCAGGGTTTCAGATAGTACTCGTCCAGCGTCTCCAGGTTTTCGTCGTACATTCCCGTCTGTGCCATCTCGATGCAGCAGTTCTCCGGGGCCTGGGCGAAACCCTGGGCGTATGAGGTCAGAACGTGCTCATCGTAGAAGTTATCGTCCGCGGGCAAAAGGGCGATATACGCGCCGCTGCAGGCCTGAACAGCATCGTTCAGATGCCGCACTGTTCCCGAATTCTGGGGCTGCTGCCGGACGATGGTGCGAGTGATATTGGGACCCTTGTACTGGCGGATATAGGCCTCGATCTGCTCCTTTGGGAAGACTTCAGAGCCGTCGTCGGATACGACGATCTCAATATTGGGGTAATCCTGCCGGAGCAGGGAGTCAATGGCGGAGTACAGGTACTCGAATCGCCGGTAACACAGGATGATGACAGAGAACAGCGGTTCATTCATTCTTCAGCACACCTCACAACAAATTGAAAAACAGGTCGAGCTCCGCGGGAGAGATCCGCAGGGCGGCGTCATCGCCGCCGCCCCAGAAGATTCAGAATCAGATTGAACAGCCGGAGAGAGAGGACGACCGCGGTCTGAGCAAGCAGCCAAACGGCGGCCGCGAAAAATAAAAGCGACCACAGGAATGGGGAGAATTCCCCGGGAAGCTGGATCTGAAAGACATACAGAGCCAGGCTGATAGCCATCGCCAGCAGGGCCGGCTTCGCGTGGGGGATGGAGGGCTTTCCATAGCGCAGCCGGTACAGCCAGGCCATGAGGAAAAAACCCAGGTTTTTCACCCGCCAGCAAAGCTGCCGCCCCAGGGTCCAGCCCCCCCACCGCTCCTCCGCCACGATGCGGTTTTCCAGGCACGCGATAGCGTGCCTGCAGCGGAGGACTTTCTTGCGCAGGCCGGCGGCTTCAAACCGGGCGAGGCCGTATTTTTTCAAAATGGCGATGCTCTCCCGGTAATACTCTATCCGAAAATCCAGGTTGGCCACAGGATTCCGGTTCATAATGCCGCCGTAGCGGAAAATGACCAGGGGCTCATCCACCGTCATAACCCTGTGGCCGGCGCCCGTAACCCGCAGCAGGAGGGGCCAGTCCGTCACACACCGAAACTCCGGGTCAATCCCGCCCACCTCATCGTAGACGCTCCGGCGCCAGAAGAGGGCCGGCTCATGAAAATAGATCTGCGCACCCTGGGTGGCCAGCAGGTTAAACTGGGTCTCGGCGTCGGCGTGAATAATGCAGTTCCAGGCCTCCGGATCCGGGTAATAGTGGTCCGTCATGCTCCCATCCGGCTGGCAGGCCCTGGAGCGGCAGGCGATGACCCCCGCCCCGGTGTTTTGGAAGAGGTTTTCCGCCCGCTCCAGGGCATCGTCCTCGTTCAGCAGGTCATCCCCGGCGTGGATCTTGAAAAAGACGCCGGAGGAGAGGGACACGCCGGTCAGCGCATTTTGAACGGGGCCCACGTTTTTCGGCTGCCGGAACACTTTGACGTTGGTGATATTCCCGCTCTGATTCTCCTGGATATAGGCCAGCACCTCGTCCGTACGGAAGTCGGCACTGCAGTCGTCGCAGACGATCAGCTCAATATTGGGATACGTCTGCCGGAATATGGAGTCGAGACACTCCTCCAGATAATGGCGCTGTAAGTATGTCAGGACAATCACGGAAAAAAGGGGCGCGTCCGTTTTCAATATCATGGTACTCTCACTTCTCCTTGCCTAGATTCTCTCTCCCGGAAAGGCCCAACGCGCTCACAGAGAGCTGTGCTCCGGGTCCTTGGCGCTGGCGGTGGCCTGCCCGGCCTTAACGCCCTCGGTGCTCCTGGAGAGGAACAGCACCTTTACTGTGGCGAACAGCAGCGAGATGTCCTGCAGAACAGACGGCTTTGCGATGTACATCAGATCCATCTCCAGCTTGTCGTATGGATTTGTATTATATCTTCCGTACACCTGCGCATAGCCGGTCAGCCCCGCCTTCACCTGAAGCCGCAGGCGGAATTCCGGCATCTCCGCCTCGTATTGGGCGGCGATCTCCGGCCGCTCCGGGCGGGGGCCCACCAAGGACATCTCTCCCCGGAGGATGTTGAAAAACTGGGGCAGCTCATCGATCCGGTAGCGGCGGATGACCTCCCCCACGGGGGTGATCCGGTCGTCATCCTCCCTGGCCAGACGGGCCACGCCGTCCTTTTCCGCGTCCATCCGCATACTGCGGAACTTCAGAATTGAAAAGGTCTTTCCGTTCTCCGTCAGCCGGGTCTGCCGGTAGAGGACCGGCCCCCCGTCGCACAGGCGGATGGCCAGCGCGGTCAGAAGCATGACGGGGGAGAACAGCACCAGCGCCAGAGCCGAGATTCCCACGTCGATCATCCGCTTGGCGATGCGGTACCAATAGGAGCGGTTGTTGCGGGTGCAGTACAAAAAAGGCAGCTCCCCCAGGTGGATCCGTGTAGCCCCGCTGACCAGGATGTCGCCGATCTTGGGGCGGATGTACGTCTGGATGCCGCGGCTCACGCAAAGCTTCAAAATGGCGTTGCGGTCGCTGGAGCGCAGCCCGCACAGCACCACCGCCTCCGCCCGCTGTATGGCGGGGAGGATCCGCTCCATGCCCTCGGAGATCCTCACACAGTCGGCAACCCTGAACTTCCAGAAGAGGCCCTGAACAGTCTCAATCGTCTCGTAGGCGTCCTCGTCCTCATAGATGACGCAGGTCCGGCAGGGAGGGAACAGGCGGTCGTGGACATGCACGGCGGCCCGAGCCCAGAGCATAGACGCGGCAAGCCCGCAGCCCCAGCACAGGAGCAGCGGCAGCGGACTGACCAGACGGTAGCTCAAAAGGCAGATCACGCAGTACATAATAAAATCTGTAAAGACAGAGGCTATCATCAGCGAATACGCGATCTCAGCGGCACGGAGGGTATTGATGTGGAGCCCCCCGTACAGCCGGGCAAAAAGCAAAAATAAAACCGTAAAAACGGCGCCGATCACCCAGTTGCCCCAATAGTAGTATGGGTGCAGCATATTCTTTTGATAAAAGCAGAACCAGACAGTCATAAACAGTCCGGTCTGTACGATGAGCAGTCCAATTTTTATGAAATTCAAGCAGGCGCTTCGCCGGGACGTCTCCCACCCGCCCGCCTGACGGACTCTGTTTTGCATCATGCCCTATGTCCTTTTCGATGATTCATGCAAATTCACATATATTTGCATAATGAGTGTAACATTGCAGAGAGAGGAAAGCAAGTCTTTTCTGCCGCGGTTCGACAGAATTCTGCTGGATGGAATGGAAGATCTTTTTGCCCCGCGTCCCGCTGCCGGGAGGCTTTCCTCCCTGCCGACGGCAGCGGAACACAGGGCGAAAAGGGGAAATTTCCTGTCTATGGAGAGTATCGCGTCAAAAACCGGCCATATTAACAGCAGCGGAGGATCTTCGGGCAAGGTTTCCCCCGAGAAAATCAAATTGTTGCGGATTGTTGTTGCAAATTGGAAAATACAGCTGTATACTTATGGGTAATTCAATGTCGAAATTTGCAATGTTTTCGTAACGAACTTTTAAGACGCCGGGAGACTGCGGAAGAGGTAGCTGTTGATATGAAGACGCTGGATATTATCGTACCCTGCTATAATGAGGCTGAGTGCGTGGAGGCCTTTTACCACGGGGTGGAAGAGGCGCTGCGGGATGTAGAGGTCGAATGGTCGATCATCTACGTCAACGACGGCAGCAAGGACGACACCCTGCCGGCCGTCAAGGCCCTGGCGGACTCCGCCGGGGAGGCCCGGGTGAAATACCTCTCCTTTTCCCGAAACTTCGGAAAAGAGGCCGCCATCTACGCGGGCCTGTCCCACGCGCAGGGGGATTACACGGTGCTGATGGACGCGGATCTGCAGCATCCTCCGGCGCTGCTGCCCCAGATGCTGGCGGCGATGGAGGAGGGGTACGACTGCTGCGGCGCACGGCGCGTCACCCGCCAGGGGGAGCCAAAGCTCCGCAGCGCACTGTCCAGGCTGTTCTATAAGCTCATCAACCGTGTGACGGAGATGCAGCTGGTGCAGGGCGGCAGCGATTTCCGGATGATGACCCGGGAGGTCGTTCAGGCGGTGGTGTCCCTCCAGGAGCACGAGCGGTTCACCAAAGGAATCCTCTCCTGGGTGGGCTTTCGCACCAAGTGGATCGACTATGAAAATGTGGAACGAGTGGCCGGGACGACGAAGTGGTCCTTTGGCGGGCTGGTGCGCTACGCGGTCAGCGGGTTCTTCGCCTTTGCCACCGCCCCCCTGCGCCTGGCGGTTTGGATTGGGATGCTGACAGCCGCTCTGGCCACGGTGTGCGCCGTGGCGGTGTTCATCCAGGCCCTATTCGAGAGCGGCCCCCGGACCGGCTACGCCACCATTGTGCTTTTAATCATGTTCTTCGGCGGGCTGATCGTCTTTTTGCTGGGCGTCATCGGAGAGTACTTGGCCAGGATCTACGCGGAGGTCAAGAAACGGCCGTTGTTTATTGTCAACGACACGAATATTGCTTGAAGACAACTTTCGAAAGGAAATTAGGAAGTATGCAGACTTTTTTCAGCAGATTATGGGCGGATAAGCGCTTCCGCGTCTCCTGTGCGGCGGCCGCGATTCTCTGCTGGGCGGCCCACGGCTTCGCCTACGCCAACACCACCTTTTTGCATGACCGATACTGTTACTTCATGCCGATCTCCTTTGACAGTGTGAGCCGTGCCAAGTGGATGGCCCAGTATTGGGACTATCTCACCTACTTTGCTTATATCCCCTGGCTCTCCGGCGTGCTGATTACCATTTTCTTTATTCTGAGCGTCTATATGATTGTGAAAGTCCTGGACGTCCGCCGTCCGTGGGCCATCTGGCTGATCGCTGGAATCTGCGTTACGCACAGCTCGGTAATCCTCGCCCACATGTATTGGCCCACGGAGATTTTGGCGGCCCTGCCGCTGGCGGCGGCCTCAGCCTGGTGCTGGAAGAAAACCGAGCGTCCGATTACCTGGCGGATGGGGATGGGCGCGTTTTTCATGGGGCTCTCCATGGCAAGTTATGGCGGATACGCCAGCGTGGGACCCTCCCTGGTGATTGGCGCTCTGCTCCTGTCTCTGATCGATGGGGGCGACTGGCGGGAGCTGTTCCGGCGCGGACTGGAGTACGTGGGGACATTTTTGCTGGGAACGGTCTTTTATTACGCGGTCCTGCGGCTCCTCCTCCATATTCAGAATTTTGAGCTGTTCGCCTACTACAATGAAAACCGGCTGACGGAGGATTTCCCAGGTGTGGGAGAGATTCTGAGTCTGGTTGTCACGGCCTATCAGACGACCTTGCGCTACTTCCGGGATCAACGCGTCCTGATGCTGGCGCTTTTCCTGGGACTGGTTTTGATATTTGCCCGCATCCTGCGAACGGGGAAGAAATTTTTCAAGCCCGCCAATCTGCTTTTGCTGGCGTTTCTCCTGGGAGTATTGCCCCTAAGCGTGGGATTGATCTACGTACTGAGCTTTGGCTCCGCGCACTGGCTGATGCTCTTCGGATACGCCCTGCCGCTCATTTTGCTGGCGGCCCTTTTGGATCGGGCGTATGAGCCTGGGGAGTCCGGGTCGAAAGGGACCCTTGCCTGGGTGGAGATTCTCCTCTCGGCGGTTGGCCTGGCCGCCTTTATCGCCGTGGTGTACAAGGCGCTGCCGGCGGGAGCCTACACGCTGCGGCATGTCCACCTGGCGCTTATGGCGGGCCTGGCGCTCTATTTCCTGGTGCCGCTGGTAATCGCCGCCCTGCCTAAAAAGGCCGGAGCAGAGCGGCAGGAAATTCGGAAACGCAAGAGAACGTTTTTGCATATCCCCGCGTTTCTCTTGACGGTGGTGCTCTGCGTGCTGGCCTACCGGGGCGTTCTGACCGCAAATCTGGCCTATGTGAAAATGGACCAGATTGACACCACGACAAAGTCCATGACCACCCGTATCATGGCGAGGATCGAGGCATGCGAGGGCTTTGAGGGAACGGAGACACTCACATTTGCGGGCAGCGTCTCCAGCAACCCATACCTGGTGTTTGACGACGGAAGGCCGGAACAGGAGGCTCTGTTCAGCGAATTGGGGACACTCTACACCGATGTGGGGTATACCTACGCCTCCCTCCTCCCTGTGCTGTTGAAGACCGATTCCAACAACGCCCTCCCCATGGCCTACTATGACGCGGCCAACTATACCCCGGAGGAACAGGAGCTGGTCGCCGCAATGCCGGTCTATCCCGCCAACGACAGCGTAAAGAAGATCGGCGACACCATCGTCATCAAACTGTCTGAGGAATAAGAGGAGCGGCTTTGGAGAGAAACTTCAATATCGGCGCAAGAGGCTTTCTGGAGAGCGCCGGAGCACTGCTGTTTATGAACCTGCTGGCCAACGCGCTGAACTATGGCTATCAGATCCTCCTGGCCCGCGTACTGAGCGTAGAGGCCTTTGGGATCATGTATGTGATCTTCTCCCTGCTGATGATCCTGGCGGTGCCCGGGAACACTTTCACCATGCTGGCGGCCAAGGAGGTGGCGGTTCGGCTGAGCCGGAACTGCCGGAGCGGAGCCTGGGAATATGTGGGAGACCTGACCAAGAAGGTAACTTTCCTGTCCTGCGCCGTGTTTTTCTGCGGACTCGCCGTCTATGTCCCCCTGAAAGCTCTCCTGCACATGGATGACCCGCTGGCCCTTGGGCTGACGGTGCTGGCCTGCGCCCTGGGATACTACCACCCTTTGTTCTCCGGCTGCCTCAGCGGGATGCGTCGGTTTGTCTTTCTGGGGCTCTACGGGCTGATGATCCCGGCCTATAAGCTGCTGGGCGCGGCCGCGGCGCTGCCGTTCCAGACGGATCGGAGCCGAATGGCGGTTTTACTGTTGTCCATTGTACTGGGCAGCGCGGCCACGGCGGTCATCGGCTGGCGCTATCTGAAGCAGCGGCTGGACGTGCCCGGGGAGACAGTCTCATCGGAGGGGGCGAAATATGACCGGGCCCTCTGGGGGGAGTCGTTCGCCATTAATATCTGCTTCGCCCTCTATGTCAATATCGACGTGATTGCGGCGCAGCACATCGGCGGAGAGAGCCTGAGCGGCATCTACAGCGCGGCGTCTCTTTTCGGCAAGATGCTGTACTACTGTGCAGTGTCCGTGGGAACGGTATTGCTGCCGGCGGCCGCCACGGCGGAGGCCGGGGAACGGGCGGCGCTGCTGCGGCGAACGCTTCTGGCGGTGAGCGGCGTCAGCGCGGCAGGACTGCTCCTGGTAAACCTGCTGAAGCGCCCCCTGATCCAGCTGATTTACGGCGCAAAATATCTTCCGGCGGCAGACTATATGGCGGTGGTAAGCCTGCTGTCCTTTTCCATTGCCCTGCTGACGGTTTTAACCAATTACTTCATTGGGATCGCCCGGACCAGGAGAATCCGAAACGCCCTGCTGGCGCTGGCTCTCTGGCTGGCGGGGGCCGTGTTTTTCTCCTCCGGCGTGAAAACTGCCCTGGCGATCATCGGCTGCGGCGGGCTGCTGTGCGACCTCTATCTGTCCGCGTCCTATTTCCGGGATGTGCGGCGGGGAGCTCCGTGAAACCGGGAAAATGAAATACGAAAGGGGAATCGATGTTGCGGGAGCTGTATTTTTTCATTGGCACAGAAGCCGAGATCATGAAGATGTTTACGGTAATCCGGCGGGCAAAAGAGGCCGGGTTTGTGTGTAAAGTGGTGAGCAGCGGGCAGAATGACATTAAAGACAGTCCGTTTTTGGCGCTGTGCGATTCCAAGATTGATGTGGATCTCTCCATGTACAGGCCTATTCATAAAACTGGAGTCAATCAGATCAAGTGGCTCCTGCAAACCCTGCGCCTAGGCAGGCGGCGTATGCGGAAGTTGGCATCGGAATACCCGAAAGACCGTCCCCCGGTTCTGGTGGTCCACGGGGATACGTCGTCCACCCTGATGGGCGCAATGATCGCACGGTGGGCCGGAATGCCCCACGTGCATGTGGAGGGAGGGCTGCGGTCCTACCACTGGCTAAATCCCTTTCCCGAGGAGATCGACCGCTATTTTTCCTCTAGAAAAGCGGAGATCGTATTCTGCCCAAGCGCGGAGAGCGCGGAGGCGGCTCGCCGGAGCTTTCGGGGTGAGGCGGTGGATACCGTGTACAACACCAATATTGAAACGCTGCAGTACGCCCGGCGGGTAAATGGTCGACGGGGTGCCTCTGACCGGCTGTATCCGGGGAACTATTTCGTGGTGGCATTGCACCGCCAAGAAAACCTGATCAGCCGGAAATTCATGGCTCAGGCAGTCCACAGCATCGGGGTGCTGGCCAAAAAGATTCACTGTGTGTTCATCTGCCATGAGCAGACCAGAGTCATTCTGAAGAAATACGGTCTGTTGGAGACGCTGGAAAACGACCCCAATATCACTATGGTCCCCCGCATGGCCTATCTGGACTTTATTGACGCGGTAGACAAGGCCGAGTTCCTGGCGGCGGACGGCGCGGGGAACCAACAGGAGATGTACTATATGGGCAAGCCCTACCTGATCCTCCGGGGCCATTTTGAAAAGCAGGGTGAGGGACAGGGCTACAACTGCGTTGGCTACAACGGGGATTTTCGTCTGTTGGAGCGGTTTGACCAGGAGTATCCAAAGTACCGTCACAGCTGGATAGAGCCGGAGACGCTTCCCAGCGAGATCATCGTAAAAAAACTGTTGGAGCGGTACGGGACTTAGAGGAGGACAAATATGCGGGATTTGGAAGGGACGCGTCCCGGCAACGCGCGGGGCGGCCTGACAGAGCTTCATGCCGACGACTATGGGCTGTTTCCCGCCCAGAGCCGCCGCATTTTCAACTGTTGGGAGCACGGTGTGCTGAATGCCGTCAGCGTAATGCCCAACAGTCCGCATTTGAAAGACTGCATGGCGTTTCTTCCCCCGAATGTGCGGGTTGCCATACACCTTAATTTGATGGAGGGCCGCAGCGTCCGCGGAGACGTTCCCCTTTTGTCGGACGAAACCGGCCGGTTTCACGTCTCTTTTGGAGGACTTCTGCTGGCCTCTTATCTGCCGGGGAGAGCACGCTGCCGCTCTCAGCTGAAAAAGGAGATCAGCGCCCAGATTCATGCGGTTCTGCCCTATTTGAGCGGGCCGCTTCGGATCGATGGACACGCCCACTACCACATGATCCCGGTTGTCTTTGACGCGCTGATGGACGTCATTGAGGAGGAGGGACTTGCGGTGGAGTATATCCGCATTCCAAGGGAACACATCTCCCTCTATCTGCGGCACCAGCGGGAACTGTCCGGCGTCAGGCCCATTAACCTGATCAAGGTTCTGGTGCTGAACTGTCTTGCACACAGAAATCTGTCTAAGTACAAAACTTTCGCGCAAACGCTGGAGCAGCGTGTTTTTTTGGGTGTGTTCCTCTCCGGCAATATGAGTTATCACAACGTTTCCATTCTGCTGGAGGACGCAAAAGCCCTGGCGCAGGCACGGGGAGCGGGCCTGGAGATCCTGGCCCATCCTGGCGGCGTGCGGGAGGGAGAGGACATCGCCCAGTTGACGCATCCGGACGATATCTCATTCCTGACCAGCGGCCTGCGGGAGGAAGAGGCGGAGATGTTTTTAAAATTGAGGTCAGAAAAAGAGCATGAAAGATTGGATTCTTGAGGATCTGGGGGCGGAAAAGCTCCCGGCGATCGCGGACTTGAGCGCCTCCTACTACGGTACGCAGGACGACACGGCGCACACCTCCTATTTGGACTACTATTACTCCCAGAATCCTGCCGGCCGCGCGATTACACAGATCGCCTGGAATGAGGAAAAGCAGGAGGCGGCCGGGGGTTACAGCCTCTCCCCTGTCCATATCAAGATGGGAGACCGAGAGGAACTCTGCGTACTCAGCGGGAATTCCCTGACCGGGGCCGCTTACCGCGGGCAGGGCGTCTATACAGCCATGATCCAGCGGGCCTATCAGCGGGCGGCGGACATGGGCAGCTTCATGGTGTACGGGATGCCCAACCCAAACTCCCACCCCATCCACGCAAAGCTGGGGCTGTTTGAAGATGTGGGGAGGATTCCCCTGTATCTACGGCCCCTGCGGCCGTCCGGAATGGTACAGTCTTATTTGAAATCTAACGTACTATCGACGATAGCACGTCCTTTTGACGGATTATTTTGTCCGCGGCCGCTCCCCGGCGTTTCCTTTTTGGAGCTGACAAATGAGAATTTGGAATTGGCAGATGAATTTTGGAGCCGCGTCAAGGACAAATACCCAATCATGGTGGCGCGTGACAGCGCCCGATTGGCCTACCGCTTTTTAAATATTCCCCGCCGGCAGTATCAGTGCTGGTACGCCATAGAGGACGGCAGACCCGTGGCGTTCGCTATTGGACGGAAGATGGAGGTCGCCGGTATTCAATGTGCCATGCTGGCGGATTTTCTCTGTTTGGACGGTTATGAAGTGAAGGCAAAGGAATTGGTCCGGTGGGTCATCGGAAAACTGCGTAAGGACGGCGCTGATATGGCAGGCTGCCTCATGCTGCCCCATACACAGGAGGCGAAACTGTTAAAACAGATGGGATTCTTTCGATGCCCGGCGTTTATGGAGCCTCAGCCCTTTGTACTCTGCATCCATGTTTTTCAGGAGGGGGACCACGCGGCGGACGTCAGGGATATCAGGAAGTGGTTTTATGTGATGGGCGACTACGATGTGATCTAGCATACCGAAAGACGGGTGGTTTCGTTGGCATATTGGCATAGAACTACTGAATGGCCGCATCCGTAAGAATGGGGAGTCGAATCCTGTCTGCGCTCCCTGCTCCGCATAATAAAAAATTTTTCGCAAAAGCGGGTACCCGCTTTTCATGCTTTACGGAGTAAAGCATGATTCTCTTTGTTTACAGAGCGCGCCGCGAAGCGGCGCGCCGGCGGAATTTGACCCCCATGCGGGACAACAGCTGAAATAGAGAACAATTGAACGAAAAAAAGGTGGCTTGTATGGGTGAGGAGAAAAATTGGCTGATTGAGCTATTTTGTTTCTTGGCGGTGGTCTTTACCGTCCTTTACCACTATGAATGGCTGTATCTTGGCTTTGTGCAATTTATGAACCACGAATATATCTGGGTAGAGTTTCTCTTTTGCCTTTCCGGGTACTTTTTGGCAAAATCACAAAAAACTCACCCAGAACAGGATCCGGTATCCTATGTGGTCTCCAAGATAAAAAAACTGTACCCGCTGTTCTTGATGGCGTTTGTGGTGAACTTTGTGGCGCTTTACTGGGGGCAGCATCCGACTGTTACTGAGGTTCTGCTTCGTGTGTGGGCCAGCAAATGGGAGCTCCTTTGTCTCAATATGTCCGGCTTTGGTACTGGCAATCTGGTAATCGGCGGCTGTGCACCTTCTTATATCAGCGCGGTATTAATCGGATCGCCGCTGCTGTGCTGGCTGATTGGCAAACATGAGAAGGTATTCTCCGGCGTGATCGGCCCACTGCTGGTATTGTTTTGCTATACGCGGATTCTCTTGCTCACAGGAACTTTGAGCCAGTGGAATTGGTCGGATAATTTTTACACGCTGGGGCTTCTCCGGGGGATCGCGGGAATGTCCGCCGGCGCACTGAGCTGCCTGCTACTGCAGCCAGTTCTGGAAGAGGCAGAACGGGCGCGTCGGCGTTCCGCCGAGGTTTTCAAAGGGGTATTTCTGGTCTTTTCCCTAATCATGATCTGGGGGTTGGTAGGATTTGCCAAGTATATCGGCGGAAGCGATTTGGTATTCTATGTGTTTCTTTTTGCCGTGTTGCTGGCTGTGTGCGACACGCTGCCAGTGAAATATCCGGCGTGGATAAAGAAGACCACCTTGGAACTGGAACGCCTGTCCTATCCCGTGTTCCTGATCCATCCGTTGGTGATCAATCTCTTTGTTGTGAATCTCCCTGGGATGAATACGGGAAAGACAAGGGTCGAGATCCTGCTGTGCTCTATGCTGGCGGCAAAGATTATGCTGCTGCTGGAGGGATATCTGCGAAAATGCCTGAATGCCCAAGCAGGACATAGGCTCAAAAGCTGGCTGCGGCCATTGCATGCTCTGCAGGAGTGGCTGAAACAACTGCTGGATACACGGGAACGCCGGGACCCAGGAAAGCCAACGCTGCATGGCTTGAATCTCCTGCGGATTTTTTTCATGATATGGATTTTGGTTTTTCACGGGCAGATCCACTATGAGTTTATGACCGGTTTTTCACATCTTGACACGCTGATCGGGCTCGGCGCGGTCGGCGTGACGGGCTTTTTTATGATCAGCGGTTTTGTGCTGCGGTATACTTACGGAACACAGCTGGACGGCGGCGGCGAAGAGGGGAACCTCGCACTCGCCAAATATTATAAGAAGAGGTTCTCCAGCATCTATCCGGTATATCTCTTTATGATGCTGGCAGCTCTCTGCACCGGTTACCGTGTGCCTGCTGCCACGGAAACACTGCGGATGTTTCTTCCCATCAACCTGGGATTGCTGCAATCCTTTGACCATTATAATAATTTTTATTTCCTGTACAACGACAACTGCTGGTATTTGTCTACGGCATTTGTTCTGTACCTGCTTTTCCCGCTTTTAAACAGGCTGCTGACCCTGACGCTGAGTTCCCGCCCCAAATCGCTGGTTTTGCCGCTAGGTCTTTTCATCATGCTCACTGTGATTTCCGAGTATTTCTATTGCTTTAACGCGTTTATCTTAAAGGGTCATATCCTGACCTTTTACGCGCATCCTATGTACCGGATCCCGGAATTTACGGCGGGTATGCTGATCAGTGATCTGCTTCAGAGGATCCCGGGTCGCTGGAGAAGCTGGAGCTGGGCCGGACTGCTGGCAGGACTCGGGGGATTGGCAGTCGGGCTGATGTATCTGATGTATTTCACGGCGGGTACGAACTATCCCTTTGGCATGACCTATAATCTGTACAATATCGTGCTTCTGCCGGCTTTCGGGATCATGATCCTGTCGCTTTGCACCCTGCCGGAAAAAGGGTGGCTCTGCCGGCTGGGAAAAAGCCGCGTTGTGGCGTACTGCTCCAATTTGACCTTTGCCTGCTATCTGGCTCAGAGCTTCGCGCTGCAGCTGCTGGATGGACGGATCCTGGCGGGTACTCTGGCGGTAGGAAGAACGGCACAGTGCGCTTTTTTCGGGCTGACGCTCATCTGCGCGGTTCTTCTGCATCACCTTGTGGAAGTGCCGGGAAAGAAGCTGTGGGTGCTGGCAGCCCGCGGGAGCAGGCGCGCAGGGCAGACGCCAAGAGGATGATAAGTCCCGTGAAAACGAAGAAACAGAGAGGACGGCCCAATCGATATGGATAGGCAGAGAAATTGGCTCATCGAGGCGTTCCGCTTTCTGGCGGCGGCTTTTATCGTACTTTTTCACTTTGAATGGCTGTATCTCGGCTTTCCCGTTTATATGGGCCACGAATATATCTGGGTGGAGTTCTTCTTCTGCCTCTCAGGTTATTTCCTGGCCAAGTCGCAGATGCGGCATCCAGAGCGGGAACCGGTGCCCTATGTGATCTCCAGACTGAAAAAGCTGTATCCTCTTTTCGCCATGTCTTTCGTGTTGAATTTTATGCTGATCTGCTATAACAATCATTATCAGTTTTCCGATGCGCTGCTCCGCTTGTGGAGCAGCAAATGGGAACTGCTTCTCCTCAACATGTCCGGCTTTGCCCTTCCCAGTACTAATGATGTGATATACGGCGGCGCGCCGGAGTATATCAGCGCACTGCTGATGGCTTCGCTGATATTGTGCTGGCTGATCAGCAGGCACGAAAAGCTGTATTTTAATGTGCTTGCTCCGCTGCTGGTACTGGCCTTTTATACACGGGTCTTAGTGCTCACGGGAAATTTGAGCCAATGGAACTATGTCGATCAGTTTTACACCCTTGGATTTCTCCGGGGAATCGCGGGAATGTCTCTGGGCGCGTTGAGCCACTTTTGGATCCGTCCCCTGTTGGACGGCACAAAGCGGCAGATGGGGCCCGCGGCGCCTTTTCTGAAAGGGGGTTTTTTGCTCTTCTCCCTGATCATGATCTGGGGACTGGTGGGATTTGCCAAGTATGTTGGCGGAAGCGATTTGATATTCTATGTTGTTCTTTTTGCCGCGTTGCTGGCTGTGTGCGACACGTTGCCAGTGAACTGCCCGGCACCGGTGGAAAAGGCCATCCTGTGGCTGGGACAGCTCTCCTATCCCATGTTTCTGATACACACGTTTGTGATCAATCTCTTTATTGTGTATGCTCCCGGGCAGGGAGGGAGATGGACATACGTCTGGGTTCTTGTCTGCTCCATGCTGGCGGCGGCGGCCATGCTGCTGCTGGAAAAGAGCCTGGGACGGCTGTTCCAAAAGCCCGCGCGGGCGACATAAGCACGATCCCCACAACGGGAAGCCTCCTCCGGAATTGCGGGTCATCTATTTCCGTACATCTTCTCGTAGTAGTCCTGATACTCTCCGGAGATGATGTTCTCCCACCAGCCGCGGTTGTCCAGATACCACTGAATGGTCTTCTGGATCCCCTCGGCGAACATGGTGGTGGGCAGCCAGCCCAGCTCGCCGTGGATCTTGGCCGGGTCGATGGCGTAGCGCATATCGTGCCCCTTGCGGTCCGCGACGTAGGTGATCAGGCTCTCCGGCTTATCCAGCGCCTTGCAGATCAGCTTTACAATATCGATATTGCGCATCTCGTTGTGACCGCCGATATTGTAGACCTCCCCCTCCCTGCCCTTGCGCAGGATCAGGTCAATGGCGCGGCAGTGGTCCTCCACATACAGCCAGTCCCGGACGTTGAGCCCCTCGCCGTACACCGGAAGCGGCTTGTCATTCAGAGCGTTGGCGATCATCAGGGGGATCAGCTTCTCGGGGAACTGGTAGGGGCCGTAGTTGTTGGAGCAGCGGGAGAGCGTCACCGGCAGGCCGTAGGTGCGATAGTAGGCCAGAGCCAAAAGATCCGCGGAGGCCTTAGAGCTGCTGTAGGGGGAGCTGGTGTGCAGGGGTGTGGACTCTGTGAAGAACAGGTCCGGCCGGTCCAGCGGCAGGTCCCCGTATACCTCGTCCGTGGAGACCTGGTGGAAGCGCCGGACGCCGTATTTGCGGCAGGCGTCCATCATCACCGCCGTGCCCAGGATGTTGGTCTGCAGAAAGAGGCCGGGATCCTCGATGGAGCGGTCCACGTGGCTCTCCGCAGCGAAGTTGACCACGATATCAGGGCGCTCCTCCTCAAAGAGGCCGTATACCGCCTCCCGGTCGCAGATATCCGCCCGGACGAAGCGGAAATTCTCCCGCTCCATCACCGGCGCCAGGGTGGAGAGGTTGCCGGCATAGGTCAGCTTGTCAACGCACACAATCCGGTCCTCCGGGTGGTGCTCCAGCATATAGAAGATAAAGTTCGCGCCGATGAAGCCGGCGCCGCCGGTCACGAGAATATTCATGTTCACATCTCCCTCTCATTGATACCAGATTTTGTCATCCGCCACATTGCGCAGATGCGTGCCGTAGGGCGACTTCCCGTAGCGCTCCGCGCTTTGCAGCAGGATCTCCCGGGAGATCCAGCCCGCCTTGTAGCCGATCTCCTCCGGCGCGGAGATCTTGATGCCCTGCCGCTCCTCGATGATGCGCACAAAGTCGGCGGCGTCCACCAGGGAGTCCATGGTCCCCGTGTCCAGCCAGGCGTAGCCGCGGCCCATCAGCTGTACGTCCAGAACATTCTGCCGCAGGTACATCTCGTTCAGAGTGGTAATCTCCAGCTCCCCCCGCTTGCTGGGCCGAACCTGCCCTGCCAGGGCGGAGACCCCCTTGGGATAAAAGTAGAGGCCCGTCACGGCGTAGTTGCTCTTGGGCTGGGCGGGCTTTTCCTCGATGGAGGTGGCTCGGCCCTTTTCGTCAAAGGCCACCACGCCGAAGCGCTCCGGGTCCGGTACATAGTACCCGAACACCGTGGCCCGGCCGGCCTCCGCCGTGGAGACCGCGCGGCGGAGCATGGAGCCCAGCCCCGCGCCGTAGAAGATGTTGTCCCCCAGAACCATGGCGCAGCTGTCGTCTCCGATGAAGTCCTCCCCCAGTATAAAAGCCTGGGCCAGGCCGTCCGGCGAGGGCTGCTCCGTATAGGACAGCTGAATGCCGAACTGGCTTCCGTCCCCCAGCAGCCGTTCAAAGTTGGGCAGATCCGCGGGGGTGGAGATGATGAGGATCTCCCGGATGCCCGCCAGCATCAGCGTGGAAAGCGGATAGTAGACCATGGGCTTGTCATAAATGGGGAGAAGCTGCTTGCTGGTGACCATGGTGAGGGGGTAGAGCCGTGTTCCGGCCCCCCCGGCCAGGATGATGCCTTTCATCACACAAACCTCCCTTGATATTTAACGGGACGTCGATTCCTCTTGGATAGAAATTTCCGGCAGCTCGGGATGTGCCGCATAGAAGTGCTCCCTGCTGCACTCCAGCTCACATTCATACCCATCCTGCATAAAAGGGCGCCGCCCTGTGACGGTATATCCGATGCGGAGAAAGCACTTCATGCTGGCCTGATTCTCCTCGTGCACATGGGCGATCACGCGGGTCAGACCCAGCTTTTCAAAACCGATGTATGCGGTCATGAGATTGCTGTAAAATCCGAGGGATTTCCCCCGGGCCTCGTCGTCACCGATCATGATCTTCCCCACCTCCGCGACGGTACCCTGGAAATCGTACAGGGAGACGGATCCGATCAGGCGGCGGAATCGGAGGGTCTCTTCCACGGCAAACGTGAGAATATTGGGGTCGCTCTGGCTGCGGTGAAACCAATCCAGCTGCATGGCGGGCGTGATCTCCGGAATAGGGGTCAGGTACCGGGAGAGCTGGGTGTTGTTGCGCCAGACCCGC
Source organism: uncultured Oscillibacter sp. (assembly GCA_947365245.1). GTDB lineage: Bacteria > Bacillota > Clostridia > Oscillospirales > Oscillospiraceae > Oscillibacter. The sequence goes on along the minus strand of CANAWG010000003.1, from coordinate 126,434 downwards.
AGATGCTCAATATCCGATTCCCGCAGGGGACGGATCAGGCAGTTTTGATAGGCCGCGCGAAAAGTATGCTCCATATCCGCTGTTTCCTTTCATGCGCCCGCGCCGGGCAATTTATTCAAACGCGTTCAATTTCTCCACCACATAGCCGATCTCGTCCTCTGTCATGCCGTAGTACATGGGCAGGCTCAGCTCCGTGGCGCTGATTTCCTCAGCGATGGGGAAGCTCCCCTTGGGCAGGCCCAGCTCCGCATAGGCCCCCTGTAAGTGCATGGGGATGGGATAGTGGCAGTTTGTGCCGATGCCGTTTTCCTTGAGATAGGCGGCCAGCTCATCCCGGCGGGCACAGCGGACGGCGAAGATGTGCCACACCGGCTCCGTGTCGGGCAGGACATATGGCAAAATCAGCTGCGGGTTCCGAATCTCGGAGAGGTATCTCGCCGCGATGCGCCGCCGCTCCTGATTCATCCGCTCCAGATGGGGCAGCTTTGCGGCGAGGAACGCCGCCTGCAGCTCATCCAGCCGGGAGTTATTGCCCTGATAGACATGGTGATATTTGTAGTCCGAGCCGTAGTTGCCCAGGGCACGGATCTTCTCCGCCAGCTCCGGGTTGTCTGTGGCCGCCGCACCGGCGTCTCCCAGCGCGCCCAGGTTCTTGCCAGGATAGAAGCTGAAGCCCGCGGCGTCTCCAAAGGTGCCGATCAGACGGCCCCTGTAGCGGGCGCCGTGGGCCTGGGCGCAGTCCTCCACCACAAAGAGCCCGTGCTTTTTGGCGGCGGCCATGATGGGGTCCATATCCGCCGGCTGGCCGTAGAGGTGCACGGGGATAATCGCCTTGGTCCGGGGCGTGACGGCGGCCTCGATCCGCGCCGGGTCCATGTTGTAAGTCCGGCCGTCCACCTCCACAAACACCGGCACTGCCCCGGTATAAGTGACGGCCAGGGCCGTGGCGATAAACGTATGGGCGGGCACCAGGACCTCATCCCCCGCGCCGACGCCCAGTGCTTTCAGGCTCAGCATCAGCGCGTCCAGGCCGTTTCCGCAGCCAATGCAGAATTTGACGCCGCAGAATTTCGCAAAGGCCTCCTCAAAGGCGCGCCCCTCCTCCCCCTCGATATACCAGCTGCGCTGGAATACCCGGTCAAACGCGCCCCGCAGGGCCTCGTTCAGCTCCCGCTCCACGGGCTTGAAGCTGACAAATGGGACATTCATACCGCTACCTCCCCTTTTGGGTCAAATAGTTGAGAAATTCATTGTAATCCCGGATGTAGTCCCTCTCGTCGTAGATCTCCGAGGCCAGGACCACCAGCACCGCGCCGGGGGAGAAGTCGTAGATCTCCCGCCAGGTGGCGTGGCCGATATACAGCCCCGTTCCGGGCTTGTCCAGCAGGACGCTCTTCCGTTCGCTCCCGTCGTCCAGCAGGACTTTGCAGCTGCCGTGCATGCAGATCAGAATCTGCTCCAGCTCCTTGTGGGCGTGGTATCCCCGGCGGACGCCCTCCCCCACGCCGTACATATAGTAGACACGCCGAATGGGAAACGGAATGTCCCGCTCCCCCTCCACGGCGATCAGCTGTCCCCGCTGGTCCCCGTGTTCTGTAAAATGGTACTGAATGATTTCCATAGAACCTCCCGTGTAGAGTTCGTTATGCCCCGCCTCCAGGCACTCACCGGAACAGACGGCCGTAGACCCGCCGCAGCAGCGTGGAGTTCCGGATTTTCAGGGACAGCCACGCCAGCAGGTACAGCGCCGGCCCCAGGTCCTTCCGGTAGGGCCGGATCTCGTACTGAAAGGCCCGCTCCCGGTCCTCCATGTAGTCCCGGTTCAACCCGGTGGCGGAGCCGGCGTCCGCCCGGTATTTCACGGCGTCAAAGTCCCCATAGGGCAGACGGACTCCCTGCCGGACGGCCCGCAGCCAGGCGGGCCAGTCCTCCAGGAGACGATAGCGCTCGTCAAAGGGGCCGAACCGCCGGAAAAAATCCCGGGTGAAGAACACGCCCGGGGCGGCGATCTCATTGTGGACGCACAGCCTCCGCCACACCTGCCGGGGAGTCCGGCGGGACAGGCTCCGGGCGAAGCGGTCCCGAAACGGCCCCCTGGGGCGCAGGTCCGCGCCGCACTTGATCACACGGCCCACCAGTATCCCGCCGCCGTCCGCGTCCAGGCACTCCCGGGCCCGGGTGAGCACCGTGCCGTCATACAGCGCGTCATCCGCGCCCAGAAGCTTGATATACGCCCCCCGGGCCTGCGCCAGGCCCAGATTCGCGCTTTTCACCGTGCCCAGGTTGACGGGGCTGCACAGCACCCGCGCCCGCCGGAGGTTTTCCCCTTTTCGGCTTTCAATATACGACAGGACCCCGGCGGCGGAAAAGGCCGGGGAACCGTCGTCGACGACGATCAGCTCAACGGCCGGGTAGGTCTGGCCCAGCACGGAGTCGATGGCGCAGCGGATATAGGCCTCGTTCCGGTAGGACAGGATCACCACGGAGAAGAGCCCCTCCTCTCCCGGACCGCCGGTCCAGGCGGACGTCAACCCGCTGTCAGGTCCCGATAGAGCGCCAGCAGTTTTTTCTCCTGTGTGTCCCAATTGAACTCCTCCGCGACGGCCCGCCGTCCCTCCCGGCCCATGCGGGCGGCCTCCTCCGGGTGGCCCGCCAGCCAGATGACGGCCTGGGCCGCCTCCTCCACGTCCGCCGGATCCACCGCGATCCCAAAGGCGTAGCGCTCCAGCACCCGGCGGGCGTAGGGCGAGTCGCTGAGGACCACCGGAAGCCCCATGGCCATATAGTCGTATACCTTCATATTGAACGTGTCGCAGATGTTGTACTGCCCCCCGTTGGGCATGAGGCACATCCCGACGGTGGAGCCCGCCAGCACCTCCCGCACCCGCTCCCGGTCCAGCCGGCCCAGAAACGACGTGCCGCGGCTCTCCGGCATCCGGCGGAGGGCCTCCTCGTAGGCCGGCGGATGAATCTCCCCCACCAGCGTCAGGGCCGCGCCGGCCCGGGCCGAGACACGGATCAGGTTCTCAATGCCCCGATCCGGCGTCATGTCCCCCACAAAACACATCCGGGAAACGCCCCGGGAAGCCGCTTCTCCCCCGGGGGGGCAGCTGGCGTACAGCTCGTCCCTGAGGGCGTAGTTGCCGATGATGACCGTCCTGGCGGAGACTCCGGCAAAGGGGTCCGCGCCGTTTCGCGTGCCGGGGAAAATCACCGCGTCGATCCGCCGGAGGACGTACCGCTCAAAGACGCCGTAGACCCGGGCCACCTGCCGGGCAAAGGGCAGATAGTGCTTCGTCCGGATCAGCTCCGTGTAAAACTCGTGGCTGTCGAAGATCACCCGCCGGCCCCGCCGCTTCAGCGCCAGGGCAAAGGGCAGCAGCTCCGGGTCGTGGATCTGATAGACCGCCGCGTCCGTCTCCAGGGCGGCGTGGTAGATCCTCCGGGTAAAGAACAGCATCCGCCTCAGGCGGCTCCGGGGCGGCTCCCCCACGCCGATCACATGGACGCCCCGGTCCTCCCGGCTCTCCCCCTTGGCCACCAGGTACACCTCGTACCCCGCCGCCGCCAGGGAGACGCAGGAGCGGCGGAACATGCACAGATCCCGGCTCTCCCGGACGCTGGAGAGATGACAGACTTTCACAGGCATCTATCCCGCCAGCTCCATCAGCGCCTTATAGGAGGCGCCGGCGGCCACGGCGTCCACAAAGGCCTGGTTCTCCGCCGTCAGCGCGATCTTCTCCATGCGCCCCTCCTGTCCGTTGACCTCCTCCAGGAGGTCCCGGGCGGCCAGGACGCCCTCCGTAAACTCCGCCATGCGGGCCTCTCCGGCGGCGGGGAGCACCTCGCCGCGGTAAAAGGCCACCTGCTCGTTCCAGACCTCCTGGTAGGAGGCCCGCTGTGTCAGGCATGCCCGGGAACAGGCGAACAGTCCCCGCAGATCCCCGGCGGGGAGATAGTAGTACTCCACCAGCCCCGCGCAGGCGGGATAGCTGCCGGAACGGAGAATCTTATCCACATACTCCACCATTTGGGCGTTGTACCGCCCGCTCCCCTCCTGGAGGGCCGTGGCCACATACTCCAGCTGGTAGGGAGCCGGGTCGAAGACGTCCCGTTTGGCGTAGCTGTCCAGCGCGGAGAGCAGCTGCTCCATGCTGGAGGCCCGCAGCGTGTCCGAGGCGTGTCTGACGCTCTGCCGCAGGCCCAGCAGGCCGCCGAAAACCGCCAGATACAGCCACATCCCCGCGCATACCGCCGCGCCGCCGGTCTTGACCGCCTTTTCAGACAGGGGCTCGCCGTAGAGCACCACCGGAAGCAGCAGCAGGACGTACGACGCGCACAGATACGCCTGTACCGAGAAATTGACCTCCATCAGGCTGTGGGTATTCATCATCACCCAGCAGGCCAGCAGCAGCGCCGCCAGGGGGTCCCGATCTTTTTTCAGCTGCCTGGCCAGCAGCCAGAGAACGCCCCCCAGGAACACCGCAAAGGCCGCAAGACCCACGAGACCCATGTCCGCCATCACCTGCAAAAGGTGGTTGTGGACAAAGCGGGAGGTATAGTAGAAGGGCTGCACCGTGGGATAGAGGTTATCCGTGGAGCCCAGGCCGTGGCCCACCAGGGGGCTGCGCAGGAAGATGGTCCAGGCGTCCCTGTCAAACTGCACCCGCAGCAAAAAGCTGTTGCCGGCAAAGAAGTTTCCCTGCAACCGGTCCGCCGCAGCCCCCGGCAGCAACGGGTAGCCCAGGGGCAGCTCCGTCCCGTCGGAAAAGGTCACACGCCGCAGCTGACTGCCCGCCGCGCCGGAGAGCCGGACCGTCAGCTCATACTCCTCCCCAGTGACAGTGAACGCCGCCGTCTCCAGCGGGCCGCTGTAGAGGGTGTCGAACCGGCCCTGGCTCTGCATCACGTCCAGCTTGGAGCGGGAGATCACCATGGCGTGAATCTCGCCGTCCCAGTCGCCGGAGAGGGTGTAGGAGCCTGGGGACAGGGAGACAACGCGGCTGAGGGCGCCGGAACCGTCCAGGGTATAGGGGCCCGTTATCCGCGTGGCCGCAGCGGCGTACACCAGCAGCAAGGCCGCCAGCGCGGCCACCAGGGCCGCCGCCAGCCTGCCGCGCCCCGCGAAAAGCCGCGCCAGACGCTCACAGACCGCCCAGTCCAACAGGTAAATCAGCCCGCCGGATATCACAGCCAGCAAATTGGGCAGGACCGCCCCCGGCGCAACCGCCGGCATCGCCAGCATGGACATGACCGCCGTCACAGCGGCGGCCGCCGCCATCAGAAGAAACAGGCGAAGACGGGCGGTCCTCTCCGTGACAGCCAGCCAGACCACCAGGGCCAGGGCAAAGCACAAGATGGCCCCCCGGCTGAGGGAGAACAAAATCCCCATGGCGGAGACCCCCGTCAGCACACAGGCCGCCAGACGCTTCCGCCAGCCCCCTTCGGTGCGGGCCAGGTAGAGGGAGACCAGCGTCCCCAGGGCCAGGATGCTGGCGGAGACGTTGGCGTCGTTATAGATGCCGTTGACGCGGCCCGCGGTGTTTTCAATCTCCGCGGCGTAGCTCCCCTGTCCAAAGAGAGCCATCAGGGCGGAGAAGCCGTTCCAGAGAGGGCCCTCGCAGGCGAAGCTGGTGCACAGCAGCCCCACCACGGCGCAGATCACGGCAAACCCCCACAGAAGTCCCCGAACATGCCGCTTTTCAACGCGAAGCAGCACTAGGGCCGCCAAGGCGAAAGCCGCCAGCAGACCCCGGAAGTCCCGGACCGCGGAGCCGCCGAAAGGCGAGTAAACCGCCGCCGCGCCGCACAGCACCATGAACGCCAGCAGCCCCAAAACGGGAACGCAGAACCGCTCCCGTCCCAGCCGCAGCGGAATCCGCCCCAGGCAGAGAGCCAGGGCGGCCAGCGCCGCCAGAACCGCGAAAGGCTCGGTCCAAATATGCATGGAGCAGAACAGGAACAGGGAAAACAACACAATAGCCGCCGCATCCCGCCGGGGTCCGGACAGGGATGAAGCCGCGGCGCTCTTTCGTCTCAAAACCAGTACCTCCCACAGGTATTGATAGCCGCCGGGGCCGCGAAGCGGCCGGACGGCAAGCCTCATAGAAGACGCAGGACACGGTTCACGCGCCGGCGGGCTCCGCCCGCCTTGAAAACCGCCGCCGGTTTTCAGCTGCGCTGTATGTTATGAGTATATACCAAATAAAGACAATATTCAACCCCATTCAAAGGAGAAATGACACTTTTACCGCATAAGCGCCAGATACTTTTTTCTGTTTCGGTGCACGTTTTTCTGCAACTTCTCCCGGAGGATACCCTTTGTTGAAACCATTTTTACCAAAGGGGGAATTTTTATGAACCAGACTGAAAACTACCAGCTCAATCAGTGGGAGATGACCGACCGTATCCGGATGGAGGACTTCAACGCGGACAACGCCAAGATCGACGCCGCCCTGAAAGACCAGGTCGACTCGCTGGCGGCCCTGGCCGCCACCGTGCCCCTGCGGGGCAACTGCCAGATCTACTACACCACCTATGTGGGCCGGGGCATCGGCAACGCCAACGCCGCCCGGGTCGTGACCTGCCCATACCGGCCCCTGGCGGTGTTCATCTCCTCCACCTCCGCCAACTGCTTTGCCCTCTACGGGACGGAGCGGGTGCTGGCCAACAAGAACTACAACTTCGCCACCTGCTTCCTCTGGCGGGACAACTCGGCGATCTGGTACGGGGACGGCCCCGCCACGGGCCTGGACAACCTGAACGAGACGTACCGGGTGGTGGCGCTGATGTCCACGGAGATCACGGATCCGGCGGAATGAGAGGGGATCTCCAGCGCCTTTTTGACAACCGCATCGCGGGGAATCCGCTTTTCTTTTGGCAGCCTCCAGCAACGTGAAAGGCCCCCGGCGAAAGCCGGGGGCCCTTCTTTGTTTCCGGCAAGACGCCGGAGACTTACGGGTTTATGCTGATTGGATTACACGGACACAGCCGCAACCACGTCGCCGCAGACGAGTCTCCACTGAGAGGCGGCATTCAGGTTGCCAACCCAGTGGGTATCGATGAAGTTGCTGCCAGTGGCAGTGACCTTCCAGGTGGCGTAGTCAACCCAGCCGGAAGCACCCAGGACCTGCAGCTGCATGGTGTACTGCTCGCGGGCGGCGCTGCCGATCAGCTGATAGGTCAGGTTGCCGTTGCCGGTCGCGGTGGCACCGCCGCTCAGAGCCACGTGCGCAGCGTTGGTCGGGGTGAAAGCGGTACCGCCGACAGTGATGGTGTTGCTGTCAGCCACGGTGGTCATCGGGTTGCTGTAGCCGAGATCCTGATAGAAGTTGCCGGAGCCGTCGATATACTCACGGCCGGGCTGCGCGGCGTCAAGGGCGCCAACGGTCAGGATCTGGGTCAGACGGCCGGAGCCGCCGATGGGACGATCGGTGCCGGTACGCAGCTCAGCGTAGTTGGTGAACACAACCCACTTGGCAGCGCCCACGGTATCCAGGGCAGCCACGATCTCGCCGCGATAGGTGAGGCCGTTAGCGGTGTTGTTGTCCCAATCCGCCAGAGCGGACAGAGCACCGGAGACAGAGGTGTACTCGGTGGTCTCCCAAGAGCCGTTCTCACGCTGGATGACAACCGCCCGGGCGTCAGAGGTCAGGGCCAGGCCCTCGTCCATCTGGCCATCGGTGACGTACAGAGTACGGCCAACCAGGGTCAGCTTGTTGGGAGCGCTGTCGTAGTTGTGCCAGACAGGGGTACCGCCGGAGAGGACGGACCAAGTCCGGGCGCCGCCCAGCATGTACTCATTGATACCGCCGATACGGTAAGCCTTGGCCTTGTTCAGCTCCAGGGTGTTGCCCAGGCTGTCCTGGCCCTTGACACCGCCCTTGATGCCGTAGTTGCTGTAGATATCCTTCTCCTCGACGGGACGGATACCAACGACATACTCCTTGTCGGCATCGAACCGCAGCTCAACCAGACCGTCGACGATGTTCATGTCGGCATCGCCGTAGTTCATGGTGGGCAGGGTGTTCAGGGCGGCGGGGTTCACAACGCCGTTGGCAATGCTCTTGTGAGCGGCGTCGGCTTCGTCAACGAGAACGTTGAACACATCGGGATACTTGCTCTTGGCAGTCAGGGTCTGCTTGCTGCCGTCGTCAAGAACAGCGTCAAACTCCCAGTAATAGGTGTCGCCTTCCTTGCGCTCGCTCTTGGCGGCGGACAGGATATAAGCGACGCTGGCGTTGCCGCCCTTGCCCTCACCAACGGTGACGGCGCCGATGATGTAGTGGTTGCTGTCATAGACAGTGTAGATCTCGGCCTCCTCGGCGTTGGCGTCGTGGTTGATCTCGATCTCCACGTTCTGAACACCGGTGTACACGCCGTTGACCTCGGTGATGGCGCGGGCATAGCTGCTCATGGTGTCAACGACATCCATGTCGACGGTGATGAACACGGAGTCATCATTGCCGTAAGAACGCTCGCCATTGGTGGTGGCGTACTTGTTGAACAGCACGTTGCCAGCCACGGGGATGTTGCTGCCTCTGCCGGTGTTGGAAAGCACACTGCTGTACACACCGCCGGCGGACTCGCCGTACGGATAGTGGGCAACGTTCATGACGTTGTCGTCCAGGTACACGTTGGCGGTCTTGATGACCTCCTGCACGCCAGCGGCGTACTTGTGAGCATTCATGCGGGTGGCGGGCTTCAGGGTATACACGCCAGACTCATTCGTGCTGTAGGTGAACCAGCGGTTGTAACGGTAAGAGCCGTTGTCGCCGGGCAGGCACTGGTTGGTCCACTCAACGAAGTACTCCTTGCCAGAGTCGGTGGACTTGATGGCGCGGATGTTCTTGTTGGTGGCGGTCACATTGACCTTGAACGTATCCATGGTGCCGTCCAGGAAGATACCGGAGGCATTGGCGGTGCTGATGGACAGGTTGCTGGTGGGACGGTCGAAACCGGTGATGAACACGTAGTTCTTCTCGCCCTCGCACAGATCAACGCCGATGAAGAACCCATAGGGATCCATGTAGACGTTGTAGGTCTTGTCGGTCAGCAGGGTCTCGTCGTACTTGTACAGGACCTCGTCGTCATAGAAAGCGCGGTGAGCGGCCTTGTACTCGGTACCGCCGGTGGTCAGCTTGGTGACATGGCTGTTGGAGCCGGTGTGGCCCGCGCTGGCGGAGTACTTGGTAACAACGCTCTCCTCCATGACATCGGGCTCGGCGATGTCAACAACGATGCCGTTGTTGTTGTCCTTCCAGGAGACATTGATCAGCAGGAAATCGTCCTCCTGCACGTCAACGACAGCGGGAACGTCCTCGACATCAACATTCCAGTTCTTCTTCACGCTGTTGAAGCCGATGTAGGCATCCACGGGAGCATACTCCTTGCTCTCGCTGTAATTGGCAGTGGCCTTGGACAGCCAGGTGTCGATAGAAGCGATGGTGATCAGCTTCTTGTCCTTGTCCACGAAGACCTGGGTCAGAACACCGTCATCGGTGATGCCCACGCCCTTGTCGTTGGACCGGGTCAGGATCGTCTTGGAGATGTTGTCACTGCCATCGGCGGCGGCAACCCAAGTGGGCAGCACGCTGCTGGCAACGGGCTCCACGCCGTCGACATAGTAGACAAGGTCATTGTCGCGCAGGGTGGTGGTGCCCAGCAGGTCGTACAGATCGCGGCCGGTGACCTCGCTGTGGTACTCCTCGGTCATGATCTCCCAATCGACATAGGTGCCGATCTCGTTCTTGTCATAGATCCAGGTGTAAGCGGGACGCTCGAAATCATCGGTGTCGGGCTTCTTCTCCAGCTTGCGGAAGTACTCCTCGGCGAACTGGATCACGTCATCCTCGCGGATGTTGTTCACCCGGGTCTGCTGGCTCTGGTTCACGCCCCACTTGCGGGTCTGGGCGCCGCCGGAGGACAGGACGACCTCGGTGCCGTTGATGTTGGTGGTCAGCCGCTGACCATACTCAACCAGGTCAGCCTGCAGGGTGCGGAACGCATACAGGCAGGCCTCCTCGCGGTTCACGGCCTTGATGCCGTTGAACTCGCCCTCGAGGCCCTTGTTCAGGCCGATGCCCAGAGCCTGCTTGCCGACGTTGATGGACCAGTTGGGACCAACGTAGCCTTCCAGGGTGGCGTCATAGCCCAGGGCGCCCAGCAGCATCTTCATGAACGCATAGCCCGTCAGGGTGTTGCCGGGCTTGAAGGTGCCGTCGCCGTAGCCGCTGATGATCTTGCGGCTCTGGCAGAAAGCGATGTAGCCGGCGAACTCGCTGGTGGTGGGCACGTCCGGATAGGGAGCGGTGTCCGCGTGGAGCTCAGCGGCGGTGGTGGGACCCAGGATCAGGTTGCAGATGATCTTGGCAGCAGCCTGACGGGTCAGGGTGTTGGTGGGCTTGAACGTGCCGTCGGGATAACCGTCGACAATACCCACCTCGGACACCACGGCAACGGCTTCATCATAAGTGATGGTCTCGTCGTCCGTGAAGTCCTTGGCCCCGGCGCTGATGGTGACCAGGGACATAACCATAACCAGCGCCATGACCATAGAAAGGAACTTCTTCATGGTGGATCTTTCCTCCTTTTTTATTTACCGTCCGGCCCGGGGGGCCTTTCGGCATGAAGTTCTTGAACGCCCTCGGAGGATCTCCCTTTTACACGGTATACATACCGCGGCTAGCCTGAGCTGTATCTATACCGGGCAGCCGGGGGCCCCTCTTCGTTTGTTCAGTTTGCATGATAACAGAGCGAAAAATAAAATGCAATAGGTTTTTATGGGTTGTAATGTAACTGTAACATTGACGTTTTTCAGAAATCTCCCGGTATTCGGACGGCGCCAGGGAGAAATGGCCCGCCGCCCCGGCGGGCCCTGCGGGGGCCTCCGGGGGCGGCGGATCTCCGGGGGGCGGGCGATTGATAGCCGCCTCCATTATAATTATATTAATAAGCCCGCGACCCCGCAGGTCATGGCGGTCACGGCAACGCCGGCGATGACCACGCCCAGAACGATGGCCGGCAGGGCCGTCCGCATCCGGATGTCCAGCACGTCCGCCACCAGCGCCCCCGTCCAGGCCCCGGTGCCCGGCAGGGGGACGGCCACCAGCAGCACCAGGCCAAGGAGCCGGTATTTGCGGACCTTCCGCCCCTTCAGGTGCGCCCGGCGCTCCAGGCGGTCGATCCACGCCCCCAGCCGGGGAACGCGCCGCAGCCAGCGGAAGACCCGCCGGAGCAGCAGCAGAATCAGGGGCACCGGAAAGAGGTTTCCCAAAATCGCCGCCCCCATGGCCGTCAGGGGATGCAGTCCGGCGGCCACGCCGAAGGGAATGGCCCCCCGCAGCTCCACCACCGGCAGCATCGCCATAAAAAATGTCATCCAAACTGTTCTCAAACTACTCCACCCATGTCCGTGCTGTCTATCGATATCCAGCTGTATTTTGCCGTGCAATTGTAACATATACGCAGACGGCGCGCAACCGTTTCCAGAAAATCTCTCCCACGTTTTCCGCCGGGGGGAGGGGCGCCGCCGGGGCGAAGCAGAAAAAAGCGGCGGCCCCCGGCGGGGCCGCCGCTTTTTTCTATTCCGCATCCGCTTTCTGTCCCGGGGCCCGGTAGCTCTCCAGAAACATGGGCGTCATGCTGTCGGTATAGGCCACCAGGGAGTACTCCCCGCCGCACAGGCACCAGTCGTACAGCAGCGCCCGCTCCCACAGGGCGTAGGCCTTGACAATGTCGTTCACCGTGCGGTCCGTCCGCAGCTGGCCCGCCTGCTGGCCCTCGGCGATGATCCGCCGCAGGAGCTTGAAGTAGGTGCGGTTCCGGTCCAGCAGGTGCTTTTCCCCCCGGGCCAGCAGCTGGGTGGACAGCAGCCGGGCCAGCAGGTCCATGGACACGCCCCCGTCGATCATGGCGAAGAGCTCGTGGTTCAGGTACGCCAGCTTCTCCATGGCGTTCAGGTGCGGGTCCATGACCTTCATCAGCTCCTCGTACTTCTCGTCGAACACGTTGGCCAGCGTCCCCAGCAGCGCGTCCTTGCCGTCGAAGTAGTGGTAGAAAGAGCCCTTGGAGGTCTCCGACTCGAAGACGATGTCCTCCACGGTGGTCTCCTCGTAGCCCTGCTCGTAGAACAGCCTCCAGGCGGCGGAGATGATCCGCCCCCTGGTGTTTCGGGTGTTCTTCCTCGGCATGATCCCGCCCCCTCTCTATTCTCCAGCATACCACATCCCGGAACGATGCGCAAATCAAAATCCGCTCTACGGAGCGTAGATTGCTTTTTTCCCGGGGCATCCTGTATAATGAACCCCATGGACGGCCGTGGGAGACGCGGCGTATACTGCGAGACGAAAAAGGAGGCGCGGCACATGGACCACACCAAGATCGGCGGGCTGATCCGCCGCCTGCGGCAGGAGCGGGGGCTGACCCAGCGCCAGCTGGCGGAGCGGATGAACATCAGCGACAAGGCCGTCAGCAAATGGGAGCGGGGCATGGGCTGTCCCGACCTGTCCCTCCTGCCGGAGCTGTCCGATATTTTTCACGTCGACCTGGACCAGCTTCTCACCGGAGAGCTGGACGCCCGGGAGGCGCTGGGAGGAAACATGAAAAAGACAGCGTTCTATATCTGCCCCGACTGCGGCAACGTCATCACCGCCATGGCGGAGGCCTCCGTCTCCTGCTGCGGCAAGCGGCTGGAGGCGGCCCGGCCCCAAAAGGCGGAGGGCGCCGACCGCCTCACCGTGGAGACGGTGGAAAACGACCTCTTCATCACATCCAGCCACCCCATGTCCAAGGACCACTATATCACCTTTGCGGCCCTGCTGACCGGGGACAGCCTGATGCTGCGCAGGCAGTACCCGGAGTGGGGCCTCCAGGTCCGGCTCCCCGCCATCGGCCATGGGAAGCTGCTGTGGCACTGCTCCCGGCACGGCCTCTTCTATCAGCTGGTATAGGAGGCGAAGCGGCCCCGGAACGAGAGTTCCGGGGCCGCGTTTTTGCCGTTTACGCCAGGAATTTGACCAGGTACAGCACCAGCATGTGCAGGGGATAAAAGACGTAGGACCCGTACTGAAGCGCCCGGCCGCCCCGGCCTTTCTCCCCGCCGTAGAGCCAGATGGGGATCAGCGCCAGCAGGGCGAAGCCCTGGGTCTGGAGCTCCACGGCGTGTCCCAGAATCTCCAGGGAGACATACTCCCCCTTGAAAAACACCATGTTCAGCAAAACGAGGCACGCCAGCTGGCCCAGTCGGGCCAGGGGGAACCCCCGGAACACGTAAAACACCGCCACGGTCAAAACGCCCATGCCGCCGTAGTCCACCATGCCGATGGTCCCCGCCAGCCAGGCGGCCAGCAGGCCCAGCGCCCCCAGGGCGGCGGCTCCCGCCGTCCGCTTCCGTCTCGCCCGGTCCAGTCCCCGGACGGCCAGCAGGCCCAGCAGCAGCGTGAACATCACGTTCTGGTGGAACGGGTAGAACACCGTGCTGGCGTACATCAGGTCAAAGGGGATCTCCGATACCAGGGCAAAGGCCAGCAGCCGCAGAGCGTAGCGCCGGAAATCGGAGGTATGGCGGGCCCCCTCCGCGATCTGAAAGGCGAAGATGGGAAAGGCGATCCGCCCCACGTAGGTCATCCACTGGCTCCCGGGCACCACCATGGCCCACAGGTGGTCCAGCAGCATGGCCCCCAGGGCGATCCACCGCAGGTGCGCGGCGGTGAGGCGGATGCCTCCCGGGGTTCTCTCCATCGTCTTCCCGCCTCTCAGTCCAGCACCTGCACGGCGGCGCCCAGCACCCCGTCGCCGATGTAGACGCTCAGCGTGCCGTCGATCTCGCCCTCCCAGATGTGGTCGTAGTCCGGCAGGGCGGTCATGAGCCGCTGGCGCACGATCTCCATCTCCTCCGGCGCGCCGCCGTTGGCCACCGCCAGATTGTACCGCCTGTGCTCCCCGCAGGCCTTTACCGCCATGGCCACCAGCTTGTCCATCACCTGGTTGCGGCCCCGCACCTTGGCCACGGACTGCAATTGCCCGTCGGGGGCGAAGGTGATGATGGGCTTGATCTGCAGCAGCGTTCCCGCCGTGGCGGTGACCTTGCCGATGCGCCCGCCCTTGAGCAGATACTCCAGCGTGTCCACAGAGAAGAACGGGCGGCTCCCCGCCAGCAGCCGGGGCACCCGGCGCTCCGTCAGCTCCTTCCACTCCATCCCGCCGCGGATGTCCTCCGCCAGCTGGAGGAGGGTCATCCCCATGCCCAGGGACCCGCTGAGGGAGTCGTACACCTTTACCGGCAGCATCCCCCGGCACTCCTCGCCGATGAGGCGCACCAGGTTGTAGGTGCCGGAGAGGCCGCTGGAGAGCATCACGGCGATGACGCCGTCGTACCCGTCCATGACGATCCGCCGCAGGGTCTTCTCAATGTCCTCCCCGGAGGGCAGGGAGGTCTGGGGCAGCTCCCCGGCGCGGAGGCGGGCGTAGATGTCCGCTCCAAAGATGTCCACGCCGTCGGAGTACTCCCCGTCGGCGCACAAAATCCGCAGCGGCACCCGATAGATGTGGTTCTCCTCCGCCAGACGGGGGGAGAGGTCCGCGCAGGAGTCCGTCAGCAGGGCGATTTTTTGTGGAATCATAATTCATCTCCAGCTTTCCAGCAAGGCAAAATAGTATTCAATGCATTATCTCACAAAATGGCGGAAACCGCAAGGGAAAAAACGGCGGGGGACTGCGGCCGCCGCCCCGGCGGGAAAATCCCTGTTTCCATCCAAGGCAAAAGCTGGTATAATACGGGGGAAATTCAAATCGGAAAGGACTGGTTTTATGAACCGTTCCGCACTGGTCACCGGCTCCTCCCGGGGCATCGGCCGGGCCACCGCGCTGGCCCTGGCCCGGGAGGGCTGGCCTGTCTGCGTCAACTATCTCCAGCACAAAGAGGCCGCGGAGGAGGTGGTGTCCACCCTGCGGGCCGAGGGGCGCAGGGCCATGGCCTTTCAGGCGGACGTGGCTGACCGCGCCGCCGTGGAGGAGATGGCCCGGGCGGCGGCGGAGACCCTGGGCCCCGTGGAGCTGCTGGTGAACAACGCCGGCGTCGCGGGCCAGTGCCTGTTCCAGGACATCACCGACGAGCTCTGGAACCGATACCTGGGCGTCAACCTGGGGGGCGCCCGGAACGCCATCCAGGCCGTCCTGCCCCACATGATCTCGGAGAAACGGGGCTGCATCGTCAACATCTCCTCCATCTGGGGCCTCCGGGGGGCCTCCTGCGAGACGGCCTACGCCTGCACCAAGGCGGCCCTCATCGCCCTGACCCGCTCCCTGGCCCTGGAGCTGGCCCCCTCGGGCATCCGGGTGAACTGCGTGGCCCCCGGCGTCATCGACACGGACATGGTGCAGGTCCTGGGACAGGAGACGCTGCGGGAGCTGGCGGCCGAGACGCCCCTGGGCCGCCTGGGTACGCCGGAGGACGTGGCCCACGCCGTGGCTTTCTTCGCGTCGGAGAAAGCCTCTTTCCTCACCGGCCAGGTCCTCACCGCCGACGGGGGCTTTATTGTCTGAGATGCTGAACAGGCCCCAAGCATATTTTCCCGCCCGTGGGAAACACTGAGAGAAAACCACGGGAGGAAAAAGTATGGAATATCTCAACGCGTTTGTCTGCGGCGGCATTCTCTGCGCCGTGGGCCAGATCCTGATCGACAAGACCCAGCTCACCCCCGCCCGCATTCTGACGGGGTACGTGGTGGCGGGGGTGCTCATCAGCGCCGTGGGCCTCTACCAGCCCCTGGCGGACTGGGGCGGCGCCGGGGCCACGGTGCCCCTCACCGGCTTCGGCCACGCCCTGGCCAAGGGGGTAAAAAAGGCCGTGGGCGAGCAGGGCTGGCTGGGGATCTTCACCGGCGGCCTCAGCGCCACGGCCGGCGGCATCACCATGGCGGTGAGCGCCGGCGTGCTGATGGCGCTGCTGTTCAGGCCGGGAGATAAGCGGTAGGCCGGGCAATCCGCCGGGAGAGCTTCTCTCCCGGCGGATTCATTCCGGCAAATCGCTCAGTTTCCCACCTCTTTTTTGTAATTTTTTTGTGGTTCTTTTTGTCGAATTTTCTGTCATACTGTATCTGTGAGAAAATTCGACAGAAAGGACGTTTTTTCGATGCCCCGTTTTACCGCCCTTGTGCTGCTGCTGGCCCTGCTGCTGTCTCTGACCGCCTGCGGCCAGGCCCCCGCCGCTCCGCCGGCGGCGGAAGATCCCGCGCCTCCCGCCCAGGAGGAGACCCCCGAGGCCCCGGAGATCGAACCTGAACCGGAGCCCGTGCCCTACGAGATTCTGGACCCCACGGTGATGCCGGAGGGCGGCGGCCGGGACGGCGCGGCCTACGCCCCCTGGGACGGCATTGTGGAGCACCTGTTCTTCCACCCGGTGGTGGCCTACCCGGAGCTGGCCTTCGACGGGGACGCCCAGGCCGACGGCATTGACGACTACATGGTGACGGCGGGAGAGTTTACCAAAATTCTCCAGAGCGTCTACGACAACGGCTACGTGCTGGTGGACATCGGCGACGTGTGGCGGGAGGACACCGGCGAGGACGGCCAGCCCCACATGGTCCGCAACACCCTGTATCTCCCGGAGGGGAAAAAGCCGGTGGTCTTCTCCTACGACGACACCAACTACTACCCCTATATGCTGGAAAACGGCTTTACTTACAAGCTCATCATCGGCGACGACGGCAAAATCGCCTCCTGGGGCAAGGACCCCCAGGGCAACGAGGTGGTCAGCCGGGACCTGGACGCCATCCCCATGCTGGACAAGTTCGTGGAGGAGCACCCGGACTTCTCCCCTTTCGGCGCCAAGGCCAGCCTGAGCCTCACCGGCTACTGCGGCATCCTGGGCTACCGCACCCAGACGGAAAAAGACGACCAGTCGGCGGAGCACGAGGAGAACCGCCAGCGGGAGCGGGAGGCGGTGAAGCCCATCATCGAAGAGCTCAAGCGCACCGGCTGGACCTTCGGCAGCCACACCTGGGGCCACATCAACCTGGCCAAAAAGCCCCTGGAGACCGTCAAGGCCGACACGGAGAAGTGGCTGGACGAGGTGGGCTCCCTGGTGGGCCAGACGCCGATCCTCTACTACCCCCACGGCGCCCGGCCCGACGGGGACGACGTGCATCAGACGGGCCCCATCTTCCAGTATCTCCACGACCAGGGCTTCCGGGTCTTCGCCTCCGTGGGGATCAGCTCCTACTCCAAGATTAAGGGCGACATCTCCGCGGTGATCTGCGACCGGCTCCACCCCGACGGGACCACACTGCGGGGCAGTGAGAAAGTCCTGAGCTGGTATGAGCAGTTCTACGACGCCCGGGAGATCATCGATCTGGAGTCCCGTCCCAAGCGGGAGGTCCGGTGGCAGTGAGAGGCATACATACACAGGCGTTTTTCAGAGGCCGCGCGCTCCCCGCCGCGGCGCTGGCGGCGCTGACGGCGGCGGCGCTCCTGCTGGCCGGGAAAACCGCCCCGGCGGGGCTCGCCGGTCCGGAGGCGCTGCCCGGCATGGGCCGGGAGGCGGCGGAGGCCGCTCTGCTGGGCCTTTCCCGGCAGGAGATTCTGAACGCCTGGGGAGAGCCGGATGGAATGCTCTCCGGCCTCTTCGGCGACATCTACGCCCTGGAGGACGGTGCACAGGTCATCGTGTACTACGACCCGGAGCCCATGAACCGGGGTCTGGCGGACTCGTACACCGTCCCGGTGGAACACGTCCGAATCCACACGCCTGATTGAGGAGGAATTGCCATGACAAGAGAGGAACTGAAAGCCGCCGCCACCGCCATGCTGGACAGGGCCTACTGCCCCTACTCCCACTTCCCCGTGGGGGCGGCGCTGGAGTGTGAGGACGGAACGGTTTACACCGGCTGCAACGTGGAGAACGCCGCCTACCCCGCCGGCATCTGCGCCGAGCGCAACGCCATCTCCCACGCCGTGGCGGAGGGTCACACGGATTTCCGCCGCATCGTCATCGCCGGCCGGGGGGAGGACTTCTGCACCCCCTGCGGCATCTGCCGCCAGGTGATGCGGGAGTTTGCCCCGGAGCTGGAGGTCGTCTGCCTCAACGGCGCGGGAGAGGAGCGGACCTTTACCCTGCCGCAGCTGCTGCCCCACAGCTTTGGGCCGGAGTCGCTCTGAGAGAGGCAAACGAAAAAAGGCGGAGACCTCCCTTCCGGGGCGGTCTCCGCCTTTTCATATTGTGTGCACTGCGCTCACAGGACCATCAGCAGCGTCCCCGCGCCGATGAGGATACAGCCCGCCAGAGATTTGGCGGTGACCTTTTCATGGAGGAACACAAAGGCCAGCGCCAGCGTGATGACCACGCTGAGCTTATCCACGGGCACCACCTTGGAGGCCTCCCCGATCTGGAGGGCCCGGTAGTAGCACAGCCAGGAGGCCCCGGTGGCAAGGCCCGAGAGGATCAGAAACAGCCAGCTCTTCCGGCTGATGTCCCCCAGCCCGCCCTGGGTGTTGGTGAGAAACACCATGCCCCAGGCCATCACCAGCACCACGGCGGTGCGGATGGCGGTGGCCAGGTTGGAGGGCACCCCCTCGATGCCCACTTTCGCCAAAATGGAGGTCAGGGCGGCGAAGACCGCCGACAAGAGCGCCAGAATGAACCACATAACAGCGCCTCCCGCTTCAAGATGGAGTTCCGATGCCGCCGCCCGCTCAGGACGCCTGGGGCGCTTCGGCCTGGTCCGCCGCCGCCGGGGCGGTCTCCGGGGACGTGTCCTGGGTGTAGGTCTCCACCGGGGGCGCGGCGGGCGGCTCGGAGCGCGTCCCCCGGGGCAGCTTCACGTCAAAGGCCGGCTGGGCCACGCCGCCGGCGGCGGGGTAGTAGGAGATCTCCACATAGTCCCCCGCGTTCAGCAGCACCGCCAGGGGCGCGTCAACGGCGCTGAGCTGGAAGTAGTCGTAGGCATCCCCATCCTCCAGCCGGATGAAATACTGGGTGGTGCCGTTCATCACGGCGGAGCGGATGTCCGCGATGAAGCCCGCCGCCGTCTCTGTCAGGGCGTCGGTCTCATGGGGCGCGTCGATGTCCGCGTCCCCCTGGTCGATCAGTCCCCGGTGGGCCAGGGTCTGGCGGTAGTTGATCTCGCACTCGGCGACCGTGCTGCCGGTGGACACGATGTCGTACTGCTGGACGTTGACCATGGCGAACATCTTCACCAGACCGTCCTCGCCTTTCAGCGCCATGAAGTAGGTGGGCTGGTCGGCGATGTTTAAGAGCAGGGGGAACGTGGCCTCGTAGCGCATCTGCTGGACCTGACTCTGGGCGGAGGCCATGGCGGAGTACTCCGTGGCGCCGGCGCAGGGGTAGAACTTGGTCTCCTTGGTGCGCTGGTTGGTGAGGATGAAGCCGATGTTGGACTGGTCGGAGGTGACGGAGGTGACGCCGGTGTACATGTACACGTCGTCGCCGATGGCGATATAGTTCCAGCCCTCGGTGGTCACCGTCACGTCCCGCTGGCCGAAGATGGAGTTCAAAAAGCCGTTGTGGTACATGCCGTAGAAATCATACTGCTGCATGATGATGTCGTAGGAGTAGACCCGGTCCACCCAGCTGGGGACCTCCTCGTAGTAGGCGCTCTCCCCGGTGACGGCGTTCACCAGCACCGCGCCCTTCACGTCCGTGCCGCCGAAGAGGCCGATGGTCTTCACGATCCGGGAGCAGACCCAGTAGGGGGTGCCCTCTTCGTCGATCTCAAAGACCGGCTCGTCGAACATCATGGTGGGATAGTGGAACCGCAGGTGGCGGTAAAGGTTGCGGCCGAAGTGCTCGGCGGTGGTGTACTTCATGCCCTCGTCCAATCGGACCACCTCCGCCTCCTGGCTCACCATGTCGATAATCAGGTAGGCGGGCAGACCGCCGGAGCGGTTGGTGAACCACTTGATCAGGTCCCCGTAGCGCAGGGACGTCACCCGCACCGGGCGGCCCTGGTAGTTGATCTGGGTGTAGGTGGGCAGGATCTCGAACTGGGACACCATGTCCGCCAGCTCGCCCAGCTTCCGGGCCCCCAGGCGGGAGGCAGAGTCCGCGTCCAGCATGGGAATCTGGTCGTAGCTGATCTCCTCCACCTCTGCGGTGAAGTCGCCGGTGTCCAGGGGCAGCAGCCGGCTGTACGCCCCCGCCCGCAGCACCACCCAGCTGGTGAGGGCGCCGACGGCAATGGCCGCGATGAGGGCGATAAAGGCCAGGAACGGTACCGTGCACTGCTTTTTCACAAAGCCGAGGTATCCCTTGACCCCCTCCCCCTGGAAGCCGGAGGTGAACACGGCGCACACGCAGTACACCGCGCACAGCAAAAAGGCGAAGACGTAGAACTCCTCGGCATGGAAGTTCAGCGCGGGCAGCTCCAGGTAGAAGTACACCGCGCCGAACACCAGCGTCACCGCCAGGTTTAAAAGCGTGCGGGTAAAGGCGTTGCCGATGGCCTTGCGGGGCTTGCGGGGTTTGCGGGCGGGCGGGGTGAAGCCCCCCTGGGCGCCCCCGGGGTTGACGCCGCCGCCAAAGGCGCTGGGATCGAAGTTGAATGAAAATGGCATAGCCGGTCCTCTTTTCTCTAAGCCATGTTTGATAAATGTCAACACAAGGCCTAATTTTTCCAGTTGGTTCTATCATACAGGAAAAGTATGAACAAATCAAGCACTCTCTATGAGCGGAAAACAGGCCGGAGGCTTTGCCTCCGGCCTGTCCGGTCACTTGGTCACCAGGAGCTTCTCGTCCTCCACGGTGAGCCTGGCGGTATCCCCGGCCTTCAGCGTGCCGTCCAGCAGCTTTTCGGCCACGGCGTCCTCCACCTTGCTCTGGATGGCCCGCCGCAGGGGTCTTGCGCCGTACTTGGGGTCGAAGCCCTCCCGGGCCAGCTCCGCCACGGCGTCCTCGCCGGCGTCCAGGTGGACGCCCATGGCCTCCATCCGGGCGGAGACGGTGCGCAGCATCCTGCGGGCCACCTCCCGGATGTCCTCCTCCGTCAGGGAGCGGAAGACGATGATGTCGTCGATCCGGTTCAAAAACTCCGGGCGGAACGTCTGGCGCAGCTCACCCAGCACCGCCTCTTTCGCCTCCCGGAACTGGCGCTCCGCGTCCGGAGTCTCGTCCGTCCCGTCGGCGGAGAAGCCCAGCTTGCCGCCGGCGGCGGTGAGGCGCTTGGCGCCGATGTTGCTGGTCATGACGATCACCGCGTTCTTGAAGTCCACGGTGCGGCCCTGGGAGTCGGTGATGCGGCCGTCGTCCAAAATCTGGAGCAGGATGTTCCACACGTCCTCGTGGGCCTTTTCGATCTCGTCGAAGAGGATCACGGAGTAGGGCTTGCGGCGGACCTTCTCCGTCAGCTGGCCGCCCTCCTCGTGGCCCACATAGCCCGGGGGAGAGCCGATGAGACGGGAGACGGTGTGCCGCTCCATATACTCGGACATGTCGATGCGGATCATGGCGGTCTCGTCGCCGAACATGGCCTCCGCCAGGGATTTGCACAGCTCCGTCTTGCCCACGCCCGTGGGGCCCAGGAAGAGGAACGAGCCGGTGGGGCGCTTGGGGTCCTTCAGCCCCACCCGGCCCCGGCGGATGGCCCGGGCCACGGCCTGGACGGCCTCGTCCTGGCCCACCACACGCTGGTGGAGGGTATCCTCCATCCGCAGCAGGCGCGCTCCCTCGTCCTCGGTCATGCGGGTGACGGGGATGCCGGTCCAGCCGGAGACCACGGCGGCGATGTCCTCGGCGGTGACGGGGCGGTGCTCCGCGCTGCTCTTTTTCCGCTTGTCCCGCTCCAGGTCCACCTGCTCCTGGTAGTTTTTCTCAATATCCCGGAGCTGGGCGGCGGTCTCATAGTCCTGCCGGGCGATGGCGGCCTCCTTGTCCTTTGCCAGGGCGGCGATCTTCTCCTCCAGGCTCTTGAGCTCCTCGGAGGGCTCCTCCGTCTCCATCCGCACCCGGCTGGCGGCCTCGTCCATCAGGTCGATGGCCTTGTCCGGCAGGAAGCGGTCGTTGATATACCGGGCGGAGAGGTTCACGGCGGCCTCCAGGGCCTCGTCGGTGATCTGGAGCTTGTGATGCTGCTCGTACTTCTCCCGCAGGCCCTTCAAAATCTCCAGGGATGCCTCCTTGGAGGGCTCCCCCACCTGCACCGGCTGGAACCGGCGCTCCAGGGCGGCGTCCTTTTCGATATACCTGCGGTACTCGTTCAGCGTGGTGGCGCCGATGACCCGAATCTCCCCCCGGCCCAGGGCGGGCTTGATGATGTTGGCGGCGTCCACGGCGCCCTCGGCGCTGCCGGCCCCCACGATGGTGTGGAGCTCGTCGATGAAGAGGATCACGTCGCCGGAGCGCCTGACCTCCTCCAGCGTCTTCTTGATGCGCTCTTCAAACTCGCCCCGGTACTTGGTGCCCGCCACCATGCCGCTGAGGTCCAGGGAGAGGATGCGCTTGTCCAGCAGGTCCTCGGGCACGTCCCCCAGGACGATCTTCCGGGCCAGGCCCTCCGCCAGGGCGGTCTTGCCCACGCCGGGCTCGCCGATGAGGCAGGGGTTGTTCTTGGTGCGGCGGGAGAGGATCTGGATCATCCGCTGGATCTCGCCGTCCCGGCCGATCACCGGGTCCAGCTTGCCCGCCCGGGCGTCGGCGGTCAGGTCCCGGGTGAACTCCCGCAGGTTCTTGCCCTTGCCGCCCTCGTCCCGGGAGGCTCCGGCGCCTCTGGCGTCTCCGCCCTTGCCCCGGGGCTGCTCGCTGAGCTTACGCATCAGGGCGCTGTAAAGGCCCCGGGCGTCCACCCCGGCGGTGCGGAGAATGCGGACGGCCATGTTGTTGCCCTCCCGCAAAATGCCCGCCAGCAGGTGCTCCGTGCCGATGTAGTTGCACCCACCCCGGACGGAGTCCTCCATGGCGATCTCCACCACCCGCTTGGCCCGGGGGGTGAGGCCCTGGGCGGGGTTGCCGCCGGGCAGTCCCGCGCCCACGCTCTTTTTGATGATCTCCTCCACCATGGCGTCGGTGAGGCCCGCCTCGGTCAAAACCGCGTGGGCCGCGCCGTCCTCCTCCCGCAGGAGTCCCAGCAGCAGGTGCTCCGTGCCCACGTACCCGTGGCCCAGGTCGCCCGCCGCCTCCTGGCTCAGCCGCAGGGCCGCCTCGGCCCCGGGGGTAAATTTATTCTCATTCATACTCGTTCATCTTCCTTTCCTCGAAAGCACAGGGCCTCACTGGGCCTCCCTGCTCTCCTTGTGCTCAGCCTCCAGGGCGCGGATTTGATCCCGCAGCTCCGCGGCCCGCTCAAAGTTCTCCTGGTGGACAGCCTTTTTCATCTCCATCCGCAGCGCGTTCATCTGCCGCATCCGGGCAAAGCGGCTCTGCTCCTCGTGATCCACCAGGCCCTCCTGCTTTTCCTCCTTGGCCGGCTCCTGCTTCGCCGGACCCAGGGCCGGCATATCGGCGAAGAAGTCGTCAAAGGGGTCCTCCAGCAGCCAGCCCCGCCGGTTCAGGAGACTTGGCATGGGGGAGAAGAAGTCCTCCAGGAAGCCGCCGTCAAAGAAGCTGCCAAAGCCCTGCATCATCCTCTGGCGCTGGGCCGCCAGGCGCTGGGTGTAGCCCAGCTTCTCGGCGCACTCAGCGCACAGGTGCTTCTCCTCCACGCGGCCGTTGACATTGCTCTGATAGACAAAGGTAACTTCATTCTTACCGCAATTCTCGCATTTCATAATCAAATACCTCCTGCTATTTCTAATATATTTTTGATATGGTTGAAAGGATTCCACAGGGTGCTACACCTGTAAGATCAGCACCTGCTTCATGATGGACGCGCGGACCTGGTCCCGCAGCTCCCGGGGCACCGCGGAGAGGGCCTTGTCCCCCACCGCCGCCGCCAGGGCCCGGCAGAGGTCCTCCTCCACCGCCCCGGACTGGAGGAGATTGCCCAGAATCGCCCGGGCCGAAGGCAGGTCCACCGCCTCCCCCAGGGAGTTGATGACGTGCATCAAAAGCGTCTCCCGGTCCACCCGCACCCGGGTGATGCGGATGTACCCGTTGCCGCCCCGGCGGCTCTCCACGATGTAGCCCCGCTCCGGGGAGAAGCGGGTGCTCATGACGTAGTTGATCTGGCTGGGCACACAGTTGAACCGCTGGGCCAGGTCGCTGCGCTGGATCTCCAGCACGCCGTTCTCCGCCTCGTCCAGACTGTCCTGGAGGAAGCCGGCGATCAAATCGGTAATTCCCATGTGACACCATCTCTTTCCGTAAAGTTCGATTTGACTTTGACTTTCTTTAACCTTTGTCTGACGCCAGTATACCACGCCGCCGGCAAATGTCAAGAGGTTATTTTTGACTTTCTTTGACCTTTTTGAAAACAAACTGTGAACGGGTCATATCCGCCTGTTTTTCTCAAAATTTTCCGTTAGGGTTTTAGGCCTTGTTTGATAAATGGCGGAATGCCCAACGGCGAGAGATTTTTTCGCCAATCAAGGCGATTTGACGCAGCCATACTTTGTGTATGGCAAGACAAATCAACGCAGAGCGGCGGAAAAAGATCCGCCGTTTGGGCGTTTTGACATTTTTCAAACATGGCCTAACATTCCTCTTGCTTTTTCTAAATTCTATGCTACAATGGGGATACAATTCAAATGGAGGTGCTTCCCATGGCCTACAAGATTACTTCTGCCTGCGTCAGCTGCGGTTCCTGCGCGGATGCCTGCCCCGCCGGCGCCATCAGCCAGGGCGATGACGCTTACGTCATCGACGCCGGTGCCTGCCTGGACTGCGGTTCTTGCAGCGACACCTGCCCCAACGGCGCCATCGTCCCCGCGGAATAATCAGGGATGATACATAAAAGACCCCCGGGCCAAGCCCGGGGGTCTTTTATGTATCCCGCTTTTGCCAACGGCAAAAGCGGTCCGCCTGCGGGCGGGTTGATTTGAATCGTGCAGGGGGCCCCGGCCCCCCGCACACACCCCCTCCTGCGGGGACGGCTGCGGGTGTGGTGGAGCGTTCAAACCTTTTCCCTGTCAGCTCCGGCGGGTGGACCAGTATTCGGCGCTCTCCTGGTCAAAGCCGTAGCGGGCCTCGTCCTCCGGGCTGGCGGCGGGGACTTCCATGCCCTCCTTCCAGAGGAGGACGCGGTCCTCTCCCTTGCCGAACCAGATACGGACAATCTCCGCATCTACGCCGCTGTCTCTGGCGTATTCATTTACTATGGGGAAACTCAGGCTCACATCGTGCGCCAGATCGCCCGAATCTCTCAGCGACTCCGGAAGCAGCGTCCTCCTGACCACATACCAGAGGTCCCCATCCTCTCCAAACTCCCAGAGGATCGAGTGGGCACTCCTGTTATCGTCAATATAAATGTTGAATATGAGCCGTCCATCGGAAAGCTGGCGGAGGTCCGTCACCTGAATCTTCGCCGGGTCCACGTCAAGGATCATCCACTGTGTCGCTAAAACCAGCAGCCCCGCCAGCAAAGCGCAGGCCAGCGCGGCCGCGGCGGCCCCTTTTCGCCATGACTTCCATTTGCCCCGCCTCCACTCCCCGGCGATTCTTTGCACCGCCGACACGTCCTCTTCCGTCTTTTTCCCCTCCGCTGATGGCAGCGGCGCGTCCATGTCTGCCAGCACCTGCCGGCAGATCTCACAGCCAGCCAGGTGCTCCTCTACCAATCCACGGCTCTCCTCCGAGCACACGCCGTCGTGGTACAGCGGCAGCAGATCTTGAATGATCTTACAGTTCATCTAATCCCTCCTTTAGTTTTCCACGAGCCCGGAAGTAGGTCACCCGGGCCCAGCTCTCGCTCTTTCCAAAAAGCGCTCCGATGTCCGCGAAAGGCAGTTCCCCGAAAGTCCGCAGGGAGAACACCTCCTTGTAGGGCTCCGGCAGGGCATGGATCAAAACGTGGAGCCGCCGGGCGGCGTCACGGTCTGCAAACCCCTCCTCGATGCCGTCATCCCCCGCCTCCGCCGGACTGTCCCGGAACCGCCGCCGCTCCCGGCAGAGGTCCGTGTACAGATTCCGGGCGATCTGGCAGAGCCACACCCGCAGCTGGCAGTCCCCCCGGAAAGTGCCGATGGTGGAGAGGGCCCGGAAGAAGGTCTCCTGGGTAATCTCCTCCGCCGCGGCGGTGTCCCGGCTCAGGGCCAGGATGTACTTGTACACATCGGCGAAATACAGCCGGTAGACCTCCTCAAAATCGGGCATCCTCTCACCTCCTTCGAAAATAGGACGGGGAATCTGGCATTTCGTTACAAAGCTGTTTGCAAGTTTTGGAAATTTGATTATAATGGAGGCAGAGCTTTTCGGAAAGGGGGGAATCATCATGGCGGATCTCGCCACGGACGTACGCTATATCAAGGGCATCGGCGAGCAGCGGGCCAAGGCCCTGGGGAAGCTGGGTGTCCACACCCTGCGGGACCTGATCTCCTGGTTCCCCCGGCGGTACGAGGACCGCACCGCCCTCCTGCCCATTGCGGAGCTTCCGGAGGACGGCCCCGCCTGCTGCGCGGCCATGGCGGCCTCCGTTCCCACCGTCACCCGGATCCGAAAGGGCATGGAGCTCATCAAGCTCCGGGCGGTGGACGAGACCGGGGCCCTGGACGTCACCTTTTTTAACCAGACGTGGCTCAAAAACAGCCTCCGCCCCGGGGAGACCTATATCTTCTACGGCAGGGCCGAGGGCCGGGGCGCCCACCGGAAGATGACCGCCCCGGTGGTGGAGCCGGAGGGGCGGCGGGAGGTCACCGGGCGCATCGTGCCCATCTACCCCCTCACCGCCGGGGTCAGCCAGCTGGTGCTGCGGCGGTCCATCCGCCAGGGGCTGGACAGCTGCGCCGACATCCTGCCGGACATTCTGCCGGACAGCGTCCGCCGGGACCACCAGCTGTGCCACGCCGGCTTCGCCTTTGAGAACATCCACTTCCCCGCCTCCCCGGAGGCGCTGGACCTCAGCCGGCGGCGGCTGGCCTTTGAGGAGCTGTTCCTCTTCGCCATCGGCCTCCAGCGGCTGCGGCAGCGGCGGGTGACGGTGTCCGTCCCCCCCTGCGGCCCGGTGGACATGGGGCCGTTCTACAAGGCGCTTCCCTTTACACTGACGGACGCCCAGCGGCGCTGCGTGGACGAGGCCCTGGCGGACATGGCCTCCGGCGCGCCCATGAACCGGCTGTGCCAGGGGGACGTGGGCTCCGGCAAGACCATGGTGGCGGCGGCCTGTGTATACTACGCCGTGAAGAACGGCCGTCAGGCGGCCTTGATGGCCCCCACGGAGATTCTGGCCCAGCAGCACTACAAGGGACTGGCTCCCCTGCTGGAGCCCCTGGGGCTTCGGTGCGCCCTGCTCACCGGCTCCACCCCGGCCAGGGAGAAAAAAGCCATCGCCGCCCGGCTGGCGGCAGGGGAGATCGACTTCGCTATCGGCACCCACGCCCTCATCACCGGCAACCTGGAGTACGCGGACCTGGGGCTGGTGGTGACGGACGAGCAGCACCGCTTCGGCGTGGGCCAGCGGGCGGCGCTCATCGCCAAGGGCCGGCATCCCCACACCCTGGTCATGTCCGCCACCCCCATCCCCCGGACCCTGGCCCTGATCCTGTACGGCGATTTGGACGTGTCCGTCATCGACCAGCTTCCCCCGGGGCGGCGGGCGGTGGAGACCTACGCCGTCCCCGGCAGCTACCACCCCCGCCTGTACAACTTCATCCGCGCGCAGGTGTCCCAGGGGCGGCAGGCCTACGTGGTCTGCCCCATGGTGGCGGAGAGCGACGAGGCCCCCGACGAGCGCAAGGCCGTGACGGAGTACGCCAAGATGCTCCAGACCCAGGCCCTGCCGGACCTGCGGATCGCCTTTGTCCACGGGAAGATGAAGCCCAAGGAGAAGGAGGCGGTGATGGCCGCTTTCGCCAACCGGGAGTCCGACGTGCTGGTGTCCACCACCGTCATCGAGGTGGGGGTGGACGTGCCCAACGCCTCGCTGATGATTATCGAGAACGCGGAGCGGTTCGGCCTCAGCCAGCTCCACCAGCTGCGGGGCCGGGTGGGCCGGGGGCCCCACCAGTCCTACTGCGTGCTGGTCTCCGACAACCGCAACGAGGAGACCCGGCAGCGGCTGAAAGTCATGACGAAGACCTCCGACGGGTTCAAGATCGCCGAGGAGGACCTGCGGCTCCGGGGCCCCGGGGACTTCTTCGGCCAGCGGCAGCACGGACTGCCGGGGCTGCGGATCGCCGACATCGGCTGCGACGCCAGTCTTCTGAAAGAGGCCCAGACGGCGGCGGAGGCGCTGCTGGCCGAAGACCCGGAGCTCACCACCTGCCCCGCCGCCGCAGAGCGGATCGCGGAGCTCTTCGCCCAGGCGGCGGATACCCTGAACTAATTTCAAAAAAGTGGCACCGCCAGAGCGATCAAGGCCATGCGCGAAGCGCGAGCAGAGGAGTTGCAGACCTTTCGTCCACGCAGCGTCAACCGCTGTACTACCGATAAATGGAGAAGACTCCGGAGGGCACTCCAAGCGTCTCTCTTTTCTCTTCCACCGTGCACGGCGCATTCTCTTTTCTCTCGCAAGAGAGAGAAAAGAGAATGGGGGGTGCAACTGAACCAGCCCCCGGCGGGGCTGAAATCCCCCCGCCCGCAAGGGCGAGACCCCCCTCCGCCACACAAAATCAAAATGAATTTCGATTATCAAAAAGAGACGGACCCAATCGGGTCCGCCTCTTTCATCTCTGATATTCAAACTCCCAGTCGTACATGGAGACCGTGTCCCCGTCCTGGATGCCCATCTCCTCCAGCCGCTGGAAGAGGCCGGACTCCCGCAGCATCTTGTCGAACCACATCCGGCTCTCGTAGTCCGCGAAGTTGACGTTGCCCATGAGCCGCTGGAGCCAGGGGCCGTCCACCAGCCAGGTGCCGTCGTCGCTGCGGCGAATGTCCAGGGGGGCGGAGCTGTCCACCGCCGGGGGCCTGGGGACGTACTCCGGCTCGTACACCGTCACCGGGGGCAGGACGGACAGCATCTCCGCCGCCTTGCCCACCAGCTGTCGCGTGCCCTGGTGGGCCGCCGCGGAGATCTCAAGGAGTGTAAAGCCCTTTGCCTCCACATGGGCCCGAAGCCGCTCCAGGTTCTCCGGATTCTCCAGGATGTCCACTTTATTGGCGGCCACGATTTGGGGCCGCTGCGCAAGCTCCGGGCTGTACTGCCGCAGCTCCTCGTTGATGGCGTCGAAGTCCTGAACCGGGTCCCGGCCCTCGCTGCCGGAGACGTCCACCACGTGGATCAGCAATCGGCAGCGGTCCACGTGGCGCAAAAAGTCGTGGCCCAGGCCCGCGCCGCCGCTGGCCCCCTCGATGATGCCGGGGATGTCCGCCATCACGAAGCTGACGCCCTCGTCCACCCACACCACGCCCAGGTTGGGAAACAGGGTGGTGAAGTGGTAGTTTGCGATCTTGGGCTGGGCCTTGGAGACCACCGACAGCAGCGTGGACTTGCCCACGTTGGGAAAGCCGATGAGCCCCACGTCCGCCAGGAGCTTCAGCTCCAGGATTACGTCGTGGCTCTCCCCGGGGAGGCCCGCCTTGGCAAAGCGGGGCACCTGCCGGGTGGGGGTGGCGAAGTGGCTGTTGCCCCAGCCCCCCCGGCCGCCCCGGCACAGGGTGAACGGCTCCTTGTCGGACATGTCCTTGATGATCTCATTGGTCTCCGCGTCCCGCACCAGCGTGCCCCGGGGCACCCGGATCACCAGGTCCTCCCCGTCCCTGCCGGTCTTCCGCTTGCCCTGGCCGTCGCCGCCGTTTCCCGCCACGTACTTGCGCTTGTAGCGAAAGTCCATCAGGGTGGACATGTTGTCATCCACCACCAGAATGATAGAGCCGCCCCGGCCGCCGTCGCCGCCGTCGGGGCCGCCGGCCGCCACGTACTTCTCCCGGTGGAACGCCACCACGCCGTTACCGCCGTTTCCGGCCTGCACCGTGATGCGGGCTTTATCGATGAATGAAGCCGCCATAGAGGGGGACCTCCTTTTGTCTCTCCGAAGCTCCGGTGATTTTTCTTTTATATAGTCTGGTCTATTTTAGCGGAAATATGGGGAGCCGTCAATAGATCGTCTCCCGCGTCCCTTTAAAGATAAGTGCTGCCGGGATATAACTTCGGCGGTTTCCACAAAAGCACATTGAAACAACAGGCGTCCTGTGCTATGATCGGCTCAGCAAATCGGAATTTAGGGAGTTAAGAATATGGATTTATTTCTGGAAAAAGATTACGAGCTAATAGCAGAAGCTCAAAAAGCAATTCGTCTAAACTACGATCAGGAACACTATAATCACACTGTAGGAGCCGCTATACGCTGTAAAAACGGCAAGGTATACGTTGGAGTAAATCTCTATTCTTTACATGGGGCCTGTGCGGAGCAAGTGGCAATAGGAACAGCAATCACAAACGGAGAAAGAGACTTTGATGCCATAGTTGCAGTCAGAGGAAAAGAGGGTGAGGAAATCATACCGCCCTGTGGAAACTGCCGTCAAATATTGCATGACTATATGCCAAATTGTGACGTTATTGTGTCAGTGTATGGAGAGTTTAGGAAAATCAAGGCAAAAGAACTCCTGCCTTTTTCCTATTCGGTTGAATAACTGCCTGCTTTGGATATTTCGACGAGTGGTTTGGCGAAGCGGCTTTCGGCGGCACCAATCTGAAAAGGGCGTCTCCCGCCGGGAAGTCCCGTGGGAAAATCAAAGGCCCGGACTTTCGTCCGGGCCCTTTCAGCGTTCCTTATTCAGCCTCGTAGACGCAGGCCTGCTTGCGATCCTTGCCCAGCCGCTCGAAGCGGAGCACGCCGTCCGCCTTGGCGAACAGGGTGTCGTCGGTGCCGATGCCCACGTTCACACCGGGGTGGATGTGGGTGCCGCGCTGGCGGACCAGGATGTTGCCGGCCTTGACGAACTGGCCGTCGGCGCGCTTGGGTCCAAGGCGCTTGGCCTTGGAGTCACGGCCGTTCTTGGTGGAGCCGCCGCCCTTTTTGTGGGCGAAGAACTGAAGACCAATACGAATCATGATAACGGACCATCCTTTCTCAGATTTTTTAGATGGAGAGGACTCACTCGTCCTCCAGAACCTCGATGTTTTCCGGGTACTCGTCGTGGAGCTCCGTGAGGTAGACCATCAGTCCCGTCAAAAGGGCCTGACAGGTGCTCTCCGCCCCGGGCGCAAGGCCCCCGGGCAGACGCAGGGAGATGGACGCGTCCCGCTCCCGCACCTTCACGGACGCCGCCAAACCCAGCACGTCATTGACGGTGGCCTCCACCAGGCGGACGGCGCTGGTGACGGCGGCGCAGACGATATCCGTGCCCGCCTCGGCGTAGCCGCTGTGGCCCCGGGCGTCAAAACCGGTGATCCGGTTTCCCTCCACGTGGAAAGCGACGGTAGTCATGCTCAGACGGAGATCTTGGCGATCTCAACCTTGGTGTAAGGCTGGCGATGGCCCTGGCGCTTGCGGTAGCCCTTCTTGGGATTGTACTTGAAGATGCGGATCTTCTTGCCCTTGCCGTTCTTCACCACGGTGGCCTCCACGGAGGCGCCCGCCACGGTGGGGGTGCCGAACGTGGCCTTGTCCCCGTCGATGACGGCCAGGACCTGGTCGAACTTCACGGTGTCGCCGGCTTCCTGGTCCAGCTTCTCGATGTAGACCACGTCGCCCTCGGCCACCTTGTACTGCTTGCCGCCGGTCACGATGATTGCGTTCATGCTTGTTTCAACTCCTTCATTACGGGCTCGCTGTCGGGGGCGGTCCGGGCGGGACGCTTTCGAACCTGCATTTATAACCGGGGAATGTTGAATGGACGAGGATCTTTCTCGCCAGGCAAGGAGATTTTCCGCGGCCATACTGGCGTATGGCAAGGGAAATCGACGCAGTATGGCGGGAAAAAGGCCGTCCAGGCAACGTTCAACGGTTGTGAATACAGGTTCATAAGCCCATTCAAAGCGGCCTACAGATTATATCAGCGGGATTTGGAAAAGTCAACGGTTTTCGGAGATTTTTTTGCGGATTTTCTGCAAATACCCGTCAGTCGTCCCACTCCCGCTGGGATTGCAGAATCTCCCCGGTGACGGCGTCGATCCTATACTCATACTCGTACCCGCCGGACTTGAAGTCGATCTCATACTCGCAGCGCTGCGTCCCGTGGTGGTCGTCGTGGTGGTCCAGCTCCACATCGCAGTGCCCCACGGCGTCCGCCGTGAGACCGGCGTGGCCGTAGGCGATCTCCCGGGCCCTTGCCTCGCCGATGTAGGCCTGGGCGGCGCTCCCGCCGCTGCTCTGGGCGGGCCGGGCGGTATCCGCCTCTTTCTCAAACTTCACCACGCTGCCGTCGGCGGCGCTGATCTCGTAGTCATACTCGTACCCGCCGGCGAAGAACTCCAGCTCGTACACCAGCGCGCCATTGTCGTAGTCCAGCTTCGCCGGGGAGGCGGTGACATCCGCCTCCGCAACGCCGGCGTGGCCGCAGGCGATCTCCCAGGCCCGCTCCTCGCCGATGTCCCCGGCGGGGTCCGTCTCCGCGGGCGCCTGGGGCGTCTGAGGCGTCTGAGGCGGCGGGGCCGCGTCATCCAGCTCCTTTTGGAACTTCACGATGCTGCCGTCGGCGGCGCTGACCTCGTAGTCGTACTCCACGCCGTCCGCCGCGAACTCCACCTCGTAGACCGCCTTTTCGCCGCGCCGGTCCCGGGTGATCCCGTACCGGGTGAGGCTGCCCTCGGAGACCTGGGCGTGGCCCAGGGCCGCCAGCTTGGCGGCCTCCTCCCCCACGTCCGCCCCATTCCCGGCGGACCGGCCCATCCAGTAGGCCCCGCAGATCACCGCCAGGGCCAGCACGGCGCAGGCGGCGATGATTCCATAGCGCCTCCTGCCGCCGCCGCTTTTCTCTGCCATCACGAATCCTCCTCTGAAAGCGCCCTCAGTCGTAGGACAGCCGCTCCGCGGTCCAGTCCGTGATCAGCTCCGCGTAGAACTTACACACGGTCCGGCCGGTCTCCACGTCCAGGTTGATGTAGTTGCCGCACTCTTTGGCGCTCTTGCCGGGCATCTCGCCCTGAAATTCCCCGGCGGCGGCGAAGACCTCCTTCAACAGCGCCACCGCCCCCTCCAGGGAGAGGCGGCTGCCGTCAAAGAGGAAGTAAAACCCGGTCTGGCAGCCCATGGGGCCGAAATAGACCACCGCGTCTTTCTCCCGGGAATTCCGCAAAAGCGTGGCGATCAGGTGCTCCGCCGAGTGCATCTCGGCGTTGGTCAAAAGATCCCCGGTGTTGGGGGTCTTGAACCGCAGGTCAAAGGTCACCACGTCCCCGTCCCGGCGGGAGAGGTAGAGCCCCGGCCGGAGCTTGTTGTGGTCCACGGTAAAACTGGCGATGCGTTCCATACTCAGCGTTCCTCCTTTTGCAGCAGCCGGGCGAGGGGCAGCACCACCCCGCCCAGGTTCTTCAATGCCTGACTGTAGTCGAAATACTCCTCCATCTGGGTGTCGTAGAACAGGTGGTCGGACACGGATTTCAGCGCGGCGAAGCCCACGCCGCTGCGCAGACACACCTGGGCGATGGCGCAGCCCTCCATCTCCACCAGATCCGGGTGGAAAGTGTCCCGGATCCAGGCGGAGCGGTCCCCCTTGACGGCAAACCAGTCCCCGGTGGCCACTCTCCCCAGCACCGCCTCGCAGCCCATGGTCCCCAGCAGCGCCGCGCACCGCTCCGGATTCCAGGTGGGGAACTCCGTCCGGTTCACGGTGGAGACCATCCCCAGGGGATCCCCCGCGCCGGAGGTGTCCACGTCGTGCTGGACAAACTCCCGGGCCACCACCAGCGTGCCGGTGGGCAGGTCTGTGGCGCAGCCGGCGATGCCGGCGTTTAGGATCAGGTCCACGCCGTACTTCAGGCAGAAGATCTCCGCCGCCATGGCGGCGTTCACCTTGCTGACGCCGCCCACGCAGGCGGTCAGCCCTTCTCCCAGGTCGTAGAAAGGCACGCCGGACACGGTCTCAAAGGGCTCCAGCTCCGCCGCCCCCGGCAGGGCACGGAACTCCACGGGCATGGCGAATTGCAGTCCAACTCTCATGGATATCTCTCCTATTTTATCTGTTCTATACGGTGTCTATTCTATCTCCGGCAGCTCCCTGCCGCATTGGGCGCAGTACGAAAATTCCTCCCCCACCCGCGCGCCGCAGTAGGGGCAGAAACGGTACGCGCCGTCGGGCTCCTCCCGCCCCGCGGTCTCCCGGGCCCGGCGGTCCAGGGGGTCCGGCTCCTCGCCGTCCTCCGTGATGTCGAATTCGGAGAAGCGGTTCTCCCCCGTGGCGTTCTTGTAATGATAGAGAGCCTGGACGACGCCCACGATGATAAAGAGCACGCCGAAAGCCAGGAAAAACGGCGGCGCCCCCATGGAGGCCGCGGCGCCGGTCCAGATCACGCCGAAGATCACGCCGACGACGGATCCCATGGCCCCCATGGCCGATGGTCCCCGCCCGGGCTTGACGCTTTTCATAAAATTCTCCTCCTGTCCGGAGCCGCCTCCTTTGGCCGCTCCGGCGGCCAGGCGCTCCCCGATTGATATTTTAGCATCGGAGGGGCGGGAGGTCAAACTTTTTTCCCGGAAGACCCATGGGAAAATTGCCAAATTTTACTCGACTTCCCCCGCCGGGAATGGTATACTAGCAAGAGCATGTGATAATCGCACCGCAGAAGTGGAGGGCGGCCTATGAATTTGCGATATTGGATCGGCCTGGCGGCCGCGCTCTGCCTGACAGTCAGTCCTGCCATGGCCCCCGGCGTCCCGGCGGCGGAGCTCAGATCTCCCCAGGCCGCGGAGCAGGTCCCCCGGCAGCCCATGCCGGAAAAAGAACCGGACGCGCCCCCGGAGGAGGCCGCCGTACCGGAGGAGGAACCCGCCGAGCCGGAGGAGAGCGACACGTTCACCATCACGCTTTCTTTCACGGGGGACATGCTGCTGGCCTCCCTTCACGGCCAGCGGACGGCGGGGAGCTTTCTGGACTACGCCGCCAGGCAGGAGCCAGCCTACTTCCTGCAAAACGTCAAGCCCCTCTTTGACGAGGACGACTTCACCGTGGTAAACCTGGAAAACGTGCTCAGTGACCGCGCCCTCACCCCCCGGGAGAAGGACACGGACCCCGCCTTCTGGTTCCGCGGCGGCACGAAGAACACCGACATTCTCACCTCCTCCGGCGTGGAGGCCGTGTCCCTGGCCAACAACCACACCGGCGACTACGGCCCCGGCGGCTTCCGGGACACCGTGAAAGCCGTCACGGAGGCGGGCCTCCAATACGGCGACAACACCACCCCCCTCTATCTGGAGAAGAACGGCTTCCGCATCGCCGTGCTCTGCAACGGCCTTTGGAACGAGGGCCAGGCCTCCTCCATCGTCAGCCGCCTGCGGGCGGCGGAGGCGGAGTCCGACTATCAGATCGTCTTCTTCCACGGGGGCGCGGAGGGCGTCCACACGCCGGAGGCGTGGAAGGTCCGGGCCTCCCGCCGCCTGGTGGACGCCGGGGCGGACCTGGTGCTGGGCAGCCACCCCCACGTGCTCCAGCCCCGGGAGATCTACAAGGACACGGAGATTGTCTACTCCCTGGGGAACTTCTGCTACGGCGGCAGCCGCTCCCCCCAGAACCGCACCCTCATCTACCGCCTGACCCTGACGGTGAGAGACGGCGCGCTGGCGGGCACGGAGTCGGAGCTGATCCCCTGCTACGTCCACACCGGCCAGCCCTACAACAACTACTGTCCCGCCCCCATCGCCGACGAGGCCCAGCGCCAGCGGGTGCTGGACTTCATGGACGGCAAAGCCGGCACGCCTAAATGACGCGCGGGTTCCCGGGCCGGCGGCCGGCAAAACCGGCCGCCGGCCTCAATTCTGACATTTTTTCAGTTTCCCTAAAAATTTTTTAGATTTTCTCTTGCTTTTTTTATTTTCTGTGCTATCATGTCCGTGGAAGCTAAATTTTTTTCAGGTACCAGAACGAATTTTATTGGAGGCGACTGACTATGAAAGAGGCCATCAAGTGGGCCATGAACCACATGCCCAAGAGCGACGATCAGCAGCTGGGCGTCATGTCCCTGCCCAACGTGGCAAAGGCCCGCTTTTTCCACAGCAGCTTTCCCCAGTACTCCATCACTCCCCTGGACCAGCTCAGCGGCATGGCCGCGTACCTGGGCCTGGGCGGCCTGTATGTGAAAAATGAGGCCTACCGCTTCGGCCTCAACGCTTTCAAGGTGCTGGGCGGCTCTTTCGCCATGGCCCGGTACATCGCCCAGGAGATGGGGCGGGACGTGTCCGAGATGACCTACGACTACCTGACCAGCGAGGCGTTCCGCCAGGAGTTCGGCCAGGCCACGTTCTTCACCGCCACCGACGGCAACCACGGCCGGGGCGTGGCCTGGGCGGCCCACAAGCTGGGCCAGAAAGCGGTTGTCCACATGCCCAAGGGCAGCAGCAAGCCCCGGTTTGACAACATCGCCAAAGAGGGCGCGGAGGTTACCATCGAGGAGCTGAACTACGACGACTGCGTCCGCCTGGCCGCCGCCGAGGCTGAAAAGACCGAGCACGGCGTCATCGTCCAGGACACCGCCTGGGACGGCTATGAGGAGATCCCCTCCTGGATCATGCAGGGCTACGGCACCATGGCCAGCGAGTCCGCCGACCAGCTGCGGCAGGTGGGCGTCAACCGCCCCACCCACGTGTTTATCCAGGCCGGCGTGGGGAGCCTGGCCGGGGCCGTGGTGGGCTACTACACCAACCTCTTCCCCAACGATCCCCCCAAGTTCATCGTCATGGAGGCCATGGCGGCGGACTGCCTCTACCAGGGCGCCCTGGCCGGGGACGGCAGGCCCCGGTCCGTCACCGGCGACCTCCGCACCATCATGGCGGGCCTGGCCTGCGGCGAGCCCAACACCATCTCCTGGGACATCCTGCGCAACCACGTCTCCGCTTTCGTCTCCTGCCCCGACTGGGTCAGCGCCCGGGGAATGCGGATGCTGGCGGTGCCGGTAAAGGGCGACCCCACGGTGATCTCCGGCGAGAGCGGCGCGGTGGGCATGGGCCTCATTGCCGAGCTGATGGAGAACGACTGGGACCGGGAGCTCCGGGAGGCCATCGGCCTGGACCGGTTCAGCCAGGTGCTGATCTTCTCCACCGAGGGCAACACCGACCCCCTGAAGTTCCGCAAGGTCATCTGGGACGGGGAGTACGCTACGGTGTAATTTCGTTCATCCTGTATGAAGAGCAAGGACGGGGCGCACGGCGCCCCGTCCTTTTACTTTGATTGAAAACGTGATTGAAACTCCAAATTCTCCCCGATTTTCAAGCAGTTTCAGTCAATTAAGAGCACTTTTTGATTTCGTCTTGCCCCAACGTGTGGAACGTGGTATACTACTCCCAATCAGCGGCCCCAGGCCGCGGGACTTGAGGAACCACCGGTCTGAGAAACGGGAAAACAGGCTCTGATCCGTGCTTCCTTAAAGAATCAGGAGGAGCTATGAAACAGGCAATCCAAATCGGAGCCGGCAACATCGGCCGGGGCTTTATCGGCGCACTTCTCTCCCAGGCGGGCTGGCACGTCACTTTCGCCGACGTGGTGGAGCCCATCATCGAGGCACTGAACCGCGGCCACGGCTACACCGTCCACATCCTGGACAAGGACCCCGGCGAGATCGCCATCAGCGGCGTGGACGGCGTGCTCTCCACCTCGGCGGACTTTGCCCGGCAGGTGGCCGGGTGCGATCTCATCACCACCGCCGTGGGCCCCAACGTGCTGCCCATCATCGCCAAATCCATTGCCGCGGGGATTCAGGCCCGCAAGGCCGCCGGGAACACCGCCCCCATGAACGTGGTGTGCTGCGAGAACGGCCTGCGCACCACCACGCGCCTGAAAAACGAGGTGCTCAAGCACCTAAACGCCGAGGAGACCGCTTTCCTGGAGGCCAACATCGGCTTTGCCGACTGCGCCGTGGACCGCATCTGCCCCAAGCCCAGCTTTGAGAACATCCTGGACGCGGCGGTGGAGCGCTACTGCGAGTGGGACGTGGAGGCCGCCGCCTGGAAGGGCGAGAAGCCGGAGATTCCCGGCCTCACCTTTGCCGACAACCTGATGGCCTATCTGGAGCGGAAGCTCTTCACCCTCAACAGCGGCCACGCCATCTGCGCGTACCTGGGCTACCTCAAGGGCCACAAGACCATCAAGGACAGCGTCGCGGACCCCGCCATCGGCGCCATCGTCCACGCCGCCATCTCCGAGAGCGGCGAGGGCCTCATCAAGGAGTTCGGCTTCGACCCCGACGTCCACCACGCCTACGTGGAGAAGATCTTCGCCCGCTACCAAAATCCCTTCCTGGAGGACGAGGTGCTGCGGGTGGGCCGGGAGCCCATTCGGAAGCTGGAGGCCGGCGACCGGCTTATCAAGCCCCTGGTGACCGCCGCCTCCTACGGCCTGCCGGTGGACCACCTGCTCTTCGGCGCGGCGGCGGCTCTGCGGTTCGACTGCCCCGATGATCCCCAGAGCGTGGAGCTCCAGGCCAAAATCAAGGCCGACGGCCCCGCGGCGGCCCTCACCGCTTACTCCGGCCTGACGGCGGACAATCCCCTCACCGGCCGGATTCTGGACATCTACCGGGCCCTGGCCGTCGTCTGACAGCCATCAATTTCCAAGCCTCCGGCGTGAAAGACACGCCGGAGGCTTTCGTCTTTGGTGAATTTCCATATTTTGCAGCTCCGGCTTTTGGCACTGACGGTGGATTGCACAAAAACACCGTCCATTTTTTGTGATTGAAAATGATTGATTTTTCATTGACTTTGATTGAATTAGACTGTATTATGGAATTACAGAAAAGAAGCAAGCATTTTCAATCACACTAGAGAGGGGGTGTCACGATGCTGGCAGAACAGCGCGCGGAGGCGATTTTGGCGGAGCTGGCCCAGCGGCGGGCCGTCAGCGTCGCGGAATTGTGCCAGGTGACCGGGGCCTCCGAGGCCACCATCCGCCGGGACCTGAACACCCTGGCCTCCCAGGGCAGGCTCAGCAAGGTCCACGGCGGCGCGGTGCAGCTCAACAGCGAGTTTCTCAGCCAGGAGCCGGAGATGTCCGTCAAGCGGGGGCTCC
Source organism: uncultured Oscillibacter sp. (assembly GCA_947365245.1). Classification (GTDB taxonomy): domain Bacteria; phylum Bacillota; class Clostridia; order Oscillospirales; family Oscillospiraceae; genus Oscillibacter. The sequence continues at coordinate 87,298 of CANAWG010000003.1, read as the reverse complement.
ACATCCCGGAGAAGGAGCGGATCGCCCGGTACGCCGCCGCTCTGATCGAGGACGACGACGTGGTCTTCCTGGACGGGGGCAGCACGGTGATGCGGATGACGGAGCACCTGAAGCCCACAAACGCCCTGTTTGTCACCAACGGCATGGAGTGCGCCTTTTGGCTGCTGGAGCGGGAGCTGCGGGTGTACGTCATCGGCGGGGCGCTGAAGCGGGACACCGCCTCCTCCGCCGGGGCGGAGGCCATGGACTCCCTGCGGCGCTATCACTTCACCAAGGCCTTTCTGGGGGCTGGCGGCGTCACCGCCCGGGAGGGCTTTACCGTGGCGGACCCGGAGGACGCGGCGGTGAAGGCCCTGGCGGCCTCCCGGGCCCGGCAGACCTATATGCTGGTGGACTCCAGCAAATTCGGCCGCATCGGCGCGGCGGCGGTGCTTCCCATCGACGAGGCGGCCATCCTCACCGACCGCGCCCCCGGCCGGGAGTTCCAGGACTGCGCCGAGGTGACGGTGGTCTGAGAATCTATAATGTGTGATTTATGATTGAAAGGTCATAATGATATTACTACATCTTATTTAGAAAGGAAGCAAACATCATGGTATCTGCGAAAACGAAGGTCATCAATCCCCAGGGGCTGCACATGCGTCCCGCCCAGCTGTTCGTCACCGAGATGAACAAGTACAAGAGCGAGGTCTCCATCATCTTCAACGGCAAGCCCATCAACGCCAAGAGCATCATGAACCTCATGGCCTCCTGCATCAAGCAGGGCAGCGAGATCGAGATCCAGTGCACCGGCGAGCAGGAGGCCGAGGCCCTGGCCGCCGCCGTCAAGCTGGTGGAGACCGGCCTGGGCGACATGTAACGGGAGGTGCGGGATGATTCTGCGGGGAATCGCCGCCTCTGACGGCATCGGCCTCGGCCGGGCGGTGTGCGTCCGGGAGGAGAGCCTGGACTACTCCGCCGTCACCTACTCCGGCAAGGACTCCGAGAAGGCCCGGCTCCAGGAGGGCATCCAGCGGTTCAACCAGCGTACCACCGCCATGGCCGCGGAGATCCGGGAGCGGGTGGGGGAGAAAGAGTCCGAGATCCTCACCGGCCAGGTCACCATGCTGGCCGACCCCTTTATGCTCTCCCAGATGCAGGAGGCCATCGACGGCGGCGCCTGCGCCGAGGCGGCGGTGGACAGCGTATGCACCATGTACGCCGATATGTTCGCCGCCGTGGAGGATGAGCTGATGCGCCAGCGGGCCACCGACGTGCGGGACATCCGCGCCCGGCTCCTGGCCATCCTGCTGGGCACCGAGGGCGTGGACCTCAGCCGGCTTCCCGCCGGCAGCGTGCTGGTGGCCCAGGATCTGACCCCCTCCATGACCGTGGGTCTGAAAAAGGAGAACGTGGCCGCCATCCTCACCGCCACCGGCGGCAAAACCAGCCACTCCGCCATCCTGGCCCGGGCGCTGGAGCTGCCCGCGGTGCTCAGCGTCCAGAAGGTGCTGGACACCGTGAAGGACGGCGACGGCCTCATCGTGGACGGCGGCGAGGGCATTGCCATTTTGAATCCCGACGAGCGCACCCGGGGCGAGTACCTGGCCCGCCAGGAGGCGTTCCTAAAGCGCCGGGCCGCCCTGAACGTCTACCGGAACCAGGCCACCGTGGACGCCGACGGCAAGCAGTACGGCCTGTACGCCAACATCGGCTCCGCGGAGGAGGCGGAGGCCGCCGCCCAATCCGGCGCGGAGGGCATCGGCCTCTTCCGCACGGAGTTCCTCTTCATGAACCGCACCAGCCTGCCGGACGAGACCGTGCAGTACGAGGCCTACCGCGCCGTCTCCCAGACCATGGCGGGGAAAGAGGTCATCATCCGCACCCTGGACGTGGGCGGCGACAAGGCCATCGAGTACCTGGGCATGGACAAGGAGGAGAACCCCTTCCTGGGCCACCGGGCCATCCGCTACTGTCTGGACCGTCCCGAGCTCTACAAGGTCCAGCTGCGGGCGCTGCTGCGGGCCGGGGCGGAGAACCACAACATCAAGATCATGCTGCCCCTGGTGACCTGCGTGGACGAGGTGCGGGACGCCCGGGAGCTGCTGGAGCAGTGCAAGAAAGAGCTGGAGGAGGCCGGCGTGCCCTACGACAAGGACATCGCCCTGGGGGCCATGATCGAGACCCCGGCGGCGGCCCTCATCGCGGACCTGCTGGCCAAGGAGTGCGACTTCTTCTCCATCGGCACCAACGACCTGACCCAGTACACCATGGCGGTGGACCGGGGCAACGCCAAAGTCGAAAAGCTCTACTCCCCCCTCCAGCCGGCGGTGCTGCGGTCCATCCGAAACGTCATCACCGCCGCCAAGGAGGCGGGCATCCCCGTGGGAATGTGCGGCGAGGCCGCCGCGGATCCCCGCCTGCTGCCCCTGCTGATGACCTGGGGCCTGGACGAGTTCTCCGTCAGCGCCTCGGCGGTGCTGTCCACCCGGGCGGCCATCCGCCAGTGGCTGGGAGACGAGGCCCGGAAGGTCACCCAGGAGGCCATGGGTCTTTCCACCCTGGCCGGCGTGGAGGGCTATCTCGCCGGCTCCACCGCCCAGTGATCCCCATCGGGCGGGCCGCCGGCCCGCCCGGACACAATCATCCATAGAGAAAGGAATTCGCAAGCCATGAAAGAGCGCGTTCAAAAATTTGGGCGGTTCCTCAGCGGCATGGTGATGCCCAACATCGGGGCCTTCATCGCCTGGGGCCTCATCGCCGCCCTGTTCATCCCCGACGGCTGGCTGGGCAAATGGGGACCCGCCGAGACCATCAACAAGATGGTGGGTCCCATGCTGTCCTACCTGCTGCCCATCCTCATCGGCTACACCGGCGGCAAGGTCGTGGGCGGCCAGAAGGGCGCCGTCACCGGCGCGTTGGCCACCCTGGGCGCCATCGCCTCCACCGACAGCACCATGTTCATCGGCGCCATGATCTGCGGACCCTTGGGCGGCTGGTGCATCAAGAAATTTGACAAGGCCATGGAGGGCCATATCCCCGCGGGCTTCGAGATGGTGGTCAACAACTTCTCCGTGGGCATCATCGGCGGCATCCTGGCCGTGCTGTCCATCTTCGTCATCGGCCCCGCCTGCGTGGTGGTCACCGGCGTCCTGGGCTCCGGCGTTGCTTTCCTGGTGAACCACGGCCTGCTGCCCCTCACCGCCGTGCTGGTGGAGCCCGCCAAGGTGCTCTTCCTCAACAACGCCATCAACCACGGCGTCTTCACCCCCATCGGCACCGAGCAGGCCATGGAGCTGGGCAAGTCCATCCTCTTCATGATCGAGTCCAATCCCGGCCCCGGCCTGGGACTGCTGCTGGCCTACTGCGTGGCCGGCAAGGGTGAGACCCGCTCCTCCGCCGGCGCCGCCGCCGTCATCCAGTTCGTGGGCGGCATCCACGAGATCTACTTCCCCTACGTCCTCATGAACCCCATCGTCATCCTGGGGCCCATGATCGGCAACATCGTGGGCATCTTCACCCTCTCCGCCCTGGGCGGCGGCCTGGTGGCCGCGGCCTCCCCCGGGTCCATCATCGCCGAGATGCTCATGACCCCCAAGGGCGGGTACTTCGCCAACATCGCCGGCATTGCCGTCGCGGCGGCGGTCAGCTTCGTCATCTCCGTGTTCCTCCTGAAGTTCTTCGGCAAGGACGCCAGTCTTTCCGAGGCCCAGGCCCAGGTGGCCGCCTCCAAGGCCGCCTCTAAGGGCCAGGCCGTCCCCGCCGCCTCCTCCGGCGCCAGCGTGGACGCCAGGGACGTCAAGAAGATCGTCTTCGCCTGCGACGCGGGCATGGGCTCCTCCGCCATGGGCGCCACCATGGTCCGCAACAAGCTCAAGGACGCCGGCGTCACCGGCATCGAGGTCATTCACCACCCCGTCAGCGAGATCCCCGGGGACTGCCAGATCGTGGTGACCCACCATGAGCTGGCCGGCCGCGCGGCGGAGCGGGCTCCCCAGGCCCGGATCATCCCCATCAAGAACTTCATGGGCGCGCCGGAGTACGACACCCTGGTGCAGGAGCTCCTGGCGGCCCAGAAGGGCGCCGCGGCCCCCGCCGTCGAGGAGGCTCCCAAGGCGGAGGAGAGCCCCGCCGCCGAAGCTCCCGCCGAGACGCTGCTGGAGAAGAAGAACATTCTCCTGGGCTGCGCCCCCGTCACCCCCGAGGAGGCCATCCGGGCCTGCGGCAAACTGATGGTGGAAAGCGGCTACGTGGACGAGGCCTACATCCAGGGCATGCTGGACCGGGAAGCCAGCTTCTCCGTGGCCATCGGCAGCCATGTGGCCATCCCCCACGGCACCAACGACGTCAAGCCCCTCATCAGGCGCACCGGCGTGGTGGTCATGACCTACCCCGACGGCATCGACTGGAACGGCGACAAGGTGAAGCTGGTGGTGGGCATCGCCGCCAAGGGCGACGAGCATCTGGAGATCCTGGGCCGCATCGTGGGCATCGCCTCCACCGACGAGGACACCGACGCCCTGGTGGCCTCCGCCGACGCCGAGACCCTCTTTAAAAAGCTCAACGGCCTGGTGTAATCTCATGCCCCGGCGATTTGCCGACCCGATTTTCCAATCCCATTTTCCAACCTGATTTTCCAAAAAAGGACCCCCGGCCCACGGGCCGGGGGTCCTTTTTTAGAACCTGTATTCACTGCCGAAACCGCCGGATGGCCGAGGGATTTTTTCGGCATGCAAGGCAAATTTTCGCAGGAATAATTGGGTTTATTGCAAGAAAATTTAACGCCGCATGCCGGAAAAAGATCCGGCCAGACGGTGGATTGAGGTTGTGAATACAGGTTCTTACGTCTCTTCCCCTGTCCCGCCGTCTTCAGCGGTCCCCTCTGTCTCCTCCGCCTCCTCCGGCAGGGCCTCCTCCGGTTCCCGGGGCTCCGGCGTCCGGTAGATCCGCCATGCCAGAAACAGCAGCGCCAGCGCGCCGCCGCCCAGAATCGCCGCCCCCAGCATCAGCACATGCAGGGCAGGCCGGTCCGCCCCCGGCGCGAGAGTGGAGTTCATCAGCTGAAAGAGCAGATACCCCAGGTACAGCGCGCACAGGGCGTACAAACTCGCCCGGCTCTTGTGGCTTGGGGCGGGCCGCCCCCCCTTGTCCTCCTGTCTGCGTCCGAACATGGCGCATCTCCTCTCTCCGGCGGTCATTTTTTCCAGTATACCCCGCCGGCGGCCGTTTGGCAATGCCTATTGGGAGATTCCACAAAGGTACGTCCCATTCTTGTACGAAGCGGTCAGCCGGAGAAGGTCGACCTTTTCTTGCTTTTCTTTTTCTTAATGGTATAATGGAACGCAGTGATGCAGCGGAGGCACCGCGTAAAGCAGTGTGCGCAGACTTGCTCAGTGCTTCCGCGGAGAAAAAAGGAGCGTATGTGTATGCACCCCTCTGATTCCCGTCTGCTGTTCCAGTTCCATGGGAGGCCGCCGCTGGGCGCCTCAGTCTCCCTGGCCCTCCAGCATCTGGTGGCCATGATCGTGGGCTGCGTCACGCCGCCCATCATCATCGCCGGGGCCATCGGCCTCAGCCAGGCGGATCGGGTGCTGCTGATCCAGGCCTCCCTGGTGATGTCCGCCGTGTCCACGCTGCTGCAGCTCTTTCCCATCGGCGGACGGTTCGGCTCGGGTCTTCCGGTGATCCTGGGCGTCAGCTTCGCGTATCTTCCCAGTATGCAGGCCATCGCCGCCTCCGGCGGCGGCGTGTCCGCCATCGCCGGGGCCATGCTGGTGGGCGGCGCGGTGGCCATTGTGGTGGGGCTGTTCGTCAAGAAGATCCGGCTGCTGTTCCCGCCGGTGATCACCGGCACGGTGGTGTTCACCATCGGCCTCTCCCTCTACCCCACCGCCATCAACTACATGGCCGGCGGCACCGCCAACACCTACGAATCCGTCATGGCCAAGGGCCTGCCGGAGGCCATGGTGTACGGCTCCTGGCAGAACTGGCTCATCGCCATCTTGACCCTGACGGCGGTGATGATCCTGAACAACAAGGGCAAGGGCGTGTGCAAGCTGGCCTCCATCCTGCTGGGGATGCTCTTCGGCTACATCGCGGCCCTGTGCTTCGGCATGGTGAGCTTTGCCGACGTGGGGGACGCCGCCTGGTTCTCCCTGCCCCGCTTTCTCCACTTCGGCGTCAGCTTTGACGTGCCCTCCTGCGTGGCCCTGGGGCTTCTCTTCGCCATCAACGCCATCCAGGCCATCGGCGACTTCACCGCCACCACCGTGGGCGGCATGGACCGGGACCCCACGGACAATGAGCTCCAGGGGGGCATCATCGCCTACGGCGCGGCCAACATCCTGGCGGCCCTCTTCGGCGGCCTGCCCACCGCCACCTACTCCCAGAACGTGGGCATCGTCACCACCAACAAGGTGGTCAACCGCACGGTCTTCACCCTGACGGGGGCCTTTTTGCTGCTGGCCGGCGTGTCCCCCAAGTTCGCGGCGGTGCTGACCACCATTCCCCAGTGCGTGCTGGGGGGCGCCACCATCACCGTGTTCTCCACCATCGCCATGACGGGGATGCGGCTCATCGCCTCTCAGGACCTGACGGCCCGGAACACCACCATCGTGGGCCTCTCCGCCGCCCTGGGCGTGGGCATCTCCCAGGCCAGCGCCTCGTTGAGCCAGTTCCCCGACAGCTTCACCATGATCTTCGGCAAGTCCCCGGTGGTCATCGCCACGCTGATGGCGGTGGCGCTGAACTTGATTCTGCCCAAGGAGGAACGGTAAAGAGACGGCCTGAGAGATCGGACTTTCAAAAAAGGACCCCCGTGGACCGATTGCGGTCCGCGGGGTCCTTTTCCTTTCTCCGGGGAGGGAAAGCGATATGCCTTTAAAGTCTCTCCGCCAGGGCCGCGGCCCGGGCGCAGCCGTCGGTCTTTTCCACGTCGCCCGGGTTCAGTACGCCGGGAACCAGCACCTCCCCCACCATGTTCCACTTCATCAGTGCCGCCGAGCGCTCCAGGGGAATGCGCACGCCGTCCATGACAGACGGGTCCGCCTCCTCACAGCAGGTGATGAGGGCGCAGGATTTCCCGGCGATGTCCTTTCCGCCCACCACAAAGGCGTACAGCCGGTCGATGACGCCCTTGATCTGGGCTGGGATGGAGTACCAGTACACCGGAGTGACGAACACCACGGCGTCCGCCTCCAGGATCGCCGGGGCGACGGTGTTGAAGTCGTCGTCAAAGGAGCAGGCCTTCCCGGTCTTGAAGCAGGTCTCACAGGCGCGGCATCCCCCCACCTGCCGCAGGGCGGCGTCAAAGCGGGTGACGGAGTGGCCCCTGGTCTCCGCCGCACGGATAAAGGCGTCCGCCATGGCGGAGCTGTTTCCGCTCTTTCGGGGGCTACCGGTGAGAACTACGATTTTTTTGCTCATGCTGATTACCTCCCTATGCTGCGGGGACTTGACATCCGCCGCGTCTGACCGTATTATGGGCACAGAATTGAACAAAGGTCAAGTACGCACACAAAAGTGCGGTACTTACCAAAAGGAGAGTGTAATCCGCATGTTGGCGTGTATTCAGGGCGCGAGGCTGGAGGACACCGGCTTCAGCTACACCATGTCGCTGATTCAGGGAAAATACAAGATGCTGATCCTCTACACGCTGATGGAGTACGGCGTGGTGCGGTTCAACGAGATGAAGAAGTACATCGGCACCATCTCCTACAAGACCCTCAGCAGCACGCTGAAAGAGCTGGAGGCCGACGGGCTGGTCCATCGGGAGGAGTACCCCCAGATCCCGCCCAAGGTGGAGTACAGCCTGACCGAACGGGGCAGGTCCCTGATCCCCATTCTGGACGCCATGTGCGCGTGGGGCGAGGAGAACCGCCTGTGAGGCACGGTTCAAACGCTTCCGGAACACGGCACCCGCCGGGAAGCATCTTCTTCCCGGCGGGTGCCCGAATCTATAGAAACCGCCAAATGCCGCGCGGTCCGGCCGCCTCTATCCGCCCATCATCAGCAGCACCGCGCCGTAGATCACGCTGGCCAGCGTGCCGAACACGATCACCGGCCCCGCCACCAGAAACATCTTGGCCGCCATGCCGGTGACGAAGCCCTCGCTCTTAAAGTCGATGGCCGGGGACACTACGGCGTTGGCGAAGCCGGTGATGGGCACCAGCGTCCCCGCGCCGCCGAAGCGGGCCAGCTTGTTGTACAGGTTCAGCCCCGTCAAAAGGGCGGAGAGCAGTACCAGCGAGCAGGAGGTGGCGGTGCCCGCGTCCTCCTGGCTCAGTCCCGCCGCGGACCAGCCGCTCTGGATCAGCTGGCCCAGCACGCAGATGAGGCCGCCGATGACAAAGGCCAGAACCACATCCTTCACCAGCGGGGACTTCGGGGCCCGCTCCTTGACATACTGCTGGTACTCCTGAGGTGATAGATCCATGTGGAATCCCTCTCTTCCGGAAAGTTTGTCCTAGTCTCCCCCGGGCCGCCGCCGAATATGCGCCGTCCCTTGCAAATTCCACCGGAAAGAGGTATAGTATCCCCAGCAAAATTTGGAGGGATACCCATGAGAGCGGAGAAAAAACCCCTGGGGCTGTACATCCACATCCCCTTCTGCAAGCAGAAGTGCAGCTACTGCGACTTCTACTCCCTGCCGGGCTGTGACGAGGAGCGGATGGACGACTACACCGAGGCGCTGTGCGCCCACCTGGCGGAGCTGGCCCCCTACGCCGCCGGATACCTGGCGGACACGGTGTACTTCGGCGGCGGCACCCCCAGCTATCTGGGGGAGAAGCGGCTTGTGAAGATCTTAAAGACCGTGCTGAAAAAATACCACGTCTCCCGGGACGCGGAGATCACCCTGGAGGCAAACCCTGACTCCGCCGGGGACTGGAAAGCCTTGAAAGCCCTGCGGAAAGCGGGGTTCAACCGCATCTCCCTGGGGATGCAGTCCGCCTGTGACGAGGAGCTGCGGGAGATCGGCCGGGTCCACACAGCAGGCCAGACCGCCGCCGCCGTGGAGAGCGCCCGGAGGGCGGGCTTCCAGAACCTCTCCCTGGACCTGATCTACGGCCTGCCCCATCAGACCATGGAGCGGTGGCGGGAGAATCTGGAGACCGCCGTCTCCCTGGGGCCGGAGCACCTGTCCTGCTACGGGCTCAAGGTGGAGGAGGGAACGCCCCTCTTCGCCCGCGGGGCGGAGGCGGAGCTGCCGGACGACGACGCCCAGGCGGAGATGTACCTGTACACCGTGGACTATCTTGCTTCCCAAGGATACCGGCAGTACGAAATCTCCAACTTCGCCAAAGAGGGCTTCGCCTCCCGGCACAACCTGAAATACTGGACGCTGGGGGAGTACATGGGCTTCGGCCCCGGGGCCCACTCGGACCTGGGGGGCGCCCGGTACGCCTATGAAAAGGATCTGGAGGGCTACATCCGGGGCGTGCGGGAGCAGGGGCCCCTGCTGTCGGAGAGCGACCGCATCCCCCCCATGGACCGGGACGTTGAGTATCTGATGCTGGGGCTGCGGACCGTATACGGTCTGGACCCCAGGGACTTTGAAAACCGGTTCCGCCGCCGGTTCCGGTGCTTCCTGCCCTTTTTGGAGGAGTGCCGGGAGGCGGGCTACGCCGTGTGCGAGGCCGGCCGCTGGCACCTGACACCCCGGGGCTTTCTGGTGTCCAATCAGATCATCGGCGGGGTGCTGGACGCCCTGTCGGCGGAGAAGCGCCGCCGGGCCGAGGCCGCCGCCAGGGGCGACTTCCGGGTGGAACATTGAGGAGGAAACCATGCACGTCTACACCGCGGGCCAGTGGGCCCTGCTCTTTTACTTCTACTGTCTGTGCGGCTGGATCTGGGAGTCCTGCTATGTCTCCGCCCGCCAGCGCCGGTGGGTGAACCGGGGGTTCCTCCACGGGCCCCTGCTGCCCATCTACGGCTCCGGGGCCATCCTCATCCTCTTCGCCGTCATCCCGGTGGAGGACAACCTGTTTCTGGTGTGGCTCTTCGGCATGACCGCCGCCACGGCCCTGGAGTACGTCACCGGCGCGGCCATGGAGCGGATCTTCAAGGTCCGCTACTGGGACTATTCCAAGCAGAAATGCAATCTGAACGGCCATATCTGCCTCACCAGCTCCATCGCCTGGGGCTTCTTCGCCATCCTGCTGGTGCGGTTCATCCACCCGCCGGTGGGGCGGCTGCTGGCCCATGTCCCATCCTGGGTGGTGGACCCGGCGGCGCTGATTCTCACCGCCGCCTTTACGGCGGACGCGGTCTGCTCCGTCCAGGCCGCCCTGGATTTCCGGGACGTGCTCACCCGTCTGACGGAGGAGAACGAGGAGCTGCGGCGTCTCGCCAAGCGGGCCGAGGTGGCCGCCGCCTTCGCCGAGGACGACCTGCGCCGCTTCCGGGAGCGGACGGAGGTGGAAAAGCTCCTGCTCCAGTCCCGTGTCCAGGAGGAGCTCCAGGAGCTGCGGGAGGCCCGCGCCCAGCGGGCGGAGCGCCGCCAGAGCGCCTGGGAGGAGTCCGTCCGCCGCCGCACCAGCGCCAAGCTGGAGGCGCTGACAGTCATCGCCGAGGCCCTGGAGACCTGCCGGGACCACCTGTCCGACCGCCCCGACCTCACCGGAGAGGCCCTGGAGGCCCGCCGGGCCGAGCTGGAGGAGGCCATCGGCCGCCTGCGGCGGCGGGAGGCCCTGCTCCGCGCCCGGGAGCCCCGGACCTACCGCCGCTCCCTGCGCATTCTGCGGGGCAATCCCTCCGCCGCCGCCCGGGAGTTTGGCGAGGCGCTGGAGGCCCTGCGGGAGCTGAACCGCCGGAAGTAATCGTTCTCCTTCGGCAAACGCACACTTTTTCAGCGAAAAAAATATTGACAAATTGTGAACGAGGGCTATAATAAAAGCGGCTTGTTCGTGTATCGTCAAGTTTTTCACATTTTTAGGAGGGAAATCAATGCTGAAGAAAATCTCCAACGGCTGCGTACGCATTATGAACCGGTGGCTGCCGGACCCGTTCCTGTTCGCCATCATCCTGACCATCGTGGTCTTCATCGCGGCGTGCATCGGCACCGCTCAGAGCCCCATTGAGCTGATCTGGGCCTGGGGCGGCCGCGGCGGCACCGCCATCGGTATGTGGAACCTGCTGGCGTTCTCCATGCAGATGGCCCTGGTGCTGGTGCTGGGCTCCGCCCTGGCCTCCGCCAAGATCTGCAAGAACATCCTCAGCTCCATCGCCTCCACGGCGAAAGACAAGAAGAGCGCCATCCTCATCACCACGTTCGTCTCCACCATCTGCTGCTGGCTCAACTGGGGCTTCGGCCTCATCGTGGGCGCGCTGCTGGCCAAGGAGATCGCCCGCCGCGTCAGCGACGTGGACTATCCCCTGCTGATCGCCTCCGCCTACTCCGGCTTCGTCATCTGGCACGCCGGCCTGTCCGGCTCCATCCCCCTGGCCCTGGGCGGCGAGGGCTACACCATCGCCACCACCGGCCAGACGTTCGTGGCCCAGTCCAGCGAGACCATGCTCCACCCCGTGAACCTGGTGATGTGCCTGGTGATCCTGATCGTCATGCCTTTCCTGAACTACGCCATGCACCCCGACAAGGAGCACACCGTGCTGGTGAACCCCGCCGTGCTGGTGGAGGAGAAAGAGCGGGAGTACAGCGTCGACACCCCCGCCGAGAAGATGGAGCACAGCAAGATCCTGTGGTTCATCACCTGCGCCATGGGCATCATCTACATCGTCTGGTTCTTCTGGACCAAGAAGACCTTTGTTCTGGACCTGAACATCGTCAACTGCATCTTCCTGTTCCTGGGCCTGCTGGCTCACGGCGACCTCCGGAAGTACGTGGACGCCATCGGCGACGCCACCGCCGGCGCCGCCGGCATCCTGCTCCAGTTCCCCTTCTACGCCGGCATCATGGGTCTGATGACCGCCACCAACGCCAACGATGTGTGCCTGGCCGGCATCATCTCCGACTTCTTCGTGAACATCTCCACCACCGTCAGCTTCCCGGTGTGGACGTTCCTGTCCGCCGGCGTGGTGAACTTCTTCGTGCCCTCCGGCGGCGGCCAGTGGGCGGTGCAGGGCCCCATCGTGATGCCCGCCTCCGCCAAGCTGGGCGTGGAGGCCGGCCGGGCCGCCATGGCCATCGCCTGGGGCGACCAGTGGACCAACATGATCCAGCCCTTCTGGGCCCTGCCCGCCCTGGGCGTGGCCGGACTGAAGGCCAAGGACATCATGGGCTACCTGGTGGTCGTGCTGATCTTCACCGGCATCGTGGCCTGCCTGGGCTTCCTGGCCTGGGGCATGTTCTTCTGATCTTCTGCGAACCGCATATCAAAGCGTCCCTCCGGCATCAGCCGGAGGGACGCTTTTTTCGTCATTCCGCAAAGACCTCCGCCAGCAGCTCCATGGCCCGGGGCAGACAGTCCTCCTCCAGGGCGGCGTAGTTCACCACCAGCGTGTGGTCATACTCCGGGCGGGGCAGGGCGGCATACTCCGATAAAAAGCCCAGACGCACCCCCAGGGCCTCCCCCCGGCGGCGGAGCGCCTCATCGGACCGGGCCGTGTCCAGCCGCAGGAGGAAGTGGAGCCCCGCCCCCTGCTCCGAGATGGAGATCCGGTCGGCAAAGGGGCTGGCGCGGAACGCCTCCAGCACACGGGTGCGGCGGGAGCGGTACTCCTTGCGCATCCGGGAGAGGTGCTGGTCGTAGTGCCCGCCAGAGAGGAACCGGGCCAGCACATGCTGGTCCAGGGCCGGGACGGTGCAGGCGTAGAACCCCAGCTCCCGGCGGTAGCGCTCCAAAAGCCTTGGCGGCAGCACCATGAACCCCAGGCGCATGGAGGGGGAGATGGTCTGGGAGAAGGTGTTCATGTACACCACCCGCCCGCCGTCGTCAATGCTCTGGAGCGTGGGGATGGGGCGGCCTGTAAAGCGGAGCTCACTGTCATAGTCGTCCTCGATGACAACGCCGCGGCGCTCCTCCGCCCAGCGCAGCAGCGCCTGCCGTCGGCCGATGGGAGTCACCAGCCCCGTGGGGTAGTGGTGGGAGGGAGAGAGGTGGAGCACCCCGGCGCCGGAGGCCGCCAGCGCCGCCAGGTCCACCCCCTGCCCGTCCAGAGGCACCGGGCGGCAGACCGCGCCGCACTTTTGGTAGACCTGCCGGATCTTGGGGTAGCCCGGGTCCTCCACGGCGAAAGCCGCCCCCACCAGCAGCTGGGCCAGCAGGAGGTAGAGGTACTCCGCCCCCGCGCCCACCACCACCTGCTCCGGGGCCACCGCCATGCCCTTCCGCTCCCGCAGGTCCCGGGCGATGGCCTGCCGCAGGGCCGGCAGGCCCTGCCGGTGCACCGGGGTCAGCAGCGCCTCCCCACCCTCAGAGAGAACCTGCCGGGTGAGCCGGGCCCACACGGACACCGGGAAACGGGACACGTCCACCTGGCCGCTGGTGAGGTCCAGCCGCCAGACGGGCTCCGCCGGCTCCGGGGAGGGCGGCGGCGATGCCTCCGGGGAGACCGCCAGCCGCTCCACCGGCGCGGCGAAGAACCCTTTCCGGGGCTGGGAGTACAAAAAACCCTCCGCCTCCAGCTGCTGGTAGGCGTTCTCCACGGTGATGACGGAGATCTGGAGATGCTCCGCCAGGGCCCGCTTGGAGGGCAGCCGCTCCCCCGCCGCCAGCGTCCCGTCCAGGATGTCCCGGCGGATGCGCTGGTAGAGATACTCATACAGGGGCAGCCCGCCCCGCTCCTCCAGGGAATAGGTCAGCATGGACGCGCCTCCTTTCTGACCTTATAAAAAATGCGTGGATTGGATATTCTCATCATATCACATCCGCGCTATGATGGCAACATCAACTTAAGGAGGCGCGAGGGATATGGAAAAGACACTGGAGCGGACGGACGCCGCCGGGAAGACGCGGCTGCTGGTGGCGGCGGCGCTGTTCGCGGCGCTGGGCTGCGTCTCCACCACGGTCATCAAGGTCCCCTCCCCCACCGGCGGGTACATGAACCTGGGGGACGCGGCGGTGCTGCTGGGGGCCTACTGCCTGGGGCCGGTGTACGGGGCCGCGGCGGGGGGCGTGGGGCCCGCGCTGGCGGACCTGCTGGGGGGCTACCCCATGTACGTGCCCGGGACGCTGGTCATCAAGGCGGTGATGGCCCTCACGGTGGGGCTGCTGTACCGCCTCCTGCGGCACCGGGGCGTCCCCGGCGTCATCGCCTGCGGCGCTGCGGGAGAAGTTCCCATGGTGCTGGGCTACTGGCTGTACGACGCCGTCCTGGTCTCCGCCGGGGGCACGGCTTTCGGAACCGCCCTGGCCGGGGCGGCGGCGGGCGTCCCCAGCAATCTGGTGCAGGCGGCTTTCGGCGCGGCGGCCTCCACGCTGCTGCTGGCGGCCCTGCGCCGCAGCGGCTATGTGCGCAGAATGTTCCCCAATCTGTAGGGCGCGAAGCGCAAATAAAAGTTTCGCCAGCCTTTTCAAAGGCTGTGGGGTCCAGGGGCAAAGCCCCTGGACGCGGAGCCTCGCGCCAAAGGAACGGCGCTCGGCAGACCTCACGGGAGATGTGAGGCCGCGCACGCTACGAAGCTCCCCGTATGATTGCAAAGCAAAAAAGCGACAACTGAGAGCGCCTTTGCCGCCCCGCGGGCGGCAAACAGCGTCCCCCCAGAACATACAGCGCCCCCGGAAGCTCCCCCCACATAACCGAATACACGAACAAATATGACGCGGAAAATCAGCTGACCAGTTGCCCAGGAAACTCTGACGTCTCCGACAAGCAAACGCCCCGGCGGGTTCTAAGACCCGCCGGGGAGCCGTATCTTTATCTTGGTGTGGACCGGACAGTGTCACTCCCGGTCCCAGCCGCCAGTCCAGCCGCCGTCGGGGCCCTCCTCCAGCCGGGGCGGCTCCGGCCGCTGAAAGCCCACGCCGGAGGTGCGCTTGGCGATCTCGAAGTAGCCCAGCATCACACAGTGGAAGTTGGGCAGGTAGAAAAGGTCCACCGCAAAGGCCCAGATCCCGGCCAGGATCGTCCACAGGATGAGCTGTCCGGGATGCATGGCCATCATCACCCAGGAGCCATAGCTCCCATCCTGATACTGGAAAGCGGCGTTGAAAATATAGCCCAGAATGATGAGCAGGGGGAACATGGACAGCAACTGCCAGCCGAAGTAGCTCCAGTTCAGCACGAACAGCTGGCTCTTGTAGCCCCAGGTCTGGCGCTTGCTCATGTCCAGGGCCTCCATGACGCCGATGCCGGGGTTCTCGCAGAGGTTGTACAGGGCAAAGTGGTAGCGGTAGGCGGCCACGATGCCGGGGATGACGAAGAGCATGGACCACAGGATGATAAACAGGGAGGTCAGCAGCTCCAGGGCGATGATCTTCCCCACGAAGGAGAAGCCGTCGAACAGCGTCAGGTACTCCGCCCGCTCCCCCCGGCGGACGGCCATGCAGTAGAGCACGAAGCCCGCGGCCAGCACGGCCTCCAGAAAGGAGGTCAAAATGGTGACGAACAATACCACCGGGTCGACCCCGGACTCCGAGCCCCGGCCGGCAAGGGTGTTCACCAGATTCAACAGCAGCCCCAGCCCCAGATACAGCGCCGCCATGCCCTTGGGGGACACCTGGGCGGTGCGGAAAAGCTCCCGCACATCCGCTTTCAGTTTCTTTCTGTCAACGCGCTCCGCCGTCATGGAAGAACACCTCCGATGTCTCAAAACTCGCCGGACATCCCGGTCTTGACTTTCAGTGTAACACACCGGGGGCCGCTTTGCAAGAATTTCTCCCTGCCGCCGGGGGGGGCAAAAAAAGGAAGAATTCCATCAAAAACCGTCGTTCACAGTCTGGACATTTTCCAAAACAGGGTGTAGAATAAGGAACAGTATGTGATAGAGGCGCCGGAGGCCCGGACCGCTCCGTCCCACAAGGCGGCGGATGGAGGCTTCCCCCGGGCGGCCGGCCGCTATCAGCAGTAAAAATGAGGTGAAGATATGGCACAAGCGTTCTTTGGCGGCGTTCATCCCCACGATATGAAGGCCGCGACCAATGAAAAGGCCATCGAACAGCTGCCAGCTCCGGCAGAGGTGGTCATTCCCATGTCGATGCACTTTGGCGCGCCCTGCACCCCCCTGGTGAAAGCCGGGGACGAGGTGAAGGTGGGCCAGAAGATCGGCGAGTTCCGGGGGCTGGGCGCTCCCATCCACGCCAGCGTCTCCGGCAAGGTGAAGGCCGTGGAGCCCCGCCCCTATTCCATGGGCGGCAGCATTACGTCCGTCATCGTTGAAAACGACTTCCAGAACACCCTCTCCGAGGAGGTCCAGGCGCCCGCCAACCCCGACGGCCTGACGCCCGACGAGATGGTTGAGATCGTGAAGAACGCCGGCATCGTGGGCATGGGCGGCGCCACGTTCCCCACCCACGTGAAGATCTCCGGCGGCATCGGCAAGGTGGACACCGTCATCATCAACGGCGCGGAGTGCGAGCCCTACATCACCGGCGACCACCGCACCATGCTGGAGCGTCCGGAGGAGATCATCGGCGGCGCTACATACCTTGCGAAGATGTTCGGCGTGGACAAGGTCATCATCGGCGTGGAGGACAACAAGCAAAACGGCATCGACGCCATGAACAGGGTCATCGCCGAGAAGAAAGCCCCCGTGGTGGTGGAGCCCCTCCACTGCCGCTACCCCCAGGGCGGTGAGAAACAGCTCTGCCAGGCCATCACCGGCAAGCAGGTGCCCCCGGGCGGCCTGCCCAGCAACATCGGCTGCGCCGTGTTCAATATCAACACCACCTGCTGCATCTTCCGGGCCATCACCACAGGCACACCCGTGGTGAACAAGATCGTCACCGTCTCCGGCTCCGGCGTCGTGGAGCCCAAGAACATCGAGTGCCCCATCGGCACCCCTGTCTCCGCTCTGCTGGACTTCTGCGGCGGCGTGAAGGACGGCACCTACAAGCTCATTGCCGGCGGCCCCATGATGGGCATGGCCCAGTACACCGCGGATATCCCCGTGGCCAAGGGCACCGGCGCCATCCTGGCTTTCTGCGAGAAGGAGGAGCAGACCGTCGAGCATCCCCAGTGCATCCGCTGCGGCAAGTGCGTGTCCGTGTGCCCGATGCACCTGGAGCCCCTCTTTATGTATCAGTACGCCTCCAAGGGCATGGTGGATGAGCTGAACGAGGCCCACATCATGGACTGCATGGAGTGCGGCGCCTGCGCCTACGCCTGCCCCGCCCGGATGCATCTGACCCACATGTTCAAGACCGGCAAGCAGCTGGTGAAGGACAAGGCCGCCGCCGACAAGGCTGCCGCCGAGGCGAAACAGGCCGCGCAAGAGCGGAAGGAGGCGTAAACGACTATGACGGATTACAAAAATCTCAAACTGATCGCAACTTCCAACCCCCACATTCGGGGCAGCGAGACCACCCGGTCCATCATGCTGGACGTGATTATCGCCATGCTGCCGGCTCTGATCTGGGCCGTTGTCAAGTTCGGTATGGAGGCCCTGATCCTCACCGCCGTGTCGGTGATCGGGTGCGTGTTCTTTGAGTGGGCCTACCGGGCCATTATGAAAAAGCCCCAGTCCGTGGGCGACCTCAGCGCCGTGGTCACGGGCATGCTGCTGGCCTTTGTCTGCCCCCCCAGCACCCCGCTGTGGATGATCCTCATCGGCGACTTCTTCGCCATCATCGTGGTCAAGCAGCTCTTCGGCGGCATCGGCAAGAACTTCGTGAACCCCGCCCTGGCGGGCCGCGCGTTTCTGCTGGGCAGCTACGCCGGCGTCATGACCACCTGGGTGGACCCCGCCGTCAACAAGGCCCCCCTCTTCGGCGGCGTGGCCGACGCGGTGACTGCCGCCACTCCCCTGGCCATCATGAAGTCCGGCGACATGGCGGGATTGACCTCCACCTACTCCGTGACGGACATGTTCCTGGGCCACATCCCCGGCTCCACCGGTGAGATCTCCGCCCTGATGCTGCTGATCGGCGGCGTGTACCTCATTTGGCGGAAAGTCATCAACTGGCACACTCCCGTCAGCTACATCGCAACCGTGGCGGTGCTGACGTTCCTCTTCCCCAAGTACGGCACCGGCGTGGAGTGGATGCTGTACAGCATCTTCGGCGGCGGCCTCATGCTGGGCGCGTTCTTCATGGCCACCGACTACGCCACCTCCCCCGTCACCAAGAAAGGGCAGGTCATCTTCGGCATCGGCTGCGGCCTGTTCACCGTGTTTATCCGCTACTTCGGCTCCTATAACGAGGGCGTCTGCTACTCCATCATGGTCATGAACCTGTGCGTGGCCCTGATCGACAAGTACACCAAGCCCACCCGTTTCGGCGTCGTGAAATCCGATAAGAAGGAGGGGTAAACGACATGAGTACCGAAGTGAAGACCAAGGAAAAGGTCGATATGGACCCCAAGTACATCATCAAGCTGACCGTGACGCTGTTTGTCACCTGCGTCATCGTGGCGGCGCTGCTGGGCCTGGTGGACAACGTCACCCGGGACAAGATCGCCGCCATCAACTGGGAGAACACCGTGGCGGCCATGAAAGCCGTCGTGGCCGACCCCGACGCCACCACGTTCTCCGACGCGCTGGAGAATACCGACGCCATGAGCGCCGCGGCCGCCTCCGCCGGCGGCACGCTGGACTCCGTGTATGAGGTCCAGGTGGGCGGCGCCGGCGCGGGCTACGCCATCAAGGTGGTGGCCTCCGGCTCCCAGGGCAACATTGAGATGATGGTGGGCGTGGACGGCGAGGGCACCGTCACCGGCGTCTCCATCGTGGACAACTCCGAGACCGCGGGCATCGGCTCCAAGGTCATGGAGAACCAGAACGGCGTTCTGGACCAGTTCATCGGCAAGAGCGCCGCCGACGGCACGCTGGCCGTGGGCACCAACGTGGACGCCATCACCGGCGCCACGGTCTCCAGCCGGGGCGTCACCACCGGCGTCAACGCCGCGCTGGCCGTGGCCGGCGCCATCGGCTGAGAAAGGGGGAGCTGAATTATGAATCTCAAAAAGCAGTTTATGGACGGCCTCCTGTATCAGAACCCCGTCCTGGTGCAGGTGCTGGGCATGTGCTCCACCATGGCCATCACCACGTCGTTTTTCAACGGCCTGGGCATGGGCGTGGCCGTGCTGATTATCCTGACGCTTTCCAACGTCATCATCTCCCTGATCCGGAAGATCGTGCCGGACAAGATCCGCATCGCCATGTTCATCGTGGTCATCGCGGGCTTCGTCACCATGGTGGATCTGCTGATCCAGGCCTTTTTGCCGGACCTTGCCAAGTCCCTGGGCGTGTTCATCCCGCTGATCGTGGTGAACTGCATCATCCTGGGCCGGGCGGAGGCTTTCTCCTACAAAAACGGCGTGGGCGCCTCTTTCTTTGACGGCGTGTTCCAGGGCATCGGCTACACGCTGGTGCTGCTGGTGATGTGCATCATCCGCGAGTTCCTGGGCGCCGGCACCTTTGGCGGCGGCATCCTGGGGCCCGGCGGCAAGGGCATCGCCATCCTGCCCTCTCAGTTCCCCATCGGCATGATGACCATGCCCGTGGGCGGCTTCCTGGTGCTGGGCACTCTGATCGCCGCCATGCAGTGGGCCCTGAACCGGCCGAAAAAGAATAAGGAGGAGAGCAAATAATGGAAACTGTCTTCAGCCTGCTGGCAATTTCGCTGGGCGCGATCTTGTCCAATAACTTTATCTTCTCCCAGTTCTTAGGCATCTGCCCGTTCCTGGGCGTTTCCAAGAAAGTGGACACCGCCGTGGGCATGGGCATCGCCGTGACGTTCGTCATGGGTCTGGCCTCCGCCATTACGTGGCTGGTGAACACGTTCATCCTGGTGAAGTTCGACCTGATGTACATGCAGACGGTGGCGTTCATCCTGGTCATCGCCTCCCTGGTGCAGTTCATCGAGATGTTTTTGCAGAAGTCCATGCCCACGCTGTACACGGCCCTGGGCGTGTACCTGCCCCTGATCACCACCAACTGCGCCGTGCTGGGCGTCGCGCTGCTGAACATCCAGAACAACTACAAATTCATTGAGTCCGTGGTGTACGGCATCACCGGCGGCCTGGGCTTCCTGCTGGCCATTGTGCTGTTCGCCAGCATCCGGGAGAAGCTGGTCTTCGCCGACTATCCCAAGAACTGGGAGGGCTTCCCCATCGCCCTGGTGACCGCCGGCTTGATGGCCCTGGCTTTCATGGGCTTCTCCGGCCTGCAGGTCTGGTAAGGAGGTAGGAAAAATGGGTAATGTAATTGCTGCCCTCCTGGTGCTGGGCATCCTGGGCGCGCTGTTCGGATTCGTTCTGTCCGTGGCGTCCAAGATCTTCGAGGTGAAGAAGGACCCCCGGGAGGAAGAGATTTTGAGCCATCTGGCCGGCGCCAACTGCGGCGGCTGCGGCTTCCCCGGCTGCGGCGGCTGCGCCGCCGCCATCCTGGCCGGCACGGCCCCCGTCACCGCCTGCGCCCCCGCGGGCCCGGAGAACGCCGCCGCCATCGCCAAGATCATGGGCCAGGAGGCCCCCAGCGGCGAGCGGCAGGTGGCTTTCGTCCGCTGCAACGGCGGCGTCAACGCCGTGAAGCGCTATGAGTACGTGGGCGTAAAGGACTGCGTCTCCGCCACCAAGGTGGCCGCCGGCCCCCTGGAGTGCGCTTTCGGCTGCCTGGGCTTTGGCTCCTGCGTCAGCGCCTGCCAGTTCGGCGCCATGTCCATCGGCCCCAATGGCACCGCCGTGGTGGACCCGGACAAGTGCACCAACTGCGGCGCGTGCATGAAGGCCTGCCCCCGGAAGCTGATCGTGTCCGTCCCCGCCAACGAGAAAAAGGTGAAAGTGGCCTGCGCCAACCGCGACAAGGGCAAGGCCGCCATGAGCGTGTGCAAGTCCTCCTGCATCGGCTGCGGCCTGTGCGAGAAAGAGTGCAAGAAAGACGCTATCCACGTCGTCGACGGCGTGGCCGTGGTGGACGGCGAGAAGTGCATCGGCTGCAAGCTGTGCACCAAGGTCTGCCCCCGGGACGCCATCACCCCCATCGCCACGGCGGAGGAGAAAGAGAAGTACAAGGCCATCAAGAAGGCCCAGGCTGAGAAAGCCAAGGCCGCGGCTGCCGCCGAGGCCCCCAAGGAGTGATTGTCCGGAAACCGGACAGCAAGCGCCCACCGCGATAAGCGGTGGGCGCTTTTCCATATTCCCGCAGAGAGATGACGGGCCCCGCGCCGGCATTTGGAAAATCGCGGAATGTTTAAAATTCATACGCCCTTTGTTTACAATTTATTTATATCCATCCATTGACATTGCTGGGCGGCGGTGGTAAACTCCTTTTAGCACTCAAGGAAAAGGAGTGCTAATCCAATTTTACCATCAGCCAGCGGGGTTGGGAGCGTCTTTCGTGGAACTGACAGAGCGGAAAAAGCAGATACTGAAGGTGGTGGTGGAGGATTATGTCCGCACCGCCGAGCCGGTGGGCTCCAAGGCCATCGCCGCCGAGATGGGCGGCAGCGTCAGCTCCGCCACCATCCGCAATGACTTGGCGGACCTGGTGGAGCTGGGCTACCTGGAGCAGCCCCACACCTCCGCCGGGCGGATCCCCTCCCCCAAGGGCTACCGGCTGTATGTCAACGAGCTGATGGAGCAGCAGCGGCTGTCGCTGCGGGAGACGGAGGAGATCAACCAGTCCCTGCGGGGCCGGATGGAGGAGCTGGACCGGCTCCTGGGCCAGGCGGGGCGGGCGGTGTCCTCTTTCGTAAACTACCCCGCCTACGTGGCCGCCGCCAACCGCACCACCCAGACCGTCCGCCGCTTCGAGCTGCTGGCGGTGGATGAGCACAGCTGCATCGCCGTGGTGATGATCAGCAGCAGCCGGGTGAAGAGCCAGTTGCTGCGGCTGCAGTTGAAGCTGGACGTGGACCAGCTGCCCATGCTGGTGAACCTGCTGAACACCCACTTCACCGGTGTGTCCGTGGACGAGATGAACCAGCGGCTGATGAACGTGGCGGACCAGATTCCGCCCCCGGCCTTTCTGCTGCTGTCCCAGACCGTGTCCTACGCGGCGGACGCCCTGGAGGAGGCGGGCCGGCGGGAGATTATCACCGCCGGAGCCAACCAGCTTTTGAAGCTGCCGGAGTTCCGGGACGCCGACAAGGCCCATGAGCTGATGAGCTTCCTCTCCGACAGCAAGGAGCACCTCCCCCTGCCGGACGACGGCCCCATGAAGATCCTCATCGGCCCGGAGAACGTCACCGAGGCGCTGAAAGACGCCAGCGTGGTGGTGGCCAGCTATGACATCGGAGACGATATGCGGGGCCTCATCGGCGTGGTAGGACCCACCCGGATGGATTACGCCGCCGTGGCCGCCCGGCTCACCGGCTTTGCCGAGGGGCTGACGCGTCTGTTTGGAAAAGAATTACCCCCGAAGGAGGAACGCAAGGAATGAGCGAAGAGACGAAACAGCCCACCGGCGAAGAGGTGGAGAACACCGCTCCCCAGGAGGAGGAGACGTCCCCCGCCCCGGAGGGGACGGAGACCACCCCGGACGAGACGGCGGAAAAGGCGGAAAAAAAGCCCCGAAAGAAAAAGGAAAAGGGCTACACATTTACTCGGGAACAGGTGGAGCAGATGGAGCTGGCGGCCAAGCAGCTGGAGTCCGTGAAGGACCAGTTCGTCCGCCTCACCGCCGAGTACGACAATTACCGCAAGCGCACCGCCAAGGAAAAGGACGGACTGTATCAGGACGCCCGGGCGGACACCGTTCGGGAATTTCTGGCGGTGTACGACAATCTGGAGCGGGCCTGCGCCGCCGAGGGAGACGACGACTCCCCCCACAAAAAGGGCCTCATCATGATCTTCCACCAATACCAGGAGATTTTGCAGAAGCTGGGCGTGGAGGAGATTCCGGCCCAGGGCCAGCCCTTTGACCCGGAGACCATGAACGCCGTGATGCACGTGGATGACGAGAACTTCGGCGAGAACGTGGTGGCCCAGGTATTCCAGTCCGGCTTCCGGCTGGGGGACAAGGTGGTACGCCACGCCATCGTGCAGGTGGCGAATTAAATAAAGAGGGGACTCCGTCCCCCCTTTACGCTCCGCCGGGTAAACCCGGCTCCGCTATTCCCCCTCACCAGTGACGTCGGTCACTGGTGTGTGCGCCCCAAGGGCGCACGGGTCAATGTATTTTCGCCACGTACACGCCGCGGCGAAAATGATTTCATCTTATTGATTTGCCTCTGGCAAATCAACCGGGAACCTGCGGTTCCCTGGCCCCTCCCTTTGCGCCTGCGGGGTGCGGACTTTCTCCGGCGCCGCCCCGGCGAATAAAATTCGGCAATTCAAAATTTTTTCGATAGATATTTAGGAGGCAGTCATTATGTCTAAGGTAATCGGTATCGATTTGGGAACCACCAACTCCTGCGTGGCCGTCATGGAGGGCGGCGAGGCCGTCGTCATCGTGGGCGCCGAGGGAAACCGCACCACCCCTTCCGTGGTGGCGTTCTCCAAGACCGGTGAGCGCATGGTGGGCCAGGTGGCCAAGCGCCAGGCCATCACCAACCCCGACCGCACCATCTCCTCCATCAAGCGGGAGATGGGCTCTGACTACAAGGTGTCCATCGACGGCAAGAACTACACCCCCCAGGAGATCAGCGCCATGATCCTCCAGAAGTTGAAGAGCGACGCGGAGGCCTATCTGGGCGCCCCCGTCACCGAGGCGGTCATCACCGTCCCCGCCTACTTCACCGACTCCCAGCGCCAGGCCACCAAGGACGCCGGCAAGATCGCCGGCCTGGACGTCAAGCGCATCATCAACGAGCCCACCGCCGCGGCCCTGGCCTACGGCGTGGACAAGGAGCAGACCCAGAAGATCATGGTCTACGACCTGGGCGGCGGCACGTTCGATGTCTCCATCCTGGACATCGACGACGGCGTCATCGAGGTGCTGGCCACCGCCGGCAACAACCGCCTGGGCGGCGACGACTTCGACGAGTGCATCATGAAATGGCTGGTGAGCGAGTTCAAGCGCACCGACGGCGTGGACCTCTCCGGCGACAAGGTGGCCATGCAGCGCCTGAAGGAGGCCGCCGAGAAGGCCAAGATCGAGCTCTCCGGCGTCACCACCAGCAACATCAACCTGCCCTATATCACCGCCGACGCCACCGGCCCCAAGCACTTGGACGTGACCCTCACCCGGGCCAAGTTCAACGAGCTCACCGGCCACCTGGTGGAGGCCACCATGGGCCCCGTGCGCCAGGCCATGAGCGACGCCGGCCTCAAGCCCTCCGACCTCTCCAAGGTTCTGCTGGTGGGCGGCTCCAGCCGCATTCCCGCCGTGCAGGAGGCCGTCAAGGGCTTCACCGGCAGCGAGCCCTTTAAGGGCATCAACCCCGACGAGTGTGTGGCCATGGGCGCCGCCCTCCAGGCGGGCGTCCTCACTGGCGATGTGAAAGGCCTCCTCCTGCTGGACGTGACCCCCCTGTCCCTGGGCATCGAGACCCAGGGAGGCGTCATGACCCGCCTCATCGACCGCAACACCACCATCCCCGTGAAGAAGAGCCAGATCTTCTCCACCGCCGCCGACAACCAGACCAGCGTGGAGGTCAACGTCCTCCAGGGCGAGCGGGAGATGGCGGCCGCCAACAAGTCCCTGGGCCGCTTCCACCTGGATGGCATCGCACCGGCCCGCCGGGGCGTGCCCCAGATCGAGGTGACGTTCGACATCGACGCCAACGGCATCGTCAACGTCTCCGCCAAGGACCTGGGCACCGGCCAGGAGCAGCACATCACCATCACCTCCTCCTCCAACATGAGCAAGGAGGACATTGAAAAGGCCGTCAAGGAGGCGGAGCAGTACGCCGCCCAGGACAAGAAGATGAAAGAAGAGGTGGAGACCCGCAACCAGGCGGATCAGATGGTCTACCAGAGCGAGAAGACCCTCTCCGAAATGGGCGACAAGATTCCCGCCGACGACAAAGCCAAGGTCCAGGCGGCCCTGGATAAGCTGAAGGAGACCCTGAAAGGGCAGGATACCGCCGCCATCAAGGCGGACACCGAGGCCCTTCAGCAGGCGTTCTACGCCGTCAGCGAGAAGCTCTACCAGCAGACCAATCCCCAGGGCGCCCAGCAGCCCGGTCCCGACGCCGGCGCCTCCCAGGAGGGCCAGTACTACGACGCGGACTACAAGGTCGTGGACGAGGACGATCAGAATAAATAATCTTTGGGGTTGTTCAATGGGACGGGGAGAAATCCCCGCCCCATTGAACGGCGTGTAACCAAAACCGCAGAGGGCCTCTCCCCGCGCGGCATTGAGGTGTATGTATGGCAGAGCAGAAACGAGATTATTACGAAGTTCTGGGCGTCTCCAAGGGCGCATCCCAGGACGAGATCAAAAAGGCCTACCGGAAGCTGGCCAAGGCCAACCATCCGGACCTGAACCCCGGCGACAAGGCCGCCGAGACCCGGTTCAAGGAGGTCAACGAGGCCTACGAGGTCCTCTCCGATAGTGACAAAAAGGCCCGGTACGACCAGTTTGGCTTTGCCGGAGTGGATCCCAACTACGGCGGAGGAGGCGGCTTCGACGGCGGCTTCGACTTCGGCGACCTGGGGGACATCTTCGGCAGCTTCTTCGGCGGGGGCTTCGGCGGCGGACGGCGCAGCAATCCCAACGCCCCCCAGCGGGGGGAGAGCATCCGGCTGTCCCTGGCGGTTTCCTTTGAGGAGGCGGCTTTCGGCTGCGAGAAATCCGTCACCGTGGAGCGCATGGAGCAGTGCGCCGCCTGCCACGGCAGCGGCTGCGCCCCCGGCGCCACGCCGGAGGTCTGCCCGGACTGCCACGGCTCCGGCCAGGTACAGGTCCGGCGGCAGACGCCCATGGGGGTCTTCGCCACCACCTCCCCCTGCTCCAAGTGCGGCGGCAAGGGCAAGATCATCCACCAGCCCTGCAAGGACTGCCACGGCTCCGGCCTGGTCCGGCAGCGGCGGACCATCCAGGCCACTATCCCCGCCGGCATCGACCACGGCCAGACCATCTCCATCCGGGGCCAGGGCCACGCCGGCACCAACGGCGGCCCCGCCGGGGATCTTCTGATCACCATCACTGTCCGGCCCCACGAGCTCTTCCGCCGGGAGGGCACTTCCGTCCTGTGCGAGGCGCCCATCACCTTTGCCCAGGCGGTGCTGGGGGCGGAGCTGGAAATTCCCACCATCGACGGCAAGGTGAAATACGACCTGCCGGAGGGCACCCAGAGCGGCACCACGTTCCGCCTCAAGGGCAAGGGCATCCCCGCCATCAACGGCCGGGGCCGGGGCGACCAGTACGTCACCGTCTACATTGAGACGCCCCGGAACCTGAACAAGGAGCAGAAAGAGGCGTTGAAGAAGTTCGCCGAGACCGTGGGGGACAACAACTACGAAGAGCGGAAGAAATTCTTCAAGAAGTTTAAGAAGTAGGGGCGGCTGACAGCCGCCCCTGCGGGGCCTTGGGAATACCGAAGAAACCAAATCGAGAGGTGAGCGCTTTGTATCTGGCAGATTACCATATCCACTCCCGCATCTCCCCGGACGCCAAGTACTCTATGACAGAGATGGCGGAGGCCGCCCTGGCGGCGGGAATGAACGAGGTGTGCTTTACAGACCACATCGAGCCCGTGGCCTGGAACGGCCGGGACCCCGTTTTGTCCTACGACTGGGAGGGTCTCTCCCGGGAATTTGCCCAGGCGCAGGCCGCGGTGGGAGACCGTATCCAGCTGCGCCTGGGTATCGAGCTGGGGGAGGCGGTGCTGGATCTGCCCCGCACCGCCGCGCTGCTGAAAGACGCGCCGGAGCTGGACTTCATTATCGGCTCCACCCACATTCTCTCGGAGCGCTTCGACATGGTGGATATGTATTTCTTCCACCCCAGGGACGAGGAGGAGGCCATGCTGGGCATCGCCGACTACCTGAAGCTGGTAAAGCGCACGGCGGAGTGGGGCCAGTTTGACGTCCTGGGCCACCTGACGCTTCCCCTGCGCTACCTCAATGAGAACCAGGGCTTCCACCTGAGCTTCGACCCCTTTGAGGCAGAGGTGGAGGACATCCTCCGCACCGTGGTCCAAAAGGGCCGGGGCATCGAGCTGAACACCAACCGGGGCAATACTCCGCTGCCGGACGAGAAGTGGCTGCGGATGTACCGCCGTCTGGGGGGCGAGATCATCACCCTGGGCACAGACGCCCACACGCCGGAGTTTGCCGGCTGCGCCGTCCGGGAGCGGCAGGAGCTGCTGCGCCGGTGCGGCTTCACCCGATTCTGCACATTTGAAAAACGCCGGCCTATCTGGCACAAGCTCTGAGGGAAATGGCGGAATTCTATTGATTTTTCTTAAGGCTCAGGGTACAATAGGGAGGCAAAACAAGACAGGAGGGCGTCACTATGAAAATCGCGCTGGGCTGCGACCACGGCGGCTATGAGCTGAAGCAGTATCTCATCCCAGTCCTGGAGAAGATGGGCCATACCTGCGAGGATTTCGGCTGCCACTCCCTGGACAGCTGCGACTATCCCGACTTCGGCGCGCCGGCGGCCCGGGCTGTGGCGGAGGGCCGGTGTGACCGGGGCATTGTGATCTGCACCACCGGCATCGGCATCTCCATCGCCGCCAACAAGATCAAGGGCATCCGGTGCGCCCACTGCGCCGACTGCTTCCAGGCGGAGCTGACCCGCCGCCACAACAACGCCAATATGGTGGCCATCGGCGCCGGCTTTACCGGCAGGGATATGGCCCGGCGCATTGTGGAGGTCTTTCTCTCCACGGAATTTGACGGCGGGCGCCACGCCCGCCGGGTGGACAAGGTCATGGCCCTGGAGAACTGACCGCCGCTTGAGCGATTGTTAATCTGCGAAGAGAGGGGAGGATGTCCATGGCCAGGGGATACCGCAACTACCGGGGCCGGACCTCGGTGGGAAAGATCGTCCTAGCCGTGCTTCTGGTGCTGGTCATTCTGACGGCACTGGGCGCGCTGGCGATGCAGCGATACATCGCCTACGATGAAAACGGCACCCCCTTTTTCCGTCTGCCGGAGCGGCAGACGGCCGCCCCGTCTCCGGCGGATCCTCCGCCGGAGCAGACGCCGGAGGACCCGGACAGCCTGGAGGTCATCGTCCAGGAGCCGGAGAAGCCGGCCGTCTTCCAGATCTACTCACTCGCCGCCGCCCCTCTGACCACCGCGGACTGGGAGAGCGCCAAGGCGGCCATGGGCGAGACGTTCGGCGGCGTGGCCGTCACACTGCGGGATGCCCAGGGCGCCGTCTTCTTCCCCTCCCAGGTGGCTGACAAAGAGGCTGTGCAGACCGTGCAGGGCACCACGGAGATTCTAGCCCACATCACTGGGGAGGAGGACGTATACACCATTGCCCGTTTCTCCTGTCTGCCGGACGCCTTTGCCCCCTATACGGACAACCGGCCCATGGGCATGAAGAACAAAAACGGCATGATGTTCCACGGCGGCGGCACCACCTGGCTGGACCCCAGCCGTCCCGCCGCCCGGGAGTACCTGTGCGGTCTGGCCCGGGAGGCCGCGGAGCTGGGCTTTGACGAAATCCTGCTGACGGACACCGGCTACCCCACCCAGGGGGATCTGGGCAAGCTGAACTACGGCTCCACTTCCATGGAGGACAATCTGGCCCTCCTGTGGGCGGATCTCCTGCAGACACTGGAGCCTTACGGCGTGAAGCTCTCCATGGAGCTGCCGGAGGCCGTCATCTCCGACGGGCAGGAGGCTGTCTCCGGCCTGACGCTGGCCGGGGCCGCCGCTTACGCGGACCTGATCTACGCCGTGACGGCGCCGGGACAGGCGGAGATCCTCTCCAATCTGGTGCTCCAAACGGAGGGCGAGGGACGCGTGCAGGAGTTCCTGCCGGAGCTCACCGCCCCGGACCCGGACTGGGACGGCCCGTTTTTGCTGCTGCCGGCGGCGGAATAAGTGAACAAAAGACCGTGTCCATCAGGGCACGGTCTTCTTTTCTGTCTTGTCACACCGGCTTTTCAAAGTAGAAGAACGTCTCGTCCTCCCCGCTTCTGCGCATACAGGAGGAGAGCATTTTGTAGGAGGCCTGATTCTCCTTGTAGCACTTGGCCAGCACCCGGTTCAGCTGCACCTTGTACAGCCCCCAGTTGGCCACAGCGGCAAAGGCCTCGGTGCCGTAGCCGTGGCCGTCGCAGGCCTTGTCGATGCGGCAGCCCAGCTCCGCGCCGCCCTGGTAGTCAAAGCGGTAGAGCACCGCCTCGCCGATGAGCCTGCCGTCCAGGCGGATGGCGAAGTTCACCGCCAGCCGGTTTTCAAAGTCCCGGCGGGCCACGTCAAAGAAGCTCCGCTCCTCCACCGGCCCCCCCAGGCCGCCCACGTCGTCATAGCCCCACCAGCGGTTCCGCTCCCGGTCCAGCACCAGGGCGTTGTAGGCGGGGATGTCCGCCTCCTCCAGGGCGGAGAGGGTCAGCCGCTCCGTCTTCAGCTCCGGAATGGCTTTCACGTGGCTTAAAAGCTCGTTCTGGGGCTCGAAGCGGTACTTGGGGGCCAGCTTCGCCGGACCGTACTGGAGCTTGGAGGTCCGGAGCCCCCGGTCCGCGGCGTCGTCCTCCCGGTTGATCCACTGGCAGTCGCCGCCAAAGGCGTCCGCAAAGGCCTGCACCAGCGCCGGATACACGCCGGTGTAGGAGTACAGCGCCTTTTCAATGTGAATAATCAGGGTATCCCCGCACCGCTCCGCCAGGGACAGGGCGATGAGCCTGTCCCCGTCGAACATTCCCCCGGCCAGGAACCAGGGCTTCCCCGCCAGCTTCAGCATCTTTTTGGCCAGGGTCAGCTCGTCCCGGGCCTTGGCGTTGTCCCCCTTGGGGAACTCCGCCGCGTAGTCGGTCCAGAAGCGGTCGATTGCCGCCCCATCCGCCGCCGTCAGGGGACGGAAAAACGCCTCCGGCCACTGGGTGCGGAACTTCTTGATGTGGTTGCGCTGGCCGGAGTACCGCCGCCCGGTGAAGAACTGGAGGTCCTCCCGGTAGTACACGTAGTCCCGCCAGGTGCGGATGCTGCTGACCCGCACGTAGGGGTAGCGGGCCAGGAGCCTCGCCGCCTTGCACTCCGGCACCACGGAGATCACCGGGCACACCCCCGCCTCCAGGCAGTAGGACTCGATGGCGGCCAGGGCCGCGTCCTCGTCCCCCTCGGGGCCGGGAACGGGGTAGTCAAAGGCGGTCTGGCCGTCAATGGTGTTGCGAATCACCAGGCACCCGGCGATCTCCGCCCAGGCGGGATGGAGATGGCCGCGCCACATGAGCTTGGTGCCCACGGAGTACTCGCACAGGCCGTAATCACAGCTCTGATAATACCGCCGCAGCCTGGGGGCGTCCTGTTTTGTCACTGGTTTGAAAGTCTGCATAGGTCACCTGTTTCTATCTTTCTTCCGAGAAGAGGAGAGGGCCACGCCCTCTCCTCTTCGATCAACGCAATCAATCGAATCAATTCATCTGTCTGCGGCGGGAGATGTTCATGGTGCCGTCCTGGAGGGAGTTCAGGTCCGCCAGACTCTTGCCGGTGCCCAGGGCCACGCAGCTGATGGCCTCCTCCGCGATGACGGCGTGGATGCCGGTGCGGGCGGTGACCAGCTTGTCAAAGCCGGAGACCAGGCTGCCGCCGCCGGTCATGACGATGCCGTTGGTGGAGATGTCCGCCACCAGCTCCGGCGGCGTCCGCTCCAGCACGGAGTGGATGGCCTCCATAATGCGCTCCACCGGCTCTTCAAAGGCGTCCATCATCTCCGTGGAGCTGACGGTGACCACCTTGGGAAGCCCCGTCAGGAGGCACCGGCCCTTGACGTCCATGGTCTCCTCCTCCTCCTTGGGGAAGACGCAGCCGATCTGCTTTTTCATCTCCTCGGCGGTGCGCTCGCCCACCAGCAGGTTGTGCTTGCGGCGCATATATTTCACCACGGCCTCGTTGAGCTGGTCGCCGGCGATCTTGATGGAGGCGGACTCCACCACGCCGGACAGGGAGATCACGGCGATGTCCGCCGTGCCGCCGCCGATGTCCACCACCATGTGGCCGTCGGGCTGGGTGATGTCGATGCCGGCGCCGATGGCGGCCGCCACCGGCTCCTCGATCAGATAGACCTTGCGGGCGCCGGCCTGGATGCCCGCGTCCACCACGGCGCGCTCTTCAACCTCCGTGATGCCGGAGGGGATGCAGATCAGCACCCGGGGGCGGAAGAAAGACACCCCCGCCACCTTGTGGATAAACTCCCGGAGCATCCGCTCCGTCATGTCGTAATCGGAGATAACGCCCTCCCGCAGAGGGCGGATGGCCACAATGTTGCCGGGGGTCCGGCCCAGCATGGCCTGGGCCTCGGCGCCCACCTTCAAAAG
The DNA here is from genome assembly GCA_947365245.1 of uncultured Oscillibacter sp. GTDB lineage: Bacteria > Bacillota > Clostridia > Oscillospirales > Oscillospiraceae > Oscillibacter. The sequence goes on along the minus strand of CANAWG010000003.1, from coordinate 55,940 downwards.
CTTTCCCGTGTTCTTATCCAGCGCCACCACAGAGGGCTCGTTTAAGACAATCCCCTTGCCCTTGACATATACCAAAACCGAAGCGGTTCCCAGGTCGATACCAATATCTTTTCCCATGGATTTACCTCACCTCATGCTCTTTCTGTCTTATTATAAACGGTTTTTCCGCAAACAATCACAATACAGATTCTATTATACTGGCAGTTTCTGTCGAATGCAACCCCATTCTTCTCCGAAATTGTAAACGTTTTCCCCGCCGCGGCGGCAGAATTTGGTCAAAAAGCGCCCTCTTCCGGAGCGTCCGACTGGTCCGGTGGAGTTCTGGCCGCGGCCGCGCAGACCACCTCCGCCGCCCCGGCCCGCCGCAGCACGGCGGCGCACTGGCACAAGGTGGCCCCGGTGGTGCATATATCGTCCACCAGCAGGATCCGGCGGTCCTCCACGGCCCGTGGATCCACCGCCCGGTAGACGTCCCGGACGTTCTCCCACCGGGCTGCGGCGTCTCTCAGGCCGGACTGGGCGGGGTTGTCCCGGGTCTTCTCCAGCAGCCGCACCGGGGCGGTGTCCCACCGGCGGCAGGCCGCGCGGGCCAGCAGCTCCGCTTGGTCATAACCCCGGCTCCGCCGGCGCTTTTTGCTCACCGGCACCCAGGTCACCGTGTCGAACTCCCCGGAGAGCCGCTCCGCGGCGCACTGGGCAGCAAGGGCGCCCAGGGGCTCCGCCGCCCCCGGCGCGCCCCGGAATTTCAGCCGCAAAAGGCCCTGCCGGGCACCGTCACGGTACCACAGCGGCGCGGCGCACCGCAATGCGCCGGGAAGCTCCCAGAGGCTGTCCCGCTCCTCCGTCCAGGGGAGGGTCTTTTCGCAGGCGGCGCAGACACCGGGGCGGTCCAGCACCCGGGCGCAGAAAGGGCATTTAGGCGGGAAGAGCAGGTCCAGCAGCCAATTTGGGGCTTTCACAACTGCCTCCGCTTCCTGGGGTAAGGAGTGGACTGGTCGGTGAGGCCCACCAGATAGTCCACGCTGACGTTGTAGTATTCCGCCAGCTTGATGACTACATCCAGAGGATAGTTGACAACACCGATTTCATATTGACAATAGGTATTTTGCTTGACATTCAGGATTTTTGCAACTTGTTCCTGAGTTAAACCGTGGTCATTGCGCAGGTCTCGAATCCGTCCGTATTTTAAAATTCCAGTTTTCAAGTACATCACCCATGCCGAGTATATGTATCTTAAAACTAGATAATTTGAGATATTCTGTAATACAGATAATTCAGCAAGGGGACGGGGGTCCGGCCGCGGGCCGGGACGGGAGTTTTTCGCGCCACGGGCGCGGGACGGCGCACGGGCTTTGCCCGTGCTGGGGAATGCACCCCCCATTCTCTTTTCTCTGTCTTGCCAGAGAAAAGAGAATGCGCCGTGCACGGTGGAAGAGAAAAGAGAACGCTTGGGGTGCCCTCCGGAGTCTTCTCCATTCATCGGAGCTGCGGAGGAGACCTGATGCGCAGACGCAAGGTCTCCGGCTCTTCTGCCCGCGCTTCGCGCATGGCTGGCCCCGTCCGGGGCAGAGGGTTCGTCTACAGCAAGAGGACGGCGGAACTGCCCGCCTGTGCCCGGGTATGCGCGAAGCGCGGGCAGAGGGGCTAGGGGCCTTGCGTCAAAGCAGCAAAACAGCCTCGAAAGCACTTGCAAATGCGGGGACGCACCTCCGCGAGATTCAAAGTCAGACGCACCCGGTAGAAGACTGGCAATTCACAGTAGCACCGATTCAGGACAGTCCCCGTATTTTTGGGCGAAATTTGACGAACGTCAAATTCTTGCCCCGGCGTTCTCTTTTCTCTTTGGACCGTGCACGGCCCGTTTCTCTTTTCTCTCGCAAGAGAGAGAAAAGAGAAATGGGGGGTGCATCCCCCAGACACGCCGGAACGGCGTGTCGTTCGTCCCGCGCCCGTGGCGCGAAACCCCCGTCCCCCCGCAGGGGAAACCCTCCCGCCCCCCGCCCGAGGCTAGTCCAAATTCATATACCCTGTAAATTAAATTCCGGCGTGTACTCCTCCCGGGCGGAGGTCCGCTCCTGAGTATACCCATCGACAATCCCGCAGTTGGCCATATACTCCGCCGCCGCGCGGTACTCCGCTTTCGTCACGTGCCGCCCAAGCTTCCCCGCCGCCCCCGGCTGGGGCGTGTATTGGCTCATGAGAGAGAACAGCACCTCCCCGGGCCGGAAAGTCTCCGCCACCCAGTCGACACAGCGCCGGGTGTTCTCCAGCTCCCCCGGCAGGATCAGGTGCCGGATCAGCACGCCGGATTTCAAAAGGCCGCCCTCCATCCGGCAGGGCCCCGTCTGGCGGACCATCTCCAAAATGGCCTCGCTGGCCCACCGGAAGTAGTCCGCCGCGCCGGAGTACGCCTCCGCCGGCCCCGGCAGGGCGTACTTCAGATCCGGCAGGTACACCTGCACCTTGCCCTCCAGCAGCCGCAGTGTCTCCGGCTTCTCGTAGCCGCCGGAGTTCCACACCACCGGCACAGGCCAGTTCTCCTCCCCCAGGGCCTCCAGAATGGCGGGGGTAAAGTGGGTGGGGGTCACCAGGTCCAGGCACGACGCCCCCTGGTCAATCAGCTCATGAAAGATCTCCCGCAGGCGCTGAGCGGTCAGCGGTTTTCCCACATCCCCCTGGGAGATAGGGGTGTTCTGGCAGAAGACACACCGGAGGTTGCAGCCGGAGAAAAACACCGTCCCGGCTCCGCGTTTCCCTGTGAGGCAGGGCTCCTCCCACTGATGGAGCATTGCCCGGGCGGCCACCGGGGCGGAGGGCATGGCGCACACGCCGCCGGAGCGGGTCTCTGTCCGCTCCGCGCCGCAGTTCCGGGGACAGAGGCGGCAGATCATGTCTCCTCCTCCCCGCCGCCCCGGGCATCCCGAGCGTAGCGCTCCAGCTCCTGGTGATGGGAGGAGGATTCCTCCTTTGGCACCTGGTGAAAGACGATTCTCTCACACTCCCGGCAGTACCAGGCGGTCTTATAGGTGCCTTTCAGCAGATCACCCTCGTCATCCACCTGAATGCTCTCCTCAAAGATCCTGGGACTCCACCAGGCCGCTGAGACAGCCCGCGGGCCGGGATACCAGTAAATGCCGCGGCCGCCCTGGAGGCAGCCCCGCTCCATCTTCTTCCCGCACCAGGGGCAGACCTCCTTGGGCTGAGCCTCCCACTCCGCCTGTTTGGCGGCGGCCTTGGCTTTGCGCCCCTCGCTCCAGTCCCGCAGGGTGTCCAGCGGGTTCTCCACGGGCTCCCGCTTCTCCCGCTCCCTGGCGGGGTCCGCGTCCCAGGGGTCCTCGCTCTTCTTCCAAAAGGCCATGGGTCACTCCTCCTCGTCGTCCTCCACTTCCTCGTAGTCCACGGTGTACACCGGGCCCTTGAACTCCGGGTCCTCCTCCTTGCGGACGGACCGCCGCCACAGGAAAAACAGCAGCACGCCCACGATCAAAAAGGGCAGCAGCCGCCCCAGGGTCATCACTACCGCCATCAAAATCCGAACTACCGCCATCTCATCTCTCCTCCTCCAGCAGTCTCCGGGCCTCCTGATAGTACCGGGCAAAGGCCGAGGGCACCGCCCGGGACGTAAGTCCGGCCCCGTCGGCCCAGGTGAACTCCCCCGGGCCCTCCCCGGCGGCCTCCAGGGCGTAGCCGGTCATGTGCCACTCCACGTGGGTGAAGATGTGCTTTGCCGTCAGCTTTTTCCGCCAGGCCCTGGGCTCCAGGCCCCAGGCGCGGACGGTCTCCGCCGCCGCCGCCTCGTCCAGTGTGCCCTCCACGTTGGGAAACTCCCACAGCCCCGCCAAAAGGCCGGAATCCGGCCTCCGCCGCAGGGCGACGGCGCCCTTTCGCAGCAGGAGGAACACGGTCTTTTCCTCCGTCCGGCGGGCCTTTTTCGCCGTCTTCACCGGCAGGCTCTCCGCCGTGCCCCGGAGACGGCCCAGGCAGAAGTCCCCGGCGGGACAAGCCTCGCATTTCGGCGGGCCGTTTGGGACGCACACCGTGGCCCCCAGCTCCATCACCGCCTGGTTGAAGATGCGGACGTCCGCCTCCGCCTCCGGCATCACCGCCCGAAGCCGCTCCCGGACGGCCCTTTTCGTCCCCGGGGCGGCCACGTCGTCGCGGCAGTCCGTCAGGCGGGCGGCGCAGCGCAGGACGTTGCCGTCCACCGCCGCTTCCCGCAGACCGAAAGCCGCCGAGGCAATGGCTCCGGCGGTGTACTCCCCCACCCCCGGCAGGGCCAGCAGGCCCTGATAGGTATCCGGGAAAGCGCCCCTCTCCGCCACGATCCTGGCCGACTTTTGCAGATTCCGGGCCCGGCTGTAATACCCCAGGCCCTCCCACAGCTTCATCAGGCGGTCCTCCGGGGCGGCGGCCAGGTCCTCCACCGTGGGGAAGGCCTCCAAAAACCGGGCATAATACCCCAGCACCGCCGCCACCCGGGTCTGCTGGAGCATGATCTCCGAGACCCAGATGCGGTAGGGGTCCGCCGTGTGCCGCCAGGGCAGGTCCCGGGCGCTGGCGCGGTACCAGGCCAAAAGCGGACCGGGCAGGCGGGACAGGACCTGTTCTGTTGTCAGATTTTTTTCATCCATGAGAGGATTATACCACGGAATCAGGGAAAAGGGAAGCAGGGGCCGCCGCCCTGCGGGATTCAGCGTCCCCCCGGTTCAACCCTATTCCTGCGCAAAACAGGCCGCCGAGGGCGGCGCTCTCCAATTTACAAAGTTTTTTTCAAAAATCCCTTGACCTTCCCCTTTCTGGAAGGTATATCATCATATCAGAAAGCGAGGTGGACGGCCTGAAGATCAACGAGGTGGAGGCCCTGGTGGGCATCACAAAGAAGAACATCCGCTTCTATGAGGCCGAGGGCCTGCTGACGCCCCGGCGGAACAGCGAGAACGGCTACCGGGACTACGGCGAGGCGGAGGTGGCGGCACTCCGGCAGATCAAGCTCCTGCGGAAGCTGGGCGTGCCCCTGGAGGAGATCCGGAAGATGCAGACCGGCGTTCACACCGTGGGCGACGGGATGCGGCGGCACCTGGTGACGCTGGAGCGGGACCGGGAGAACCTGGAGCAGGCCATCCGGCTGTGCGGCGGCCTGACGGACTGCGGACAGCGGCTGGAGGACCTGGATGCGGAATCGCTCCTGGCCCGCATGGAGACGCTGGAGCAGGAGGGCACCACTTTCCAGAACAAGCAGCGCAGCGACATCCGCATCCGGTACGTGGCCCCCCTGGTCATCGGCGGAGGCATGACGGCGCTGCTGGCGGGGCTCATGGCCCTGCTGGTCTGGGTCTTTCTGCTGGACCCCGTGGACGGGCTGCCCCTGCCGCTGCTGCTGATCTGCCTGGCCCTGCTGGCGCTGGTGGCCGGGGGCGTTCTGGCGGCCCTGGTCCAGCGGCTGCGGGAGATCGGGAAAGGAGAGATTGACGATGCGAAAAACTACTAAGAAGATCGCCCCCATCATCATGACGGTGCTGGTGATCCTCTACGTGGCGCCGCTGATGGCGGTCGTCCTGGGGGCCATGGGCCTCTTCAGCGGCGGGGAGACGGTGAACGTCATGTTCCCCCTGCTGTGCTGGCTCATCGTGGGCGGCGCGGTGATCGTGGGGGCCGTCAAGGCCCTGCGGGAGCGGCTGCGGGAGATCGACGGAGGAGAGGAAGAGGATGCCAGCCAATATTGAGACCCGCAGAAAGAGATACCGGCGGCAGGCGGTGCTGGGGGTGGCCCTGTTCGGCCTTTTGCAGCTGGCCTGCGCGGCGTGCTTCGGCGCGCTGTGCTTCATTCCGGACCTGCCAGGGTGGCTCTTCTGGCTGTTTGCAATTTTGGGCGCTTTCTGCGCCGGGCTGATGATTCCGGCGCTGGTGGTTCTGAAACAACGATTCAAAGAAATTGAAGGAGGAGAATTAGATGCTGCTGCTGAATATTGACTATATCCCCGGGGGCCGGGAGTTTGAGGCCCTGGGCATTGTAAAGGGCACGGTGGTCCAGTCCAAAAACTTCGGCAAGGACTTTATGGCGGGCATGAAGACCCTGGTGGGCGGCGAGATCGTGGGCTACACGGAGATGCTGACGGAGGCCCGGCAGATCGCCACCAAGCGCATGGTGGACGAGGCCGCGGCCCTGGGGGCCGACGCGGTCCTCAACATCCGCTACGGCTCCTCCTCCGTGATGCAGGGGGCCGCCGAGGTCATCACCTACGGCACGGCGGTGAAGTTCAAGTGACGCGGATCACCTTTCTGGGACACAGCGGCTTTCTGGCGGAGCTGCCCTCCGTGACGCTGCTCTTTGACTGGTGGAAAGGGGAGCTCCCGGCTCTGCGGCCGGGAATTCCCCTGTACGTCTTTGCCAGCCACCGCCACGAGGACCACTTCAAGCCGGAGATCTTCACCCTGGACGGCGAGGGCCGGGACGTCCGCTTCGTCCTGGGCCGCGACATCAAGCTCAGTCCGCGGAACCTCAGCCGCTGGGGCGTCTCCCCCGATACGGCGGAGCGGTGCCGCAGTCTCCGGGGCGGGGAGCGCCTCTCCCTGCCCGCCGCCGCGGTGGAGGCCCTGCCCTCCACCGACGAGGGCGCGGCGTTCCTGGTGACCCTCCCTGACGGTCTCACCCTCTTCCACGCCGGGGATCTGAACTGGTGGCACTGGGAGGGGGAGGATCCGGCCTGGAACCGGAACATGGAGGTCAACTTCAAGCGGTACACAGAGCCCCTGCGGAGGCGGAAAATCCACCTCGCCATGCTGCCCCTGGACCCGCGGCTGGGTGAGGACGGCTTCCGGGGCCCCCGGCACTTCCTGGAGACCGCGGACATCCGCCGCTTCCTCCCCATGCACCAGTGGGGGGACTTCGGCTTTACGGAGCGGTTTCTGGCCCGGTATCCGGAATTTCGATCCCGAACCCTCCCCGTCACGGCGGAGGGGCAGGTATTTACGCTATAATCACCGCCGTTGGTAAGAAGCAATCGCTTCTTTTCAACCGTTGCGGCGCAAAGCACCGCAACGAGGCCGTAAAGCGGCCATACGGCAGACTTCACAGGAGACGCTGGGCGCATTTCATGCGCCCGGCGGGCTTCGCCCGCCTTGAAAACCGCTTACCGGTTTTCAACCGGGCTATATAGGGAGGTACGCGCCATGGAGAAAGAGGCCAGGGGGACCGTGGTGTCCGTCTCGAAGCAGTGGTGGCTGAAGGTCAACCGCAGGCCGGTTCGGCTGCACCCGCTGGACGGGGCGGAATTTCCCCATGTCGTCAAGATCCGCTACACCGTTGGCGGAACGGAGTACGCCTGCCGGAAATGGATCGGCGCGGGGACCCCGCCGCCCCACGCGGGGGACGCGGTGACGGTCTTTTACGAGGAGAGCCGCCCCTCCCGGGGAAGAGCGGCGCTCTAAAAAACAGAGGAACAGCGGCGGCCTGCGGCCGCCGCTGTCCTTTTGTCCATCGGGAAACTGCCGTTCCATGAGAGGAACCCGGGGAAAATCTGAGATTCTTTATGCAACTTTCCCCCTTTTCAACCGGGCGGTTTCATGGTATGATTCCCCTGTCGAGAAAGAGTAATACCTATTTTTCAGGAGGATGGCTATGAAGTTCCTGTCCGACATCGAGATCGCGCAGAGCAGCGCCATGCGCCCCATCACGGAGATCGCCCGGACCGCCGGGGTGGAGGAGAAGTATCTGGAGCTCTACGGCGGCTACAAGGCCAAGGTGGACTACCGCCTTTTGCGGGAGAATCCGCGGGGCGACGGAAAGCTGATCCTGGTCACCGCCATCAACCCCACCCCCGCCGGGGAGGGGAAGACCACCACCTCCGTGGGCCTCGCGGACGGTCTGCGGAAGCTGGGCAAGAATGCCCTGCTGGCCCTGCGGGAGCCGTCCCTGGGGCCGGTGTTCGGCGTCAAGGGCGGGGCTGCGGGGGGCGGCTACGCCCAGGTGGTGCCCATGGAGGACATCAACCTCCACTTCACCGGGGACTTCCACGCCATCGGCGCGGCCAACAATCTGCTGGCGGCCCTGCTGGACAACCACATCCAGCAGGGCAACGCGCTGGGCATCGACGTCAAGAGCATCACCTGGAAGCGGTGCGTGGACATGAACGACCGGCAGCTGCGCCACATCGTGGACGGCCTCGGCGGGCGGATGCAGGGGGTGCCCCGGGAGGACGGGTTTGACATCACCGTGGCCAGCGAGGTCATGGCGGTACTGTGCCTGGCTGCCGACATCCCGGATCTCAAGCGGCGGCTGGGCCGGATGGTGGTGGGCTACACCTGCGGCGGCGCGCCCGTCACCGCCCACGACCTGAAAGCTGAGGGGGCCATGGCGGCCCTGCTGAAGGACGCGCTGAAGCCCAATCTGGTGCAGACCCTGGAGGGCACCCCCGCTTTCATCCACGGCGGGCCTTTCGCCAACATCGCCCACGGGTGCAACTCCGTGATGGCCACCAAGATGGCCCTGCGGCTGGGGGACTACGCCGTGACGGAGGCGGGCTTCGGCGCGGACCTGGGCGCGGAGAAGTTTTTGGACATCAAGTGCCGCCTGGCGGGCCTGCATCCCGACGCAGTGGTGATCGTGGCCACGGTCCGGGCGCTGAAGCACCACGGGGGCCTCGCCAAGGCCGAGCTGAACAACGAGAACCTGGAGGCGCTGGAAAAGGGGCTTCCCAACCTGCTGCGCCACGTGGACAACATCAAAAACGTCTACCATCTGCCCTGCGTGGTGGCCGTCAACGCGTTCCCCACGGACACCCCCGCCGAGCTGAGGCTGGTGGAGGAGCGGTGCAAAGAGCTGGGCGTCAATGCAGCCCTCAGCGAGGTGTGGGCCAAGGGCGGCGAGGGCGGCAGGCTTCTTGCCCGGGAGGTGGTCCGCCTCTGCGAGGAGGAGCCCAGGCTGGACGCGTTCACCTACGCCTACGAGGACAACACCTCCATCCAGTACAAGCTCAACGCCATCGTGGGCCGGGTGTACCACGGGCGGCGGGCGGTGCTGACCGCCGCCGCCCAGAAGGACTACCAAAGATTGGTGGACCTGGGCTTCGGGGACCTGCCTGTATGCATGGCCAAGACCCAGTACAGCTTCTCCGACGACGCCGCCAAGCTGGGGGCGCCGGAGGATTTTGACGTGACGGTCCGCAGCCTGAAGGTCAGCGCCGGGGCGGGCTTCATTGTGGCCCTCACCGGGGACATCATGACCATGCCGGGACTGCCGAAGGCTCCGGCCGCGGAGAGGATCGACGTGGACGAGAACGGGAAGATCACGGGACTGTTCTGACAAGTCCTGATGAATAACGAAGCAGGGGAGCGGCCGTTGGGCTGCTCCCCTGCTTTTTTCGCTTGTCCGTGAAACGTCACTGCGGCAGCGTCTGCACCACGCCCCGGGCGCAGTCCACAGACACCAGCACGCCGTCCTCCAGCCGCCGCGTGGCGGCCACGGCCCCCACGATCACCGCCTTGTCCAGCGTCAGGCCCACCGTAGCGGCGTGGCCCTCGGCGCTGCCCTCCTCGCAGATCACCGCGGCGGCCTCCCGGATATAGGGCAGGAAGTCGTTGTTGGTGTAGGGCACCACCAGCACGTCGCCGGGGCGGAACTTCTCCGCGGCCTCCCCCACGGTGCGGCAGACGCACAGCCGTCCGCTGGCCACCTGGGTGCCCACGCCCACGCCGTTGACGAGAGAACCCCCCACCTGGCGGACCCGGATCATGTTGGTGGTGCCGGGCATGCCCACGGGCACGCCGGCGGTGACCACCACCACGTCCCCCTGCTTCACAAGGCCAGCCGCCTCCGCCGCCTGGACGGCGAAGTCCACCAGCTCGTCGGTGCTGCCGGCACAGGGCATCATAATGGGCACCACGCCCCAGTAGAGGTTCATCTGCCGCCGGACCTGGGGGTCCAGCAGCAGCGCCACCACGGTGGTGCTGGTGCGGAAGCGGCTGACCATCCGGGCGGTGGTGCCCCCCTGGCTGACGGTCAGAATGGCGTCCGCGCCGATGTCCAGGGCCATGGTGCAGGCGGCGTGGGCCGTGGCGGCGGTGATGGACATCTTCTTGCCGTCCATCTTTACCCGCTTGGAGCAGTCGATGCTGGACTCCGTCTTCCGGGCGATGGCATCCATGGTCCGCACCGCCTCCACCGGGTACTTGCCCGCCGCCGTCTCGCCGGAGAGCATGATGGCGGAGGTGCCGTCGTAGATGGCGTTGGCCACGTCCGTGATCTCCGCCCGGGTGGGGCGGGGATTCTCCATCATGGAGTCCAGCATCTGGGTAGCGGTGATCACCGGCTTGCCGGCGGCCATGCACTGGGTGATCATCTGTTTTTGCAGCATGGGGATCTCCGTGAAGTCAATCTCCACGCCAAGATCCCCCCGGGCCACCATGACGCCGTCCGCCACGGCCAGAATCTCCGGCAGGTTGGAGATGCCCTCCTGGTTTTCGATCTTGGCGATGATGCGGATGCGGGAGTCCTTTTCGTCCAGCAGCCGGCGGATCTCCCGCACGTCGGAGGCGGAGCGGACGAAGCTGGCGGCGATGAAATCAAAGCCCGCCTCCGCGCCGAAGAGGATGTCCTCCCGGTCCCGCTGATTCATATAGGGCATGGACAGGCGCACATTGGGGATGTTGACGCCCTTGTTGTTCTTCATCACGCCGTCGTTCTCCACCCGGCAGCGGATGTCGGCGGCAGTGGTCTCCAGCACGGTGAGCCGCACCAGGCCGTCGTCCAGGAGGATGGTGTCCCCCTCCTTCACGTCCCCGGGCAACTCGCCGTAGGTGATGGCGCAGCGATTCTCGTCGCCCACGACGTCCTCCGTGGTCAGGGTGAACTCCGCCCCGGTGTGCAGCGTGACGGCTCCCTCCGCAAAGGTCTTCAGGCGCACCTCCGGCCCCCGGGTATCCAGCATGGCCGCCACCGGCAGATCCAGCTCCTCCCGCAGCCGCTTCAGCTGATCCAGCCGGGCGCCGTGCTCTTCATGGCTGCCGTGGGAGAAGTTAAACCGCGCCACGTTCATGCCCGCGCGCATCATCTCCCGCAAAACGCCCTCCCGGTCCGTCGCGGGGCCGAGGGTGCAGACAATTTTCGTTTTTCTCATAATTTCTACCACCTTTCTGCAATGGTAATCGTTTTCTCATATTCTGCCACGGCCTTATTGTACCACGCCGCCGGCAAATGTAAATACACAAATTCACAAAAAAGCCGTTAAGAAAACAGGGATTAAATCTGCGTGCGGGGATTGATTCAGCGGTCCCCTGGAAAAAGTACCGGTTCTTTGGCGGAACAGGGCGGAAAAAACGCGGCGGCCATGGGGCCGCCGCGTCAGACATTATGTACCCCGCAGCGCCGCAAGCGCCCACAGCAGTCCGTACACCACCGGCTGGTGCAGCAGATACACCGGCAAAGCGTACTGCCCCAGCGCCCCCAGCAGCGGAACCCGAAGCCCCCCGGCGGGGATTCTCCCCCGCTCCCGCCGCAGCCGGTTCAGGAAATACCCCGTGAGGAACAAAAAGAGCCAGGGCACCAGGGAGAAGTAGTCCGTGGAGAAGAAGTCCGCCGGGGGAAAGCCCAGGAAAGCCGTCAGCAGGTTCCGGTACAGCTGGCGGGGCAGGCGGAAAAACCGCAGCCCCTCAAAGCCCAGATACCCCGCGTTCACGTTCCGCAGCAGCAAAAAGAGCAGCCCGCTGCCCAGCAAGCCCGCCCGGGCGGGCAGGCGCCGCAGCCCCCGCTCCAGGGGGATCATCAGCAGCATACACGTCCCCAGCAGCGTCAGCACGCCGAAGACCACCCTGTTTCCCGGCATGACCAGCAGCGTCACCGCCGTCACCAGCAGCCCCGCGCCGAAGACCTCCAGCCCCCGCCGGAGGGGATGGCTCCCCAGGGACCAGCAAAAGCCCGACAGGAGGATGAACGTCCAGCAGATGCTCTGCTGCCACACATAGGCGCCGGCGGAGCGGTACCAGCCCCAGTCCGCGCCGAATATGTAGACCATGTCCCAGCAGGCATGGTAGGCGATCATGCTCAAAAGCGTCAGTCCCCGCAGGTTGTCCAGCGCCGCCCAGCGCCGTGTGTCCCATTTCTTTCCGGTATAGCGTCTCAAAGCCGCCCCTCCTCGTCTGCCTCACCCGTGGAAAAAGGACGGCAGAGCCGTCCTTTTTCTCTGTCTTTCAAGGAAGCGCTGATGTTCTCTCTTCCGGCGGCCCGGCCGGAAACGCCTTTCAGGCCGCCTGTTGATTTTCTCAGAAGTCCGCGCTGCCCACCGTGCGGGGGTGGGGGAGCACGTCCCGGATGTTGCTGATGCCGGTGAGGTACATCACCAGCCGCTCAAAGCCCAGGCCGAAGCCCGCGTGGCGGCAGGAGCCGTAGCGCCGCAGGTCGCAGTACCACCAGTAGCTCTCCGGGTCCATGTTCAGCTCCTTGATCCGGGCCTCCAGGATGTCCAGCCGCTCCTCGCGCTGGCTGCCGCCGATGATCTCGCCGATGCCGGGCACCAGGCAGTCCGCCGCGGCCACGGTCTTCCCGTCGTCGTTCAATCGCATGTAGAACGCCTTGATCTCCTTGGGGTAGTCGGTGACGAACACGGGGCGCTTGTACACCTGCTCCGTGAGATACCGCTCGTGCTCCGTCTGGAGGTCGCAGCCCCAGTAGACCTTATAGTCAAACTGGTCGTTGTGCTTTTCCAGGATCTCCACGGCCTCGGTGTAGCTCACCCGGCCGAAGTCGGAGGAGGCCACGTGCTCCAGCCGCTCCTTGAGGCCCTTGTCCACGAAGCTGTTGAAGAAGTCGATCTCCTGGGGGCAGCGCTCACACACCCGCCGAATGACGTACTTGATCATGGCCTCCGCCACGTCCATGTCCCCCGCCAGGTCGCAGAACGCCATCTCCGGCTCGATCATCCAGAACTCGGCGGCGTGGCGCTGGGTATTGGAGTTCTCCGCCCGGAACGTGGGGCCGAACGTGTACACGTCGCCAAAGGCCATGGCGAAGTTCTCCGCGTTCAGCTGGCCGGAGACAGTGAGATTGGCGGGCTTGCCGAAGAAGTCCTGGCTGAAGTCCACCTGGCCGTCCGCGGTGAGGGGCGGATTTTTGGGGTCCAGGGTGGTGACCCGGAACATCTCGCCGGCGCCCTCGCAGTCGCTGGCGGTGATGATGGGGGTGTGGACATAGACAAAGCCCCGGCTCTGGAAGAACTCGTGGATGGCGAAAGCCGCGGCGCTCCGGACCCGGAAAGCGGCGGAGAACAGGTTCGTCCTGGGCCGCAGATGCTGGATGGTCCTGAGGTACTCCACGGTGTGCCGCTTTTTCTGGAGGGGATAGTCAGGGGTGGAGGGGCCCTCCACCTGGATGTCCGACGCCTTGAGCTCCAGGGGCTGCTTGGCCTCCGGCGTGAGGACCACCGTACCAGTGACGATCAGAGCCGCCCCCACATTCTGGGCGGCGATCTCCTTATAGTTGGGAAGAAGCCCGGACTCCATGACCACCTGGAGGTTTTTGAAGCAGGACCCGTCGTTGAGCTCGATGAAGCCGAAGCCCTTCAGATCCCGGATGGTGCGGACCCAGCCGCCCACGGTGACGGTCTTTCCCGCCAGGGCCTCGCTGTCGGCAAAGACAGCGGCGATTTTTGTGTAACTCATGAATCTTCACCCGTTTCTTATTTTTAGATGTATCACGATTTCTGATTGTACCACGGTTTTTTTCATTTTACAAGGGGAGTTTGGTCGATCCGTGGGGGGAAAAGGCCAAATGGCGGCGGCCCGGTGGGGCCGCCGCCATTTGGCCCCTTTCTCATCGCACAAAGTTCCACCACACCCACAGCCCCAGGGGGATGGTGATCTGCAGAAACAAGATCACAGGGATGCCCAAGCGAAAGGTCTTGTGCAGCGTCTTGTGGTGAAAAGCCCGCATCCCCAGCAGGGCCCCCACGCTGCCCCCCAGGATGGAGAGCAGGAAGAGCGTCTTCTCCGGCACCCGGCGGCTGCTCTCGCGGGTCTCTTTCCGCTTGGCCTTCCACTTGTCGACGCCGAAAGCAAGGAATGTCACCAGATTGATGGCGATCAGCCACAGGGCCAGCAGGCCCCAGGGGGAGCCCACAACGGCCCAGAGAAAGTCGTTGTGCTCCTCCGGAAGATATTGATATCCCTTTCTCATCATCATCACAGCAGCTCCTCTCCCGCCCGCTGCGGGCGGTGGTTTTGGGGGTTCACCGGCAGGTGTCCTGGTACTCCGAGGGGGTCATGCCCGCCAGTTTTTTGAATGTGGCGGAGAAGTGGGTGATGTCCCGGTAGCCCACCAGCTCCGCCACTTCGTAGACTTTCACCCGGCAGTCCCGCAGCAGCTCCATGGCCTTGTGGACGCGGTAGCGGGTGAGGTAGTTCAGGAGGGTGTAGTCCGTCTCCTTTTTAAACGTGTGGCTCAGGTGGCCCTCGCTGAGCCCCAGGTGCTGGGCGATGGCGGCGATGCTGATATTGGGGTCATTGTAATGCTCCCCGATGTAGTCCATGGCCTCCAGCACATATTTGCTCTTGTCCCCTTTCTTGAGACCCGGCAGGGGACTCTCCGCCTCCCGGGGACCGGCGGCGGAGCCGATCCGGTCTCTCAGGGCGGCCACCGCCCGCTCCAGGTCCCCGTCGTGAAAGGGCTTGAGGAGGAAGTCCACCGCCCCCAGCCGCAGGGCGCTCTGGGCATAGGTGAAGCTGTCGTATGCGGTGAGAATGATGACATAGGCGTTGTTTCCCCGCTGCCGCAGCCGGCGCAGCATCTCAATGCCGTCCATCTGGGGCATCTTCAGGTCGGTGATGATAAGGGAGGGGTCCAGCCGCTCCACGGCGTCCAGCGCCTCCAGGCCGTTGGCGGCCTCCCCCACCACCACGCAGTCCATGGCGGCCCAGTCCACCGCCAGCACGATGCCCTTGCGGATCATCTCCTCGTCCTCCACCACCAGCACTTTCAGCATGGGTCCTCCCCCTCTCTCCGCACCGGCAGCACCGCCGTCACCGCGGCGCCGCCCTCCGATGCGTTTTCCAGGAACAGCCCGCAGCCGTCCCCGTAGTATTTTCTCAGGATGGTGTCCACGTTGTAGAGCCCCAGGTGCTTTCCGGCGGGACCATGGCTCTGGTACCGCCCCGCCGCCATCTCAGGCGGCAGTCCCGCGCCGTTGTCCCGGACGGTGATGCGCAGCATCTCCCCCTCCTGCCGGACCGCCACCTCCACCGCCCCGTTCTCCACGCCCTCCAGACCGTGGAGAATGGCGTTTTCCACCAGGGGCTGGAGAATCATCTTGGGAATCAGGCAGTCCGCCAGCGTCTCCGGCAGCTCCACACGGAAGGAAAAGGCCCCGGACATCCGGATCTCCTGGATCTCCACATACCGCCCCAAAATCTCCATCTCCCGCCGCAGGGGGGCGAACTCCTCCGGCGAGATGCAAAAGCGCAGGATGTCCGCCAGGTTGGCGGACATCTCCGCCACCTGGGGCACCTTGTTGATCTTGCTGATCCACTTCATGGTGTCCAGGGTGTTGCAGAGGAAGTGGGGGTTCAGCTGGGCCTGGAGCATCCGGATCTGGGCCTGGTTCAGCTCCCGCTGGTTCTCCACCAACGCCTCCCGGTTCCGCCGCAGGGACTCCACCATGTGGTTGAACCGCCCCGCCAGCTCCCCCAGCTCATCCTCCCCCTCGGCGGGGACAAAGACGTCCAGATTGTCGTGCTCCACCTCACCGATGCCCTGCCGCAGCCGCTGGATGGGCCGGAACAGCTGGCGGCTGAGGGTCAAACTCATGAGGATGGACAGCGCCACGCACACCACCGCGCACCCAAGACTCACGGTGTGCAGCAGCCGCAGCGTCTCCTCCGTGAACACCTGGGGCCGCCGCAGCACCAGGTACAGTCCGCTCTTCTCACTTCGCTCCACGGCGTACAAAAACTCCTCCGCCGGGTCGTCCAGGGCCGCCCCCGCCAGCAGGCGGCTGCGGAGCCGGGGGGCCAGCGCGTCCGCCAGGGAGGGCTGGACGCAGTACACCGGCCGCCAGTAGGGGCTCAGCACCACCAGGTCGTTCTGGGCGCCGTACTTACCCTCCAGCAGCTGGCGAAAGCCCGCGTAGTACACGCTGACCACCAGGTATCCCGCCGCCTCCCCGCCGGGGCCCATCAGCCGGGCCGCCCCCTGGAGCAGGGGGGCCTCCGTGTCCGTCACGTCGCCGCAGGCCGTGAAGCCCAGGGGCTCTCCCCACTCCGCCGCGGCGTACAGCACCCCCCAGTCGGTGGGGAGCTGCTCCTCCCCCGTGGACTGCCGGGTGGAGTACCGCCGCCGGCCCTGGAGGTCGTAGAGGTCAAAGACGGCATAGCTCCGGGCCTCCCCGGCGGCGGCGAAGAGCTCCCCGTTCACCAACGTGTCCTCCGCTCCGTCCCCGGCCAGGGCCCCGGCGGCAACGGCGCTGCCCTGCAGGCGGGCGGCGGCCTGGGAGAAAGCGTCAAAGGCGGCGTCCAGCGCCGCGGAGGAGGCGGAGAGGTACTCCTCCATCTCCCGCTCCGCCTCCCCGGCCATCCGCAGCCGGAAGATCTGCAGCATCATGGCCGAGCAGGCCAGCAGGGGAATCAGAGAGGCCGTGAGAAACCCCGCGGAGAGCCGCCGGCGAAAGGATGGCGCCCGCTTCATGGCTCTCCCTCCTCCCCCAGGTAAAAGGCCCAGCTCATCAGCACCGCGTCCCGGCGCTCACTGGCCCCGGTGACGTCGTAGTCCACCATGGGGATCTCCTCCAGGGGCGTCATGGACGCCTCGACGTCCCGCCGGACGGAGCGGCGGCAGAACTCCTCCGTCAGCAGCTGCTGCACCTCCCGGCTGACGGTGAAGTCCAAAAAACGCCTGGCGTTGTCCTCATGGGCCGCCCCCCGGATCAGGGCGCTGCCGTCCGGCACGCAGCTGCTGCCCTCCGCCGGGTACACCAGGGCGATGTCGTCCCCGGCGGCGATGCGCTTTAAGGCCGTCTCCTCCAGCGTCACCCCCACCAGGGCCGTGCCCGCGGCCACGGAGCGAACCACGTCGCCGGAGCCCTCCAGCTGCCGCCCGTCCAGATTCTCCGCGAAGCGCCGCAGCGTCTCCTGCTCGTCGCCCTCCGCCGCCTCCAGCATGGTCACAAGGGCCGTAAAGCTGGAGCCGGACACCGCCGGGTCCGCAAAGGCGATCCTCCCCCGCAGCTCCGGGGACAGCAGGTCCGCCCAGCCCGTGACATCCCCCGGCCGCACCAGCTTGGTGTTGTACACCAGCACCACCGGCAGCGCGGAAAAGGGGGTCCACAGCCCGTCGGGGCTGCGGAAGCGCTCCTGGATCTCCTCCGCCCCGGCGCAGGTGTAGGGGGTAAAGCAGTCCCGGTAGGACTCCAGGCTCTCCACCCCGCCGCCGAACATCACGTCGGCCCTGGGGCCGTCTTCTTCCTGCCGGATGCGCTCCAAAAGCTCGTTGGTCCCCCCGGCCACCACGTCCACCCATATACCGGTGCGCTGCTCGAACTCCTGGACGATGGGCCAGTAGACCTCCTCCTTGTGGGCGGTGTAGATCACCAGCCGCTCCTCCTCCGCCGGGGCGCAGGCGGCGGTCTCCGGCGCTTTCGCGCCGCAGGCGGTGAGCACCGCCAGCAGCAGCGCCAGCGGCAGCAGTCCAGATCTCCTCACGTCCCGCGTCCCCTCCCAATCCTCTTCCATGGGTGATTTATCCATAGTATACCACATCTCCCTGGGTGCTTTCATCAAAATTTGACAAAAATATCAGAAGCGCCCAAAAAAACGCAGATTTGCCCCCTGTTCTTTTTTTCCATTCGCTCATACAATAAAAGTGACAACCGGAAGAGCCCTCACGGCCCTGGTTTTGTTGAAAACACCGAAGGAGGAACTGAAATGAAAAGAATCTCTGCACTGCTTTTGACCCTGGTCATGCTGTTTACCCTCACCGCCTGCGGCGGCGGCGGCAATGCCCCGGCCCAGAACGACACCCCGCCGGCCCAGACGGACGGCGGTGACAAGCAGGACACCCCCGCCCCCGCTCCCGCGGACGACGCTAACCTCACCGCCACCCAGAAGATCATCAAAGAGGCCGAGGGCATGACGCTGGAGGAGCTGGCCAAGAAAGCCATCGAGGAGTCCAACGGCAAGATGTTCTACGGCGTGGGCAACTCCAGCCGCGGCAAGAGCGCCCTGCCCCTGTTCATCGAGTACTTACAGTCCATCGACTCCAGCTACAACATGGAGTTTGAGTGGCAGCAGCCCAAGAACAACAAGATCTTCGATCAGCTCACCGCCGACTCCCTGAAGGACACTGGCACCTTTGCCATGACGCTGATCCAGGACGGCAACCAGATCGAGAGCAAGATGGTCCAGACCGGCATTCTGGACACGTTCATCCCCAAGGAGTGGGCCGAGGCCAACGGCACCACCGCCGACGCATACACGGGCTACCTGGCCCTCCAGACCCTGAACAAGGTCTTCATGTACAACAACACCGGCTCCAAGACCTACGACAACTGCTGGGACTTCGTGGCCGAGGGCGAGCACGGCCTGTACATGGACATCGACTCCGAGATCGTGGGCAAGAACTTCCTGTACATGCTCACTGAGGATACTTACGCCGGCTGGCTGAAAGAGGCGTTCAACGCCCTGTCCGCCGACGAGCAGGCCTACTTCCAGCCCACCATCAAGGCCATGGAGTCCGAGGCCGCCGATCTGGGCCTGGGTGCCGACGGCGCGTATGCCCTGGCCTGGATCAAGCTGTGGGTGGAGAGCTACAACGCCCAGACCGACGACGGCCCCATCTGCAACACCCTGGTGGACAAATCCGCCACCGATCAGTTCGGCCTGCTGGTGTACTCCAAGCTCCGCTCCGTGGAGGAGTCCAGCTCCGTGTCCGTCAACAACATCAACGTGGCGGCATACGATGACGGCTATCAGGGCATCGGCGGCTACGGCTACTGCCACTACCTCTTCGTCACCGACAACTCCCCCCTGCCCTGGACAGCCTGCGCGTTCATCGCCTACATGACCGAGACCGTGGACGGCTTCTCCGCCTGGGGCAAGGACATGGGCGGCTACTCCTCCAACCCCACCGTGGCTGAGGGCACCGAGGCCCAGTTCGGCCACTCCAAGGGCGGCATGGCCGAGGACGGCACCACCGTGGAGTTCGAGGCCAAGAACGACCGGGGCTACGACTGGTGGACCACCGAGGGCAAGCTGGTGCTGGAGGATCCCACCTACTGCGCCGACGTGTCTTTCACCGTGGGCAGCTGGATTGAGATGCTGACCAAGTACTCCGCGGGTTAATCCTCACCGCACATTCCATCTGATTTGACACACCATCGGGTCCGGGGGGCGCGGACGCGCGCCCCGGACCTTGGACTATCAAGGCCATCATGTATAGAAAAGAGGCTTTCGACTATGCGGGGGAGCTCGAGGGCTGCGCCCGCAGGCGCGTTTCGGAGCGCAGCCGCCTGTAGGGCGGCTCTTGGCGCGGAGATGCCGTGCCCGCCTCGAATCGGATCGGATGTCTGCAAACGCCTGCTCCGCAAGTGTTTGCCCCGCGAAGCGGGAGATTTTCAAAACGAACGGCGTTTTGAAAATCGAGACATCTGCGGTTCTGTGGGAAAAGCCCTGGCGGGCTTTTCCCACAGAACCGCAGCGCGGACACGCGCCCCGGACCTCTCCATTCTCACTTGAAAGGACGGATTCCCATGGGCAAAGCAGTCATTTTTGATATGGGCGGCATCCTGCTGGACTTCCCCATGCTGGAGCTCACCGCCGCCTGGTCCGACACGGCGGAGGACGCCCGTCTCCTGGACCTGGCCATCTTCAAAAGTCCGGAGTGGGTGGCCCTGGACCGGGGCGTCACGACGGAGGAGCAGGTCCTCTCCGCCGCCCGGGAGCGCCTGCCGCAGCGCCTGCATGAGCCCGCCGCCCAGGTAATCGAACACTGGGACGAGTTCCTCTTCCCCAAGCCGGAGATAAACGCCCTGGCCCGGGAGCTGGACGGCGCGGGCATCCCGCTGTACCTGCTGTCCAACACCTCCGCCCGGTTCTACCGCTTCCGGGAGAAGATCGAGGTCTGGCCGCTGCTGCGGGGGGCCCTGCTCTCCTTTGAGGAGAAGCTCCTCAAGCCGGACCCGGAGCTGTACCGCCGCCTCTTTACCCGGTTCGGCCTGGCCCCCGGGGACTGCTTTTTCATCGACGACCTGCACCTGAACGTGGAGGCCGCCCGCTGGTGCGGGATGGAGGCCTTCTGCTATCAAAACGACATCTCCCGGCTCCGCGCCGCGCTGCGTGAGGCCGGTATCCCCGCCGCCGCGGAAAGTTAGGAGGAGCGCTTTTATGAATCAGCCCACCACCCTCCAGGCGAGTTCATCCACCATCTTCTGGAACAAGGTCAAGACCTTTTTTTCCAAGCCCCACAACGTGATTCTGCTGCTGATGGGCATCGTGCTGACGGTGACCACCGTGGCCCCCATCATCGCCATCGTGGAGGACACGTTCAAAATTCACCCCGGCACCATCGACGCCCACCTCACCGGCCAGGCCGCAGGGTACACCGTGGTGAACTACGTGGACCTCTTCACCAGCCGCCTGGCAAGGACCAACCTCTGGACCCCCCTGCTGAACACCGTGCTGCTGGCGGTGGGGACCTGCGTGGTGTCCATTCTGTTCGGCGGCGTGTTCGCCTTTCTCATCACCCGCACCAACCTGGCCTGGCGGAAGTACCTCAGCTCCATCTTCATCTTCCCCTACATCATGCCCCAGTGGACGCTGGCGGTGGTGTGGCAGAACATGTTCAACTCCAACGCCGTCACCGGCACCTCCAACGGACTGCTGGCCGCGACCTTGGGGGTGAACATGCCCCTCTGGTGGTGCCAGGGCCTGTTCCCGAGCCTTGTGGTGCTGGGGCTCCACTACGCCCCCTTTGCCTACATCCTGATCGGCGGCATCTTCCGCAACATGGACGCCAACTTAGAGGAGGCCGCCACCATCCTGGACACCCCCAAGTGGAAGATCATGTGCAAGGTGACGCTGCCCATGGTGAAGCCCGCCATCCTCTCAACAATCCTGCTGGTGTTCGGCAGCTCCATGGGCTCCTACCCGGTGCCCCACTACCTGGGCCTCACCACCCTCTCCACCAAGTACGTCTCCATGAACTCCAAGTACACCGGAGAGGCCAGCATTCTCGCCATCATCATGATGTTCTTCGGCGTGGCCATCATGCTCTTAAACCAGCTCTCCCTCACCAGCCGCAAGAGCTACACCACCGTCACCGGCAAGTCCGGCCAGATCTCCAAGATCAACCTGGGCCGGGTTGGGAAGTACGTCATCGCCCTGGCGCTGGTAATCGTCACGTTCTTCACCAGCATCTTTCCCATCGTCTCTTTCGCCTTTGAGACGTTCCTGCCCAATCCCGGGGACTACTCGTTCCTCTACACCGGCGACGCCGACAACCTCACCACCAAGTGGTGGGTGACGGATGAGAACGTCTCCGAGAACGGCATGTACGGCCAAAAGGGTATTTTGCACAACGAGACCATCTGGCGGGCCTTCAAGGGCACCATCTGGGTCAGCGTCTGCTGCGCGCTGCTGGCCGGCACCATCGGCACCCTCATCGGCTACGCCGTGTCCAAAAACCGACGAAGTAAATGGGCAAATTATGTCAACAGCGTGGCGTTCCTGCCCTATCTGATGCCCTCCATCGCCGTGGGCGTGGCGTTCTTCATCCTGTTCTCCAACCAGTATGTGAACCTCTTCAACACCTACACCCTGCTGATTATCACCGGCACCATCAAGTACATTCCCTTTGCCAGCCGGAGCTCCCTGAACTCCATGCTCCAGCTCTCCGGCGAGATTGAGGAGGCGGCCATCATCCAGGACATCCCCTGGATCAAGCGGATGACCCGCATCATCATCCCCATCCAGAAGTCCTCCATCATCAGCGGCTACCTGCTGCCCTTTATGACGTGCCTGAGAGAGCTGAGCCTCTTTATGCTGCTGTGCACCCAGGGCTTCATTCTCTCCACCACGCTGGACTACTTTGACGAGATGGGCCTGTACGCTTTCTCCAGCGGCATCAACCTGATTTTGATCGTCACCATCCTGGTGTGCAACACGCTGGTCAACAAGGTCACCGGAGCCAGCCTCGATAAAGGAATTGGAGGATAATAGTATGCCTGAAATCAGATTGGAACACGTTACCAAGCGGTGGGGCAAGTTCTACGCCGTGGACGATTTGGACCTGGTCA
The DNA here is from genome assembly GCA_947365245.1 of uncultured Oscillibacter sp. Lineage (GTDB taxonomy): Bacteria > Bacillota > Clostridia > Oscillospirales > Oscillospiraceae > Oscillibacter. Next base: position 33,672 of record CANAWG010000003.1, on the reverse strand, counting down.
TCGACGACAACTCCTTTGTCACCCTGCTGGGCCCCTCCGGCTGCGGCAAGACCACCACCCTGCGGATGATCGCGGGGCTGGAGACCCCCACCAGCGGCCGCATCACCATCGGCGACAAGGTGGTGTTTGACAGCGCGCTGGGCATCAACGTCCCCGCCAACAAGCGCAAGGTGGGCTTTTTGTTCCAGAACTACGCCCTGTGGCCCAACATGACCGTATACGAGAATATCGCTTTCGGCCTCTCCAACATCAAAGAGCCCCTGCCCAAGGTGGACTTTGAGGCCCGGGCCAGCGCCCGCTTGGCGGAGATCCTGGCAAACCCCGGCGAGGTGGTCAAGATCCTGGAGGACTGCCGGGACAAGACCGGGAAGATCGACGAGAAGAAGGCCTACATCAAGCTCATCGACGCTTTCACCATCTCCCTCTACACCGCCAAAAAGCTCTACGGCTACCACCTGGAGAGCGGCAGGGACGTCTCCGCCGAGGCCGCCTCGCTGCGGGAAAAGGCGGAGAGCGCCAAGAAAGCCCAGGGCCTCAACGACCGCTTCGAGGCCACGCAGAGCGGCCAGGTGGTCACGGAGGTCCGCAAGCTGACGAAAGAGGAGATTGACCTCTCCGTCCGGCGGGTTTCCCGCATCGTGAAAATCGGCATGTTCATGGACCGCTACCCGGCGGAGCTCTCCGGCGGGCAGCAGCAGCGGGTGGCCATCGCCCGGACGCTGGCCCCGGAGCCCTCGGTGCTGTTCATGGACGAGCCGCTGAGCAACCTGGACGCAAAGCTCCGCCTGGAGATGCGCTACGAGCTGCAGCGGCTCCACGTGGAGACCGGGTCCACGTTCGTCTACGTCACCCACGACCAGATGGAGGCCATGACCCTGGCCACCCAGATCTGCCTCATCAACAACGGCGTGCTCCAGCAGTACGACGCGCCGCTGACCGTCTACAACCGGCCCAATAACCTGTTCGTGGCGGACTTTGTGGGCAACCCCTCCATCAACTTCGTGGAGGCCAAGGGGGCGCAGCGGCCCGACGGCGCTGTGGAGCTCACCATGTTCGGCGATACGAAAGCCGTCTTCAAGCCCTCCCAGCTCCTGGATCTTCCCGGCTGGTTCCGCGCCCGGGACGAGCAAAACGCCCTGGCCGCGGAGGAACACAGGAAGAAGTCCGCGGAGAAGGGCTTTGTGGAAAAGGGCAACAAGGACGAGACTTTCCGCTACCACATCGCGAAGGTCGAGGAGGAGGACCTATCCCTCCAGGAGGAGCCCGTGCTCACCGATGAGGATCTGGTGCTGGGCATCCGCCCGGAGTTCATCGACATTGTGGACTCCGGCGCCCTCTCCGGCGAGATCTACGGCGCCATGCCCACCGGCATGGAGTCCACCATCAAGGTGCGCATCGGGGACTTCCTGCTCACCGGCGTGGTATTCGGCAGCACCCTCTTCACCATCGGCGCCCAGGTTCATGTGGACATCTCCGGGGAGAATATCATGCTCTTCGACCGCCGGAGCGGCAAGTGTGTGGCGTTCGGCAGCCTGGAGTTCTAAGCGTCAAACCACCCAGCGGAGCGGGAATTTTCCCGCTCCGCTTTTTTCATCTCCGACTCAAAAATCCGTCTCCGCCGCTTGCATTTCCCGTCGAACGTGCTACAATGAAGTTTGGCAAATTTTTAACCAAACACTGTAGACTTAGAGAGGGTGACTTTGGAACTATGGAATGGACGATGACAGGAGGCGTGCCGGGACAATCCTGCCTGATGCAGGGCAACGAGGCCATTGTCCGCGGCGCGGTGGAGGCTGGAATCAACTTCGCCGCCTCGTACCCCGGCTCCCCTTCCTCCCAGGTGCTGGGAATGCTGGGCAAGATCGCCGAGGAGCGGAACTTTTACGCCGAGTGGTCCACCAACGAGGTCTGCGCGCTGGAGGCGTGCGTGGGCGCGTCGCTGGCGGGGGCCCGGGCGCTGTGCATTGTAAAGCAGAACGGGCTTCTCTGCACGGCGGACTCCCTGCACTGCGGCGCCCAGCACGGCGTCAAGGGCGGCCTTGTGATCGTGACCTCGGACGATCCCAGCGCCCACTCCAGCACCAACGAGTTTGACTCCCGCTGGCAGGCGGAATCCGCCAGCGTGGCGCTGCTGGAGCCCACCACCATGCAGGAGACCAAGGACATCGTGCCCTACGCTTTCGAGCTCTCCGAGCGCACGGGGCAGATGGTGATCGTCCGGCTCACCACCCGCGTGTGCCACGGCCGGGGCGTGGTGCGGCTGGGGGCCCTGCCGGAAAAGCCCCACCCCATCCAGAGAGTGCGGGAGTGGGATAGGCTTGTGTGCGTGTCCTACCTCCACACGCCCATGCTGGAGCGGCTGGAGGCGCTGCGGAGCGAGTTTGAGGACTGCGCCTACAACCACTACGCCGGGCCCGAGAACGCGGAGAAGCTGATCGTCGCCGGCGGCACCGGGCGGCTCTACGCCCAGGAGGCCATGCACCGCCTCGGCGTGGAGGAAAAAGCGGGTCTTTTAACCCTGGGGACCCTCTGGCCCCTGCCGGAGAAGTACATCCTGCGCTACCTCAAGCCCGCGAAAGAAGTGCTGATCCTGGAGGAGGTGGACCCCTTCCTGGAAGAGCACCTGGAGGCCCTGGCCGGGAAGCACCGGCTCACGGTTGCGTTCCGGGGCCGGGACGACGGGGCCCTGCCCAAGATCGGCGAGCTGGACCCGGACAACGTGTCCGCCGCCATCGCCGCTTTCACCGGAGTTCCCCTGCCGGAGAAGAAGATCGCCTCCCACCTGGAGCTCCCCCAGCGGGAGATGACGTTCTGCGCCGGGTGCCCCCACCGGGCCACGTTCCACATCCTCAAGCGGGTGCTGCGCCAGGAGAAAAACCCCGGCGTGGTCATCGGCGACATCGGATGCTACATCATGTCCGGCCAGTTCGCCGGGCAGTACGCGTTCCAGGCCTGCAACTGCATGGGCTCCGGCATCAACCTGGCGGAGGCCCTGGGCCAGCTGACCCGCTACGGCCTGGACCAGAAAGTGGTCACCGTCTGCGGCGACTCCACATTCTTCCACACCATCATGCCCGGCGTGGTCAACGCCGTGTACCACAAGGCCAATATGCTGCTGATGGTGCTGGACAACTCCGCCACCGCCATGACCGGCTTCCAGCCCCACCCGGGCACCGGCCTGACCGCCATGGGCAAAAAGACGGAGCCCATGAACATCCAGCGGATTCTGGAGGCCATGGGCTGCAAGGTGGAGGTCGCCGATCCCTTCGACGTTCAGGAGACGGAGAAGACCCTCAAGCGTCTTTTACAGGAGGAGGGCATGAACGTCCTCATCATGCGCCAGCCCTGCGCCACGCTGAATGCCAAGACGCAGAAGAAGCCCGTCCGGGTCTGGGTGGACCAGGACGTGTGCCTGGGCGACGGCTGCGGGTGCGACAAATACTGCTCCCGGGTCTGGGGCTGCCCCGGCAACACCTGGGACTTTAAAAACGGCAAGGCCCAGATCGACCCCGTTACCTGCGTTGGGTGCGGCGTGTGCGCCAAGTTCTGCCCCAGCGGGGCCATCCATGTGGAAAGTGGTGAGGAAGCGTGAAAGAACTGAGATTTGATCCTCTGAACATCGTGGTCTGCGGCATCGGCGGGCAGGGCAACGTGCTGGCCGCCGAGGTGCTGGGCAGCGCCATGTGCGACCGGGGCTACCGGGTGGCCGTGGGGGAGACCTACGGCGCGTCCCAGCGGGGCGGCTCCGTCATGAGCCACGTGCGGGTGTCCGCCAAGATGGACCCCAGCGTGCTGATCCCCTCCGGGGAGGCCCACCTGATCATCGGCTTTGAGCCCCTGGAGACGCTGCGGATGGTCCGCAAGTACGCCGGGAAAGACACCACCGTGGTCTACGACCCCCGGCCCGTCTATCCCCTGGGGGTGCTCCAGGGGATCCAGCAGTACCCGGCGGTGGAGGACATCGCCGCCGAGATCCGTGAGCTGACGGCCATGGCCGTGGCCGTCCCCGCCGCCGACATCGCCATGGAGGCCGGGGACTCCAAGGCCGCCAACATCGCCTTGCTGGGGGCGTTCAGCCAGCTGCCCGGCGCGCCGCTGAGCCGAGAGGACCTGGAGAAGATCCTGGCCCAGCGGTTCAAGGGCCATGTGCTGGAGGTCAACCAGCGGGCTTTCGCCATGGGCTGCGAGGCCGCGGGAAAGGGGGCGGTGTGATGGAGACCATCCAGGTACATTTCAGCGACTTTGTAAAGCACAGGGACTTGACCCTTGCTCTGCCGGCGGACACTCCTTTCTCCGCCCTGACGCCGCTGCTGTACGAAAAGGGCTTTTTGACGCCTCAGAAGCCCGGCTACCGGTATCTCTATCAGGACCACCTTTGCGGGGAGAACCACCTGCTGGAGGACTACCTCCCGCCCAGGGCGCGGTCTATGGAGCTGGAGATCTTCCGGTATCCGCAGATCATGGTTTGAGGAGGGAACGGCAATGTTAAGTACCATCGCATTGGACACCCAGGTCATCAAGCCGGGCCTCTGCACCGGCTGCGGCGCCTGCCAGGGAATGTGCCCCTACTGGGACTCCGTGGACGGGCGGACCATCTGCTACTTTGACTGTGAGCGCCGGGACGGCCGCTGCCAGCGGTTCTGCCCCCGGATGCCCACGGACTTGGACGCCCTGCGCAGACAGTTTTTCTCCGAGGAGACCATCCTGCCGGAGATCGGCCCCTTCCGGGGGCTGTACCTGACGAGGGCCGCCGACGAATCCATCCGGGCCCATGCCCAGCACGGCGGCACCATGACGGCTCTGGTGGAGCTGGCCATGAGAGAGGGCTTCATCGACGCCGCCGTTCTGACCCGCTCCCAGGGCGGGCTGGACCCGGCAGGCGCACTGGCCCTCACGCCGGAGGAGGTCCGCGTCTGCTCCGGCAGCAGCTTCCAGGTGCCCCCCACCCTGGCGGTTTTGAACCGGGCACTGAAAGAGGACAAATACCACTCCATCGGCGTGGTGGGCACCCCCTGCAAGACCCTGGCCGTCTACAAGATGAAGGGCAACCCCCTGCCGGACAACGACAACCACGCGGGAAACATCGGCATGGTCTTCGGCCTCTTCTGCGGCTGGGGACTGGACTGGGAGGGTATGCAGGCTCTCGCGGCCAAGCACGCCGGCCCGGCCAAGGTCACCCATACGGACATTCCCCCCAGCAAGTACCACTGCCTGGAGCTGCGCACAGCCGAAGAGACCGTCTCCGTGAACCTGGACGAGGTGACGCCGCTGGTGCGTCCGGGGTGCCGGGCCTGCACGGACATGACGGCGGAGTTTGCCGACCTCTCCGTGGGCGGCGCCCGCAGCGCCGACGGCTGGGACGTTGACAGGGGCTGGAACCAGGTGATCGTCCGGTCCCAAAAGGGCGAGGCCCTGTTGAAGCTCGCCCGGGAGAAGGGCGTGCTGGAATTTAAGGAAGTCCCGGAGACGGGGCTTGACAAGCTCAAGGGCGCCTCCATGGGCAAGCGCCGCAATGGGGAGAAGTACCTCTTGGAGCTGGGAGAATAACCCAAAACGCAATCACAAAAGAGGACCCCGCCGGTCTCCCGGGGGGGCCTCTTTCATATTTCAGGGAAGTTACTTCTGGACCGAAGCCGCGATGGCGTCCGCCAGGGCGTCGATCTCGGACTCGTTGTCCGCTTTCAGGGAGGAGGTGACGGTCATCTCCTCGTCCAAAATCTCCATGTGCTTGAGCTGCTCGATCTCCTCACGCATCAGCGCGCCGGACCGGGGGGCCCAGGAGCCGCTGCCCATGATGGCCACGGTGCGGTTCTGGAGGTTCAGGGCCTTCATGTCCGTGAGAAAGTTGTGCATGGGCGGGAAGATCCCCAGGTTGTACGTGACGGAGGCCAGCACCAGGTGGCTGTACTTGAAGAGATCGGAAATCAGGTAGCTGACGTGGGTGGAGGACACGTCATAGAGGCGGGTGTTGGTGACGCCCCGGGCCGTCAGCTTGGCGGCCAGGACCTCGGCGGCAGCCTCGGTGTTGCCGTACATGGAGGCGTAGACGATCATGACGCCCTTTTCCTCCGGCTCGTAGGTGGCCCAGTGGGTGTACTTGTCGATGATGTAGCCCAGATCCTTGCGCCAGATGGGCCCGTGGAGGGGGCAGAGCATCTTGATGTTGTCCAGGCCCACGATGGAGGCCGCCTTGTTCAAAAGGGCCACCACCTGGGGGCCGTACTTGCCCACGATGTTGGTGTAGTAGCGGCGGGCGTCGTCGATCCACTCGCCGGCAAAGTCCACCTCGTCGGCGAAGAGCTTGCCGTCCAGGGAGCGGAAGGAGCCGAAAGCGTCGGCGGAGAAGAGGACGCCGTTGGTGGTGTCGAAGGACACCATGGCCTCCGGCCAGTGGACCATGGGGGCGTAGACAAAGGCGACGGTGTGCCTGCCGAAGCACTTGCTGTCACCCTCCTTCACCTCCTCCACGGCGTTGGGATCCAGGGCGAAGCCGAACTGGTTCAAAAGCGTCACGGCCTTGGGGGTGGTGATGATCTTCACCTCCGGCCAGCGCAGGAGGATCTCCTCGATGGAGGCGGCGTGGTCCGGCTCCACGTGGTTGATGACCAGGTAGTCCAGAGGGCGGCCGTTCAGCACCGCCTTGACATTGGTGATGAACTGCCGGCCCACGGCCCAGTCGGCGGTGTCGAAGAGGACGGTCTTCTCGTCCAGCAGAACGTAGGCGTTGTAGCTGACGCCGTGGTACAGGGGGTGGATGTTCTCAAACAGGGCCAGGCGATGCTCGTCCGCGCCTACCCAGTAGAGGTCGTCGGTGACTTGGCGGTAATTATGCATAAGAGAGTGCCTCCTTTGTTGTTTTGATGTTATCCTCCGGAAGAGGGTGCTCCGGGATCGACGAGGCTTCGTCCGCCGGTCCTCGATGGCGGCAGGTCCCGCCCGCATTCCAGGGGCGCCGCCCCCGGACCCCGGCAGGGGCTCTGCCCCCGCACCTCGCAAGCCTTTGAAAAGGCTTGAGCGAAACTTTTATTTGGGTTCTCTTAGACCTCGATCTTGATGAAAGCGTCCACCGTCTCGCCGCAGTGGGGGCAGGTCCAGCCCTCGGGCAGGTCCTTGAAAGCAGTGCCGGGCTTCACGTCGTTCTCCGGGTCGCCCAGGAGCACGTCGTACTCGTGGCCGCAGCCGTTGCAGATGTACAGCTCCCGGGGCGGCGTGACCTTCTTGGGGGCCATCCGCTTCATCTTCACCATGGGGGGCGCCGGCAGCTTGTCGCCGGTGTCCAGGGCACGGGTCAGCAGGGGGAGAATCTCCATCACGTCGCCCACGATGCCATAGTCGCAGTTCTTGAAGATCTTGGCGTTGGGATTGTTGTTGATGGCCACGATGCAGGCGGCGTCCTTGATGCCCTTGAGGTGCTGGATGGCGCCGGAGATGCCGCAGGCGATGTACAGGTTGCCCTTGAACTTCTGGCCGCTCATGCCCACGTAGCGGTTCAGGGGGACGTATTTCAGCGTCTCCGCCACGGGGCGGCTGGAGCCGACGGCGGCGCCGGCGGCCTTGGCAAGGTTCTCAATGAGCTTCATGTTCTTCTTCTCGCCGATGCCCTGGCCCGCGCTGACCACCCGCTCCGCCTGGGTGATGGGGGTGTCCATGGGGATGCCCACGGTGAAGTCGTGGCCGTCCTTTTTGAGGTTGGCCACCAGGGTCTCCACCTTCTCCTGAGCGGTGCCGTCCTTGAGGATCATCCGCTTTCTCGCGCCGGTCTCGGGGCCCCGGGGACCCGCGGCGGCGGCGGAGGGGGCCTCCTTGGCGGCCTTGCCCAGGATGTGGGAGGCGATGACCACCCGCTGGATCTCGTTGGTGCCCTCGTAGATGGTGGTGATCTTGGCGTCCCGGTAGAACCGCTCCACCTCCATGCCCTTGAGGTAGCCGCAGCCGCCGAAGATCTGGAGGGCGTCATTGGTGACCTCCAGGGCGATGTCGGAGGCGTACTGCTTGGCCATGGCGGACTCCATCCCGTAGGGCACGTGGGCCTGCTTCAGCTCGGCGGCGGAGTACACCAGGAACCGGGCGCAGCGGAGCTTGGTGGCCATGTCGGCGATCTTAAAGGCGATGTTCTGCTGCTGGCAGATGGGCTTGCCGAACTGGACGCGCTCCTTGGAGTACTCCACCGCCGCCTCAAAGGCCCCCTGGGCGATGCCCAGGGCCTGGGCCGCGATGCCGATGCGCCCGCCGTCCAGGGTGGCCATGGCGATCTTGAAGCCCTGGCCCTCCTTGCCCAGCAGGTTCTCCTTGGGGATCCTCACGTTGTTGAAGTTCAGCTGGCAGGTGGCGGAGGAGCGGATGCCCATCTTGTCGTAGTGCTCCTCAAAGGTGAAGCCCTCCCAGCCCTTTTCCACGATGAAAGCGCTGATGCCCCGGGTGCCGATGCCGGGAGTGGTGACGGCGAACACCACGTATGTGCTGGCCTCGCCGCCGTTGGTGATGAAGATCTTCTCGCCGTTGAGGAGGTAGTGGTCCCCCATGTCCTCGGCGGTGGTCTCGGTGCCGCCGGCGTCGGACCCGGCGTTGGGCTCCGTCAGGCCGAAAGCGCCCAGCTTGCGGCCGCTGCACAGGTCCGGCAGGTATTTCTTCTTCTGCTCCTCGGTGCCGAAGGCGTAGATGGGCCAGGTACCCAGAGACGTGTGGGCGGACAGGATGACTCCCGCGCCGCCGTCCACCCTGGCCAGCTCCTCCACGGCGATGGCGTAGCTCAGAGCATCGGACCCGGCTCCGCCGTACTCGGTCTCATAGGGCAAACCCATGATCCCCAGCTCCCCCATCTTCTTTACCGCGTCGGTGGGGAAACGGTTCTCCTTGTCCAGCATGAAAGCGATGGGCTTGATCTCCGCCTCCGCGAAAGCACGGACCTTGGCCCGGAATTCCTCATGGGCCGGTGTAGTTTGGTACTGCATATTGACCTCCTTTAAAATGTGATCTTTCCGCGATACACATGATTCACTTGTTAAAAAGACGGCTCAACGGCGTCCGCCGCAGCTCCGCGTCCAGGATCTCCTGAATGCGGCACAGCTCCCGGCAGGTGCCGCAGTCCCCCTCCGGATAGTTCTCGCAGCGGTAATCCGCCGCCTGGCAGCGGTTCAGCAGCGGCTCCCTGCCAAAGGCCCGGAACAAATCGTACAGCGTCAGCTCCTCCGACGGCCGCCGCAGCCGGTATCCCCCGGCGGCGCCCCGGCGGCTCTCCACAATGCCGGCGGCGGTGAGCCGCTTCAGGATTTTCAGCGTCACAGCCGGGGACATCCGCTCCCGCTCCGCCACGATAGCGGCGGTTTCCAAACTCTCCCCGCTGTCCAGCGCCCGGACCACCCGCATGGCGTAGTCCATCTCCCGCGTGACCAGCAAGCGCATCGCCCCCTAAACTGTACCATTTTAGTCCATTATATATATTTTCAGCAGATTGTCAAGGATTTCTGCCGTCATTTTCCAAACTTTGTGAAAGGTGCTAATTTCAGGGCGGAAAAGGCACATTTCCCATAATAGGACGCGCCTCTCCGCAGATACTACCTTCGCAGAGGAGGCGATTACCGTGAGAGACCGCAAGGAGAAAAAGCCCATGGAGAAGGCCCGGGAGCTGTCCCAGTTCACCGCCGCGAAGACCGACCCCCAGGGCAGCTGGACCGGCTGTCCCGCTGACCCAAATGAGGTGCCGGTGCAGGACGCGGACGACCTGTAATACTCTATGAGAAAAGGGCCGGACGCTTTCGCGTCCGGCCCCGTGCCTGCCTGCAGTTTACTTTTTCAGAGAGTCCACCCACTTGCCGTACTTGGCCACGTTCCCGGCGGCGTCGGCGGCGTCCTTGCCCTGAGCCAGGATGTAGACCTTGATCTTGGGCTCCGTGCCGGAGGGCCGGACGATGGCGGAGGTGCCGTCGGCCATCTCAAAGCGCAGCACGTTGGACCCGGAGAGCTCCATGCGGCTCTTGGCGCCGCTGGCGCAGTCGGTGACGGAGCCGTCGGCGTAGTCCTTGAACTGGAGGACTTTCACGCCGGAGATCTCCGCCGGGGGATTCTCCCGGAGGCTCTTCATCAATTTGGCCATGTCCTTGAGGCCGTCCAGTCCGGGCATCACCAGGTTGTATGTATGCTCGGCGTAATGGCCGTACTTCTCGTACAGGCCCTCCAGGGCGTCCGCTAACGTCTTGCCCTGGGCGGCGTACCAGGCGGCCATCTCCGTCAGCAGCAGGGCGGCGGTGACGGCGTCCTTGTCCCGGACGTAGCTGCCCAGCATGTAGCCGTAGCTCTCCTCGTAGGAGAAGATGACGTTCCCCTCGCCGCTGCTCTCCAGCTTATCCTTCTTCTCCGCCAGGAACTTGAAGCCGGTGAACGTGTCAAAGCACTTCAGGCCGTTGACCTCCGCCACCTTCCGGGCCATCTCGGTGGTGACGATGGTCTTGAGGGCCACGGGCTTCTCCGGCAGCTTTCCGGCCCGCTTCATGGCGCCGATGAGGTAATCCAGCAGCAGCACGCCGGTCTGGTTGCCGGAGATGGTCTTGAAGCTGCCGTCTTTCGTGCGGACCATGATGCCCACCCGGTCGGCGTCCGGGTCGGAGCCCAGGATGAAGTCCGCCCCCTCTTTCTTCGCCAGCTCCACCGCCAGGGCGAAGCCCTCGGGGTTCTCCGGGTTGGGGGAGACCACCGTGGGGAAGTCCCCGTCGATGACCATCTGCTCGGGGACGCAGATCAGGTGCTTGATGCCCAGGCGCTTCAAGGCCTCGGAAATCAGCTTGTAGCCGGTGCCGTGGAAAGGCGTGTACACCAGCTTGAACGTATCCGCCACCTTGGCCACGGTCTCCTTGTCGTTGACCTGGGCCATGACGTTTTCCAGGAACTTCTCGTCGGTCTCCGCCCCCAGGACCTCAATGAGGCCCGCCTTCACGGCGTCGTCATAGGGCATGGTTTTGATGTCCGCGAAGATGTCGATCTCCCCCAGGCGCTTTGCGATGGCGTCGGCGTGATGGGGGGGCAGCTGGGCGCCGTCCTGCCAATAGACCTTGTAGCCGTTGTACTCCTTGGGATTGTGGCTGGCGGTGACGTTGATGCCCGCCTGGCAGCGGTACTCCCGCACGGCGAAGCTCAGCTCCGGGGTGGGGCGCAGGGACTCGAAGATACGGACGTGAATGCCGTTGGCGGCGCAGACCTCCGCTGCGGCCCGGGCGAACTCCATGGAGTGGTTGCGGCAGTCCATGCAGATGGCAACGCCCCGGCGCTTGCCCTCCTCGCCCTCGGCGCAGATCACGTCGGCAAAGCCCTGGGTGGCCCAGCGGATGACATGGATGTTCATGTTGTGCAATCCCACATACATGGTGCCCCGCAGTCCGGCGGTGCCAAACTCCAGCGGCCCGTAGAACCGGCTCTCGATCTCCTTGGGGTCGTTCCTGATGGCCTCCAGCTCGGCTTTCTCCGCCTGGGACAGCGCGGGGCTGGCCAGCCACTTCTCATACTCTCTCATGAAATCCATAGCGCTTCCTCCTACAGTTAAATTTGTGCCTTTTGCAGATTTATGTCAACTAACGAGCGGGGGTTTATGTGTTCGGGGATTGGGCCTCCCCGCCGTGCTTTTGGTCCCAGTAGGGCGTGAAATCGCAGTTGGGGCAGTGGAAGAACCGCCACAGCAGCGGTGTCCAGGCCCAGTCCCACCTGTGGGGCCGCCGCCCGCAGAAAGGGCAGCACCCGTAGGTCAAAAACACGCCCGCCAGCGTCCCCGCCAGCAGGGGAAGCACGGCGAAGAGAGCGGCCCCCGCCAGGGGCGACTCCCGGTTTGTCAGGGCAAAGGCGCCGCAGATAATCCCCAGCACCAGGCAGATATCGGTAAACGTGGCCCGGCGGCGGAAAGTCCGGGCATACCGTGCCTTCTGCTCCCCGGACAGCTCCGGATTTACAGGATGATCGTCTTTCATAGATGCACCTCTCACTACTTGTGGTACTGCGTTCCGGCGTTGATCTGATACGCCCGGTAGATCTGCTCCAGCAGCATCACCCGGGCCAGGTGGTGGGGAAACGTCATGGGGGACATGGAGAGCCTCTCCGCCGCCCGGGCCTTGATGGACCCGTGGAGCCCAAAGGACCCGCCGATCACAAACACCAGCTGGTTCTCCCCCCGGCCGGCCCAGTTTGCCATCAGGCGGGCCAGCTCCTCGCTGGACCTGGTCCGGCCCTCCACGCACAGGGCGACAAGCGTGGCCGAGGGCGGCAGCTTATCCCGGATGGCGCCGGCCTCTTTCTCCAGCGCCGCCTCCACCTGGGCGGGAGAGGGGGCCTCCGGCAGCCGCTCCTCCGGCAGCTCCACCACCGTCAGTCTGCAGTACCGGCCCAGGCGCTTGACGTACTCCGCCGCCGCCTCGGCGTAAAACCTCTCTTTCAGCTTCCCCACGGAGATCAGCGTCACCCTCTGCATCGGCTGGCCTCCCGTACCACATGGGCCTCCCCCAGGGCGTCCCGGGGGGCTACGGACAGCGCCGGATGAAGTCCCGCGGCAGAGAGGGCCGTCTCCACGGCGCACCGCGCCATGGCGGGGGTGTTGTTCTCCCGGCTCAGGTGGGCCAGGACGATCTCCGCCGCCCCGTGCTCCGCCAGCGTCACGGCGAAGCGGGCGCAGTCCTCGTTGGAGAGATGGCCTCCGTCTCCCAGGATACGCCGCTTTAAGTAGTAGGGATAGGGCCCGCTGCGGAGGGTCTCCACATCGTGGTTGGCCTCCAGCACCGCCAGGGCCACGCCGGGCAGCACGTCCGCCGCCTCCTCCGTCACATAGCCGGTGTCCGTCATCAGTCCCACGGCGCCGTCGGGGGTGTCGAACCGGAAGCCGCAGGCGCCGGGGGCGTCGTGGGCGGTGGGAAAGGCGGTGACCTCCACCGCCCCCAGGGCAAGCGGACGGCAGGGCTCCAGCGGTTCCAGCCGCCCCGCGGCCTCCGGCAGGCGGAGCGCCAGCTCCCGCCCCGCCGCCGCGGCGGCATAGACGGGGACGCGGGTGCGCTTCAGGAGCGTCCCCAGGCCGCAGACATGGTCGGCGTGGGTGTGGGTGATCAAAACGGCGGTCAGGTCCGCCAGCTCCAGCCCCAGCTCCCGCAGTCCCGCCCCGATCCGGCGGCAGGAGATCCCGGCGTCCACCAGCAGACAGACATCCCCGCAGGAGAGCACCAGCGCGTTCCCGGAGGACCCGCTGGCCAGGGTGTGTACAGTGGTCAAAGAAAATACCTCACTCAAAAAAACTACGCCCGCGCAAGAGGCCGCCGACGAAAGCCGCCATCCTCCCATCGCGGACGCAAACCAATATAAAATGTATAATTATTCACTCTCCCGTGCCGCGCCCGCGGCGCAGGAAAAGGGGTTCAGGGGAAACCCAGGTTTCCCCGATTCTTTCGCCAGAGGCGGAAGAACAAATTCCAATCATTTTCGCCGCGGCGTGTACGTGGTGAAAATACCTTGACCCAGCCGCCCTGGGCGGCGTCCACCAGTCCGCAGACCGGTGAGGGGGGATTCTCAAGGCTGCGCCCGCAGGCGCGTTTCGGAGGCCAACCGCCCGCAGAGCGGGCGGCTCTTAGGCCGGAGATGGGACCCGTCCCCCCTTGACGCCCAGGTTATCCCACGTCCAGCTCCGCCCGGTCCGGCTCCTCCACAGAGCGGATATCCGCGCCCACAGCCTGGAGCTTTTCCACCAAATTCTCGTAACCCCGCTCAATGTATTGCACCTGGCTGATCTCGCTCTCGCCGCGGGCGGCCAGGGCCGCGATGACCATCGCCGCGCCGGCCCGCAGGTCGCTGGCCTGAATGGGGGCCCCGGTGAGGTGGTCCACGCCCTCCACCACGGCGGTCTTGTCGTCCACCTGGATCCTGGCGCCCATGCGCCGCAACTCATCCACGTAGCGGTAGCGGCTGCTCCACACGCCCTCCGTCACCAGCGACGTCCCCTCCGCCAGGGAGAGGACCGTGGTGATCTGGGGCTGCATATCCGTGGGAAAGCCCGGGTAGGGCAGGGTCTTGACGTTGGTGCGCTGGAGGGGGCCGGCGCGGCGGACCAGGAGGGTGTCCTCGTTCTCCTCCACCTCCACGCCCATCTCCACCAGCTTGGCGGTGATGCAGTCCATGTGCTTGGGGATGATGTTCTTGATGAGGATCTGTCCGCCGGCGGCGGCCACGGCGGCCATGTAGGTGCCCGCCTCGATCTGGTCGGGGATGATGGTGTAGGTGCCGCCGGTGAGGCGCTCCACGCCCCGGATCTTGATGGTGTCCGTACCGGCGCCCCGGATATTGGCCCCCATGGAGTTGAGGAAGTTGGCCAGGTCCACAATGTGGGGCTCCCGGGCGGCGTTTTCAATGACGGTGTTCCCCTCGGCCATGGCGGCGGCCATCATGATGTTCATGGTGGCGCCCACGGAGACCACGTCCAGGTAGACGTTGGCCCCCCTGAGCCGGGGCCGCTCCGTGGCGGCGCGGATGAAGCCGCCCTCCACCGTCACCTTGGCCCCCAGGGCGGTAAAGCCCTTGACGTGGAGGTCGATGGGGCGGACGCCGCCGAAATTGCAGCCGCCTGGCATGGCCACCTCGCCGTGGCCGAAGCGGCCCAGCAGGGCGCCGATGAGGTAGTAGGAGGCCCGGATCTTCCGGGCCAGCTCATAGTCCGTCCGGGTGGAGCGGATGCGGGTGGAGTCAATCTCCACCGTGTGGCGGTTGATGGTGCGGATCTGCGCGCCCAGATTCTCCAAAATCTTCAGGCTCATGGTCACATCGGAGATCTGGGGCAGATTCTCCACACGGCATACGCCGTCCACCATCAGCGCGGCCGGGATAATGGCCACGGCGGCGTTTTTCGCGCCGCTGATCTCTACCTCGCCAAACAGGGGCTTCCCGCCCCGCACAATATACTTCGTCAAAATATGACCCTCTTTTCAAGGATGTTTCTTGCGGTGTCAAGCCGTTCCGGTACTGCACAGAAACAGTTTGCCCACCCGGTGCCGCTTCATACCGGCGGCCGCGGGAGCCGGATGGAAAAATCTCCGGCTCAGACGCCGGAGCGCCATTTCCGCAGGGCAGAAACGGGGTCAGCGCCATCAAAACTCTCAACAGATGAGAACGGTTCAAATCATCTTCAAAAGCGAAGAGGCCGCGCCCTTTCAGGGGACGCGCCGCCCCGGGCCCGGGGACGAATCCCCGCCCGCAGCCGGACGAGCCGCTTCGGCGTCCATAAGTATACCACAGTGAAACGGAAAATGCAAATCCTTCCTTTGTGGAAAGTGTAGAAAATTCCGCCCTCTCCGCCGCGGCGGACGCGGTTGCGATTGAAACGGGCCGCCTTTTCGGATATAATACAAAAAAAGTTCATGATCTCCGCACCGGGGCCTCCCGGGAAAATTTGGATTAAAGGTGGTTAAGCGCTATGTCCTATAAAGTCGACCGGGACCTGCACCGGATGCTCCGGCACCAGGAGCTGATCGAGTCCTCGCTGTCCTTTGTCAGCGGCTCCGAGGACTTCATCCGGGAAAACGACATCTTCCCCTCCAGCCAGTCCGTGGAGGGGGTCATGCGGGGGCTGCGGTATCCCAACGGCACCGGCGTCGTCGCCGGCGTCACCTCCATCGGCGACGTGGACGGCTACGACCTGGCGGACGGAAAGAAAGTGCCCCGTCAGGGCAGGCTCTTCTACCGGGGCATCAGCATCAACGACATCATCCACCACTGCATCGCCGAGGACCGCTTCGGCTTTGAGGAGACGGTGTATCTGCTGCTCTTCGGCCAGCTGCCCACCCCCTCCCAGCTGAAGGAGTTCCAGTACCTCATGGCCAAGTGGAGCCAGCTGCCCGGCTACTTCAGCGAGGACATGATCCTCCGCTCTCCCAACAAGAACATTATGAACAAGCTGCAAAGCTGCATCGTGGCCCTCCACTCCCACGACGGCGAGGCGGAGAACATGACGCTGGAAAACGAGCTCTTCAAGTCCTTCCGCATGGTGGCCCGGACGCCCACCATCGTGGCCCACTCCTACGCCGCCAAGCGCCACTATTTCGACGGGGAGAGCCTGTACCTCCACCGGCCCCGGACGGACCTGAGCGTGGCCCAGAACTTCCTCTACTCCCTGCGGGAGGACACGAAGTTCGACGACGACGAGGCCAAGCTCCTGGACCTTTGCATGATCCTCCACGCCGAGCACGGCGGCGGCAACAACTCCACGTTTGCCTGCCGGGTGCTGACCTCCGCCGGCACGGACTTCTACTCCTCCATCGCCGCGGCGGTGGGGGCGCTGAAGGGCTTCCGCCACGGCGGCGCCAACATCAAGGTGGTGGAGATGATGCAGTACCTCAAGCGGGCCGTCCGGGACTGGAGCGACGACGGGCAGATCAAGGACCAGCTGGTGCGGGTCCTCCGCCGCCAGCTGGGGGACGGCACGGGCCTCATCTACGGCATGGGCCACGCGGTCTACACCCTCTCCGACCCCCGGGCGGAGATCCTCAAGCAGTTCTCCCGCCACCTGGCGGAGAAGAAGGGCATGGTCAAGGAGCTGGACTTCATTGAGTCCGTGGAGCGGCTGGCGCCGGAGGTCTTCCGGGAGGAGCGGCAGTCCGACAAGCCCATCTGCGCCAACGTGGACCTCTACTCCGGCTTCGTCTACAAGCTCCTGGGCATCCCCTCGGACCTGTACACCGCCATCTTCGCCAGCGCCCGGATGCCCGGCTGGTGCGCCCACCGCATCGAGGAGTGCTGCGCCGAGGACCCCCGCATCATCCGCCCCGCCTATAAGACCGTCTCCCGGCGGACGCCTTACGTCCCCCTGTCGGAGCGCTGCTGATTAGGAGGTATTGAAACTATGCTCACTCTCCACGACACCGGCGTCTTTCTCTCCGGAGACGCCCTCCATACCACCGCCCCCATCTCCCCTGAGGAGGGCCGGCGGCGGACCCTGGCCTGGCAGATCCTCCAGGCCCACAGCGTCAGCTCCGATCCCGAAAAGCTCCGGATCCGCTTCGACGCCATGGTCAGCCACGACATCACTTACGTGGGCATTATCCAGCAGGCCCGGGCCTCCGGGATGCAGGAGTTTCCCGTGCCCTACGCCCTGACCAACTGCCACAACTCCCTGTGCGCCGTGGGAGGCACCATCAACGAGGACGACCACGTCTTCGGCCTCTCCGCCGCCCGGAAGTACGGCGGCATCTATGTTCCCGCCAACCAGAGCGTCATCCACTCCTACGCCCGGGAGCAGCTGGCGGGCTGCGGGAAGATGATCCTGGGCTCCGACTCCCACACCCGCTACGGGGCCCTGGGCACCATGGCCGTGGGCGAGGGCGGGCCGGAGCTGTGCAAGCAGCTCTTAAAAAACACCTGGGACGTGCCCTGCCCCAAGGTGGTGCTGGTCTATCTCACCGGCGCGCCCCGGCGGGGCGTGGGGCCCCACGACGCCGCCATCGCCCTGGTGAAGGCCACCTTTGAAAGCGGCTTTTTGAACAACTGCGTCCTGGAGTTCGCCGGCCCCGGCGTCGCCAAGCTCCCCATTGACTTTCGCAACGGCCTGGACGTGATGACCACCGAGACCACCTGCCTCTCCTCCATCTGGGAAACCGACGGCGAGACCCGGGGCTTCTACGAGGCCCACGGCCGGGGGGAGGAATACAGAGAGCTCCATCCCGGCAAGTTCGCGTACTACGACAAGTACATCGAGCTGGACCTGGGCGAAATCGAGCCCATGATCGCCCTGCCCTTCCACCCCTCCAACGCCTGGACCATCCGGGAGTTCCTGGAAAACGCCCCGGAGATTCTGGCCTGGGTGGAGGCCGACGCCCGGAAGCGCTGGCCCAAGGCGGACATTCATTTGACCCAGAAAGTCCATGACGGCGGCGTCTGGGCGGACCAGGGGGTCATCGCCGGGTGCGCCGGCGGCCTCTTCGACAACATCACCGAGGCGGCGGACATCCTCCGCGGCGGCAGCTGCGGCAACGGCTGCTTCACCCTGGACGTGTACCCCACCAGCGTCCCCGTCAGTTTGGAGCTGACGAAGCTCGGAGCCGCGGCGGATTTGCTCCAGAGCGGCGCCGTCCTCAAGCCCAGCTTCTGCGGGCCCTGCTTTGGCGCCGGGGACGTGCCCGCCCACAACGGCCTGAGCCTCCGCCACACCACCCGGAACTTCCCCAACCGGGAGGGCTCCAAGCCCGGGGAGGGCCAGTTCGCCGCCGTGTGCCTGATGGACGCCCGGTCCATCGCCGCCACGGCCTTGAACGGCGGCAGGATCACCCCCGCCACGGACATCGACTACGCGCCCGTCCGCCGCGACTACCACTTCGACAAGAGCGTCTACGAAAAGCGGGTTTACAACGGCTTCGGCCATCCCCATCCGGAGGAGGCGCTGATTCTGGGCCCCAACATCACCGACTGGCCCAAGATGCGGCCCCTGGCGGAGAACCTGCTGGTGGAGCTGGCGGCGGTGCTGCGGGATCCGGTGACCACCACCGACGAGCTGATTCCCTCCGGCGAGACCTCCTCTTACCGCTCCAACCCCCTGCGCCTTGCGGAGTTCACCCTCTCCCGCCGGGAGCCGGAATACGTGGGCCGGGCCAAGGCCGCCGCGGCGCTGGAGGCCAAGCGTCTGGCGGGGGAGACCCCGGAGAGGCTCCAGACCCTGCTGGACCGCTGCGGCGCCAGGGCGGAGGACACCCAGTTCGGCTCCTGCGTCTTCGCCAACCGCCCCGGCGACGGCTCCGCCCGGGAGCAGGCCGCCAGCTGCCAAAAGGTGCTGGGGGGCTTCGCCAACATCTGCTATGGGTTCGCCACCAAGCGCTACCGCTCCAACTGCATCAACTGGGGCATCCTGCCCTTTACCCTGGAGGAGGGGACGGACTTCCCCTACGAGGCCGGGGACTGCGTGTTCGTGCCGGACATCCGGGAGGCCATCGCGGCGGGCCGGGAGACCATTCCCGCCAGGGTCCTGAAAGCGGACGGCGGCCAGGAGAACGTCACCCTCCACGTCGCAGGACTCACCCCGGAGGAGCGGGAGATCATCCTGGACGGATGCCTCATGAACTACTACGCCAAGCGGGCGGACTGACGGAGGCGGTTTTATGGAGAAAATCAAGATGACGACCCCTCTGGTGGAGATGGACGGGGACGAGATGACCCGCATCCTCTGGGGGATGATTAAGGAAAAACTGATTCTGCCCTTTGTGGACCTGAAGACGGAGTACTACGACCTGGGGCTCTTGAACCGCAACGCCACAAAGGACCAGGTGACCGTCGACGCCGCCAACGCCGCCAGGCGCCTGGGCGTCGCCGTAAAGTGCGCCACCATTACCCCCAACCGCCAGCGGATGGAGGAGTACCCGGAGCTCACCGAGATGTGGAGGTCCCCCAACGGCACCATCCGGGCCATCCTGGACGGCACCGCTTTCCGGGCTCCCATCGTTCTGCCTTGCATCAAGCCTGTGGTGAAGAACTGGGAAATGCCCATCACCATCGCCCGCCACGCTTACGGCGACATGTACAAGGCCGTGGACATGGCCACGGACGAGCCCGGCACCGCCACCCTCACGTTCAAGGGGGAGAGCGGCGCGGAGAAGACGCTGCACGTCCAGACTGTGGACGGCCCCGCCGTGTGGCAGGGCCAGCATAACAAGGAGGAGAGCATCCGGGCCTTTGCCCGCTCCTGCTTCCAATACGCCATCGCCCAAAAGCAGGACCTGTGGTTCTCCACCAAGGACACCATCGCCAAGGTCTATGACGGCGAGTTCAAGCGGATCTTTGAGGAGGAGTACGAGACCTCCTACAAGGCGGAGTTTGAAAAGCTGGGCATCGCCTACTTCTACACCCTCATCGACGACGCCGTGGCCCGGGCGGTCCGGTCCCGGGGCGGCTTTATATGGGCGCTGAAGAACTACGACGGCGACGTCATGAGCGACATGGTGGCCGCCGCCTTCGGGAGCCTGGCCATGATGACCTCCGTGCTGGTCTCCCCCGACGGGACCATGGAGTTTGAGGCCAGTCACGGCACCGTCACCCGCCACTACTACCGTTATCTCCAGGGGGAGAGGACCTCCACCAATCCCATGGCCACCATCTTCGCCTGGTCCGGCGCCCTGCGCCGCCGGGGAGAGCTGGACGGCCTGCCGCAGCTGGTGGAATTCGGCCGGCGGCTGGAGGCGGCCTCCCTGGAGACACTGGCGGACGGCGTCATGACAAAGGATTTACTGCCCCTGGTGGAGCCGGGGTTCCAGGCCCGGGGCGTGGACAGTGAGGAATTTCTGGAGGCCATCGCCGCCCGCCTGGCATGAGAGGCAAACATCAAAAAGACGCCCGTCCGATAAGGACGGGCGTCTTCTTTCTCCCCCTCAGGCGGACAGGGCCGCCTCCCGCATATAGCGGAAAAACGCAGTTGTGTCTCCCCGGTCGGAGAGGCTGACCCGCAGCCCCTCCCCGCCGGGGCGCAGCGTCCGGACCAGCTGCCGGGCCGCCGGATCCCGCTTCAAGTCGCACCGCCCGCCGTCCGGCAGGCACAGCGTCACCTCTCCCCGGCTCCTTTCTACCATCCGGAGGAACTGTTCCGGGCTGGGAATCATCGTAAACGTCAGCATATTGCCGCTCCTCTCCCGCCGCCCCGGGCGGCGTGCCTCAAATCCGGCAGGGGAAATCTCTCCGTTGCCTTTCCCCCGCTTCCATGGTATAATCATATCACCAAAAATCCAGAATACATAGAATGATTCCCCCGGATTTCTATGACGATTCCGTCAAAAGGAGGAGCGATCATGGCAATTTCCCCCTGCGCCTCAAAGGCGGACCCCAAGGGCCGGGAGCTGGTCTCCCACGGTACCGCCCTGTTTCCCGCGGCCTGTTATCACGATGACCTGCTGCAAAACCCTGTCCCCTGGCACTGGCACACGGAGCTGGAGGCCGGCGTGGTGGCGGAGGGCCGCGCCGTCATCGCCGCCGGAGCGGAGCGGTTCACGCTGGGGCCCGGCCAGGGGTTTTTCATTACCTCCGGCGCGCTGCACACGGTGCTTGTCGATGGCGCAGGCCCCTGCCGCCTGCACTCGGCGGTGTTCCACCCTCGGCTGGTGGGAGGCGGCGCCGACAGCGTCTTCTGGCAGAACTATATCCAGCCCCTGCTGGCGGAGGACGCGCCCCAGTGCGTCGCCCTGGACGGCGGCGCACCCTGGCACGGCGAGGCCCTCCGGGCCATTGAGACCGCCTGGGACGCCTGCGCGGAGGAGCCCCCGGGGTACGACCTGCGGATGCGGGAGGCGCTGTCCCAGCTGGCCTTTCTCCTCTGCCGCCACCGCCCGGCAGGGGGAAAGCCCCTGCCGGCGAAGGCCCTGCGGGACGAGGCCCGGATGAAGCAGATGCTGCGGTTTATCCAGGCCCACTACGGCGAGGAGATCGGGGCCGCCGCTATCGCGGAGAGCGCGGCGGTCAGCGAGAGCGAGTGCCTGCGGTGCTTCCGCTCCACCATCGGCGTACCCCCCACCCAGTACCTCAAGCAGTTCCGCATCCAGCGGGCGGCGGAGCTGCTGGCCTCCACCGCCCAGAGCGCGGCGGAGATCGGGGCCCGGTGCGGCTTTCCCGACGCCAGCTACTTCGCCAAGTCTTTCCGCCAGCTCAAGGGCCGCACGCCCTCGGAGTACCGCAGAGAGCACGCCGCCGACTGACCGCGCGGAAAAAGAGCACCGCTGCGCCGCAGCGGTGCTCCTCTCTTTTTCTCCCTCACTTTCCCATCTCCCGGCGGACGGCCTTTTCCATCAGCGCCTGTCCCTCCGGGGAGCGCAGGGCCTCCAGCACGGCCCCCCGCAATGCCTCCTGGAACTTTTTGCTGGTGAGGAACGCGTCGAACATGGTGCCCTCTCCCGCCGGCGCGGCGGGCCTGGGGGCCCTTTTGGGGGCCTCCGGCGCCGGAGACGGCTGGTCCAGAAAGGCCCCGTCCATCCAGTCGTCCATGCGGACGCGGTCGTTGTTCTCCCCCCGCAGGTAGAGCACGGACACGCCGAAGAAAGACGCCAGTTTCTCCTGCTGGTCCTGGGTGGGGGTCTGGCGGCCGGTCTCGAATTTCTCCACCGCCATCCGGGGAAAGCCCAGTGCGGCGGACAGGGCGGGGCGGCTGAGGCCCCGCTCGCTCCGCAGCTCAACAATGCGCTGTGCCATGGTGACCATAGAATGATCCTCCTCGCGATCAGTTTTCAGGGGCTATCATAGCACAACCGGGAGGCCCTTGCAACCGCCGGGGCGGTATGGTATTATAGAGCCAGAGAATTTTTGGGAGGAATGCTCCATGCTGAAGTCACTGTCCCGCTTCCTCCGGGATCACCCAGTCTTCATCCGGGTCCTGGTGCTGGGATACACCGCCTTTCTGTGCTGTTTCTTCTTCCCTCTGGGCAGCTCGTCACCTCTGCACAAGGTCATTCTCTTTGGCCTGATGGTCCTGTGTTTGGCGGAGGCCTATGGTCCCGGAAAGGAGCCGGGCATCTTTCTCCGGACGCTGGCCGCCGCCGGGCTGGGCCTGCTGGGGCGGTATCTGCTGGAGTATGGCGAGGTGTCCAACAGCCGCAATTTCACGGTGGAAAACGTCCTGTGTTTTCTCGCCGCGGTCCCCCTGTACATGACTCTTGCGTATCACGTCCTTGTGAAGTGGCTGGCGGAGCACGCCGCCGGCGCCTGACATCTTGAGAGGAGGCCCGCCGTGGAACACTGGGAATCCCTGCGCCCCGGCGGGCTCCGCTTCGTCTGGGACGATGATCTCTTCCCCCCGGGGACGGACACGTTCCTCCTCTCCTCCCTCCCCCGCCTGCGGCCGGGTCTCCGGGTCTGCGACCTGGGCAGCGGCACGGGCCTTTTGGGCCTCCTGCTGCTCCAGCGGCAGGGGGACCTGAACGTCACCGGCGTGGAGCTCCATCCAAGAGCCGCGTCCCTCCTGGAGCGGGCCGCCGCAGAAAACGGCCTCTCCGGCCGCCTCACCGCCTGCCGGGGGGACCTGCGGGAGATCCGGTCCCTCCTCCCCGCCGGACAGTTTGACCTGGCGGTGTGCAATCCCCCCTACTACCCGGCCCAGAGCGGGAAACTCCCCCGGGAGGCCGCGGCGCAAAACGCCCGGGCGGAGACCGCCTGCACCCTGGAGGATGTGTGCCGGGCCGCCGCCTATCTCCTGCGCTGGGGCGGCGCTCTCTGTCTGGTCCACAAGCCGGAGCGGCTGACGGACCTTCTCTGCGCTCTCCGCGACGCCGCCCTGGAGCCCAAGCGGCTGCGGCCGGTCTGCCGCCGGGCGGGAGACCGGCCCTCCCTGGTGCTGCTGGAGGCCCGCCGGGGCGGGAGACCAGGCCTTGCCTGGGAGCCGCCCCTGATTCTGGAGACGGCGGAGGGACGGCCCACGGAGGAGGTGGAGCGGATCTACTTCCGCGCCGATTGAGATGCTTCTCTCAATCGCCCCCCAAATTTCCAATTTCCAATTTCCAATTTTCTATTTCCAATTCCCACAAAGGAGGCCCCTATGGCCGGAACACTCTATCTGGTGGCCACGCCCATCGGCAACCTGGGGGACTTCTCCCCCCGGGCGGCGGAGACCCTGGAATCCGTGGACTTCATCGCGGCGGAGGACACCCGGGTATCCGTGAAGCTCTTAAACCACTTTCAGATTAAAAAGCCCTTGGTGAGCTACCACGAGCACAACCACGTCACCGCCGGGCGGGCCATTCTGGGCCGTCTGCTGGCGGGGGAGAGCTGCGCCCTGGTGACCGACGCCGGCACCCCCGCCATCTCCGACCCCGGGGAGGACCTGGTGCGGCTGTGCGGGGAAAACGGCGTATCCGTCATCGCCGTCCCCGGCTGCTGCGCGGCGGTAAACGCCCTGGCCGTCAGCGGCCTGCCCACGGGGCGGTTCACCTTTGAAGGATTTTTGACCGTCAACAAGAAGAGCCGCCGGGAGCACCTGGAGAGCCTCCGGGACGAGGAGCGGACCATGATCTTCCACGAGGCCCCCCACAAGCTGCGGACCACGCTTCAGGACCTCTGCGCCGTCTTCGGGCCGGAGCGGCGGATCGCCCTGTGCCGGGAGCTGACCAAGCTCCACGAGGAGACCTGGCGCACCACCCTGGGGGAGGCGGCGGCCCGCTATGAGGAGAATACCCCCAAGGGGGAGTACGTCCTGGTGGTGGCCGGGAAAGCGCCGTCCCGGGAGGCCGCCGTCACGCTGGCCGAGGGCACGGCCCAGGTGCTGGCCCTGCTGGACCAGGGCGCGAAGCTGAAAGAGGCGGCCCGGGAGGTGGCGGAGCACACGGGTCTTTCCAAAAACGAGCTGTACGCCGCCGCCCTGGAGCAGGGGCGGTAAGGGCAAAAATGACAGCGCGGCGTTTGATGCCGCGCTGTTATTTTGCTTTGACGGTCTTTTTCCGCCGCTCTCTCGCCGGTTACAGCCATAGGCCGGCGTCCGCGGATCTCTCTCAATAGCCGGGGCTGGATGGACGGGGAATTGCCGGGCCGGGAACTCGCCGCTTATCTTACGGGCAGCCTCAGAGGTCTCTCAGCTCCCGCAGGCACTTGGGGCATACGTTCTTTCCCTTGAACACGGTGATGTCCTTGGTTCCGTCACAGAAAAGACAGCTGGGTTTGTACTTTTTCAGAATGACGGACGAGCCCTCCACATAGATTTCCAATGCGTCCTTTTCCGCGATGTCCAGGGTGCGTCGCATCTCAATGGGCAGTACGATCCTCCCCAGTTCATCGACCTTGCGCACGATTCCTGTCGCTTTCACGTTTTCTACTCCTTTCGCCCACAAATATTTACATTTTGGCTGGACTAGACAATATCATATATGGTCGTAAAATGTCAACGAATATCCAAAAAGTTCAAATATAATTAACAATTTTTTGCAGATTAGGAGGTCTTTTCCATGGCAATGACCTGGGTCTGGTCCGGAATGGTGATTCTCTCCCTCATCTTCGGCCTGTTCACCGGAAATTTGGACGCGGTGTCCGCCGCCGCCCTGGAGGGGGCCGGCTCCGCCGTGAAGCTTGGCGTCTCCATGGCGGGGGTGCTGTGCCTGTGGTCCGGAGTGATGGAAATCATGAACGCCTGCGGCCTCTCGGCGGCGCTGGCCCGGGCGTTCCGCCCTCTGCTGCGGCGGCTGCTGCCCGACGCCTGCCGGGACCCGGAGACCCTGGCGGCGGTGTCCGCCAACGTCTCCGCCAACCTGTTGGGGCTGGGCAACGCCGCCACGCCCCTGGGCATCCAGGCCGCCCGGCGGATGGCCCGGGGCTGCGGCGGCGTCGCCAGCGGCGAGCTGTGCACCCTGGTAGTGCTGAACACCGCCTCCATTCAGCTGATCCCCGCCACCGTGGGGTCCCTCCGCTCCGCCATGGGCAGCGCCGCCCCCTTTGATATCCTGCCGGCGGTGTGGCTCACCTCCATTTTGTCGGTGACGGCGGGGCTGAGCGCCGCCAAGCTCCTCTCCCTGGCGGATCGGAGGCGTCTATGAGCCTCAGCTCTCTGGTGGTGCCGCTGCTGCTGGCCCTGATGGCGGCCTGGGGCCTTGGAAAGCAGGTGGACGTCTACGCCGCCCTGACCCGGGGCGCCGCGGAGGGGCTCACCGTCCTGTTGCGGATCATCCCCGCCCTGGTGGGGCTTTTGACGGCGGTGTCCATGTTCCGGGCCTCCGGGGCCATGGAGGTCCTCTCCGCCCTCTGCGCGCCGGTGCTGGAGCTGCTGGGCATCCCCCCGGAGACCGCGCCGCTGATGCTGGTGCGGCCGGTGTCCGGCAGCGGGGCCCTGGCGGTGGGCAGTGAGCTGATGGCCGCCCACGGGCCGGACAGCTACATCGGCCGGGTGGCCGCCGTCATGCTGGGCAGCACGGAGACCACCTTCTACACCGTGGCCGTCTACTTCGGCGCGGCGGGCATCCACAAGACCCGCTATACCATCCCCGCCGCCCTCACCGCCGACCTGACGGGCTTTGCCGCCGCCGCCCTGACAGTGCGGCTCTTCTTCGGGGCATAAAAGACACGCACGGGGCTCCGGCCCCGTGCGCGTTCTCTTGTCACATCCCTCTCAAATCGTCGTCCAGCCAGGTGTCCTCGGGGGACAGGTCCGCCGTAAACACCCGGGCATCGTTCTCCCGGTACTTGCTCTGGTGGAACTTGAACAGCGTCTGGCCCCCCGGCAGGCGGCAAACGATCTCGATCTTGCCCAGGGGGTGGCTCATGGCGTAGCGCACCGCCTTGCCGAAGCCGTTCTGCCGGCATTTGGCCCCGTCCACGATGCGGATGCCTTCCTCCAAAGGCACCTGGAAGCGGCTGTGGACGCCGGTGACCGGGCGGCACTGGAAGATGTAGTAGGGCACCGCGCCCCACCGGGTCAGCCCGGAGAGCAGATCTCCCAGGACCTCCGGGCTGTCGTTGACGCCCCGCAGCAGCACCGTCTGGTTCCGCACCAGCACGCCCCGCTCGATCAGCGCCCGGACGGCCCGCCGGGCCTCCTCCGTCAGCTCCCGGGGGTGGTTGAACTGGGTCACCACGCACAGCGCCTTTTTCCTTCCGTACTCCGCGAAGAGGTCCAGCAGCTCGCCGTCGCCGTAGATCCGCTCCGGCAGCGTCACCGGCGTCCGGGAGCCGAAGCGGATGAAGTCCAGGTGCTCCACGGCGCTCAATTCCCGCAGGTAGCGCTCCAGGATGTGGTTGGGGTTCAGCAGCGCGTCGCCGCCGGAGACCAGGACGTTGGATATCTCCTCATGCTCCCGGACGTAGGCGGTCACCTCGTCCACCCGCTTGTTGAGCTCCTCCTCGGAAAGGCCCACCAGCCGCTTGCGGAAGCAGTGACGGCAGTACATGGCGCACTGGTTGGTGGACAGCAGCAGCACCGTCTGGGAATACTTGTGCTGCATCCCCTCCAGCTTGGTGTTGTCCGCCTCTCCGCTGGTGTCAAAGGAACCCCCCGCCGCCAGCTCCTCCAGAGAGGGGACGCACATCCGTGCGATAGGGTCGTCCGGGTCCTTGGGGTCCACCAGGGACAGATAGTAGGGTGTAATCAGCATGGGGAAGCGCTCCAGCACCTCCGCGTGCCGCGCCGTTTCCTCCGCCGTCCAGCCCAGGATGGGGGCCAGCTCCTCCGCCGTCCTGATTCCGTTCTGCAATTCATTCTGCCAGCTCATACACGTACCGCCTTTCTTTCACACTCTGTACTCTTTCATTCAGCAACCATAAAAACAAAATTCCGCGTCCATGGCCAGGGCATCTGCCGGGCGGCCATGGATACGGAAACAGAAAAACGCATAAACTGGCCCGCGGGCCCGGCTTACGCGCTTACATAAATGGTGTTGATTTCTCCAACGATATTTATGCCAAATCTCTCTGTACGCTGCCTCCGAATATGTCACCGATTTCTTTTTATATATAATAGCAAATTTTTTTCGTTTCCACAAGTCGATTTTTGCGATTTTAACTAAATGTTAACAGATTATTCCAGAAATGTACTCCACCGCCTGCCGCGGGCAGAAATTTTTTTGCGGCGGGGGTTGCATTCTCGGGAGAAGTGTCGTATACTACCCTCAGAAAACAACTGAATCCTTTGTCTTCAGGGCGGGGTGCGATTCCCCACTGGCGGTACAGTCCGCGACCGGCGGCCGTAAGGCCTCCGCTGACCCGGTGAAACTCCGGGACCAACCGTATAGTCGGGATGGAAGAAGATGAGTGCGGTGAAGCCGCGCGCCGTTTGCGCGCTCCTTTGCTGTTTGTTCACCTGGAGAGAAGTCAAAGCGTCCAGGTGTTTTCAAACAGATTAAAGGAGTGTATTTTTATGTCCGAGCCCAATGTCACCGTCGTATCCAAGCCCCGCGCCCGCATGAGAGTCCAGACCGTCACCTCGTTGGGGATGCTCACCGCCGTGGCCTATGTGGTGATGCTCCTGAGCAAGATGCTGCCCCAGGTCTTTTACTTCCTCCAGCTGGACGTACAGGCCACCGTCATCACCATCGGCGGCTTCCTCTTCGGGCCTCTGGCCGCCGCCGTCATCTCCCTGGTGGTGGCCGTGGTGGAGATGTTCACCGTCAGCGACACCGGCCCCATCGGCTGCCTCATGAACGTGCTGGCTACGGTCTCTTTCTGCTGCACCGCCGCCCTTGTCTACAAGAAGGTGCACACCCGGAAAGGCGCCGTCATCGGACTGACCCTGGGCGTCGTCGCCCAGGTGGTGGTGATGCTCCTCTGGAACTACCTCATCACCCCCATCTACCAGGGGATTCCCCGCCAGGAGGTCGCCGCCATGCTGCCCACCGTGTTCCTGCCTTTCAACCTGGTCAAGGGCGGGCTGAACATGGGCCTCATTCTGGTGCTCTACAAACCCGTGGTCACCGCCCTGCGGCGGGCCAAGCTGGCGCCGGAGTCCCAGACCATCGTGGAGAGCAAGCGCTTCAACGCGGGCTTCGCCCTCTTCTCCCTGGCGGTGCTGGGCACTTTCGTCACCATCGCCCTGGTGCTGATGGGCATCATCTGAGACCGTCTCTATCCCCGAACTTCTCCGCGGAGCCGGCGGCGTGCTGAACCACCCGCCGGCTCCTTTTTTCTCTTTTCAAACGCGAACGGATGTGCTATTATAGAGAAAACATCCGGAGAGGAGGACCGCCCATGGACCCCGTGATTCTGCACTGCGACCTGAACTGCTTCTACGCCTCGGTGGAGCTGCTGAGCCGCCCGGACCTGCGGGAGATTCCCACGGCGGTCTGCGGCGACCCCTCCTCCCGCCACGGCATTATCCTGGCGAAAAACGAGCCCGCCAAGCGCTGCGGCGTCCAGACGGCGGAGACCATCTGGCAGGCCAAAAAGAAGTGCCCCGGCCTGGTGCTGCTGCCGCCCCACCACGATCTGTACCGCCAGTACTCCCGGAAAGTCAACGCCGTCTACGACCAGTACACTGACCTGGTGGAGCCTTTCGGCATCGACGAGAGCTGGCTGGACGTGACCCACACCCTCCATCTCTTCGGCGGGGACGCCGCCGCCCTGGCGGACGCCCTGCGGGCACGGATCAGAGAGGAACTGGGCCTGACCCTCTCCGTGGGGGTCAGCTTCAACAAGGTCTTCGCCAAGCTGGGCAGCGACTACAAAAAGCCGGACGCCACCACCGTCATCTCCCGGGAGAACTGGCGGTCCATGGTCTGGCCCCTGCCGGTGGGGGACCTGCTGTACGTGGGCGGCGCGGCCCGGAAGCTCCTCCACCAGTACGGGGTGGACACCATCGGGCAGCTGGCCGCCTGCCGCCGGGAGATGCTGGAGACCCTCATGGGCAAGATGGGGGGCCAGCTCTACGACTACGCCAACGGCCTGGACAAAGAGTCCGTTCGCTCCCGGGCCGATGCAGAACCGGTGAAGTCCGTGGGCAACGGCACCACCTTTCCCCGGAATCTCACCACCCAGGCCGAGGTGCGGCGGGGCGTCGCCGTGCTGGCGGACTCCGTGGCCTCTCGATTGCGCCGCCTGGGGCTCTATGCCGGCGGCGTCCAGGTGACGATCCGGGACCCGGCCTTTCACGACCGCTCCCGCCAGCGGCAGTTCGCCGCCCCCACCCATCTCATCCGGGACCTGACGGAATCCGCCATGGCGCTGACCATGGAGCTGTGGCAGCCCCCCTCCCCCGTCCGGGCTCTGACTGTCACCGCCATCCACCTCTCCCCGGAGGACGCGGCCTACGAGCAGGTGGATCTCTTCAACGCGGGGGCCCTGCCCCAAAAGGAGCGCCAGGAAAAATTAGAGGCCGCCATGGACCGGATCCGGGGCAAGTTCGGCGCGAACGCCATCGCCTTCGGCGCGTCCCGGCCGGAAACACGAGAGGAGGACCCCCTGCCATGACGAGACAAGAGGAAAAACAGCGTCTCCGGCGTACCATCCGCCAGCTGGAAAGTCAGCTCTCCCCCCAGTATCTGGAGG
Organism: uncultured Oscillibacter sp.; assembly: GCA_947365245.1. Classification (GTDB taxonomy): domain Bacteria; phylum Bacillota; class Clostridia; order Oscillospirales; family Oscillospiraceae; genus Oscillibacter. The sequence continues at coordinate 3,753 of CANAWG010000003.1, read as the reverse complement.
CCTCCGGCCGGGCCATCGCCACCCACCTCCTGGCCATGCCGGAGTACCGGGCCGCCGGGACGGTGTTCTGCTTCGCGGGATTCGGGCGGGAGGTGGACACCCGGCCCATTCTGGAGGCCGCCCTGCGCGCCGGCAAGATCCTCTGCGTCCCCCTGTGCACCGCGCCCGGTCAAATGGAGCTTCGCCGGATCACCAGCCTGGGCCAGCTGGCTCCCGGGACCTTCGGCATCCCGGAACCCCCGGCGGACAGCGGCTCCCTGGAGGTGGACGAGGTGGACTTCGCCGTGCTGCCCTGCGTCACCTGTGACCGCGCCGGCCGCCGTCTGGGCCGCGGCGGCGGGTACTACGACCGGTTTCTCTCCCGCTACCGGGGCGGCGCCGTTCTGCTGTGCCGGGAGAAGCTGCTGCGGGAGGAGATTCCCGTGGAGCCCCACGACTGCCCCATCCCCTGGGTGCTGACGGAGCGGGGGCTGTATGAGGACGGCGTCCCCGCCCGCCTGGGCTAGGAGATGCTGTAGGAAGTGCCAATATCCCCGCGAATCCCGGGGAATTTCCGGTGGAAATAGGCCATTGTTAAAAAGGGGGTCTATGGCCTAAAATAGAGGTGTTACTTTCGCCGTCAATAAAGGAGGAAAGCCCCATGATCCAGCAGACTATGGACCTGATCTCTCAATTGGACCCGGAGGTGGGCGCGTCCATCCGGGAGGAGTTCGCCCGGGAGTGCCGCAACATCGAGCTGATCGCCTCGGAGAACCTGGTCAGCGAGGCCGTGATGCTCACCATGGGCACCTGCCTGACCAACAAGTACGCCGAGGGCTACCCCGGCAGGCGGTACTACGGCGGCTGCTATGCCGTGGACATCACCGAGGAGATCGCCCGGCAGCGGGCCTGCCAGCTCTTCGGCTGCAAGTACGCCAACGTCCAGCCCCACTCCGGGGCCAACGCCAACCTGGCGGCCTTTTTCGCCCTGGTCCAGCCCGGGGACACGGTCCTGGGCATGGACCTGGCCCACGGCGGGCACCTCAGCCACGGCAGTCCGGTGAACATCTCCGGGAAGTACTTCCACATCGTGCCCTACGGCGTCAGCGACGACACAGAGACCATCGACTACGACGCCCTGCTGGAGACCGCCAGGGCCTGCCGTCCCAAGCTGATTGTCTGCGGCGCCAGCGCCTATCCCCGCACCATCGACTTCGCCCGCTTCCGGGCCGTGGCCGATGAGGTGGGCGCCTATCTGATGGTGGACATGGCCCACATCGCGGGCCTTGTGGCCGCCGGAGTCCACCCCTCCCCCCTGCCCTACGCCGACGTGGTGACCACCACCACCCACAAGACCCTGCGGGGCCCCCGGGGCGGCATGATTCTCTGCAACGACGAGGCCATCTATAAAAAAATCAACTCCGCCGTGTTCCCCGGCACCCAGGGCGGCCCCCTGGAGCACATCATCGCCGCCAAGGCGGTGTGCCTGGGAGAGGCGCTGAAGCCGGAGTTCCAGGCCTACGGCCGGCAGGTGGTGAAAAACGCCGCCGTTCTGGCGGAGGAGCTGGTGAAGCAGGGCTTCCGTCTGGTGTCCGGCGGCACGGACAACCACCTGTGCCTGGTGGACGTGCGGAATTTCCACATCACCGGCAAGGAGTTTGAGCGCCGTCTGGACGAGGTACAGATCACCGCCAACAAAAACGCCATCCCCAACGACCCGGAGACGCCCTTTGTCACCAGCGGCATCCGGGTGGGCACTCCCGCCGTCACCTCCCGGGGCTTCAAGGAGCCGGAGATGGTGAAGATCGCCCGGTGGCTGGCCATGGTGGCCCGGGACTTTGAGGGCTGCCGGGACCAGGTCCGGCGGGAAGTGGACGCCCTGTGTCAGGCGTTTCCCATCTATCAGTAAAGATCGGAAAGGCGCGCCCATACCGGGCGCGCCTTTCCGTATCGAAAGTTTATCCGGCGCTGTCCTCTTTCTTCCCCGGCCACACCAGGCTGACGCCGGAGAGCAGCAGATAGACGCCAAAGGGCTTGCGTAGCAGCTCCACGTCCAGGGCGGTGGCGGCCCAGGCCCCCGCCAGGGCCAGCGCCACAGCCGGAGGAACGGCGGCTTTCAGAACGGGCTTGTCCAGATAGCCGTTCTTCCAGTGGCACACCAGGGCGCTGGCGGCGGTGGGCAGAAAGAACAGCAGGTTGATCCCCTGGGCGGTCCGCTGGTCCACTCCCAGAAAGAGCGTCATCACCAGCAGCAGCAGTGTCCCGCCTCCCACGCCCCAGGCTGAGATGACGCTGGCCCCCAGGCCGCAGAGGAACGGGAGAATCCAGTCCGTCACAGCAGATACTTCACCCCCGCGTAGAAAAGAAAAGCGGCAAAGAGCCACTTGAGAAGTCTGGTGGAGACTTTCCCGTACAGCCTCCCGCCCAAAAAGCCCCCGATGAGTCCCCCGGCCAGATACGGCAGAGCGGTCATGAAAGACACGCCGCCCCGCAGTAAATACACCGCCGCCGACACCAGGCACACGGGAAAGATGACCCCCACGCAGGTGGCGTAGAGCTTTCGCTGCTCCAGGCCGCCCCAGCGGGAGAGGATGGGCAAAAACACCATCCCGCCGCCCCCGCCGAAGAGCCCGTTGGCCGCCCCCGCCGCACCGCCGGCAATGGCCGGGGCCCAAGTGTTCTTTTTCAAAATGATCCCTCCTTGTTATGTACCCCGCGCACAGGCGGGCGGCCCCAGGCCGCCCGCCTACAGGGAAAGGGGAAAAGCGGAGGTTTCCCCGGTTGATCTGCCGAGGCAGATCAGCACTTTTCCATCATTGATCCAGCCGCCCTGCACGCACAAGGGCACTTTGCCGCCGCCTTGACGGCTTTGACGCAGACTGGTGAGGGAAATCTAAAGGGGAGACAAAGTCCTCTCTTTATTTCAGCTGGAAGCTCTGGCAGTCGGTGCACTCCACCATAGTGGGGTTGGTCTCATGAGTGCCCACCTGGATGCTGTTCAGGCCGCAGTACTGGGTATCCTGGCAGTGATGGGCGCAGTTATTGACGGTGCACTTGATGCTCTGGTTGGGGGTGCAGGCGCAGCCGCCGTTGGTGCAGTCTCTGGTCATAATTCGTTCCTCCCGATTGTGTTGATTGGAATCCTGAACCGACGCCCGCGGTGCGGGACAAAACTATTTGACCCCTTGCCGCGCGCGCCATTCAGTGGCGTTAGTGTGCGCTGCGGCGGTGAAACTATGTATCGCTTTCTCCGGAAGAAATTTTTTCACAGCCGCAATTCTCTGCGGATGGACACAGCTGCCGCCGCAGAGAATTACAGAATCGATATTTCGTTTTCAAAAAGAAAACTGTTTCCCTTTTTCCCAAAACACAGGGCAAAAAAAGAGAGACACACTCTTTTGAGCGTGTCTCTCTGATGTTGGCACCACCTATTTTTCCGGGCCGTCGCCAGCCAGGTATCGTGGGCAGGAACGAGCTTAACTACCGTGTTCGGAATGGGAACGGGTGGACCCTCGCCCTAATCGGCACCAACTGCGTCGTCGGGGCGAAATCCGCTTCGTTCCGTTTCCGCCTTGGCGGCGAAAACTGCACTCCGCTCCTTTGCCCCTCCTCTCCGTCTCAGACCCGCTTACCCGCAAGGGGCACGCCGCATCTGTAAGCGGTTTCACCGCTAACAGCTGCGCAGTCGCTGGGCTCTGAGCCGGTTTGGAACTACGACTTCTATGTGATCCGGTAAGACCGGATAACAAACTGGATTATAAACTTTTCAATTCC
>CANAWG010000002.1 GCA_947365245.1 uncultured Oscillibacter sp. | reverse complement strand
TTTAAATCTTTTTCACGGCCAACTCCAGTTCCGCCCCGCTGTCTCACAGCTTTGTTAGGATATCAAACTGACCCCGGAAAGTCAAGGCCCCTCTCCGCGATTTGTCTATTTTTTCTTTTTCGACATCTGTGCCCCGTTTTTCCCCCTCTCCGTTCCCGCACATATCTAATAATACTAATGTGTATTATCATCTATACTTATGGATTCTTTTGTGCATTGCTGTGTTCTCTCGTCATTTTCACAGATCATACCCTTTCCGCCCCACGGAAAAGCGGCGGCACTCCCTCCGCGGGAATGCCGCCGTCCATCGGATCTCATCTGTGCTCCGCCAGGAAAAACAGGGCCATCAGTCCCGGCCCGGTGTGGGCGCCGATGATGGGACCCAGGTCCACAATCAGCAGCTCTTTTGGGCGGAACTCCTCCAGGATGCTCTGCCGCAGCTGCTCCGCCTCCTCCCGGCAGCAGGCCTGGCTGATAATCATGGTCTGGTCCTCCGGGTGAATCACCGTTTCCCGCAGGTGCTTCACCAGGGCGGCCAGGGCGGCCTTGCGGCCCCGCACCTTTTCCATGGGGATCAGGTGTCCCTCGTCGTCCACGTGAAGCACAGGCTTGATGTTCAGCATGGTGCCCACGGCGGCCGCGGTGGGAGAGACCCGTCCGCCCCGCTTCAGGTAGGTTAAGTCATCCACGGTAAACCAGTGGGCCAAGTGGAGCTTGGTCTCCTCCACGAAGTCCCGCACCTCCTCAATGGAGGCCCCGGCCTTTTGCCGCCGCCCCGCCAGCAGTACCAGCAGGCCCTGTCCGGCGGAGGCCGCCAAGGTGTCCACCGTGTAGATCTTTCGCTCCGGGTACTTCTCCCGCAGCTCGTCGGCGGCGATGGCGCAGGCGTCCCGGGTACTGGAGAGGCCGGAGGAAAAGCACAAAAACAGCACGTCCTTCCCCGCTCTCAGGTGGACCTCCATGCCGTCCGTCAGCTCCGCCACATTGGCGGCGGCGGTGACCGCCGCCGCCCCGCCCCGCATCCGCTCGTAGAACTCCGGGATGGACATGGCCCGTCCGTCGGGATAGTGGGGGTAGTTCTTGCCCTCCATGGTAAAATTCAGCGGCAGCACCTCCGCACCGGCCTCGGCCGCCAGTTCCGGCGTCAGGTCGCTGGAGGACTCCGTCAAGATCACATAGGACTGATCCATGATGACGCTTCCTTTCAAATTTGATTTTCATAATCATAGCATAGATTTTTCACTGTTTCTATATAAAATTTTCACAATCATATTCTTTTTCGCAGAATCGAAACGCGCCGGCGTCTCGGATACATACAAATAAGACGGCGGAGAGGCCGGAAAGCCCCTCCGTCGTCCCGCTCAGCGCAGCAGCACCGGCTGCAGCTGCTCCCCCCGCAGAGCGGCGTCCACCGTCTCCGGGATTTTCTCAAAATCCGCCACCAAGGAGCAGGGCTTCGCCGCGGCGTTGTCCTGTCCGAAAGGCACAAAGTAGTAGTGCTTGCGCACCAGCAGCTCGCCGATGTTCTTCGCTCCGGCGGCAAGACCGTCGTTGCTGGACACCGCCACCACCACCGGCCGGCCGTTGCGCAGGTGGGACTTGGCCGCCATGGTGACGGCGGTGTCGGCGATGCCGTTTGCAAGCTTTGCGATGGTGTTGCCGGTGGCCGGCGCAATCACCAGCACATCCAGCAGCTTCTTGGGCCCGATGGGCTCCACCGACGGGATGTCGCAGAGGACCTCCTGTCCCGTCAGATCCTCCAGACGCTCCAGCAGATCCTCGGAATTGCCGAAGCGGGTGTCCGTAAAGGCGGAGATCTCCGAGACGATGGGGATCACCGTCTCGTAGACCGCCGTCAGTCCCTCCAGTGCCTTGAGCACTTTCTCGTGCGTACAGAAAGACCCGCTCACCGCAAATCCAACGCGTTCCGTTCTCACGCAGGGTCACTCCGTTCTTCCAATAGGATGTAGTACACCGTGTCCCGGATCACCGCCGCCGCCGTGCGGGGCGACAGCCGCCCCGGCAGGCACCTGGCCCAGACGTTGGGCAGACCCAGGCTCTCCGCCGCCGCCAGGTCGATGCCCTGACAAGACGCCAGATCCACCAGCAGGCAGCGGCCAGGCAGCTGCTTTAGCAGCGCGGCGCCCAGAACGGGCGAGGGGACGGTGTTGAACACCGCGCCGAAGCGGGACAGTTCCCCGTCCAGCGCTCCGGTCTCCAGCGCCCGCCAGCCGTAGGCCCGGATCCAGGCCAGATCAGACGGGCGGCGGGCCGCGGCGCTGACCCGGGCCCCCAGGCCCTGGAGGCGGTGGCACAGCAGCTTCCCGATACGGCCGAAGCCCAGCACCAGGCACTCCATGCCCAGAAGCGTCTCGTCCAGGCGCTCCATGGCCACCTGGACGGCGCCCTCCGCCGTGACGGCGGCGTTGGCCACCGTCAGCTCCTCCCGGAGGAAGTAGTCCTCCAGGGTAAGGCCGCAGTCGGCGGCCTCCCGGTACTGCTGGGGCCTCACCTGTCCCGCCAGCACCCGCTGTCCCGGGCACAGGCGATGAAACAGCTCCGCGGTGGACATGGGGTCCTCCCGGCAGTTCAGCGCGCCGTCGCCCTGGCACAGCGGCAGGGGCAGAACGATCACGTCCGCCCCGGCGGCCCGGTCCAGGTCTCCGGCGCCCGCGGGCTTCCAGTCATCCAGTCCGTAAGTATAGACGGTGTTCCCGTCCGCCGCCAGCAGATGGCTCAGCTCCGCCTGCCGCCGGTCGCCTCCGATGAGGCCAAAGGTCTTCTCCATCCGGCACTCCCCCTCGCCCTATGGTATGGCGGAGGGGGGCGGTTGGTGATACTTAATTCACGGCCTCCCACTCCACAAGGGGTACCGTCCCATCATAGACCGCCGTGTATTGGAAGCACTGGTTCTCCCGGAAAGACACCCGCCAGACGCCGCCGTCCACCCCCTCCTCCAGATACCAGGGGTCGAAGAAAACGCCGTCCGTGTTCACCTCCATCCTGTCCACATAGTTCAGGCAGTAAGCGTATACCGCTTTCTCCTGTTCACTGAAAAGCAGAAAACAGCCGTCCTGGATGTAGTCCTCCGGGTCCCGCTCCACATACAGCACACACTCCCGCTGTCCGTCCCGGTCCAGGTCCACCCAGGCCCGCCGCCGGGGGAGCAGCGGCCTTTCCGCGTACTCCACGATGCCGCCCTGCTGCAGGTACTCCGCCAGCGTGGTCCACCCCGCGTCCCCGCCGTATCCGTCGCCGGAGACGGCACAGAACGGCGTCCCATGCTCCAGCGCCGCCAGAATGAGGGACCGGGCCAGCCCGTCCCGCCGCGGGTCGATCTCCGCCGCCTCCGTCTTCCGGTCATAGTCGTCAATGGGCAGCGTCAGCGGGGCGTGCTCCGGCCACTCCACCATGGTGCGACAGCCCCGGATATACGCCGCCCCCGGTGCCGCATCCTCCATGCGGAAATTGCTGTCCACACATTGGACGCTCATATCCGTGGCGTAGAGGTCCTCTCCCTGGCGGAGCGCTCCGTCCTCCAGGGTGAGGCGGTACACAAAGACCGGCCCCTTGGGCGTCTCCCGCGCGAGGATCCCCGGCTGGTCCGGACTGGTAAAGAAAGAGATGTACCGGCTCTCCCGCCTGCCCGCCTCCGTGATCTCCCCGTCCCGGACGGTGTAAAAGCGGGTGTCCCTGCTCTCCCACCCGGAGCGGAGCACCAGCTCCGGCACGCCGTCCCGATCCAGGTCATAGAGGAAGTACTCCTTGCTGAGACTTTCCACCTGCGCGGGGTAGTCGTTGGGGTCGTAGTCCGGCCGGTCGATGTTCAGCACCGCTTTCTCCTCTTCACAGAGGTCCTCCAGGAACTTCCCATAGGCCGCCCGCCAGTCCTCCTCCGGTTCAATTGTCCGCACAGGCGGCTCCTCTGTCCTCTCTTCCGCCGCAGGGCCGCCGCAGCCGCTCAGCAGCAGGCACAGGGCCAGCGCCAAAATCCTCTTGCGCATAAAAAATCACTTCCATACTGAGATCAGATGCTCTCAGTATAGAAGCGATCCCCGCCTTTTTCAACCGCACCGCCGCGAAGAGAGGTTACAAAGCGGCTACGATTTGGTGACAAACTCCAGCAGCGCCTCCCGCTCATTGGGAAGCTCTCCGTCCACCACCTTGTTTAAGAGCGTCTCCAGCGCCCGCCCCACGGCGGGACCCCGGAGGCCCAGGGCCAGCAGGTCGTTCCCTTTCACCGCCAGCTGCTTCAAGGAGAAGCAGGCGTCCTCCGCCAGGAGCCGCTCCAAAATGGCCTCCCCCTTGTCGATCTCCAGCTGCCGCCCGCGGTAGGCCGGAGCCTGGGCCAGGTTGTCCGCCCGCTTCAGGGCCAGCAGCAGCCGCAGCTCCTCCTCCCCCAGCAGCCGCAGGGCCCGCCGGACGCCCTTGTCCGTCCGGGGGATGTCCCGGTCGTGCCACGCGATGAGCCGCAGCACCCGCTCCCGGAATTCATTGGGAAATCTCAGCCGCCGCAGCATCCCCTCCGCCATTCTCCCGCTGACCTTGGCGTGGCCGTAGAAGTGCCCCACGCCGTCTCCGTCCAGCGTAAATGTGTCGGGCTTGCCGATATCGTGGAGCAGGGCCGCGCACCGCAGCTCCGGCGCCGGAGGCACCGCCATCATGGCCGCCAGGCTGTGGCGCCAGACGTCGCAGCAGTGGTGGACGTTCCGCTGGTCAAAATCCACCATGGGCAGCACCTCCGGCCAGAACACCCCCACGATTCCCGGGTGGGCCTCCAGCACCCTGCCCGCCCACGCGCCGCGAAAGAGCTTTACCAGCTCGATTTGGATCCGCTCCGGGGCGATCTCCCCCAGGAGCGCCCGGTTTTTCTCCATGGCGGCGGCGGTCTCACACTGGAGCTCCAGCCCCAGCACCGCCGCAAAGCGCATGCCCCGGAGAATCCGCAGCGCGTCCTCCTGAAACCGCCGGTCCGGGTCCCCCACGCACCGCAAAACGCCCTGCTCCAGGTCCCGCCGCCCTCCAAAGGGATCCCGCAGCTCCCCGCCAAGGCCCAGGGCCATGGCGTTGACGGTGAAGTCCCGCCGGGCAAGGTCCTCCTCCAGAGAGCGGGTAAACGTGACGTTCTCCGGGTGCCGGTGGTCCCGGTAGTCCCCGTCCACGCGGTAGGTGGTGACCTCCACCGCTCCCGCCGCCGTCCGCACGGTGACGGTGCCGTGTTTCAGCCCCGTGGGCAGGGCCCCCGCCCCAAACGCCGCCAGAACCTCCTCCGGCAGGGCGGAGGTGGTCACGTCCCAGTCCTCCGGCGTCCGGCCGGAGAGGATGTCCCGCACGCAGCCCCCCACGCACCAGGCCTCATACCCCGCCGCCTCCAGCGTCTTCAGAATCTCCCGCACGTTCCCCGGTATGGCCGCCATCCCGCTCACTTCCTTTTTCTGTTGCATTTCCGCGCATTCTATACTATAATGATTTGCCAACCATTTGATTATATACCGCTTTCCCTCCCCGCGCAACGGAAAAAGCGGCTTTGGAAAGGAAGTTCGTTCCCATGATGAACAACCCGAACCCCATCTCCCACTACCTCGTCCCCGGCAGGCGGGCCCATCTGGTGGGCATCGGCGGCGTGTCCATGTGCCCCCTGGCAGAGGTCTTGCTTGGCAAGGGCCTCCAGGTCCAAGGCTCCGACATGAACGACAGCGAGACCGTCCGCCGCCTGCGCTCTCTGGGTATCCCCGTGGCCATCGGCCACAACGCCGACAACCTGGGGGACTGCGATTTCGTCGTCCGCACCGCCGCCGTCCACGACGGCAACCCGGAGATCGCCGGGGCCGTGGCCCGGGGGATCCCCGTCTACGAGCGGGCCCAGGCCTGGGGGGCCATCATGCGGCACTACCCGCACGCGCTGTGCGTGGCCGGCACCCACGGCAAGACCACCACCACCTCCATGTGCACCCACATCTTCATGGCGGCGGAGGCGGACCCCACGGTGATGATCGGCGGCACGCTGCCCCTGCTCCACTCCGGCTACCGGGTGGGAAAGGGGGACACCATCATCCTGGAGTCCTGCGAGTACTGCAACAGCTTCCTGAGCTTCTTCCCCACCGTGGCGGTGATCCTCAACGTGGAGGCCGACCACCTGGACTTCTTCAAGGACCTCCAGGACATTCAGAACTCTTTCCGCCGCTTTGCCCAGCTGGTGCCCCCCGCCGGCCGCGTCATCGTCAACGCCGACAACGCCAACGCCCGCCAGGCGCTCCAGGGGCTGGACACTTTCACGTTCGGCCTGGAGCCCGGGGCGGACTGCACCGCCGTGAACCTCCGGGAGGACCAAGGCCGCCCCGTCTTTGACATCCATGTCCACGGGGCGTTCTACGCCCGCGCGGAGCTGCATGTCTATGGCCGCCACAACGTCTCCAACGCCCTGGCGGCCGCCGCCGCGGCCTACGTGCTGGGCATCCCCGGAGAGGCCGTGGAAAAGGGCCTGGATTCATTCACCGGCGCGGGCCGCCGGTTTGAGCACAAGGGGACCTACAACGGCGCGGAGATCTACGACGACTACGCCCACCACCCCGACGAGCTCCACGCCCTGCTGACCTCCGCCCGGGCTCTGGGCTGTCAGCGGCTCGTCGTGGCGTTCCAGCCCCACACCTACTCCCGCACCGCCAAGCTCTTCGACCGGTTTGTGGAGGAGCTGAAGCTGCCGGACGTCACCATTCTCGCGGAGATCTTCGCCGCCCGGGAGACCAACACCCAGGGCATCTCCTCGGCGGATCTGTGCCGCAACATCCCCGGCGCGGTGTACTGCTCCACCCTGGACAAGGTGACCGAGCAGCTGCGCAGGACCGCCCGTCCCGGCGATCTGATCCTCACCGTGGGGGCGGGGGACATCTACCGCTCCGGCGAAAAGCTCCTGGCGGAGGAGGGATAAGGTTATGGAGATTTCAGCCCTCGCCCGCAGCACCCGGCCGGAGGGGGAGCTGCTGCCCCAGGAGGCGGCCGCTTTCTCCCTGCTGGAGGAGCTGGGCATCGACTACGACCGGGTCTCCAGCGACCCCGCCGACACCATGGAGAAGTGCGCCGCCGTCAGCGCCGTGCTGGGGGTGCCCATCTGCAAGAACCTCTTTCTCTGCAACCGGCAGAGAACACAGTTCTACCTCCTGTGCATGGGCCCCGACAAGCCCTTTCACACCAAGGACCTCTCCCGCCAGATCGGCTCCGCCCGCCTCTCCTTCGCCCCGGAGGAATCCCTCTGGGAGCTGCTGCGCTGCACTCCCGGCTCCGCCACCATCTTAGGCCTCGCCAACGACCGTGATCACCGGGTGCGGCTTTTGATGGAGCGGGAGGTGTACCTGGCGGAGTACCTCAGCTGCCATCCCTGCATCTGCACCAGCAGTCTCAAGCTGAAAACCGCGGACGTGCTGGAGAAGTTCCTGCCCTGCACCGGCCACCAGGTCACCGTGGTGGACCTGTGAGGGCCGTAAGGAAAGCCCCCGGGCCGTTTTACGGCCCGGGGGCTTTTGCTTTTTTACCAGCTGTGATGGGACCAGGACCGGGCGGCGGTCATGGCGAAAAAGCCGTAGTCCACGCTGTCCCCGGCATCGCCCCAGGTGGTGTCGATGTGGACCTCCTGGCCGTCCAGCTCCGCCACTGTCCAGATGTGGCCGTTGCCGGACAGGGCCGTACAGGGGATGTCCTCCAGCTTCAAAAACAGGTTGTAGGCCCCGGTGTACCCGTCGCACACGGCGGTGCCGTTGGCAAAGAGCCCGTAGGGGATGTGGCTGACGGACTTGTCCCCCGCGTCGTAGTCATAGGTGCAGTTTCGGCAGATCCAGTCGTAGTAGACCCGGGCTTTCTCCGTGTCCGTCATGGCGTCGGTGAGCTCGCCGCTCTCCCGCAGCCGCTTCCGGACCTCCAGCGCCGCCGCCATGGCGGCCTCCCGGTACTCCTCCGTGCGCTCCCCAAAATCAGCGGCGGAGAACGTCAGCGTCACCCGGCCCGCCTGGTTGTAGCTGCAAAAGGCGGCGTTATAGCCCTGCTCGCAGTAGCTCTTCACCACTTTCAGCGCCCGCTCCATCACCTGCTGAGCCCTGGCGGTGGTGATGCCGGGATACTGCAGCTCCAGCACGCTGCCGCCGCCGGAGAGCATGTACCGCACGGCCTCGTCCATCTCCTCCAGCGTGCCGGGGGCCTGGACATACTCCCCGGGGGGCACCAGGTCCGCCAGGGTGGTCTTCTCGCCTCCCCGCTGCTCCCCCAGGGTCCACGCCGGCTTCAGCCGCAAAGACGGGTCCACCAGCCGTGTCAGCATGGCCGCCGCCGCACCCCGGGTCACCGCCTCCTCCGGCAGGAAAGAGCCGGTCTCGTCGCTTCCCACGGAGACGCCGGTGCGGTACAGGAACAGGATATCCTGATAGTAGGGCGTGTACTCCGTCACGTCGGTGACGAACTTCCGGGAGGCGTACCCCTCCGTCACGATCTGGTCGTTGATCAGGGGCAGCTCCTCCGCCGGCAGTACGTTTGCCAGCGCGTGGGCCACCTCCGCCCGGGTAGCCGGCGCGCTCAGGCGGTCATCCAGCTCCGCGCCCAGCACCTGCTCGGCCTGGAGATAGCGGAGATACGCCAGCGCCGTGGGAGCGCCCTCCTCCCGGTGCGCCTCCGGCCCCGCCTCGGCGTCCCCGGTGCGGTAGATGCTGCGGATGCGCCCGGCAAAAATCGCAACCTCCCCCACGGTCATGGGGTCCTGGAGGCCGTAGGTGCCGTCAGCGCGGCCCTGGGAGAGGCCGTACTCGTACAGCGCCGCCACATTGTCGTAGAACGGCGAGGCGGTGGTCAGGTCGGAGAACTGGCCGGTATAGGCCCGGCCCCGGGTGAAGTTCTCCCGGTTGTCCTGGGCGGCGTGGGCAGGGACGGTCAAAAGCAGGGCGGCTGCCAGCAGCAGCGCCGGAACGCGGCGTTTCATCACGGGGGCACCTCCTCACAGGCGGGCGGAAAGGGACTTGGGGGCGGTCAGCCGGGAATGTTCAGGTCCTCCGGAACCCGGTCCTCCACGTAGGGGTTCAAAAACTGGTTCACCAGGGCCAGGGTCTCCTCCGGGTCCACATAGATATAGGGGGACTTCCACTCCCCCGGCAGGGTGCAAAAGTCGATGTTGTCCGGGCCCATGGCGATGAACTGGGCTCCCAGCCAGGCCAGGTTGTTGACGGTCAGGTCCGTCTCCACGTACTGGTGGAAGATCTTCACAAGGTCATCCACCTTGGTGACGTTGGCGGGAGTCAGGGTCTTCTTGGCCACGGCTTTCAGGAAGTTCTGCTGGGTGGTCATGCGGCCCACGTCCTCGCTGCCGTAGCCGGTGCCGTCGTTGTTGTGGCGAAAGCGCACCACCTTCAGCGCGTCCTCCCCGTACAGCAGGCGGGTGCCCTTGGAGAAGTGGATGGAGAGATCCTGGTAGGGGTCGTCGTAGTCCATGTCGACGGGGATGTAGAACTCCACGCCGCCGATGGCGTTCACCAGGGCCTCAAAGCCCCGGAGGTCCACCAGCACGGTGTAGTCCACCGGGATGCCCAGCTGATCCGACACCACCTCCGACAAAAGCTCCATGCCGCCGGTGTTGTAGGCGGCGTTGATCTTGTGGTTTTTGCCGTTGAAAAAGGCCTTGCTGTCCCGGGGGATGCTGACGCCGTAGGCGTAGCCGGTGGCGGCGTCCACCGCCAGCAAAATGTTGGTGTCGCTGCCGCCGTTGCCGTCGTCCACGCCGGAGAGCAGCAGGGTGTAGAAGTCGGGCTTGCGCTCCCGGTGGGACCGGAGCGCCTCCGCCGCGGCGTCCGCCTCGGGGTCCGCCTCGCCGGCGGGGCCGTCCACCGTCTGGGCGGGGGGCAGGTCCTCCGTTTTTTGCTCCGGGGCCTTGAAAAAGCTGTGGACCCCGGCGTAGATCACGGCCACGGTCAAGATAATCAGGATGACCACCAGGGGCAGGTTGTTCCGCTCACGGCGGCGGGAGTGGGGTCTTGGCATGGGAAGCTCTCCTTGGCAGCGCGGCAACGCCGCGGAAATTAAATGTGCATCGTTTGTCGCTCTATTATAAGGCCCCGGAGAGAAAAATACAAGAGGGAAAAACCGGCCCCGTCCTCACGGACAGGGCCGGTCCTTTTTCACTTGCTCACAGGAATTTCTTCATTCCCTCGGTGGCGGCGGAGGCGTCGCCGCTGATGGTGACGGTGAACTTAATGCCGTTGCGCTCGCCGAACGCGTCCAGCCAGTCCAAAAACGCCTCGGTCTCGCCGTTGATCCCCTGGCCCACGGTCTTGAGCAGATTGTCGATGAACACGTGGGAGATGTCGTAGTTGCCGGCGTACAGGCCGCTGATAAATCCCCGGAACAGATCGTAGTTGTTCAGCTTGTACTCCTGCGCGTCGATGAGGCGGATATGATAGTGGATATCATATGTCATATTGCGGTTCGCCTCAATGCATACCACGTGGCCGGGCTCGTCCTTTGCCGCGTTGTTGATCAATTCGATGAGCTGCTTGGTCTTGCCGGAGCCCTTCACGCCCATAATCAGTCTGACCATATCAAATCACTCCTGTCATTTAGAATCTCCGTGCGGGGAGATTTGGTTGTACTAAGGATACCATAGTCCCCGGGAAAAAACAATGCAAAAAACGAGAGTTTGGGATTTATTCACAAAATTTCTACAACCGCCTGTCGAAAGGGCGGGAAAAGCGGCGCCGCTTCGGCGCCGCTTTCCAAATTATGATCAATTCAGCTTGGCCTCCAGCTCAGCTTTCCGATCCTCGTAGCCGGGCTTGCGTCCCCGCGCGGCAGGCCGCGTGGGGGCCCCGGGATCTGGCCAACCTGCCGGAAGTGAATTCCGTCAGGTTCGAGGTTTTGCCTGCGGCAAAACGCTCGTACGCCGCATTCGCGGCGGCGGCTGGGCAAGCCTTTCTCAGAACACTCAGGATTACTTTTTCAGCTTGGCCTCCAGCTCGGCTTTCCGGTCCTCGTAGCCGGGCTTGCCCAGCAGGGCGAACATATTCTTCTTGTAGGCCTCCACGCCGGGCTGGTCAAAGGGATTCACCCCCAGCAGGTAGCCGGAGAGGCCGCAGGCGTACTCGAAGAAGTAGATCAGCTGGCCCAGGCTCCGGGCGTCCTTGCCGCCGGCCTCCACGATCAGGTTGGGCACGCCGCCCTCGGTGTGGGCCAGGAGCGTGCCCTCCATGGCCCGGTCCCGGATGAAGTCCATGGGCTTGCCGGCCAGGAAGTTCAGCCCGTCGCCGTCGGCCTCGTCCCGGGGGACGTACAGCTGGCAGCCAGACGCCCCCAGGCGCACCACGGTCTCAAAGATGTTCCGGGTGCCGTCCTGCATGTACTGGCCCATGGAGTGGAGATCCGCCGTGAACTCCACGCTGGCGGGGAAGAGGCCCTTGCCGTCCTTGCCCTCGCTCTCGCCGTAGAGCTGCTTCCACCACTCCAGCATGAAGCGGAACGCGGGGTCGTAGCAGGCCAGCACCTCGATGGGCTTCCCGGCCTTGTAGAGGGCGAAGCGGGCGGCGGCGTAGCGCCAGGCGGGGCAGTCGTAGGAGGGGGTCTTGGCGCAGAGGTCCATCATCTCCGCCGCGCCGCCCATGAGGGCGTCGATGTCGACGCCGGCCACGGCGATGGGCAGCAGTCCCACGGCGGTGAGCACAGAGTATCGTCCGCCCACCTCGTCGGGCACCACGAACGTCTCCCACCCCTCGGCGTCGGCCAGGGACTTCAGAGCGCCCCGGGCCTTGTCGGTGGTGGCGAAGATGCGCTCCTTGGCCCCCGCCTTGCCGTAGCGCTTTTCAAGCTCCGCCCGGAAGAAGCGGAACGCCACGGCGGGCTCGGTGGTGGTTCCGGACTTGGAGATGACGTTGACGGAGAAGTCCACGCCCTCCAAGAGGTCCAGCACCTCCTGCATGGCGTCGGCGGAGAGGCCGTTGCCGCAGAAATAGACGTTGGGCGTGCTCTTCTTTTTCAGGTTGTAGTTGGGAGAGCACAGGCAGTCGATGACGCCCCGGGCCCCCAGGTAGGACCCGCCGATGCCGATAACCACCAAGGCCTGGGAATTCTTCTGAATCTTGGCCGCGGCGGCCTTGATGCGCCCGAACTCCTCCTTGTCGTAGTCCCGGGGCAGGTGAACCCAGCCGGTGAAATCCCCGCCCAGGCCGGAGCCGTCCTGGAGGTGCTCATGGGCGCTTTTCAGCTGGGGAGCCAGGGAATCCTCATAGGGCTCGGAGAGAAAGCTCTCCATCTGGAACAGCTTGACATCCAACATAAATCATCGATCCTTTCTTATGTGCTGGGAATACCGCTCAGTATGCTGACTAATACGCTAAATTATACCATTCCGTCGGACCCGGGGCAAGAGAAAAACGTCATCCCGCCGCCGAAAAATAGGGATGCCTTTGGTCAATCCGCCAAAAAAGCCGTCCGCAGCGTCCGCAGAAACAGCTGCCCGAATGTGACCCGGGGCACCGACTCCCCCGCCAGCAGGGGAATCTCCGCCACCACCTTCCCGCCGTCTCCGGCGGTGACGGTCAGCGTCCCCAGGCTGTCCCCCGGGGCCACCGGGGCCTCCGCAGACTCCGCCAGGGCCACGCTCTGCCGCAGATCCGCCGCCCGGGACTTCTCCAGCAGCAGCGCCCCGCCGTCCCCCAGCACCGGCTGCACCGTGGCCTGGGTTCCCAGGGTCACCGGCACCGGCGGCAGGGGCGTCTCCGGTACGATCTTCGCCAGGGTGTACCCGGCAAAGCCGTAGTTCAGCAGCGTCTGGGCGTCCTCGAACCGCTGGGCGGAGGTGGCCCCTTTCATGATGACGGCGATGAGCTCCATGCCGTCCCGCTCCGCCGTGGCGGAGAGGCAGTAGAGGGCGTTGTCGGTGGAGCCGGTCTTGAGGCCCGTGGCTCCCTGGTAGAACCGGACCAACCGGTTGGTGTTCACCAGCTGGGACTCCCCGCCCCGCAGGGTGTCCATCCAGATGGTGGTGTACTTGCGGATGTCCGGGTGGTTTTTCACCAGCTCCCGGCTCATGAGGGCGATGTCGTAGGCGGAGGTAACGTGGCCCGCCGCCGGCAGGCCCGTGGCGTTTTGGAACGTGGTGTCGTTCATGCCCAGCTCTTTGGCCCGCTGGTTCATCCGCTCCACAAAGGCCTCCTCGCTGCCGGCGATCTGCTCCGCCAGGGCCACGGCGCAGTCGTTGGCGGACACCACGCACACGGCCTTGAGCATCTCGTCCACCGTCATCTGCTCGTTCTCCTTCAGCCAGATCTGGCTGCCGCCCATGGAGCAGGCGTGGGCGGAGGCGGTGACCATGGTGTCATAGCTCAGCTGGCCGCTGTCCACGGCCTCCATGGTCAAAAGCAGCGTCATGACCTTGGTGACGCTGGCGGGCTCCCGCTGGGTGTGTTCGTCCTTGGCGAAGAGGACGGCGCCCGTCTCCTTCTCCATCAGCAGGGCCGAGGGCGCGGAGACGTCCACGGCCCGGGCGCCGCCCGTCAGCGCCAGCAGGGCGCACAGCAGCGCGATCAGTCGTTTCATAGAGATTCCCCCCTTGCAGCATTGCTACACCTTATGAGGAACGGGGGACATTCATGACAGGCCGTGGCGGCCCCGCGTCACGGGAGGGGCGCGGTACTGGCTCCGGGCCGGTAATAGACCACCAGCAGGTCCACCACGGTGCCGTAGGACTGGATGCCCCGGCTGTCGCCGTAGGCCTTGAGCATCCGGTCATAGACCTTGTTGGAGACCGTTTTGACGGCGGAGTCCCGGAACTGGGCCCAGTAGGCGTTGTTGAACCGGAGGTCCGCCTGCACCGTCTCCGGCAGCGTCTCCCGGATGGCCCAGTAGGCGTCCTGGTCGGCGGCGTAGAGGGCGTTGCCCAGGTAGATGTACCCCATCAGCCAGCCGGAGTAGACGTAGGCCGGTTTTCCGCTGGTGGTGGCGGCCAGCACTGCCAGGAAGTTGCACTCCTGCTCCGAGGCGACGCCCCGCTGGTGGGCCAGCTCATGGGTGACGGTGGAGGGCAGGAGGCAGGCGGGGCTGTCGATGTTCACATTGGACTCCCCGGTGTAGGCGCAGTAGAAGCCGGTAAAGTCCATCCGGCTCATGAGGCGGGAGAAGAACATGGGCTTTACCCCCCAATCCTCAAACGCCAGAAAGGGAAATTCCTCCTCCAGGGCGTCGTAGACGTGGGGGCTGTCCGCCAATATCTCCTGCCAGGACACAGCGAATACGCCCTCCTCGTCCCTGGGGACGTCCCCCGCCGTCCGGGCCGTCTGCTCCGCGAAGTAGGCCGTCACAGCCTTGAGGTCCTCCAGGGCCACGCCCTGGGCGTAGATGCCGGACTTGTCCTGAAAGCTGTCGGTCCAAAAACCGAGGCCCCACAAAAAGAAGAACAGGGTGTAAACGGTCACGGCGGCGCAGACGGCGCCCAGCGCCGCGCCGTAGGCCCGCCGTCCCCGGCGGCCCCTGGCCCGGACCACGGCGATCACGCTCCAGACCAGGTAGATGAGAGCCGCCAGGGCCGCCAGGACGTAGAGCACCTCCATGACGGAGAAGTCCACCCGGTAGCAAAGCGCCCCCATCCCCCGCCGCAGGGGGAGGATGACGCGGTCCGCCAGGGCGTTCATCCAGACCCGGTTTCCCCGGCACAGCCGGAGCACCAGCAGAACGCCCAAGGCGGACAGCAGCCAGATATGCAGTTTTTTGTGTCGGAGAAAGAAATGTTTCATGGTTCCTATGGTCCGCTGCCGCCCCCCGCGAAAGGGGCGGCTTTATCGTTACTCCGCGGCGGACAGCAGCTGGCGGGTGTACGCCTCCCGGGGATGGTCGAAGATCTCCGCCACGGTCCCCTGCTCCACAATGCGGCCCCGCTTCATCACCAGCACCCGGTCGCAGAGCTGGTAGACCACGTTCAGGTCGTGGGAGATGAAGAGGTAGCTGAGATCCAGCTCGTCCCGCAGCGTTTTCAACAGCTTCAAAATCTGGGCCTGGATGGTCACATCCAGGGCCGATACCGGCTCGTCGGCAATGAGGAACCGGGGCCGCTGAATCAGCGCCGCGGCGATGGACACCCGCTGCCGCTGTCCGCCGGAGAGCTCCGAGGGCTTTGCCGCCAGACACTCCGCCGGCAGCTCCACCCGGTCCAAAATGTCCCGCACCCGCCGCCTGCGCTCCGACCGGCCGTACTTGCCGTAGATCCGCAGGGGCTCCTCCAGAATCCAGGAGACGGGATAGGCGGGATTCAACGAGCTGTAGGGGTCCTGAAAGATCATCTGGGGCCGCTTGGTGTAGTGGATCACCTCGCCCCGGTCCGGCTTCACCATGCCCAGGATAGTCCGGGCCAGGGTGGACTTGCCGGTGCCGGACTCCCCCACCAGGCCCAGGATCTCGCCGTGGCGCACGTCGAAAGTCACGTCGTGGAGCACCTCCTGGTACGTCCCCCGCCGCAAAAGGCCGCCCTCCCGGTAGCCGCTGGTGACGTGCCGGAGGGAGAGAACCAGTTCCTCGCTCATGGGGTCTCCTCCCTTCCTCCCCGGGTGGGGATGGCGGCGATGAGCCGCTGGGTGTAGGGGTGCCGGGGGTGATAGAACACCCGGTCCGTCTCCCCCTCCTCCACCAAAAGGCCCCGCTGCATCACCGCCACCCGGCCGCAGAGCCTGCGCACCACGCTGAGGTTGTGGGAGATGAACAGCATGGAGATGCCGCTCTCCGCGTTCAGCTTCTTGAGAAGCTCCAAAATCTGGGCCTGGATGGTCACGTCCAGGGCGGTGGTGGGCTCGTCCAGCAGCAAAAGCTTCGGCCGGATGACGATGGCCGCGGCGATCATGGCCCGCTGGAGCATCCCGCCAGAGAGCTGGTGGGGGTACTTCTCATAGACGCCCGCCGGGTCCGGCAGCTCCACCGCCGCCAGAGCCGCCAGCGCCCTTTGCCGCCGCTCCGCCTTGGAGAGCTTCAGGTGGATGTCCAGCACCTCCTCCACCTGGGGGCCGATCCTCATCAGGGGGTCCATGGCGCTCATCGGCTCCTGGAACACCACGCCGATCTCCCGGCCCTGGATCTTCCGAAGATCCGCCCGGGGGAGGTACAGCAGCTCCCGGCCGTCCAGCAAAATCTCGCCGGAGTAGTCGCACCTGCTCCGGGGCAGCAGCCCCGCCACGCTCATGGCGGTGACGGATTTGCCTGAGCCGGACTCCCCCACCAGGCCCACGATCTCGCCGTCCCGGATGGTGAGGGACACGCCGGCCACGGCCTCCCGGTCCCGGCTGTGGAATTTCACGTGCAGATTCCTGATCTCCAGCATCATACCGCCTCCCCGTGATCGCGCTGCAGACCCTCGCCGATGAGGCCCGCGCTGAACACCATCAGGATGATGACAAGGCCCGTGCCGACAGCGTACCAGGGGGCGATGCCAAACATCCCCTGGGCCTCCGAGAGCATGTAGCCCAGGGAGGCGTCCGGCGGCGTGACGCCGATGCCCAAATAGCTCATGGAGGCCTCCGCCAGCACGGCGTTGTTGAAGCCGATGGTGAGGGCCGGCAGCAGCACGTGCATGACGTTGGGCAGGATGTGCACCAGCAGAATCCGTCCGCTGCCCGCGCCCATGAGCCGGGCGCTCTGCACGTAGTTGGCGTCCCGGAGGGCGGCGAACGCCGTCCGGGTGATCCGGGCGAAGCTGGGGATGAACACCAGGCCCAGGGCCAGGATTACGTTCAGCCGCTTCCCGGGCCCCAGGATGCTGATGACCACCAGCGCCAGCAGGACGCTGGGAAACGCCGTCAGGGCGTCGTTGAAGCGCATCAGCACTTCATCCACCACGCCGCCGAAGTACCCGGTGAGGGCCCCCACGGCCGTGCCGCACACCGCGCCGATGGCCACAGTGGCCAGCGCGATGGAGGCGGTGGCCCCGGCGCCCTTCATCACCCGGCTGAGGATGTCCCGGCCAAAGTTGTCCGTGCCCATGAGATGGGCCAGGGAGGGGCCGGCGCGGTCCATGCCCATGGCGTTGGGGTCGCAGGGGGTCCAGAAGAAGCCCAGGAGGATCAGCGCCGCCATCGCCCCCGCCAGAATCAGCCCGGCGGTGAGGTATCCGTTTTGCCGTCTCATACTTCACCTCCCAGCCGCAGCCGCGGGTCGATCCGCGTATTGATGATATCCGCCGCCGTGCCCGCCAGCACCACCCAGAAAGCCAGAATCACCACGATGGCCTGCACCACCGGGTAGTCCCGATTGGAGATGGAGGTCACCAGCATCCGCCCCAGGCCGGGGATGACGAACACCTGCTCCACCACGATGCCGGCGGCCACAATCTCCGCCATGGTCTGGGCCAGGAACGTCACCACCGGGGGCAGGGCGTTTTTCAGCACGTGGCGGTACAGCACCCGGCGGCGGTCGCTGCCCCGGGAGATGGCGGTGCGTACATAGTCCCGCTGCATCTCCGTGAGGATGGTGGCGCGGAGCATCCGCACCGTCATGGCGATGCGGGGGATGGCGATGGCCGCGGCGGCAAAGAAGAGATACTTCACCGCGCCCAGGAAGTCCCGTCCCAGGTCGGGAAAGCTGCCGGGCATGAACCATTTCAGCACGATGCCGAAGCCCCAGGACAGCAGAATGCCCGTGAAGAACGGGGGCACCGCCATGCACAGCTGGTTCACCACGGTGCCCAGGCCGTCCAGGGCTCCGCCGGACTTCCCCGCGGAGCGGAGGCCCAGGGGGACGGATACCGCCGCGATCAAAAGGAAGCACAAAAGGCTCAGGCACAGCGTCACCAGCACCTTGGGGGCGATCAGGTCCCACACGGGCTGCTTGTACTGGATGGAGACCCCCAGGTCCCCGGTGAAGAAGCCTGAGAGCCAGGAGAGGTACCGCACCGGCAGGGGCCTGTCCAGCCCCAGCTCCGCCCGGAGCTCCGCCAGCCGCTCCGGCGTGGCCTGGGTGCCCAGCATGATCTCCGCCGCGTCGCCGGAGATGAGGGAGAACGCCGTAAACGCCAAAAGGGAGACGATGACCATGGTGAGAAGCATGGCCGCGATCTTTTTGGCAGCGTACTTCATGGTCTCGCCTCCCTTCGGGGTCTCCGGCCTGTGAGAGGCCGATCATTCATAGGTTCACTCGTACCGCACCGCGGACAGGTCCAGCACGTAGATGGGGTAGAACTGGAGGCCCGTCAGGCCCTTGCGGACAGCCACCAGGTCCGCCAGATCCTGGATGTACACGTTGGCGGCGTTGTCCGAGAGATTTTGCAGCATCTGCTTGTAGACGGCGGTCTGCGACCCGTCGTCAAAGGTAGAAAGGGCCTTGGCAAACAGCTCGTCGTACTCGGCGTTATTGTAGTTGATAAAGTTGTTGCCGGCGGTGGAGCTGAACCGCTCCAGCAGCGCCCGGGCGGTCATGTTGGAGGCGTCCACGCCCACCACGGTGGACTGGAACTGCCGTCCGGCGTACACGTCGGAGAGCCACGTCCCCCACTCCACCAGCTGGATCTCGGCGGTGACGCCGATCTGCGAGAGCTGGTTTACGAGAACCTGAGCGGTGTCAATGTGGGGCTGGTAGTTGGAGGGAACGGTGATGGTCATGGAAAAGCCGTCCGGGTATCCGGCGTCGGAGAGAAGCTGCCTGGCCCTCTCCAGGTCCGGGGTATAGCGGCTGGAGAGACTCTCGTCGAAGTACTTGCCGAAAGCGGGGTACATGCTGGAGCCGATGGGATGGCCGTAGCCGGAAAAGGCGATGTCAATGACGCCCTGCTTATCCACGGCGTAGCACAGCGCCTGCCGCACCCGCACATCGTCAAAGGGGGCCTCCGCGTTGTTGAGATACAGCGCCTGCACCAGGTTCATAGTGCCCTCTTCGATGTTGAAGTCCTCCCCCAGCTGGGCCGCCTGAACGCTGGTGAGGTGGGCAAACAGGTCCACGGCCCCGCTCTGGAGGCTGACCATGATGCTGTCCGCGTTCTCCATGATCTTGAAAGTCACCTTGTTGAGGCTGGCCGGAGTGCCCCAGTAGTCCGCAAAGCGCTCCAGGACGATGCTGTCCTGAGCGGCCCGGGAGACGAACTTGAAGGGTCCGGTGCCCACGGGGGCGGTGTCCTGCTGGTCGTAGCCCTCCGGCAGGATGGCCAGGGTCAGGTAGGACAAAAACTCGGTATTGGGCTGGTCCAGGGTGATGGTGACGGTGGTGTCGTCCGCCGTAATGCTCTTGACAGCAGAAAGCGCCGGGACCAGAGGCTCTCCCTCCGTATCGTCGGCGCAGCGTTGGATGGAATATACCACATCCGCGGTGTCTACCGGCTCGCCGTTGTGGAACCGCACGCCCTCACGCAGGGTAAAGGTGTACGTGGTCTTGTCCTCGGAAAGCTCGCAGCTCTCAGCCACCGCGGGAATCAGGTCTCCGTCGGGTGTGGGCTTCATCAGGCCCTCAAATACGTTGAACATGACTTCCTTGGTTCCTGCCGCCACCGCCTTGTGGGGGTCAAGACTGTCGTCCAGGTCCTGCGCGATGCCGACGACCAGCTGGCCGGCGGCCGCCCGATCCTCCGGGGTCTCTGCTGCGCTGCCGTCTTTGCATCCGCAGAGTACGGCGCTCAGGAGGCTGACCAGAAGAAAGAGCGAGAGAAGTTTCTTCCTCATGTCGATTTCTCCTTTACATCACTGCTCCCCACGGGAGTCAGTGTCGGGCGGAAACTGTCCGCCCCTCAGAAATAATCGGCTCTATTCAATTGTGGGCGCTGCTTTGGGATTGCGGCGTTTCGCGCCAAAGGCGCCGCAAGAGAATACAGCCCGGAGGGTCGTTATTTTTCTAACGAAACCCGCCAGGCTGTATTGTACACGATGGGCCGCCCGATTGCAACCCTTTTTTCTTCCCCGCTCCGGCGGCCTCCCCGTCACCCCGCATCGTCCTCCGGACGCTCCGGGACGGCGGGCGCCGCCTCCGGGTCCGGCACGGCGCCGTCGTAGGCCTTTACCTCCAGGGGCAGGCGCTTCTTTTTCAGCCGCGTGTCCACCAGGAACGTAAAGAGGCTGTAGAGGCAGGCGCACACCGGCACGCCGAAGAACATCCCCGGCAGGCCGAAGAAGCTGCCGCCGATCAAAATGGCGATGATGACCCACAGGCTGCTCAGGCCCGTGGTGTCCCCCAGGATCTTAGGGCCGATGACGTTGCCGTCCACCTGCTGGAGCACCAGGATGAAGAGCAGAAAGTACAGCGCTTTGACGGGGGATACCAGCAGGATCAAAAAGACGCTGGGCACGGCCCCCAGGAAGGGGCCGAAGAAAGGGATGACGTTGGTGATTCCCACGATGACGGACACCAGGGGCGTATAGGGAAACTTCAAAATGGAGCAGCAGATGAAGCACAATATGCCGATGATCAGGGAGTCCAGGAGCTTGCCCCGGACGAAGCCGGAGAAGATGACGTCCGCCCGGTGGACGCCCCGCAGCACCCAGACGGCGTTGTTCCGGGAGAACAGTCCGCACACCGTCCGCCGGGCGAACGCGGCGCAGTACTCCTTGGCGGCCAGCAGGTAGACGGAGACGATGACGCCCACCAGCAGATTCTTCAGAAAGTTCACCAGCCCCACCACGCTGCCGGCGGCCACGCTCATCACCGTCTGGGCCTGGGAGAGGGCCTTTTGGAGCCAGTCGGCCACGTTGTTGGCGCCCAGCCAGCCGGTGATGTCCTGATAGTAGAGATTGATCTGCTCCACCACCAGGTTCTCCACGTCGGGGTAGGTGGCCAGCAGCGTCTCCACCCAGCCGGCGATGGTATTGTAGTAGTTCTCCACGTTGCTGATGAGCTGGAGGACGCTCTTGTAGAGCTCCGGCAGCAGCACCGAGGCCAGGATGTAGACCATCAGGCACACCACAAGCCATGTCATCAGCAGGCTGGCCGCCCGGACGGCGGGGGCGGCGAAGCGGCCTTTCTCCCGGGCCCTGCGGACCTGGGCGGAAAAGAGCCTGTCCTCGAAAAAGTTCACCACCGGCGCCAGGAGATAGGCGATGAACGCGCCGTAGAGAATGGGCCGGACGGCCTCCATCAGCTGCCCCCAGACGCCCGGCAGCCAGCGGCGGCCGAAAAACGTGTCGTAGAAGAGCAGGATGGCCCCGACGGTCAAAAAGGCCGTGACGCCGTATTTGACATGGGCGCTTTTCCGGTTCATGGGACAAGGCCCTCCTCTCTTTGGTCTCTCCTCTATTTTACACGCCGGGCAGGGGAATTGCAATCCTGATTTTCCTGTGGTATACTGCTTTTGCATCCTCGAAACAGTATTTGCGTCAGGAGGCGCTGCAATTGATATGGAAGCAAAAAAACTGCTGATGATCGTCAATCCCAAGGCCGGGCGCAGCAAGTCCCGGGGGCCG
The DNA here is from genome assembly GCA_947365245.1 of uncultured Oscillibacter sp. Classification (GTDB taxonomy): domain Bacteria; phylum Bacillota; class Clostridia; order Oscillospirales; family Oscillospiraceae; genus Oscillibacter. The sequence continues at coordinate 263,605 of CANAWG010000002.1, read as the reverse complement.
TTGTACGACGCGGCGGCGATCTTTTCCCAGGCCGGCTATCTCCTTTCCATCCACAACACCACGCCGGAGCCCGGAGACGCGGCAGCCGCCGCGGCGGCCGCCGGCGGCGTCTATGACGCGGTGGCCGCAGTGGGGGGCGACGGAACGCTGAACGAGGTGGTCAGCGGATTGATGTCCCTGGAGCACCCCCCTCTGCTGGGCTATCTGCCCCAGGGCAGCACCAACGACTTCGCCTCCAGTCTGCGTCTGCCGTCAAAGCCCCAGGAGGCCGCGGCGGCCATGACGGCCGCCGTTCCCCGGAAGCTGGACGTGGGGCGCTGGAACGAGCGGTACTTTGTATATGTGGCCTCCTTCGGGGCCTTTACCCGCACCTCCTACACCGCCACTCAGGCCGCCAAGAACGCCCTGGGCCACTTCGCCTATATTCTGGAGGGCATGAAGGACGTGGGCAGCCTGCGGCCCTATCGGATCAAGCTCACCGCCGACGGCGAGACGCTGGACGGGGAGTACCTCTTCGGCGCGGTCTGCAACTCCACCTCCATCGGAGGTCTCATGAAGCTGGACCCGGAACGGGTGGTGCTGGACGACGGGAAATTTGAGCTGCTGCTGATTCCCAACCCCCGCACCGCCGCGGACCTCCAGAACCTGGTGGTGGCGCTTTTAAACCAGGAGTATGACAGGGAGGGTCTGGTGCTCCGGCACGTATCCTCCATCCACCTGGAGACGGAGGAGGACCTGCCCTGGTCCCTGGACGGGGAGTACGCCCCCAGCCTGCCGGTGGTGGACATTGAAAACCGCCGCCAGGCCCTGGAGATGCTGCTGTGACCGGGGCCGTGGACGCCCTGCGCCGCCGGTACGGCGGCCATGTGCCGGGGCTTCTGGGGGCGGAGCGGAGCTATGCCGTGCTGGTCCCCCTGCTGGAGACGCCCCCGGGCCCGGAGCTGCTGTTTGAGACCCGGGCGGCGGCGCTGCGCCAGGGGGGCGAGGTGTGCTTCCCCGGCGGGCGCATGGAGGCGGGGGAGACGCCGGAGAGCTGCGCCCTGCGGGAGACGGAGGAGGAGCTCTCCATCCCCAAGGGGGAGATCGAGCTGCTGGGACCGTCGGACTTTATATGCAGCCAGCGGAGCTTTTTGCTGTACCCGGTGGTGGGGGTGGTGTCCCGGTGGGGCCTTGCCCGGATGCGTCCCTCCCCGGCGGAGGTGGCGGAGGCCTTTACGGTCCCCCTGGACTTTTTCCGGCGTACGCCGCCGGTGCTGGCCCGCTACCAGCTGGTCCCCCAATTGCCGGAGGACTTCCCCTACGAGGCAGCGGGCGTCCCCCGGGACTACGCCTGGAGCCGCGGGGCGGTGGAGGTGCCCTCCTGGCGCTATGAGGGGCGCGTGATCTGGGGCATGACCGCCCGCATTGTCAAGGACCTGATCCGGGACCTGTGAGCCCCGGCCCAAGAACGGAGGAGATATTATGAGCGAAGAGATCAACCGGACCGGAGAGACCCTGGTGCTGCCCAGAACCATCCACCTGATCCCCATGAACAAGATCAGCGGCTTTGAGGTCCGCCCCGGGTTCTACGAGATCAACGGGGCCACCGCCATCCCCGGCGGCGTGAACTTCACGGTGCACTCCCGGGGGGCCAGCTCCATTGTGCTGCTGCTGTTCCGCCGGGGGGAGGCGGAGCCCTTTGCGGAGCTGCCCTTCCCCAGGAGCTACCGCATCGGAAACGTCTACTCCATGATCGTGTTCAAGCTGAACATCGAGGACTTCGAGTACGCCTACCGGGTGGACGGCCCCTACGAGCCGGAGAAGGGGCTGATCTTCGACAAGAGCCGCTATCTGCTGGACCCCTATGCCAAGGCGGTGACGGGGCAGAGCCAGTGGGGCCGGTCCTCGCCCCACGGACAGCATTACCGGGCCCGGGTGGTGCGGGACGACTTCGACTGGAAAGACGCCCAGCCGCCCCTGATCCCTATGGAGGATCTGATTATCTACGAGCTACACGTGCGGGGCTTTACCAAGGACCCCTCCTCCGGCGTGGAGAGCCCCGGCACGTTCGCAGGACTCCTGGAGAAGCTCCCGTACCTCCTGGAGCTGGGGATCAACGCCGTGGAGCTGATGCCCATCTTCGAGTTTGACGAGATGCAGGACTACCGGGTGGTGGACGGACAGGAGCTCTACAACTACTGGGGCTACAACACCGTCAGCTTCTTCGCCCCCAACACCAGCTACGCCGCCGGGACGGAGTACAACCGGGAGGGCAACGAGCTGAAAAACCTCATTCGTACGTTCCAGGAAAACGGCATCGAGGTGTACCTGGACGTGGTGTTCAACCACACGGCGGAGGGCAACGAGCAGGGGCCTTTCTTCTCGTTCAAGGGCTTTGACAACAACATCTACTACCTGCTGACGCCGGACGGGAAGTACTACAACTTCAGCGGCTGCGGCAACACCGTCAACTGCAACCACCCCATCGTGCGGCAGATGATCCTGGACTGCCTGCGCTACTGGGTCACCACCTACCATGTGGACGGCTTCCGCTTCGACTTGGCCTCCATCCTCAGCCGGGACGAGGACGGCGCCCCCATGGGGGACCCGCCGCTGCTCCAGACGCTGGCTTTCGACCCCATCCTGGGGGACGTGAAGCTCATCGCGGAGGCCTGGGACGCCGGCGGGCTCTACCAGGTGGGCTCTTTCCCCGCCTGGAACCGCTGGGCGGAGTGGAACGGCCGCTACCGGGACGACCTGCGCCGCTACCTCAAGGGAGACGAGGGCTGCGCCCAGGCGGCGGCGGCGCGCCTGGCGGGGTCCCAGGACATCTACGGCGGCGCGGGGCGGAAGAACGCCTCCGTCAACTTCCTCACCTGCCACGACGGCTTCCCCCTGTGGGACCTGTACTGCTACAATGAAAAGCACAACCAGGCCAACGGCTGGAACAACACCGACGGGGCCAACGACAACAACAGCTGGAACTGCGGCGTGGAGGGGGAGACGGAGGATCCGGCGGTGAACGAGCTGCGCCGCCGGATGTGCCGCAACGCCTTTGCCCTGCTGATGTGCTCCCGGGGCACCCCCATGTTCCTGGCGGGAGACGAGTTTTGCAACACCCAGTTCGGCAACAACAACGCCTACTGCCAGGACAACATCATCTCCTGGCTGGACTGGTCTTTGCTTAAGAAAAACGAGGGGATGTTCCGCTTCTTCCAGTACATGATCCGCTTCCGGAAGGAGCACCGGGTGCTGCGGACCAACCTCAGCGGGGGCGCCTGCGGCTTCCCGGACATCAGCTTCCACGGGATCACCCCCAACCACCAGGGCCCTTACGAGAGCCACGAGCACTATGTGGGCGTGCTGTTCGCCGGCGCGGAGCGCAGCGGCGGCCCCCAGATGGTGTATGTCGCCTCCAACGCCTGGTGGAACGAGCTGGAGGTCACCCTCCCCCGCCTGCCCGCCTCCATGTACTGGGAGCTGGCGGTGGATACTTGGCAGGAAACCCAGCCGCCCCGGCGGGCGGTGGAGGACCGCTTCACCATCCGTCCCCGGAGCGTTATGGTGTTTGTTGCCAGATAACAGCTCCGTCTGTTGACGGATCTCACAAAAATTCCGGAGACTCCATCCAATTTTCACCGGAGGTATTTCCCTTTTCCCCGTTTCTGCCGATATACTCCGTATAGGCGGAAAGGGCAGAGAGGAGGGACGGCCATGGCTTCTTCCAGCGGGATCGGCGCCGCCGGTCCGACCCGGCAGCAGGACTATGCCGCCTCCACCCAACGGGAGACCAAGAGCGTCTACGAGATGATGCGGGACGCCAGAGAGAAGGCGGAGGCGCGGAGAGAGCAGTTCAAGGCCCCCAGGAACACCCGCTACGGGGACGCCCCCATGCTGGCCTACGCCAAGCTGGCCCGGGCCAGGACCCCCGGGGAGGTCACCGCCGCCTCCGGCTACGCCCGGCGGAAGATCGCCCAGCTGCAGTCCGCCCTGCGCAGCGATCCGGACAACAAAGAACGCATCCAGGCGTCCATCCGGCAGCTGCAAAAGGCCGTCCGCCGGGCGGGGAAGAAACAGCGGGACATCCAGCGGGAAAAACTGACGGAGACGCGGCGCAAAAAGGCCCTGGAGGAGGAAAACCGCCAGAAGGCCGCCCGACTCCGGCAGGAGCTCGCCCGCACCCGGGCGCTGCGGAGCATCCGGGAATCTGGCTATATCCGGGAGGCAGAGATGGACAATCGGACACAGGAGCAGCTCTCCGCCGCAAGGCTGGAGCTGCGGACCCAATTACAGGAGCTCAGCGCCTCCACGGCGGGGGTCTCCACGGGGGTGGCCGCGCAGCAGTACGCCGCCGCCCAGGCGGTGATGGCCGCACCGGAGCCGGAGACGCCGGTCCCGGAGGCGGCGGGACTGGATATGCTGGCGTAGAATACGGAAAAAACGGGAAAGAGCACAGCTCTTTCCCGTTTTTTTATCCTGATGTCAGCCCCTGTGCTTGCCCAGGTACGCCTCTTTCACTTTCTCGTCGGCCAGCAGCTCCGCGCCGGTGCCGCGCATGGTGATGCTGCCGGTCTCCAGCACGTAGGCAAGGTCCGCGATTTTCAGCGCCATATTGGCGTTTTGCTCGATGAGCAAAATGGTGACGCCCTGGCGGTTGATCTCGCCGATGATGGAGAAGATGTCCTGCACCACCAGGGGAGCCAGGCCCAGAGAGGGCTCATCCATCAAGAGGAGCTTCGGGCGGCTCATCAGCGCCCGGCCCACGGCCAGCATCTGCTGCTCGCCGCCGGAGAGGGTTCCGGCCAGCTGCCAGTCCCGCTCCTTCAGCCGGGGGAAGAGGTCGTAGACCCACTGGAGGTCCTTTGCGATCTCCGCCTTGTTCCGCCGAAGATAGGCTCCCAGCTTCAGGTTCTCCAGCACCGTCAGGTCCGGGAACACCCGGCGCCCCTCGGGGCTCATGGCAATGCCGGCGCTGATGATCTGATCCGTGGATTTCCCCAGCAGCTCCCCGCCGTTCCACTGGATGGAGCCGGACTGGGCCTTCACCAGGCCCGTGATGGTCCGGAGGGTGGTGGACTTCCCCGCGCCGTTGGCCCCGATGAGGGTGACGATCTTCCCGTCGGGCACCTCCAGGGAGATGCCGCGGAGGGCCTGGATGCCGCCGTAGGCCACGTGGAGATTCTCAATTTTAAGCATCCTCGGCCACCCCCAGATAGGCGTCAATGACGCGCTGATTGTTCTGGATCTCCGCCGGGGTCCCCTGGGCAATCAGCTCGCCGAAGTCCAGGACGTAGATCCGGTCGGAGATGTCCATGACCAGGTCCATGTGGTGCTCGATCAGGAATATGGTCAGCCCCAGCCTGGAGCGGATCTCACCGATAAAGGCCGTCAGCTCGCCCGTCTCCTGGGGGTTCATGCCCGCCGCCGGCTCGTCCAGCAGCAGCAGTTTCGGCTCCGTGGCCAATGCCCGGGCGATCTCCAGCCGCCGCTGCTTGCCGTAGGGCAGGGAGGTGGCCAGCTCGTCTTTCACATCCGCAAGGCCCACCAGCTCCAAAAGCTCCTCCACGTGCCGCCGCTGGGCCCGCTCCTCCTTGTGGTTCAGGCGCAGGGCGGCGGAGAGGAAATTGCTGTGGGTCCGGCAGTGCTTGGCGATGAGCACGTTGTCAAACACCGTCTGGGACTTCCACAGCCGGATGTTCTGGAACGTGCGGGCCATGCCCAGCTTGGTGATGGCGTCGGGGGCGGGGGCGCGGACGCCGGTGTACTCCCCGGCGTGCTGGCCCTTGTACTGCTGCTTCATTTTGCCCTGGGGGTGGTTTTCCACGATCTTCTCCCCCTGGAACCACACCGCGCCGTTGGTGGGCTGGTAGACGCCTGTGACCACGTTGAAAGCGGTGGTCTTGCCGGCGCCGTTGGGGCCGATAAGGGCCACGATCTCCCCCTGATTGATCTCCAGGTTCATGTTGTCCACGGCCACCACGCCGCCGAACTGCATGGTGACGTTCTCGATCTTCAGCACGTTCTCGCTCATTTTCCGGCGGCCTCCTTCCCTGCTTTCCTCGGTTTTCTCCGGAGGAGATCCGGGAGCTCTTTCTCCCCCATGAGTCCGCGGCGGAAGAACAGCACCACGATCATGATGAAGACGGAGAAGACCACCATCCGGAAGCCGGGGGCCAGCAGCTTGAGATTGCCCGGGTTATTGCCGGGGTCATCCAGAAACCGCAGCCACCACTCGCTGCACCCGATGAAGAGATAGGAGGCGATGATGCTGCCGCTGATGGAGCCGATCCCGCCGATGACCACCATCAGCAAGATCTCGTAGGTCATGGCCACGGTGAACCCCTTTGCCTGGACGCTGCTCATATACATGGCCAAGAGACCCCCGCCCAGCCCCGCGAAGAAAGAGCTGATGATGAAAGAGAGCATCTTGTGCTTTGCCAGGTTGATGCCCATGGCCTCGGCGGCGATCTCGTCGTCCCGTATGGCCTTGAACGCCCGGCCGTAGGTGGAGTTCACCAGCAGCACGATGCCCAGAATGCACAGGCCCACAATGATGACGTAGGGGTAGAGGTGCTTGAAGGTGGGATACTGGCGCAGGGTGTTGGAGCCATTGGTGAGGGGCGCGAAGCTCTCGTACTGGATGAAAGTGCGGATAATCTCCGCGAAGCCCAGCGTGGCGATGGCCAGATAGTCGCTCTTGAGCCGCAGCACCGGCAGACCGATGAGCCAGCCGAAGAAAGCCGCCAGCAGGCCGCAGATCACCAGCGTGACCACCATTCCGACGACGCCGCCCACCAGATCGCCCAACACGCCGGAGAACGCCTCCGGAATGGAGAACTGGACGATGCCGCCGTCGTAGTACTGGTAGACCCCGGCCCGCTTGGCCACGGGGATGGTCAAAATGGCGTAGGTATAGGCGCCGATCAGCATGAATCCCGCCTGACCCAGGGAAAAGAGGCCCGTAAAGCCGTTCAGCAGGTTCATGGACACCGCCAGCAGGGCGTAGACGGTGCCCTTTTTCAAAACCGTCATCAAAAGCGTCTGGCCGGTGGCCCCGGCGGCGGCCTCCGCCCCCAGAGACAGCACGGAAAACGCCGCAATGAGGACCAGGCCCCAGAAAATCGTCTTGTCGCGTTTCGTTTCCATCCTCACACCTTCTCCTCCAGCTTCTCTCCGAAGAGGCCCGTGGGCTTTACAAACAGCACCACGATCAGCAGCGCGAACGTAAACGCGTCGCTGAAAGTGGAGTAGCCCAGGCCCCGGATGATATTCTCACAGATACCGATGATAAAGCCGCCCACCACGGCGCCGGGAATGGAGCCGATCCCGCCGAACACCGCCGCCACAAAGGCCTTCAGGCCCGGCATGGTGCCCACGGTGGGGGAGACGGTGGAGTAGTTGCTAAAAAAGAGGAACGAGCCCACCGCCGCCAGGAAAGAGCCGATGATAAAGGTGAAAGAGATGACGCTGTTGATCTTGATTCCCATGAGACGGGCGGTCTCAAAGTCCCGGGAGGCCGCCCGCATGGCCATGCCGATGCGGGTCTTTTTGATGAGGGCCACCAGGGCCAGAATCAGCACGATGGTGAGGATGGGGGTGATGACGGTGACCCGCTTGGTCTCCGCGCCGAAGACGGAGATGCTGTCGGAGATCCAGGGGATCACCGGGTACTGCTGGGGCTGTCCGCCGGTGATATACCACATGAGGTTTTGCAGCAGGTAGCTGACGCCGATGGCGGAGATCATCACGCTCATCCGGGGCGCGGAGCGCAGGGGCTTGTAGGCCAGCCGCTCCACCGTGAACCCCAGCAGCACGGTGATCGCGATGGTAAAGGGGATGGCCAGCTGCACCGGCATGGCGGTGACGGCGTAGAACATCACAAAGCCCGCCACCGTGAAGATGTCGCCGTGGGCGAAGTTGATCAGGCGCAGGATGCCGTAGACCATCGTATAGCCCAGGGCGATCAGCGCGTACTGCCCGCCCACGGAGATGCCTGGCAGCAGGGTTGACAAAACTTGTCCCATCCTCTCTCTCCTTATTTCCTGGTTTCGCCGGTTTTCCGGAGGGCAGACCGCACTCTGCCCTCCGGAAAACCGGCGGCGAAACGCCGTGTACGGCAGCGGGGGGGAACGCCCCCGCTGCCGTATACTCTGTCTCCCGCGGGGAGGCTCACTGGGCGAGGCCCTGCTCCTTCACGGAATAGAATTCACCCTTTTCGGTGTCCACGCCCTTGATGAAGATGATGTTCTTGTCCACATCGCCCTCGCCGTCGAACACCACGTCGCCGGTGACGCCGGTGTAGGTCACGCCGGAGAGGGCCTGGGCGATGGCGTCGGAGTCGGCGGAATCAGCGGCCTTGATGGCCTCCACGGCCACCATGTAGGCGTCGTAGCCCAGGGCGGACACGGCGGAGACCGTGTCGCTGCCGCCGTTGTTGGAGAGCTTGTCGCTGTTGGCGTTGAGCCAGGCCTTGAAGCCGTCCATGAAAGCGGCGGCGGCGTCGGAGGCGCCTTCATCGTAGAACGTGGAGAAGTAGACGTCCGCGCCGGACTTGCTGGCGGCCTGGAGGATGACCGCGTCATCCCAGGTGTCGCCGGCGATCAGGGGAATGCCGGCGGAGGCGGCCTGGTCGATCAGCAGAGAGGCCACGGTGGTGGAGCAGGGGGCGAAGATCACGTCCGCGCCGGCGCTCTTGGCGGCGTTGACAAAGCCGGACATATCGGTGTTGCCCTGGGGATTCTGATCGGCCACCACCTTGATGCCCAGGCGGTCACATTCCTGGGTGAAGTACTCGCCCAGGCCCACGGAGTAGTCGTCGCCCAGCTCGGTGAACACGTATGCGGTCTCGGCGCCGAACTCGTCCTTGGCAAGGTTGGCCAGGACGCTGCCCTGGAAAGGATCCAGATAGCACACCCGGAAGTAGTAGGGGTTGCCCAGGGTCACGCCGGGGTTGGTGCACGAGCACCCGATGGCGGCGATCTTGGCCTCCTCAAACACGGGGGCGGCGGCCATGGACACGCCGGAGCCGTAAGAGCCCAGAACCACGGCCACGCCGGAGCTCACCAGCTGCTGGGCGGCGGAGACGCCCTTGTCGTTTTCGGACTGGTTGTCCACGGGCACCAGCTCGATGCTGTACTCCTCGCCGCCGATGGTAACGGTGCTGACCTGGGTGTTGGCGTACTCGATGCCCAGGACCTCTTTCTTGCCGCCGGCGCCGTTGGCGCCGGAAGAGGGCTCGTAGATGCCGATCTTGATGACCTTCGCGCCGGAGGCGCCGGAGCCGCCGTCGGAGCTGCCGCCGCCGGAATTGCCGCCGCAGGCCGCCAGGCTCAAAACCATGGCCAGTGTCAGCAGCAGAGCAAATAGCTTCTTCATTCTTTTCATCCTCCTCGAATTGACGGAATGGAAGTCCATTCCAGACTTGTGGAACATTTTAAGCGGTTTTCCGGCGTTTTGCAAGATGAATAATACACAGAAAGAGAGGGGTTTCTCTCCCCTCCCGCCCCGAAAGTGTCCGTATTGTACAGGCTTATTGTCCTTTGTACAGAGACAATCACAGATTTTGATCAACATTGCAGTGGAAGAATGTCCGTGATCTGCGGACAATTATTTTCGTGATTTTGATGAAGCCGCCGGTGGTATTTTTGTATTATCCGCCCATTTTTATGCCGAAAGCAGCAGAGGGCCGCCTGTGGGGGCGGCCCTCTGCACCAAAATTTTACGTCTCTTCCCTCTGCCGCTCCGGGGCGCTCTCTCCGAAGACGGCCAGGAACGCCTCCCGCTCCATGGTCTCGTGCTCCAGGAGGTACTGCGCCACGGTCTCCAGCTTGTCCCGCTCCCGGCGGAGGATGGCCTCACAGCGCTCGCAGGCGGCGGACACCAGGCCCCGGACCTCCTCGTCGATCTGGGCGGCCACGGCCTCGGAGTAGCTGCGGCCCTGGCTCATGGTGCGGCCGATGAACACCTCATCGTGGCCGGACTCAAAGGAGACGGTGCCGATCTTCTCGCTCATACCGTAGGAGGCCACCATCTTCCGGGCGATGGCGCTGGCCCGCTGGATGTCGTTGCTGGCGCCGGTGGAGATATCCCCCAGGCACAGCTTCTCCGCCACCCGGCCCCCCAGCAAAGCCACGATCTGGTCCTCCATATACTGCTTGGAGAGGTAGGAGCGGTCCTCCTCCGGCAGGGCAATGGTCATGCCGCCGGCCTGCCCCCGGGGGACGATGCTGATCTGGCTCACCGGGTCGTGGTCGGGCAGTGCGTGCATCACCACGGCGTGGCCCGCCTCGTGGTAGGCCGTCAGCTCCCGCTCGTGGGGCGGGATGACCCGGCTCTTCTTCTCCGGGCCGGCGATGACCTTGATCTCCGCGTTCTTCAGATCCTGCATGGCGATGAAGTGCTGATCCCGCCGGGCGGCCAGCAGCGCCGCCTCGTTGATGAGGTTCTCCAGGTCCGCGCCGGTGAAGCCGGCGGTGCCCCGGGCCAAGCGGCGCAGGTCCACGTCCTCGGCCAGGGGCTTGTCCTTGGCGTGGACGCGGAGAATCTCCTCCCGGCCCTTAATGTCCGGCAGGCCCACATAGATCTGCCGGTCGAACCGCCCGGGGCGCAGCAGGGCGGGATCCAGCACGTCGGCGCGGTTGGTGGCCGCCAGGACCACCACCCCCTCGTTGACGGCGAAGCCGTCCATCTCCACCAGGAGCTGGTTCAGCGTCTGCTCCCGCTCGTCGTGGCCCCCGCCCACGCCGGTGCCCCGCTGGCGGCCCACGGCGTCGATCTCGTCGATGAAGACGATGGCGGGAGAGGTCTTCTTGGCCTGGTCAAAGAGGTCCCGGACCCGGGACGCGCCCACGCCCACGTAGAGCTCCACAAAGTCGGACCCGGAGATGGAGAGGAAGCCCACGCCGGCCTCCCCGGCCACGGCCTTGGCAAGAAGCGTCTTGCCGGTGCCCGGCGGGCCCACCAGCAGCACGCCCTTGGGGATCCGGGCCCCCAGGTCCAAAAAGCGCTGGGGATCCCGGAGGAACTCCACGATCTCCCGCAGCTCCTCTTTCTCCTCGTCGGCCCCGGCCACATCGTCAAAGGTAACTTTCTTGTCCTTGTCGCTGAGGGTGCGGGTGCGGGCGGTGCCGAATTTCGCCATCCGGTCGCCGCCGCCCACGCCCCCCTGGGCCCGGAAGAGGATGAAATAGCCCATCAGTCCCACCGCCAGCAGCGTCAAAAGCGCCGGCAGCAAAATCTCCAGCCAGTTGGTGGTCTTGGGCGGCGGGTAGTCGTAGCCGGTGAGGATGCCCCGGGTGTACTGGCTCTGCACCAGCTCGTTGAGGTCATCGTAGAAGAGCTGGAAGTCGTACAGATGATAGCGGAGAGTCTTGACGCCGTCCTCCCGCTCCTCCCGCAGTGTCATGGTCAGGTTGCAGCTGCTGTCAATGGTGAAGCTCTCCACCTTCTCCTGGATGAAGAGCTGGCGCACCTGGGAGTAGTCCAGCCGGGTGGAGCGGGTCTCCGTCTGCCACAGCCAGCTGGCGCACAGGGCGATGATCAGCGCCAGAAAGATGAAGCTGAAATTGTTGGACACTCGGTTGTGCTTGCTCAATCAGATCCCTCCTCTGGGAGTAATCCGGGGGCCGTCCCCCGGGGGGCCTGCCAGGTATCGTCTCAGGGAATCAGTCCGCGGTCCCGGGCCAGGGCCTCAATGCTGCGGTCGTAGGCGGCCTCTCCCTCCGGGGAGAAGAAGCAGCCGGGTACGCCCTCGCCGTGGTCGCGGTGATGGGCGACGCAGGCGCAGCACTTGCCGTGGCGGGGGCAGTCATAGGTGCACGGGCAGGGGCGGGTGTTGTCACAGCCGTTCATATTCGTGATCTCTTTTTCTCAGCCGGCATATACCTCCGGCTTCAACACGCCGATGTAGGGGATGTTGCGGTACTCCTGGCAGTAGTCCAGGCCGCAGCCCTTTCCCGCCGGACAAGTCCGGCGGGAGCCCTTTGATCGGATCAAAACGGCCCGAAGTGAATCCGGGCCGTTCCGAGGTTTTGCTTTCACAAAACGCTCGTACGCCGTTCCCGGCGGCGGCGCTCCGCGCCGCCCGTGGTGTGCTCCGGCCTTATTGGGCCGCATAGACCTCCGGCTTTAACACGCCGATGTAGGGGATGTTGCGGTACTCCTGGCAGTAGTCCAGGCCGTAGCCCACCACGAACTCGTTGGGCACCTCGAAGCCGGCGAAGTCTGCGCTGATGGCCTTGGTGCGGCGGGAGGGCTTGTCCAGCAGCGTGACGATGGTGATGGAGGCGGCTCCCTTGGTGAGGAAGTAGTCCTTCAAAAAGGCCAGAGTGCTGCCGGAGTCCAGAATGTCCTCCACGATGATGAGGTCCCGGCCGGTGATGTCCTGCTGGAGGTCGTGGTTGATCTTCACCCGGCCGGAGGAGACGGTGGCGTTTTCATAGGAGCTGACGGCGATGAACTCCACGTCGCTCTTCAGCTGGCAGGCCCGCACCAGGTCCGCCATGAACACGAAAGAGCCCTTCAGCACCCCCAAAAACAGGGGCCGCCGGCCCTGGAACCGCTCATAGATGGCCTCGCCCAGCTCCGCGATCCGCTTTTTCAGCTCCTCCTCGGTAACCAGAATCTTCAGAATGTCTTTTTCCATCTCGCTTCTCATACTCTATCCGCCTCTCTCTTTTTTTCAATTCTCACAAACCGGAGGCGGTCCCCCTCCGGCAGGAATTTCACGTCCACACCCAGCCGCCACACGGCGGCCAGCGTCCCGTCCACATAGACGGCGGGCAGGGTCTCCCGCTCCGCCAGGGAGACGCCCCGGTCCAGACACAGCCGCTTCACGGTGCGTCCGCCCCGGCTCCCGGGCAGCGTCAGCCGCTCCCCCGCCGGGCAGGGCCCCACGCCGACGGCTTCGCCGCCGGGACCCAGAGCCAGACCCTCTCCCTCCCGACGCTCCAGCAGGGTCAGGGTGTAGTCCCCCCAGACGAGGGGCTGGTTCGGGATCAGCCGAGCCCCCGTCAGGGGCTGGGGCCGGGTCTCCAGGATCAGCCGCTCCCGGCGGCACCGGGCGGTGACGCCCCGGGGCAGGTCGATCTGCCCCCCGCCCCGCCGGGCAAGGTCCAGCACCGCCTCCAGGTGGACGGCTCCAAAGTCCTTCCGCCCCACGCCCAGGAGATCCAGGAGCCCCAGCAGCATCCGGGGCCCCACGGCCTCCGGCGCCCGGGCCAGGGCCTCCGCCGGGAGGCTGATTCGTCCCGGTTCCCTCTCCGCGCAGGCGGCGCGGCGGCGGGCCTCCGCCTCCAGGGCATCGTCCGCCGCGCGCAGCTGCCCGGCGGCCCGGTTGATGTGCTCCACCGCCCGGGGATTCAGCTCTTTCAAAAGCGGCATCACCCGGAGCCGCAGGAGGTTCCGGGCAGCGGCGTCCGGGTCGGCGTTGGTCTCGTCCTCCCTGTGGGGGATATTCCACCGGGCGGCGTAGTCCGCCAGCTCCGCCCGGGTCACGTCCAGCAGAGGACGGCAGAGCCCGTCCCGCTCCCGGTCCATCCCCGTCAGGCCCCGGAGGCCCGTGCCCCGGAGCAGGTTCAAAAGAATGGTCTCGGCGTTGTCGTCGGCGTGGTGGGCGGTGCATATAAGATCGCAGCCCTCCGCCTCCGCCGCCTGACGCAAAAAGGCGTAGCGCAGGGTGCGGGCGGCCTCCTCCACGGTCTGGCCCTCCCGGGCCGCGAAAGCCCCCACGTCTCCCCGGCCCACGGTCAGGGGGATGTTCCACCGGCGGCAGATCTCCCGGACAAACTCCTCGTCCCGGTCCGCCGCCGCCCCCCGGAGACAGTGGTTGAAGTGGGCGGCGATCACCCCGCCGCCCCCCTCCCGGCGCCAGTCATCCAGCATGTGGAGAAGGCACATGGAGTCCAGCCCGCCGGAGACGGCGCACAGCACCCGCGTCCCCGCCGGGGGCAGCGCCGCCCGGCGGCGGGCCTCCGGCGTCTCAGTCCTCCTCGTCGTCATAGCGCTTGTCCAGGGTGGAGAACTGGGTGTACTCGGGCATCCACCGCAGCTCCACCTTGCCGGTCTCGCCGTGGCGGTTCTTGGCCACGATGCACTCGGCGATGTTGTGTTTTTCAGAGTCCTCGTTGTAGTAGTCGTCCCGGTACAAGAAGAGCACGATGTCCGCGTCCTGCTCGATGGCGCCGGACTCCCGCAGATCCGAGAGCATGGGGCGCTTGTCGTCCCGTTTCTCGTTGGCGCGGGAGAGCTGGCTGAGGCAGATGACAGGCACGTTCAGCTCCTTGGCCATAATCTTCAGCATCCGGGACATATCGCTGACCACCTGCTGGCGGTTCTCGCCGCCCCGGGTCTGGCCCCCGGCGGAGGTCATCAGCTGCAGGTAGTCGATGACCACCAGCCCCAGGTTGTCCAGCCGGCGGCACTTGGCGTTCATGTCCGCCACGGACAGCATGGGGTTGTCGTCGATGCGGATGTCCACTTTATTTAAGATGGTGGCGGCCCCGGCGATCTTCTCCCAGTCCGTCTCCCGGAGGTAGCCGGTCTTCAGCCGGTTGTTCTCCACCAGGGCCTCGGAGCTCAAAAGCCGGGCGGCCAGCTGCTCCCGGGACATCTCCAGGGAGAAGATGGCCACGGTCTTCTCCGTGCCCTTGGCCACGTTCAGCGCCACGTTCAGCGCCAGGGAGGTCTTGCCCATACCGGGCCGGGCGGCCAGCAAAATCAGGTCGGATTTGTTGAGCCCGGTGATCTTCTGGTCGATGGCGGAGAGGCCGGTGGAGAGCCCCGGCAGGTGGTTTTCGCTCTCCCCCATCTCGCTGAGGCGGTCCAGCACCTCCGGCAGCACCTGGCGCAGCGGCACCATGTCCTGAGCGGACTGGCCCCGGCGGATGGCGTAGACCTTCTGCTCCGCCGCCTCCAGAATGTCGGCGGCCTCTCCCACGCCCTCCTGCACCAGGGCGGTGATCTCCGCCGCCGCCTGGGCCACGCCCCGCAGCAGGGCCTTGTCCCGGACGATGGCGGCGTACTCCATCACGTTGGCGCTGGTGGGGGTGATCTCCATCAGCTGTGCCAGATACGAGCGGGTAGTCTGGTCGTCGTAAGTGCCGCTCTTTCGCATCTCCTCGCAGACGGTGATGCCGTCGATGGGCCGGGCGTAGGCGAACATGGAGCAGATGGTCTCAAAGATCTCCCGGTTCTGCCGCAGATAGAAGTCGGCGGGCCGGAGCTTGTCCATCACGTCCTTGACGCAGTCGGCGTCGATGAGCATGGAGCCCAGCACCGCCTGTTCGCTCTCCAGGCTGTGGGGCATCTGACGGAGAAGCAGGTCCTCGTTTGCCAAGAAAAACACCACCCTTTCGCATCGGGAATTGGAGATCGGGGAAAATTCCGGATGTTCCCCCTGGAATTACTTCTCCTCGAATACGGACACGTACACCGTGCCCGTGACCTCGAAGCCCAGCTTGGCCTTCACCTGATAGCTGCCAAAGGACTTGATGGGCTCGTCCAGCACCAATTTCTGCTTGGGCACGTCGATGGCGTACTGCTTCTGGAGGCCCTCGGAGATCTCCTTGGTGGTAACGGCGCCGAAGAGCTTGCCGCCCGCGCCCGCCTTGGCGGTGAGCTTCACCTGGCACTCCTTGAGCTTCTCGGCGATGGTCTCCGCCTCGGCCTTCAGCCGGGCCTCCTCGGCCTTTTTCGCCTTCTCCTTGAGGTTCATGGTGTTGATGGCGTCCGCCGTGGCGGGGATGGCCATCTTCCGGGGCAGGAGGAAGTTCCGGGCGTAGCCCTCGGAGACCTCCACCATCTGGCCCTTCTTTCCCTGGCCCTTTACATCCTGCTGTAAAATCACTTTCATCGGTTCTTCTCCTTATCACTTGAATCTTCCCTGTTTTCAAAAGAGGAAATCTGTTTTTCCAGAGTATGGACCCGCCCCTCCAGGGCCTCCATCCTGTCCCGCTGGACCAGCAGGGCGGAGAGCAGTCCCGCCGTCACAAGCGGGACTGCGGCAAAGACGCAGGCCGGCGCGAACTCCGGGTACCACGTCAGCAGCCAGGAGGCGATCCCCATCACACCCAGGCAGGGGACGAGGCAGAGGAAAAAGGTACAAAAAATGGGTAAAAACCGTCTCATGGCTGCCCCCGTCTATTTCTCAAAATAGGCGTCGATGGCCGCCAGCAGCTTCGAGCGCACCTCCTCCGGGTCGCCGTTTTCCACGCTGCCGCCGGCGGTGGTGGAGTTGCCGCCGCCGCCCAGGGCCTCCAGGATCACCTGGACGTTGACCTCCCCCAGGGAGCGGGCGGACATCAGCACGTTGTCCCCGTTGCGGTAGAGCACGAAAGACGCCTTCACGCCCTTGAGGGTCAAGAGCTCGTCGGCCGCCTGGGCCGCCGCCACCCGGTCCACCCCCTCCTGGGGCACCACGGAGACGGCGATGTCCCCCCGGTACAGCTCCGCCCGGCGGACGATGTCGTACCGGGAGACCATGTCGCTGAGATCGTTCTGGAACAGCCGCTGCACATCCGCCGTGTCGGCCCCGGCCCGGCGGAGGAACGCCGCCGCCTCAAAGGTCCGGCCCCCGGTGCGGAGGGTGAAGTGCTTGGTGTCCAGCACGATGCCGGCAAGCAGGGCCTCCGCCTCCCCCCGCATGAGGTCGGCGGGCTCGATGAGGTACTGCAAAAGCTCCGTCACCAGCTCCGAGGCGGAGGAGGCATAGGGCTCGTGGAAGCTGAACGCGGCGCTTTCGATGTAGGTGGCGGCCCGGCGGTGGTGGTCGATGACCGCCACGCGGTTGCAGGCGTCCAGCACCTGGGGGCTGTCCACCAGCTCCGGGCGGTTGGTGTCCACCACCACCAAAAGGGCCCCCGGCTGCATCTTCAAAAAGGCCTCGCCGCCGGAGATGAACGCGTCGGCGTACTCCGGCATGGACCGGACCCGCGACAGCAGCGCCTCCGCGGCGTTGCGCTCCACGTCCATGACGATCTGGGCCCTTTTGCCCCGCTTCCGGGCGGCGCAGCAGATGCCCACCGCCGCGCCTAGGGCGTCCATGTCGGCGTAGCTGTGGCCCATGACGTAGATCTGGCCCGCGTCGGCCATCAGCTCGCTGAGGGCGTTGGCCATGACCCGGGACTTGACCTTGGTGCGCTTCTCCGTGGCCTTGGCCCGGCCGCCGTAGAAAGCGAAGTCCACCTTGCCCCGGACCACCGCCTGGTCGCCGCCCCGGCTCAGGGCCATCTCCAGGGAGAGGTTGGCGTTTTTCAAAAGCTCCGCCAGCGTGGCGCCGTCCTTTCCGATGCCGATGGACAGCGTGGGGTGGACGCCCTCGGACAGCTTGATGTCCCGGATCGCGTCCAGCACGGAGAACTTCTCCTCCAGGAAGTGCTCGTAGTGCCGTTCCTCAAAGAGGAAGAGGTAGCGGTCCCGCTCGGTCTTTAAAAGCACGCCGTCGCTGCCGGCGGCCCACTGGTCCAATTTTTCGTCGATCTGGGCCAGGATGCCGCTGCGCTGGGTGTCGGCACAGGTCTTCATCAGATCCTCGTAGTTGTCCACCGTCAAAAGGGCCAGCACGGGGCGGGTGGCGGCGTAGGCCTCCCGCAGGGCGTCGGCCTCGGTGACGTCCACCCAGTAGGTGGTGGCCACCAGATTCTGCTCTCCGGTCCGGCTCCTGGCCCGCACCAGACTGCCGTAGACCCGGAAGCGCCGGCCGTTCATCACCACCCGCTCCGGGCACTCCTGCTTCCCCTCCAGCAGCCACTGGACAGGGCAGTCCGGCACCGCGTCCTCCACCCGCATCTCAAAGAGGTGCTCCCGCACCCCGGCCAGCTGGAGGAAATCCTCGTTGCTCCAGATGACCTCCCCGGTGTCCGGCCGGAAGACCATGATGGGCAGGGGGGAGTGGATCAGGGTGGATTTGCTGGCGGTGTCCACGCTGCCGGTGACAGAGTCGATGTACTGCAGAATCCCCTGGCGGCGCTTCTTGTTCACCTGGGAGAAGTAGGCGTACAGCGCCGCGGTGACGCAGGCCTCCGCCGCGGCCAGCAGGGGATTCACCGCCAATGCCAGCAGACAAAACAGCACCATGCAGAGGAAGTACAGCTTTAAGTTGGGCTCCAGCAGGCGGGAGAGTTTTTTATTATTCATAGCCAGGCTCCTAAATACACAAATACGGTAGATATATTAGTATACCAGTTTTGTTTGGAATACGCAACTGCTAAAACCGGGGAAAGCGTCAATTTTCCGGCGCGGCCGGATTTCCCGCCTTGCCGGAGAGGCGGGACGTGTGCTATACTGTGGGGGACACTGTGAAAGGGTGCGCGCGGGCAGCGCCGCGTCCCCGATTTTTGAAACATTCAGGAGGTCCCCACATGCTCTTATCCGCGGAACATCTCTCCATCAACTTCGGCAGCCGCCAGCTGCTGGAGGACGTGAATTTCTATCTGAACGAGGGGGACAAGACCGGGATCATCGGCATCAACGGCACCGGCAAGTCCACCTTTTTAAAGGTGCTGGCCGGTGCGCTGGAGCCGGACGCCGGCGCCGTGGCCCGGAATCCCAACGTCCAGGTCAGCGTCCTCGCCCAGAACCCGGTGATGGAGGACAGCGCCACGGTCCTGGAGCAGGTGTTCCTCCACTTCCCGCCGGAGTTCCGGGCGCTGAACGAGTACGAGGCCAAGTCCATGCTGAATCGGCTGGGCCTGCCGGACTACGGCCGGAAAGTGGGCAGCCTCTCCGGCGGGCAGCGGAAGCGGGTCGCCCTGGCGGCGGCGCTGATCCACCCGGCGGACGTGCTGGTGCTGGACGAGCCCACCAACCACCTGGACAGCGAGATGGTCGCCTGGCTGGAGGAGTGGCTGCGGAGGTTCCGGGGCGGCCTTGTGATGGTGACCCATGACCGCTACTTCCTGGAGCGGGTGGCGAACCACATCACCGAGCTGAGCCGGGGCAAGCTCTACCATTACGAGGCCAACTACTCCAAATACCTGGAGCTGCGGGAGGAGCGCTTTGCCATGGCGGAGAGCAGCGAGCGCAAGCGCCAGTCCATCCTCCGTGTGGAACGGGAGTGGATCCTGCGGGGGTGCAGGGCCCGCTCCACCAAGTCCAAAGAGCGCGTCCAGCGCTATGAGAACCTGCTGAGTCAGGAGGCGCCGGAGGCGGACGAGGCGGTGCGGATGGCGGCGGCCTCCAGCCGTCTGGGAAAGAAGCTCATCGAGCTGAAGGACGTCACCAAAACCTACGGCGGCCGCACGGTCATCGGCGGCTTCTCCTACAATCTGCTGCGGGGGGACCGCATCGGCATCGTGGGCCGCAACGGCGCGGGGAAATCCACGCTGCTGCGCCTGATCGCCGGGGAGCTCCAGCCGGACGCCGGGTCGGTGGAGATGGGGGCCACGGTGAAAATCGGCCACTTCTCCCAGGAGGGCCGGGAGCTGGACCTGGATCAGCGGGTGTACGACTTCATCCACTCCATCGCCGACGAGGTGGAGACCTGCGAGGGGACCATCTCCGCCAATCAGATGATGGAGCGGTTTCTCTTCCCCGGGGATCTCCAGTCCGTGCCCATCGGGCGGCTCTCCGGCGGGGAGCGGCGGCGGCTGTACCTGCTGTCGGTGTTGATGGCGGCCCCCAACGTGCTGCTGCTGGACGAGCCCACCAACGACCTGGACGTGACCACCCTGTCCATCCTGGAGGACTACCTCCAGTCCTTCCCCGGCCCCATTCTGGCGGTGTCCCACGACCGCTTCTTTCTGGACAAGCTGGCGGAGTCCATTTTCGAGGTGCGAAGCGGAGAGGTCCTGCGGTTCACCGGCAACTGGTCCGACTGGGCGGCGAAGCGCCGGGAGGCGGCCCCCGCCCCCGCGGCGGCGGAAAAGCCCCGCCCGGCGGCGGAGCGCCCCCGGGAGCGGAAGCTGAAGTTCACCTACAGGGAACAGCAGGAGTTTGAGACCATCGACGGTGAGCTGGAGGCGCTGGAGGCGCAGGTCGCGGAGTGCCGGGCGGCCCAGGAGCGCTGCGGCAGCGACTACGTGAGGCTCCAGGAGCTCCAGGGGCGGCAGGCGGAACTGGAGGCCGCCCTGGAGGAGCGGACGGAGCGGTGGGTCTACCTCAACGAGCTGAAAGAGAAGATCGACGCGCAAGTCTGAGCTCACAAAAGACCGGCGGGCACTGCCCGCCGGTCTCACGGCTCTTTTATACAATCTTCCGCATCCGCTGGGAGGCTTCCGCCGTCGTTTTCCCCTCGGCGAAATAGCGGATGATGTCCTTTCGGGTGATGATGCCGATGAAGTTCTCCAGATCGTCCACCACGGGGACAAAGTTCTGGTTCATGGCGCTGGTGAGCAGCTCCTCCATGCTGACGGTGATGCCCACCGGAGGGGCCGTCTCCTCACGCAGGATGTCCCGGACGCGGAGCTTTTCCAGATCCTTCAGACTGCGGGTGGCGCGGCGTCCGCCCTCCTCGGACAGCAGACACCACAGGAAGTCCCCCTCGCTGACGGTGCCGACGTACTTTCCGCTGCGGGAGATCACCGGAATGGCCGCGTATCCGTGGTACCGCATTTTCTCCAGTCCCTGACGGACCGTGTAGTCGTCATACAGGAACGCCGTGCGGCTCTTGGGGAGCAGAAAATAAGCGATGTTCATAGTAGCCTCGTTTCTCGCTGGCGGCGGGCGGTCCCGCCTGGGGCGGATGGCAGGTTATGGGATCTTGCTGGTTATAGTATACAAGAGGCTTTGACGGTGTTGATGAACAAATTGTGAAATTTGCCTTAATTTTCACAAAACGGCAGGCTGAGGTTGCCCTTTACATTTGCCGCCAATGCTGGTATGATGGAGATGTCGTATATGCAACAAGGAGGAGTGATGATATGCTGTCTCCCCGGGAATTGGAAAAGAGTCCTTTGTTTCAGGACATCACCTATGAGGAGTACCAGCGGCTGCTGCCCTGTTTTCAGGCGGTGGGGCGGACGTTTCAGGCGGACGAATTGATCTACGACTTCACGGACGCCCGGCGGGACGACGTGGGGGTCATCGAGCGGGGAACCGCGGCGCTGATCCGCATCGACGAGGAGGGCATCGCCACCGTGCTGGAGGAGCTGGGCCCCGGCGGCGTGTTCGGCCGGGATCTGGCTTTCGCCGGACCGGCGGGGGACAGCCTGGAGGTGGTGTGCCGCACTCCCTGCGAGGTGCTGTTCATCGACTATCCCCACATCCTGCGGCGGTGCGAGCGGGCCTGCGCCTACCACAGCACCCTGGTGCAGAACATGCTGCGGCTGATGGCGGACAAGGCTCAGGCCCTGTCGGAGCGCATCGACGTGCTCTCCCGCCGCTCCATCCGGGAAAAGCTCCTTTGCTACTTCCGCCAGCTGGCGGGGCGGGCCGGCGGGGACAGCTTCACCCTGCCTTTCTCCCTCAGCGTCCTGGCGGACTATATCGCCACGGACCGCAGCGCCATGATGCGGGAGCTCAAGCGCCTGCGGGAGGAGGGCGTGGTCCGCTCCGAGGGGCGGCGCTTTACGCTGCTTTGACCGGTGCGCCCCCGCGCCTGCGCCTCCTCATATCATTTTGCTATATGATCGGCAAAATGTTTTAATTTCCGTTGGTGGCAGGAGAAAGCATTGACGGCCCGCCTCGGTTCGTGTAGAATAGAAGCTGTGTATAACCTCCTATTGAGTACCAGTCCGCGCAGAACTGAAAATGTGGAAAGAAGGAACCGACATGTATGAGATCGTGAGAAAAGAGGCCCTGCGGCCCACCGTGACGCTGTACGAGATCAAAGCGCCGCTGATCGCCAAAAAGGCCCAGCCGGGACAGTTCATCATCCTGCGGGTGGATGAGCACGGCGAGCGCATCCCCATCACCATCAACGCCTACGACCCGGACAAGGGCACCGTCACCATCATCGTCCAGACGGCGGGCGCCACCACGGAGAAGCTGAGCCACCTGAAGCAGGGCGACTGCCTCCAGGATTTCGTCGGCCCCCTGGGCAAGCCCACCGAGA
The DNA here is from genome assembly GCA_947365245.1 of uncultured Oscillibacter sp. Classification (GTDB taxonomy): domain Bacteria; phylum Bacillota; class Clostridia; order Oscillospirales; family Oscillospiraceae; genus Oscillibacter. The sequence goes on along the minus strand of CANAWG010000002.1, from coordinate 241,638 downwards.
CCGCCGGGAAGAAGAAGGTCTGCGTCGTCGGCGGCGGCGTGGGCTGCGCCATCGCCTACCCCGTGCTGAAGAAGTTCCACGACGACGGGGCCGAGGTCCACGCCGTGGTGGGCTTCAAAAACCAGGACCTGGTGATTCTGGAGGAGGACTTTAAGAAGTCCAGCGACAAGCTGATTATCTGCACCGACGACGGCAGCTACGGCCGCAAGGGCCTGGTCACCGACGCGCTGAAGGAGCTGCTGGACGCCGGGGAGCGGTACGATGAGATCTTCGCCATCGGCCCCATGATTATGATGAAATTCGTCTGCAAGACCACGGAGCCTTACGGCGTGCCCACCACCGTGTCCATGAGCCCCATCATGATCGACGGCACCGGCATGTGCGGCGGCTGCCGGCTGAGCGTGGGCGGCGAGATGAAGTTCGCCTGCGTGGACGGCCCGGACTTCGACGGCCACAAGGTGGACTGGGATCTGGCCGTGAAGCGCAATCAGATGTATGTGCCCTTTGAGAAGCACAAGTACGAGGAGACCTGCAACCTGTTCAAGAAGGAGGCCCAGTAATCATGGCCAATATGTCTTTACAGAAAAACCCCATGCCCTCCCAGGACCCCAACGTCCGCAACAAGAACTTTGAGGAGGTGGCCCTGGGGTACACCGAGGCCCAGGCCCTGGACGAGGCCCAGCGCTGCCTGAACTGCAAGAACAAGCCCTGCATGACCGGCTGCCCGGTCATGGTACATATCCCGGAGTTCATCGCCGAGGTGGCCAAGGGCGACTTTGAGGCCGCCTATCAGATCATCGCGGCCACCTCCGCCCTGCCCGCCGTGTGCGGCCGGGTGTGCCCCCAGGAGAGCCAGTGCGAGAAGTACTGCGTCCGGGGCAAGAAGGGCGACCCCGTGGGCATCGGCCGCCTGGAGCGGTTCGTGGCCGACTGGCACAACCAGCACGCCAAGGCGGCTCCGGAGAAGCCCGCCTCCAACGGCCACCGTGTGGCGGTGGTGGGCTCCGGCCCCGCGGGCCTCACCTGCGCCGGCGACCTGGCCCGCAAGGGGTACGAGGTCACCGTGTTTGAGGCGCTGCACCTGGCCGGCGGCGTGCTGGTCTACGGCATCCCCGAGTTCCGTCTGCCCAAGTCCATCGTCCAGAAAGAGGTGGACGGCCTGAAGGCCCTGGGCGTCACCATCGCCACGGACACCGTTGTCGGGCGCACCATCTCCATCGACGAGCTGATGACCGAGCAGGGCTTCGAGGCCGTGTTCATCGGCTCCGGCGCGGGCCTGCCCATGTTCATGGACATCCCCGGCGTCAACTACCGGGGCGTGTACTCCGCCAATGAGTTTTTGACCCGCATCAACCTGATGAAGGCGTACCTCCCCGACTCCGACACCCCCATCCAGCACCCGAGGAAAGTGGCGGTTGTCGGCGGCGGCAACGTGGCCATGGACGCCGCCCGCTGCGCCAAGCGCCTGGGCGCCGAGGTGTACATCGTCTACCGCCGGGGCATGGAGGAGCTGCCCGCCCGGAAAGAGGAGGTGGAGCACGCCGAGGAGGAGGGCGTCATCTTCAAAACCCTCTGCAACCCGGTGGAGATCTTCGCCGACGAGAACGACGATGTGAGCAAGATCCGCTGTATCGAGATGGAGCTGGGCGAGCCCGACGCCTCCGGCCGGCGGCGGCCCATCGAGAAGGCCGGCAGCGAGTTCGACATCGACGTGGACTGCGTCATCATGGCCCTGGGCACCAGCCCCAACCCCCTGATCAAGTCCACCACCAAGGGCCTGGAGATCAACAAGAAAGGCGGCATCGTGGTCAACGAGGACGGCCTGACCTCCAGGGACAGCGTATACGCCGGCGGCGACGCCGTCACCGGCGCGGCCACGGTCATCCTGGCCATGGGCGCCGGCAAGACCGCCGCCAAGGCCATTGACGAGCAGCTGAGCAAGTAAACGCACCGCCATAATGAAAGAGGGACGCCGCAGACGGCGTCCCTCTTTTTTGCCGGGAACCGGCGGTCTCCCGCCCTCAGCGCTTGAGATACTCGCCGGGGTCCACCGGCTCACCGTCCTTTTTGACGGAGAAGTGGAGATGGGGCCCCTGGGCGGACTCCGCGGCCGCGGTGCGGCCCACCGCGCCGATGATCTGCCCGGCGGAGACGGTCTCCCCCGCCTCCACGTTGGGCCGGGCCTGGAGGTTTGCGTATGTGGTCTCATAGCCGCCGTCGTGGCGGATGGTCACCGTGGTGCCCATCAGGGGATCGTCCGTCACCGAGGCCACGGTGCCGGAGCTGGCGGAGAGCACCGTGGTGCCCTGGACGGCGGCGATGTCAATGCCGTCGTGGGTCCGCCAGTCCCCCAGCGTCTCGCTGTACACCAGCTGGTCCACGGAAAACACCGTGACCACCTCTCCGTTCAGCGGCGAGACGATCAGCCGGGGGGCCTCCACCGTCACCGGGGTGTCGTCCACCGGCACCTCCGGCATGGGGGGCGGCGCCTCCTCCGGGGGCTCTTCCTTCGGGGGTGCCTCCTCAGCCGGGCCAATGGTCTCCACCAGGGCGGGGAGCTCCGGCGTGACGGGCGTCTCCTCCGCCGGGACGATGAGATCCGTCCCAGCGGGGACGCTCTGCGCCTCCGCCGGCTTGTCCCGTCCCGAGAACAGGGCAATGCTCCCCCCTACGCCGACGACCAGCACGCACAGGGCCAGCACCGCGTAAAATCCGGCGCTGCCGAAAATCGACTTCCATCTGTTCATGGTCTGTCCCTCCCTTAATTTGGTACAGGGAGAGTATGGACGTTTTTTTCAGTGGTTATACCGCCCCCCGAAAAAATGGCGGAGGGAGTCTCTCCCGTCCGATCCATCCCCGGTATTTCCCCGCGTCTCCGCCCTCAGATTTTAATTGCTTTTCCCCTGCTGTTATGGTATAAAAAAACCGGAAACCAAAATTTTCACGAGGAGGATCATCCATGGAAAACAATGTGCGGCCCGCCGATATGCGGCGGATCAACACCCCGGAGCTGGCGGAGGCCTTTATCGCGGACCAGGTGGCAAGGGTCCGCGCCCAAGTGGGGGACAGGAAAGTGCTGCTGGCTCTCAGCGGCGGCGTGGACTCCTCTGTGGTGGCCGCCCTGCTGATCCGCGCCATCGGCAGGCAGCTGGTATGCGTCCATGTGAACCACGGCCTCATGCGCAAGGGCGAGAGCGAGCAGGTCATCGAGGTCTTCCAGAACCAGATGGACGCCAACCTCATCTATGTGGACGCCACGGACCGCTTTCTGGACCTGCTGGCCGGGGTGGACGAGCCGGAGCGCAAGCGCAAGATCATCGGCGGTGAGTTTATCAAGGTCTTTGACGAGGAGGCGCGGAAGCTGGAGGGCATCTCTTTCCTGGCCCAGGGGACCATCTACCCCGACATCCTGGAGAGCGACGGCGTGAAAGCCCACCACAACGTGGGCGGGCTTCCGGAGGAAATGCAGTTCGAGCTGGTGGAGCCGGTGAAGCTCCTCTTTAAAGACGAGGTCCGGGTGGTAGGCCGGGCCCTGGGCCTGCCGGCGTCCATGGTGGACCGCCAGCCCTTCCCCGGCCCCGGCCTGGGGGTGCGGTGCCTGGGGGCCATCACCCGGGACCGCCTGGCGGCCCTGCGGGAGTCCGACGCTATTTTGCGGGAGGAGTTCTCCAAGGCGGGCCTCGCGGACAAGGTGTGGCAGTTTTTCACCGTGGTGCCGGACTTCCGCTCCACCGGCGTGCGGGACGGCAGGCGGGCCTTTGACTGGCCGGTGATCATCCGCGCCGTCAACACCGTAGACGCCATGACCGCCACGGTGCCGGAGATCCCCTACGCGGTGCTGAAGACCATCACCGACCGGGTGCTGGCGGAGGTGCCGGGGGTATGCCGGGTGCTCTACGACCTGACGCCCAAGCCCATCGGGACGATTGAATGGGAGTGAACGGCTGAGGCCGGGCGGCATTCATAGAGAGAGGCCCTCATCGGAGAAAGCGCCGGTGAGGGCCTTTTTCCCGGAGGAGCGCCTTCGTCCCTCCGCTCTCCGTTATCCATCTCAAGATTATAAACTCCCCGCTTTTGGAGAATAAATTGGAGTTTCCCGCAATTTATCGTTGCAATTACAGCCGCCCTGCGGTATACTGAAAAGGTGCCTGGCGGAACGCTTTCAGACCGCGGCCGGCCAGGAAAACCGCAGTCTATCCCGATAAAACCACACTCTGCGAAGCCGCGGACACGCGCCGCCCCACGCGGCGGCGGAAGCCCCAGCGAACCCCCTTTCCTTCGGGGAATCGATGACCATGCGGCGTAAACTCCCGGTGACAGGCAAGCGATGTAAGGATGGTACAAAAGATGAACACAGACAGGCGGCCCACATACATCAGCTTGTTCAGCAGTGCCGGAATCGGGTGCTACGGCTTTCATCTGGAGCACTTTGACTGCGTGGCGACAAACGAGCTGATTCCCAGGAGACTGGATATTCAGCGGTACAACCACAAGTGCAAATACGAGAGCGGATATATCTGCGGGGATCTCGCAAAGGACGAGACCAAGGCCGCGCTGTACGCCCAGATCGATCTGTGGCGGCGGGAGGAGTCTCTCTCCCGCGTCGACGTGGTCATCGCAACTCCGCCCTGTCAGGGCATGTCCGTTGCCAACCACAAGAAGAGCTCCACGGAGATTGTGCGCAATTCCCTGGTCATCGAGTCCATCAAGATCATCCAGCGGATCAACCCCCGCTTTTTCATCTTTGAAAACGTCCCCGCCTTTATGAAGACGGTCTGCACGGACACGGACGGCGTCAACAAGTCCATCGCGGAGGCCATTGAAAACAATTTAGGCGCGGAGTACTCCTATGTCTCCCGGGTGATCAATTTTAAAAATTACGGGGCCTGCTCCAGCCGGCAGCGGACCGTGGTCATCGGCGTCTCCAGAGATTACGCGGACGAGGTCTCCCCGCTGGAGCTGTACCCCGCGCCGGTGGAGGAGCGGACGCTCCGCCAGGTCATCGGGGATCTCAAGCCCCTGCGCCGGTTCGGCGAGATTGACGAGAGCGACATCTACCACTCTTTCCGTGTCTACCCCCAGCACATGCGGGCGTGGATCGCCGATCTCCGGGAGGGGCAGTCGGCCTTTGAAAACAGCGACGATCAAAAAAAGCCCCATCAGATCAAGAACGGAAAGATCGTCATCAACCAGCAGAAAAACGGGGACAAGTACCGCCGCCAGTACTGGGACAAGGTGGGTCCCTGCATCCACACGAGAAACGACCAGCTTGCCAGCCAGAATACCATCCACCCCAGGGACGACCGGGTTTTCAGCATCCGGGAGCTGATGCTGATGATGACCGTGCCCCGCTCTTTCAAATGGGTGGAGGCGGACCTGGAATCCCTCAACCGCCTGTCCCCCGCGAAAAAGCGCGCTTTCTTGAAAAAAGAGGAGATCAAGATCCGGCAGTCCCTGGGAGAGGCCGTTCCCACGGCGATTTTCCAGGCCATCGCAAAGAAGATCGCCAGGGCCGCCGCCTCTCCGCCGCTGAACCGGGCGGCCATCCATCGGATTGTCAAAGAGCGCGGCCTTTCCGACACGGAGGCGCTCAAGCGCTTTATCACCGAGAACCCCCTGTCCCTGTCCGCGGCGTCCCTGGGAAAAATCGCGGAGCTGGCCAACACGAGCCCCACCGATCACGCCGCCTTTTTCACCGGCAAGGCGCTCATCACGGAGATGATGAAAGCGCTGCCGGACACGGATCAAAAGACCGTCAGAATTCTGGAGCCCTCCGTCGGCGTCGGGAACTTCGTCCCTCTCATTGCGAAAAAATTCGAGGGGCGGAACGTGATTTTGGACGTCGTGGACATCGACGCCCACAGCCTGGAGATCGCGAGGCTGATTCTGGCAGGCTACGACATCCCCGACACCTGCACGATCAACTATATCGCAGACGACTTCCTGCTGCACGAGTTTGGGGAGAAGTACGACTACGTCATCGGCAACCCCCCCTTTCACAAAATGAAGTCCGCCAATCCTCTGCTGCGCGTCTATCGCGGCGAGGCGGTCAACCAGGACACCACCAATATCTGCTCGTTCTTTCTCGACAAGGCGATGCGCATCGGAAATTACGTCGCCCTGGTCTTTCCGAAGTTCCTGCTCAACACGCCGGAATTTGCCAAAACCAGGGAGTACCTCTCGGCAAAGGCGGTGGAGTCTATCATCGACTTCGGGGAAAAGGGATTCCCCGGCGTGCTGGTGGAGACTCTCGCCATCCTCATCAACCTCCAGGGCCGGCCGTCCCGCACCCGCGTTGCGTCCATAACCCGCGGCATCCACCTCGTACAGCCCCAGAGCTATATCTTCGACAAAAAGCTCCCCTACTGGATCATCTACCGAAACAAGGCCTTTGACCAGGTCTGCCGGCGGTTGGATTTCAACGTCTTCCGGGTATTCCGCGACCGGCAGATCACAAACAAGCTCCTCTCCGCCGCCGGCGGCATTCGAGTGCTGAAATCCCGCAACATCAATGACAGCGGGACGGCCATCGTGGATATTGAGGGATACGACGCATACATATCGCCCGACGCCGCATCCTCCCTGGCCGTGTATGAGTACCTGCGGCGGGACGACGTGTATCTCACCCCCAACATGACCTACAAGCCGCGGGTGATCCGAAAGCCCGCGGGCACCCTTGTCAACGGCTCTCTGGCCATCCTCATCCCGAAAAACGGCGTCTCCCCCACGGAGGCGCAGCTGGCCTATTTCTCCACCCAGGAGTACCGGGATTTCTACCAGACCGCCAGAAATTATCAGACCCGGTCTTTGAACGTGGACGCCTACTCGGTGTTCTTCTACGGTCTTTTGAGAGAGGACGAAAAGGCGGCCCCCATCCAGGAGACACTGGATGAGCGGGAGAACCTCCAGCGCGCGCCTTCCGGTTCAGAAGAGGTGGTGAAAAAATGCTGACGCAGCAGGACCTCGTAAATTTTTGCAGCCGGTTTGACTACGACCTCCGCAAGAGCGGAAACGGGCGGTGGATCGACCAGAAGTGCGCGGCGGATGTGGTCACGGTGGTGGCGGACTGCATCTGCCGCTGCGCGCTTCCGGACGGACAGCGCGTCTTCACCACCTCCGAGATCTGGCACAACCGATACACCGTCGAGAACGTGGAGGCCATCTTCAAAAAGCCGGGTGTTGAGAGCGCCGCCGCCAGAAATGAGTACGACAAGTTTTTCCAGCAGCCCATGGAGATGCTGGCAAACGCCGGGGTTCTCCTGAAGAGCAAGCACGGCAACAAGAATTTTTACCGGGTAAACAGCATGGAGGTCCTGGAGTACATCGCCCTGCGGGAGCGAAACGCGCTGTTTTTCCTGCGGACCTACATCGAGAAGGTTCTGCGGGACAGCGGCATTTACCCCGCTTTTGAGGCGTTCTTCCAAACCCAGACCAAGGACGGCTACCGGGCCGCAAAAGAGACCTTTTCCTCTTTCATCATTCGCCACACAAAAATCAACGGCGTTGTGGAGTGCAACCGTATTTTCATCAAGGTGCTCAATCCGCTGGCGTATTTCCACAACTCCCGCGGCACGGAAAAGGGCCGATTGTCCCAGCAGATCATCACCTACGATATGCTGATGTACAACCGCAACAACTTCCGGGACGTGTACGCCGACAAGCCCAAGGGGGTCACACGGAAAGAGTACGCGGCTGCGCACCCCGCGGAGGTCAACGAGGCGTACTATCGCTACCAGTCCGCCAAGGCCAAGCGGTATCTCCGGCTCTTCAACGACCAGGTCCGCGGCGGACGGACGGAGCACCTGGAACCCGCGCACCTGGCGGACCAGGCCATCCATGTACACCACATCTTTCCGGAGTCCCTCTATCCGGAGATCGGCTCCTATCTGGAGAACCTGGCGGCCCTCACGCCCACCCAGCACCTCGGCTACGCCCACCCCAGCGGCCGCACGCAGGAAATCGACCGGCAATACCAGCATCTGCTGCTGCTCTCCAAGGTGGAGCGGATCCGCGAGAATTTGGCGGGCCCCTCCGCGGAGACCATCTACGAGTTTTCCAATCTTCTGTTTGTGCTGAGCGTCGGCTTTGACGATGACAGCTTCTCAGAGATCGAGGACAGGGACTTCCGTGGGGTCATCAACGCCATCAACGCGCATTACACCTCATGAGAAAGGAGGTGCATCCATGGGCAAAATCGTATTTGGCAGGAACAATCAGGTGAGTTTTGACTCGCAGGCGGAACTTGATATCGCCGTTGACTACATCCTGACCTCGGCCAATGTGGATTTCTGGGTCCACGAGAACAACCAGGAGCAGGGCGCCTGGGCCCCCGAGGATCGGATCCATTTCAAGAGCGGTGTGGGCGTCCCGGACTGCCTGAAGAAAAACATGACGGCGGGAAAGGCGGGGCTCTACGGCAGGATCAACTGCGGGGAGTTCTGTGACTTTCTTCGAAAAGAGGCGGCCCGGCGGGGCATCCGCAGATAGCGGCCGCGCCCCGCGGATCTCCCGGCCAAAGCCGTGAAATGGCGGCATTTGGTGGAGGGCAGCTCCCTCAAAACACAGCGTCCCCGTCCGGCGGCCCTTGGCCGCCGGACGGGGACGCTCGATTTTTTCCGGTTCCGCGGATATCCTCACTCCGCCGTCCCAATCTGGGCCTCCACACGGCGCATGGTGCGCCGCAGGAAGAAGATGCTCAGCACCAAAGACACCACCTCCGAGATGGGGAAGCAGAACCACACCAGGTCCAATATCCCCGTCCGGGCCAGAAGCCACGCCGCCGGCAGCAGCGCCACCAGCTGGCGGCACACGGAGCAGACGAGGGTGTAGACGGGGTTGCCGATGGCCTGGCACACGGAGCCCGCGATGATGTCAAATCCCGCCAGCAGGAACGAGTAGCTGATGACCCGCAGGGCCACGGTGCCGATGGAGAGCATCTCCTCCGAGGGGCTGAAAAAGCCCAGCAGGACCTCGGGAAACAGGTTGAACGCGGCGCAGCCGAGGCACATGATCACCGTGGCGGTGGCGGCGGTGAGCTTATAGGTCCGCTTCACCCGGTCCAGCCGGGCGGCTCCGTAGTTGTAGGAGATGATGGGCACCATGCCGTTGTTCAGCCCGAACACGGGCATGAAGATGAAGCTCTGGAGCTTGAAGTAGGCTCCGAAGACGGCGGTGGCGGTGTCCGTAAAGGCCATGAGAATCTGGTTCATACCGAAGACCATGACGGAGCCGATGGACTGCATCACGATGGAGGGCACGCCTACCCGGTAGATCTCCTGGACGATGGCCCTGTGGGGCCGGATTTCCCGCAGACGGATATGGATGTCCGGGTTGCACCTCAGGTTGATGATAAGACCCAGGATGGCGGCGATGATCTGACCCAGCACCGTGGCGGCGGCGGCCCCCGCCACCTCCATCCGGGGAAAGCCGAAGAGGCCGAAGATCAAAATGGGATCCATGATGATGTTGATGACCGCTCCGATGAGCTGGGTGACCATGGAGTACACCGTCCGCCCGGTGGACTGGAGCAGCCGCTCAAAGCAGAACTGGCTGAAGATGCCGATGGACAGTCCCAGGCATATCCGGGCGTAGGTGGTGCCGTAGTCCACAATGGGGGCGATATCCGTCTGGGCCAGGAAGAACGGCCTGGCCAGGGCAAAGCCGCACACGCCGAAGATGACGGCGCTGAGGAAGAAGAGGAAGATGCCGGTGTTGGCGGCCCGATCGGCCTGCTCCTGGTCTTTCTCCCCCAGTGAGCGGGAGAGCAGGGCGTTCATGCCCACGCCGGTGCCGCCGCCCACGGCGATCATCAGGTTCTGCAGGGGAAACGCCAGTGAGACGGCGTTGAGGGCGTCCTGGCTGATGCGGGCCACGAAGACGCTGTCCACGATGTTATAAAGGGCCTGGACCAGCATGGAGACCATCATGGGGATGGCCATGCCGGCCAGCAGCGGCCCGATGGGCATCACGCCCATCTTGTTCTCCTGCATGGGCGGCTGAGGGTGTTGTTTCATCTGTGTGTTCCTTTCTATCTGTGCAAAGGTGCAGAAAAGGGACGCGGCTATATGGCCGCGCCTCTTGGGGAGGGCTGTGGTCCAGGGGCAAAGCCCCCTCTTTACTTCTTCACTTCTTCAATTCGCCCGTGGCCAGCTGGGTCAGGTAGGCGTTCAAAAAGCCGTCCAGGTCTCCATCCATCACGGCGTCGATGGCGCCGGTCTCGTAGCCGGTGCGGGTGTCCTTCACCATCTGGTAGGGCATGAAGACGTAGGAGCGGATCTGGCTGCCCCACTCGATCTTCATCTGCACGCCCTTGATGTCGCTGATCTTCTCCGCGTGCTGCTGGGCTTTCAGCTCCAGAAGCTTGGCCCGGAGCATCTTCATGCAGTTGTCCTTGTTCTGGAACTGGCTGCGCTCCTGCTGGGAGGCCACTACGATGCCCGTGGGCTTGTGGATGAGGCGCACGGCGGAGGAGGTCTTGTTGACGTGCTGGCCGCCGGCGCCGCTGGCCCGGTAGACCTGCATCTCGATGTCCTCCTCCCGGATCTCGATGGTCTCGTCGTTCTCGATCTCCGGCATGACCTCCACGGCGGCGAAAGAGGTCTGGCGGCGGGCGTTGGCGTCAAAGGGGGAAACCCGCACCAGGCGGTGGACGCCGTTCTCGCTCTTTAGGAGCCCGTAGGCGTTCTCCCCCTCGATGGAGATGGCGGCGGACTTGATGCCCGCCTCGTCGCCGTCCTCGTAGTCCAGAATTTTGTAGCTGAAGCCGTGGCGCTCCACCCACCGGGTGTACATGCGGTAGAGCATCTGAGCCCAGTCCTGGGCCTCGGTGCCGCCGGCGCCGGGGTGGAACTGCAAAATGGCGTTGGCCCCGTCGTACTCCCCGGAGAGGAGGGTGGCCATGCGGGACTCCTCCACCTGGCGCTCCAGGGCGGCGAACTCGCCCTTGAGCTCCTCCAGAATCTCCCCGTCCTCGGCCTCCTGGCCCATCTCGCAAAGGGCGGTCAAATCCTCCCAGGCGGAGAGGAGCTTCTCCTGTTTGGCAACCTTGTTCTGAAGCTGCTTGAGGCGCATCTGAACCTTCTGGGACCGCTCCAGGTCGTTCCAAAAGCCCTCCTGGGCGGTCTCGTCCTCCAGCCGCGCGGCCTCCTGGCGGGCGCTCTCGATATCCAGGGCGGCGGAGAGCTTGTCCAGCTCGGGCCGCAGGTCCCGGAGTTTTTGTTTATAGGCGTCGTACTCAATCAAAGCCATGGCGGTTCTCCGTTCTTCTCAATTTCATTAGCCATAGTATTATATAGGAGGAAGATTTATTTGTAAAGGGAAACCTTTCCGGCGGGGCGGGTTTTTGTCCGCCCGGTGCGGGGTCCCTCTCCGCTCGCCCAAAAATAGAAATATTTACCAGACTAGAGCCCAAGGCGGCGGAATCCCCGGAAAGCCGCCGCTTTTCCACAAATTGTAACCGATCTGATACGAAAATGTTGCCGCTTGTTCATAATTTGTTCATGATTTCAGGGGTGGTTTCAGGTACTTTATAGAAAGGTATATTATGTAACCTGAAAGCACTGGCAATCCGAGATTTCATGGAGGGAAGTTTTATGAACGGATTATGGAAAAAACGTGTACCGGCGTTCTTTTTGACGCTGGTGATGATTGTCAGCTTAATGCCCGCGGCGTTGGCGGTGGATCCCTGCCCCGATGGTAACCATGACTGGAAATTCACTTATAACGATACTGAGCATTATGAGGAATGCAGTATTTGTGGTGCAAAACAAAATGCTACACCCCATTCGATGGGCAGTCCTGTAACAACCACAGCCCCTACTTGCTATTCAACAGGCGTCTCCACCACTTCTTGCAGTGGATGCAATTATAAAATTACATCCAGCATCGACAAGATCGAGCATGAATATCAAACCACTTGGTCCAGCGATTCGGAGCAGCATTACCATGCTTGTAAAAACTTCAGTAATTGCTCTGCCAAGCAGGATGCCAGCGGTCATACTTGGGCTACTGCCGTTACCATCCCGTCCACTTGCACAACAAAGGGACGGGTTGAGCAAACCTGCACAGTATGTCAATATACAAAAATCGTCAACGAGCTGGATTTGGCAGCTCATACTCCAGGCCCCGAATTAAAGCACAATGACACCACTCATTGGAATGAGTGTACTGTATGTCATGGAAAAGTCAACGAAGTTCCTCATAATTATACTCTGAATAACAACACTACCTGCGCCTGCGGTGCCGTAAAAGCCGCCAACACTTTTGTTGTCCGCTTTTTTAACGGCAGTTCTCTGCTCAGCACACAGAACATCCCGCTGAACGGCAAGCCCACTGTTCCCGGTAATCCCAACAAGGGCACTGGTTACACTTTCCGGGGCTGGGTCACATCGAATCCCGGAAACAACCTCTGGACCAGCAGCACCTCCACGGTCACCAATCCGGGCGACGTCGCTGTTTCCGGCCCGGTGGACTATTATGCTATTTATAGCGTGAATGGAACTGCCCCCAACGTCACAATCGAAGCCACTACCGCCATCGGCGGCACACTTTGGTCGCAGATCAGCAGCAAATGCACCGGCTCCTACGGGTTCTCCCCCCAATACGTCCGTTTCTCTCTGCCCAGCAGCGTTTACGGCACCCTGTACTCCGACAGCACCCAGCGATATGCCGTGGCCCCCAATACGGATTATCAATATGGCAGCGTTATCTCCATGACCTTTAAGAGCGGCAGCTCCAACGGATACTCCCTGAGCTATACCGCCTATGATGTCAGCAAAAGCAATACCGTCTCCGGCACCATCTTCATCGGCTCCTCAGCATCCACCAATAAAATTGAGTACACTGTGGCGGCAGGACGGTCCAAGGTGTTCAACGACACCGATTTCCGAAACCTGTACCGGAATGCGTCCGGGAGCAGCGCCAGCCTGTACTATGTGGTGTTCTCCGCCCCAACCGATTACAGCGATTACGGCGCAGTGAGCGTCAGCTCCCGTGACTTTACCCGGAGCAACCTCTCCAGCTACAAGTTCTATTACAGCAGCTCCAGAGATGGCGATTACGCCTTGGGCTCCACCTCTTTCAAGGCGGACAGCAAATCAAAGAGCGGCACACTATCCATTCCTTTCACGGCTTACGGAAGCGGCAACAATGTCTCCGGCACCTTGGAGATCACCGTCTCCGGTGCCGCCATGGGCGATGTGTCCTACAACGTAGACCCCGGCAGGGAGATCGACTTTGACTCCCGGGACTTCAACAAGGCGTTCCAGGACAAGTACAACAGTACCCGCTATACCCTCTACTACGTTACTTTCTCCGCCCCCACCAGCTACAGCAGCTTCCGGGGCACCGTGTATGTGGGCAACACCTCCTTTGACCGCAGCAAGCTGAACAACGCCTACTTCTTCTATGACAGCCGAGACGCAGGCGTCAACGACTATGAGCTGGACCGGATGTCTTTCAAGGCCGACAGCAACGCCAAGGACGGCGACTCCATCACCATTCCTTTCCGCGCCTACTACGGCAGAGGCTCCAGCGACTATGTGGAGTGCAACCTGGTGATTACCATCGGCAAGGGCACTAACAGCGGCGACATCAACTACGACGTGGCCCCCGGCAAGACCGTGGCTTTTCGGCAGCGGGACTTCCGGGAGTTCTACGAGGACAACGCCAGCGGCACGTTCGACTATGTGGAATTCGACCAGCCCTCTTCCAGCGCCTTTGACAACGGCACGCTGTACCACAACTACGGCACCAGCTCCTCCAAGTCGTTCAACCGCACCACCATTGATGACCAGAAGTTCTACTACAGCCCCTCCAGCAGCCAGCACGGCATCGGCAACCTGACTTTCGTGGCCTCCAACAACTTCAAGGAGACCATCACCCTGGATTTCACCGCATACGGCACCAATGGCCGCTCCGTCAGCGGCCGCGTCGCCGTGGCCTCCACGGAGAGCGCCAATGACGGCGATATCACCTACACCGTGGCTCCCGGCAAGTACGTGGATCTCAGGCGCACCGACTTCAACACCTACTTCCGCAGGAGTTACAACAGCACTGTCAGCTATGTGGTCTTCCAGCGGCCCAGCAGCACCGTCTTTAACGACGGCATGTTCTACTGCGACTACGGCACCGCAAGCCAGACCACATTTGGCCGCAGCGACCTGGGCGGCACCAAGTTCTACTACGACAAGAACAACGCGGGCCGCAACGACTACTATCTGGACGAGCTGACCTTTGCGGCCGGCAGCGGCTTCAAGAACTCCATCACCCTCGACTTCACCGCATACGGTGAACGGAGCAACGAGTATGTGGAGGGCACCGTGGTCATTAAGGCCGACACCACCGCCATCAGCTCCAACTACACCGGCAGCATCCGCTACACCACCACCACCGGCACCAATGTCCAGATCAACGCCAACGACATCGCCCGGTACTTCAAGCAGACCTATCCCGCCTACAGCCTTCAGTATGTGACCCTGGGCGGCGTCCCCGCCACCGGCGGCCTGTACTACAACTACTACAACGCCAGCAGCTACGGCGTCACCAGCCGCACCCAGATCACCACCGCCAACTGCGCCGGACTGACATTCTACCTCAGCCCCGCCACCACCGCCCAGTACGCCCTGACGGAGCTGACGTACGTGCCCAGCGGCACCGGCTACTGCGCCACCATCCCCTTCACCGCCTACGGCACCGGCAGTGTCAGCGTCACCGGCAGCATCCTCATCAGCGTCAGCCGCGCCCCGGTGTCCGAGGTCTACGGCATTACACCCCGGAATACCGCGGTGAGCTTCCCCGCCAGCTCCATTTACAGCGCGGTCCTCACCGCCACCGGCTCCGCTCTCAGCGGCATCCAGCTGCTGTCCCTGCCCCCCGTCACCAGCGGCACCGTGTATGTGGGTACCGGCAATGACTGGGCGGACACCCGCACCGTGTACACCTACGCCTCCGGGGTCAACTCCATGAGCTCCCTGCGCTTTGTACCCACCGCCGCCTTTACCGGCTCCGTGGAAATTCCCTACGTGGCCCTGGACGCCAGCGGCAACGCCCTGGCCTCCGGCACGTTCTCCCTGGGCGTGCTGAACAACCGCAAGACCCTCAAGGACGTGAACTCCGCAACCTGGTGCTACAAGTACGTCATGGAGCTGACGGACCAGAACGTCATCTCCGGTTATCCGGACGGCAGCTTCAAGCCCAACAGCACCGTCACCTACGGCGCGGCGCTGAAGCTCATCATGCTGGCCGCGGGCTATCCCGAGCAGGCCCCCACCGGCAAGAACGTCTTCAGCGGCTATCTTGCCCGGGCCCAGGCCGACGGCATCGTCACCCGGAGCAACGTGAACCTGACCGCGCCCATCACCCGCCTCCAGGTGGCTCAGATCGCCGCCGGCGCGCTGAAGCTCAGCACCAGCAATCTCTCCAGCGTGAAGCCCTTTACGGACACCTCCGACGTGTACGTCCAGGCGCTGAACGCCGCCGGGATCGTGGAGGGCTACTTCTCCAACGGCACCAGCACCTACCAGCCCAGCAAGACCCTGACCCGCGGTCAGATGTCCGCCATCGTGTGGCGCATGAACCAGTACCGCAAATAATAGCCCCAAAAAAGAGCGGGACGGCAAAGCCGTCCCGCTCTTTATCTTCATCTTCCATCTTTTCCCCGGCGGCGCTCCTCCAGCAGCCACCGCCTGGCCTCCAGGGCCCAGGCGCAGCCCGGATCCGCCTGAAGGACGTACCCCACCCGGCCCAGCAGCCGGTCCAGGCAGGCCTCCGGGGACAAGTCCTCCCCCGTCCGCGCCAGGTGGTCCTCCACGCCGAACCTGCGGCAGCAGTACACCGCCTGGCGGACGGCCCGCCGCTCCTCCCGGGGGACGCTGACCTTTTCATTCACCACCAGGCCCGTCACCGTCTGCCGCCGCCCGGCGCCGCGAAGCCGGGTCTTTTTGTCGTTGAGGAAAAAGCCCAGTCCCCGCAGCTCCGCCTCCGCCATGGATTCAACGCCGGTCAGGTCCTCCCCGGAGAACGTCAGATCGTCGCAGTAGCGGGTGTAGGCGACGTCCCGCCGCCGGCACCACGCGCCCACCCGGTGGTCAAAGTCCCGCAGAAGGATGTTGGCGATGGCGGGGGAGGTGGGCGCCCCCTGGGGCAGAGAGTCCCGGTAGTAGCAGAGCATGGTCAAAAGCACCCGCAGGGGCTCGGAGAAGATCTCCGGGGGAAAGACGGCGTCTTTCACGGCGGAGTAGAGAACGCTGTCAAAAAAATGACGGATATCCAGCCGCAGCACCTGGCGTCTCCCCACGTGCCGCGCCGCACCCCGGACGGCGCCGCCGCCGCAGCGGTAGGCCGTGGCATAAGATGAAACGGGCATATAGGCCAGGAGATTGCGCAAAATGGCCCGCTGGACCCGCTTCAGCGCCTCGTCCGGCACGGTGAGCCGGCGGACGCCCCCGTCTTTTTTGGGGAGCTCCACCGTGTGGTAGTGGGCGGGCAGGCTGTTGCTGAGGGCGTAGAGGGTCCGGACCTCCACCCCCAGGTCTCTGGCCAGGGAGGCGGCCTCCCGGTATACGATCATAGAAAGAGGCCCCCTCTCCTGGCGTTCCGGAACAAAACCATCTGCATGGCGGGCCGCGGAGCGGTAGCATGAAGCACGGCGGGGCCGTGCAGTTCTACCGTGGAGCGGCGCGGC
This sequence comes from uncultured Oscillibacter sp., assembly GCA_947365245.1. GTDB lineage: Bacteria > Bacillota > Clostridia > Oscillospirales > Oscillospiraceae > Oscillibacter. Next base: position 224,957 of record CANAWG010000002.1, on the reverse strand, counting down.
TGAGCAAAGCGAATACGTCGGGTGTGCGAAAACCGACGGCGACACGCCGCCGGCGCCAATCGAAATTGGACAGTCTCTTTTGTTCCGTGGAACTATGATACCCCTTTTGCGGAAAAACCGCAAGCCGGAAGAGAGAAAAGAGGGCTTGCCATTTGGAAAAAAACTGCTATAATGGGAGTATCATTGAGATGAGTCTGTACTGACAGGAGTGAGCGATATGATCGGCGGAGTTTCCAGCCTGAGCTTCTATTACAATCCCTATCAGAGCGCTGGCACCTATGCCGCCGCCAAACCGGCGGAGCAGGCTCAGAGCGCCCAGAAAACCGGCGGCGTCTGGACGGCCCGGAAGCCCGCCTCTCCGGAGACGCCGGTGGAGCCGGTGCGCCCCGCTCCCGCCATCAACCCCAACGAGGCCGGCTCCGCCCGGCTGGGTCTGCCCATCCGCCAGGGGGCGGACCCGGTGGAGATGGCCGTGCGGATGCGCATCCAGTACGGTGAGCCCGCGCCGGAGGACGCCCGGCAGATCGCCGGCGCCAAGCAGGCCGCGGATGCCCATCTGCCGGAGGGCGCTCAGTCCGCCGCGGCGGCAGAGGGGGACGGCACGCCCGCCGCGGGTGTCGAGGGCGCCCAGAAGGCCCTGGAGGAGGGCGAGTGCCAGACCTGCAAGGAGCGGAAGTACCAGGACGGCTCCGACGACCCCGGCGTCTCTTTCAAGACCCCCACCAACATTGACCCGGACCAGGCTCCCTCGGCGGTCCGGGGCCACGAGATGGAGCACGTCTACCGGGAGCAGGCCAAGGCCAGCCGAGAGGGCCGGAAAGTGGTCAGTCAGAGCGTGACCTACCACACCGCCATCTGCCCGGAGTGCGGCAGGGCCTACGTCTCCGGCGGCACCACCCGCACGGTCACCGCCGCCGACACCCAGCCCCAAACAGAGGAACAGGCGCAGCAGCAGGACCAGCAGGACCAGGAGCCCCGCGCGCCGTTCTCCGCCGTGGCGTAACAGGAAAACAGACAATCAACGGGAGAGGCGGCGCCTCTCCCGTTTCCGCGAAAAGGCGGAGGGACGCTGCGTCCCTCCGCCTTTTTTTACAGCCTGGTCACCACGGGGATGACCATGGGGCTGCGCTTGGTGTTTTTGAACAGGTAGCTGCTGACGGCGGCTTTCACCGCGCCCCGCAGCTCGCCGTCGTCCCGGCCCCGGCGGCGGGTGACGCCCTCCGCCGCGTCCATGGCCACGCCCTGGAGCTCTTTCATCAGATCCCCGGACTCCTTGACGTAGATGAAGCCCCGGGTGATGATCTCCGGCGGGCTCAGCAGCGCGCCGTTGTGGGCGGAGACGGGCATCACCACCACCACCATGCCGTCCTCGGCAAGGCGCTTGCGGTCCCGCATGACCACGGCCCCCACGTCGCCCACACCGGAGCCGTCCACGTACACCTCCCCGGCGGGGATAACGCCGCCGATCTTCAGCGTCTTGGCGGTCAGCTCAATGACGGAGCCGTTCTCCGCGATGGCGATGTGGTTGCGGTCCATGCCCATCTGCTGGGCCAGCTGGCTGTGGATTTGGAGCATCCGCTGCTCCCCGTGGAGGGGGACGAAGAAACGGGGCTTCGTCAGGGCGTGGATGATCTTCAGCTCCTCCTGGCAGGCGTGGCCGGAGACGTGGAGCATATCCGCCTTGTCGTAGACCACGTGGACGCCCTTGCGGAACAGCTCGTTGATGACCCGCCCCACCGTCACCTCGTTTCCGGGGATGGCGGAGGCGGAGATGATAACCTTGTCCCCCGGCCCGATCTCCACCTGCTTGTGCTGGGAGAACGCCATGCGGTACAGGGCGCTCATCTCCTCGCCCTGGGAGCCGGTGGTGACGATGACCTGCTTGTTCTTGGGCAGGCCCTTGATCTTGTTGATGTCCATGAGGGTGTTCTTGGGCACTTTCATATAGCCCAGGGAGGTGGAGACCTTCATGATGTTCTCCATGGACCGGCCCGTGACGGCCACCTTCCGGCCAAAGGCCGCCGCCGCGTCCAGCACCTGCTGGATCCGGTGGACGTTGGAGGCGAACGTGGTGACGATAATCCGCTCGTCACAGCCCTGGAACTGCCGCATAAAGGTCTGGCCCACGGCGCTCTCGCTCATGGTGTACCCCGGGCGCTCCACGTTGGTGGAGTCGGCGCACAGGGCCAGCACGCCCTCCTTGCCCAGCTCGCCGAAGCGGGCCAGGTCGATGACCTCCCCGTCGATGGGGGTGGAGTCGATCTTGAAGTCGCCGGTGTGGACCACGGTGCCCATGTGGGTGTGGATGGCAAAGGCCACGGAGTCGGCGATGGAGTGGTTGACGTGGATGAACTCCACGTTGAACTTCCCCGCCCGCACGGTCTTGCCCGGCTCCACAGTGATGAGCTTGGTGGACTTCACCAGCCCGTGCTCCTCCAGCTTCAGCGAAATAAGGCCGGCGGTGAAGCGGGTACAGTAGATGGGCATATTCACCTGCTTGAGGACGTAGGGGATGGCCCCCACGTGGTCCTCGTGGCCGTGGGTGATAAAGAGGCCCCGAATCCGGGAGCGGTTTTTGATGAGGTAGGTCACATCGGGGATGATGAGGTCAATGCCGTACATATCGTCCCCGGGGAACGCCATACCGCAGTCCACCACGATGATCTCGCCGCCGTACTCGTAGGCGGTCATGTTCTTGCCGATCTCGTCCAGACCGCCCAGAGGGATGATTTTCAGTTTTTCTGCCATAGATACAATGAACTCCTTTGCACTCTTGGAACCTTCATTCATAGCCTTGGAACGCAGGTTCTTAAAATATGTAACAGAGGCCCCGGAGGACGCGCCCGGCGGTGGATGGCCGCAAATGGGCGCACGCAAAGAAGAGACGCCCGTCGTCTGCGCGGCCCCGTTTCGCCGGCAGGGGTTCGGTCACGTCAAATCCAAATGTCCCTATGAGCTTCTGTGATCTATTCGACCAGCGGGAAACCGCGTCCGCGCCGGTAAAATATCGAAAATAGGCGGAGGCCCGGCCTCGACGCCTTATTTTAGTAAGTATAACACATTTCCCCGGGTTTGTATACATAAAATTCTCTCATTTTCCGTCGACTCCCGGGAATCTTTCTGTTGTATTTTCCGGAAAACAGTGGTATACTGAGATAGTTCACAAAGTAAACTTTCTATCGAGGAGGCTGCTATGGAGGAGCTGTGCGAACGGATGCTGGAGGCCTGGATCGAGGTCAACGGAATGCTGAAGGACTCCCGGATCACCCAGGGGTTGACCTACAACGAGGCCATTGTGATGAGGCTGGTCTACGGCCAGTACCGCGCCGACGGGGTGGGGCGGGTGGCCGCGGGGCAGATCGCCCGGGAGACCAACATGCTCAAGAGCCTGGTAAACCGCACCGTCAACGCCCTGTGCGACCGGGGATACCTCCTGCGGGAGCGGGGGGAGCGCGACGGGCGGAACGTCTTCGTCCGCCCGGTGGAATCCCGCCTGGAGGACTTCCTGGCCGTCCACCGCCGCTCCCTGGCGCTGGTGGAACAGATCATCGGCGTCGTGGGCCGGGAGGACGCGCAGAGCTTCGTCCGCATGGCCGAAAAACTCTCCCAGGCCGGCCTCCGGCTCTAAGAAGCTGTATCCGGCTTCAGCACGCATCTCCGCGGCAAAAGTCCGCATACCGCGCCGACTGAAACCGCTTATGAAAAACAAGGAAAAGAGGAACACATTATGAATATCCGCATCATCACCGACTCCGCCTCCGACCTGCCCCGGTCCTGCCCTCCGGGGATCACCGTTCTGCCCATGACAGTGACCTTCGGGGACGAGCAGTTCCGGGACGGCGTGGACCTGAGCTGCCGTCAGTTCTACGAAAAGCTCATCGAGGGGGACGCCCTGCCCACCACCAGCCAGATCAATCCCGCCCAGTTTGAGGACGCTTTCCGCCAGGCTGTGGAGGCGGGGGAGGACGTGGTGGCCGTGGTGCTGTCGTCCAAGCTCTCCGGCACCTGCCAGAGCGCCCGCATCGCCGCGGAGTCCTTCCCCGGCCGCGTCTTCGTGGTGGACAGCGAGAGCGCCGCCATCGGCCAGCAGATCCTGGTACGGCGGGCACTGGCCCTGGCCAAGCAGGGGCTGACGGCCGCCGATCTCGCCGAGCAGCTGGAGCGGGAGAAAGGGGACGTCTGCCTCGTCGCCCTGCTGGACACCCTGGAGTACCTCAAGCGGGGCGGGCGGATCTCCCCCTCCGTGGCGCTGGTGGGCGGGCTGCTGTCCGTGAAGCCGGTAATCGCCGTGGAGCACGGCGAGGTGGTCATGCTGGGCAAGGCCCGGGGCTCCAAAAACGGAAACAACCTGCTGGTGCAGGAGATCCGCAAGACCCGGGGCGTGGACTTTGACCGCCCCTACCTGCTGGGCTACACCGGGCTGGAGGACAGCCTCCTGCAAAAATACATCGCCGACAGCGCCGCGCTGTGGGAAGCCCACACCGACACGCTGCCCATTGCGGCCGTGGGCGCCACCATCGGCGCCCACGCGGGGCCGGGCGCCGTGGCCGTGGCTTTCTTCCAGCGCCCCAGCGAGACCTGATAAATCCACGTCCCCCCTCCGGCCGGCCGGAGGGGGGACGCAATTCTTACGCTCAGTGTTTTTTGAGCTCCCATGTGTCGAAGAAGCTGTCGATCTTCTTCTTGATATCCGCCGTCTTCAAGTACTTCAGCAGATACCCCGCGGGCTTCAGGGACAGGAGCTTTCGCACCACCTCCGGGTCGCCCTGGCCGGTGAGGAAGATCACCGGAATATCCGCAAAGGACTTCTCGGAGCGCAGCATCTCCAGCGTCTGCCTGCCGTCGCACACGGGCATCTCGTAGTCCAGCAGGATCAGGTCCGGCCGGTTCAGGGTGATGGCCCGGATGGCGGCCACGCCGGACTCCGCCAGAGACACGTCGTAGTCCTCCCGCAGCAGCTGCATCATGGCCGTGCGGATGGTGGCGGAGTCGTCCACCACCAGGATCTTGGGAAGCCCGTTGCCGGCATTGTCCTGCTCCTCCCGCCGCATGAGGTACTGCTCCACCTCGACGAGGGCGTTGTCCGCCTGAATGGGGGTCCCAACGCCCTCCTCCAGCAGGTGGGGCGCGATGGTGCAAAAGGCGAAATACCCGGAGCCGCCGGTGTTGAACAGCAGGCTCACCTGGGGCTTCTCCCGCTCAAATACCTGCCGGAACTGCTCGTAGGACAGCAGCTCCTCCTCCGTCAGGTCGTAGGAGTCCCACTCGGGGAAATGCTCCAGCAGCCGGCCCACAAACTGGCGGGTGGTGTACCGGGCGGCGTTGAGGAGCATGGTGTCCAGCTTGTTGGTCTTCAGGCCCATGGCCTTGCCCACGGTGTTGATCAGCAGCTTCTCCTCAAAGACCATGAGGACCTCCTGCCGCCGTTTTTCCCGGCTGGTGCCGTAGACCAGGCGGCAGTAGATGCCCCGTCCGAACTTCTCGCCGCCGTAGGTATCGCTGATGACCTGGGACTCCAGGTGGAACATATCGAACACCTGCCGGGCGATGGTCTTCTGGATGGCCGTCACCTGCTCCGCCGGCAGGAGGTTTTCCCACTTGCTCACCTTCCCGCCCGCGATGGCCTGATCCTCCGTCAGGGTGTGGCCGATGAGCCAGCCGGTGCACACACCCAGGAAGTGGTCCATGGCCTCCTGGGAGAAATCGGTCTTACGCAGCTCCTCCTCCAGAGCCGGAAGAATGTTGTTGCGAAAGTTCTCGTGGATACTGCGGTGGCGCCCGCGGCCCGCGTAGTCCACGGACTCCATGTACCGCTCCTCATCCTCAAAATGCTTTATGGCGTGGCTCTTGAAATACTTGATGCCCTGATTGCACGCCCACCGGCTCTTCTTCTCCTCGTCCTCCTCATCCACGGTGAAGAGCTTGTTGATGATCTTGAACAGCCGCTGGTGCTCCGTGTCAATGATTTCCACTCCGATATTGTACTCTTCTTTCCATACCAGCTGATCGTCCATAGGACCTCTCCTTTGACACTGTCAAACTCGCATTTCACGAAAGCCGCCCCCGCTTAACTCCGGTGGGACGAACGGATATAACGCAAAGAAATCCCCCCGTCCGGCGGAGCTCTCCGTCAAAAGCGGGAAGCGAAGCGGCAAGGGGAATTTCTGAGCTGGAGCTAGTGGGGTGACTCGAACACCTGACCTGCTGATTACGAATCAGCTGCTCTACCGACTGAGCTACACTAGCAGATAGTCTGCTTTAGTATCTTAGCATATCACCGCACAGATTGCAAGCCCCAAAGCGAAAATTATCCCCCGCGGCAGGCGGCCGGCCTCCCGCGGGGCAATCCTCTATTTTCCGAATTCTTTCACCCGCAGGCACCGGGTGGCGTTGAGAATGGCCAGAAACGCCACGCCCACATCGGCAAACACAGCCGCCCACATGGAGGCCATGCCGAAAGCCCCCAGGGCCAGCACCGCGAACTTCACCCCCAGGGCGAACCATATATTCTGCTTCACGATCCGCAGCGTCTTGCGGGCGATCCCCATGGCGGTGACGATCTTGGCGGGATTGTCGTCCATCAGCACGATGTCCGCGGCCTCGATGGCGGCGTCGGACCCCAGGGCGCCCATGGCGATGCCCACATCCGCCCGGGTCAGCACCGGCGCGTCGTTGATGCCGTCCCCCACAAAGGCCAGCGTCGTCCCCGGCGACTTGGCCGCCAGCAGGCGCTCCACCTGCTCCACCTTGTCCGCCGGGAGGAGCTGGGCGTGGACCTCGTCCACCCCCAGGTCCCCGGCCACGGCCCTGGCCGCGGCCTCCGTGTCCCCGGTGAGCATGACAGTCCGCTTCACCCCCGCCGCTCTCAGGCCCTCCACCAGGGATTTGGCCGCGGGCTTGGGCAGATCGGAGATCAAAATGCAGCCGGCGTAGGTCCCCTCCACCGCCACATGGACGACAGTCCCCGGCCGCTGGCAGTCCTCCCACCGGACGCCCTCCCGCTCCATCAGCCGGCTGTTGCCGGCGGCCACCCGCCTGCCGTCCACTCTCGCGGTGACGCCGTGGCCGGCGATCTCCTCCACGTCCGTCACCCGACCCGGGTCAATCTCTCCCCCCCAGGCGCTGCGGAGGGACAGGGAGATGGGGTGACCGGACCAGCTCTCCGCCAGGGCGGCCCACTCCAGCAGGGTCTGCTCCGGAACGCCCCCGGCGGGGTGCAGGGCGGTGACGGTGAACGAGCCCTCCGTCAGCGTGCCGGTCTTGTCGAAAGCCACCGTCTCCGTCTTCGCCAGCAGCTCCAGGAAGCTGCTGCCCTTTACCAAAATACCGCACTTGCCGGCGCCGCCGATACCGCCGAAAAAGCTCAGGGGCACGGAGATCACCAGGGCGCAGGGACAGGAGATCACCAGGAAGATCAGCGCCCGGTGGAGCCAGTCCTGCCACGCCGTCTCTGCCAAAAAGCCGGGCTGCGCCCCCGCGGGAAGCAGCGCCAGGGCGGCGGCGGGCAGCAGGAACAGCGCCAGCGCCGCCAGCACCACGCAGGGCGTGTAGTACCGGGCAAAGCGGGTAATAAAGTTCTCACTGGCGGCCTTTTTCTCCCCGGCGTTCTCCACCAGGTCCAGGATCTTGGACACCGTGGACTCCTCACAGGGCTTGGTGACCCGCACCCGCAGGAGGCCGGACTGGTTGACGCAGCCGCTGATCACCGCGTCCCCGGGTCCCACGTCCCTGGGCGCGGACTCGCCGGTGAGGGCGGCGGTATCCAGGGCGGAGACGCCCTCGAGGACCTCCCCGTCCAGGGGCACCCGCTCGCCGGGCTTTACCGCGATGACGGCCCCCACCTCCACGTCCTCGGGGTCCACCGTCTCCAGAGAGCCGTCCGGGCGCTCCAGGTTGGCGGTGTCCGGCCGGATGTCCATCAAAGCGGCGATGGACTGGCGGGACCTGCCCACGGCGTAGTCCTGGAACAGCTCCCCCACCTGGTAGAAGAGCATGACGAACACCGCCTCGGCGTACTCGGAGGTAGCAAAAGCTCCCAGGGTGGCCAATGCCATGAGGAAGTTCTCGTCAAAGACCTGGCCGTTTCGAATATTCCGGACGGCCCGCCACAGCACGTCCCAGCCGATGATCCCGTAGGGGATCAGATAGAGCAGGAACCGGACGGGGCCCCAGCTGTACAGCGTGTAGCCCGACGTCGCCCATTCGGCGGGCGGGGTCCATTGGCCGGTAAAATCGATGACCCAGCGGTCCGCCGGATAGATCTGATCCGGCAGCAGTTTCACGACAATTAACAGCGCCGCCGCCGCCAGGATCCGGATGAGCATTTTCCGCTGCCCGCGGGTAAGGCTCTTCATATCATTTCCTCCTTTGATGAACGCGCCTCCCCGGAGGGACCCGGCCTGCACAGCACCGCCAGTCCCACGGGCAGCCGTCCGGGAATTACCTCCACCGTCACCCGGCCCAGCTCCAGGCTCTCCAGAAATCTCCGGTAGGTCTCAGGGGTGAACGCATGCTCATAGTGAAAGCCCGCTCCATGGTAAATCCGGATCACGGCCCCATAGGCCGCCCCGATTTTCCCCTGGAGATAGGTCGGCAGGATGAGCCGCCCGCCCGGGGCGGTGACCCGCCACAGCTCCCGGACTGCCCTCTCCGGCTCCGGCAGCAGGTGGAGCACATTGGCGGCAATTACCGCGTCAAAGAGGCCCTCCGGGTCCGGCAGGGCGGTCACATCCCTGCGGGCAAAGGCGACGTTGGAAAGGCCCCGCCTCTCCACTTTCCGCTTTGCCTGTTTCAGCATCCCCTCTGACAGGTCGGTGCAGAGCACCGAACCGGCCCGCTCCGCCGCCGCCAGGGAGAACAGCCCCGTTCCGGCGGCACAGTCCAGCACTTTGGCCCCGGCGGGAATCAACTCCGCCGCGCGGGCCGCCGCCGCATCATTTGCCCGTCGGTTCGTCCGCTGGACACAGTCGTAAAGTACGGCCCACCGGTCCCAGAAAGTGCTCACAGGTTGATCACGCAGTCCGGCTCCACCTTCCGGCAGACGGCCGCCACCTCCCGCATAATCTCGTCAAACCGCTCCTCGTCGGCGTCGATGGTCAGCTTCTGGGCCATGAAGCTGACCGTTGCGTCGTGCACGCCGTCGATCTTCCGAATGGCGTCCTCCATCTTGGCGGCACAGTTGGCACAGTCCAGATCGGTGAGCTTGTAGCGCTTTTTCATGGTGAATTCCTCCTAAAATCAATCATCAAATTGTCAGGTTCACTCGGACACGTGCTCCAGCCCCTGGTCGATGATGGTCTTGACATGGTCGTCCGCCAGGGAGTAGAACACCGTCTTTCCCTCCCGCCGGGACTTCACCAGCCGGGCGTTTTTCAGCGCCCGCAGCTGGTGGGAGACGGCGGACTGGGTGAGCCCTAACAGCGACGCGATGTCGCACACGCACATCTCCGACTCAAACAGGACGTACAGAATCCGGATGCGGGTGGAATCCCCGAAGATCCGGAACAGCTCCGTCAGGTCGTACAGGGTGTCCTCCCCCGGCAGCGTCTTTCGCACCCGCTCCACCAGCTCCCCGTGGGCGTGGATGAAGTCGCAGCACTCCACATTGTATCGGTCCTCCATGGGCTCCTCCTTTCATATAAACATTTGAATAATTGTTCATGTTTTCATAATACTCCGGGTTTTCCAAATTGTCAATGGTTTTTTGAAAAAACGTGGAAAAGACGGCGCGTCCGTGGTATACTGTGGAGAATCGATTTGGGAGAAAAGAGGGCTTTTATGGAAGAACTGCTGAGACAGACTCAGGCGCGGCTGGAGCGCAACGCCTTTGCACAGTATAACCGCATGGAGCTGGAATCCGTCCGGCCGGATGGGGCCGTGTTCCGGCTGGAGATCCGGCCGGAGAGCCGGAATCCCTTCGGCATGGTCCATGGCGGCGCGCTGTACACCCTGGCGGACAACGCCGCCGGCGTAGCCGCCCACACCGACGGCCGGGCCTATGTCACCCAGACCAGCTCCCTCCACTTCCTGCGCAACCAGGCGGCGGGGACGGTGCGGGCGGAGGGACGGGTCCGCCACCGGGGGAAGTCCACGTGCCTTGCGGAGGTGGACATCACCGGCGAGGACGGCGTCCTGCTGGCCACCGGGGAGTTCACGTTCTTCTGCGTGGATCCGGCGGTGATGGAGCGGCGGGCCGCCGGCCCCCGGAGCGCCGCTGAAAACGCCTGAGGAGGAGCACCTCTATGGGAAATTTTGATGTAAAGACCCTGCTGTCCGCCTCTGTGGGGAAAGTATCCGTAGGGGACGTGCTGACGGCGCTGCTGGTGCTGGTGGTCTGCCTGGTGGCGGTGCGGCTGCTGATGAGGGTGACCCGGCGGCTGCTGTCCGCCTCCCGGCTGGACGGCCGGGTGCAGAAGTACCTGCTCTCCGGCATCCGACTGGTGCTGTACCTCCTCTCCGCCATCATCGTGGTGGGGAGCCTGGGCATCGACATGACGTCCCTGGTGGCGCTGCTGTCAGTGGCCTCTCTGGGAGTCACTCTGGCGGCGGAGGACGTGCTGGCCAACGTGGCCGGCGGGCTGGTGATCCTCTCCGCCCACCCCTTTGCCATCGGGGACTACATCGAGGTCTCCGGCACCGCCGGCACCGTGGAGGAGATCACCCTGAACTACACCAAGCTGGTGACGCCGGACGGCCTGCTGGTGATGCTGCCCAACAAGACGCTGGCGGACTCTCAGATGACCAACTACACCACCCTGGGCCGGCGCCGGGTGACCTGGAAGCTGCCGGCCTCCTACGATGCGCCCACGGAGACGGTCAAGGCCGCCTGCCAAAGGGCCCTGGCGGCCACGGGGAATATTCTGACCGATCCGGCCCCCGCCGTGTACCTCTCTGCCTACGGCGACAGCGGCATCGAGTACACGGTATTCTGCTGGACCACAGCGGAGAACTACTGGGAGGTCCACTTCGCCCTGGCGGAAAACCTGCGGACGGCTTTCGAAGAGGCTGGTGTGGAGATCCCCTACAACAAGCTGGACGTCCACATCCTGGGAAAGGTCGAATGACCGCCTCTCCTCCGGAACTGCTCCAGAAAGTCCAAAAGAGCCTGCGGAAAATTTCCGCAGGCTCTTTTTTGCATTGCGCCGCTCAGTCCCGCCCCGGCAGAGGCGGCGCGTGGAGGATCACCCGGCCAAAGCAGGCCAGCGTCCGGCCGCTGCCGGAGGTGAACACCACGTCCGCGTCCGCCCGGGCCCGGTTCAGAGAGAAGAGGTACACAGTCCCCGCCGGGTCCCGGTAGTACTGCTTGCACAAAATGTCCCCGTCCACGCAGAAGATCCCCACGTCCCCGGGCCGCAGGGGATCCCGGTTCACATAGGCCACCGACCCGTCCTGGATATAGGGCGTCATGGAGTCCCCCTGGATGCGCACGGCGAACTCCGCCGCCGCCGGCACGTCCCCGGAGACCTCCAGGTAGTCGAAGTCCTCCCCGAACACCGGCGCGGCATAGCCCGCCGCCGCGGGGGAGCAGTACAGGGGAATTACCCGGGGCTCCGGCTCCGCCGGGCCGCTCTCCATCTCGTCCCGATAGGCGCACAGCGTCTCCACCACGGAGCGCACCGACTCCCGCCCCCTGGCGGACAGCCCCCGGTACTGCTCCAGCAGCTGCCGCTCAACTTGACTCGGCACCTGGGCGCCGCCCCGGAAGCTGTCCTGAAACAGCGTGTTGGGGTCCGTCTCCAGGCAGTCGAACAGCCGCAGCAGCACCTCCTCCTTGGGAAAGCTGACGCCGCCCTCGTAATTGCCCACGGCGGACCCGGAGATCCCCATCATCGCCGCCAGCGCCGCCCGGGAGAGCCCCAGCTCCTCCCGCCGCGCCCGCATCCGCTCACCAAACCGCATCTCTCCAGGCCCCCTTTCCTCTGATAGTATCAGTGTATCTCATTTTCTTGTTACCGTCAATCAATTTTTACAAGAAACTTGTAAAATCACCCTTGACATTACAAGTTTCTTGTGATACTATGGGGATATCAACAAGATTCTTGTTAATTCGCACTTCTTCCCCTGCCCCCGCACCCCAGGGGCACTTTGTCGCCGCCGCTGGCGGCTGGGGCGCAGACGGCCAAAACAAAAAACACGCCGAAGCGTGCTCTTGTCCCGCAACAGAGATAAACTCATCCTTCGCATCCCCTGGGGCGCGTCCCGATTCCGGGCAAGCCGAAAGCAGCCCGAAGGAGGGGGGTGTCCGCGGGGGGAACCTTTTCGGGTTCCCCCTGCGGGATTGAAATCAACCCGCCCGAAGGCAACCGCTCCATGCTGGAAGCATGGAGCGGCCCTCCCCCACCAAAACAAAAAACACGCCGAAGCGTGCTTTTTGTTTTGGTGGGGGAGGGTGGATTCGAACCACCGAAGTCAGTGACAACAGATTTACAGTCTGCCCCATTTGACCGCTCTGGAACTCCCCCGTATGAAATTTGGAGCTGGTGGACGGACTCGAACCCCCGACCTGCTGATTACAAATCAGCTGCTCTACCAACTGAGCTACACCAGCAGTTCCAACAGCATTGCCTATCATAACAGATGGGCCCCATTTTGTCAACAGCTTTTTTCGCTTTTCCGGTAAATTTTCCAATTTTGAGAGGAGTGGTCTATATGTATTCTGACAAGTGCCGCGGGAGGCGGCAGAGGCTCTTTTGCACCCTGTGCGGGCGGGAGATCCCGGTGGGGGCGGAGTACTGGTTCTGCAACGGCGGCAGCGTGTGCGGCGCGTGTCTGCCGGACCTGGCCCGGCGGGAGCTGGCCCCCTGCCGGGAGATCCGGGGAGAGGAGAGGGTGCGATGACGCTGCTGGAGATGTCCCGGGAGTATCGGGAGAGCGCCGAGATCATCCACGCCCGGGTGGTGGAGCTGCGGACATTGGAACGGGCCCAGACCGACGTGGAGGCCGCCCGCCGCCTCCGCCTGCGCATTGCGGCGCTGATGCCCCTCTGGCGGGAGATGCGGGAGCTGGCCACCCTGACCGGCCGCTATTACGACAGGAGTTATCATAAAAATGAACGATACACGCTTTGAAAACCGCAGCAGCGAGTGGCTGGGGGACATGACCGTCTGGATGCGGGCCAACGCCCAGGACAACAGCGAGCAGCTCGGCCGGCTGCGCCGGAACCTGCGCCGGGCCCGGGAGCAGGAGCTGACGGACCGCCAGCGGGAGATGGTGTCGCTGTACTACGACCAGGGGATGACCATGCCCCAGATCGCGGAGCGGCTGGGGGTAAACCGCTCCACGGTGTCCCGCACCCTCCGGCGGGCCCGGGACCGGCTCTACCGCTTTTTGCGGTACACCCTGTAGGCCCTCTCTATCAAATTCGCCGAAACGGCGTGGTTTTTCTGTGCAATTCGCACGGAGCTCCCCTCTTGTTTTTTCCAAAAAAGCCCGTATAATCGAACATAGGAAGCCACTATACTAAGACTATATGGAAAGTGGGGCGCTGCCCCCGAGAGGAGACGACATGATCTACAACACCCTACACAACCGCTGGCTGCGGCTGGTGGCCGCCGTCTTCGGCGAGCTGATCTGCGCCGTGGGCGTCCGCCTTTTCATTGTGCCGCTGGATCTGTACAGCGGCGGCTTGATGGGTGTGTGCCAGCTGTTCCGCACCCTGATGCAGACCTACGCGGGCCTGGACTTCGGCGGCGGCGACATCGCCGGCATCCTGTACTTTGTGCTGAACATCCCCATCCTGCTCTTCGCTTTCAAGACACTGGGAAAGCATTTCGTCTTTAAGACACTGGTGTGCACCCTGGCCTACTCCCTGTTTTACAGCATGGTGCCCAGTCCCTCCGCCCCCATCGTGGACGACTATCTGACGGCCTGTCTGCTGGGGGGCATCCTCAACGGCATCGGCTGCGGCATCGCCCTCACCTGCGGCGGCAGCGGCGGCGGGCTGGACATCGTGGGCCTGTGCCTGAGCAAGCGGGGCAGCCGCTTCACCGTGGGCAAATTCTCCCTCACGTTCAACTTCTTCCTGTACGCCGTCTGTCTGATCCTGTTCCGGCCGGAGATCGCCATCTACTCCGTGATTTACAACTACTTCTCCGCCATGGTGCTGGACCGGATGCACCAGCAGAACGTCAGCGTGGAGGCGCTGATCTTCACCCGGGACGACCAGGACAAGCTCTCCCACTTCATCATGGAGAAGCTGGGCCGGGGCGTCACCTACTGGAACGGCGTGGGCGCCTACACCGGCACCGACGTCCACGTGCTGTGCGTCTGCCTTTCCAAGTACGAGATCGAAGAGCTGCTCCACACCGTCCACACCATCGATCCCCACGCCTTTGTCACCATGCAGGAGGGCGTGCGGGTCCACGGCAACTTCCAGCGGCGGCTGGACTGACGCCCCCCTAGAAGTCAAAAAAACAGCCCGTCCCACCTGGGACGGGCTGTGTCTATTTCGCGTATCCGCTGTGCCCTCAGTCGGTGACGTAGGGCAGCAGGGCGATCTGACGGGCGCGCTTGATGGCCTCAGTCAGCTGGCGCTGATGCATGGCGCAGGTGCCGGTGGTCCTGCGGGGCAGGATCTTGGCGCGCTCGGAGGTGAACCGGCGCAGCTTGGCGGCATCCTTGTAGTCAATGCTCTCGCACTTCTCAGCGCAGAACTGGCAGACCTTGCGGCGCTTGCCCCGCATGGGGCGGGCGGGTCTCGCTTCACGATCGAAAGCCATAGTGCTTCCTCCTTATTTCATAGTCAGGCCTCCGCTCCGGAAAAACCAGGCGGAGCACCGAATCAGAACGGCAGTTCGCCGTCCCCGTCGCCGAGATCGTCGAACTCGGAGCCGCCGCCCATGGGCGGCGGAGTTCCTCCCTGGCCGGCAGGCATTCCGTAGGGAGGCGGCGTGCCGTAGTCTCCCGCGGCGCCGTCCCGCCTGGAATCTCCGAAGTAGATGTTGTCGGCGATCACCTCAGCGCTTCTGCGCTTGCCGCCTTCCTTGTCGGTCCAGTCGCGGATCTGCAGCCGGCCCTCCACCACGGCCATGCGGCCCTTGGTGAAGTACTTGCTGACAAATTCCGCCGTGCTCCGCCAGGCCACAACGTCGATGAAATCCGTCTCCCGCTCGCCGTTCTGGGACTTAAAGTCCCGGTCCACGGCCAGGGAGAAAGACGTGACGGCGGTACCGCCCTGGGTCCGGCGCAGCTCCGGGTCACGGGTCAGGCGGCCCATGAGGAAAACCTTGTTGAGCATAGATGCCTCCTCACTCGCCCTTGCAGACGATCATGGAGCGCATGATGCCCTCGGTAATGCCCAGGACGCGGTCCAGCTCCTTGGGGAACTCGGGGCCGCTGGTGAACGTCATCAGCACATAGTAGCCGTCGTTCTTGTAGTTGATGGGATAGGCCAGTTTCCGGGCACCCCACTCCTCCACCTCGACGGCGGAGCCGTGCTGCTCAGCCAGGGCCTTGAACTTCGCCACCATCGCGGCGATGCTCTCCTCCCCCTGTGCAGGGTCGATGATATACACGACCTCGTAATTGGCAGTAACCTTTGCCATGTTTGCACCTCCTTTTGGACAAATGGCCCCCGCTCAAAGGCGGGAGCAAGGATATGCCTGCATTATGCAAGCCCTATTATTATACAGGACTGGCGGCAAATGTCAAGAAAAAGATTTTCCGGCCCGGGGCGGGATATTTCCGCCTCCAAACCTCCGGAAAATTCCCGCGGATTCCCGCATGGCGGGTTGACAAGTGGTCCAATGAGGCATATTATAAGATAGTAGAAAAAGTGCATACTGTCCGGTAGGTAAGGCTACCACAAGGATACGGGTCGCTGCCGCGGAGTGATGGAGACATCATGAGAGGGTTTGAACAGGCGATATCGAACACGAAGGTATCATCTAACGCGATTTCATCGCCTTGTGAGGCTAAAGCTTGAACGGTTGGGGAGGGCGCGGAGCCGCTCTCCCGGCAGCGTAGGCGTCTCCAGTCGTACCGTCCCGGCACGATTGGAGATTTTTTGCCGCCTTTTCCGCGGGCGGCGGGGAAGCAGATATTGGAAAGGAGGTTGCGCGGCATGTTTGAGTCTGAGAACCAATGGGAAGCGCTGGCGGAGCAAGTGGAAGATCTGGTGTCCCGAAAGCGATACGCGGAGCTGCGGGACCTCCTGCTGCCCCTGGAGGCGGCGGACATCGCGCTGCTTTTTGAAGAGCTGGATGAAAAAGCGCCCCATCTGATTTTCCGTCTGCTGCCCAAGGAGCTGGCGGCGGAGGTGTTCGTGGAGCTGGACAGCGACGAGCAGGAGGCTTTGATCCGGGGCTTCTCCAACACGGAGCTGAAAGAGGTGCTGGACGAGCTGTACCTGGACGACGCCGTGGACATCGTGGAGGAGATGCCGGCGGGGGTGGTGAAGCGCATTTTGCAGCACGCCGACCCGGAGACCCGCAAGAGCATCAACGAGATCCTGAAATACCCGGAGGACTCCACCGGCAGCATCATGACCACGGAGTTCGTGGACCTGCAGGAGACCATGACGGTGGAGGACGCGTTAAAGCGCATCCGCCGCACCGGCCCGGACAAGGAGACCATCAACGTCTCCTACGTCATCGACGACGAGCGGCACCTCATCGGCCTGCTCTCCATCCGCACGCTGCTGCTGGCGGAGGAGGACGACGTCATCGGCGACATCATGGAGCGGAACTTCATCGCCGTTCAGACCCTGGACGACCAGGAGACCACCGCCCGCTCCCTGAGCAAGTATGACTTCCTGGCCCTGCCGGTGGTGGACACGGAGAACCGGCTGGTGGGCATCGTCACCGTAGACGACGCCATGGACGTCCTCCAGGAGGAGGTCACCGAGGATATGGAGAAGATGGCGGCCATCCTCCCCTCGGACAAGCCCTATCTGAAGACCAGCACCTTTGAGACCTATAAGGCGCGCATCCCCTGGCTGCTGCTGCTGATGATCTCCGCCACCTTTACCGGGCAGATCATCTCCAGCTTCGAAAGCGCCCTGGCGGCGGCCACCGTCCTGACCGCCTATATCCCCATGCTGATGGACACCGGCGGCAACTGCGGCTCCCAGGCCAGCGTCACAGTGATCCGCGGCCTCTCCCTGGGGGAGATCGAGTTTTCCGACATCTTCCGGGTCATCTGGAAAGAGATTCGGGTGGCGGCGGTGTGCGGCTGCACATTGGCGGCCGCCAACTTCGTCAAGCTGATGCTGGTGGACCGGATGCTGTTCCACAACGCCATGGTGACGGTCCCTGTGGCGGCGGTCATCTGCTGCACCATGGTCTGCACCGTCCTGTGCGCCAAGCTGGTGGGCTGTTCCCTGCCCCTGCTGGCCAAGAAGATCGGCTTCGACCCGGCGGTGATGGCCTCCCCTTTCATCACCACCATTGTGGACGCCATCTCCCTGCTGATCTACTTCCAGATCGCCTCGGCAGTGCTGGGACTGTGATGCGGCGGCAAACACAGAAAGAGGCACGGCTTCCGCCGTGCCTCTTTTCCTTTTCTCAAAAGGCCTCCAGCAGCTCCCGGACCCGGTCCCTTTCGGCCAGCCCCTGGGAAAATGCCGTGGCCGCGCCGGCGGCGGTTCCCAGGCGGTGGGCCCACGCGTAGTCCCCCCGCTCCAGCCAGCCCGCCAGGAAGCCGGCCACCATGGAGTCCCCCGCGCCCACGGAGTTGCGTACCGTGCCCCTTGGAACACCCAGACGGTGGACGGCCCCCGTCTCGTCCAGCAGCAGCGAGCCGTCCCCCGCCATGGACACCAGCACGTTCTGGGCCCCCTCCTCCTGGAGGCGGCGGGCGCAGTCCTGGATCTCCCTGTCGCTGTTCAGCGTCTTCCCGAAGAGCTCCCCCAGCTCCGCCCGGTTGGGCTTGATGAGGAAAGGCCGGTAGGGCAGCACGGCCCGCAGCAGCGCGCCGGTGGCGTCCACCGCGGTGAGGATCTCCCGGTCCGCCAGGCGGGCCAGGATTCTCTGGTAGACGTCGCTGGGGAGGGAGGCGGGAATGGACCCCGCCAGCACCAGCACGTCCCCGGAGCGGAGGCGGTCCAGCCTGGCGAACAGCTCCTCCAGTGCGGCGGCGGGGATGGCGGGCCCGGCGCCGTTGATCTCCGTCTCCTGCTCCGCCTTGATCTTCACGTTGACCCGGGTCAGCCCCTCCTCCAGCCAGATGAAGTCGGTGCGGACGCCCGTGTTCCGCAGGCCCTGGTCCAGCGCCCGGCCCGTAAAGCCCGCCAGGAAGCCCAGGGCCACGCTCTCCACTCCCAGATTGCCCAGGACCGTGGACACGTTGATGCCCTTGCCGCCCCACTGGAGCTCGTCGCTCTCGGTGCGGTTGGTCTCCCCGATCCGGAAGTCGCGCACGCGCACGATGTAGTCCAGCGCGGGGTTAAAAGTGACGGTGTAAACCATCGTTAAACCTCCTTGATCTCCGTGTATTCCAGATAGCGGCGGTCCTCCAGGCGGTCGGTGATGATCCGGGCCCCCTCCAACGGCAGCACGGCGGCGGCGGTGACGGCGCCGAACTTGCTGGAGTCCGCCAGCACCCAGGTCTCCCGGGCCCGGGCGGCCGCCAGGGCCTTGACCATGGCCTCCTCCCGGTCCGGGGTGGTGAAGCCCTGGCGGACCGTGATGCCGTTGATGCCCAGGAACGCCTTGGTGAAGTTGTAGTTTTTCAGCGCCTCCATGGCCTCGCCGCCGATGACCGCCAGAGTGCCCGGCTTGATGACGCCCCCCAGCACGTAGGTCCGCAGACCCCGCAGGGGCAGCCGCTGAACGCACTCGACGCTGTTGGTGACAAAGGTGGCCCCGGAGGCCTGGATGTAGTCCACCATGTGCATCACCGTGGACCCGGCGTCCAGGAACACCACGTCCCCGTCCTGAATGAGACCGGCGGCGTACCGGGCGATGCGGACCTTCTCCTGGGTGCGGAGCTCCCGCTTGGCCTCCATGTCCGGCTCCTCCCCCCGGAACTCCTCCCGGAGGGACATGGCCCCGCCGTAGACCTTGTTCAGCTTGCCCCGGCGGGCCAGCTCGTTCAGATCCCGCCGGATGGTGGCCCCGGAGGCCCCGGTGGCCGCGCACAGCTGCGCCACGCTCACCGCCTGCTCCCGCTCCAGCTCCGCCAGGATCGCCTCCATCCTCTGCTCTGCCAACATACGAAAACGCCCCCTGTGTTTTTTTACCATGGTACCATTGATTGACAAAGGGGAATACGGTTTTTCGGGGCTAAAACGGACGCTGGCGGCGTTAGTCTCGTTGCCGGGCGCCAGCCCGGCTGCCTCGTCTGCCTTGCCAGAGTCCGTTTTCGCTCCCGAAAAACTCCGGAGGACCTGCCAGCGAGCAAAAATGGGGGCTGGCAAGGCCGCAGGATGCAGGCGGGCTGACGCCCGCCAAATCCGACTGCGCAGCCCTTGGCGGCTTTGCCGCTTAGGGCTGCGGCGTGCCCCCTGCGGGCAGAACGCAGTCCAGCGCCTATTTTGGCCGCTGGCAGGCGTGTTCCCCCTTGTCAGTCAATGGTATCATCACAGATGCGCAAAGTCAAGCAGGGACGCCCACTCCTCCTCGGGGTAGACCACGCCCCACTCCCGGCGCAGGGCGGTCATCAGCTCCATCACATCGGCGGTGCAGGAGAGCTTCATGTCCCCGCCGTCCAGAATGGCCCGCTCCATGTCCTCCAGCTCGTAGCGCAGGGCGTCGGCGGTTTTGCCGGCCCGGACGGTCTCCCGGGCCCCGGTCTCTGCGTCCACGATGACCGCCTCGTCGGCCCGGGGGTACTCCATGATCTCAATGTACCCTCTCTCGCAGGAGATCACCGCCCGCTTGGGCTGCTTGGAGTGGAGGGAGAGGGCGGCGGTGACCAGCTGGCCCTGAGCGTTGGCCATGGCGATGGCGGCGCTCTCGTCCACCCCGGTGGGGGCCATGCGGACAAAGGACTTCACCTGGTCCGGGCTGGATTCCAGGAACAGCCGCGCCAGAGAGAACGCGTACACGCCGATGTCCAGCATGGCGCCCCCCGCCAGGGAGCGGCTGAAGAAGCGGTTTTTCATGTCGTAGACCTTGAAGCTGCCGAAGTTCAGCTGGATGAGATTCACCCGCCCCAGCTCACCGCTCCGCACCCGCCGGGTGAGCTCGCGATAGAGGGGCATGTGGTAGATGGTCATGGCCTCCGCCAGGACGACGCCGTTCTCCTCCGCCAGCTTCCGCGCCCTGGCAAGCTCCTGGCTGTTGAGGGTGATGGACTTCTCGCACAGCACATGCTTGCCCTGGGAGAGGGCCTGCTCCAAAAAGGCGATATGGGTGTTGTGGGGGGTGGTGATGTAGATGACGTCGACGTCCGGGTCGGAGAACATCTCGTGATAGTCGCCGTAGACCTTTGGGACGCCGTATTTCTCCCCGAAGGCGGCGGCCTTTTCATAGGTGCGGTTGCCCACGGCGTCCAGCGTCCGGCCCATGGACCGGAGGGCCTGGGCCATCTCGTTGGCGATGACGCCGGTGCCCAGCACCACCCAGCGCAAACGCCTGTTTTCACTCATACTCAAAACCTGCCTTTCCCGTCCTGCCGGACGATTTCCCTTTGATTGTATCACACTTTCCTCTTTTTCAGCAGACCCAGCATCAGCATGCCCGCCACAGAGCCGATCAGCAGCGCGGCCGCGTAGCCCAGAGGATTCTGCATCACGGGGAACACGAACAGTCCGCCGTGGGGCGCCGGGGAGGCGCAGCCAAAGGCCATGGACAGCGCGCCCGCCACGGCGGAGCCCACGATGCAGGAGGGGATCACGTGGAGAGGGTCGGAGGCGGCGTAGGGGATGGCGCCCTCGGTGATAAAGGACAGTCCCATGATGAAGTTCACCGGGCCGGACTTGCGCTCCTGGGCGGTAAAGCGGTCCTTGAAGAAGATGGTGGCCAGGGCGATGGCGATGGGGGGCACCATGCCGCCCGCCATGACGGCGGCCATCACCGGGGAGAAGCCGCCCTCGGCCATGGCGATGGAGGCGGTGCCGAAGACGTAGGCCGCCTTGTTGATGGGCCCGCCCATGTCGGTGGCCTGCATCCCGGCCACAAGCGCCCCCAGCAGCACGGCGGAGGCTCCGCCCATGGAGTTCAGCGCGGCGATGAGGGCGTTGTTAATCATGCCCACCAGGGGGTTTACCAGGCACATGAACGCGCCGATGAAGAGCAGGCCCGCCACGGGGTAGATCAAAATGGGCTTCAATCCCTCCAGGGAGGCGGGCAGCTTGTCACAGAGCCTGCGCAGCCACTTCATGAACCATCCGCCCACAAAGCCCGCCAGGAGGCCCCCCAAAAAGCCCGCGGGGACGATGGGCACGGTGGGGTCGGCGAAGTAGGCAAAGGTGGCGCCGGTGGCGGCCAGGGAGCCGCCCACAAAGCCCACCATGAGGCCCGGCCGGTCGGCGATGGACTGGGCGATGAACGCCGCCAGAATGGGCACCATGAAGCCAAAGGCGATATTGCCCGCCTTGTTGAAAAACGCCGGCAGCACCCAGGACGAGCCAAAGGCGGAGGTGCCCGCCGCGCCGCCGTCCAGCAGGAAGGAGAGGGCCATGATGATGCCGCCGCCAATGACGAAAGGCAGCATGTGGGACACGCCGTTCATCAGGTGCTTGTAGAGCCGGCGGCCCGTGCTCTCGTTCCCCAGATCCTCCTCCGCGGCCGCGCCCTGGTGGTGGTAGACGGGCGCCTGGCCGTCGATGATCCTCCGGATCAGTTCCTCGGGCTTGTTGATGCCGTCGGACACCGGGACCCGCAGCAGGGGCTTGCCGTCAAACCGGGCCAGGTCCACGTTCTTGTCGGCGGCGATGATGATGCCGTCGCACCCGGCGATCTCCTCCCGGGTCAGGATGTTCTTGGCACCGCCGGAGCCCTGGGTCTCCGCCTTGACGCCGAAGCCCAGCTCCCGGCCCTTTTTCTCCAGGGCCTCGGCGGCCATGTAGGTGTGGGCGATGCCCGTGGGGCAGGCGGTGATGGCCAGCACCCGGAGCCTCCCGGTGTCCTCCTCCGCGGCGGCGGGGGCGGGCTCGTCGGGATACTTGGCCCGCTCCTGGGCGTCGATCAGGCCGAGGAAGGTCTCCACGTCCTCCGCGTCCAGGAGCTTTTGGCAGAAGTCCTCGTCCATCAGCATGACCATCAGCCGGGAGAGCATCTCCAGGTGGACGTCGCCGCCGCTCTGGGAGGCCGCGATCATAAAGAAGAGCCTGGAGGGCAGGCCGTCGGGGGCGTCGTAGTCCACCCCGGCGGGGACGGTGACGGCGGCGAGGCCCGCCTCCCTGACAGCGGCGCTCTTGGCGTGGGGCACCGCAATGCCGTTTCCGATGGCGGTGGAGCTCAGGGCCTCCCGGGCCAGGATGTCCGTCCGGTACAGCTCCCTGTCGGTGAGGCGGCCCGCCCGCTCCTGAAGGCTGACCAGCAGGTCGATGGCGGAGTCCTTGCTGTCGGGTGCGGCGTGGAGCTGGATGCCGGCGGCGTTCAGCAGATCGGTGATGCGCATGGTCTCAGCTTCCTTTCCTGATTTGGATTGATTTTGTATGATTAAGTTTGATTAACTTTACTGTAACTGGATACTATCACGGAACTTCATCAGAGTCAATCTAATTTAATCAAACTTGCTCACAAAAATCCGCACCGGAATTTGGCTGTTTTCACAAACGCCGGAGAATTTCCCGCCGGGAGGACAAAAAAAGAGGGCGCAAAGCGCCCTCTTCAAGTCTCCCTCTGCCCCGCGGCGGGCATGAGGCGGTCCCGGTTTTTCATATAGATGAGGAAGCCGGTGAGATCCGCCAGGGCCCAGCCGATGGGAATGGACCACCAGATCCCCGCCACGCCGATCTCCGGGATTGGAGCCAGCGAGTAGGACAGGGCCACCCGGGTGCCCAGGGAGATCACCGTCAGCACCACGGAGACGGCGGGCCGGCCCAGGGCCCGGTACAGCCCGTAGAGCAGAAACAGGCACCCGATGCCGCAGTAGAAGGGCCCCACGGTGTGGAGGTAGCGGACGCCCTCCGCCGCCACGGCGGTCTCGCCGGGGTCGATGAAGATCAGAATCAGCGGCCTCGCCAAGAACCACAATATCAGCGACACGGCGGCGCAGTAGCCCACCACCGTTCCCACGCCGCAGCGGACGCCCTGCCGGATGCGCTCCGGCTCTCTCGCCCCCATGTTCTGGGCGATGAAGGTGGAAAAGGCGTTGCCGTACTCCTGCACCGGCATATAGGCGAAGGCGTCGATCTTCACCCCGGCGGCAAAGGCCGCCATGACCCCGGTGCCGAAGCTGTTCACCAGCCCCTGGACCATCAAAATCCCCAAGTTCATCACGGACTGCTGCACACAGGTGAGCAGGGAGTAGCCGGCGATCTCCCGCAGGCTGGCGCGTTTGATCCGGAGGCGGCGGAACACCTGCCGCAGCTGGCGGTCCCGCGCCAGAGCGCACAGGGCGATGCCAAGGCCCGAGACATACTGGGCGATGACCGTGGCGGCGGCGGCCCCCGCCGTCCCAAAGGGATAGACCGCCACCAGCAGCAGGTCCAGCGCGATGTTCAGCGCCGTGGAGACGCCCAGAAACACCAGCGGCGCCACGGAGTTGCCCAGGGCCCTGAGGTAGGCGGCGAAGAAGTTATAGAGGGCGATGGCCGGGATGCCCCAGAACACCAGCACCAGGTAGTCCCGGGTCAGCTCCGTGATCTCCGCGGGGATGCGCATCCAGACCACAATGGCGTCCACCCCCAGCAGGGACGCCGCGGTGAGCAGGGCCGTGATCGCCGCCGTCAGCACCCAGGAGGCCCGGAGGCCCTCCTCCAGCCGCTTTTGGTCCCCGGTGCCGAAGCACAATGAGAACACCACCCCGCTGCCCATACACAGCCCCAGCAGCACCGAGGTCAAAAAGGTCATCAGGGCAAAGGCCGATCCCACCGCCCCCAGAGCGGCGGAACTGACATAGTGTCCCACCACCCAGGAGTCCACGATGTTGTAGCACTGCTGCAAGAGATTTCCCAGAATCATGGGCAGCGCGAACAGGCACATGGTGGGGAACACGGCTCCCCTTGTCAAATCCCTCTGTCCCACAGGGTTGTCCTCCTCCCCGGCATGGCCGGCGCGCCGGGGAGGGGCGGCTGGCCCGCTCTCTCCGGCGCGCATTCTCGTGAATATAGCGCCGCGCTCTACGCGGCGGGCGGATCAATCTCCGGTCAATTTCCCTTTCCGGAGGGGGTCCGGTTCTCCCGGTTCAGCAGCTGGGCGGACACCAGGTCCATCTGCTCGGTGGCCCGATAGCCGTCGGTGAGGCGGCTCTCCTGGGGGACGGAGTCCGGCTGGCCCCGGAAGACCAGCTTGAGCAAAATGGGCGTCAGCACCGCGCAGCCCACCACGGTGATGATGATGGGCGTCATCATGGCCTGGCTCATGACCCCCATACTGAGCCCGCGGTTGGCCACAATCAGCGCCACCTCGCCCCGGCAGGCCATGCCCACGCCCACCTGGGCACACTCCATGCCCCGGAAGCCGCACAGCCGGGCCCCCAGGCCGCAGCCGATGACCTTGGAGAGGATGGCCGTGGCCAGCAGCAGCAGCGAGAAGAGGACCAGCCGTCCGTCCAGGGAGGGCAGCTCCACCTTGATGCCGATGCCGGAGAAGAACACCGGCGTCAGCAGCAGATAGCTCAGGGGCTCGAACTTGGACTGGATGTACTTGGCCTTGGGGGTGCAGGCCACGATGAGGCCCGCCACAAAGGCCCCGATGATGTCCGCCACGCCGAAAAACTCCTCGGCGCAGTAGGACAGCAGCAGACAGGTCACAAAGGCGAACACGGGGTAGCGGCGCAGATTCTTCCCCCGGGCGTGGTCAATCATCCAGTGGAAGAGCCGGATGCCCAAAACGGAGGACACGATGGCGAAAGCGAAGAACAGTACGATCTTCACCAGCACCAGCGCCAGGTTGGTGCCCTCCCCCGCGAAGCTGGCCACGATCGTCAGGGCGATAAGGCCCAGCACGTCGTCGATGAGGGCGGCGGCCAGGATGGTGCCGCCCACCTTGGTGTCCAGCCGCCCCAGTTCCCGCAGGGTCTCCACCGTGATGCTGACGGAGGTGGCGGTGAGGACGGTGCCCAGGAACACATTTTCCAGCACGGTGTTTTCCGGCAGCCAGCCGGCCCATCCCGCCAGAAAGCCGAAGCCCGTGCCCATGGCCATGGGCACCAGCACGCCGCACAGGGCCACGAAAAAGCCGGACTTTCCGGCGCTGCGGAGCTCCCGCAGGTCCGTGCCCATGCCGGCGGTGAAGAGGATGACGATGACCCCCAGCTCGCTGAGCTGGGAGAGGAACGCCGTCTCCGACAGCACGTTCAGCACGGCGGGACCCAGCACCAGACCCGCCAGCAGGGCCCCCACCACCCGGGGCATCTGGAACTTGCCGGTGATGATCCCCAAAAATTTTGTACTCAGCAGAATCAGCGCCAGATCCAGCAGATAGTGATAAGACATTTGGACGCTCCTTTACTCCGCGGGGTCAGCGCCTCGCGCAAACGTTTAAATATAACCATATCATAGCGTTTTTCCCCGGATTTGCAAGTGACATTCTGCATGAAAAGCACCGCTGTCCGCCGGGGAATTTCCGGTATCTCACAGGGCTTTTCGGATCTCCCGCACCGTCGCCACGCCGTCCGCCACGGAAAAGCGCACCTCCAGCCCCGCGAAGCCAAAGCCGTAGACCCGCTCCGGGTCCTCCTGATAGCGGGGGCGGGGGTCCTGGGCCAGCACGCCCCGCAGGGCCTCCCGGCGCTCCGGAGGGATGCGCTCCAGCAGCTCCGGGGGGATCTCCACCGCCAGCGTCTCCCGGGCGGGGACGGCGGCGAAGCCCCCCAGGGCCTCCGGGCGGCTGTCGGCGTAGGGGACGTAGGGCTTGATGTCCAGCACCGGGGTGCCGTCCATCAGGTCCGCCCCCCGGAGGCGCAGCACCGTCCCGTGCTCCGCCGTGCGCTCAATCCCCGCCAGACGCACGGAGGACAGGCCGATGGGGTTGGGCCGGAAAGGGGAGCGGGTGGCAAAGACACCCATCCGGGCGTTTCCCCCCAGCCGGGGCGGCCGCACCGTGGGGGACCACTCCCGCTGGATTGCCTGGTGAAACACCCATACCAGCCACAGGTGGGAGAAGCCCTCCAGCCCCCGCAGGGCCTCCTCGCTGCGAAATTCCGGTTCAAAGACCAATGTGGACTCCAGCGCCTCCACCAGTCCGCTCTGCCGGGGCACGCCGAACTTTGAGGAGAACTCACTGTGGACGCGGGCGATCACCCGCATGGAAAACGCCTGAGTCATGGCATGGCCGTCCTTTCCCGGGGCCGCGCCCCGCAGGCCGCCCCCGCTTGCGGCGGGAGCGGGTGATGTTCTACGGGCCATTATACAGGAGACTCCGGGAAAAGGAAAGACAAGGCGCCGTAAAAAAACAGCGCCCGAGGGCAGTTTCCTGCTCCGGGGCGCTGTGATTTCCGGCCAGACCGCTGACGCGCCGTCAGCCGATTCGGTCCGTCTGGTCGTAGGTGTAGCCGCTTGTCTCGTGATTACTGCCGCCGGTCAGGGCGTCCTCGGCGCCCCGGACCACGTCCCGGGCCGCGTCGCCCATGTCGTCCATGGCGTCCCTGGCGCCGTTTGCCATGTCGCCGGCGCCGTTATCATAAGTGCCGTTCGTCATGTCACCGGCGCCGTCAACGCGGTCCTTGCCGCAGGCCGCCAGGGAAACCACCAGCATCACAGAGGTCAGCAAAAGCGCAAAACTTCTTTTCAACGCAGGGTCCTCCTTTGCGCGGGTAGTGTGTGCGATACCCAAGGAACCCGCGTCGGCCGCAGGAACGGGTCATCCGGACCTGTCAGCCAAGAGTATTGTCCCCGGCGGCGGCGGAAAAATCCCGGCAGTTTTTGTGAGCCGTGCCGGTCCCTGCCAGACGGGCGGCGGACCGTTGTCAGAGAAACGGGCACAGGTTTTGCAAAATATGGCCATTTTGTGGTATAGAATTGGTTAAAAATGGTGTAAACTACTAAAAAGCATTTTTACAAGTGGAAGATTTCCGCAAATGTTTGTGAAAAATACTGTTGACGAGATGGGAAAAAGCGGTTATGATGGTAGCAGATTTGGTTTAACACAGTCTGACTTTAACTTTGTGTAGAAAAGGAGCGCTGTAATATGTATACCCAGGAGATCACTGTTAATAATGAAGTGGGTCTGCACGCCCGGCCCGCCACTTTCTTTATCCAGAAGGCCAACGAGTTCAAAAGCGGTATCTGGGTGGAGAAAGAGGACCGCCGCGTCAACGCCAAGAGCCTGCTGGGCGTTTTGTCCCTGGGCATCGTGAAAGGCACCAGCGTCACCCTCATCGCCGACGGCGCCGATGAGAAAGAGGCCGTGGGCGCTCTGGTGGAGCTGGTCAACGACAACTTCGGCGAGTAATCTCAGTCTCGTTCCGGAAAGGGCGGTCTCTCAGGAGGCCGCCCTTTGTTGCGTCCTGGGAAAAAGTGTGGTATACTGGGCGGAGATTCTATGTGAGAGAGGAGATTGTATCTATGAGTATCCAAAAGCGCAGCATCGGCCTTTGCATCGTGCTGACCATTGTCACCTGCGGAATTTACGGCCTCTACTGGCTGTACTGCCTGGCGGAGGACGTAAACCTGGCCACGGCCCGGCCCAACGCCCCCTCCGGCGGGCTTGTGCTGCTGCTGAGCATCGTCACCTGCAACATCTACGGCCTCTACTGGCTCTACCGCGCCGGCGACGACCTGGACCGCCAGCGGGTGAACCAGGGTCAGGCGGCCGGCCACCTGGGCATTCTGTATCTGCTGCTGGCCATCTTCGGCTTTAGCATCATCTCCTACGCCCTGATGCAGTCCGAGCTCAATGAGTATGCGGCGGAGTAAACCGCTCCCGGCCGGCGCGGGCCTGCTCTGCGCCGGTCTTCTCTATGGCTATGTGCTGATCCCCCTGGGGCTGCGGATTCCCTGCCCCTTTCGGCTTGTGACGGGGCTGCGCTGCCCCGGCTGCGGCATCACCGATTTGTGCCTGGGGCTGCTCCACGGGCGCTTCGTCCCCGGGTACAACTACGGCCTGGTGCTGATCGCCCCCTGGATCCCTGTGGCGCTGTGGCTTCAGCGCCGCCGTCCCCGGGCCGCCGGGGTTTTGACCTGGGCGCTGGCGGCGGCGGTGCTTACCTGGGGCGTGCTGCGGAATGTATGGGGCATCTGAGCGCCTTTTGAGAGGAGAGACACTGTGACCCACGACGAACTGAAAGAAAAGGCCAACGCCCTGCCTCTGACCCCCGGGGTCTATCTCATGATGGACAAGACCGGCAAGGTCATCTACGTGGGCAAGGCCAAGAAGCTGAAAAACCGGGTGAGCCAGTACTTCCAGGACAGCGCCTCCCACACCGCCAAGACGCGGCAGATGGTCTCCCAGGTGGACCACTTCGACACCATCTTCGTCACCAGCGAGTTTGAGGCCCTGGTGCTGGAGAATTCCCTCATCAAGCGCCACATGCCCCGCTACAACATCCTGCTGAAAGACGACAAGGGCTACCCCTTTGTGCGTCTTTCCAAGGACGAGTACCCCCGCTTCACCATGACACACAAGTGGGCAAACGACGGGGCCCGGTACTTCGGCCCTTTCGGCGGCCGGTTTGAGACCCGGCAGGCCCTGGACGCGGTGCTCTCCGCCCTGCGCCTGCCCACCTGCAATCGGAAATTCCCCCGGGACGTCGGGGCGGAGCGGCCCTGCCTCAACTTCCACATGGGCCGGTGCGACGGCTTCTGCCGCGTCGAGATGACGGCGGAGGAGTACCGCCGCCGGATCGACCAGGCCGCGCTGATGCTGGAGGGCCGGGCCAAGCAGCTCTTAAAGGAGATGACCGCCGAGATGGAGGCGGAGGCGGAATCATTGCGCTTCGAGCGGGCGGCGCTGCTGCGGGACCGGATCACCGCCATCCAGGCCCTGGGCAAGAAGCAGACGGTAATCGCGGGCCTGTGCGCCGACACGGACATCTGGGGCCTCTGCCGGGGCAGCGGCAAGTGCTGCTACGCCGTGCTCCACATGGAGGAGGGGAATCTGGCGGGCCGGGAGACGGAGCTCTTCACCGCCCCCATGGAGGAGAGCGAGGCGGAGATCCTCTCCGCCCTGACGGCCCAGTACTACCTCCCCCGGGCGATCCTGCCCCACGAGATTCTGCTGCCCCAGGGGGCGGAGGAGGACTGCGAGGACCTCTCCCGGGTGCTCACCAGGCGGGCGGGGCACAAGGTCTGGGTCCACATCCCCCAGCGGGGGGAGAAAGCGGAGCTTTTGGCCATGGCCCGCCAAAACGCCAGCCAGGAGGCGGAGCGGGCCACCACCGCCCAGGAGCGGGTGACCCACACTCTGGAGCTCCTGCAGAGGATGTTGGACCTGCCCGCCCCGCCGGAGCGGATGGAGTCCTTTGACATCTCCAACACCGGAAAAAGCGACATTGTGGCCTCCATGGTGGTCTACAGCGGCACGAGGCCGTTGAAAAGCGCCTACCGCCGCTTCCACATCAAGGACCTGCCGGAGGGTCATCCCGACGACTACGCCTCCATGCGGGAGGTGCTGCGCCGCCGGCTCCAGCGGGCGGCGGACGGGGACGAGAAGTTCCTGCCCCTGCCGGACGTCTTTTTGATCGACGGCGGCGTGACCCACGCCCAGGCCGCCCTGGGCGTCGCCCGGGACTTCGGCGTCACGGCGCCCATCTTCGGCATGGTGAAGGACGACCGCCACCGCACCCGGGCCCTGGTGACGCCGGAGGGCCGGGAGATCGGCATCGTGGGCAATCAGGCGGTGTTCTCCCTCATCGGCCAGATTCAGGAGGAGACCCACCGCTTTGCCATTACGTTCCACCACGAGAGCCACTCCAAGAGCGCCACCCGCTCCGCCCTGGACGGCATCCCCGGCGTGGGGCCCAAGCGGCGGGAGGCCCTGCGGAAACACTTCGGCACCGTCAAGGCCATCCGGGAGGCGGACATGGAATCGCTGGCGGCGGTGCTGCCCCGGGACGCGGCGGAATCCGTCTGGAATCACTTCCACGCCCCGGAGAGAGAAGACCCCTAAAGGAGGCTGCGGCATGTCGTTTCGGATGCGTCTGATCTCCATCAAGGCAAATTGGGATAAGTGGGAAAACGCCCTGGCCATCGCCGTGGCGGTGTGCTTTGCCGGGGCCGTCCTCTGCAACGTGGGGCTCTTCTTCTCTGTCCGCAAGACCCCTTCTTTTTTCGGCGCGGTGTTCAGCTGGCTGTACGTGGTCCTCTGGTGGCCGGCGGCCCTGCTGCTGCGAAACCGGGGGGACGTCCTGCGCCTCGCGGTCATTGTTCGGTGGGCGGCGGTGGCCGTCATGGTCCTTGGGATCGCCGCCAGCGGCGGGACGGGGATCTTCTCCGCCCTCTGCGTCATGCCCTACGCCCTGTTCATCTCCGCATACACCGGCCTCTCCCAGGCGGCGTGGCTCTCCTACCTCCTGGCCCTGGCCCAGGCGGTGACGGCCGCCCTGCTGGTCCGCCGCTTGAGGCGGAGGAGAGACCGGCGAAGATAAAGAACGAGGGGCGATTCAAAACCCGCCCCCGTTTGCTTTTTCCGACATTCTGTGCTACACTGAAAGCGGCCCCCAGGTGGGGGCTGGGCGCCGCGCAACGGCGGGCGGTTGGTCACATGACCCCGAAAGGGGGTGACGCCATGCGGATCACGTTACATATCGGACGGTTCACCGTTACGATCATCGTGAAAAGCAGGAACCGCCACCCCGGCAGGTGACGGTTCCTTTTATGGAAACTCTAACCTAAGCACGGGCTAACCGCTTGCCGCGGCGCCCTTTCCATGTCTTATTATAGGCCCAAGAGAGGCCGATGTCAACCCCTGGACTGCAGTCCGGGGGTTTTTTAGGGGCGGCCCGGATGGGCCGCCCCTTTTTTTGGTGTTATGCGGTTTGTTCCAAAAACAACTCGTGCGGCGAATCAGCCCAGCAGCTGCAGCACGCCCTGAGGAACAGCGTTGGCCTGGGCCAGCATGGCCTGGGCGGACTGGATCAGGATGTTGTTCTTGGTGTAGGCCATCATCTCCTCGGCAACGTCGGTGTCGCGGATGGTGGACTCGGCGTCCTGGATGTTCTCGGCCATGACGCTCAGGTTCTTCTGGGTGTGCTCCAGACGGTTCTGGGTGGCGCCCAGGTCACCGCGGACGGAGGACACGTTGTTGATGGCGGCACGGATGGTCTCGATGGCGCCGGCGGCGCTCTCGGGGTCGCTGATGTCCAGACCGGCAATGCCCAGGGCCTTGGTGTGCATGTCGCCCACGATGACCTTCATCTGGTTGAAAGCGTCCGCGGTGTCGCCGATCTGCAGCTGCAACCCGCCGCTGGCAGCGCTGCCGGTGCCGGCGGAGAACTCGAAGGTATCCGTATTGTACGCCACGGTCATGCCGGTCTTCTGGGCCAGCTGCTGGGCAATGGCGTCATCGTCAGTGCCCAGCGCGCCGCTGATGACGACAATACCCTTGTCGCTGAGATTGCTCACATCAACGTTCGCGGTGTCGGCGATCACGTACTTCTTGCCGTTGAGGGTGAAGACAGCGTCCTCCTCGTTGGTGCCGTCATACTCGGTGATGCTGGCGGCCTTGATGCCGGTCTTGGCGTCCGCGGCAGCCTGGGGAACGGTGACAGCAAGGGCGGTAGGAGCGTCATCATTGACTCTCCAGGACACGTTGTCGACCTTGACCGCGCCGGTGCCGGCGGTCTTGGACTCGAAGGTCAGCTTGCCGCCAGTCTCCGTGACGGTGAAGTCCTTCATCACCTTAGCCAGCTCAGCCTGAGCGGCCTTACCCAGCTCAGCCGGGGTGGCCTTGGCGGCGTCAGCAATTGCATACTCGCCGTTGGCGCCGATCAGCTTCTTGTTGGTGGCGTCCACGGTGAACTCCAGGTTGACAGCCTTGCCGTTATCCAGGCCAACGGTCAGGGTCAGCTTGTCGCCATCGGCGACAGTCGTATCCGCAGCAACGGCAGCGGACTCATACTTACCGGCAACAGCCTTGATGTTGGTCGTGGGCAGGCTGGTCTTGATGCTGGAGACGCCGGAGGTGCTGCCGGAGCCGGCCAGGGAGCCGTCCAGGAGCTTGATGCCGTTGAAGTTGGAGCTGTCGGCAATACGGTCAATTTCGCTCTTCAGGGCGTCGACCTCTTTCTGGAGGTTGGCGCGGTCGACCTCGTTGTCGTAGGTGCCGTTGGCGGACTGGGTGGCCAGGTAGTCCATGCGGTTGAGCATGTCCTGGATCTCCTGCATGGCGCCCTCGGCGGTCTTCACCAGGGAGATGCCGTCCTTGACGTTCTTCTGGGCGGCGTTCAGACCGGTGATCTGGGCGCGCATCTTCTCGGAAATGGCCAGACCGGCGGCGTCGTCGCCGGCGCGGTTGATCTTGTAGCCGGAGCTCAGCTTCTCCAGGTTCTTCGCCAGAGCGCTGGTGTTGGTGTTGTAGTTCCGGTAGGCGTTCATCGCCATAATATTGTGCTGAATACGCATAACCTTATCTCCTTATCTTTTATGCCGGACGCTAATCCATGCGTCCGTCCCCACAGGTGGTGACATCTTCCGGTTCGGGCAACCGGCCGGACTGCCCGGGCCTTTGGACGTCGGTACAGGTATTTCAACCGGCCGCGCGGACCGGGTGAAATCTCTGGGGCTCAGCCGTCGCCGAACCCGTTCACTAACTCTATCGGCAGGGCCCCCTGGAAATTAAGTCCTCTTTTGAAAAATTTTTTGGCCGGAGGCGTGTTTTTTGCCCGCCCCGCCGGAGGGCTGGAGCTCCCGGGGAGACGGGCGCATGACAGCCTCCCCTTGCTTTTCCCTGCAAAACCGTGTAAACTGGAGAAAATTCCGATCCGTATAAAGGAGCGTCCCGTTATGACCTACACCCTGTGCGCCCTGCTGGGGGCGGCCCTGCTGGGGCTGGACCAGTGGGTAAAGCAGTGGACGGTGTCCCGCTTCGCCGCCCCCGTCCCCCCCAATCTCTACTGGACCGCCGACCCCGCCAGGGAGCTTCTCCCGGGGGTGGTAGAGCTGACGCGGGTCCACAACTACGGCGCGGCCTGGTCCAGCTTCTCCGGCCGGCGGTGGCTGCTGGTGGGCCTCACGTCCCTCATCCTGCTGGCGGTGCTGGCCGTCCTGGTCCGGCGGACCGTCCGCCACCCCCTGGGGGTGCTGGCGGGGTGTCTGATCCTCGCCGGGGGGCTGGGCAACATCGTCGACCGGGTGCGGCTGGGCTACGTGGTGGATATGTTCCACTTCCAGTTCTGGCCCTCCTATCCCGTTTTCAACGTGGCGGATATCTGCGTGGTGTGCGGCGCCGTGCTGGCGGCGGTGTACTACCTGTGGTTCTACGAGAAGTACGACAAAAAAGGAGGCCCCCATGGAGACGCTGACGCTGCGCCCCGGTGAGTCCCAGGCGGGCCGCCGGGCGGACGTGTGGCTGGCGGAGGCGGTGGAGGGCCTGACCCGCTCCGCCGCCGCCAGGCTCCTGGCCCAGGGCCGCGTCACCCGCGGCGGAAAGCCCCTGGGCAAGAGCGACCTGCTCACCGGCGGCGAGACGGTGGAGGTCTCCCTGCCGGAGCCGGAGACCGCGGAGGCCCTTCCCCAGGACATCCCCCTGGACGTGGTGTACGAGGACGGCGACGTGATCGTCGTCAACAAGCCCAAGGGGCTGGTGGTCCACCCCGCCCCCGGCCACCCCGACGGCACGCTGGTCAACGCCCTGCTCTACCACTGCGGGGACTCCCTCTCCGGCGTGGGCGGGGCCCTGCGGCCGGGCATCGTCCACCGCATCGACCGGGACACCTCCGGCCTCATCATCGCCGCCAAGAACGACTGCGCCCATCAGGCGCTGGCCGCCCAGCTCCAGGACCACACCCTGGCCCGGACATACCAGTGCATCGTCACCGGAAACCTCCGCCGGGACGCGGGCACCGTGGACGCCCCCATCGGCCGTCATCCCACGGACCGCAAGCGCATGGCGGTGGTGGCGGGCGGCCGCCCCGCCGTCACCCACTGGGAGGTGCTGGAGCGCTTTCCCGGCTTCACCCACCTCCGGTGCCGCCTGGAGACGGGCCGCACCCACCAGATCCGGGTCCACATGGCCCACATCGGCCACCCCATCCTGGGGGACACGGTCTACGGGGCGAAAAAGGCCGTCCCCGGCCTCCAGGGCCAGTGCCTCCACGCCGTCGGCCTCCGGTTCCGCCACCCCCGCACCGGGGAGACGCTGGAGCTCTCCTGCCCCCTGCCGCCGGAGTTTTTGGAGCAGCTGCGGAAGCTCTCCGCCCGGCGCTGAGCGGCCTTTGGCACAATCCATTGTGAAATTGCACAATATGTAATCGATTACCTTAGTCGCTTTGTACAAAAACCTCGTTGACACTTCCTCCCTGCCCTGCTAAAATATGGTCAATCTCCCGCGGGAGGCCTGGCCCGGGGAGACGGCGGCGGCCGTGCTCCGCCGCGTTCCAGGCAGGGCCCAACCCCATGGATGCAAAAGGAGGAATATCCGATGGTTAAGAAACTTGATATAAAAGACCGCGATCAGGTGGAGAAGATCAACGAGCTGGCTCTGGAGACGCCCTATGAGGTGTGGCTGAGCACCGACACGCTGATGCTGGACGCCCGCTCCCTGCTGGGCCTGTACGCCCTGATCGGCAAGCGGGTCAACGTGGTGGCCGACGACAGCGTCAGCCCCAGGAGCCTGGACCGGCTGGTGGCCAGAATGGCCTGAGTTCCCGCCCCAAAGTCCCCGGCGCCCTCTGTGGAGCGCCGAGGGCTTTTTTCGCAAATTTTTACAAATTTTCCGAAAATTTTGCGTACGCTCTTTCCATTCGAGGTTCCGCGTGGTATACTGATTTCACAGCGGGCGCTCTGAAAACCGGCCCGCGGATCAGGAGAGATTTTCATGAGCCACACCGGCCAGTCCCCCCGCCGCCTCCCCAAAATCGGAATGCGTAATTTCAAAACGGCCCTGGCCGCCGCCCTGTGCGCGCTGATCTATTACTTTTGGCAGCGCAACCCCGCTTTCGCCTGCATCGGCGCCGTCTTCGGCATGGGCAGCGACCTGGAGAGCTCCAAGCTCCACGGCGGAAACCGCCTCTTCGGCACCGCCATCGGCGGGCTTCTGGCCATGGCGCTGTTTCGGGTGTACCTGATCTTCTGCCCGGAGGGGAATAAGACGCTGCTGCTGGTGCCGCTGATCTTCATCGGGACCATCGTCCTGATCTGGCTTTGTCAGATCTTCTGGGTGGGGGGCGTTCAGCCCGGCGGCGTGGTGCTCTGTATCGTGCTCTTCAGCACTCCGGTGGACACTTACGTCAGCTACGCCCTCAACCGGATTTTGGACACCGGCGTGGGCGTGGTGGCGGCCCTGCTGGTGAACAGCATGCTGCCCGGGGGATTTACGTTCAGCTTCATGCGGCGGTTCTATGAGCGCCTGGGCATCCGCATGGAGCGCTTCCAGGAGGAGACGGAGATTGCCGGCGAAGACCGCCGGCGGGGAGTGGACCGCCGACAGGGAGGAGACCGCCGGCAGGGAACGGACCGCCGGCAGGGAGGAGACCGCCGGCAGGGAACGGACCGCCGGCAGGCTGGAGACCGTCGGCAGGCCGAAGGAACTGACAAACCGGAGGAGGTCCTCCAGAACGGGACCACGGAGTGAGAAAGAGCCCCCGCCCGTGGTCATCTGCCTCCCCAAAAAGCGCCGGTCCCGCCGTAAAAGCCGGGACCGGCGCTTTTTTATTTTGGATTCGGATCAGCACGGAACGTCCGCCCGGGACTGCTCAAAGCGGGCCTCCGCCTTCTTCCAATCGATGAAAGAGAACCAGTAGTCCAGGTATTTCTCCTTGTCAAACTGGTCGTCCAGGAAGTAGGCGTGCTCCCAGAGGTCCGCCACGAAGAGGGGCTGGACGACCTGGAGGTCCACGGCCTCGTTGTTGTCCGTGATGACGATGTGGGGTCCGCCGCTGCGCTCCGCCACCAGCCACACCCAGCCGGCCCCGGGGAGGCTCTCGGCGGCCTCCAGCAGCAGCCGCTTGAAGGCGCTCATGGAGCCGTAGACCCCGATCAAAACGCCTGTCAGCTTGTTCAGGGGCGGCGTGTC
Source organism: uncultured Oscillibacter sp. (assembly GCA_947365245.1). Taxonomy (GTDB): domain Bacteria; phylum Bacillota; class Clostridia; order Oscillospirales; family Oscillospiraceae; genus Oscillibacter. The sequence continues at coordinate 188,796 of CANAWG010000002.1, read as the reverse complement.
CATGACGGACTGAATGCTGTCAAAGTACAGCTCGTGGTTGTACACGGCCCCGGCGGCCCCCCTCAGCCGGGTCAGGTGGGCGGCGGGCATTTTGATGTCCTGGGTGAGCAGCTCCTCCAGGCTGAGATTGGTCAGGCCGTGCTTGGCGACCAGGTGGTTCAGCTCCCGGACTTTCCGGGCATAGTACTGGCCGTGGTGCAGATACAGGGTATCGGGATCGCAGTAAGGGCTCAGAGAGCTGAGCCCAAACGGAAGCGTCTTTGCTTGAAACGGGTATCGCTGCGTCATGTCAATTCCTCCTGAGCGGGATATGTCATATAGTCTAATTCATTATATGTTCCCGTCCCCGGTGGTGCGGCGGCCTCGGCCTCTGTCAGAATCCGGACCGGCTTCCTGCTGAACACCCCTGCGATCTCTCGGCTCCCGCCGTCCCCGCGCTTCAGGGTGATGGTGCCGGCACATCCCCCAGCAGCTTCTCGCCGCCGTCCAGCTGAAATTTTGCCATACCTTTCATAAAAGTTGTACAGCCGAAGCCGTGTCCCGAAAAACGCGCCTTTTGTGGGCGTACTCCGACATGCCGCGGAGTCATTGCGGCAGTTTTTAACTGGAAACGCAGCTTGGGAAAGCCCGGATTAAAACGCGAGCTTGTCCCCCGGGCGGCAAAAGAGAGGAACGCCGCTTTCGCGGCGTTCCTCTCTTCAAAGAACAGTGTCGGCGCCGAAGAGCCGTTTTGGGAAGCCCGTCCGGTTCCCTCAGTTCTCTTTCATGTCCTTAATGGCGGCCTGGGCGGCGGCAAGGCGGGCGATGGGCACCCGGAAAGGCGAGCAGGACACATAGTCCAGGCCGATCTTGTGGCAGAACTCCACGCTGGAGGGGTCGCCGCCGTGCTCGCCGCAGATGCCTAAGTGCAGGTCCGGATTGGTGGACCGGCCCCAGCGGGCGGCGTTGGAGATCAGCCGGCCCACGCCGTGCTGGTCCAGCTTGGCGAAGGGGTCGTTCTCATAGATCTTCTTGTCGTAGTAGGCGTCCAGGAACTTGCCCGCGTCGTCCCGGCTGAAGCCGAAGACCAGCTGGGTCAGGTCGTTGGAGCCAAAGGAGAAGAAAGCGGAGTGGGGGGCGATGTCGTCGGCGCACATGGCGGCGCGGGGGATTTCGATCATGTTGCCCACCAGGTACTTCATATCGCTGCCGGCCTCCTTGATGAGCTGGTCGGCGACGCTGGTGACAATGCTCTTCACGTAGTCGAACTCCTTCAGCTCGCCCACCAGGGGGATCATGATCTCGGGCACCATGGTCCACTCGGGGTGGCGGGCCTGGACAGCCAGGGCGGCCTTGATGACGGCCCGGGTCTGCATCTTGGCGATCTCCGGGAACGTGACGCTGAGGCGGCAGCCGCGGTGGCCCATCATGGGGTTGAACTCATGGAGGCCGGCGATGATGGCCTTGATGTCCTCCACGCTCTTGCCCATGCTCTTGGCCATGGCCTCGATGTCGGCCTCCTCGGTGGGCACGAACTCGTGCAGGGGGGGATCCAGGTAGCGGATGGTGACGGGCAGACCCTCCATGGCCTCGTAAATGCCCTCAAAGTCGCTCTGCTGCATGGGCTCCAGCTTGGCCAGGGCTTTCTCCCGCTGCTCCACGGTGTCGGAGCAGATCATCTCCCGGATGGCCTGGATGCGGTCGTCGTTGAAGAACATGTGCTCGGTGCGGCAAAGGCCGATGCCCTCGGCGCCGAACTTCCGGGCCTGGGCGGCGTCGTGGGGGGTGTCGGCGTTGGTGCGGACGCCCAGGCGGCGGTACTTGTCCGCCCAGCCCATGACGCGGGCGAACTCGCCGCCGATGGTGGCGTCCACGGTGGGGATGGCCCCGTCGTAGATCTTGCCGGTGGAGCCGTCCAGGCTCAGCCAGTCGCCCTCGCGGTAGGTCTTGCCGGAGAGCTCAAACTTCTTGTTCTCCTCGTCCATGTTGATGTCGCCGCAGCCGGAGACGCAGCAGCGGCCCATGCCCCGGGCCACCACGGCGGCGTGGGAGGTCATGCCGCCGCGGACGGTGAGGATGCCCTGGGCGGCTTTCATGCCCTCGATGTCCTCGGGAGAGGTCTCCAGGCGGACCAGAACCACCTTTTCGCCCCGGGAGGCCCACTCCTTGGCGTCCTCGGCGGTGAAGACGATCCTGCCGCTGGCGGCGCCGGGGGAGGCGCCCAGGGCGTGGCCCGCCACGGGGGCGGCCTTCAGGGCGGCGGCGTCAAACTGGGGATGGAGGAGCGTATCCAGGGACCGGGGCTCGATCATGGCCACGGCCTGCTTTTCGTTGATCTGCCCCTCGTCCACCAGGTCGCAGGCGATCTTCAAAGCGGCGGCGGGGGTGCGCTTGCCGTTGCGGGTCTGGAGCATGTAGAGCTTCCCCGCCTCCACGGTGAACTCCATGTCCTGCATGTCGTGATAGTGATCCTCCAGGATCTTGCAGACCTTCTCAAACTGGCTGAACGCCTCGGGGAACTTGTCGGCCATCTCGCTGATGGGCATGGGGGTCCGGACGCCGGCCACCACGTCCTCGCCCTGGGCGTTGGTGAGGAACTCGCCGAAGAGCTTGCGCTCGCCGGTGGCGGGGTTGCGGGTAAAGGCAACGCCGGTGCCGCAGTCGTCGCCCATGTTGCCAAAGGCCATGGACTGGACGTTGACGGCGGTGCCCCAGGAGTAGGGGATGTCGTTGTCCCGGCGGTAGACATTGGCCCGGGGGTTGTCCCAGGAGCGGAAGACGGCCTTGACGGCGCCCATCAGCTGCTCCTTGGGGTCGGAGGGGAAGTCCTGTCCGATCTTGGACTTGTACTCGGCCTTGAACTGACCGGCCAGCTCCTTGAGGTCCTCGGCGGTCAGCTCCACGTCCTGGGTGACGCCCCGGGCCTCTTTCATCTTGTCGATGAGCTGCTCAAAGTACTTCTTGCCGACTTCCATCACCACATCGGAGTACATCTGGATGAAACGGCGGTAGCAGTCCCAGGCCCAGCGGGGGTTGCCCGACTTCTTGGCCAGCACGTCCACCACGGTCTCGTTGAGGCCTAAGTTCAGGATGGTGTCCATCATACCGGGCATGGAGGCTCGGGCGCCGGAGCGGACGGAGACCAGGAGGGGGTTCTCCATGTCGCCGAACTTCTTGCCGGTGATGTTCTCCATCTTCTCGATGTACTCCATAATCTCGGCAAAGATCTCATCGTTGATCTTCTGGCCGTCCTCGTAGTACTGGGTGCAGGCCTCGGTGGTAATGGTGAAGCCCTGGGGCACCGGCAGGCCGATGTTGGTCATCTCCGCCAGGTTGGCGCCCTTGCCGCCCAGGAGCTCCCGCATGTTGGCGTTGCCCTCGGTGAACAGGTAGCAGTACTTTTTGCTCATCTTCATTCCTCCGTTTTTTAATCTCCGCCCCGCCGGGCAGAGTATCTTCTGTATCCGCAAACGATTCTGCGCCGCATCCGTCGAATCATTCAGCTATATTATTATAATAGGTGCTTTTGCGGAAAACAATTCATAAATATCATAAAGAAGTTCGCAGGAAATCGAAAGAACTCGCCCAAGTCCTGGGCGCTTTGCACAAAATCCTTGTCAGCCGCGCCGGAAATACATTCCATTTTTGTCCCTTCTCCCAACCGCGGCTCCCGACGGTCCGCCCCCTCCCGGGCGGGGGCGGGACTTGCATTCGCCGGCCCGACGGGGTATAATAGAACTCCCGAATTGAAAATCCGGAAATCTTTCCAGAACCTCAGCCGGTCTGTTTGAAAGCAATAAACATCATTTTTCGTCAGGAGGGACCGCCATGGCCTCGTTTTCCCCCGCCGATCCCGCCGCCGTCCGCATCCGGGAGGCCGCCGGGCGGGACGCGCTGTCCCACGCGCTGCTGTTCACCGGCGACGGCGACCTGACCGCCGCCGCCCGGTACGCCGCCGCCGCCCTGGAGTGCCGGAGCGGGGAGACGCGGCCCTGCGGCGTCTGCCCCGCCTGCCGGAAAGTCTTTTCGGACATCCACCCGGACGTCACCACCGTCCGGGACGAAAAGCACAAATACGTCGCCGTGGACATGGTGCGCAGCCTCCGGGCGGACGCCTACGTCCGCCCCAACGAGGGCCGGCGGAAAGTCTACATCTTCCCGGACTGCGCCCTGCTGACGGAGCAGGACCAGAACGTGATGCTGAAGATCGTGGAGGAGGGGCCGCCCTACGCCGCTTTCCTCTTCTGCGCGGAAAACAGCGCCGCGGTGCTCCAGACCCTGCGCTCCCGCTGCGTGGAGCTCCGCCCCGGCTCCCCCGCGGCCCGGGAGGGAGGCACTTTCCCGGAGGCGGCGGAGCAGCTTTGCCGCTGTGTGGGGGCCAGGAAACGGGGCGGCGTCGCGGAGCTGACCACCCGGCTGGAGCGGAAGAAGACCTCCCGGGAGGACCTGGCCGCGGCACTGGAGGGGTGCCGGGAGGTTTTCGCGGCCGCGCTGCTGCTGCTCCACGGGCAGCAGCCGTCGGAAAATCTCCGGGAGCTGTCGTCTTTTCTCGCGAAAAACTTGACAAAATCCCAAATTATGCGCACAATAGAAGTGTTGCAGAAGTACCGCAGGGAGTGCGCCTATAACGTTGGACCCAACCATGTGCTGGGCGCCCTGGCGGTGGAATTGGAGGATATCTTTTGACTGAAGTGATCAGCGTCCGCTTTCGGGGCGGCTGCAAGAATTATTACTTTGACCCCAGAGGGGTCCTGGTGAAGATGGGCGACAAGGTGATCGTGGAGACCGCCCAGGGCCCGGAGTTCGCCACCTGCACGGAGGGCAACCACGAGGTGGAGGACTCCGCCGTGGTCCGCCCCCTGTGCGCCATGCTGCGCCTGGCCACGGAGAGCGACTGCCGCACCGTGGAGTACAACAGAAAAAAAGAGCGGGAGGCCTTTGACATCTGCGAGCGGAAGATTGCCGCCCACGGCCTGGAGATGAAGCTGGTAAACGTCTCCGCCAGCTTTGACGGAAACAAGATCATCTTCTACTTCACCGCCGACGGCCGGGTGGACTTCCGGGAGCTGGTGCGGGATCTGGCCTCCGTGTTCCGGGCCCGCATCGAGCTCCGGCAGATCGGCGTGCGGGACGAGGCCAAGATGGTGGGGGGCCTGGGTATCTGCGGGCGGCCTTTTTGCTGCTCCCAGTTTTTGGACGGCTTTCTCCCCGTCTCCATCAAGATGGCCAAGACCCAGAATCTCAGCCTGAACCCCACCAAGATCTCCGGCACCTGCGGGCGGCTGATGTGCTGTTTGAAGTACGAGCAAAACGCATACGAGGACGCCGCCAAGCGGATGCCCAAGGCGGAGAGCTTCGTCCAGACCCCCGACGGCCCGGGCAACGTGAAGAGCGTGGACCTGCTGCGGGAGACCGTGAAGGTCTCCCTGGACTCCGCCGCCCCCAACGAGCCGCTGAGGACGTACCGCAGCTGTGAGATCAAGGTGCTGCGCAACGGCAAGGGCAGCCGGGAGGGCATCGAGATCCCCGAGCGGCCCGCCCGGTACGTGGAGGAGCGGACGGAGGAGCCCCTGGAGGCCCCCGTCTTCGCCACGCCGTTCTACATGGACCATCCCCTGGAGGACGCCCCCGTCCGGGAGAAGTTCGGCCAGGAGGGCGGCGAGAGCCGCTCCCGCCGCCGCCACCGGGGCGGACGGCGGAGCCACGGCGGGCAGTCCCGTCCGGCGGAGGAGCGCCCCGCGGACAAAAAGAACGCCGGCGGAAAGCAGACCCAGCAGGCCAAGCCCGCCGGCGAGAGCGGCGGGGAGTCCGCCAAACGCCGCAAGCCCTACTACCGTGGCAATCGCCGCCGGGGCAAGGGCGGCGGCACGCCGCCCAAGGGCGAGTAAAAATCCCGACGACGCGCCCCGCCGTCCGCTGTGCGGGCGGCGGGGCTTTTTTTGAAAGAGAGGAGAACACCCATGGGAAAATTCACCGGCGTGCTGCTGGCCAGCGACTTTGACAACACCTTGATCTACACCGAGGAGGCCCTGCGCGCCGGGACGCCGGTGCCGCCCCTGCCGGAGCGGAATCGGGAGGCCCTGACATACTTCATGGCCCAGGGCGGCCGGTTTGCCGTGTCCACCGGCCGGGCGCTGGCGGCTTTCATCAAATACGCGGACCTGGTGCCCATGAACGCCCCGGGCATTGTGTGCAACGGCGCGGCGCTGTACGACTTCTCCACCGGGGAGTACCTGGAGACCGCCCTGCTGGACGAGACCGCTCTGGAGCGGGGCCAGGTCATTCTGGACCGCTTCCCGGCGGCGGCGGTGGAGGCCTACCACATCGGCAACGTCATCCACGCCGTCCACCCCAACGAATACACCCGCCAGCACGAGCACCTGACCCGCGTGGCCGTCACCGAGGCCCCCAGTCTCCAGGCGGTCCCCCTGCCCCTGGGAAAGCTCCTCTTCGAGTCGGATCATGAGACGCTGGAGGCCATCGCCGCTTTCCTGAAAGAGCAGGGATGGAACAGGGACTACGAGCTGATCTTCTCCGGCCGGACGCTGCTGGAGACCACCGTAAAGGGCGCCACCAAGGGCAGCATGATCCGCCGGCTGGCGGACCGGCTGGGAGTCTCCATGGACCACGTCTACTGCGTGGGTGACGAGGCCAACGACATCTCCATGCTCACCGCCGCCCGGGAGGGGTTTGCCCCTGCCAACTGTATTTCCGCCGTGCGGGAGTGCGGAGCAACGGTTGTCTGCGACGCCCGGGAGGGGGCGCTGGCGGACGTGGTGGAGATCCTGGACCGGCGGTACTGAGGTCCCCGCCCCGCCCCGCGGGCGGAAATACCTCCCCCGCAATCTCAGGTTGCGGAACTTCCGCCCCGGGTTGCTGGTCAAGCCGCGCCGGATCTGGTACGATGTTCCCATCCAAACAGAGGGGAGGACGTCTACAATGACTTTCGGTGAAAAACTGCAAAAGCTCCGCGCCCGGGAGGGCCTCAGCCAGGACGCCCTGGCGGAGCTGCTGAATGTCAGCCGTCAGGCGGTGAGCCGCTGGGAGCGGGACGAGACCATGCCGGAGACGGAAAAGGTCGTCCGCATCAGCGACCACTTCCACGTCACCACCGACTATTTATTAAAGGACGGCCCGGAGCACTTCCCCCCGGCCTCCCGGCCCCTGCCGGATCCGGGGGACGTGTGGCGGAAATACGGCTTTCTGCTGGCCTGGGCCTTGGCCCTCTGGGGGGCGATCCTGTGCCTCCGGATGCTCCCTGTGGCCGCCATAGCCTTTGGGATCGATAACCGGCTTGCCGCTGTCTATATGTCCGTTGTCTACCTCCTCCCCGGTGCCTCCGTCGCCGCCGGGGGCGCCCTCTGGGCAAGGCGCTGGCGGCGGGCGGGCCGTTTCCGGCGGCAGGACCTGGGCTGGGCCCTGGTGCTGGGGGGCGGGCTGATGATGCTCCCCGTGTGTCTGGCCGGGGTTCTGGACCGCTTTCTGCCGGAGGGAGAGGGACCCAGCGGCTCCCCTTACAGTGGAAAGCTTCTCCTCATCGTACTGGCTCTGGGCCTCCTCCTGGCCTTTCTCCCATCCCGGAAGCGCCGGGACAAAAAGCCAGAATGACGCTGTACCCCCCCGCGCCCCAGCGGTTTCCGCCGGGGCGCAAAAATTTTTGGGAAATTTTCATGGTTTCCCCTTGACAAATTGAAAATCTGTGCTATTGTATTAGTTACATAATACAAGCATACAGCTGTACAGGAGGTTAGCAATGTTATGGCAGTTTAACGACGGCGCCCCCATCTACGCCCAGCTGGTCCAGCAGATCAAGGTGGGCATCGTCTCCGGCGTGTTTCCGCCGGGGGAGCGCCTGCCGTCGGTGCGGGACCTGGCCACGGCGGCCGGGGTAAACCCCAACACCATGCAGCGGGCGCTGACGGAACTGGAGCGGGACGGGCTGGTGTACAGCCAGCGGACCGCGGGCAGATTTGTGACGGAGGACAAGGAAATGATCGAAACGGCGAAACGCGCCCTGGCGGAGCGGCACATCAGCGCTTTCCTGGACGCCATGACCCGCCTGGGCTACCGGCGGGAGGATGTGATTGAAATGCTGCGGCAGGAAATCAAGGGAGGAGGAGACGGCGATGTCAGTCTTGCAATGTAACAATCTCACCAAGCGCTACGGCAAGGCCCCGGCGTTGGAGCAGGTGAATCTCACCGTGGAGCCGGGGCGGATCGTGGGGCTTCTGGGCCCCAACGGCAGCGGCAAGACCACTCTCATCAAGCTGGCCAACGGCCTGCTGACCCCCAGCGAGGGAGAGCTTTTGATCTGCGGCGCCGCCCCCGGCCGGGCCACCCACGGCCTGGTGAGCTATCTGCCGGAGCGCACCTGCATCCCCACCTGGATGTCCGCCCGGCAGCTGCTGGACTTCTACGGCGACTTCTACCCGGACTTCCGCCGGGACGCGGCGGAGGAGATGCTCCAGCACCTGGACATCCCCTCCACCCAGCGGGTGAAGCAGATGAGCAAGGGCACCCGGGAGAAAGTGCAGCTCATCATGGTCATGAGCCGCCAGGCGAAGCTCTATCTCCTGGATGAGCCCATCGGCGGCGTGGACCCGGCCACCCGAGACTACATCCTCTCCACCATCATCGGGAACTACAACCCCGAGGCGGCGGTGGTCATCTCCACCCACCTGATCTCCGACGTGGAGAAAGTGTTGGACGAGGTGATCTTCATCAACCGGGGAAAGATCATGCTCCAGTCCTCCGTGGACGAGATCCGGGAGGAGAAAGGCATGAGCGTGGACGCGCTGTTCCGGGAGGTGTTCAAATGCTGAGGAAGTTATTGAAGCACGAGTTCCGGGCCACCGGGCGGATCATGCTGCCGCTGTATCTGATCCTGCTGGCCACGTCTGTCGCGGCCAACCTCTCCCTGCGGTATCTGATGAACAGCCGCGCCTGGTTTTTGAACATGGTGGGCGGGTTGCTGATGATGGCCCTTGTGGTCGCCATCATCGGCGTGTGCGTGGTGTCCTTCGTGCTGATGATCCAGCGGTTCTACAGGAACCTGCTCCAGGACGAGGGCTATGTGATGCTGACGCTGCCGGTGTCCATCCACCAGCACATCTGGTCCAAGCTCATCGTCTCCTCCGTGTGGTTTATCGTCACCGGCCTTGCGGTCATTCTGGCCTGCTGCGTCACGGCCTTTGACATCACTGTTATCAAGGAGATCCTCTGGGGCCTGGGGCGGATCTTTGAGGAGCTGCGGAAGGTCCAGGCCTATTACGCCCTCAACGGCACGGCCATCGCCATCGAGATGATCGTGCTGGTGTTCCTGGGACTGGTGGCCATGTGCCTCCAGTTCTACGCCGCCCTGGCGGCGGGCCACAGCCTCCCCAGCCACAAGATGGCCTGGTCGGTGGTCTGGTACTTCGGCCTCCAGTTCGTCTTCCAGCTCCTCGGCGTCTGCGCCATTCAGATTCTGGATCAGGTGAACTTCTTCGACTGGGGGATCTTCAACGCGAACGTCCATCTGGACGTCATGGCGGGGATCCACATCGGGATGCTGCTGCTGACCCTTGGCACTGTGATCTACGGCGCAGTTTTTTACGGTGTCACCACATTTTTCTTGAAAAAGCGCCTCAACCTGGAGTAAACTGTATAGGACTCTGGCGGGCCGGACCCGCCCTCTTCCGGAGGAAACCCCATGGCCTTTTTCGAGACCTTTTCCAACGAGCTGTTTCTCACGTTCACCACGGCGATGGTGCCGGTGGTGGAGCTGCGGGGGGCCATCCCCCTGGGCATCGCCGCGGGGCTCCCCCCGGCCCTGGCCTGCGCCGCGGCCATCTTAGGCAATCTGGTGCCGGCGCCCCTCATCATCCTGCTGGGACGCCGCACGGCGGACTTCCTCCGGGGAACCCGGTTTTTCGGCCCCAAAATCGACTGGCTGGAGCGCCGGGCCCACCTGAAAGGGCGGCTGGTGCGGAAGTACCGCCTGCTGGGCCTGGTGATCCTGGTGGGCATCCCCCTGCCGGGCACCGGGGCCTGGACCGGGTCGCTGGTGGCGGCGGTGCTGAACATCCGAATGCGCCACGCCCTGCCGGCGATCCTGCTGGGACTTGTCATCGCGGCGGCGATTACCGTGGCCGTCACCCTGGGGCTCTTCAACCTTCTGATCTGACGAAAGGAATATACGATGAAAAAACGACTTGCGATATGCTGCGCCCTGGCCCTGTCCCTGCTGGCCGGGTGCGCGGTGACTCCTCCCAGCGACGAGGTGCTTCAAAGAGACTTGGCGGACTCCATAGAGGAGACCGCCGAGGATTGGGCCCGGGACTGGGAGGCCAGCTTCGAGGACGCCGCCAGGTCCTGGAGCACCGAGGATGAAGACGGCGCGGAAAAGGACCATTACTGGAAGGTCCTGGACGCGGAGGGCAGCGAGGCGGGGACCGTCACGGACCCGGAGCAGGTCAAGGCCATAGATGCGCTCCTCAGCGATGACGGCCATCAGGGCGACCGCCTGGCCGAGGACCCCGGCGACCCGGCCTGCAGCTACGTCTACTGCCAGCAGGAGACCCTGAAAGCGGGGCAGAAAGCCGAGGACCGGGAATACCGGGAGCTGGTTCGCTTCACCGTCTCCGCCTCGGAGGATGTGGTGACCCTGGTGATTCTGGAGGACCTGCCCTCCCTGCTGCACGTGGACCTGGGAGACCTCCTGACGTTTACCCTGAAGATTCCGGCGGAGACGGCGGCGGCCCTGCGGAACCCGGCCCAATTTCTGGAAGCTGAATAAGCAGACGCGCCCGCCGGAACGGCGGGCGCGTTTCTCGCTATCCGAAATCATGTCTTCCCCCGCAGTCAATGCCCAGGTCCTCCAGCAGGCAGACGATGGCCTCAATCCGGTGGAAGCAGTTCTCGTCGGAGAGCGTATCATCCGCCAGAATGTCCCGGATTCTCAGCAGCGCCCGGCTGCTGGCGTCGGACGCCAGACAGCGGTAAAATTCCCGCACCACTCGATCATTCATAAAAATCACCTCACGCCGATTCTATCATAATTCCTATAATTACGCAAGTGCGTATACGCGAATGCGCATTAGCAGATACCATACCAGCGAGGTGAGTGGTATGGGCGTAAAAGACGCGGTCGCGGAGCGGTTCGCGGGCATCTGCCGCCAACGCAGGATGAAGTACAACGAGTTGGCGGTGCGGTCCGGTGTGACCCCCTCCACGGTGTACAGTATGATGGACCCCAAACGCCGGGATGTCTCCATCATCACGATCAAGATCCTCTGCGACGGGCTGGACATCTCCCTGGAGGAGTTCTTCTCCGGGCCGGAGTTCGCGGGACTGGAACAGGAGATTCAATGAAAAACGGGGAGGCCGTTCGGCCTCCCCGTCTTCGTATTCTCTTACTCCTCCTCGTCCGTGACGATGAGGCCGTAGCCGCCGGCCTTGCGCTTGTAGACGATGGACAGGCTGTCGTCCTCGCTGCTGCGGAAGACGAAGAAGCTGTGGTCCAGCAGGTTCATCTGCAAAATGGCCTCCTCGGCGCTCATGGGCTTCACCGCAAAGCGCTTGGTGCGGACGATGGGGAACTCCTTCTCCTCCGCCACCTCGAAGTCGTCCGAGGCCGCCGGGGGCGGGAAGCCCTCGCTGCGCAGCCGCTTTGCAAGGCGGGTCTTATTCTTCAGAATCTGACGCTCGATATACCCCACCGCGGCGTCCACGGCGCCGCGCATATCCCCGTCCGGCGCCTCCGTCTGGGCGCGGAGCAGCGTACCTCCATCCCGGATGGTGACCTCCACGGCGCACAGGTGGTCTTTCTCCACGGAGAAGAGCACATGGGCGGTGGCGTTGTCGTCCCGCAGGTACTTCTCCAGCTTGGAGATCTTCTTCTCGGCGTAGTCCTTGATGGAGTTGTTCAGGGAGACTTTCTTGCAGGTGTAGGTGTACTTCATCGAGATCGCTCCTTTCGTGTGGACGGGAGGCGCGCCCTCCCTTTTGTGTAGTATAACATATCTGTCAGTCTTTGGAAAGGGGTTGTGGTGAAAAGTTACAATTTCTTTTCCTCTCCCCCGGTTCGACAAAAGAAGTGCCGATCCGGCAAAACCTCCTATTTACAAAACCGCCTCCCCGGGTGTACGATAATCCAGGAAGCTTTCCAATATCCCACCCGCTTGGGCCGCACGGCGCGCGTCGCCGGGCGGCCCCTTTTTATACTGCCGGCCATTCCTAAACCCCTCGATCCGCCCGCTCTCTCTCAGGGGACCTCGCATGGTTTGCGGCCGCCCTCTCAAATGATACAGGGGGCGGCCGCCATGGTGTACGCCCTCCGTCATGTCCGGCGGCGCACAGCGGACAAGCTAAATTTTTTCAGGCGCAAGACCCGCTTAAATTCGGTTCGTCATTTCATCGAAGACGGAGACAACATACTCCGCAATCGCGCAGTCCTGTTCTTCCGTTCCGCCGCCCACGCCAACGCCGCCGGCAATCCTCCCGTTTGCAAACAGCGGATAGCCGCCGGCAACCATTGTGATCCTGGGGTCGTTTGTCTGAATCGCCATAAGAGCGCCGCCCTCAACGGAGCAGGCGGCCACATCCTTTGTTTTGCACTGTGTAACCGCTGCCGTATACGCCTTTCCCGGCACGAGGGTGATGCTCAAAACCAGTGCCTCCCCATAACGCCGGTATACTCTGGGCAGGCCGTTTTCATCGCTGACGGCAAAGCTGATGTCGATCCCGAGCTCTCTGCTCTTTTTATATGCGGCGGCACACAGCCTGTCGCACAGCTCGTCTGTCAAAATCATTTTCGTATCCTCCATATCCTGAAAGTTTTGGAAAGCACCTCTTTGTGTGCAGTTCCATTCTATCAGGAATGAAGAGGCCGCCGCTTGCCTGTTCCTGCAAAAAAAGCGCCTATTTCTTCAGCTGGCCGCGTAAGTTTGAGATATCTTCTTTCGGCTTCAAGCCAAACATTTTTCGGTAATCCCTCGCAAATTGGGAGACGCTCTCATAGCCAACCTCTAAGGAAGCCTCCGTTACATTCCGGTTTTCATCCAGCATCAATCTCCGGGCCTCTGTCAGCCGCAGGCGTTTTTGGCATTGCAGCGGCGCCATTCCAACTGCGCTTTTGAATTTTTGGTGAAAAAGCGACACGCTCATATTCCATTTCTCCGCCAATTCCTCAACCGTAAAGGAATTGCGGAAATTCTCCTTGATCCAACTGTTTATTTCATAGATTTCCCCGGCTTGCTGAATGTTGACGACGCTTCGCAAAAACTGGCTTCCGCAGGAGCCGCACAAAATGAAAAGACGATTTCACGCTTAATATGGTTTCCCATGAACGCAAGCTGCGCCGGCTCGTCCATAATCGAAAACAACCGGCAGATGGAAGCGATCACATTGTCGTCGGACGTTGACATCACCGTACTGTCAAGTTCAGAATTTGCAATCTGCTCCGCAAGGTTTCCGTCTAAGTCAAGAAGAACGGATATAACGTCGTTCAGTGTAAGCTCCATCACAAGCGCAAGAAAACATCCGTTTTCCGAAAATGTCAAAACACGGCCGGACGCGGGCGTGTCAATTTTCGACACGGAAAATTGCCCCGGCACATAATCCATGATTCCGGAGGGTGTAAACAGGCGAATCGAACCGTCAAGCACCGCGTAAATGTAAACGTTCTCCGTTTGCGGCAGATCCACCTTTCTTTGGGTGGAAAGACAAATTGATAAATAGGGGAGCGCTGTCCTGTTTTCGCCCTCTGCCAGAGGATAGGAAGAGATCAATTTGCATAATTTCTCAAGATTGCCCGCCATTTTATCACCTGCTCTGCACTTCTTTTCTTTAGAGTATATTTTATCATATCGCTCTTTGCATTTCTATTCCTTTGATTGAACAAAGGCGGTTTTCAGTCAAATTTCTGCGTTTTGCGCCGCATGAGCGCTATTCCAAAGGGCACCGTGAGCGCCTGCCTCCGGGCTTTCGGTTTCTTGGACTGGGGATCATGGCGCCGGCGGTCTATCGCTTATTTTTTGGTTTTTTGCTTCGCCGCCGTGTATGAGCATGGTCTCCCGTGTTGTCAAACCGGGGCGGTTCTGCTACAATGAGCCCAAAGGATTCTAAAATTGAGGTGACGCGCTGTGAAGAAAATGGCCGTTTCGGCTCTGGCTCTCCTGCTGAGCTGTCTGCTGCTGGCCCCCGCCGCCGGAGCGGCGGGGGCCTACCCGGAAAAGGAACACCTGCCGGTGGACTTTGCCGACATGGACTACACCGGGTACGACCCCTCCGTCCTCCGCGCCGCCCTCGCCGCCCTGGAGGGGCTGGCCGTCTCCCCCGCCGTCCGGATGGGGGACGCGAAGGCCCGGACGCAGGTGGAGACGCTGTACCGGCAGATTCTCTCGGAGCTGGACGACCTCACCACCCAGTCCGCCCTGATCGGCATCCGCTACGACGCCAACGGGGCGGACCAGGCCGCCGCGGAGGAGTCCGCCGCCCTCTCCCAGCTGTCCGTTCAGCTCTTCGACCAGTGCTACCAGACCCTGGCCCTGCTGGCGGACACCCCCTGCCGAGATCTTCTGGAGCGGGACGGCGGGCCGGACGTCGTGGAGGAGCTCCACACCTACCAGGCCGTGACGGACCGGGAGGCCGCCCTCTTTGAGGAGGAGGAGCGGCTGGTGCAGGCCTACGATCAGGCCATGGCCCAGCCGGCCCAGGTCACCGTGGACGGCCGCGTGTGGACGGCGGAGACGCTGGAAAACGACGAGACGCTGGACGACGAGGCCTGGTGGGAGATCAGCGATCTGCTGGAGCGGGAGCAGAACCGGGCCGCCGGGGAGATCTTCCTCCAACTGGTGCGGGTGCGGACGGAGATCGCCCGGGAGAGCGGCTATCAGAGCTACGCCGACTACGCCTATCAGCTGCTCTACGACCGGGACTACACCCTGGAGGAGATCCGGTCCGTCCGCCAGGCGGCGAAAGACTACTGGGTGCCGCTGGAGGCCGCGCTGGCGGGCGCCGTCTCCGAGAGGGAGCTGCGGGCCCTGGATGTGCGGACCCGGGCCTCCGGGGACGCGATTCTGGACGCCCTTGAGCCTTTCATGGGGCACATCGACCCGGAGCTGGGGGAGACGTTCGCTTTCATGCGGCAGTACCACCTCTACGACATCGCCCCCAGCGACAGCAAGCTGCCGACGGGCTACACCGTAAGCCTCCCCTCCTACGGCAGCGCGTTCATCTTCGACTGCCCTTATGGCGACTATCAGGACTACGCCACCCTCATCCACGAGTTCGGCCACTTCAACGAGGCCTTCCACAGCGTGGAGCACGACCTGTGGGCCTCCTTCCACATCGACGTGGGGGAGATCCACTCCCAGGGGCTGGAGGTGCTGTTCGCCGCTTACGCCGACGAGCTGTTCGGCCCGGAGGGCGGCAGGGCCTTTTACTGGTCCACCATCTCCAACATGGTCTCCTCTGTGCTGGAGGGCTGCATGTACGACGAGTTCCAGGAGGCGGTCTACCGCGAATCGGATCTGACGCTGGAGGAGGTCAACCGCCTCTTCAAGGATATTTCAGAGGAGTACGGCTACGTCTACGGGGAGGACGAGGAGGAGAGCTTCTTCTGGGTGGAGATCCCCCACAATTTTCAGAGCCCCATGTACTACATCAGCTACGCCACCTCCGCCCTGTCCGCCCTGGACCTGTGGCTCAAGTCCCTGGAGGACTGGGACGGGGCGGTGGACATCTACCTGGACCTGGCGGCCATGGGGATGCGGCGGCCCTACCGGGAGACCGTGGAGGCCGCGGGCCTGCGGGACATCTTCCGGGAGAGGACCATGCGGCAGTTGGCGGAGGGCATCCAGGACCGCCTGGAGGCAGAGGGCAGGGCACCCGGCGGCGGGGACGCCGCCGCTTTGCTGCTGTGGGCCGGCGCGGGCGGCGGGGTGATTTTGATCTCCGCCGTGATCGCCATGGCGGCCGTCCTGCGGCGGAGGCGCCGGGCGGCGGCCATGGCCCAGGCGGCGGAGACGCCCTGGGAGATTCCGTAATCTCACCGCCGAAGACGACAAAAGCGGCCCCGGAGACGCGCGTGCGTCTCCGGGGCCGTCTCTTTTTTATTTCACGAAAAACCGCCAGGAGGTGGTCTCCCGGTACGTCTCCCCCGCCCGCAGAACGGGAGAGGGGAAGCCGGGGTGGTTCACCGCGTCCGGGAAGCGCTGGGTCTCCAGGCACAGTCCCCCGGCCCGGCCGTACCGGGCCCCGCCCTTGCCCCTGCGGTCCGTCAGAAAACCGGAGGTGTAGAACTGTATCCCCTCCAGGGTGGTGCGCACCTCCAGGGCGACGCCGGTGGCGGGACAGTAGACCTCCGCCGCCGCCAGCTCCCCGCCGTCCAGGACGAAATTGTGGTCATACCCATGGGTGACCTCCAGGAAAGGATCCCCCAGGCGCTCCTCCAGCAGCACCCCCTGCCGCAGATCCAGGGGGGTGCCGTCCACGGGGGCAATCTCCCCCGTGGGCACGTTGCCCGCCCCGCAGGGGGTGTAGCGCCCCGCCCCCAGGGTCACGCGGTGGCCCGCGACGGAGCCGGCGTCATGGCCCGCCAGGTTGAAATAGGTGTGGTTGCTGAGGTTCACCACCGTGTCACGGTCACAGGAGGCCCGGTACGCCATGGTCAAAACGCCGCCGCGCAGGGTGTAGGTGACCTCCGCATGGAGATTCCCGGGAAAGCCCTCATCTCCGTCGGAGGAGTCCAGGGAGAACGTCACGGCGTCCTCCCCCGCGGCGCAGTCCCACAGCTTTTGGTGGAAGCCCTCCGCCCCGCCGTGGAGGGTGTTGGCCCCCTCGTTGGCGGTGACGCGGTAGACTTCGCCGCCGAGGGTGAACCGGGCTCCGCCGATGCGGTTGGCGCACCGACCCAGGGTGCCCCCCAGAGCGGCGTCCTGATCCCGGTACTCCGCCGGGGTGTCGTAGCCCAGGCACACGTCCAGGGTCCTCCCCGCCCGGTCCGGCACACGGACGGCCCGCACCGCAGCCCCCAGGGGGATCAGCTCCACGGACACGGGGCCCTCGCGCAGCGTCAGCAGAGGGAGCTCCCGCCCGTCCAGGCAGCCAAAAACTTCTTGTGTTACCATATTCTCTTCCTCACTTTACCGTCTCGATGAACCGCAAAAACGCGGCCCGGCCCTCCGGTGTGCACTTGTAGACGCCGGCGTGCTCCAGCACTTGGGCGAAGACCAGGCCCACCTCTTTGTGGAGGATCTCCAGGACATTCTCCCGGGTAAAGGTATAGCGGGTCCGCAGCTCCTCCGCCCAGTCGGCGTGTTTCTCCAGCGCCGCGTCGCCCCGGAGGTCTCCCCCCTGGACCAGGACCTCCGCCAGGTGATTGAGCTCCCCTTTCAGCCGGGCGGGCAGCACCGCAAGGCCCATGACCTCGATGAGGCCGATGTTCTCCTTTTTGATGTGGTGCAGCTCCTGGTGGGGGTGGTAGACCCCCAGGGGATACTCCTCCGTGGTGATGTTGTTCCGCAGCACCAGGTCCAGCTCGTACTGCCCGTCCCGCATCCGGGCGATGGGGGTGATGGTGTTGTGGGGCTCGCCGTCCGTCTCGGCGAAGATGAAAGCCGCCTCGTCAGTGTAGCCCCGCCAGGCGTTCAAAAGCCTGTCCGCCAGCTCCACCAGGCGGCCGTCGTCGCCGCAGCGCAGGCGGATGACGGACATGGGCCACTTGACAATGCCCGCCTCCACGTCTTCAAAGCCGGAGAACGTCACCGCCCGCTCCACCGGGGCCCGCTCCATGGCGAACGTGTACCGCCCGCCCTGGAAGTGGTCGTGGCTCAAAATGGAGCCGCCCACGATGGGCAGGTCCGCGTTGGACCCCACGAAGTAGTGGGGGAACTGCTGGATGAAGTCCAGCTGCTTGCGAAAGGTGGAGCGGTCGATCTTCATGGGGGTGTGCTCGCCGCTGAAGACGATGCAGTGCTCGTTGTAGTAGACGTAGGGGGAGTACTGGAAGAACCAGTCCCTCCCGTCGATGGTGACGGGGATGATCCGGTGGTTCTGCCGGGCTGGGTGGTTCACGCGGCCGGCGTAGCCCTCGTTCTCCCGGCAGAGCTGGCACTTGGGATAGCCGCTCTGGGGGGCCGCCTTGGCGGCGGCGATGGCCCGGGGGTCTTTCTCCGGCTTGGAGAGGTTGATGGTGATGTCCAGATCGCCGTACTCCGTGGGGGAGACCCACTTCACGTCCCTGGCGATACGGTAGCGGCGGATGTAGTCCGTGTCCTGGCTGAACTGATAGTACCAGTCCGTGGCCGCCTGGGGGGACTGGGCGTACTTCTCCCGGAAAGTCCGGATCACCTGGGAGGGCCGGGGGGTGAGAATCCCCATGAGCCCCGTGTCGAAGAGGTCCCGGCTGGTGATGTCCCCCTGGATCAGGCCGCGCTGGACGGCAAAGTCCGTCAGAAAGCCCAAAATCTCCTCCAGCCCGATCTCTCCGGACCGACGCTTCTCCGGCTCGGCATAGTCCTCCAGCCTCATGGCGGCCAGCAGCGCGTTGACGGCCCAGGTGCGGTCCGCCGGCTCGATCAAATTTTTGGCGACGGCGTAGTCCGCCAGCGCGGCGGTATAGGCGTATGTATTGGCGTCCATCTCAATCTGCGCTCCCCTCATCTCATCTCGTCCAGCCGGACGCCGCCCACCGGGCGGATGGTCACCACATGGCAGCTGCCCGCGCCCAGGACGGATTCGATCCCGGCCCTGAACTTCTCCAAAATCTCCAGAGGTACGAAAGCCTGGGCGGTGCCGGCGAAGCCGCCGCCGTGGACCCGCACGGCCCCCCGGCCCTCCAGCAGCCGCTCCGCCAGGGCCAGCGTCACCATCATCTCCTGGCACTCCACCGCCCCGGTGGGGACGATGTTCTGGAGGTACATGGCGGAGGACCGGCCGGACTCCCGGACCAGCCGGAGGAAGCCCTCGAAGTCCCCGTCCCGCAGGGCCCGGGCCTCCGCCGCCGCCCGGCGGTTCTCGGCGTAGATGTGAAAGGCCCGCAGCACGCCCCGGTCCCCGGCGGCGCGGCGCACCTGGGGGAGACGGGCCAGGAAGTCCTCCTCCGGCACCTGACGCAAAACCTCCTTGCCGAAGCAATCGCACACGGCCTTCAGCTCCCGGGTGACGGCGGCGTACTCGTCCGTCAGATCCGCGTGGTTCGCGCCGCTGTCGATGATGCACAGGGCGTGGCCGTTGGCATTCAGGTCCAGGGCGATCTGCTCCACCACAGGGGCGGCCGGGTCGGCGAAGTCGATGGCCACCACGCCGCCAACGGAGGAGGCGGTCTGGTCCATCAGCCCGCAGGGCTTGCCGAAGAAGACGTTTTCGGCGTACTGCCCGATCTGGGCGATCTCCACGGGGTCGGCGCGGCCGCCCCAGAAGAGGCCGTTGAACATGGTGCCCATCAGCACCTCAAAGGCGGCGGAGGAGCTCAG
The DNA here is from genome assembly GCA_947365245.1 of uncultured Oscillibacter sp. Classification (GTDB taxonomy): domain Bacteria; phylum Bacillota; class Clostridia; order Oscillospirales; family Oscillospiraceae; genus Oscillibacter. Next base: position 169,360 of record CANAWG010000002.1, on the reverse strand, counting down.
GCCGCTGCCGCCGGGCACGTCGGAGACCATGCAGGCGTCCAGCCCCCCCACGGGGCAGCCCAGCTCACGCATCCGGGCGGCCACGCCCCGGATCAGCGCGGCGGTGGTGTTCTCCTCCCCGGGGACGGGCTCCAGGCGGTCCAGGGACACCTCGATCAGGGGGTAGCCCTCCGACTGGACGCGGATCACACCGTTGTCATTCACCGCCGCCGCGGCCAGGATGTCCAGATCCACCCCGGCGGCCAGGACCCGGCCGTGCTGGTGGTCCGTGTGGTTGCCCCCCAGCTCCGTGCGGCCCGGGGCGCTGAAGAGCGACTCCGCCTCGCGGCCAAAGGTCTTTTGAAAGCTCTCCAGAACGCCGCCGCACCGGCGGCCGGCCGCCTCCAGCCGCGCCCGGCCGTAGAGCCGCTCCAGGCATTCATCCAGCTCACCCTGGTGCAGCCGTGTCTTCAAAGTTGTTTCTCCCATTACGATCTCTCCTTTTCCTTTTGGGAACCACCGATGAACTCCCGGCACACATTTTCGCGTCATAAATTCCCGCTGGGCGGCGGCAGAAATTTCCGATACAAATCTGTGCACTTTGATCCAATCAGCGCTTCCCTGGATTCCCGGCGGTCCGTCGCTCAAATGCCGTTCCCGCGCCGCGCCGGTGCGGCATGGGAGCGGTGTTGCAAAGCAGGCGTCAGGAGATCCCCGGGAGGCAGTCCGCCAGGTTCTCCGGCGTCACCGCCGTGTGGGGCCGCCAGCAGTATTTGCCGTCCTCCAGGTCCACCGCCGCCCCGGGATCCTTCCCCTGGGCCAGGGCGCAGCTGAGGGCCAGAATATCCTCCGCCTGTCCCGCGGCGTCGTTGAGGACGGTGCCCTTCAAGGTGCCCTCCTCCACCGCCCGCAGGGCCGGGGCCGTGGCGTCCACGCCCACGATAAAGGGCATCTCCTCCGCCGTCATCCCCGCGTCCAGGCACGCGTCGATGGCCCCCAGGGCCATGTCGTCGTTGTTGGCGAACACCACCTCGATGGCGTCCCCCAGCTCCTCCAGCCACCGCTGCATCCGCAGCCGGGCGGGGCCCCGCTGCCAGTCGGCGGCGTGGTTGGAGAGCTTCTCCATGGGCACCCCGGCGGCGGTGAGGACCCGGACGCTGTACTCCGTCCGCAGCAGCGAATCCTGGTGGCCAGGCTCTCCCTCCAGCATCACGTACTGCAAAACGCCGTCGCCGTTTCGGTCCAGGGCGGCAGGGTCCGCCTGCCAGGCGTCCAGCACCAGTCCGCCCTGGATGCGGCCCGCCTCGTCCGCCCGGGTGCCCACGTAGTAGGCGTACTCCCAGCGGTTCAGGTCCTCCTCCACCGGCTCCCGGTTGAAGAAAACCACCGGCACCCCGGCCCCCTGGGCCTTGTCGATGATGACCGCCGCCGCCGTCCGGTCCACGATGTTGACGCAGATCACGTCGTAGCCCCGGTCCAAAAACTGGTCCACCTGCTCGTTCTGGGCGGTCTGGCTGGCCCTGCCGTCCACCACGTTCAGATTGATCTTCACGCCCCGGGCCTCCTCCTCCTCCAGGACCGCCTGCTGGAGGTACTGGGAGAGGCTGGTGATGAACGTGTCGTCCTGGCGGTACAGGGCCACGCCCACCCGGATGGTGTCGTCCCGCTTTTGGCCGCAGGCGGTCAGCAGCAGCACACACGCCGCCGCGGCCGCGGCAAACCGTCTTTTCACCGCTCCACGCTCCTCTCACCACGTCACCGGGAACAGCAGCTTCTGGTTCTCCGGCTCGTACATATTCTCCCGCCGCACCGTGAAAAAGGGCAGCAGGGCCAGGGGCTCCGCCGTCTCCCGGCGGGCCATCCGCGCCGCGGACTGCACCGCCAGATATCCGGCGGAAAAGGCGTTCTGGGCCAGGATGGAGGTGATGCACCCCTGCTCCAGCCCCGCGGTGACGGCCGCCGTGGACCCCACGCCGTACAGCAGCGGCGAGTCCTCCGTCCGACTGGCCGCCTCCGCCGCCCGCTCCAGACTGGAGGCCTCAAAGGCGATCACCGCCTGGACGCGGCTTCGGGACAGCTCCTCCGCCAGATCGTCCGCCGTGCCGGTGAAATGCCGGATTTCCCGGACCTGGGACTCCAGCACCGCCTCCGCCGCCGCCTGGCGGTCTCCCACGCCGCTGCCCCGGGCGGGGGACTCCATCAGCAGCACCGTGCCCTCCCGGGAGACGCCATTCAGCGCCGCCCGGGCCAGGGCCTCTCCCAGGGCGCTGTTGTCCACGCCCACGTACCCCTCCGCCTCGGCCATGTCCGTCTCCAGCGTCACCAGCGCGGCCCGGGAGGACGCCTCCCGCACCTCCTCCGCCAGGGTCTCCCGGTCCGCGGGGAAGAGCAAAATGGCGCTGGCGCCGCTCTCCACCTCCCGCCGCAGGAGCTGGCGCTGCTCCTGGGCGCTGTCGGACTGACCGGGGAACAAAAACCGCAGCTCCACGTTCAGGTCCGCCGCCGCCTGCTCCATGCCCTGGCGGGCGGTGGACCAGGCGGAGCTGTCCGCCTCCCGAGCGATGACCGACATCTCCAGCAGCTCGGGCCGCCGCTGGGCCCTGGCGGGGTAGAGGATCAGCATCAAAAGGAGCGTCATCAAGACCCCCAGCATCAAGAGGGGCAGGACCCACGAACCAAGCCGTTTCCCGCTCATGATCCCCCCTCCTTTCTGTACCTCCGGCTCTCCTCCTCGTCCAGGGCCGGCAGCCGGATGCGCACCACCGTGCCGTCGTCCGGCTCGCTGAAGATGGTGAGCCCGTACGCCCGGCCAAAGGTCAGCTGGATCCGGCGGTGGACGTTCCGCAGCCCGATGCCGGAGCCCTTGGTGTCCGCGGAGGCGTAGGCGCCGCCCTGGTCCAGCAGGCGCTCCACCACCTCCTCCGGCATCCCGGGGCCGTTGTCCGCCACCTCGATGATCACGTCCTCCCCCTCCCGGAAAGCCTGAATACAGATCCTGCCGTCGCCGTCGGCGTAGTCCATGCCGTGGTAGATGGCGTTTTCCAAAATGGGCTGGACAATGAGCTTGATGGTGTAGAGGCTCTCTACGCCATCCGCCGCCGATATATCGGCGGAGAACTTGTTCTTATAGCGCATCTTCTGGATGGTGAGGTAGTGCCGGGCGTGCTCCAGCTCCTCGGCCACGGTGATGATGTTGCTGCCCCGGCTCAGGGAGATGCGGAAGAACCGGGCCAGAGAGGTGAGCATCACCACCGCGTCCTCCGTCCGTCCGTTTTCCGTCATCCAGATGACGGAGTCCAGGGTGTTGTAGAGAAAGTGAGGGTTGATCTGGGACTGGAGCACATCCAGCTCGCTGCGGCGCTTCTGCTCCTCCTGCTGGAGGATGTCGTCCATCAGATGCCGCATGGTGGAGACCATGGACTGGACGGACCGGCTCAGGTGCTCCACCTCGTAGGGGCCGTTCACCTGGAGGTCCACGGACTCCGCCCCGGCCTCCAGCTCCTTTACCGCCCGGTCCAGCTTTTTCAGCGGCGCGGTGATCCAGGCGGAGAGCCGCAGGTTCACCAGCACCAGCAAAAACACGGAAAAGATGACGATGAAGAGGAAGAACAGCAGCAGCTGGCCGTAGTTGTCCCACAGGTTTTCCGAGGGCACCACCCCCACCAGCTTCCAGCCGGTGTAGCCAACGGTCTTCACCGTCACCTGCCGCCGCTGGCCCTGGTAGACCTCGTTGTGGCTGCCGTCGGCGTAGGCGGCGGCAGCGGCGTTGTTCTCCTCCAGCAGCCCCGCGTAGATCAGCTGCTGGCGGGGGTGGTAGACGATCTCCCCGGCGCCATCCATCAGGTAGAGATACCCGCCCCGGCCGGCCCCCGGGTCCACGTCCTTGCAGATCTGCTCGATGCCGCTGTAGCTCATGTCCACCAGCAGCACGCCGCTCTCGATGGCACCGTCCCTCGTCAGCTCCACATGGCGGCTGAGGGACACCACCCAGCGGTAGCGGTAGTCCGGGTCCACGAAGAGGTTCTGCACATGGGGCGTGGAGAAGTGGAGGTTCTCGATCCGCTCCTGGGCGGCGGTGAACCACCCCTCCCGCTCCGGGGCGACACTGTTTTTCAGCGTCCCCAGGGGCGCGGCGGCGATAAGGCCGCCGCTGTCGGAGAACACGGCGATGGACACCAGCGACTCCCGGCTGGTGTAGTACAGCAGCTCCAGGTCCCGGGCGATGTCCTCCTCCGCCAGGTCCGCGTCCTTGATGACCTGGTAATAGGCGGCGTCCGAGAAGCGCATCATCTCCCGCAGGCGGGCGTCCAGGTTCAGGTTCACCTGGGACAGCACCCGCTGGCTGTTCTCCGCCAGCAGGGCGTTGTTGGAGGCGGAGAACCGGAGAAACAGCGTCAGCCCCAGAAAGACCATGCCCACCACGGCCACGGCGGTGAAGAACAGCGACAAAATCACCTGGATGCTGGAGCGGTGGTAGAGCTCTCTCCAGCGCCGGCGCAGGGATGCGGACAATCTCGCCACAAAGCGGCCCTCCTCTCCCGGAAATGGGTGTCAAACGCCCCCGTCACGGGGGATCCGGCCGTCAGCCGGAGCGGTATTTCGTCGGCGTTACGCCGAAGTGCTTTTTGAACACATAGCTGAAGTAATTGGCGTCCTCGTAGCCGCAGCGGCGGGCGATGAGGTAGGTTTTCTCCTCGCTGCCCCGCAGGGCCTCCGCCGCCGCCTCCATCCGCTTGACGGTGACATAAGCGGTGAAGCTCATACCCGTCTCCCGCTTGAAGAGGGTGGAGAAATAGGCGGGACTCAGGTGGAGGTGGTCGCACAGGCGCTCCACGGAGAGGCCGCTCTCCCCGTAGTGTTCCCGGATATAGGTCTTCGCCCGCTCCACGGTCTGGCCGGCGGAGTCCGTCCGCTGGCGGCGGATCAGCGTTTGGATCCGCAGGCACCGCTCCAGGCACCACTCCCCCATGGCCTCGAAAGAGGAGAAGTCCGTGGCCTGCACCGCGCCGGTGAAGCCGGTGCCGAACACCTCCTCCACCTCCAGCCCGGCCCCCCGGGCCAGGCGCAGCAGGCAGGTGAGAAGCTCCAGGAAAAAGAGGTTGCACTGACTGGCGGCAAGACCCGAGCTGCGGACCTTCTCCGTCAGGCGGCCCACCGCCTCCCGGACCTCCGCCTCGCCCCCCAGCTTCACCGCCGCGGCCAGTTCCCGCTCGTCGTTCTCGTCAAAGCTGATGCGCGCGCCCGCGTCCGGCTCCAGATCGCCGATGTAGATGGCCCGACCGCTGCCCACCAGCCCCCGGTAGTCCAGGGCGGCCCGGGCGCCCGCCGCCGCCTGGGGCAGCTCCCCCAGTGCGCCGCAGGGCGCGCCCACGCCTATGGTCAGCCGCAGCCCCAGATAGCTCTCCGCCAGAGCGCAAACCCGGTCCAGAGCCTGAATCAGGGCGTAGACGGAGCCGCCGCCCCGGGAGATGGCCAGCACCGCCGCCGCGTCGCCGTACAAAAAGGCCCGGCAGCTCCAATCCTCCAGAAGCAGGTTCTCGTCCAGCAGCTGCTGGACGGACAGCGCCGCCAGCTCCCGGTCCGGCGCGCCGTCCACATGGGTCAGGGCCGCCGTCCAGGCGTCCCCGGTGACGTCCAGCTCCAGACGCTGTGCCCGCTCCGCCGCCTGCTCCGGCGGCACGCGGCCCTCCAGCAGGTGGGCGCAGAACAGCTCCCGCAGCACCGGCAGGCTCTCCTCGTACCGGCGGCGGAGGGCCTCCGTGTTCTGCCGCTCCGTGCGCTCCGTGTCCAACCGCTCTTTCAGCCGCCGCAGCACATTCTCCAGCTCCGCCGCGCTGATGGGCTTGAGAATGTACTCAAACACGTTCATCCGAATGGCCTGCTTGGCGTACTCGAAATCGTCAAAGCCGGAGAACACCACAAACTTGGCGGCGGGCAGGCGCTCTGTGAGGATACGGCACAGCTCCAGTCCGTCCAGAAAGGGCATCTTGATATCCGTCAGCACCACGTCCGGCTCCAGCGTCTCCGCCAGGTCCAGCGCCTCCCGGCCGTTCTCGGCCTCTCCCACCAGGGTGAAGCCCAGGGCCGTCCAGTCCATCTTCCGGCTGATGCCCACCCGGATGTCCTCCTCGTCGTCCACCAGCAGCACCCGGTATTCCTCCATTGAAACGCGCCTCCTCTCCCCAAATTATAATACAGTTTGCCCCGTTTGAAAATAGGGCCGGCGCGATTGCGCCGGCCCTGTCGCTTTTTGGGAAATGGCTCTTACTTCTTGGCCAGGTACTTCCGCAGGTCCAGCGCCACGGCCACGATGATGACCAGGCCCTGGGCGATGTAGGTGTAGGCGGGGTCGAAGCGGAGGAACTGGAGGCAGATCTTCAGGACCTCGAACACCAGCACGCCCACGAGAATGCCGGATACCTTGCCCACGCCGCCGTTGACGGACACGCCGCCGATGGTGCAGGCCGCGATGGCCTCCAGCTCGTAACCGGTGCCGGTGGCGGTGGAGGCGCCGCCTGCCTTGGAGCCGATGAGGAAGCCGGCCAGGGCGTACATGACGGAGGCCAGGATATAGATGCGGATCAGCGTGGCGGGCACGTTGACGCCGGCCACCTGGGCGGCGTTCTCATTGCCGCCGATGGCGTACATGTACTTGCCGTGGCGGGTCTTGTTGTACAAAAACCACATGAAGAGGCCCACCAGCAGCGCGGGGAGGAGGAGGTAGGGGACGAAGCGGTTGCCGAAGAAGTTGCCGCTGGCCAGAGCCCGGTAGCTCTCCTTGAAGCCGCCGATGGGCTGGTTGCCGGTGATGATCTGGCACAGGCCGTAGACCAGGGTCTGCATACCCAGGGTGGCGATGAACGGGGGCACTTTCAAGAACGCGATGACGCAGCCGTTGATGGCGCCGAAGATCGCCATGACGACCAGGGTGATGAGCAGGGCCACAAACCAGGGCATATCGGGCATCCAGTCAAACACCCGGGCGCTGTAGTCCAGGGTCTGCTGCATCATGGCGGCCAGGCACGCGGCCAGGCCCACCTGGCGGCCGGCGGACAGGTCCGTGCCCTTGGTGATCAGGCACCCGGACACGCCGCAGGCGATGATGAAGCGGGGGGCCACGTTGGAGATCAGGTTGCCCACGTTGTCCCGGCTCATAAAGTTCTGGCTGTTGGCCCAGGTATACAGGGCCAGCAGAATAATCAGGAAAATAATGGCGTGATCGGAAACGAATTTAACGACGCTCCTGCCGTTCAGCGTCTTACCCTTTGTCTCTCCCATAGTGTTTCTCTTTCCTCCTTATTCAAACTGGGTGGCCAGGGCCATGATGTTCTCCTGATTGGCCTCCTGCCCGTCGATGAAGCCGGTGACCCGGCCGTCGCACATGACCATGATCCGGTCGGACATGCCGATGAGCTCGCTCATCTCAGAGGAGATCATGATGACGCTCTTGCCCTGCTTGGCCAGCTCCGCAATGATGCAGTAGATCTCATACTTGGCGCCCACGTCGATGCCGCGGGTGGGCTCATCCAGAATGAAGACGTCCGGGTCGTTGGCAAGCCAGCGGCTGATGAGCACCTTTTGCTGGTTGCCGCCGGAGAGGGACTGGATCTGGGTCTTGGAGGAGGGCGTCTTGATGGAGAGCTTGGCCACGTTGTCCTGCACCAGCTTCTCAATCTTCCCGTCGTCCAGCATGATGCCGCCGATGAGATATTGGTTCAAAGAGGCGATGGATACGTTGTCCGCGATGGACAGCACGCCTAAGATTCCGGTGGCCCGGCGGTCCTCCGTCAGCATGGCGATGCCGCTGTTGATGGCGTCCTTGGGCTGGGTGATCCGCAGCTCCCTGCCCTGGTAGGTGATCTTGCCCGTGGTGTGGCTGCGGAGGCCGAAGAGGCCCTCCATCAGCTCCGTGCGCTGGGCGCCCACCAGACCCGCGACGCCCAGGATCTCGCCCTTGCGGACGTTGAAAGAGGCGTGGCGGAAGCTCTTGGGATTGATGGAGGTGAAGTCCTCCACCTCGAAGACCACCTCCCCGGGGACGTTCTCCCGCTGGGGGTAGAGGTTGGAGAGCTCCCGGCCCACCATCTTGGTGATGATGAAATCGGTGGTAAGGCCCTTGGATTCCCAGGTGCCGATGTACTGGCCGTCCCGCATGATGGTGACCTCGTCGCTGATGCGGAGGATCTCGTCCATCTTGTGGGAGATGTAGACGATGGAGACGCCCTTTTCCCGAAGCTCGTTGACGATAGTGAAGAGGGCCTCCACCTCCGCCGCCGTCAGAGAGGAGGTGGGCTCATCCAGAATGAGCACCTTGCAGTCCGCGGAGACGGCCTTGGCGATCTCCACCAGCTGCATCTGAGAGACGCTGAGGCTGCCCAGCTTGGCCCTGGGGTCGAAGTTCAGGTGGACCTCCTTCAGCACCGCCGCGGCGTCCTCATACATCTTGGCGTGGTCGATGACCGTCACCGGCCCGTACTTCTTTGTGGGGTAACGGCCCACGTAGATATTCTCGCCGATGCTCCGCTCCGGAATGGGCTGGAGCTCCTGATGCACCATGGCGATGCCCCGGTTCAGGGCGTCCAGCGGGCCCTTGATCTGGACCTTCTCGCCCTCGTAGATCACCTCGCCCTCGTCCATGTGATAGATGCCGAACATGCACTTCATCAGCGTGGACTTTCCGGCGCCGTTCTCTCCCATCAGTGCGTGGACGGTGCCGGGGCGGAGATTGAGCTGCGCGTGGTCCAGCGCCTTGACGCCGGGGAATGTCTTAACGACCCCACGCATTTCCAAACGATACTCTGACAATTCTCGGTCCCCCCCTTAATTGATTCCATCGGTTGACAAGGGACAGCACGCCCCCATGTTCTCCGCGGCCGTATTGCCTCTTGTCAATCGATGCGGATAACTTTGAAAACGGGGTGCGTGCGCACCTGCGCACGCACCCCTTTGCTGCTCTTCCTTTTTCTTCTGGCGGTGGAATCAGCCCATGAAGTTGGACACGTTGTCGGGAGTGACCTTCACGTAGTCAACGTACACGCTCTGCTCGCCGGAGGCATAGGTCTTGCCGCCCAGCAGCAGCTCCATCTGCTCCACAGCGGCGGTGGCCTGACCCACGGCGTCGTTCAGCACGGTGCCGGTCATGTTGCCGGCCTTGACCTCGTTCAGAGCGGCGTCCAGGGCGTCAACGCCCACCAGATAGATGTCCTCGTTGACCTTGCGGCCGGCAGCCTGGATGGACTGCAGGGCGCCGATGGCCATGTCGTCGTTGTTGCAGAAGACGACCTCCACCTGGGTGCCGAACTGGGCCAGGTCGTTGGCCACGATCTCCTGGCCGCGCTCACGCATCCAGTCGCCGCGGGTGAGGTTCAGCTGCTCCACTTCCACGCCGGCGTCGGTCAGAGCCTTGACGGAGTACTCGGTGCGCAGCTGGGCGTCGATGTTCTCGGGGTCGCCCTGGACCATGATGTAGGAGACCTTGCCGTCGCCGTTGATGTCGCCCTTGTTGGCGGTATCCAGGATCAGCTCGCCCTGCATGGTGCCGGACTGGGCGGCGTCGCAGCCCACGTAGACCAGCTTGTCATACACGGCCATCTGCTCGGCGGTGGGCTCGCGGTTGATCAGAACGGTGGGGATGCCGGCGTTCTTCACGGTGGCGATGATCTGGTCGGCGGCGGAGGTCATGACGGGGTTGATGATCAGAGCGTCCACACCCTGGGTGATAAAGGTGTTGATCTGCTCGTTCTGCTTGGCCTGGTCATTGGCGCCGTCCACGGTGGTGACCTTGTAGCCCTTGCCCTCCAGGATCTCCTGCAGAGCGTTACGATAGGTGGTCATGAACGCGTCGGTGAACTGATAGATGCACACGCCGATGGTGCCGCCGGCCTCAGGGGCGTCGGGGGTGTTCTCGGCGGGAGCGGCGGGCTCGTTCTGAGCGGGGGCGTCGGTGTTGGCGGGGGTGTCGGTCTTACTGCCGCAGCCGGCCAGAACGGACAGCATCATGACGGCACACAGCGCAAGAGTGAGAATCTTCTTCATCGTTGTTCCTCCTAGTAAATTTTAGGTCACGCGCCTCGGGCGTCTTCCCGAACGCGGTTTTTATTTTATCGGTTGAAGCGAAAAAAAACGATAGAAAAATCTTCGCTCTTGTATGAAAAAACTTTGCTCTCTTTCTCCCTGTGCGCAAATTTTCCGAAAATTCCGGCCGCGGACAGGCCATACAGGAGCGGTGGAGACGGGTCGGCCCCGCCGCGGACGCTCAGAGCCGCGGCGGAACCGGCGTCAGGGCGGGAAGGGCACTCCCGTTCCACTCCATCTCAAAATTCCTCCCCGCGGATCAACGGCGCCCCTTTCGCCGGAATTTCCCGGGAAAAGGTTTCAGCGCTTGCGCTTTTTAAGAAAATTTGTTATACTATTGAAAACGCCCCTGCGCGGGGGAAAAATCAGAGGAAAGAAAGAACAACATTTACTATGAAAATGATTTTTTTAGTGGACGGCGACAACAACATCGGCACGGGCCTCAAGGGCATTGAAATGCTCTCGGCGCAGGACACCGTCCTGATCTTCTACCAGAAAGAGGGCCTGGCTCTCAGCAAAATCCAGAAGCTGTGCGCCGGCACCGCCGCGGACGTGCAGTACATTGAGAGCGTCCGGGGCGGCCGGAACTCCATTGACTTTCAGATCATCACGGAGCTGGGGGTGCTGGTGGGCCGCCGGGAGGCGGACTACGCTTATGTCATCAGCCAGGACAAGGGCTACGCCGCCTCCATCGACGCCCTGCGGGCCCGGTACGCCGACGCTTTTCAGGAGGTGGACCTGCGGCCCTCCATCGAGGACTGCCTCCATCTGCCCTTTATCCTGAAAGCCGCAAACCGCCAGGACCTGCGCAACGCCCTGGCCAAGGAGTGCGGCGAGGCCCAGGGCAGCGCCCTGTACAGCCACCTCAAGCAGATCTTCCAGGCCTCCGAGGAGCCCGCCGAGGCGGAGAAGCCCGCCAAGACCGTCCGGGCCCGCCGGGGCGGAGGGCGGCGGAAAAAATCCGACGCCCCCCAGCAGACGCCCGCGGAATAACCGTCCATCCGCGCCCGGAGCTTACGCCCCGGGCGCGGATACCTTTTTGCAGCGACAGCCCCCTCTCCCCGCCGCCCTCCGCGGCCCCTTGACAGGCGCCGTGTTTCCCATATAATGAGATTCAGCTCCACGGCCGGCCTTTTCGGCCGTGCGAATGCCGAGAGATGAGGAGGAGAGAGATGGTTTGCAGAAATTGCGGGAAGGAGATTCCAAATAATGTCAGCGTGTGTCCCGGGTGCGGCACACCGGTGTCCCCCAGGGCGGCATCCCCCGCGGCGGCCCCCCAGAGAGTGAGCGCCGGGAGCCAGCCGGTCTCCACCGGGGACTGGTTTGTAACGCTCCTGCTGGCGGGCATCCCCCTGGTGGGCCTGATTATGACCTTTGTCTGGGCCTTTGGCGGCGGGGCAAATCCCTCCAAGCAAAACTGGGCCCGGGCGATACTGCTCTGGGCGGTGGTTGGGATCGTGCTGGCCGCGGCGGCCGCCGTGGTTTTCCGGGGCCGGCCGGGGGCCGTCTTCTGCGCGCGGCGGTCCTGCCCGCCGCCCCCCTTGCACCCGCTAAAAAACGGGCCCGGCAGAGGCCTGTCCCGTTTTTTCGCGCTTCTTTCAAGGGCCCGCTCACTTGATCCGCTCGCCGGCGGCCTCCTTGGCCTTGATCTCCTTCACCGCGTCCTTGTGGCTCAGGTTCACCCGGCCCTTCTCGTCGATGTCGGTGACCTTCACCCACATCATGTCGCCGATCTTGCAGGCGTCCTCCACCTTCTCGATACGGTGGTCCGCCAGCTTGGAGATGTGGACCAGCCCGTCCTTGCCGGGGGCCAGCTCCACAAACGCGCCGAACGTCATCAGCCGCACCACGCGGCCGTAGTACAGCGCGCCGATCTCCGGCACGAACACGATGTCGTCGATGCACTTCTTGGCGGCGTCGCAGCTGGCGGCGTCCACGCCGGCGATGAAGATGGACCCGTCGTCGTTGATGTCGATCTTGGCGCCGGTGTCGGCCACGATCTTCTGGATCACCTTGCCGCCGGAGCCGATGACCTCCCGGATGCGGGAGGGGTCGATGTGCATGGTCAGCATCTTGGGGGCGTATCTGCTCACGTCCGGCCGGGGCTTATCGATGCAGGGCAGCATGATCTGGTCCAGAATCTGGCAGCGGCCGTCGTAGGTGATGTCCAGGGCGTTTTTGATGATCTCCATGGTGAGGCCGTCGTTCTTCAGGTCCATCTGGATGGCGGTGATGCCTTTCTTGGTGCCCGCCACCTTGAAGTCCATCTCGCCGTGGAAGTCCTCCACGCCCTGGATGTCGATAAAGGTGGTGAAAGAGCCGTCGTCATCCTGGATGAGACCGCAGGAGATGCCCGCCACCGGCGCCTTGATGGGCACGCCGGCGTCCATCAGCGCAAGCGTAGAGCCGCACACGGAGCCCTGGGAGGTGGAGCCGTTGGAGGAGACCACCTCGCTGACCACCCGGATGGCGTAGGGGAACGTCTCCACGTCGGGGATCACCGGCAGCAGCGCCCGCTCGGCAAGGGCGCCGTGGCCGATCTCCCGGCGGCCGGGGGACCGGGCGGGCTTGGCCTCGCCCACGGAGTAGCCGGGGAAGTTGTAGTGGTGCATATAGCGCTTCTCCGTCTCCTCCCAGATGGTGTCCAGCTTCTGGTTGGCGGAGAGGGTGTCCAGGGTGACGGCGGAGAGCACCTGGGTCTGGCCCCGGGTGAAGAGGCCGGAGCCGTGGGCCCGGGGCAGCAGCCCCACCTCGGCGCTCAGAGGACGGATCTCGTTTTTGGCCCGGCCGTCTACCCGGTGGCCCTCCAGGAGCCAGGCCTTGACGATCTTCTTCTGGAACTTGTAGGTGATCTCGTCCAGGTACTTGTCCATCTCCGGGAACTCCTCGAGGTACTTCTCGTGCCAGTGCTCAATCATGGCGTTCCAGCGCTGCTCCCGGACGTTCTTGTCGTCGGTGTCCATGGCGGCCTTGGCCTCGTCCATGAAGTCCGCCGTGATGCGGTCGAAGAGAACCTGGTCAAAGTCGGCGTGGGGATAGTCGAACTTGGCCTTGCCGATCTCGCTGACCATCCGATTGATGAGCTCCACCTGCTTCTGGTTCTCCTGGTGGGCCAGCTGGATGGCGGCGAACATGGTGTCGTTGTCCACCTCGTTGGCACCGGCCTCGATCATGACCACCTTTTTGCCGGTGGAGACCACGGTGACGTCCAGGTCGCTGACCTTCCGCTCCTCGCTGTTGGGGTTGAGGACCAGCCTGCCGTCCACCAGACCCACCTTCAGCGCGCCCACAGGGCCGTTCCAGGGGATGTCGGAGATGGCCAGGGCGGCGGAGGTGCCGATGAGGGCGGCGATCTCCGGAGAGCAGTCGTGGTCCACGCTCATGACCGTGGCCATGATGGAGACATCGTTGCGGAAGTCATAGGGGAACAGGGGGCGGATGGGCCGGTCGATGACCCGGCTGGTGAGGACGCCCTTTTCCCCGGGGCGGCCCTCCCGGCGGTTGAAGCTGCCGGGGATGCGGCCCACGGAGTAGAGCTTCTCCTCGAAGTCCACGCTGAGGGGGAAGAAGTCGATGCCGTCCCGGGGCCGGGCGGATGCGGTGGCGCACACCAGAACACGGGTGTCGCCGTAGCCCACCATGACGGCGGCGTTGGCGAGCTCCGCGATCTTCCCCACCTCCAGGGTGAGGGGGCGGCCCGCCAGGTCCATCTCATACTTGCGGTAGTTGGGGAATTGCCTCTTGGTGATGATGGTTGACATAATTTCACCTTTTCCTTTGCTTTCAATTTTCCGCCGGAGAGGCTCCCTTTAGCACTTGAAACCGGATTCGACGGTCTGTCAATTCCGCTTTCAACTGCTAAAGACTCCTTTCCCGCGGGCGGGGGAAATGGAATCAGGGCGGCGGGAATACCGCCGCCCTGAATTCATTACTTACGGATGCCCAGCTTGGCGATCAGGGCGCGGTAGCGCTCGATGTCTTTCTTCATGAGATAGTCCAGCAGGCTCCGGCGCTTGCCGACCATCTTCAAAAGGCCCCGGTTGGAGTGCTTGTCCTGGGGATTCTGGCGCATGTGCTCGGTGAGCACGTTGATGCGCTCCGTCAGGATGGCGATCTGGACCTCCGGGGAGCCGGTGTCGCCCTCGTGGGTGCGGTTGGCGTCAATGATAGCGGTCTTCTGTTCCTTGCGCAGCATAGTGTGTTTCCACCTTTCATAAAATGACCCGCAGCACCGTGCCCCGGGCCGGTGAAGCTCCGCGGGACAAAGCGCAGGGGATATGGGAGGCGCGGCGCTCCGCGCCTATCGAAATATATCACACATCCTCCCCATTGTAAAGAAGAAAATACGGTTTTTCCCGGCTTTTTTCCGATCCCGTCCGGAAATTCCCCCGGAAAAAGAAAGGCTTGACAGGCGCGGGCCTCCGTGTTATCCTAAGTGTACTAGTACAGTTAATACAGTTTGCGGCGGCTCGCTCCGCCGCGGAAGGGAAGGTGAGCGGATGATCAGCCTGAATTACCGGGACTCCCGGCCCATCTATCAGCAGATCAAGGATGGCTTGAGGAAGCTGATCGTCACCGGGGCCATGGGGCCGGATGAAAAGCTGCCCTCCGTGCGGGCCATGGCGACGCAGCTCAGCATCAACCCCAACACCATCCAGCGGGCGTACAACGAGCTGGAGGGAGAGGGGTACATCTACTCCGTGCCCGGCAAGGGGAGCTTTGCCTCCGCCAGCGCCGGGGCGGACGCCGCCCGCCGCCGGGAGCTGCTGTCTGAGACCCGGGAGCTGCTGGCGGAGCTTCGGTATCTCGGCGCCAGCCAGGAAGAGCTGATGGCTCTTCTTCAAGAAGAGCCATCCGGCGGGGCCCCCGCCGGGAGGAGCAAGGAGGAAACACGATGATTCAAGTGACAAACACCGTCAAGCGCTTTGACGGCTTCACGGCTCTGGACGGAGCCACGCTCACGGCCCCCGCGGGCAGCGTGTACGGGCTGGTGGGCCCCAACGGCGCCGGCAAGTCCACCCTGATCCGGTGCCTGACGGGCGTGTACCGCCCCGACGGGGGCACGGTGCGCATCGGCGGCGAGGACGTGTGGGAGAACGGCGGGCTGAAGGCCCGGGTGGGGGTCATCCCCGACGACTGGTACTACTTCTCCCAGTCCACTATTCGGGACATGTGCCGCTTCTACCGGGGGTTCTATCCCAATTTCTCCATGGAGCGGTACGAGAAGCTGAAAGAGGTCTTCGCCATCGACGAGCGGCGCCCCATCCGCCGCCTCTCCAAGGGCATGCAGAAGCAGGCGGCCTTCTGGCTGGTGCTCAGCTGCATGCCGGACTATCTGATTCTGGACGAGCCGGTGGACGGCCTGGACCCGGTGATGCGGCGGCAGGTGTGGTCGCTGGTGATGGGGGACGTGAGCCAGCGGGGCACCACGGTGCTGGTCAGCTCCCACAACCTGCGGGAGCTGGAGGACGTGTGCGACCACGTGGGCATCATGGACCACGGCAGGGTGCTGCTGGAGCGGAGCCTGGCCCAATTGCAGGACAACATGGTAAAGCTCCAGGTGGTGTTTCCCGACGGCGTGACGGAGGTGCCGGAGGACCTGCCGGTGCTCCACGCCTCCAGAATCGGCCGCATTCATACCTTAATCATGCGCATGGGCGCCCAGGAGGCCGCGGAGCGCCTGACGGCGTACCACCCCCTGCTGGTGGACGCGGTGCCGCTGACGCTGGAGGAGATTTTTATTTACGAGCTGGGAGGTGCGGACTATGCGGTCAAAGACATTGTACTTTAACAGGGCGCTGTTCCTGAAAAACCTCGCCCGTTTCTGGCCGCTGTGGGGCGGGGCGTCCTTCATCGGGGCGCTGTTCCCCCTGGCCCTGCTGTCGCAGCTGGTCAGGAGGCTTGGGCCGGACGCGCCGCTGGAGATCACCGACATGTACTATGCCGCCCTGCAGGCGGTCGTCCCCATCGTCTGCCTGCTGTACGGCCTGCTCTGCGCCC
Organism: uncultured Oscillibacter sp.; assembly: GCA_947365245.1. Taxonomy (GTDB): domain Bacteria; phylum Bacillota; class Clostridia; order Oscillospirales; family Oscillospiraceae; genus Oscillibacter. The sequence continues at coordinate 153,307 of CANAWG010000002.1, read as the reverse complement.
TGGCGGTCTGGAGCTACCTGTACGGCGCCCGCAGCGTGGGGGGCGTGCACACCCTGCCCATCCGGCGGGAGGGGCTGTTTGTCACAAACCTTTTGTCGGGGTACGCCATGGTGCTGATCCCCTTTGCCGTCACCGGGGGGCTTGCCGTTCTGGTCACGGCGGCCTTCGGCCTCTTCGAGCCGGCGGGGGTGCTGGTGACCGTTCTGGGGGTGCTGGGGGAGAGCTTCTTCTACTTCTCCAGCGCCACGCTGGCGGCGTTCATCACCGGCAACGTCTTCGCCATGCCGGCGCTGTACCTGCTGCTGCACTTCCTGGAGGCCATTTTGGATCTGCTCCTCTCCAACTTCGCCAGGGGCTTCATCTTCGGCTTCAGCACGGACTACACCGGCTTTCTGGAGTTCCTCTCCCCCACGGTCTACCTCATGCGGAACGTGGACGTGGACACCCAGTACCGGGAGATCACCGATTACGCCGGGATGCATATCCGCAACGAGCTGGTCTCCGTCCGGCTGGAGAACCCCTGGCTCATCGCCGTGTACGCCCTGGCGGGAGCGGTGCTGCTGGTCTTCGCCTTCGCCCTGTACCGCCGCCGCCAAAGCGAGCGGACGGGAGAGGTGGTGGCCGCCGGCTGGATGCGGCCTTTCTTCCGCTACGGCCTGGCGGGTCTCGCGGCGCTGCTGGGGGGCCAGCTGATCTACGCCCTCTTCTGGGAGGACGCGTATTTCAAGGTGGCGCCCCTGGCGGTGTGCATGCTGGTGACCGGCGCCATCGGGTACTACGCCGCCTCCATGCTGCTGGCCAAGACCCTGCGGGTGTTCCGCGGGAACTGGCGCGGCCTTGTTCTGGTGGCGGCGGGCATCGTGGTGGTCTGCGGCGCGCTGAAGCTGGACGTCTTCCGCGCGGCGGACCGGGTGCCGGAGATCGATCAGATCCAAGAGCTGGAGTTCCGCACGGAAAGCAATACCTACATTTTCCACCCCGGGGAGGAAGACGGCCTACTGGAGCGGGTGCGGGCCCTCCACGCCGCCATCGCCGCGGACCGGGACTACATCCAGGCCTTTGACTGGGATACTCCCACCGCCCTCACGGAGGAGGAGGCCTCCTGGACCAGTGCCTATTCCGTCTTTGTCTACACCACCCGCGGCGGCCAGACGGTGCGGCGGTACTACTCGATGCCCCTGACCCGGGAGCGGCTGGGCCAGTCCGGCACCTATGACAACCTCCTGGACGGTCTCATCAACAGCCAGGAGATGCGTCTCAAGCGCATCCACGCCTCCGGCGACGGCTACAAGCCCGTGGGCGGCAGCGTCTATCTGAACACCCGCGGCGAGGGCTATGACCTCAGCGACCGGGAGGCCGCCGCCATTCTGGAGGCCGTCACCCGGGACGCCCAGGCGGGCCGCTGGGGCCGCGTGGACTGGCTGGAGAGCGGCGAGCGGGAGGGCGAGGCCTATGCCATGCAGCTGAGCCTGGAGTTCTCCAAGGAGAGCGATCAAACCTGGGACTGGATCGAGATCACCGTGCGGCCGGAGATGACCGCCACCGTGTCCTGCCTCATGGAGCTGGGCCTTGTGACGGGCGGGGACCTGGTAACCCGGGCGGAGCTGTACCCGGAGGAGTACGCAAACGTCGAGGCGGCATATCCCGCCCCGGCGGAGGTGGTCTACCCGGACACCGCTTTTAACACCGTCGTGGTCACGGAGGCCGCCGGCTGAGCCATGGACCACTGCAGAAAGAGAAGACTGAACCCCCGCTTCGTGATCCTCTGCGCCGTGCTGGCGGCGCTGACGGCGGCGGTCATCGCTGTGGGAATCTCCAAGCTGCTGGGGGACAGGGCGCTCCCGGCGGAGGAGATCTCAGTGCCGGACTACGTGGAAAAGGACTACCTGACGGTGAACGAGTGGTCCCGCCCCGGCACGCCTCTGGAGAAGATCCAGGGCGTTGTGATCCACTACGTGGGCAACCCCGGCACCACGGCCCAGGCCAACCGGAACTACTTCGAATCCCTCTCCTCCGGGACGGAGGAGGTGTACGCCTCCAGCCACTTTGTCATCGGGCTGGAGGGGGAGGTGATCCAGTGCGTCCCCCTGACGGAGATCGCCTACGCCTCCAACAGCCGCAACGACGACACCGTGTCCATCGAGGTCTGCCACCCCGACGAGACCGGGGTGTTCAATGACGCGGCCTATGACCGCTGCGTGGAATTGACGGCCTGGCTGTGCCGGGAGTTCCGCCTGAAGCCGGAGGAGGACGTGATCCGCCACTACGACGTGACGGGGAAGCTGTGCCCGCTGTACTACGTGGAGGACCCGGCGGCCTGGGAGAGCTTCCTGGCGGACGTGTCGGAGGCCCTGGCGGCGGCGGAGGAGGAGTCCCAATCGCACCCTTAAAAATTTTTTCCAAAAAGCTGAAACAAAACGGCCTGTTTCCTCGTCTTATAAGTAGAGAGACTTGGAAACCGGGAGACTGTCTTGAAAATCAGAGAGGGGGAGCCTTTTTTGTATGGAGCAGACAAGGAACGCTGAAAATCTGTGGCGGGTGTGGGTGGACAACCACCGGCGCATCGTCTCTTTCCACGAGGAGGAGGGCTGCCAGCTCATAGAGTTCCGCAGCAGGGAGCTGTTTCTCAGCTGCGTGGAGCAGTACACCGGGAAACAGTACCGGTATCAGTGAATGGAAACGGGGACCGCTTACGCGGTCCCCGTTTTTCGTTCCCTCCCCGGAGGCTCCCGGAGCTCATCTGCGGTAGGGCGCGGGCTCGTCCGTGAGGCCCAGCAGGTAGTCCACACTGGTGCCATAGAACAGCGCCAGGGCGATCAGCGCGGAGCTGGGCACGTCCAGCCCGCCGCTCTCATACCGGGAGTAGGTGGCCTGGGAGACATGGAGCAGCTCCGCCAGCATCCGCTGGGGCAGGTCCCGGTCCTCCCGCATATCCCGTATCCGCTGATACATCCCCGCGCCTCCCATCCGTCTCTCTGCCGCCATTTTAGGATATGCGAAAATTGCATATTGATTTTTATACGATAATCGCATAAAATGAAAGGCGGTATTTGTCGAAGCGGGGAGGCGGCGGTTTTGGAGACGCAGGGAGAGGCCCGGGTGTGGCGGATCTGGGTGAACACGGAGGCGCGCGTGGTGTCCTTTCATCGGGAGGAGGGCTTCCAGCTGCTGGAGTTTCACAGCTGGGAATATTTTCAGGAGGCCATCGACCAGTACACCCGGCAGCGGTACCGGTATCAGTGAGGGAAAAAGGGAGCGGCTTGGCAGCCGTGGGCCGGCGCCGCCCGTTTCCGGCGTCGAGCGGCCCGGCGTCCCGGGGAGGAATCCGCCCACGGAGGTTTCGGGGCTTCGCAAAAAAATCCGCCTTGACAAACGGGCAAAACGTGGTATGATACCAGTGAATTGAACATTCCGGTGTGGATAAGGACGAGTAACCGCCCCCGAGACGCGAAGAGAGCCGCCGTTATGGTGCGAGGCGGCCGGGAGGGAGCGGCGAATATCCCCTTGGAGCCTCCTGCTGAAAGACGACGCGAGTAGGCGTGGACGTGTGACGGGCGTTACTCCGTCGGCCCGTACTGGCGGGCTGTAAGGGGCCGCACCCCGCAAGAGGGCGGCAAGCGAGAGTGGTACCGCGGAGGCTGCGCCTTCGTCTCTTCAGGAGACGGAGGCGTTTTTTTGTTTCCCAAGGCGGGGAAAAGCGACTACTTTCAGCAATAAGAATTTTTAATTATACGAGGAGGAATCACCCCAATGGACTACAACAAGACCATCAACCTGCCGAAGACCGACTTCCCCATGCGGGCGGGCCTGCCCAAGCGGGAGCCGGAGATGCTCAGGCGCTGGGAGGAGCAGGACCTCTACAGCGAGCTCCTCAAAAAGAACGAGGGCAAGCCCCTCTTCTCCCTCCACGACGGCCCTCCGTTCTCCAACGGCTCCATCCACATGGGCACCGCCATGAACAAGGCCATCAAGGACATCATCACCCGGTCCTACGCCATGCGGGGGTACTACACCCCCTATATCCCCGGCTGGGACAACCACGGCATGCCCATTGAGTCCGCCATCATCAAGCAGAACAAGCTCAACCGCAAGGCCATGAGCGTGCCGGAGTTCCGCTCCGCCTGCCACGACTTCGCCCAGCACTACGTGGGCGTGCAGATGGACGCGTTCAAGCGCATCGGCGTGGTGGGGGACTGGGAGCACCCCTACCTCACCATGGACCCCGGCTTTGAGGCCGAGGAGGTCAAGGTCTTCGGGGAGATGTACAAAAAGGGCTACATTTACAAGGGCCTCAAGCCCGTGTACTGGTGCCCCCACGACGAGACCGCCCTGGCGGAGGCGGAGATCGAGTACCAGGACGACCCCTGCACCACCGTCTATGTGAAGTTCCCCATGCACGACGACCAGGGCAAGCTCTCCGCCTACGACAAGAGCAAGCTCTTCTTCGTGATATGGACCACCACCATCTGGACCCTCCCCGGCAACCTGGCCATCGCCCTGCACCCCGACGAGAGCTACGCCATCGTGAAGGCCCCGGGCGGCGAGCACTATATCATGGCGGAGGCGCTGACCAACAAGGTCATGTCCATCGGCGGCTTCGACACGTTTGAGATCGTGGAGACCCACCCCGGCAGCTTCTTTGAGAACATGCTGGCGGACCATCCGTTCCTGCCCAAGACCTCCCGTCTGGTGCTGGCGGACTACGTGACCATGGACAGCGGCACCGGCTGCGTCCACACGGCCCCGGGCTTCGGCGCCGACGACTACCAGACCTGCAAGCGCTACGGCATGGACATGGTGGTGCCCGTGGACGACCAGGGCCGGCACACCGACTACGCCGGGAAGTACGCCGGGATGAGCACCGACGAATCCAACCCCGTGATCCTCTCCGACATGAAAGAGAGCGGGATGCTCTTCGCCTCTGAGGACATCGTCCACAGCTACCCCCACTGCTGGCGGTGCAAGCACCCCATCATCTTCCGGGCCACCCCCCAGTGGTTCTGCTCCGTGGAGTCTTTCAAGGACGAGGCCTGCGCCGCGGCGGACGACGTCCGCTGGGTGCCCAAGTGGGGCATCGACCGCATGAAGTCCATGATCCGGGAGCGCACCGACTGGTGCATCTCCCGCCAGCGCCGCTGGGGCCTGCCCATCCCCGTGTTCTACTGCCAGGACTGCGGCAAGCCCATCGTGACGGACGAGACCATCTCCGCCATCTCCGCCCTCTTCGCGGCGGAGGGCTCCAACGCCTGGTTTGAAAAGGACGCGCCGGACATCCTGCCCGACGGCTTCGCCTGCCCCCACTGCGGCGCCAAGTCCGGCTTCACCAAGGAGGAGGACACCCTGGACGGCTGGTTCGACTCCGGCTCCACCCACTACGCCTCCATGAAGAAGGACCAGGGCTTCTGGCCCGCCACCATGTACCTGGAGGGGCTGGACCAGTACCGCGGCTGGTTCCAGAGCTCGCTGCTGACCGCCGTGGGCGCCTTCGGCAGGGGCGCGCCCTTTAAGGAGTGCGTCACCCACGGCTGGACCGTGGACGGCGAGGGCAAGGCCATGCACAAGTCCGCCGGCAACGGCATGGACCCCGCCGAGGTCATCGACAAGTACGGCGCGGACATCCTGCGCCTCTGGGCCGCCAACAGCGACTACCACGCCGACGTCCGCTGCTCCCACGAGATCTTCAAGCAGCTCTCTCAGAACTACCTGAAGTTCCGCAACACCGCCCGGTACTGCCTGGGCAATTTGGACGGCTTTGACGCCGCGAAGCTGGTGGCCCCGGAGGAAATGCTGGAGCTGGACCGCTGGGCCGTCACCCGTCTGAACGCGCTGATGGACAAGTGCGCCAAGGGCTACGACGAGTACGAGTTCCTCACCGTCACCCACGCGGTGAACGACTTTTGCGTGGTGGAGATGAGCAACTTCTATCTGGACATCATCAAGGACCGGCTGTACTGCGATGAAAAGGACGGCCTGGCCCGCCGCAGCGCCCAGACCGCCCTGTTCCTGATTCTGGACACCATGACCAAGCTCATGGCCCCTGTTCTTTGCTTCACCGCCGACGAGATCTGGCAGGCCATGCCCCACCGCGGCGGCGACGACGGGCGGAACGTCCTCCTCAACGAGATGAACAAGCCCTTTGCGGAGTACGCCCTGGACGACGCGGCCATGGCCCGCTGGGATACGATCATCCGGGTGCGCGACGCGGTGAACGCCGCCCTGGAGACCGCCCGGGCCGAGAAGAAGATCGGCAAGAGCCTGGAGGCCAAGGTGATCCTCCCTGCCGCCCAGATGGAGGGCATCCAGTCCCTGGGGATGGAGGAGCTGGCGGACCTGCTGATCGTCTCCCAGGCGGAGGTGTCTGCCGATGCGGCGGAGGTCCAGGTGGTCCCCGCCGAGGGCGCCAAGTGCGAGCGGTGCTGGAAGCAGACCGCCTCCGTCGGCGGCGACAGCCAGCATCCCACCCTCTGCGCCCGCTGCGCCGCGGTGGTGGCCAAGCTGCCGGAGTTCTGATCCCGTCCCAAGAGCCGGCGAAAAACGTCCCCCGCGCGGATCCTCCGCGCGGGGGACGCCTTTTGTTCTCCGCTCAGATTTCGATCTCCAGCACCACCGGGCAGTGGTCGCTGCCGGTCACCTCGCTCCAGATGTCCGCGCTGCGGATGTTGGGGCGCAGCCGCTCCGAGACGAGAAAATAGTCTATGCGCCACCCGGCGTTGTTCTTCCGGGCGTTGAAGCGGTAGCTCCACCAGGAGTAGGCCCCCGTCTTGTCCGGGTACAGCGCCCGGAAAGTGTCCACAAAGCCGCTGCCCAGCAGGCGGGTCATCTTCTCCCGCTCCTCGTCGGAGAAGCCGGGGTTTCGCCGGTTGCTCTGGGGATTTTTCAAATCGATCTCCTTGTGGGCCACGTTCAGGTCCCCGCAGTAGATCACGGGCTTTTTCCCGTCTAAGTCCAGGAGATACTCCCGGATGTCGTCCTCCCAGGCCATCCGGTAATCCAGGCGGGCCAGCTGGTCCTTGGAGTTGGGGGTGTAGCAGCACACCAGGTAGAAGCCCGGGTACTCCGCCGTGATGACCCGCCCCTCGTGGCGGTGCTCGTCGATGCCGAAGTCGTATGTCACCGCCACGGGCTCCTCCCGGGTGAAGACCGCCGTGCCGGAGTACCCCGCCCTGTCGGCGCTGTTCCAGTAGCGGTGATAGCCGGGCAGGTCGAACTCCGCCTGCTCCGGGCGCATCTTCGTCTCCTGCAAACAGATCACGTCCGCGTCGGCAAAGGCGCAGAAATCCAGGAAGCCCTTTCCTAGGCAGGAGCGCAGTCCGTTGACGTTCCAGGATACCAATTTCATCGCCGGATCCTCCTCTTAAAGTTCATGATCTCCCATTCTACCGGATCCGCTGGGAAAACACAACGGCGGGTTGTAAAAAAGCCCCGGAAAAAAAGCGAAAAAAAGGAAATTTCCCGTAGCATTTTGGCGGAAAATATGATATGTTGAAAAAGAAGAGAGGAAATATCCGCCTCTTGGCGGAAAGAGGAGGGGAGCGGGATGAAAAAACGGGTCTGTCTGTGGCTGCTGCTGCTCTTTCTCCTGTGCGGCTGCGAAAGCGCCGCCGCCCCCGCTCCGGAGGAGGCGGCTCCCGCCCGGGCCCCGGAGGCGGCGGCCGACGCCGGCCTGTCCGCCACCCGGCTGGACGCGGAGCCCCGCCCGCTGATGGAGGAGGAGATCCTGGCCGCGTACTATCGGGCGGAGGAGGCCTACGGCTGGTTCGATCTGGCCCCCCTTCCCAGCACCGGAGAGGCCCTTCCGCTGGACGGCGCGGACTACTATAAGGTGGACTACCCCGGCATGGAGACGCTGGACGACCTGCGGGCCTATCTGCGGAGGCTGTTCTCCGCCGAGCTGACGGACGAGCTGCTGTCCCTGGGGGGCGGCAGCCCCTACTACCGGGACGTGGACGGGGCGCTGTACGTCTCGTTCTCCGGCCGGGAGCGGGACGGCGGCAAGGGCGCGTCCCAGGTGGAGGCGGTCCAGTTGGACAGCCAGAGCTACGCCCTGGAGGTGTCCGTGGAGCTGCTGAACGACGAGCGGAGCACCGTCACCGGGCTGGAGTGCTGGTCGTTTCCCTACTCCTACGTGGACGGCCGCTGGGTCTTTACGGACTTTCAGCTGGTGAGCTGATGCTGCCGGGTTCCCCCGCCTGCGGGCGGGGGATTTTTCTTGCCCTTTCGGGGCCGGGGACGGGGGGTGTCGCGCCACGGGCGCGGGACGGGAATGCACCCCCCATTTTCTCTTTTTCTTCACAGAAGAAAAAGAGAAAACGGGCCGTGCACGGTCCAAAAGAGAAAAAGAAGGCTTTGGTGCCCTCCGGAGTGCGCCTCATTCATCGGTAGTACGGTGGTCAACGCTGCGTGGACGCAAGGTCCCAGCTCCTCTGCCCGCGCTTCGCGCATGGCTTGGCACAGGCGGGAAACCGGCCGCTCTGCCTTTGGCGGAGCGGCCGGTTTTTTCATGTGTCGGGTTCTGTCTCCTGAGAAGCCTGGATATAGGCTTCTTCCGCTGCGAGAAGTGTGGTTTCCAGAAGCGTTTTCGCCTCTTCGGAGCATCCCTTTTCTATGAATGTGATTGCTCTGTCCATCGCGGACATAATCGCCGAATACTGTTTGGAATAAAACTCAGGATTTACCATGTTCTTCCACCTTTCCGTAAATGATTATATATAGTAACGATAATTGGCGGAATTGTCAAATAGTAATGGTGAAGATAGTATGGACACAGAACAGAGGTGAGTCCCAAAATGGAACAGACGCTTATAAGGATGAAAGAATATGGTCATATCTGTCTTCATTTGCGGGAGATATTAGATATGCGGAAAATTCCTCGCAATGAGCTGGCCAGAGCAATCGGTACTCGTTTCGAGGTAATTGATAAATGGTACTCCGGTGATGTCAGCCGCATTGACGCGGACATCCTGGCCCGCATCTGCTATGTGCTGGACTGCCAGGTGCAGGACATCCTGACTTACGAAAAAGACTGAGGGACGCTTTCCGGCGTCTCTCTTGTCATTTTTTACAGGAAAACACCCCAAATTTAAGCGGCAGAAAACCGCCCGCCCCGCCTTGACAAGGTAATCGTTTACCGATATAATGTCTTCGGAAATTTCCCCGGAATCCCCGGCAAGCGCCGGAACTCCGCAAAAACATATCAAGGAAAGGATGCGCGAACATGATCTACTCTACCGAAGTGCAAAATATGTGCCCCGTCGCCAAGGGCGCGTACCACGGTCCCGCTCCCATCCCCGAGGAGGGCAAGTGGGTCCAGGCCAAGGAGATTAAGGACATCTCCGGCCTCACCCACGGCGTGGGCTGGTGCGCCCCCCAGCAGGGCGCCTGCAAGCTCACCCTCAACGTCAAGGACGGCATCATCGAGGAGGCCCTGGTGGAGACCCTGGGCTGCTCCGGCATGACCCACTCCGCCGCCATGGCCTCTGAGATCCTCATCGGCAAGACCCTGCTGGAGGCCCTGAACACCGACCTGGTGTGCGATGCCATCAACACCGCCATGCGGGAGCTGTTCCTCCAGATCGTCTACGGCCGCACCCAGACCGCTTTCTCCGAGGGCGGACTGCCCGTGGGCGCCTCCCTGGAGGACCTGGGCAAGGGCCTGCGGAGCCAGGTGGGCACCATGTTCGGCACCAAGGCCAAGGGTCCCCGCTACCTGGAGATGGCCGAGGGCTACGTCACCCGCATCGCCCTGAACAAGGACGACGAGATCATCGGCTACGAGTTCGTGAACCTGGGCAAGATGATGGACGCCATCAAGAAGGGCACCGACGCCAATGAGGCTCTGGAGAAAGCCAAGGGCCACTACGGCCAGTTCGACGGGGCCGCTAAGTATATCGACCCCCGCCACGAGTAATTAGAAGGAGGAATTGACAACATGGCTCTGTTTGAAAGCTACGAGAGAAGAATCGACAAGATCAATTCCGTCCTGTCTCAGTACGGAATCAAGAGCGTGGAGGAGTGCCGGGAGATCTGCCAGGCCGCCGGCTTCGACCCCTACGAGATCGTCAAGGGCATCCAGCCCATCTGCTTTGAGAACGCCTGCTGGGCCTACTGCGTGGGCGCGGCCATCGCGCTGAAGAAGAACGTGGCCACCGCCGCCGAGGCCGCGGAGGCCATCGGCGAGGGCCTCCAGGCCTTCTGCATCGCCGGCTCCGTGGCCGACGACCGCAAGGTGGGCCTGGGCCACGGGAACCTGGGCGCCATGCTGCTGCGGGACGAGACCAAGTGCTTCGCTTTCCTGGCGGGCCACGAGTCCTTTGCCGCCGCCGAGGGCGCCATCGGCATCGTCCGCAACGCCAACAAGGCCCGCAAGGAGCCCCTGCGGGTGATCCTCAACGGCCTGGGCAAGGACGCCGCCCAGATCATCAGCCGCATCAACGGCTTCACCTATGTGCAGACTCAGTTTGACTATGGCACCGGCGAGGTGAAGGTGGTCAAGGAGACCCGGTACAGCGAGGGCGAGCGGGCCAACGTGCGGTGCTACGGCGCCGACGACGTCCGGGAGGGCGTGGCCATCATGCACCTGGAGGGCGTGGATGTCAGCATCACCGGCAACTCCACCAACCCCACCCGGTTCCAGCACCCCGTGGCGGGCACCTATAAGAAAGAGTGCGTGGAGCAGGGGAAGAAGTACTTCTCCGTGGCCTCCGGCGGCGGCACCGGCCGCACCCTGCACCCGGACAACATGGCCGCCGGCCCCGCCAGCTACGGCATGACCGACACCATGGGCCGGATGCACTCCGACGCCCAGTTCGCCGGCAGCTCCTCCGTCCCCGCCCACGTGGAGATGATGGGCTTTTTGGGCATGGGCAACAACCCCATGGTGGGCGCCACTGTCGCCGTTGCCGTGGCGGTTGCCGAGAGCAGGAAGTAACGCAAAACCCTCACAGCAGACGGCCGGAGCGGCATGGCGAAAGCCATGCCGCTCCTTTTTCTCCCTTGCCGGAGAGGACGCCCCCGCACAGGGGAAAACGAGGCCCCCGGAGCTTACGCTCCGGGGGCCCTTTGCTTATTTGGGGATTTCAGGAGACGCGCCTCAGCCCTCGTACATGGCCTTGAGCTTCAGCAGGTGCTCGTAGCGATCCATAGCCGCCTTCTCGTTGCGCTGGAACAGCTCGCTGGCGCGGTCGGGGAACTCGCGGGTCAGACGGCTGTAGCGGGCCTCGTTCATCAGGAACTCCTGATAGCCGCCCTTGGGCTCCTTGGAGTCCAGGGTGAACTTGGCGCCCTCGGCGGCCGGGTTGAACCGGAACAGGTTCCAGTAGCCGCACTCCACGGCCTTCTTCATCTCGGCCTGGCAGTTCATCATGCCGCCCTTGATGCTGTGCATCTCGCAGGGAGAGTAGCCGATGACCAGGGACGGGCCGGGATAGGCCTCGGCCTCCTGGATGGCCTTGAGGGTCTGAGCGGGATTGGCGCCCATGGCCACCTGGGCCACGTAGATGTAGCCGTAGCTCATGGCGATCTCCGCCAGGGACTTCTTCTTGATCTCCTTGCCGGCCGCGGCAAACTGGGCCACCTGGCCGATGTTGGAGGCCTTGGAGGCCTGACCGCCGGTGTTGGAGTACACCTCGGTGTCGAAGACGAAGATGTTCACATCGTTGCCGGAGGCCAGGACGTGGTCCACGCCGCCGAAGCCGATGTCGTAGGCCCAGCCGTCGCCGCCGAAGATCCAGAAGGACTTCTTGCTGAGGTACTCGGCGTCCTTGAGGATTGCCTCACACAGCTTGCAGGCGTCGCAGTCGCAGAACTGCTTGCCGGCGGCCTTGAGCTCCTTGCCATGGGCCCCGAACTTGGGATCGCCGCTGGCAATCAGCTCATCAACGGTGCAGATGCTCTGCTCCAGAGCGGCGATGTATGCCTTGGCGGCCTCGCTGTTGGCGGCGCCGTCCTCCATGGTGTCCAGCCACTTCTGGCCGGCGGCCTTCACCTCGGGAAGGGCCCACTCCACAGCGATCAGCTGCTTGGTCAGATCCGCCAGACGGTTGCGGGTGGCCTGATAGCCCAGATACATGCCCAGGCCGTGCTCGGCGTTGTCCTCGAACAGGGAGTTGGACCAGGCGGGGCCGTGGCCGTCCTTGTTGGTGCAGTAGGGAGAGGTGGCAGCCGGTCCGCCCCAGATGGAGGAGCAGCCGGTGGCGTTGGAGATATACATCCGATCACCGAAGAGCTGGGTGATGAGGCGGGCATAGCTGGTCTCGGCGCAGCCGGCGCAGGAGCCGGAGAACTCCAGCAGGGGCTTGCGGAACTGGCTGCCCTTGACAGTGGCGTCCTGCATATCCGCCTTCTCGGCGACCTCGGCCACACAGTAGTTGAAGACGTCCTGCTGGGCCGCCTCCTGCTCCTGGGGCACCATGGCCAGCGCGCCCACGGGGCACACGCCCACGCACACGCCGCAGCCCATGCAGTCCAGAGGACTGACGGTCATGGTGTATTTGTACACGCCCTTGCCCTTGCCGGCCTTGATGTCCACGATCTTCGCCGCGGCGGGGGCGTTCTTGGCCTCCTCCTCGCTGAGGGCGAAGGGGCGGATGGTGGCGTGGGGGCAGACGTAGGCGCAGTTGTTGCACTGGATGCACTTGCCCGAATCCCAGCTGGGGACCGTCACGGCCACGCCGCGCTTCTCGTAAGCGGCGGCGCCCAGCTCGAACTGACCGTCCACATGCTTGGAGAAAGCGGACACGGGCAGGCTGTCGCCGTCCATGCGGCCCACGGGGTTCAGGATGGTCTTCACCTGCTCCACCAGCTCCGGCTTGCCGGTCAGGGCGGCGGTGTCGGGGGTGTCGACGGCGTTGGCCCAGTCGGCGGGCACCTCGAACTTCTTGTAGGCGGTGGCGCCGGCGTCGATGGCCTTGTGGTTCATGTCCACCACGTCCTGGCCCTTCTTCAGGTAGGAGTGGGTGGCGGCGTCCTTCATGTAGCCGATAGCCTCGGACTCCGGCATGACCTTCGCCAGGGAGAAGAACGCGGACTGGAGAATGGTGTTGGTGCGCTTGCCCATGCCGATCTCCTTGGCCAGGTCGATGGCGTTGATGGTGTAGACCTGGATGTTGTTCTCGGCGATGTAGCGCTTGGCCACGGCGGGCATGTGCTTGTTGATCTCCTCGTCAGACCACTGGCAGTTGATGAGGAACGTGCCGCCGGGCTTCACGTCCCGGACCATGGGGAACGCCTTGATGATGTAGGCGGGCACATGGCAGGCCACGAAGTCGGCCTTGTTGATGTAGTAGGGGGCGCGGATGGGAGAGTCGCCGAAGCGCAGGTGGCTGATGGTGACGCCGCCGGTCTTCTTGGAGTCGTACTGGAAGTACGCCTGGACGTACTTGTCGGTGTGGTCGCCGATGATCTTGATGGAGTTCTTGTTGGCGCCCACGGTGCCGTCGCCGCCCAGACCCCAGAACTTGCACTCGATGGTGCCGGCCGCGGCGGTGTTGGGAGCCTTGTGCTCCTCCAGGCTCAGGTGGGTCACATCGTCCACAATGCCGATGGTGAACTGGCGCTTGGGCGCGTCCTTCTTCAGCTCCTCGTACACGGCGAAGACGCTGCGGGGCGGGGTGTCCTTGCTGCCCAGGCCGTAGCGGCCGCCGATGACGGTGATGTCGTGCTTCCCGGCGTTGGCCAGAGCGGTGACAACATCCATATACAGGGGCTCGCCCTGGGAGCCGGGCTCCTTGGTGCGGTCCAGCACGGCGATCTTCTTGCACGCGGCGGGGATGGCGGCGATCAGCTTGTCGGCGCGCCAGGGGCGGTACAGACGGACCTTGATGAGGCCCACCTTCTCGCCGTGCTGATTCATGTAGTCGATGACCTCCTCGGCCACGTCGCAGATGGAGCCCATGGCGATGATGACGCGGTCGGCGTCAGCGGCGCCGTAGTAGTTGAAGAGCTGATAGTCGGTGCCCAGCTTGGCGTTGATCTTGCCCATGTACTTCTCCACCACGTCGGGCAGAGCGTCGTAGTAGGGGTTGCAGGCCTCGCGGTGCTGGAAGAAGATGTCGCCGTTCTCGTGAGAGCCCCGCATGTTGGGCCGCTCGGGGTTCAGGGCGTGCTTGCGGAACGCGTCCACGGCGTCCATGTCGCACATCTCCTTGAGGTCCTCGTAGTCCCACACAGCCACCTTCTGAATCTCGTGGGAGGTCCGGAAGCCGTCGAAGAAGTTCAGGAAAGGCACGCGGCCCTCGATGGCGGCCAGATGGGCCACGGGCGCCAGGTCCATGACCTCCTGGACGTTGCCCTCAGCCAGCATGGCAAAGCCGGTCTGGCGGCAGGCCATGACGTCGGAGTGGTCGCCGAAGATGTTCAGCGCGTGGCTGGACACGGTGCGGGCGGACACGTGGAACACGCAGGGCAGCAGCTCGCCGGCGATCTTGTACATGTTGGGGATCATCAGCAGCAGACCCTGGGACGCGGTGTAGGTGGTGGTCAGGGCACCAGCCGCCAGGGAGCCGTGGACCGTGCCGGAGGCGCCGGCCTCGGACTGCATCTCGCACACCTTCACGGTGGTGCCGAAGATGTTCTTCTGACCGGCGGCGGACCACTGATCCACCAGGTCCGCCATGGGAGAGGACGGGGTGATGGGATAGATCCCCGCCACTTCGGTAAACGCATAGCTGACGTACGCGGCCGCGTTGTTACCGTCCATGGACTTGAACTTTCTTGCCATAAACACTTACCTCCTATTAAATCGCTGCCCTGCGGCAGCATTTTGCCAAGTACACGGGCCCGGACAGACGCCCAAAGCTCATGCGCCGATATTATACCACAGGTTGTCCGGGGTTGTAAACTGGCACTTCGTTACTTTTTACACAAGAATTTTTACTTCCCTCAACAAAAAAAGCGGGCCGGAGGGGGCAAACGCTCTCTCTCAGCCCTTGAGGGGATAGCCGCAAAAGCGGATGGCGGCCCGGGCCAGCTCCTCCGTGGGGTCCACGCTGGGCCGGGTGAGACCCAGCAGGCGGAACGCCAGGGGCAGCTCCGTGCAGCCCAGGATGAAGTACCCCGCGCCCCGGCCGGCCATGCCCTCCAGCACGGAGAGGAACGCCGCCCGGTACCGCTCCGGCGGCGCGCCGGCCTTGACGCCGCCGTAGATCACCTCCATCAGGGCGTCCCGCTCCCCCTCCTCCGGCAGAAGATAGGGGACGCTCTCTCCCTCCAGGGCCGCCTGATACAGCCCGGAGGCCAGGGTCCCCCGGGTGGCCAGCACGGCGGCGGTCCCCCCTGGAAATTTGGCGCGGCAGGCGACGGCCGCGGCCTCCAGCATGCTGAGGAACGGGATGTCCGTCAGCCCCTGGAGGCGGGGGAGGAAGTAGTGGGCGGTGTTGCAGGGCATGATGATGCAGTCCGCCCCGCAGGCTTCCAGCTTCCGCAGGGAGTCCCGCATGGCGGGCAGGGGGTCCGGCCCGCCGCCGAGGATGGCGGCCGTCCGGTCCGGAATGGAGGCGTTGCTGTCGATGTAGACCCGGATGTGCTCGTTGTCGCTGCCGGCGGCGGTGAGGGCGATGATCTTCTGAAACAGGTCCGCCGTGGCCAGCGGCCCCATGCCGCCCAGGATGCCAATGGTCTTTTTCATTGTGGAACTCCTCCGTCTCCCCTGCGGGAGCTGCAAATTTTCGGCGGCCGCGGCGGCCCCTCCGGGATGCCGCTCCCTTCAGCGTCCCGCTTCTCAGCCCCAGAACTCCGGGAACAGCAGCTCGCTGCCCACTTTCAGCGTCAGCAGAATCAGCACCACGATGACGGCGGGACGGACGATCCTGCTGCCGTTTTTGATGGCCAGCCCCGATCCGATGTAGTGCCCGGCGATGGAGAAGAGGGAGGCGATGAGGCCCAGGCGCAAAAACACATACCCGCTGGCCAGCTGGGTCACGAGGCTGCCGATGTTGCTGGAGAGGTTGATGACCTTCACGCCGCCGGCGGCGTGGCGGGTGTCCAGCTTGGCCAGGCGGATGAAAGCGATCATCAAAAAGGTGCCGGTGCCGGGGCCGTAGTAGCCGTCGTACCCGCCGATGACAAAGGCCGCCGCCCAGACGATGGCCGCCTGCTTTTTGAAGTCCATCTCCCCCGGCTCGTCGGGCCAGTCGTGGTTGCGCAGGGTGATTACCGCCACAACCGGCAGCACGATGAGCAGCATGTACTTCAAAACCGCGTCCGGCGTCCGGTGCTGCAGCCAGGTGCCCGCCACGGACCCCGTCAGGGCAAAGGCGATGGAGGGGGCGAAGAGCTTCCAGTCCACATAGCCGTTTTTGATGAACCGGGCGGTGGAGAACACCGTGCCGATGGCCGCGGAGACCTTGTTGGTCCCCAGGGCGTAGGGGGCCGGCAGACCGCCGAAAGCGATCAGGTGGGCCGGAACGGAGATAATCCCGCCGCCGCCCGCGATGGCGTCCATAAAAGAGGCCAGAAACACGCCCAGACAAAGCAGCAGCACGATCCACAGGGCGAAGCCGTCGATCCTGACCTCCGTGAGCAGGGAGAGCATAAGTACGTTCCTCCTGGAAGAGAAAAATGGATGTCACTCATTGTAGCAGGACGCCGCGGCAAAATCAACCGTGAAACGGCTCTTCCCCGCCCTGCCGGGTAAAAACATTCGCCGCTCTTTCCAGTAAACTTCTGTGTAAAACGACAAAGGTATACATAAATTATGGTAAAAATGTGAAAAGAATTTGGCTATATTCGCCAAAACTCTTTTGTCTTTTTCGACAGGACCATTCTTGACGCTGTTTCTTTCAAGAAGTATAATAAATGAAATTATATGGTATATCCTGGAGAGAGAGGGGAAGCGGGGCGCTTCTCAAACACGGAGGCCGCCGTCGCCGCGGGGCAGGCGGGGAGAGGAGAGTTACATGGCAAACACCAAAGCGGCCGAACAGTTCCACGCCGGAACGCTGACCGAGGGCTGGCGCTGGTTTGGCGCCCATCCCATCGAGCGGGAAGGCCGGCGGGGCTGGGAGTTTCGGGTCTGGGCCCCCCATGCCCGGGCGGTGTCCGTAGTGGGGGATTTTAACGGCTGGAATGAGCAGGCTAATCGTTTAGTTCAGACCGGTGAGATCTGGGAGGGCTTCATCCCCGGACTGACGGAATATACCGCCTACAAGTTCGCCGTGACGGGGGCGGACGGAAAAGTCCGGCTGAAAGCGGATCCCTACGGCTTCCACACGGAGACCCGTCCCGCCACCGCCAGCAAGCTCTACGATATCGACGGCTTTCACTGGACCGACGCCGCTTTCCGAAAGCGTCTGGTCCAGCACCCGGTTTATTCATCTCCACTGAATATTTATGAGGTTCACCTGGGCTCCTGGAAGCTGCGGGAGAACGGGGACTTCATCGACTACAAGGATCTGGCCAAGGATCTGGCGGCCTACGTCAAGGACATGGGGTACAACGCCATCGAGCTTCTGCCGGTGACGGAGCACCCCCTGGACGACTCCTGGGGCTACCAGTGCACCGGGTATTTCGCCCCCACCTCCCGGTTCGGCGCCCCCAAGGACTTCATGTGGTTTGTGAACCACATGCATAAAAACGGCATCTCCGTGCTGCTGGACTGGGTGCCCTCCCACTTCTGCAAGGACGCCCAGGGCCTGTACGAGTTCGACGGCACCTGCTGCTACGAGTATTCGGACCCCAATAAGCGGGAGCACGCCAGCTGGGGCACCCGGGTCTTCGACTACGGCCGGCCCGAGGTGAAGAGCTTCCTGTTCTCCTCCGCCCGGTTCTGGCTGGAGGAGTACCACATCGACGGGCTGCGGGTGGACGCCGTGGCCTCCATGCTGTACCTGGATTACGACCGCCAGGGCGGCCCCTGGACGCCCAACAAGTACGGCGGGCACGAGAATCTGGAGGCCATCGATTTTCTGCGCCAGCTGAACGCCCTGGCGTTCACCGTCAACCCCAGCGTGCTGATGATCGCCGAGGAGTCCACCGCCTGGCCGCTGGTGACCCGGCCCGCCGACGTGGGGGGGCTTGGCTTCAACCTCAAGTGGAACATGGGCTGGATGAACGACATGTGCCACTACCTGAAGATGGACCCCTGGTTCCGCCAGGACCACCACAAGGATATCACGTTCTCCATGATGTACGCCTTTTCGGAGAATTTCGTGCTGCCCATCTCCCACGACGAGGTGGTGCACATGAAAGGGTCCGTGGTGGGCAAGATGCCCGGCGACTATACGAACCAGCTGCGCTGTGAGCGGGGCTTTTACGCCTACCTCCTGGCCCACCCGGGCAAGAAGCTGATGTTCATGGGCGCGGAGCTGGGCCAGTGGCACGAGTGGAACTCCCACCAGTCCATCGACTGGTACCTGCTGGAGAGCGAGGAGAACCAAAAGCTCCACAGCTTCTTCCGGGACATCAACGCGTTCTACCAGAAAGAGCCCGCCCTGTGGGAGATCGACTTCGGCTGGGAGGGCTTCGAGTGGCTGGTGCCCGACGACAACCACAACAACGTGGTGGTCTTCCTGCGCAAGGACAAGAAGGGCCGGGACCTGATGTGCGCGGTGAACTTCTCCCCCAACACATACGAGAACTACCGGATGGGCGTGCCCGCCCACCGGAAGTACACCCCCGTGTTCAACACCGACGATGTGAAGTACGGCGGCGACGGCTTCGGCGACACAGAGCCCGTCCCTGTGGAGGCCATTCCCTCCCACGGCAAGGACCACTCCGCCGCCATCAAAATCCCCGCTTTCGGCGCGGTGTTCCTGCGGGGCGAGGGCGTCTTCCCCAAGAGCGGAAAAACCGCGGAATCCGACAAGCCCGCGAAAACTCTTAAAGCCGGCAAACCCGCGAAAACCGTGAAAGCCGTGAAAGCCACGAAGCCCGTGAAAACCGCGAAAACCGCGAAACCCAGAACCAAAAAACAGGCAAAGGAGCTTGCGGAGAAATGAAAAAAGAGTGTATCGCCATGCTGCTGGCCGGCGGCCAGGGCAGCCGGCTCTATGTCCTCACGGGAGATATGGCCAAGCCCGCCGTCCCTTTCGGCGGGAAATACCGCATCATTGACTTTCCCCTGTCCAACTGCACCAACTCCGGCATTGACACCGTGGGCGTGCTGACCCAGTACCGCCCTCTGGAGCTCAACAGCTACATCGGCAGCGGCGTGCCCTGGGACCTGGACGGCTCCACCGGCGGCGTACACATCCTGCCCCCCTATATGGGCAGCAAGGGCGGCACCTGGTACAAGGGCACCGCCAACGCCATCTACCAGAACATCGGCTTCATCGATCTCTACGATCCGGAGTACGTGGTGATCCTCTCCGGCGACCACATCTACAAGATGGACTACTCCGACATGGTCCGGCGCCACAAGGAGGCGGATGCCGCCTGCACCATCTCCGTCATGGAGGTGCCCTGGGCGGAGGCCTCCCGCTTCGGCATCATGAGCGTGAACGGCGAGGACATGATCACCGAGTTCGCCGAAAAGCCCAAGGAGCCCAAGAGCAACCTGGCCTCCATGGGCATCTACGTCTTCACCTGGAAGACCCTGCGCCAGTATCTCACCGACGACGAGGCCAACCCGGCCTCCGAGAACGATTTCGGCAAGAACATCATCCCCGCCATGCTGAATGACGGCCAGCGCATGGCGGCCTACCGCTTCGCCGGCTACTGGAAGGACGTGGGCACCCTGGACTCCCTGTGGGACGCCAACATGGATATGCTCTCCCCCACCTCCGGCCTGGACCTCAGCGATGACGCCTGGCCCATCTACGCCCGGTCCGTCAACGCGCCGCCGGCGTTCCTGGGCGGAGACTCCAAGGTGACTCACAGCGCCATCAACCGGGGCAGCGTCCTGGAGGGCACGGTGGAAAACTCTGTCCTCTCCTCCAATGTCTCCGTGGGCGCCGGCGCCCGGGTCAGCTACTCGGTGCTGCTGCCCGGCACGGTGGTGGAGCCCGGCGCGGTGGTGGAGTACGCCATTTTGGGCGAGGGCTGCCGCGTGGGCAAAAACTGCCGCGTGGGCGGCAGTCCCACCGCCGAGGACGACGGCGCCTGGGGTGGATTGACGGTGCTGGCTCCCGGCTGCTGCCTGGAGGAGGGCCGCGAGGTGCGTCCCGGCGTCATGCTGGGCAAAAACGCTGAGGAGGTGTCCAAATGAACGGTCTGCACGGAATCATTTTCGCCTATGAAAAGCGCAATGAGATGCAGGAACTGGGCCAGATCCGCTCCGCGGCGTCCATTCCCTTCGGCGGACGGTACCGGGCGGTGGACTTCTCCCTGTCCAGCCTGGTAAACGCCGGGTGCACGGACGTGGGCATCGTCCTCCATGGCCACTACCAGAGCCTGCTGGACCACCTGGGCACCGGCAAGGCCTGGGATCTGAGCCGCAAGCGGGGCGGTCTGAGGATGCTGCCTCCCTTCAACTACCAGCAGCAGAACTGGGGCGCCATGCCTTTCCGGGGCCACATCGAGGCCCTGGCCAGCGTGCGGAGCTATCTGGACACCATCCGCCAGGACTATGTGGCATTGATGGACGGCGACCTGGTTGCCAACCTGCCCCTGAGCGACATCCTTGAAAGCCACGTGAAGTCCGGCGCGGACGTCACCGTGGTCTGCGGAAACGACAGCTTCGCCACCGCCGACGGCACCTACTTCGAGATCAAGGAGGGGCGGGTGACGGAGGTGCTCTTCAACCTCCACCGGCCCAGGGGTTACCGGGGACTGGAGGTCTACATCGTCTCCACCAAGCTCCTCAAGGAGATAGTGGACGAGTGCACGGCCAGGGACCAGTACAGCTGGCGGCGGGATGTGCTCCAGGCCCGGAAAGACCAGCTGTATCTGCGCAGCTACATCTGGAGCGGCTTTGCCGCCCAGATCCGCTCCGTAAAGGAGTACTACGACCGCAGCATGCAGCTGCTGGACCCGGCCATCCGGGCGGATCTCTTCACGCCGCTGCGGCCCGTCCGGGCCAAGGGTGACGACAAGGCCTCCACCTACGTGGGGCCGGAGGGCGTGTGCGTCAACTCCCTGGTGGCGGAGGGCTGCCGGATCGAGGGCGTGGTGGAAAACTCCATCCTCTTCCCCGGCGTCACCGTGGCCAAGGGGGCGGTGATCCGGGACAGCGTTCTGTTCAAGGGCACCGAGGTCCAGAGCGGCGCGAAGCTTGCCTATGTGATCTGCGACAAGGACGTAAGCGTCCAGGCGGACCGGACGCTGATGGGCCACGCCACCTATCCCGTTGTGATTGCCAAGGGCAGTGTTGTCTGATTACAGCGCTCAGTCAGGGGGAGTACGCTCCCCCTGATTGAGCTGTAAAGCGCCGGCCTCTTTCTGCCGGCGCGGGGATATCGGAGCATCTTCTGAATGAACAAGAAGAAAAGGAGCAAACATCATGAAAATTCTGTATGCAACCAGCGAGGCCGTCCCTTTCTGTAAAACCGGAGGATTGGCGGACGTCGCCGGCTCTCTGCCCGCCGCCCTGGCCGCGGAGGGCGCGGAGGTGGCCGTGGTGCTGCCGCTGTACCGGCGGGTCCGCGAGAAGTTCGGCAGCCAGCTGACCTTTTTGTGCTACGACTATGTGAATCTGGGCTGGCGGCATGTGTACTGCGGGCTGTTCTCTCTGGAGAAGGACGGCGTGACGTGGTACTTCCTGGACAACGAGCAGTACTTTGACCGCCCGGACCTCTACGGCTACATGGACGACGGCGAGCGGTTCGGCTTCTTCTCCCGGGCCGTGGTGCGGATGCTGGACCATATAAAATTCTGGCCCGACGTCATCAACTGCAACGACTGGCAGACCGCCCTGGTCCCCATCTACCTCAAGGACGACGGCGTGCGGGAGGACCGCTTCCGCTCCATCCGCACCACCCTCACCATCCACAACATCGAGTATCAGGGCCGCTACAACCCCTACATTCTGGGCGACCTGTTCGGCCTGGACGCCGGCTGGGTGGAGGACGGCACGCTGCTGATGGACGGAGATCTGAACCTCCTCAAGGGCGCCATCCTCTGCGCCGACGCCGTCAACGCCGTGTCGCCTACTTATGCCAACGAGCTGAAGATGTCCTATTTCGCCCACCGGATGGAGAGCGTTATGCGCAAGTGCGAGTACAAGCTCTACGGCGTGCTCAACGGCATCGACATGGACCGCTACGACCCCGCCAGGGACCCCAGCATCGCCGCCAATTTCAGTGTGGACGACCCCTCCGGCAAAAGCGCGGACAAGGCCCACCTCCAGCGGATGATGGGCCTGCGGGAGGAGCCCCAGGTGCCCGTGGTGGCCATTGTGAGCCGTTTGGTGTCCCACAAGGGTTTGGACTTGATTTGTGAAGTACTTCATGATATGATGAAGCTCCCCATGCAGCTGGTGGTGCTGGGCAAGGGCGACAAGAAGTACGAGGAGTTCTTCCACTGGGCCGCCCAGCAGTATCCGGGCCGGATGGCGGTGCGCCTGGACTACAACGAAGAGCTGTCCATGGCCATCTACGCCGGCGCGGACCTCTTTTTGATGCCCTCCAAGAGCGAGCCCTGCGGGCTGAGCCAGATGATCGCCATGCGCTACGGCACGGTGCCCATCGTCCGGGAGACCGGCGGGCTGAAGGACACCGTTCAGCCCTACGAGTCCTGGCGGGACGCCGGAAACGGCTTCACGTTCGCCAACTACGCCAGCAACGATATGCTCCACGTCATCCGGGAGGCCGTGTACCTGTACAAGGACTATCCCGACTCGTTCAGCCGTCTGCGCAAACGGGCCATGGCCTGCGACTTCAGCTGGGCCCGCAGCGCCGGAGAGTACCTGCGGATTTACGCAAACGTCACCGGTCAGGTGTGGCCCCCTCGCGAGACCGTCCCCGCCCAGGAGACCGCTTCCGAGGAGGTGCCCGCTCCCGCGGAGGCCGCGCCTGTGGAGGTGCCCGCTCCCGCGGAGGCCGCACCTGTGGAGGAGACCGCGCCCGTGGAGGAGACCACTCCTGCGGAGGCCGCGCCTGCCGAGACCGCGGAAAAAGCCCCCGCCAAGCGGAAAAAAGCCGCCCCCGCCAAGAAAGCGCCCGCCGAAAAGGCGGAGCCCAGGAAGCGGAGCGCGAAGGCCGCCAGCGGCGAGAAGAAGCCGTCCGCTCTGGAGAGCACCGGCAAAACAGCTGCCGGAGAGACTAAAAAGAAAGGAACCGCCCCGAAGAAGAAGTAAGCGGGGGCGGGTATGGAGACGCGATGAGACCTTTTACCACTGAGACGCTGGAAAAAGCCCTGACGGAAAAGCTGATGCTGAATTTCAGCAAGACCCCCGACGAGGCCACCGATCAGGAGATGATGAAAGCCTGTGCCCTGGTGCTGCGGGACGTGATGGCCATCCGCGGGGTGGAGACCCGCAAGAGGACCAATCGGGAGCAGCGCAAGCGGGTCCACTACCTGTCCATGGAGTTTTTGATGGGCCGAAGCCTGATGAAAAACGCCTACAACCTGGACGTGCTGCCCCAGCTGAAAGAGGCCCTGGACAACCTGGGCTTTAAGTCCGGAGACATCTTTGAGGTGGAGCCGGACGCCGCCCTGGGCAACGGCGGCCTGGGACGCCTGGCGGCCTGCTATCTGGACTCCATGGCCACGCTGGAGATTCCGGCCACCGGCTATTCCATCTGCTACGACCTGGGTCTTTTCAAGCAGAAGATCGTGGACGGCGAGCAGGTGGAGCTGCCGGACCACTGGAAGGACCTGGGCATGTCCTGGGTGGTGCCCAAGCCCGAGGAGGCCCAGGAGGTGCGCTTCGGCGGCACGGTGCGGGAGTTCTGGGACAATGGGCGTCTGCACACCGTCAACGAAAACGCCACCACCGTGCTGGCGGTGCCCTGCGACATGAAGATCGCCGGCTACGGCACCGACCACGTCAACACCCTGCGGCTGTGGGAGCCCCGGGCCACCTCCCCCATGGATATGTCCCTGTTCTCCCGGGGCGAGTACCTGAAGGCCGCCGAGGACGAGGCCATGGCGGAGTCCATCGCCAAGGTCCTCTATCCCGACGACAGCCACGAGGAGGGCAAGTCCCTGCGCTTAAAGCAGCAGTACTTCTTCGTCTCCGCCACGATCCAGTCCATTACCACCAAGCACATGGCCCTCTACGGCACCATGAAGAACTTCCACGAGAAGAACGTCATTCAGATCAACGACACCCATCCGGCCCTGGTGATTCCGGAGCTGATGCGCATCCTGATCGACGACGCCGGCATGGACTGGGACGAGGCCTGGAGCATCACCACCCAGTCCGTGGCCTACACCAACCATACCGTCCTGGCGGAGGCCCTGGAGCGCTGGCCCCAGCACCTGATGGAGCAGCGTCTGCCCCGGATCTGGCAGATCATCAAGGAGATCTCCGCCCGCTGGCAGAACAAGGTCGACGAGTACTACCACGACCCCGGCAAGACCCAGTACATGGCCATCGTCTGGGACGGCCAGGTCCGCATGGCCAATTTGTGCCTGGCTGGCAGCATGGCCGTCAACGGCGTCAGCGCCCTGCACACGGACATCCTGCGCAATGACGTGTTCCGGGACGCCTGTCAGATGGAGCCCTGGAAGTTCAAAAATGTCACCAACGGCATCGACCACCGCCGCTGGCTCAGCGAGATCAACCCCGGCCTGGACAGCCTGATCCGGGACCTCACCGGCGGGGACGAGTACCTCACCAACGCCATGGCCCTGCAGAAGCTGGACAATTACGCGGGCGACAAGTCCGTGCTGGACCGCCTGGGGGAGATCAAGCGGCAGAACAAGGAGGTCCTGGCCCTCCACGCCAAGAAGACCCGGGGCGCTATCCTGGACCCGGACTCCATCTTCGACGTGCAGGTGAAGCGGCTCCACGAGTACAAGCGGCAGCTTCTCAACGCGCTGCATATCATCGCCCTGTACCAGAAGCTCCAGGACGACCCCAATGCCATCACCCAGCCCCACACGTTCCTCTTCGGCGCCAAGGCCGCCCCCGGATACCTGGTGGCCAAGCGGATCATCCGCCTCATCAACTCCCTGGAGGACCAGATCGCCCACGATCCCATCTGCAAGGGCAAGCTCCAGGTGGTGTTCCTGGAGAACTACCGGGTCTCCCTGGCGGAGGTGCTGATGCCCGCCAGTGAGGTGAGCCAGCAAATCTCCACCGCCGGCAAGGAGGCCAGCGGCACCGGCAACATGAAGTTCATGATGAACGGCGCATTGACCGTGGGCACCCTGGACGGCGCCAACGTGGAGATGCACCAGGTGCTGGGCGACGAGAACATGTTCCTCTTCGGCCTCCACGCCGACGAGGTGGAGCAGCTGAAGCGGGAGGGCTACGTCCCCCAGCGGCTGTACACCCAGGACCCGGTTCTGCGCCGCTGCGTGGACGCCCTGCGCACCGGCTTCCGGGACGGCGAGTCCTACGAGGACCTGTACCAGCGGCTGCTGTTCGGCTCCGGCGGAAGCGCGGCGGACGAGTACCTGCTGCTGGCGGACTTCACGTCCTACTGTCAGGCAGAGGCGGAGATGGCCGCCGCCTACGAGGACCGGGACCGCTGGAACCGCATGAGCCTGCACAACATCGCCCGCAGCGGCATCTTCGCCGCCGACCGGTCGGTGCGGGAGTACGCGGATAACATCTGGCACGTGCCCCACAAATAAGCAAAAGAATTCCCTCCCGCCGCCGGCGGGAGGGAATTCTTTTACACGGAAGATTCTTCCGCGCCGCAAAGCCGCGGCGGAGCGGTTCTCATATCCGTCCGCTTCTCTTGCGCTGGAGATCGAAGATGATCTGCACGATGCGGTCCTCGTCCGCCTCGTTCAGCTCCAAAAAGCGGCAGCCGTACTCGTAGTCCGCCTCCTGCCCCACCACCCGCAAAATCTGACAGAGCATGGTGGAAGGCGGGACGCCCGGCGTCAGGGTCACGCTGATCAAAAGCCGCTCCCCCGTCTGGAATTGATGGGGCGAGGCAATGCGCACGCCGCCGATGCTCAGATCCACCAGCTGACAGGGCTCCGCCGCCGCGCCGGGCCGCCCCACGGGGGTGAGGGCGGCGTCCATGGCCACGTCCATGCGGAAGTAGGAGCGGTCGTTCTCCAGCTTGGAGAGGGTCAGCTTCTCCACCCGCCAGATCCCCGTGTCCTCCGAGGGGCGGATCTCCCCTTCCAGGTAGGCGGCCTTGGATCTGCGGTCGCTGTATCCCCGGAGCCGCACGGGCAGGGGCTCCTCCGTGTCCCGGTAGAACGCGGCGTCACCCAGGAGGTGGAGGCTTCCGTGGTCCTCCTCCACACCCAGGAGCTTTGCCGTAAAGAGGGACCGGCCCTCCAGGTCCGTCACCTCCGCCTGCATTCCGGCGTAGTCCTCCAGATAGGCGGGCTCCGGCTCAGCCGGCGCCGCCTCGGCCCTGGTCTTTTTCCCAAACAGTCCAAACAGGCCCATGGTATCTCCCTTTCCGGGACGCACCCCGCGTCCCATCCGTCATTTGTGCTCCCGCCAGAGCTCCAGCTGGTCGCTGTACCAGACCACCTGATTCCGTCCGAACCGCTTTGCGTCGTACAGCATGGTGTCCGCGATCTTCAGCTGCGTGTCGTAGGAGTCCCGGGGACTGGGGTACAGCGTCACACCGCCGATGCTGACCGTGACATAGGGGGAGACGGCTTCGTTTTGGCGGATGTGGAGGTCCTCCACCGCCTGCCGGATGCCTTTCATGTGCTCAAACGTGTCGGCGGCGGTGCCGCCCATGATAATGATCACAAACTCCTCGCCGCCGTAACGGGCGAAGAAGTCCGTGGTGCGCTGGAGGCGGGCGGCCGCCGCGCCGGCCACGTCGGCAATCACCTTGTCCCCCGCCACGTGGCCGAACGTGTCGTTGTAGATCTTAAACTTGTCGATGTCCATCATGCCGATGGAGATGGGCACATTCAGCCGGACGGCCTCCTGCCACCGCTCCGGGCTGACGGTGTTGTAGTGCCGCCGGTTGGCCACGCCGGTGAGCTGGTCCAGCGAGGCCTGCCGCTTCACCTGGACCCGGTATTGGTACAGGTTGATGTGGGTGTTGACCCGGGCTTTCACCACCATGGGGTGGAACGGCTTGGAGATGTAGTCCACCGCGCCCAGGGTCAGCCCCCGCTCCTCGTTCTGATAGTCCGAGAGGCTGGTGATGAGGATCACCGGGATGTGCCGGGTGTTGGCGTCCTTTTGCAGCAGCGTCAGCAGCTCAAAGCCGTTGATGCTGGGCATGATGACGTCCAGCAGGATCAGGGAGTACTCGCCGGTCCTGGCATAGTGGAGCCCGCTCTCGGCGGTGTGGACCGTGGTGACCTCATAGGTATCCTCCAGGATCGACTTGAGGAGGCTGGCCTGAACGGGGCTGTCATCGATAACCAGAATTTTTTCCATGGCGATGCTCCTTTTGAGGCGTCCACAGTCAGCTGTGACCGCCGCATGATAGAATCGGCCCTGCCGGGAGAAGTTATATCTGTTTCATTATAGCAGAGTTTCTCAAAAAGGGAAAGCCCAAATTTGGAACCCCGGAAATCAGAATTGAAAAAAATTTCTCCCGTTTGGGTATTTCCCGCTTTCGGCGGATATTCCCCGCAGAAAGACCTTTCAAAACCGGCAAAGCGAGGTGAGACGAGTTGACGGACGCCGCGTTTGAGGCGGCCATGGCGCAATACGGCGGCACGGTGTTCCGTCTGGCGTACAGCGATCTGAAAAGCCGGGCACCGCGGAGGACGCGATGCGGGAGACGCTGCTGAAGCTCTACGCCCAGCCCCCCTTTAAGACGCCGGAGCACGAGCGGCACCGGGTGGTGCGGGTGGCGGTGAACCAGTGCAAGCGCCTGCCGCGCTCTCCCTGGCGGTGACCGTCGGAGCGGCGGAGCTGGCCGGCGGCGATGTGACCGTGACAGACAGGAGCACCGGAGGTCTCCTGGTTACGGACGAGACTAAGCGGGATTTCCGGAGCGGAATCTTCTCCATCGAGCCCGCGGAGGCGCGGGATGCGTCCTGAGCAGTCGAACGGCGAAAACAGAGAGGGCGGGGGATCCCGCCCTCTCCTTTTGACCGCCCTCCGCGAAAAGGCGGACAGGATACCCTGTCCGCCTTCATCGATCCTTACTGAGACCCAGCAGATAATCCGTACTGACACCGTAGTATCTGCTCAAAGTAATCAAATGGTGGATGGGCAATTCGTTCGCACCGCGTTCGTACCGCGCGTACATGGTCTGGGAGGTCCCCAAGACTTCGGCAATCTGCGTCTGCGTCTTGTCGGCGTCCTCCCGGAGGTCGCGCAAAATGCGCACATAGTCCATTTCAGCCACGTTTGACACCTCCCGCTGGATAGTTGAGTCTCCTTGAAAGTAATTTAGCATAAAAAGGCGAAAACATTACGGACACAATAAATAATTTTACTAAAAATATACAATATTTTTTACAAAATTGCAAGGATTATTGGTGATTTATGCAAAAATTTACTAAAATAGCATACTTCTGGAGAAAAACACCAATTTGAGCCTCCGCCGGACGCGGCGGCACTTTACAAGCCGTGGAATTGCGGGTATAATATCATTTATAAGACTATGAAAAGGAAAAACGCTATGGAATATACGGAAGGCGTCCGGTTTGACAGTCTGGGGCTGTCGCCGGAGATCATGCGGGCCATCGCCCAAAAGAATATCACGGTTTCCACACCGGTCCAGGCGGGGTGCATTCCGCCTATGATGGACTGGCAGGACGTCATTGCCAAGGCTCCCACGGGCACCGGCAAGACCTTTGCCTACGGCATCCCCATTGTGGAGCACACGGACCCGGAGGACGAGAGCGTCCAGGCTGTGATTCTGGCTCCCACCCGGGAGCTGGCCATTCAGATCACCGACGAGCTGCGGATTCTCGCGGCCTACAAGCCCGGCGTGCGGACGGTGTGCCTCTACGGCGGCGCGCCCATCGGCAGGCAGATCGAAACGCTGAAAAAGCACCCCCAGATTGTGGTGGCCACTCCCGGCCGCCTCAGCGACCACATGAAGCGGCGCACCGTCCGGGTGGACACCGCCCAAACCGTCATCCTGGACGAGGCGGACCGGATGCTGGACATGGGCTTCATCCACGACGTGACCCGCCTGCTGGACAGGATGAACAAGCGGCGGAATCTGGGCCTCTTCTCCGCCACCATCTCCCGGGAGGTGATGGACATCGCCTGGGTCTACCAGCGGGACGCGGCGGAGATCACCGTCCGGGAGGACGAGCAGAACAAGCCGGACATCAAGCAGTTCCGCATGGACGTCAGCTACGACGGCAAGGCGGACGCCATCGAGAGGATTTTGAACGAGACCGGCTTTGACCGCTGCATGGCTTTCTGCAACACCAAGGGCGCCACGGAGCGCATTACGAAGTTTCTCCAGATGCGGGGCATCGACGCCGAGTGCATCCACGGGGACATCCCCCAGAAGAAACGGGAGCAGGTGATGAACAAGTTCCGGGAGGGCAGGCTCCGGGTCTTCGTCTCCACCGACGTGGCCGCCCGGGGCATCGACGTGGACGACGTGGACATCGTGTTCAACTGCGACGTGCCCGACGAGAACCAGGACTACGTCCACCGCATCGGCCGCACCGGCCGGGCCCGGCGCCAGGGCGTGGCGGTGAGTCTCATCGCCGACTACCCCTCCAAGATGCGCATGGACGACATCGCTCTGAAGACCCGCAACGAGATCGTCCCCGTGAAGTTCGACGACGACGGCCGCCTGGCCCCCGTGGAGAGCTGAGGCCATGCGGTACACGGCGGCCCTGCTCTCCGTGGCGGATATCCGCGCGTCCCGGCGGTTCTATGAGGAGCTGTTCGGCCTGGAGGTGTATCAGGACTACGGGATTAACGTCTCTTTCACCTGCGGGCTGGCCCTGCAGCAGGACTTCGCCTGGCTCACCGGCGTGCCGGCGGACAGCGTGATGCGGCGGTCCCACAACCTGGAGCTCTGTTTTGAGACGGAGGAGCTGGACGGCCTCCTGAGAGAGCTGGACCGCCGTCCGGAGATTCGGCGGCTGGGCGGCGTGATCGAGCACGCCTGGGGCCAGCGGGTGGTCCGGCTCTACGACCCGGACGGCCACCTCATCGAGGTGGGGGAGGACATGGGCCTGGTGGTCCGCCGCTTCCTGGCCTCCGGCATGACGCTGGAGGAGGTATCCGGGCGGATGGACGTCTCCCTGGGGGATTTGAAAAAACTGCTGGACGCACAATGACCATGCGGCTCCCGCCCGGGGGCCGCGTTTTTTTGCATGGACCGGAAAAATTGTGAATAGGATTTAAAAAATGTCACCGTTTTGTAACTTTTTTCCCGGAGTGCCTTTACAAAAACGGCAAATTTCTCTATAATATGAGGGCACGGGACAATCAGAATGAAAGGCTTCGGCCCCAGGGCCGGCGGTGAATAGAGGAACACGACTATGCGGATTTGGAAACGACTGGCACACCTGGCCCTGGCCGGAGCCATGTGCCTTGGACTGCTGGCGGGCTGCGCCGGAGAGACGGACAGGAGCTCCCTGTCCGTGTGCGTAGGGGCGGCCCCGGTGAGCCTGGACCCCATCTACGCCGAGGAGACCGGCGACCAGACCATTCTGGCCCACCTGTACGAAAATCTGATGCGGGTGACGGTGGACGTCTCCGGCAGCCCCACGGTGACCGGCGGCATGGCCAAGACCGTGGACCAGGAGGAGAGCTACGACGGCACGGTGACCTACACGTTCCGCCTCCGCAGCGCCAAATGGTCCGACGGGGTCAACGTAAAGGCCGGGGACTTTGTGTACGCCTGGCGGCGGCTGGCGGACCCGGCCAGCCGGTCCCCGTACGCGGCGCTGCTGTCCGTCGTGGCGGGATACGACGAGGCCCGGGCCGCCGGGGACATGACGCTCCTGCAGGTGACGGCCAAAAACGACAACACCCTGGTGGTGGTCCTCAGCGGCCGCTACGACTGGTTTTTGACGGAGGTCTGCACCTCCCCCGCCACCAGCCCCCTGCGGCAGGACGTGCTGCAAAAGCTGAAAGACACGGCGGAGCAGCAGAGCCAGCGCCCCGGCGGAGAGACCCTGCGCTGGTGGTCCGACCCCACGGCGCTGGTGTGCAACGGGCCCTATCAGGTGGAGTCCTACACGGCGGGGGCAACGCTGTCCGCCGTGGCGAACGACCGGTACTACAGCACCCAAGCCGGTCCCCGGGCGCTGGTGTTCCACTTTGCCGACACGGCGGAGGAGGCCCGCTCCCTATACGACCACAAGACGGTGGACGCCGTCTGGCCCCTGACGGAGGAGCGGATGGCGGAGCTGGCGGCGGACGAGAGCTGGACCTCCATCCCGGAGATGGGGACCTACGCCGTGCTCTTCAACGGCGGCAGGGAGATGCTGGGGGACCAGCTGGTGCGGCAGGCGGTGCGCCTTGCCGTCGACCGGGAGGCCCTCACCGCCGCCGCGGGCGCCAGCGCCCTCACCGCCGGAGGGCTGGTTCCCCCCGGCGTCCCGGAGGGGGAGGAGGATTTCCGCACGGTGGGCGGCGACCTGCTGGCGGACGGTGGAGAGACCTACGAGGACCGCTGCCTCCAGGCCCGGGCGCTTTTGAGCGAGGCGGGCTATGACAGCGGCGTCAGCCTGGGGGAGATGACCTATCTCTATGAGGACACCGGCAGCAACGGCGCCGTGGCCCAGCTGATCTGCCAGATGTGGCAGGAGGTGCTGGGGATGCACGTGACCCCGGTGGGCGTCACCAACCGGGAGCTGTGGAGCGCCCTGCGCTCCGGGGAGTACGACCTGGCCGGGGCGGACCTCACCGCCGTGGGCAACGACGCGGAGTGCTTTTTGATGAACTGGACCTCCGACAGCAGCAACAACGTGGTCCAGTACGGCAACAGCGCCTACGACACGCTGATGGCCATCATCGCCGGCGCCGCCGACAGCGCCGCCCGCATGGGCTGCCTCCACGACGCGGAGGACCTGCTGATTTCGGACTGCGTCATGGCCCCCCTGTATACCCGGGGGACCGCCTGGGAGCTGCGGGAGACCCTCACCGGCGCCTGCCGGGACGCCCGGGGCTGGTTCAGCTTCGCCAGCGTGGTGGCGCGGGCATCGTAACGCCGGAGTTTGTCGGCAAAAAATCGGACGCAAAAACACACAGGCAGAGCGGGGACGCCCATGGGCGTCCCCGCTCTCTTCATCCGCTTTGCCCGGCCTCCAAGGCCGGGGGGATTTCCGCTCCCGGTCACCGTCTGCCGTAAAAAATCCGTCCCACGCCGTTTCCCGCTAGGACCACCACCGCGTACACCATGGCGTAGACCCACGCCGAGGTATTGTAGTGGATGAAAACCGCCGGGAGAAACAGCAAAAACGCCGCCGCCGGGAGCAGGAGGGACAGGCCCCGCCGCATCCCGTAGACCAGCGCCGTGACGAAAGCGGCCGCAGGCATGACGCACAGCATCAAAAGCATGGCCGTCCCCGTATTCCGGGCCGGAAACGGCAGGAGCCAGAAGTCGGCGGCCAGAACGGCGGCATAAGGGATCAGCCCGGTCAATTTTGCTCTCATGGTTATCCCTCCAGCTGAAACAGCTCCTCAACGGTGGTCCCCAGATGCCGGGCCAGCCTCATGGCCAGCTCCAGGGTGGGGTTGTACTTGTCGTTCTCAATGGCGATGATGGTCTGTCGGGACACCCCCAGCGCCGCGGCCAGGTCCTCCTGCCGGTATCCCCTGGACTTGCGGAGGGGCTTGATCTGGTTTTTCATACCCGGACACTCATCAGCGCCACAGCGGCCGCCGCCGTGACCGCCGCGGCGGCGATGGCGCAGGAGAGCACCACCAGCTTCACCAGCGGGCCGGTCTCGCAGGAGTCCTCGTCGTCTTTCACCGCCCTGCGGGTTAGGATCAGCTGGGAGAGAGACTGGATCAGCACCGCCGCCGTCAGCAAAAGGCAGGGGAGGAGATTCAGCCGGCTGTGATGGATGTAGACCCGGAGGCTCTCGCAGAAAGACCAGATCACAAGGGCGGCCACCAGGAAGAGATAGGCGTTCCGCTGGGCCTTGAACAGGATGTGCCGCTCCATCTCGTCCGGCCTGTGAAGTTTCAGCCCTTTCAGAATCCGTCTCATCAACGCGCCTCCAAAAGTGAAGAGTTCTTTACATTCACAGTATCCCTCAGCGCGCCAAAAAAGTCAAGAAGTTTTTACATTCAGTGCAAAAAAGACGCCGCCCATACGGGCGGCGCCTCGAAGATGCGTCGGTGTATATCAGCGCTTGCTGAACTGAGGCGCGCGGCGGGCGGCCTTGAGGCCGTACTTCTTGCGCTCCTTCATACGGGGGTCGCGGGTGAGGAAGCCGGCCTTTTTCAGGATGGGGCGGTTGTCCTCGCTGGCCAGCAGCAGGGCGCGGGCGATGCCGTGGCGCAGGGCGCCGGCCTGGCCGCTGACGCCGCCGCCGGAGACAGTGGCCACGATGTCCATCTTGCCGGTGTTGCCGGTGGCCTCCAGGGGCTGGCGGACCACCATCTTCAGGGTGTCCAGACCGAAGTACTCGTCGATGTCCCGGCCGTTGATGGTGATGGAGCCGGTGCCGCCCGGGAACAGGTGGACGCGGGCCACGGAGGACTTCCGGCGGCCGGTGCCGTACAGATAGGGCTTCTTAGACTGATACATTCTTCTACTCCTCCTTATTCAGCGTCCAGAGCGATGGGCTTCTGCGCCTGCTGCTCATAGTTGGCGTCGGCATAGATGTGCAGGCGCTTCAGGGAGTCCTTGGACAGGGTGTTCCGGGGCATCATGCCGCGGACGGCCACCCGCATGGCCAGCTCCGGCTTCTCCTGCATCAGAATGCGGTAGGGAGTCTCCTTCAGGCCGCCCACCCAGCCGGAGTGGGTGCGGTAGATCTTCTGGGTGCCCTTCTTGCCGGTGAGGACGGCCTTGCCGGCGTTGATAATGATGACGTTGTCGCCGCAGTCGGCGTGGGGGGTGTAGGTGACCTTGGTCTTGCCGCGCAGCAGGTCGGCGGCCCGGACGGCGGTCTTGCCCAGGGGCTTGCCGGCGGCGTCCAGGATGTACCACTTGCGCTCAATGTTGGCCTTGTTTGCCATAAAAGTGGACATGGTGTTTCCTCCGTATGATATATTTGTATTTGCTTTACAAATCAAGCGCTCCGGGGTAAAATCGGAGCAAGACTATTTATAACACAGCGGATGGGCGGTGTCAACACTGATTTCATTTAGCGCAGCAAAACCTCTTAAATTCTCAATATATCTCCTGTTATCTCTCAAATGCTCACTTCCCATTTTTAAAAATCACGCAAAAAAGACCGCGGAGGAGTGTTCCCCCGCGCCCTCTTCGGCTATGTAATCACAAGATCCACTGCACCAGCAGCAGCAAACCCAGCCCCGGCAGGCCCAGAACGCCGATAACCAGGGCGTTCCAGAGGTTCAATCCCAGGGTGAGGCCGGTGAACCCCGCCGTGAGGTTCACCGCCCACAGCGCCAGAAAACCCAGCAGGGTGTTGGCCAGCAGCTTGACCGCCACTTTCAGCGGGGCCCGGAACACCCGCAGCAGCGCGATGAGGAAGAATCCCGCCAGCAGGGCGGCGATGATCTTCTGACTCAGGTCCATACTGTCTCCCCCTGGAAGTCCGCCGCCGCGGCGGCCTCGGGGCTGCGCTCCTTGATGGCGCGGATCAGGTAGTTGCAGCGGGCCTTGACGGCGCTGATCTGATAGATGCAGGACTCCACCAGCTCCGGGTCCAGGGCATGGTCAAACTGCTGATAGGCGCAGGCCAGCTCCCCCTGGGCCTCCAGCAGCTCGGCTTTCAGGGTCAAAAGCTCCGGATCGGGCCGGGCCCGTTTGGCAAAGAGAACGTTTTTCATAAGGCATTGTCCCTCCTGGTTCTATTCATACTGGGAGTTTGGACAAATATTCCAATTTTCATGCGGGAGGCGAACAAAAAATGGCCGTGGACCGGGAATTCTATATGCGGCAGGCGCTGGCCCTGGCCCGGGAGGCCGCCGCCGCCGGGGAGGTGCCGGTGGGGTGCGTCATCGTCCGGGGCGGCGAGATCGTGGGCCGGGGCCGCAACCGGCGGGAGGAGCGGCGGTCCGCCGCCTCCCACGCGGAGATGGAGGCCATCGCCCAGGCCAACGCGGCCTTGGACGCCTGGCGTCTGGAGGACTGCGAGCTGTACGTCACCCTGGAGCCCTGCCCCATGTGCGCCGGGGCCATCCTCAACGCCCGGATCCCCCGGGTCTGGTACGGCGCCCGGGACCCGGTGTTCGGGGCCTGCGGCGGCGTGACAAACCTCTTTATGGAGGACTTCCCCAACCGCCCCGCCCTGGTGGGCGGCATCCTGGAGGCGGAGTGCCGAGGGGTGCTCTCTTCCTTTTTCGACGGCCTCCGACGCGGGCGGCAAAAGTTGACATAAAAATTTTTGAGATTTAAAACTTTCTTAACAATTGGTGCTGGTTTGCTTAACAACTCTCCTGTATCTTAATACTTGCAAGAGACAAAACTTCTTTTCATCCAATCTTCCAAAAAATAGGGAACAGGCCAGCCGAGAGGCTGGCCTGTTCCCTTTCGGACCACAAAAGGCTGGAAGTGTATTCTGGCGGGAGGCTGGCCTGTTTCCTGTCCCGCCGGAAAAACCCGGGCAGATTTGCCGGAAGAGGCGGCCTCTGCCCGGGAAAACTCCCCCAGGGCAGCTCCAAAGAGCGGTCTTCCCGCTTTACATAATGTGACAGAATTCCACCGGCCTTGGGAGGTGAAAACCCGGCGGCGCACAGCGCCGCCGGGCCTTGCTCTCTCTGGGCCGCCTCAGCCCCACAGGGCCGACAGGGTGGGAATGACCTGCTTTTTCCGGGACATGATCCTGGGCAAAAACGCGCTGTTTTTCACGCCCTTGAGGCCGAAGGCCTGCTGGATGGCGTCCTCGTCGCCCACAAAGAGGAGCCAGGTGCCCTCCAGCAGCACGTCGGTGATCATCAGCACCACGGTGTCCAGCTCCCGCCGCTGGTGGACGGCCTCCATGGCGGCCAGGAACTCCTCCTGCCGCTCCATAAGGCGGTCGGAGTCCATGCAGGTAATCTGGCTCACCGCCAGGTTGTGGCCGGCGATGTGGAACTCCTTGTAGTCCGTGTGAAGCATGGCCTCCACGGTCTTGTCGTCCCCGCAGGTGGCGGAGAAGATGGCCTTGCCCAGCTCCTCCAGGGAGAGGTTGGCG
The DNA here is from genome assembly GCA_947365245.1 of uncultured Oscillibacter sp. Lineage (GTDB taxonomy): Bacteria > Bacillota > Clostridia > Oscillospirales > Oscillospiraceae > Oscillibacter. The sequence continues at coordinate 117,136 of CANAWG010000002.1, read as the reverse complement.
ATGCGGGCCATGCGGTTGGCCACGTCCATGTCCCGCTGGGTGCAGGTGGGGGACTTGAACATCACCGTGTCGGAGATAATGGCCGCCGCCATGAGGCCCGCCATCTTGGCGGTGGGCATCAGGCCCTTTTCCTGGTACATGCCCGCCACGATGGTGGTGGTGCTGCCCACGGGCTCGTTGCGGACGTAGATGGGATTCTTGGTCTCGATGTCCGCCAGGCGGTGGTGGTCCACGATCTCCAGGATCTCCGCCTGGTCCAGCCCCGTGACGGACTGGGCCTTTTCATTGTGGTCCATCAGCACCACCCGCTTGCGGCGGGGGCGCAGCAGGTGGAAGCGGGACAGCGTCCCCACCACCCGCTCGTTCTCGTCCAGGATGGGGTAGGCTCTGAAGCGGCTCTCCAGCACGGCGTCCTGCACGTCGTCGATGTAGTCGTCCAGATGGAAGCACACCAGGCCCTGGCTGTTGCAGATGTGGGAGATGGGCAGGGCGTGGCAGATCAGGCGCACGGCCTGGTAGGCGTCAATGGGGGTGGAGATGAGACAGGTCTCTGTCCCGATGTCCAGCAGCTCCTGATCCACCTCCGCCTGGCAGACGATGACGCAGTTGACCCCGATCTCCAGCGCCCGCCGGATCATGTCCGGCTGGTCGCCGCAGACCACAATGCTGTCCTTGGTGGAGAACATCAGGTTCTCCCGGCTGGCGGGCAGGGCGATGGTGACCTCGCCAGAGATCACGTCCTTCATCTCGCCGCCCTCGTTTAAGATCTTGCCCTCCAGCACGGACAGCAGGTTGTACACCGGGATATCCCCCATGCGGGGGTTGCGGACGGAGGTCATGTCGTAGTTGGCCACGTCTCCGGCGGAGAGCATCCCGTACAACGTGCCGTCCTCGTTGGTCACCGGCAGGGCGGAGATCCTCTCGTTCTGCATGGTCTGCCAGCCCCGGCTGATGGTGGCGGCGGCGGAGAGGCACGGCGGCGTGTCGTAGTCCAGATCCAGGACCTGGGTGCGCAGGTCGTTGATGAGCATGGGGGGACGGAAGTCAAAGCGGTTCAGCACGGCCTGGGTCTCGTCACTGACCTGCCCCAGGCGGGCGGCCTTGTACTCCCGGTGGCCCAGGGCGTTTTTCAGCGCGGCGTAGGCCATGGCGGAGACGATGGAGTCGGTGTCCGGGTTGCGGTGCCCGGTGATATAAACAGTGTCCATGTGGACCTCCTTTGAGGGAAAACGATCTCCTTTTGATATTCGTATCATACCGTTCAGCGGCGGTTTTGTCAACGGAGATGTTGCAGGAAGGCCTCTGAATGAAGGGAGTATGCGTAAATTTACGTCAAAGGTTCCCGCCGGCAGACCCTTTCAACGCCGTCCGGCGGGAACCTGGAGCGCGGAGGCGCGGGGCGGCATCACAGGACCAGCAGCTCCTTGGGGGCGCGGGTCAGGTTCTCGCAGCCGTCCTCCGTCAGGACGATCACGTCCTCGATGCGGACGCCCAGCTTCCCGGGCAGGTAGATCCCCGGCTCCGCGGAGATGACGGCCCCGGCGGGCAGGGGGTTGTCGCCCGCTGAGGAGGCGGTGGGGGCCTCGTGGATCTCCACACCCACGCCGTGGCCGAAGCCGTGGCCGAAGAAATCCCCATACCCGGCGTCCGCGATGACTTTCCGGGCGGCGCCGTCCACATCCCTGCCGGTGACGCCGGCCCGGGCGGCGGCGATGCCCGCCTTTTGGGCCGCCAGCACCGTCTCGTACACCGTCCGCATCTCCTCCGTCACAGATCCCACCGCCACGGTGCGGGTCATGTCGGAGCAGTAGCCGTGGTAAATGCAGCCAAAGTCCATGGTGACAAATTCCCCGGACTGGATCTTTCGGTCCGAGGGCACGCCGTGGGGCAGGCTCCCGTTGGGGCCGGAGACCACGATGGGGTCAAAGGACATATTCTCCGCCCCGTAGTGGAGCATCAGGTACTGGAGCCGGGCGGCAATCTCTTTTTCCGCCGCGCCAGGGCGGATTTCCTTTAAAATATCCTCCAGGGCCCGCTCGGCAATGCGCTGGGCGGCGGTCATGACCGCCAGCTCCTCCCGGTCTTTCACCCGGCGCAGCTCCGTCAAAAGGTCCGCCGCGGGCACCAGCTGGCAGGGCAGGGCCTTGCGGTAGGTCTCGAAGTCCCGGACGGTCATGCAGGCGTCCTCATAGCCCATCTTTTCAATGGACTGCTCCGCGATGGCCTCTTTCAGCCGGGCGGTGTAGCCGTGGCCGGGGCCCACCTCCCGGAGCTCCGCGTCCTGTACGGCCCGGGCGGCGGCCTCGGTGTAGCGGGAGTCGGTGAAGTAGTAATTCTTCTTCCGGGTCACCAGGGCCATTCCGTCGGTGCCGGCGGAGTGGAAGCCGGAGGCGTAAAAGCGGTTGGCCTCGCAGGAGAGGAGCATGGCGTCCAGGCCGCGGGATTCCAGCTTTTCGGCGATCTTCTTAAAGTGGTTCATGTCGGTCTTCTCCTAAAAATTCCATTTTATTTTTTACTGGTCTATCACGGTGCGCCCTTGCGGGGCGGGCTGGGGGCGTCCGCCAGGGCGAGAACCATCCCGGGCGCTTTTATTTCTCCGCCTTCTCCAGCGCCGCTTTTACAAATCCATAGAACAGCGGGTGCGGCCGGTCGGGACGGCTTTTGAACTCCGGGTGGAACTGGACGGCCACAAACCATGGGTGGTCCGGCAGCTCCACGATCTCCACCAGCCGGCCGTCGGGGGATGTGCCCGCCAGCGTCAGCCCCGCCGCCTGAAGCTCCTGCCGGAAAGCGTTGCTGAACTCGTAGCGGTGGCGGTGGCGCTCGGAGATCTCCGCCGCCCCGTAGAGGCCGCGGCTGCGGGTGCCCTCCGCCAGAGCGCAGGGGTACTTCCCCAGGCGCATGGTGCCGCCCTTGTCGGTGACGTCCACCTGATCCGGCATCAGGTCGATGACCGGGTGCCCCGCGGCCGGGTCGAACTCCGTGGAATTGGCGTCCGCCCAGCCCAGCACGCGGCGGGCAAACTCCACCACCGCCATCTGCATCCCCAGGCAGATGCCGAAGTAAGGAATCTTGTTCTCCCGGGCATACTGAATGGCGGCGATCATCCCCTCGACGCCCCGGCCGCCGAAGCCCCCGGGGACGATAATCCCGGTGCAGCCCGCAAGCGCCTCCGCCGCGCTCTCCGCCGTCACCGCGCCGGAGTCCACCCACCGGATCTCCACCACGGCGTCGTTTCCGGTGCCCGCGTGGTTCAGCGCCTCCACCACGGAGAGATAGGCGTCGTGGAGCTGGGTGTACTTCCCTACCAGAGCAATACGCACCCGGCGGCGGGCCGCTTTCTCCCGCTTGACCATGGCGGTCCACTCCCGCAGGTCAGGCTGATGGGTGATGAGGCCCAGCTTCCGGCACACCGCCTCGTCCAGCCCCTCCTCCGCCATCAGCAGGGGCACCTCGTAGAGGGTGGAGGCGGTGGCGTTCTGAATCACGCAGTCCGGCTGGACGTTGCAGAACAGGGCGATCTTTCCCCGCACGTCCTCCGTGATGGGCACGTCGCACCGGCACACCAGGATGTCCGGCTGGATGCCCAGGGACAGGAGCTCTTTCACCGAGTGCTGGGTGGGCTTGGACTTCAGCTCCCCGGAGCCGGGGACCTGGACGATGAGGGGCACGTGGATGAACACCACATCCCCCAGGGGCCGCTCCGAGCGCACCTGGCGGATGGCCTCCAGAAAGGGCTGGGACTCAATGTCCCCCACGGTGCCGCCGATCTCGCAGATCACCACGTCCACATCCTCCCCGGCCATGGCGTAGACCCGCTCCTTGATCTCGCCCGTGATATGGGGGATGATCTGCACCGTGGCCCCCAGGTAGTCCCCCCGGCGCTCCCGGTTCAGCACGGACCAGTAAATTTTGCCGGAGGAGATGGAGCTGTTGCCGGAGAGGTCCTCGTCCACAAACCGCTCGTAGTGCCCCAGGTCCAGATCCGTCTCCGCGCCGTCCTCTGTGACGAAGACCTCCCCGTGCTGGTAGGGGCTCATGGTGCCGGGATCCACGTTGATGTAGGGGTCGAACTTCTGGTTCCGCACCCGGAGGCCCCGCTGCTTCAAAAGCCGCCCCAGGGACGCCGCGCAGATCCCCTTGCCAAGGCCGGACACCACGCCGCCTGTGACAAATACAAATTTTGTTTTCATGACGCTCACCTCTCCTTATTCTCATAACAGTCTGGAAGATTTCGCGGGATTCATACCCGGGGCTCCGCGGAAAACAAAAAAACCACCGCGGAACCGCCGCAGGGGTGAGAAGTCCCAGCCTCTTTCGGGACTCTCAGCTGCGATCCGCGGTTTCCGCCGTGGGTGTTCGATTGTTGTTTGCGGCACCTGCCGCAAATCGCGGCGTTCCAAAATACTTTCCAACTATACCACCTGAAATTTTCCATGTCAACGAAAAATTTGGTCTGGGGCATACTGGTCTTATCGATTCGATCCGCAGGGCGGGACGCCCCCGGCCCGCCGCGCCGCCTCTCCCGCAGCTCCGGCACTTCCGGGGAAATTGGCCCGTCCAGGGGAGCGGGCCATCCTCCGCCCTCCGCCCCCGCACCATCAAACAGGATGGTTTTGCCGGAAGTACACAAGGCCGGCGGAAAACAGGGGGGCCTATTTGTCGAAAGCGACGGTTGACTTTATCCCTTTAAAGCTATATAGTGTAAAAGAATTGGAGAGGCATCTCTCACGATCCAAACAACCATAAGGAGAGATCTATGATGAAAAAGAAGATTCTTGCCCTGCTTCTGACCGCGCTGATGGTCATGAGCCTGGCCGCCTGCGGCGGAAACGCCGATCAGGGCGGCGACGCCCCCGCAGCCCCCGCCCAGAACGAGCCCGCCGCCCCGGCGGACGCCGGCGGCGACGCCGCCACCTACGTGGTGGGCATCTCCCAGCTGGTGACCCACGACGCGCTGGACGCCGCCACCCAGGGATTCCAGGACGCCCTGAACGAGCTCCTGCCCGGCCAGGTGAAATTCGACTACCAAAACGCCGCCAACGACCCCGCCAACTGCGCCACCATCGCCAACTCTTTCGTAACCAAGGGTGTGGACCTGATTATGGCCAACGCCACCCCGGCCCTCCAGGCCGCCGCCACCGCCACCGCCGACATCCCCATCCTGGGCACCTCCGTCACGGAGTACGGCGTGGCTTTCGGCATTGAGAACTTCTCCGGCACCGTGGGCGGCAACGTCTCCGGCACCTCCGATCTGGCCCCCCTGGACCAGCAGGCGGCCATGATCCAGGAGTGGTATCCCGACGCCAGGAACATCGGACTGCTGTACTGCTCCAACGAGGCCAACAGCCTCTATCAGGTGACCACCGTCCAGGGCTATCTGGAGAAGATGGGCTACACCTGCACCGCCTATCCCTTCGCCGACTCCAACGACATCGCCGCCGTGTGCCAGAACGCCGTGGACAACAGCGACGTGCTCTATATTCCCACGGACAACACCGCCGCCTCCAGCTGCCCCATCATCGACAGCATCTGCCACGGCAGCATCCCCGTGTTCTGCGGCGAGGAGGGCATCTGCGCCGGCTGCGGCGTGGCGACGCTCTCCATCAGCTACTACGACATCGGCTACAAGACCGGCGAGATGGCCGCCCAGATCCTCACCGGCGAGGCGGACATCTCCACCATGCCCATTGAGTACGCCCCGGAGTTCGTGAAGAAGTACAATCCCCCCATGTGCGAGGCCCTGGGCGTGACCGCTCCGGAGGGATACGAGGCCATCGCTTAAGGAACACTGTCGGACGTCCGGCTCCGCGCTTTTCGGTGCGGACCGGGTCAAGTGAAAAGAGCGGAAAAGGGGAGACCTTGGCCTCCCCCTTTTCTGCTCTTTCCCGGCGTCTTTGTAAAAAATGGGAACAATAATCATTTGGAGGCAACGTCACTATGATGAACTTCATCGGCGCGCTGCCGGGGGCCGTCTCCCAGGGGCTGATCTGGGGGATCATGGCCATCGGCGTGTATATCACCTATCAGATTCTGGATGTGGCGGACCTGACGGTGGACGGCTCCTTCTGCACCGGCGGCGCCACGTTCGTGGTGCTCTTCGGCAGCGGGGTGAACCTGTGGATCGCCCTGCTGGCGGCCTTTGTGATCGGAATGCTGACGGGCCTGGCCACGGGAGCGCTCCACACGGTCTGCGGCATCCCGGCCATTCTCGCCGGCATCCTGACCCAGCTGGGCCTGTGGTCCATCAACCTGGCCATCATGGGGATGAAGGCCAATGTGGCCATCAACGTCATTGACCAGACGAACCTGAATAAGCTCCTGGTCTCCCTCCGGTTCGTCCAGGAGGTGGCCAAGGGAACCCGCCCCGTGTACCGCCACCCCATTGTGGTGGTGGGCCTTTTCACCATCGTCATCATCGCCGTTTTGTACTGGTTCTTCGGCACGGAGCTGGGGGCCTCCCTCCGGGCCACCGGCGCCAACCCCAACATGGCCCGGGCCCAGGGCATCAACACCAACACCAACCTTGTGCTGGGGCTGATGATCTCCAACGGGCTGGTTGCCCTGTCCGGGGCGCTGCTCAGCCAGTACCAGAGCTTTGCCGACTCCAGCATGGGCAAGGGCGCCATCGTCATCGGCCTGGCCGCCGTCATCATCGGGGACGTTCTCTTCTCCAAGCTCTTCCACAACTTCGCATTGAAGCTGCTGGCGGTGTCCATCGGCTCCATCATCTACTACATTGTCATCCAGGCGGTGGTGAGTCTCAGCAATATCGACACCAACTATCTCAAGCTGATCTCCGCCGTCATCGTGGCCATCTTCCTCACCGTCCCCCACTGGAAGAGCCGCTATTTCGCCAAGCCCGTGAAGAGAGGAGGCGCCGCAAATGCTTGAGGTCAAGGAGATCTGGAAGACGTTCAACGCCGGGACGGTCAACGAAAAGCAGGCCCTGCGGGGCGTGAGCCTCACCCTGAACGAGGGGGACTTCGTCACGGTGATCGGCGGCAACGGCGCCGGCAAGTCCACCCTCTTGAACGCGGTGGCCGGCGTGTGGACGGTAGACGCGGGCACCATTACCATCGGCGGCACCGACGTCACCCGCCTGACGGAGCACAGGCGGGCGGCTTTCATCGGCCGGGTGTTCCAGGACCCCATGATGGGCACCGCGCCCACCATGCAGATCATTGAGAACCTGGCCCTGGCGGCCCGCCGGGGCCAGCGGCGGGGCCTGCGGTGGGGCCTCACCAAGGCGGAGAAAGACCGGTACCAGGAGCTGCTCAGCGGGTTGGGCCTGGGGCTGGAGGACCGCCTCACCAGCAAGGTGGGCCTCCTCTCCGGCGGCCAGCGCCAGGCGCTGACGCTGCTGATGGCCTCCTTGAAAAAGCCGAAGCTCCTGCTTTTGGACGAACACACCGCCGCGCTGGACCCCAAGACCGCCGCCAAGGTGCTGGAGCTGTCCGACAGGATCGTGGAGGAGAACCATCTGACCACCATGATGGTCACCCACAACATGAAAGACGCCATCCAGCACGGCAACCGGCTCATCATGATGTACGACGGGAAAATCGTCATCGACGTCTCCGGCGAGGAGAAGAAGAAGCTGACTGTGCCCCAGCTGCTGGAGCTCTTCAGCAAGGTCAGCGGCTCCGATGAGGCCGACGACAAGCTCTTGCTGTCCTGAGAGGAGGAGCGAAATGAAACTGGTCACCTATCTCCACGGCGGCGCGGAGCGCGTGGGCCTGCTGAGCGCGGACGGCGCCGCGGTCCATCCCCTGCCCTGTCCGGATATGAACACCCTTATTGAGAGCGGGGACCTGGCGGACATCGCCGCCCGGGCCGGGGAGCCGATCCCCCTGGATGCGGCGACGCTGCTGGCCCCCATCCCCCGGCCCCGGCAGGACATCCTGTGCCTGGGCATGAACTACAAGGCCCACCTGGAGGAGGCCGCCGGGTACAACGCGGAGGCTTTCGCCAAAGAAAAGCCCGTGGCGGTGTACTTCTCCAAGCGGGTCAGCGAGGCCGTGGCCCCGGAGGGGTTCATCCAGAGCCACCGGGAACTGGTGGAGCGGCTGGACTACGAGGCGGAGCTGGCGGTGATCCTGGGGAAGACCGCCCGGAACGTCAGGGCCTCGGAGGCCGGGGACTACATCTTCGGCTATACCATCGTCAACGACGTCTCCGCCCGGGACGTGCAGACCGGCCACAAGCAGTGGTACTTCGGCAAGAGCCTGGACGGCTTCACCCCCATGGGGCCCTGCATCGTCACGGCGGACGAGATCCCCTTCCCTCCTGCCCTGGCCATCTCCGCCAAGGTCAACGGGGAGGCGCGGCAGTCCTCCAACACCTCGCTGCTCATCAACTCCATCGGCGAGGTGCTGGAGGAGGTGACGGCGGGCATGACGCTGCTGCCGGGCACCATCATCGCGACAGGCACCCCCGCCGGGGTGGGCATGGGGTTCGACCCGCCAAGATTTTTGAAGCCCGGAGACGTGGTGGAGTGCGAGATCGAGGGGATCGGTGTTCTGCGAAACACCGTGAAGTGAAAGAGGAGACAGATAAAGTTTAGGGCCGCCCTTTTCAAAGGGCGGTGGGGGTGCGGGGGCAAAGCCCCTGCGGCTTCGAGCGAAGCGAAGAAAAATACAGGGCGGTAAAACCGCCCTGTGCAGGAAAATGAAAAATGATGCGGCTGGCACAGCCGCATCATTTTTTTCGATTGAGCCGCTCTGTGTCCCGGGAGGGGGCGCAGGAAGCACAGGAGGGGAGGAAACGTGTTCCACGTTTCCGTTTCAAATAAAACTAAATAGTTTTATTTGAAATTAGTATCACTTGCGGAGTTTTTCGTTTCACACAATATAAAATGGGGGTTAGAACTTTCGCGCCGTGTGCGGCGCGCCCCGGGGCTCTGCCCCGGGACCCCACAGCCTTTGAAAAGGCTGGCGAAACTTTTATCAAATCCCCCGCTTTGGCTCCGGCAAAAGCACGACTTCCCCGCTCCGCCGGGTGGCGTTCAGATCAATCAGGCGCTGGTTGGAGCTGCCCCGGAACCGCAGGGAGATGTCCTTCAGCTCCTCCACAAACCGCCCGTCCACCAGCACGTCCAGCAGCGAGAGCAGCTCGTCCGTGACCTCACACCGGGGGTGGCTCCCCTCGGTCAGGAGCTCTTCGTAGGTAAAACCGGTAAAGCTCCAGATGTTTTTCCCCGGACAGGCCGCCCGCACCCGGCGGAGAAAGGGCAGCAGAGCGCGCTGGTTCTCCGGCTCAAAGGGCTCGCCTCCCAGCAGGGTCAGGCCGTTGATATAGTCCGGCGCCAGCAGGGAGAGGAGATACGCCTCCGTCTCCTCCGTAAAGGGCCGGCCGTAGGTGAAGTCCCAGGTCTGGGGCTGGAAGCAGTGGGGGCAGTGGTTGGTGCAGCCGGAGACGAACAGCGTCACCCGGACGCCTTCGCCGTTGGCGATGTCGCAGTTTTTGATCTCACCGTAGTACATGGGGCCTCCTTGTGGAAAAGGGCGGGGCGTTTTTTAGCCCCGCCCTCTTTTGTTTTGGGGAATGACCGATTACAGGTGCAGCACCCGGTCCCGGATCTCCTGGGTCCGGCCCTGGTTCCAGAACTGGGTCCCGATGTAGCCGCAGGTGCGCCGGGCCACGTTCATCTTGTCCTGGTCGGTGTTGCCGCACTTGGGGCACTTCCAGATCAGCTTGCCGTCCTCTTCCACGATCTGAATCTCACCGTCCCAGCCGCAGACCTGGCAGTAGTCGCTCTTGGTGTTCAGCTCGGCGTAGATGATGTTGTCGTAGATGAACCGCATCACCTGCAGCACCGCCTCCAGGTTGTTCTGCATGTCCGGCACCTCCACGTAGCTGATGGCGCCGCCGGGGGACAGGTGCTGGAACTGGGCCTCGAATTTCAGCTTGGTGAAAGCGTCGATCTCCTCCGTCACGTGGACGTGGTAGCTGTTGGTGATATACCCCTTGTCGGTGATGCCCTCGATGACGCCGAAGCGCTGCTGGAGGCACTTGGCGAACTTGTAGGTGGTGGATTCCAACGGCGTGCCGTAGAGGCTGAAGTCGATGTTGTGCTCCGCCTTCCACTTGCGGCAGGCGGCGTTCATGGTCTCCATGACCTCCAGGGCAAAGGGGGTGGCGGCGGGGTCCGTGTGGCTCTTGCCGGTCATGTACTTCACGCACTCGTAGAGGCCGGCGTAGCCCAGGGAGATGGTGGAGTACCCGCCGTAGAGGAGCTTGTCGATGGGCTCGCCCTTTTTCAGCCGGGCGCAGGCGCCGTACTGCCACAGGATGGGGGCCGCGTCGGAGAGGGTGCCCTTGAGCCGCTCATGGCGGCACATCAGGGCCCGGTGGCACAGCTCCAGCCGCTCGTCGAAGATCTTCCAGAACTTCTCGATGTTCCCCCCGGAGGTCAGCGCCACGTCGGGGAGGTTGATGGTCACCACGCCCTGGTTGAACCGGCCGTAGTACTTGGGCTTGTTCGTCTCCGGGTCCACGTAGGGGGTGAGGAAGCTGCGGCAGCCCATGCAGGGGTAGCAGTTGCCGTTGCCGTTTTTGTCCACCTTCAGCTCCAGCATCTTCTTCTCGGAGATATAGTCCGGCACCATGCGCCGGGCGGTGCACTTGGCGGAGAGCTCCGTCAAATAGTAGTAGGGGGTGCCGGGGTTGATGTTGTCCTCCTCCAGCACGTAGATCAGCTTGGGGAACGCGGGGGTGATCCACACGCCGTCCTCGTTCTTCACGCCCTCGTAGCGCTGCTTCAAAACCTCCTCGATGACCAGAGCCAGATCATGCTTGGTCTGGGGGTCGTCGGTCTCGCCCAGGTACATGAACACCGTGACAAAGGGGGCCTGTCCATTGGTGGTCAGGAGGGTGACCACCTGGTACTGGATGGTCTGCACGCCCCGGCGGATCTCCTCCCGCAGCCGGGATTCCACCATCTCCCGGAGCTTCTCCTCCGGCACGATGGCGCCGATATCCCGCAGCTCCTGCTCCACGCTCCTGCGGATCTTCTTCCGGCTGACGTCCACGAAAGGCGCCAGATGGGTCAGGGAGATAGACTGTCCGCCGTACTGGTTGGAGGCCACCTGGGCGATGATCTGGGTGGCGATGTTGCAGGCGGTGGAGAAAGAGTGGGGCTTTTCGATCAGCGTGCCGGAGATGACAGTGCCGTTTTGCAGCATGTCCTCCAGATCCACCAGATCGCAGTTGTGCATGTGCTGAGCGTAGTAATCCGTGTCGTGGAAGTGGATGACGCCGGCGTTGTGGGCCTCCACGATGTCCGGGGGCAGGAGGAGGCGGTTGGTGATGTCCCGGCTGACCTCGCCGGCCATGTAGTCCCGCTGGACGGAGTTCACCGTGGGGTTTTTGTTGCTGTTCTCCTGCTTGGCCTCCTCGTTGTTGCACTCGATGAGGGTGAGGATCTTGTCGTCGGTGGTGTTGCTCTTGCGGATGAGAGAGCGGGTGTAACGGTAGGTGATGTAGCTCTTGGCCACCTCAAAGGCGCCGTGGGCCATGATGTGGTACTCCACCATGTCCTGAATCTCCTCCACGGAGGGGGCCCGCTCCAGCTTCTGGCAGCTGAGCTCCACAGACTCGGCGATCCGGCGGATCTGCACCGGCGTCATGCGGCTGGACTCGGGAATACTCTCGTTGGCCTTGGTAACGGCGGCGATGATCTTGGTGATGTCAAAGCTGACCTCGGTGCCGTTGCGCTTGATAACATTCATGGACGCTCTCTCCTCATCTCGTCTGTCAATCTCATGTACAGATCTTTATTTTCAAGTAGTTGCATATCTTGTGATGCCTCATTACTATAACACACAATATATTGTTTGCATAGTCGCAAAAGCGACTGCGGGAGAATTTATTTTCAAAGCCGCCGGGAACATATCCCCAGATTTCGCCGCATAGGATAGAGCAACTAGAGGCGGGGAGTGTTGTGTTTTGAAGGGTAACATGGAGGAGCGGGCAGAGCGCCTGGCCCAGTACATTATAGAGAACCGGACCACTGTCCGCGCCGCCGCGCAGAAATTCGGCATCAGCAAATCCACGGTACACAAGGACATCTCCGAGCGCCTGCCCCACTTTAACCGGGCGCTGTACATACAAGTCAAGGAGGTCCTGGACGTCAACAAGGCTCAGCGGCACATCCGGGGCGGCATTGCCACCCGCAAAAAATACCGCGGCAGGTAGCGCCGCGGCCGCAGAGAGTATAAGGAGGAATCGATATGGCGAAGCAGACGCAGGGGCGGGGCCGCCCCAGGACGGCGGAGGCGCCTCCCCGGGCCCCGGCAGTTTCCGGCGTGCCCACCACGCCGGAGCCCCCCGTCCGCCGCTGGCCCCATCCGGTGGACGGGGTGGAGCCCGTTCTGCAGACGGACCCGGCGCTCCACTTCATCCACTGCGCCCTGTCCTACCAGAACGAGCTGCTGGCGGACATCAAGGCGCTGCTGGAGCAGATCGCGGAGGGGGAATCAGAGGAGGAGGACGCCCCGGAGGAGACGGAATAGGCGTGCCTCCGGCAGATCACAAAGCGGCGCGGGCCCCGGCAGACCGGAGCCCGCGCCGCTTTTCACAGCGAATCGTCCGAAATCGCGGAGGCCGGCCCCGTCAGCAGTCCCAACAGGGGCTCAAAGTCCACGCCCTCCCGCATGGGCAGGTTCTCCGCCGCCGTCCGCTCCGCGCAGGCCCGAACGAACTCCGCCGCCGCCCGGGCGGCCTCTTTCAGGGGCGCTCCCCGCACCAGCGCCCCGGTGAGGACGCTGGAGAACACGTCGCCGGTGCCGTGGAAGTCCCGGTCCACCCGCCGGGTCTGGACGGCCTCCGTCCGCCCGGTGGCGGCGTCGAAGCATAAGGCCCCGGTGCTGCCGGGGGCCAGGCTGGCCCCGGTGAGCACCACGGAGCGCCGCCCCTCCAGACTCAGCCGCTCCACGATGGCACGGAGCCCCGCCGCCCCGGCGGGAAGCTCCCGGTAGGGGACGCCCAGCAGCAGCGCGGCCTCCGTCAGATTGGGGGTAATGACGTCCGCCTGCTCCGCAAGGCGCGCCATACCCTCGCACATCTCCGGCGTGTAGGTCCGGTAGACGGCGCCGCCGTCTCCCATCACCGGGTCCACCACCACCACGCCGTCTCCCCGGAAGTCCCGGATAAAGTCCTCCACCACCCGAATCTGCCGGGCGCTGCCCAGAAAGCCGCTGTACACGGCGTCAAACCGCAGCGCCAGCTCTTTCCAGTGTCGGGCGATCCGGGGCATTTCTTTGGTCATATCCAAAAAGGTGAAACCCTCAAAGCCGCCGGTATGGGTGGAGAGGAACGCAGTGGGCAGGGGACAGCACTGGACCCCCATGGCGGAGAGGATGGGCAGGGCCACCGTCAGGGAGCAGCGGCCAAAGCCGGAGAGGTCGTGGATGGCGGTAACGCGCGGCGTGGACATGGCGGAACTCCTCTTTTCTGTGGAAGTGGGGAATTTTTTGTTGTCTTGGAAAAAGAGCCGTGGTATAATGCGAGCATGCTCTATGGATGGTGTCATCATAACATAGACGCTTCTTTCGCGCAACCCCGCCGCCCATATCCGCGGGTATGATGAAATTGGTAAACATGCTGGATTTAGGTTCCAGTGCCGCAAGGCTTGTGGGTTCGAGTCCCACTACCCGTACCAGCTCAGAAATTCCCGCCGCCGCTCCGTTTCCGGCTTCGCCGAAAGCCGCACTCCGGCGGGAATTTCTTCGCTTTCCACCGCGACTCGCTTCGCTGGACTCGCGGCGGAGGGGGGACAGGAGGCGCGGAGAGCATCGAAAGCGGGCACCCGCAGCATCGCAGAGAAAGCCTGCGCATAACGGCCGTTGTTTGTCTTTGTCTGGTAAAGCTGCATCAAAATCAATGTTAAAACAGGCCATTGTCACATATCACGGGCATCCTCAACCAAATTTGCGGAGTTTCGCTCTTTTAAACCCGCTTTTATTTATGCTTTAGAAATTGAGGCATTCGTGAAACTTCGATGATCTTGAAAATAAAGTCTTGACATTGTGGAAAGCTCTGCTATAATAATAACGCTGTCATTTTTGACTGCGGACAAGTGCATGAGCGGAAAAGTACCGGAGCAGCTATGGAGAAGTCGCCTAGTTGGTCGAGGGCGCATGATTGGAAATCATGTAGGCCCCTAAAGGGTCTCGAGGGTTCGAATCCCTCCTTCTCCGCCAGCTCAGAAATTCCCGCCGCCGTTCCGTTTCCGGCTTCGCCGAAAACTGCACTGTGGTGGGAATTTCTTCGCTTTCCACCGCGACTCGCTCCGCTGGACTCGCGGCGGAGAAAGGGACAGAGGATACGAAGCGCATCGAAAGTGGGCACTTGTGCCACAAAAAGTTCTGTAACCGTTACGGTTACAGAACTTTTTCTATGCATTTCCCCCTATTGCCGCTTCGTCCCGGAGACCGATTGAATAAACCGCTCCGTGCGGCCGGCGGTCTGTTGGCACATCTTCTGCGTGGTGTGGGCGCAGATGCTCAGCGTAAAGGCGGCGGCGTGTCCCAAATCCCCCTGCGCGGTCTTCATATCACCCCTATTTTCAATCGCCGCCATCACGGAGGGAGCCGCGGAAAGCAACCGGTATTCCCGGCCCAAGTACGGGGCCCCCCATACCGGCTGCTGCGGCAATTTAACGCAGACTTAACATAGGCGCGGTGACAGATTTTACAGTGGATTCTCTATACTGACAGCACAGCCAAAAGCAACAGACCAATCAAAGGAGAATCACTGAAATGAAAAAAACAATCCCCATTCTGCTGACCCTCGCCATGTCCCTGAGTCTGCTGGCCGCCTGCGGCGGCACGAAAGAGAGCGCCGAACAGCCCGCATCGTTATCCGGCGCCGTTTCCACCAACGGTTCCACTTCCATGGAAAAAGTCATCGGCGTACTGAGCGAGCAGTTTATGACCGACAACGAAGGCGTTACCGTGACTTATGACGCCACCGGCTCCGGCGCGGGCATCGAGGCCGCCGCCAACGGCAGCGCCGACATCGGCCTTTCCTCCCGCGCGCTGAAGGATGAGGAAACGGCCGCCGGCCTGGTGGGCACCACCGTGGCGTTGGACGGCATCGCCGTCATCGTCAATCCCGCCAACGGCGTGGAAAATCTGACCATGGGGGAAATTGCCAAAATATTTACCGGCGAGATCACCGACTGGAGCCAGTTGGGCGGCTCCGCCGGAACCATTTCCTGCGTCGGCCGGGAGGCGGGCTCCGGTACCCGCGACGGGTTCGAGACCATCACCGAAACGAAAGACGCCTGCAAGCTGGATCAGACGCTGACCTCCACCGGCGCGGTCATTGAAGCGGTTGCCGGCAATCCCAGCGCCATTGGCTACGCGTCTCTTGCCTCTTTGAAAGACACGGTCAAGGCCGTCACAGTAGACGGTGTGGCTTGCTCTGAGGAAACCGTTCTGGACGGTACTTACGCCATTCAGCGCCCCTTCGTCTTTGTCACCAAGGACGGCGCCGCCCTCAGTGCGCAGGCCCAGGCGTTCTTTGATTTCGCAGCTTCCGCCGCCGCCAATGATCTGATCCGTGCCGCCGGCGCGGTACCCGTGGCCTGATGAATGGAACCGCCTCCACTCCGGCGCGCCCGGAGTGGAGGTTCCCTCTGCAGCTGGAAGGAGCAATTTTATGGAACAAAACAACGCCATCCCTGTCCACCGTCCGACAATCCAGCGAAGGCTCCGCGGCGGTCAGCCGCGCAGTCAGCGGGAAGCCGTGGAGTCCTTTTTTCACCTGCTGTTTTTGTTGTGCGGAACGGTGGCGGTCGCTTTCGTGCTGTTCATCAGCATCTACCTGATCGTCTCCGGACTGCCTGCCATTTTGGAGATTGGGCTGACCGACTTTCTGCTGGGGAAGACCTGGGCGCCTACTGCCACCACGGCAGAGCCCTCCTTCGGCATTCTGCCCTTTATCCTGACTTCCGTCTACGGCACGGCGGGAGCCATTGTGCTGGGTGTGCCCATCGGGCTGATGACGGCCATCTTTCTGTCCAAGGCGGCGCCGCCAAAAGCCGCCCGGCTGATTCATACCGCCGTGGAACTGCTGGCCGGGATCCCCTCTGTGGTCTATGGCCTGGTCGGTATGATCGTTCTGGTGCCCGCAATCCGGGAGCTGTTCGGTCTTTCCTCAGGCGCCTGTCTGCTGGCGGCCATCATTGTGCTGGCCATCATGATCCTGCCCTCCATCATCAACGTGTCGGAGACAGCCCTCCGCGCCGTGCCAAGGGAGTATGAAGAGGCGTCGCTGGCCCTGGGCGCCACGGAAATCGAAACCTACTTTCGGGTGTCTTTGCCCGCCGCCCGCAGCGGCGTGGCCACAGCGGTTGTGCTGGGCGTCGGCCGTGCCATCGGCGAAGCCATGGCCATCATCATGGTGTCCGGCAATGTGGAAAATATGCCGGGACTGTTCACCTCGGTGCGCTTTCTCACCACGGCCATCGCCTCGGAAATGAGCTATGCCTCCGTGGGCAGCCTGCAGCGCAGCGCCCTGTACTCCATCGGACTGGTGCTGTTCCTGTTCATCATGCTCATCAATGTGCTTTTGAATGTGTTCATGAAGCACGACGGGGAGGGCTGAGATATGAAGGAAAAATTGCCTCTCCGCCGCCGTGTGTATGACAGCGGACTGCGCGCAGCGCTGTGGCTGTGCGCAGGGGGCACCTGTGCGCTGCTGGCGTTCCTCATTGGCTACATCTTCTACCGCGGCCTGGGACATATCACGTGGGAGCTGCTCACCACCCAGACCAGCTACATCAAAAACACCATCGGCATCCTCCCCAACATTTTAAATACCCTATACATCATTTTCGCGGCGATGCTTCTGGTCCTGCCCCTGGGAATCGGTGCGGCCGTCTATCTGACGGAGTACGCCGCCAATCGCAAAATCGTCGTGCTCATCGAGTTTGCCTCGGAGACCCTGACGGGGATCCCCTCCATCATTTTCGGTCTGGTGGGGATGCTGTTTTTTGTCCAGAAGATGGGGCTGGCGCCGGGGGTTCTGGCGGGCAGCCTGACGCTGGTCATTATGGTCCTGCCCACCATCGTCCGCACCACGCAGGAGAGTCTGAAAACCGTCCCCCAGTCCTATCGGGAGGGCGCCCTGGGGCTGGGCGTGGGAAAGTGGCACATGATTCGCACCGTGGTGCTGCCAAACGCCATGGACGGCATTGTCACCGGCTGCATTCTGGCGGTGGGACGCATTGTGGGCGAAAGCGCGGCGCTGCTGTTCACCGCCGGCTTTGGCCTGGTGCTCCACGACTTCTTCACCGCCCTGCAATCCTCCTCTGCCACGCTGACAGTGGCATTGTATGTGTACGCCAACGAGCGCGGCGAAACCGGCGCGGCCTTCGCCATCGCCTCCATTTTGATGGTGCTGACGTTCCTTCTCAACCTTTCCGCCAATTACGCCGGAAAGAAGCTGAAAAAATGACAGGAGAATTGAGATGTCAACGATATTACAGGCCAGGGATCTGAACTTGTGGTACGGGCAGAATCACGCCCTGCACGATATCTGCCTGGAGATCCCGGAGCATGAGATCACCGCTTTCATCGGCCCGTCCGGCTGCGGCAAGTCCACCTTTTTGCGGACGCTGAACCGTATGAACGATTTGATCCCCATTGTGAAAATCACGGGAGAGGTGTATTTCAAGGGGCAGAACATCTATGACAGCGCGGTGGACCCCACCTCACTGCGCAAGCGGATCGGCATGGTGTTTCAGAAGGCAAACCCGTTCCCCATGAGCATTTACGACAATGTGGCCTACGGCCCTCGCACCCATGGGGTCCGTTCCAAGGTGGAGCTGGACGAGATCGTGGAAAAATCCCTGCGCTCTGCGGCCATCTGGGACGAGGTGAAAGACCGTTTGAAAAAGAGCGCGCTGGGCCTTTCCGGCGGTCAACAGCAGCGGCTGTGCATCGCCCGGGCGCTGGCGGTAGAGCCGGAGGTGCTGCTGATGGACGAGTCCACCAGCGCCCTTGACCCGATTTCCACATCTAAAATCGAAGACCTTGCGGCGGAGCTAAAAAGCAAGTATACTGTCATTATGGTGACGCACAATATGCAGCAGGCCGCCCGTATTTCGGACAACACCGCTTTTTTCCTGTTGGGGGAGCTGGTGGAATTCGGCAAGACGGAGCAGCTGTTCTCCAATCCCGCCGACAAGCGCACAGAAGGTTATATCACAGGTCGGTTCGGATAAGGAGGATGCGAGTATGCGAAACAAATTTGAAGAGCAGCTCCAGCGGCTCCATCTGGAATTGATTCAGATGGGGGCGTCCTGCGAGGACGCTATCTCCGCAGCGGCGGAGGCGTTGCTGAAAGGCGACAAGGCCCTTGTTCCCACCGCTCTGGAGGCGGAACGGGACCTGGATCGCCGGGAGCGGGAGGTGGAGAACCTCTGTTTGAAGCTTCTTCTGCAGCAGCAGCCCGTGGCGCGGGATCTGCGGGAGATCTCCGCCGCCCTGAAAATGATCTCCGATCTGGAGCGCATCGGCGATCAGGCGGCGGATATTGCAGAGTTGACCTCCTGCATCCAGGTGCCGGACCACACGGGTGTTTCCCACATCGCCGACATGACCCGGGCCGTCATCGGCATGGTAACAGACAGCGTGGATTCCTTTGTAAAGCAGGACCTGGAATTGGCGCGGGCGGTCTGCGCCGCGGACGACCGGGTGGACGCCCTGTTTGATACGGTCAGGCAGGAATTGATCGCGCAGATTTCCGAAAACGCCTCCTGGGGACAGCAGGGCCTGGATCTGCTGATGGTGGCCAAGTATCTGGAGCGTATCGGTGACCACGCCACCAATGTGGCAGAATGGGTGGAATACTCTATAACGGGGGCGCATCCGTCCAACAACTAACGGGGGATATCAAATGCTGACTTTTGAAGATGTGAAGACCAACGCCGCCATCCGCACCTATATCCAGCAGGCGGACAACTCCCTGATGGCCCTGGGCTTCACGGAGCACAGCTTCGCCCACGTGACCGCGGCGGCGGAAAACGCCGCCTATATTCTGGAGACGCTGGGCTATCCCGCGCGCACCGTCGAGCTTGCCCGCATTGCCGGATTTCTCCATGACATCGGCAATCTGGTAAACCGGGTTGACCACTCCCAATCCGGCGCGGTGATGGCGTTCCGCATCCTGGACAACCTGCACTGTGACCCGGAGGAAATTGCCGCAATTGTCACCGCCATCGGCAACCACGACGAGGGTACCGGCCAGCCTGTCAGCGCCGTGGCGGCCGCACTGATTCTGGCGGACAAGTCCGATGTTCGCCGCAGCCGTGTCCGGAATCGGGACCCGGCCTCCTTTGACATTCACGACCGGGTCAACTACTCGGTGAAACGGTCCCAGCTGAAAATCAACGAGGAGCGCACTCTGATTAAGCTGAAGTTATCGGTAGACACCAAATATGGCTCTGTGATGGATTACTTTGAAATTTTTATGGGGCGTATGCTTTTGTGCCGCAAGGCCGCAGAAAAGCTGGGGCTGCAGTTCAAGCTGATCATCAACGAACAGCAGCTCATTTGACGCGCCCACGGGAGGCGGCTATGATCTATTTACTGGAAGACGACGACAGCATCCGGGAGCTGGTCATCTACACGCTGAACAGCCAGGGCATGGAGGCGCACGGCTTTCCGCTGCCCTCTTTGTTCTGGAGCGCCATGGCGGACCAGACGCCCTCTCTGGTGCTGCTGGACATTATGCTGCCGGAGGAGGACGGAATCTCCGTGCTGAGGAAGCTGCGCTCCTCCGCCCGAACGGCAGGGCTTCCCATTATCATGCTGACAGCCAAGGGCACGGAGTTCGACAAGGTCTTGGGACTGGACAGCGGCGCAGACGATTATATCTCCAAGCCCTTTGGCATGATGGAGCTGCTCTCCCGCGTCCGGGCCCTGCTGCGCCGGGCGCAGCAGGAGGCCGATGTCTACCGCTGCGGCGCGCTGACAGTCGATCCCTCCCGGCACACCGTCACAGCGGGCGGACGGGATGTTGCGCTGACCCAAAAGGAATTCGAGATGCTGTGCCTGCTGCTAAAAAATCAAGGGCAGGTCCTGTCCCGGGAACAGCTGCTTGATACGGTATGGGGCTATGCGTTTACCGGCGAGAGCCGCACCGTGGATGTACATATCCGCACCCTGCGGCAGAAGCTGGGAGACGCGGGGAGCTGCATTGAAACCGTCCGCGGGTATGGCTATAAGATCAGCCGGAAGAGTTGAGGCAGTACATGACGAAACGAATTTTCCGATCCATCCTGGCCGTGGCGCTGACGGTCCTCGCAGTCAGTCTGGTGTTGATCGTCGGCGTGCTCCACCGTTATTTTCAAGCCCAGGCGCTGGACGAGCTCACCAGCCGTACCGCGTACATCGCTCTTGGCATCGAGCACGAAGGCATCGGGTATCTGGAAGACGGCTTTCCCAACGACTGCCGCGTGACATGGCTGGCGCCGGACGGCGCTGTTCTCTGGGACAACCGGGAAGATCCCGCGCAAATGGAAAATCACGCCGACCGCCGGGAGGTTCTGGACGCGCTGGCGCTGGGCAAAGGCTATGCCGCCCGATACTCCAACACCTTGTCGCAAAAGACCCTCTATTACGCCCTGCGCCTTTCCGACGGCTCTGTGCTTCGGGTGTCGGCCGCCCAATCCTCTGTCTGGATGCTGGCGCTTCGGGCCTCAAAGCCGGTGGCGCTGGTCATGGTGCTGGCGTTCTGTCTGGCTCTTTGGCTGGCAAGACGGCTCTCCGTCCGTCTGATCGCCCCCATCAACGCCATTGACCTGACAGACCCCGGGGAAGAATTGGATTATGAAGAGCTGGCGCCGTTGGTGGGCCGTATCCGCAGTCAAAACCGGGAGATCAGCCGCCGTATGGACGATCTGCGCCGCAGCCGGGAGGAATTCCGGGCCATCACGGAGAACATGAGCGAGGGGCTGCTGATCATCGACCACGAGATGAGGGTTCTCTCATACAATGCGGCCGCCCTGCGCCTGTTGGACGCGCAGGCTCCCGCGGAGCATGACAGCGTTTTCGCGCTGAATCGGGAGCCGGGCTTCCGCCGCTGCATTGAGGACGCCTTGGCAGGCCGCCGCCGGGAGGAGCAGCTGGAGCACGCGGAGCATTGCTGCCGGGTGCTGGCAAATCCCGTGGAACAGGAGGACCGGGTTTCCGGCGCGGTCCTGATCGTTCTGGACGTGACCGAAAAAGAGCGGCGTGAGACGCTGCGCCGGGAGTTTACCGCCAATGTGTCCCACGAACTGAAAACGCCGCTGACCTCCATTCTGGGCACAGCGGAAATTCTGGAAAACGGGCTGGTGAAGCCGCAGGACATTCCCCACTTCGCCGGCAATATCCATCGGGAGGCCCAGCGGCTTATCGGGCTGGTGAACGACATCATCAAGCTCTCCAGGTTGGACGAGGGCGCTGCGGCCCAGTGGGAAGCCGTCGACCTCCACGCCATGGCAGAAGAGGTGCTCCGGCAGCTGGCGCCTGCCGCGGAGAGGCGGCAGATCACGCTCCAGTTAGAGGGAATGTGCGGTTCTATCCTGGGCGTTCCGCGAATTGTGGAGGAAATACTCTACAATCTCTGCGATAACGCCATCGCCTATAACCATTCCGGCGGCAGCGTACGGGTCGCATTGTCCGACGCGCCGGGCGGACGCCAGGTCGCCGTATCTGACACAGGCATTGGTATTCCGCGGGAATTGCAGGAGCGCGTATTCGAGCGGTTCTACCGGGCGGACAAGAGCCGCGCCGGAAACGGAACCGGATTGGGCCTGTCCATTGTAAAGCACGGCGCAGCCTATCTGGGCGCCCGTGTGGCGCTTGACAGCGAACCGGGAAAGGGCAGCACGTTCACTTTGACATTCCCTCCCGCATGAGAGGATCCCATGCTTTTTCGCGTGTTTGAGCGCCGTTTTTTCGGCACAGCCAGAGTGACCGGCACAGAATTTTATGGTTCCGGAGAGAACGGGGCTCCGGCGGGACCTGAGCGCGCCCCGGATCAAAAGCGGGCGCTTCTCCGGACGGCAAAAGAGGCTGCCTTGCGGCAGCCTCTTTTTCGCGCTTGAAAGGAATTATTTTCTCTTGCCCTCCCACTTGGTGACGCACACGGAGCAGGCGATGTCGCCGGTGACGTTCAGGCAGGTGCGGCCCATGTCGAAGATCCGGTCCACGGCCACGATCAGGCCGATGTAGGCCACGGGGATGCCCAGGGCCTCCAGCACCATGGCCAGCATAATCATGCCCGCGCCGGAGACGCCGGCGGTGCCGATGGAGGCCAGCGTGGCGGTGACCACCACGATAATCATCTGGCCGATGGTCAGGTGAATGTTGGCGCAGGAGGCCAGGAACACGGTGGCCACGCACTGGTAGATGGCGGTGCCGTCCATGTTGATGGTGGAGCCCAGGGGCAGGACGAAAGAGGCGATGTCATCCTCCGCGCCCAGCTCGGCGGCACACTCCTTGGACACCGGCAGGGTAGCCGCGGAGGAGGTGGAGGTAAAGGCGAAGATCATGGCGGCGAAAGCGCCCTTGAAGAACTTGATGGGGCTCATGCCCACAAAGATCTTGGCGGACAGGGAGTAGACCACCACGGCGTGGACGATATAGCCCAGGTACGCGCACACGATGACCAGCAGCAGCGACACCAGGATCTCGGAGCCCTGGGTGGCCACAACCCACGCCATGTAGGTGAACACGCCGATGGGCGCCAGGGAGATGATGAAGCCCATCAGCTTCTCGATGACGGCGTATGCGGAGGAGACAACATCACGGCACAGCTTCGCCCGCTCTCCGGCGGCCAGGATGGAGCCGCCCAGGAACAGGGAGATGACGATGACCTGGAGCATGTTGGCGTCGGTAAAGGACTTCCACATATTGGTGGGGAAGATGGACACCAGCGTGGACATGAAGCCGCCGAACTCCTTGGCCTCATACTCGGCGCTGGCGGCGTCCAGCACGGGGAACAGTCCCGCGCCGTTGAAGATGTTGGCGAACACCAGGCCGATGACGCAGGCGATGGCGGTGGTGCACAGGAAGTAGGCCACCGTCTTGATGCCCACGGAGCCCACCTTGCGCATGTCGTTCATGGAGAGGATTCCGTCGATCATGCTCAGCAGCACCACCGGCACCACAATGAATTTCAGAAGGTTCACGAAGATGTCGCCGAAAGGCTTCAGGTAGTTCGCGGTGAAGCTGGCAAAGCCGCCGAAGTAGCACACCAGACCCACTACAATACCGGCGATCAGCGCAATCAGGATCTGCATGGGAAGACTCAGTTTTTTCTTCATACACTCACCTCATCATTAAATTTTTTCTCTCCCGTATCATCTCCCGGGCCCGTTCCGTCTGCCAGCGAACCCACTGAGACTGCTATATTATAACAAAAAAGCGGACGTTTGTAAAGGCGGTCTTGGGGGAACTCCTCGGAAAGGTCCGGAAGCGCCCCGGAAAAATTTTCGGCGAACCCCGCCGGAGGCCCCGGGGTTTTTGCATTTTGGGGCTTTTTCTCCCGGGAAAAACGTGATATGATACGAGGCGGAAAATCAGGACTTCAAAACACGGAGGAACCCCCTATGAACAACAACGAGATGCTGCTTTTGAAGCTGGGCGAGGTGGTGCTGAAGGGCCAGAACCGCCGCTCCTTTGAGGACCGGCTTGTCACCAACGTCCGGCGGCGGCTGAAAAAGTGCGGCAGCTTCCAGGTCTACGTCCGCCAGAGCACCATCTACGCCGAGCCGGTAAACGACAGCTGCGACATGGAGGCGGCCTACCGGGCCGCCCGGCAGGTGTTCGGCGTGGTGAGCGTAGCCCGGGCGGTGCCCTGCGAGAAGACCGTCCCCGCCATCGTGGAGACCGCCCGGGTCTATCTGGCGGAGGACTTCGCCCGGGCGAAGAGCTTTAAGGTGGAAAGCAAGCGGGCGGACAAGAGCTTCCACATGAACTCCATCCAGGTCTCCCAGGCCGTGGGCGGGGACCTGGCGGAGTTGTTCCCCAGCGTGGCGGTGGACGTCCACCACCCGGACCTGACGGTCTATGTGGAGATTCGGGAGAAGTACGCCTACGTCCACGCTCCCGCCGTCCCCGGCGCCGGCGGGCTGCCGGTGGGCATGGGGGGCCACGCCGTGAGCCTCCTCTCCGGCGGGCTGGACAGCCCGGTGTCCTCCTGGATGATGGCCCGGCGGGGGGTGGAGCTGGAGATGGTCCACTTCGTCTCCCCGCCCTACACCTCCCGGCAGGCCCAGGACAAGGTGCTGGAGCTGGCCCAATTGCTGACGGCCTGGTGCGGCCGGATGCTGGTGCATATCGTGCCCTTTACGGAGATCCAGGAGGAGATCCGCCGCAAGTGCCCGGAGGAGTACTTCACCCTGATTATGCGCCGCTTCATGATGCGTCTGGCGGAAGCCGTTGCGAGGCGGGCCGGGGCCAGGGCCCTCATCACCGGCGAGTCCCTGGGCCAGGTGGCCAGTCAGACCATGATGGCCCTGGCGACGACGGACGACGTGGCCACGATGCCCGTGCTGCGGCCCCTCATCGGCATGGACAAGGTGGAGATTATCCGGCAGGCCCGGGAGATCGGAACTTATGAGACCTCCATTCTGCCCTACGAGGACTGCTGCACCGTGTTCACCCCCCGGCACCCCGCCACCCGGCCCAGCCTGGAGGAGGTCCGCAGGGCGGAAAGCGCCCTGGATGTGGAGGGGCTGGTGGCCAGGGCCCTGGAGGGGGAGAGCTGGATCCGGGTGAAGCCGTGAGAAACAGGCGGGACGCGCCCCGCCACACATCAGAGAAAGGGTCGTGGAAATCATGGCACACACCGCCGAGATCATCGCCGTGGGCACGGAGCTGCTGCTGGGCAACATCGCCAATACCAACGCCCAGGCAATCTCCCAGAGCCTCTCCGCCCTGGGCGTCAACGTCTTCTGGCACACCGTGGTGGGGGACAACCCGGAGCGCCTCCGGGAGGCGCTGGACATCGCCCGCCGCCGCTGCGACATCATCCTCACCACCGGGGGCCTGGGGCCCACCTATGACGATCTGACCAAGCAGACCATCTGCGAGGCGTTCGGCCAAAAGCTGGTGTTCCACCCGGAGATTCTGGAGGAGATCCGGACCTTTTACGAGTCCGCCCTCCACGTGCCCATGCCGGAGAACAACGCCCAGCAGGCGGAGCTGCCGGAAGGCTGCGTGATCTTCGACAATCCGGTGGGTACCGCCCCCGGCTGCGCCTTTGAGAGCGGCGGCGTCCATGTGCTGATGCTCCCCGGCCCCCCTCACGAGATGACCACCATGCTCCGCCGCCATGCGGAGCCCTATCTGCGCCGCCTCTCCCGGGAGGTGATCCTCTCCCGGGACATCATGACTTTCGGCATGGGGGAGAGCTCCGTGGAGGAGCTGCTGCGGGGAGAGATGGCCCGCATGGTCAACCCCACCCTGGCCACCTACGCCAAGCCCTCCGAGGTGCGCCTCCGGGCCACCGCCAAGGCCGCCTCGGAGGCGGAGGCCGCGGCCATGCTGGACCCGGTGGAGCGGATGGTACGGGACGCCCTGGGAGACATTGTCTACGGCGTGGACGTGTCAGGCCTCGCGGAGGTATGCCTGCGGCTGCTGGCGGAGCGGAAGCTGACGCTGGCCACCGCCGAGAGCTGCACCGGCGGTCTGGCGGCGGAGCGGCTCACCGCCATCCCCGGGGCCTCCAGGGTCTACCGGGGCGGCGTGGTGAGCTACTGGACCAGCGTCAAGGGGGACGTGCTCCGGGTCCCCCGGGAGATCCTCGATACATACGGCCCCGTGTCGGAGCCCTGCGCCCGGGCCATGGCGGAGGGCGCCCGGGCCGTCACCGGAGCGGACATCGCCGTGTCCGTCACCGGGGCGGCGGGGCCGGACCCGGACGAGCGGGGCGTGCCCGTGGGCATTGTGTACGTGGGCCTCGCCACGCGGTCGGGGACGTTCTGCCGCTCTCTGGACCTGGGCCGGCGGCGGCGGGACCGCATCCAGGGCCTGGCGGCCAACCACGCCTTTGACGTGGTCCGGCGATACCTCACAGGCCTGCCTATATGAGACGCGGGTTCCGAAATTTGACGAATTGGGCAGAATCTGGTATAGTCAAGTAACCTGAGAACGGCGCGGCTGTTTTCAGGCGGGCTTTGCCCGCCCGCGTGCCAGACACGCCGGATCTGATGACATCATATCCCTATCTTTTCTCTAAAAGGAGTCTGACGGCTTATGAAGCGACGAGTCCATCGAGTAATTGCCTGCCTGACGCTGTGCGCCCTGCTGGCGGGAACCCTTCCCCCGGCCTCCGCCGCGGGCGCTTTCCGGGACGTGCCGGACTCCCACCCGGCGGCGGAGTCCATCCGCCGCTGCGTGGAGCTGGGCTTTTTCCAGGGGGAGAGCAGCACCCGCTTCGGCGTGGGGCACTCCATCACCCGGGCCGCTTTCCTGGTGGCGGCCAGCCGGTTCTTTGGCTGGGACACCAAAAACGTGACCAAGGCCCCCACCTTTTCCGACGTGCCCGCCGACGCCTGGTGCTACGGCGCCGTGGAGGCCGCCGTGGAGAGCGGCGCCCTGTCCAGCCAGAGCGGGACGTTCCGTCCCAACGACGCCATCACCCGGGAGGAGCTGGCGGTGCTGCTGGTGCGGGCCCTGGGGTACGAGACCATCGCCGCCCTGGCCCAGGATCTGGCCACGCCCTTCCGGGACGTGCGGACCAACCCGGGGTACATCGCCATGGCCTACGATTTCGGCCTGGTCAGCGGCGGCACCCGGTCCCAGTTCTCCCCCGGCGACCCCGCCGCCCGGGAAGACGTGGCCGTTGTCCTTATGGAGCTCTATGACAAGCTCCACGCCCCCGCCGCCCGGAGCATCGGAATCACCGGCTCCCTGGAGAATCTGGCGGACCTGAGCGGCTACGAGGCGGTGGGCATCTCCGCCGGAAAGCTGATGTGCACCGGAAAGCCCTCGGTGCCCGTCACCATGGAGACCGGAAAAATCGCCGCCATGCAGGAGGCGGTCCGCCAGGCGGGAGCCAAGGTGCTTTTACATGTGGTGGGCGGTCCCACCGCCCTGAACGGGGACACCGGGGAGACGGTGGCGGCGCTGACGGCGGCTGTGGAGAGCGGCGGCTACGACGGGCTGATGCTGGACCTGGAGAAGCTGAAGCTCAATCAGCAGGAGGCCATGAACAGCCTGATGACGGCGCTGGGGCCCGCCCTGGGCGAAAAGCCTCTCTACGTAATCGCCGACGCTCCCGCCTGGGACGGTACCGTCTACGAGGGCTATGACTACGGCCTCATCGGGGAGAACGCGGACTGCCTGATCCTGCGCCTCTCCTCCTACAGCGATGTCTCGGGGGACTTCCCCATCGCCCCGGTGGAGCCTCTGGAGGAGGCCTACTACGCCCTGGGCGAGCTGCGGGGCAGCGTGGACGGCGAGAAGCTTGCCCTGCTGGTGACCACGGCGGGCCAGCTGTTCCTAGGGGGGCGGGAGGTCGGCGCATTGTCCCAGGCGGAGATCCAAAAGCTTCTGGCGGACCAGGAGACCACCGCGTACTACTCCACCCGCTACGACTGCGCCTACCTCACCGGCACCTACGACAGGCGGGATGCCGTGGCCTGGTATCTCAACGACCGCGGCATTGAGGCCCGGGGGCGCCTTGCGGGGCTCTTCGGCGTCACGCGGCTTTGCATGGGCAATCTGAACGACCTGCCGGAGGAATCCCCGGCGGCCTGAGACTGTGTATCATACGCCCCCGGCGGGAAATCCCGCCGGGGGCGTTCTTTCGCTCCTTGCGCCCTGCCCGTACCACCTACCGCTTTCGGGCGGAGGAGGCCGGGAGGCGCAGCTCCATGCGGTATTTGGCCACCGTGCGGCGGGCCACATGGACGCCCTCCTCCGCCAGCAGCTCACAAAGGCGCTGATCGCTGAGGGGGCGGCGGGGATCCTCCTGCCGCACCAGGGCCAGCAGCCGCTGCTTCACCGCCTGCCGGGAGTGTCCCTCCTCCCCCACGGCCCGGCTGAAGAAGTACCGCAGGGGGTAGGTGCCCTGGCGGCACTGGAGGTACTTGTCCCGGGTGGCCCGGGAGATGGTGGAGGGGTGCAGATCCAGGGCCTCCGACAGGCTCAGCAGGCTCATGGGCGCCAGCTCGCGGGTCTCACCTGCGAAGAACGGCCGCTGCGCCTCCAAAATGGCCCCGGCACACCGGCGGAGGGTACCGCCCCGGCGGTCCAGGCTGGTGAGGAGCCACTTGGCCTGCTGCATCTTCTGGCGGAGGTAGTCCCGGGTCTCCTTCTCGTCGGACTCCCTCAGAAGCCGGGTGTAGTAGGGGCTGATGGAGATTCTGGGCAGATAATACTCGTTGAGGACGGCGGTCAGAACCCCGTCCAGCTCCACGATGAACACGTCGGGCCGGATGTAGACCGCCGGCTCCGCCGGCTGAAATGCCCGTCCCGGATGGGGATCCAGGGAGGCGATGACCTGCTCCGCCGCCTGGATCTCCGCGATACCGAGCCCCAGCTCCCGAGCAATCGCGCCGTAGCGGCGCTTTCCCAGCTCCGGGAGAAAGCGGGCGGCGATGTCCATCACCGCCGGGGAGACGTTCTCCCGGCGGGCCAGCTGCAAAAGCAGGCACTCGGAGAGGTCCCGGGCCCCCACGCCGGCGGGGTCCAGGGACTGAACCGTCTCCAGCGCCTGGCGGATCAGGCTCTCCGGGATCTTCAGCTCCCGCAGGCCGTCCAGGTCGGCGCCGTCCAGGTAGCCGTCCTCGTCCACCAGCTGGGCGATATATTTGGTAAGAGCCAGCAGGGGCTTTGGCAGACGCCGGCGCTCCAGCTGGTCCCGGAGAAACGCGGCCAGGCTCTCCAAGTCCCGGTCCGCCGCTCCCCGCTCCGGCGGTGCGTTCCCGGCATGGGTAAACGTGGCGCCGTATACGCCGCCGTCGATCCAGCTGGCTCTCCGGCGCAGCTCCTCGTAGGCCTCCCGGAGAGAGGGGGCGTCCTCCTGCTCCAGCAGGGGGTTCTCCTCGGTGAGGCGGCCCAGGTACTCCAGCAGCTCCTGGGAGTTCATCTGCAGGATCTCCATGGACTGGAGCAGCTGGGGGGAGAGCTTCAGCTGCTGGCGCAGCTCAGCTTTCAGGGTTACCAGGCTCATGGGCGGGCCTCCTTTTGGACAGGGTGGGACCGGGGCGCTCCGCCGCCGGCCGTCTTTCGGTCGTCTCCAGTATAGCACAGCTCCGGCGGAATCGAAAGAGGGCCGGGAAAAACAGGCGGGGCCCTTTTCCGGAAAACACCGGAGGGGAGAAAAGAAGGGTAATTTTCTCATAAATTGACTTGAAAAACGGGGACGTGCTTGTTATAATTTTCACATCGGAAGCGCGCCGCGGCCGTCCATCCCATTGGGCGCCCGGGTACATTAAGCTTATGAGGAGGAAACCACCATGTACGAGACCATTCGCTACGAGAAGAAGGGCGGCATCGGCATTGCCGCCATCAACCGCCCCCAGGCCATGAACGCCATCAACTCCGCCGTCATCCGGGATCTGAGCCAGGTGATCGCCGAGGTGGAGGCGGACACAGAGCTGCGGGCCCTGATTATCACCGGCGAGGGCCGGGCCTTTGCCGCCGGCGCGGACATCAGCGAGATGAGCTCCATGTCGGCCCTGGAGGGCCGGGACTTCGGCCGCCGGGGCAGCGCCCTGTTCCGCCGCATTGAGAAGCTGGAGATTCCCACCATCGCCGCGGTGAACGGCTTCGCCCTGGGCGGCGGCTGCGAGCTGTCCATGGCCTGCGACATCATCCTGGCCGCCGGCCCCAACGCCGAGGGCAAGGGCGGGGCCAAGTTCGGCCAGCCCGAGGTGGGCCTGGGCATCACCCCCGGCTTCTCCGGCACCCAGCGTCTGCCCCGCCGGGTGGGCGCCGCCAAGGCCAAGGAGCTGATCTTCTCCGGCAAGGTCATCGGCGCCGAGGAGGCCAAGGCCATGGGCCTTGTGAACGAGGTCTATCCCGCCGAGGAGCTGATGGACGCCGCCGTGGCCATGGCCAAGTCCTTTGCCGTCAACG
The DNA here is from genome assembly GCA_947365245.1 of uncultured Oscillibacter sp. Classification (GTDB taxonomy): domain Bacteria; phylum Bacillota; class Clostridia; order Oscillospirales; family Oscillospiraceae; genus Oscillibacter. The sequence continues at coordinate 87,044 of CANAWG010000002.1, read as the reverse complement.
CCCCCATCGCCGTGAAGTACTCCAAGGCCTGCATTGACCGGGGTCTCCAGATGGACATCGACGACGGCGTCGCCCTGGAGAACGAGCTCTTCGCCCTGTGCTTCGCCACCGAGGACCAGAAAGAGGGCATGAGCGCCTTTTTGGAAAAGCGCAAGGAGAAGAACTTCCAGAACAAGTGATCCCCGCGGCTTTCCCAACGGCGCAAACCCGGACGCAAAAACCGCCCTGCCGATTTCTCCGGCAGGGCGGTTTTGCTCTATTCCTCTTCGCGGCGCTCCCGCCGCCAGATCTCCAGCTCCGCCGCGTCCCGGTCGTCCAGGGCGTGGAGGCCGCTTCGGGACTCTATATGGTGGGTCAGCTCGTGGGAGAACGTGGTGCGCAGCTCCTCCGCCCAGGTCTCCCCGTCCCAGTCCTCCGCCTCCGCCAGGGCGGCGAAAGAGCCGTAGTACAGGTTGATATACCGGCCCAGCAGGTCGTCGCAGTACTCCCCCAGGACGTACATCTCCCCCGGGGGGAACTCCGGGTCCGGCACCGCCTCCTCCAGCAGGTTCACCCCGCCGTTGAGACCGTCCAGCAGCGCCGAGGGAAACCGCTCCGCCATCTCGTCCAGCAGCGCCCCGGCCTCGTCAAAGCTCAGGACCATGCATCGTGCAGGAGCACCCGCTCCAGCTCCTCCACGGTGTCCGCCAGGAAGTCCGCCCCGGCCTCCTCCAGCGACGCCCGGGGCCGGAAGCCCCAGGTGACGCCGCAGGCCTTGGCCCCGGCGTTGTGGCCCGTCTGAATGTCCACGCTGCTGTCCCCCACGAAGACGGCCTCGGCGGAGCTGGTCCCCAGCTGGGCCAGAAGCGCCCTGGCGGCGCCGCCGTCCGGCTTCACCGGGACGTTTGGCAGCTTGCCCCGCACCAGCTGGAACACGCCGGGGAAGAAGTGCTCCACGATCTCCCGGCTGAACTCGTCGGCCTTGTTGGAGTACACCGCCAGCCGCAGGCCGGCGTCCCCCAGGCGCTCCAGCAGCTCCGGGATGCCCGCGTAGGGGGCGGTCTTGTCCATGTTGTGGGCGCCGTAGTAGCTGGTGAACTGGGACAGGGCGCTGGCGATCAGCAGGGGGCTGCGGCAGGTCTCCGGAGTGAATTGGGAGACCAGGTTGGGGATGCCGTGGCCCACCATGGCCTTGAACCGCTCCAGGGTGTGCTCCGGCCAGTTGTGCTGGCGGCAGACCCAGTTTCCGGCGGCGGCCAGGTCCTCAATGGTGTCCAGGATGGTTCCATCCAGATCAAAGATCACAGTTCGAGCCATAAGACGCCTCACTTTTCATTGGTATAATGGCCGATCAAAAGGGTGGACTGCCGGGCTTCTTCCGACAGATCCCCATTCAAGCCCTCCTGATTATATCAATACGCACCTCATAACTCAATGGACAAGAAGCCAAAAGGCACGGCAAAAGCCGTGCCTTTTTCCTACACATTTGTGCAAAGCGACGGCCGGCCCGGTTACAGCGGCTGCTCCACGATCCCGCCGGCGGTCAGCACCGCCGCCCGGTCGAAGCCCGCCGCCTCCGCCAGCTCCGCCGCCTGGCCGTAGCCGTAGACAATGGTCTCGGCGCTGTGGGCGTCGGCGGTGAGGATGATCCTCCCGCCCATGTCCCGCCACGCTTTCAGCAGGAACAGGGCGGGGTAGGGGCTCGTCCGCCAGCCCCGGGACATGGCTCCGGTGTTGACCTCCAGAAGCGTGGCGGCGGGGTCCGCCGCGCGGAGAGCCGCCAGAGCCGCGGCCCGATAACGGGGAGCCGCCTCGTCAAAGAACCGTCCCCCCTCGTTGAACTTGGTCACAAGGTCGATATGGCCCAGGATCGTGGGCTTTTGCCGGGCCGTTTCCGCCACGGCGTCATAGTATCGCTCCGCAAGGCCCAGCACGTCGCCGGGGGACAGCGCCTCCACCGCCGCCTGAAAGCGAGACACATCCCAGTCCACCGCGCAGTACGCCCCGCCGGGGCCCGGCAGGTTGTGGACGGAGCCGATCCAGTAGTCCGCCCAGTCCGGCACGGGGCCGTCGGCGCAGCTGTCCTGCTCGACGCCCAACAGCACGTCCATGCGCCCCCGGTAGACCTCCCGCAGCCGCAGCACCTCCGCGCGGTAGGCGGCGGGGTCCGGGGGCAGCACATTGCCCGCGTCGTGGGGGATGGGGGTGTGGCTGTGGCCGGAGGCGCCAAAGGACGCCGCTCCGGCGTCAAAGGCCGCGGCGGCCATCTCCGCCAGGGTATTCTTCCCGTCGCACAGGATGGAATGGGTGTGGACGGAGCAAAAGGTCCTCACTGCATCCGCTCCTGCTTCACCTTGTGGTCCACCACGTGGCGCTTCTCCAGCTCCCGGGTGATATCCTCCACGGTGATGCCCATCTGCACCATCAGCACCATGACATGGTAGGTGAGATCCGCGATCTCGTAGACGGTCTCCGCCTTGTCCTCCTTGCGGCCGCCGATGATGACCTCGGTGCACTCCTCGCCCACCTTTTTCAGGATCTTGTCCAGTCCCTTTTCAAAGAGGTAGGAGGTGTAGCTGCCCTCCACCGGGTCCGTCCTGCGGCCCTGAATCAGACGGTAGAGGCCCTCGTAGCTGAACGTTTTCAGCTCCTCCGAGAGGTAGACGGGCCGGAAAAAGCAGCTCTCCGCCCCGGTGTGGCAGGCGGGGCCGTCCTTTACCACCTCCACCACCAGCGCGTCGCCGTCGCAGTCGGCGGTGATGGACACCACGCGCTGTATATTGCCGCTGGTCTCCCCCTTGCGCCACAGCTCCTGACGGCTGCGGCTCCAAAAGCAGGTGCGGCCCTCGTCGATGGTGACGGCCAAACTCTCGGCGTTCATGTAAGCCACCGTCAGGACCTCCTTGGTGTAGTGGTCCTGCACCACCGCCGGGATGAGCCCAGACTGGTCGAACTTCAATTCCTTGATCTCCATAGCTGCTGCTCCTTTTCAATACCGGGAAATTGGGGGATCTTCGCCTATATCCGCACGGGCACCCCCATGCCCTTCAAATATCGCTTCAATGGGGCGATCTCCACCTGCCGGGTGTGGAAAATCGACGCCGCCAGGCCCGCGTCCACGCCGGGGCGGGTGAAGAGCTCCGCGAAGTCCTCCATCCTCCCCGCGCCTCCGCTGGCGATGATGGGCACATTCACCCGGCTGCTGAGGGCGTCCAGCATCTCCAGATCGAAGCCCTGTCTCACACCGTCGGTGTCGATGGAGTTCAGCACGATCTCCCCGGCCCCGGCGGCCACGCCCCGCACCGCCCACTCCAGGGCGTCGATGCCGGTGTCCTCCCGGCCGCCCTTGGCGAAGAGGCGGAACCGGCCCTCCACCCGCTTGACGTCCATGCTCAGCACCACGCACTGGTCGCCATACTTTTTGGCCCCCGCGGCGATGAGCCCCGGGTCCGCGATGGCCCCGGAGTTGACGCTGACCTTGTCCGCGCCGCACTTGAGCACCCGGTCGAAGTCCTCCAGCGTCCGGATGCCGCCCCCCACCGTCAGGGGGATGAAAATCTCGGAGGCCACCCGGCGCAGGATGTCCGTGAACAGCCCACGGCCCTCGGCGGAGGCGGTGATGTCGTAGAACACCAGCTCGTCGGCGCCGGAGGCATTGTAAAACCGGGCCATCTCCACCGGGTCCGCCATGTCACGGAGCCCCTGGAAGTTGGTGCCCTTGACCACCCGCCCGTCCCTGACGTCGAGACACGGGATGATGCGCCGCGCTAACACGACCCCACCTCCCGGATGACGGTCCTCAGATCCAGCCGCCCGGTGTAGAGGGCCTTGCCCAAAATGGCGGCGCGGACGCCGATGGCCTGGAGCTCCTTGAGCTCCGCGATGCTGCTGACGCCGCCGGAGGCGGTGACGTCCAGCCCCCGGATCTCCGCCAGCTCCCGGTAGAGCGCCAGATTGGTCCCCTGTTCCGCGCCGTCCCGGCTGATGTCGGTGTAGATGACGGTCCGCACCCCGGCGTCATGGAGGCGGCGGCAGAAGTCCACGCCCTTTTCCCGGGAAAGCTCCTGCCACCCGCTGATAGCCGCGTACCCGTCCCGGGCGTCCACGCCCACGGCGATTTTTTCGCCGTACTTTTGGGCCATGCGGGCGGTGAAATCGAAGTCCTTCACGGCGATGGTACCCAGGATGCACCGGCCCACGCCCAGGTCCAGGTACTGCCGGATGCGCTCCTCCGTGCGGATGCCGCCGCCTACCTCGATATAGAGGCCGCCCTGCCTTGCGATGGCGGCGATGGAGTCGAGGTTGGCCGCCGTGCCGTCCCTGGCCCCGTCCAGGTCCACCACGTGGAGGTATTCCGCCCCGGCGGCGATGAAATCCCGGGCGGCGGCGCAGGGGTCATGGCCGTAGACGGTCTCCTTGTCATAGTCCCCCTGGTAGAGACGGACCACCTGTCCGCCCCGCAGGTCAATGGCGGGAAAAATCTGCATCGTAACGCCCCTTTCTCACGGATGCACCTTGCACGTCAGCTCCTCCGCCTCCAGACGGAGGACCGCCGTCCGCTCCAGCATGGCCGGGTCAAAGTCCCAGGGGCCCTCCCCTCCGGAGACGTGGGCCATCACGGCGGCGAGGCCCGCCCGCTTTTCCTCCGCCGTCTCCAGCAGCGTCACCGCCCCGCCGCCCATGACGCAGCGGAACCGGGCGGTGTACTCGCAGGCAATCTCGTCAGGCACCCACTCATGGCCGGTGTCCATCTCGAAAGAGGCCCAGCCGTTCTGCCGGACAAGATCGATCTTCCTGCCCTCCCTGGCGCTGTGGAAGTAGAACGTATAGCGCCCGTCCTCCTCCGTGAAGCCGAAGTCCAACGGCACGATGTAGGTCCTCTCGCCGTCCCGCAGTCCCAGGCGGCAGCAGTCGCAGCCGGCGATAATCTCCCGGATGACCGCCGGGTCCGTCACCTGGCGGTCTTTTCGTCTCATCTCTCGCATCATTTCCTCCTCACAGTTCCGCGAAGGCCCGCAGCAGACGCAGCCCCGCGTCCCCGGACTTCTCCGGGTGGAACTGGGCGCCCCAGACGTTTCCATTCCGCACCGCGCCGGTGACGGAGACGTTTCCGTACCGGGAGGTACCCAGGGTGGAGGCGCCGCAGTCCCTGGCGTAGAAGCTGTGGACGTAGTAGACGTACTCCCCGCTTCGAAAGTACTTGAAAAGCGGGTCGTCCCGCACAATATCCAGACTGTTCCAGCCTATATGGGGGACCTTGAGGCTTTTGTCCTCCAGGTCCGCCCGCAGGCTCACCACCTGGCCGGGCACCAGGCCCAGACCGGGGTGCTCCCCATACTCAAAGCCCCGGTCAAACAGCAGCTGCATCCCAAGACAGATGCCAAGCAGAGGCTTGCGCGATGCCTCCTCCCGGAGGACGGGCACCAGCCCCGTACTCTCCAGCTTCTCCCGGGCGTCGCCAAAGGCCCCCACGCCGGGGAGGATGATGCGGCCGGCCTCGCGCAGATGATGGGCGTCCCGGGTCACCTCCGTCTCCGCCCCCAGGGCCCGCAGGGAGGAGGAGAGGGAGAAGAGGTTCCCCACGCCGTAGTCCACAATGGCGATCATTACAACACACCCTTTGTGCTGGGGATCTCGTCCCGGTGCTTCTCGTCTATGGCCGCGGCCATCCTCAGCGCCCGGCCCATGCCCTTGAACACCGCCTCCAGAATGTGGTGGGTATTCTCACCGGCCAGCTCCCGGATATGGACGGAGCCGGGACAGCCGCGGACGAAGCCCAGCCAGAATTCCTTGGCCAGCTCCGTGTCGAAGTCCCCCACCTTTGGGGCGGGCAGGTCCACCGCCCAGCCAAGGTAGTCCCGGCCGGAGAGGTCCACGGCGCACAGCACCAGCGTCTCGTCCATGGGCAGCAGGCTCTGCCCGTACCGGATCAGCCCCCGCTTGTCCCCCAGGGCCTCCGAAAAGGCCCGCCCCAGGCAGATGCCGACGTCTTCCACGCTGTGGTGGAAATCCACCTGGGTGTCTCCCTGGCAGGTGAGGGAGAGGTCAAAGTCCCCGTGGCGGGCAAAGAGCTCCAGCATGTGGTCCAGAAAGCCCACGCCGGCGGCGATCTCGCTCCGGCCCGTGCCGTCCAGGTTCAGCGTCAGCCGGATCCGGGTCTCCCGGGTGTCCCGCTGGATATTGGCAGTTCGCATGGCGCTCCCTCCTTACAGATCTTCCAGCATTCGGGTCAGCTCGTCCGTCAGCGCCGCCAGCTGCTCCATGGAGCCCACGGTGATGCGGACATAGTCCCGGATGCGTTCCTTGTCAAACCAGCGGACCAGGATGCCGCTCTCCTTCAACCGGCGGTACAGCTCCCCGCCGGGGAGCCTGCCGCACTTGGCGAAGACGAAGTTGGCGGAGGAGGGCAGCACGGCAAAGCCCAGCCCCTCCAGCTCCTCCGTCAGCCAGGCCCGGTTCTCCTGAATGGTCTCGCAGCAATTGCGGAAGTAACCCTCGTCCTCCATGGCGGCGGTTCCGGCGATGAGGGAGAGGCGGTTCACGTTGTAGGGGTTGAAGCTGTACTTCACCCGGTTCAGCGCCTCGATCAACGATTCGCTTCCCAGGGCGAAGCCCACCCGCCCGCCGGCCAGCTGGCGGCTCTTGGACATGGTCTGGGTGACCAGGAGGTTCTCGTAGCAGAAGATCATGGGCACGCAGCTCTCGCCGCCGAAGTCCACATAGGCCTCGTCCACGATCACCACCCGCTTGGGGTCCGCCTCCAGCAGCCGCTGGATGTCCGTCCGGGGCACGGCGACGCCGGTGGGGGCGTTGGGGTTGGCGATGACGATGGTGCCGGGGAAGTCCATGTAGTCGTCCACGCTCAGAGTGAAGTCCTCCCGCAGGGGGATCACCCTGGCCTCCAGCCCGAAGAGGGCCGCCTGGGACTGGTAGAAGCTGTAGGTGACGTCGGCGTAGGCCACGGGCCGCCCCCGGCCGCAGAAAGCCCGGAAAGCAAAGGCCAGAATCTCGTCGGAGCCGTTGCCGGAGATCACGTTGCCGCTCTGTAGACCGTAGCGGGCGGCGATGGCGGCGTTCAGCTGCGTACACGCCGGGTCGGAGTAGAGATTCAGCTTCAAAAGCTCCGCCCGGGAGAGGGCCTTGAGGACCCTGCGGGAGGGGGGAAAGGGGCTCTCGTTGGTGTTCAGCTTGACGTACTGCTGGTCCCGGGGCTGTTCGCCGGGGGTGTAGGGGGCGAGGCGCCGCGCCTCGGCGGAGAGGAAGTCGCACATATTCCAATACCTCTTTCTGTCTTGATGCGGATGGCTCTTTTGTCTGTGGGGGCAAACCGGTCACCCCTCCCGGCGGGAGAGCGCGGACCTGGCGTGGCCCTCCAGTCCCTCCCGGCGGGCGAAGTCCGCGATGCGCTCCGCGCAGGTGCTGAGCGCCGGACGGTCGTAGTACAAAAAGCTGGACCGCTTCATGAAGTCGTCCACCCCCAGGGGGCTGGAGAAGCGGGCCGTGCCGGAGGTGGGCAGGGTGTGGTTGGGCCCCGCGAAGTAGTCCCCCAGGGCCTCCGGGGTGGTGCGGCCCAGGAAGACGCTCCCGGCGTTTTGGATCCGGGGCAGCAGGGCAAAGGGATCGTCCACGCACAGCTCCAGGTGCTCCGGGGCGATGCGGTTCACCGCCTCCACCGCCTTTTCCAGGCTGTCCGCCACGATGATCTTGCCGTTTTCCTCCAGAGACCTGCGGGCGACGTCCCGCCGGGGAAGCTGCTCCAGCTGACGCTCCACCTCCGCCCGGACGGCCTCCGCCAGGGGGCGGCTGTCCGTCACCAGCACGGCGGAGGAGAGGGGATCGTGCTCCGCCTGGCTCAAAAGGTCCGCCGCCGCCCATCCCGGGTCCGTCTTCCCGTCCGCCAGCACCAATATCTCGCTGGGGCCGGCGATCATGTCGATGGCCACCCGGCCGAACACCTTCCGCTTGGCCGTGGCCACGAAGACGCCGCCGGGGCCCACGATCTTGTCCACCCGGGGCACCGTCTCCGTGCCGTAGGCCAGGGCCGCCACCGCCTGGGCGCCGCCGATCTTATAGACCGCCGAAGCCCCCGCCAGCTCCGCCGCCATGAGGGCCTCCGGGCTGACGGCGCCGTCCTGCCGGGGCGGGGTCACCAGCACGATCTCGGACACCCCGGCGATTTGGGCAGGGATCACGTTCATCAAAACGGTGGAGGGAAACGCCTCCGGGCTCCGGGGGACGCAGACGCCCACCTTCTCAATAGGGGTCCACCGCTGGCCCATCACCACCCCGGGGCGGTCCGCCAGAACGAAGTCGTTGTGCTTTTGGTGCTCATGGAACCGCCGGATATTCTCCGCCGCCTGGCGGAGAGTCTCCAGGAAGTCAGCGTCCACCGCTTCGCGGGCGGCGGCGAACTCCTCCCCGCTCACCCGCAGGTCCTCGAGCTCCGCGCCGTCAAAGCGGCGGGTGTAGTCCCGCAGGGCCGCGTCGCCCCGGGTCCGCACCTCTTGGAGGATCTCATCCACGGCGGCGGAGACGTCCTCTTCCGCCTGAATATCCCGGTTCAAAAAGTCCTCCGGGGCCAGGGCGTCAAAGTCCAGAATGTTCATCATGCCTCCGTCACCTCCCTGAGCTTTGCCAGCAGGGCGTCAATCTCCCGGCGCTTGAACTGGCAGCTGGCCCGGTTTGCGATGAACCGGGCGGAGATGGGCATGAACTCTGTCAGCACTTTCAAATGGTTCTCCTTCAGGGTGGCGCCCGTCTCCACAATGTCCACGATCACGTCGGAGAGGCCCAGCAGCGGGGCCAGCTCGATGGACCCGTTGAGCTTGATGATATCGATGCTTCGTCCCTGGGAGGCGTAGTAGTCCTTGGCGATGTTTACGAATTTGGTGGCCACCCGCAGCGTCCGGCCCGGGTCGTCCACGAAGTCCTCCCGCCCCGCCACGCACATGCGGCACTTGCCAAGGCCGGTGTCCAGCAGCTCGTACACATCCGCCCCGGACTCCGCCAGGATGTCCTTTCCCACGATGCCCACATCCGCCGCGCCGTGCTGGACGTAGATGGCCACGTCGCTGGGCTTCACCAGAAAGTAGCGGATGCCGGCCTGGCGGTTCTCCACCACCAGCCTGCGGGTGTCGGCGTAGTCCTCCGAACAGCCATAGCCCGCCCCCGCCAGGAGGTTGTAGACCTTGTCCCCCAGGCGGCCCTTGGGCAGCGCCACGTTCAGCATCACCTTTTCGCCGTCCTCCGGCGCCGCCTCCACAAGGCGGTCCAGCTCGTCCAGGTACAGGGCAAAGCCGACGGCCCGGGCCCCGGGGCGGAACTGGGACGCCAGAGGGTCGTACCGCCCGCCCCGCAGCACCGCCCGGGGCGCTCCCGTCAGATACCCCTGGAGGACCAGCCCGTTGTAGTAGTCCATGTCGTTCACCAACGACAGGTCCAGACGCAGGCGGTCCGTCTCCCCCCGGGCCTCCAGGGTCTCGCAGAGGGCGCGCAGCTCCTGGAGCGCGCCGCCCATGGGGGCGTTGAGGGCCAGGGGTTCCGCCGCGGCCAGCACGCTTTGCCACTCCCCCGAAAGAGATGATAAGCGGCACAGCGCCTCCGTCCCCTGGCGGGACAATCCCGCCGCCTCCGCCGCGGCCTGGAGCTCGTGGCCGTTCCGGTCCCGGACACAGGTCAAAAGCTTGGGCCGCACGGCCTCCGGCGCCCCTACGGCGTCAAAGAGGCCGGTGACAAAGCCCATGTGGCTCAGCTCCACCGCGAAGTCCCGGCCCGCCAGGGCCAGGCTCCGCACCGCCAGGGACACCGCCTGGGCCGTGACGGCCTCGTCCACCGCGCCGATGCACTCCAGCCCCATCTGGCTGATCTCCCGGAACGTATGGCTCTCCTGGCTGGGGCGGTAGACGTTCTCGGCGTAGTAGTACCGCCCGCAGCCGCCCTCCTCCACCCGGGCGTTCTTGGCGATGGAGAGGGTGACGTCCGGCTTCAGCGCCAGCAGCCGCCCGTCCAGGTCCGTAAACGTGATGACCTGGTCGGAGGCCAGAAAGCGGCGGTTCTCCTGGTAGAGGCCGTACTCCTCAAACCGGCCCATGCGGTACTGGCAAAAGCCCTCCCGCTCAAACAGCAGCCGGGCCTGGAGGGAAAAGCGCTCCTGGGGCCGCAGCAGATTCAGATCCAATTCCATGGGGGTGTTCCTCCTTGGGGGCGGGGAGGCCCGCCCGTCTTGTCAGGGTCCATTGTACTTCAATATATTAGCAAAGTAAAGCGGTAATTCGCTAATATAATAAATTCTCCGTATTATCCAAAAAGTTCCGTTGGGCGGAGGCGGCATTCTGGGATTTTATTATAGAATGAGGGAAAGGGATTTGCAATCCCTTTCCCTCATTTCCCGCCGTCTGACGCCGCGGGCTCATTTTTCCGTATCAAGGATGATCTTATGGCAGGACCCGCAGTAAAAGGCCTCCGCCTTGGACTGCCAGAGCGCGTTTTTCGCCACGAGAACTCTGTTCCAGGAGGGGCCGTCCGACGGCCACCATGTGATGCCGCGCCTTCCGTCCCCCTCGAGTTCTCCCTTTTGCATCTCCGCTTGACAGTATGGACAGATCATAAAACCCTCCTCTTTTTATTTACTCCCACGCTATCCCTCCAGGGCGATGGTGCAGCGGCAGGAGAGGAAATTGTCCCCATCGTCCGTCGGGGCCGCCATGAAGCCGTCTCTGTCGATGTAGAAGTTCCGGCTCTCCACCTCCCAGGTGATCGAGGCGCCGTTTCCGCGGAGGGTAAAGCCGCCGCTCCAGTCCCGCTCCGCCAGGTCATTGATGACGGGCTTCCGCCCGCCGGTCCACAGGGGGGTGTCCTCCCGGGACCAGGCCAGGGCCGTGAAAGCGGCGGCGACGGTGTCCGCCGGCAGGAAAAACGTCGCCCCCTGCCGATTCTCCATCCTTCGCTCCAGCGTCACGGCCCGCACCGCGCCGCCCTCCAGGGTGTAGTGGATGTCCATGCCCTGGACAATGCCGTCCCGATACGCCGCCACCGTCCACGGCGAGTCCGGGAGGCGCTGCCACGCGCCCGCCTCGTCCAACCGCCAGGCGGAGGAGGGGTCGATATAGGCGGCCTGGCGGTTGTAGTTCTCCGCGAACTCCGCCACGGTGAGGGGGCCCCGGTTGGGGGGCAGCTGGGAGAAGCTGTTGGCCGCCTCGCTGCACACCAGGATCAGCGCCGCCGCCAGCGCCAGGGCCCCCGCGTGCCGCAGGGGGCGGAAAGGGGCGGCCTCGTAGGCGGTGCCCTCGTCCCAGGGCTGGGGCTCATCGTTCCAGCAGCGGCGGGCGGTGCGGAGCATCTGAATCCAGGACCAGATGGGAATAAAGAGGCCCTCGCCGTGCCACAGCAGCATCAGGTGCCGGGTAAAGCCCTGGGAGTAGGTCAGGTTCTCTCCGTCCCGCCCGGTGATCCGCAGGCCCAGCAGCGCCTTGCCGGGGGTGGCCCCGAAGAGGCGCAGCAGCAACGGCTCCAGGAACAGCCAGATCACCTGCACGGCAAACTGGAGCGCCAGTCCGCTGGTCAGGGCGGGATTGTGCCCCGTCAGGGCGATGGCCGCCAGCAGGACCCATAATAGCCCGTACTCGTCAAAGAGCCTCGCCAGCAGCCGCCGGGTGAGGCCGGTGTACACCGGCAGAGCGTCCGTCTCCGGCAGAGCCGGGGCGGGCGGGGCCTTCCACCACACCGCCCCCTCCGCCGCCGGCAGGGCCGGGGCGTCCAGGGCGGAGAGGCAGGGCCCCGGGTCCAACGTCTCAAAGGTCTGGCCGGAGCGCCGCAGCTCCCCGCAGACCTGCTCCACCCGCTCCAGCGTCCCCCGCTCCCCGGCCAGGGCCGCCATGCGGCTGTCCAGAACCTCAGCCAGGCTCCGGGAACCCCGCCGGAGCGCCCGCAGCTCCTCCACGCCGACCCCCAGCCGCCGCAGGAGCTTAATCTTCTCCAATGCCGCCAGGTCCGCCTCGCTGTAGTCCCGGTAGCCGTTTTTGGCCCGGGCGGGGGACAGCAGTCCCTCCGATTCATAATAGCGGATATTGGCCCGGGGCACGCCGGAGCGGGCCTCCATCTCCTTGCTGGTCATCTCACCGCCTCCTTTTTGCCCTAGTGTAAACTGTCAAGCGGCTTCCATGTCAAGGGGTTTTTGGATATTTCACCGCTTTTGGGCGGAAAATTCCGCCGCCTCCCGGATCCAGCCCATCAGCTCGCCGTCCAGCTCCTCCTGGTCGCCGATGACGATGTGATGGGTCCAGCGGCCGGGATAGGGCTCCGAGACCGCGTCCACCCGGGGGGAGTCCAGCCGGCGGTTCAGCCCCACGGTGACGGTGAGGTAGGGGTCGGGCCGCAGCGCCGCCCGCCGGGCGGGGAGGAGGGAGGCGAAGGCGAAGTTCCGCCGGTGGGAAAAGGAGATCTGGGTCTTCTGCACCCGGACATGGGTCTCCGGGTACATGGCGAGGATCCGCTCCTCCAGGCGGAGGTACAGCGGCAGGGAGCCGGGGCTGTCCCGGAAGAAAAACGGGGTATTGGGATCCGCGGGCTGATAGTTGTTCTCCATCACCGCGCCCTCCGCCCCGCGCTCCACACCGCCCGGACGGCTCCGGGCTGCCGGTGGTAGAGGCACCGCTCCAGCCGCTCCTCCGGCGTCAGGGGATGGGGCTGGAGGAGCCGGCTGTCGTCCAGCACCAGGGCGTGGAGCGCATTGCCCGGGGCAAAGCCGGGCTTCTCTCCGAAGAATTCCGCTCCGGCGGAGGTTGCCAGATACCAGGCCTCCGCCGCCGTCAGAAAGTCCGTGCCCCAGCCGTCCAGAATCCGGCGGGCCTTGGAGGCCCGGATGGCGGAGGAGGCCGCGTCCAGCATGCTCAACGTGTCGCCGCCGGCCACGTCGGTGCCCAGGGCCACCTTTACCCCCTCGCTGAGCAGCACCCGCACCGGCGACACGCCGGAGCACAGGTTCTGATTGGAGTCCGGGCAGTGGACGGCGGTGACGCCGGCGTCCTTCATGGCCCGCCGCTCCCGCTCATCGCACCAGACGCAGTGGGCCATCACCGTGCGGCCGTTCCAGAGTCCATACTTGTCGTAGGTCTCCCAGTACTGGCCGCAGTCCGGGTGGAGCTGGCGCACCCAGTCCCCCTCCGCCGTGTTCTCCGACAGGTGGGACTGGACGGGAAGCCCCCGCTCCGCCGCCAGACGCCCCAAAAAGGCCATCAGCTCGTCGGTGCAGGAGGGGGTGAACCGGGGAGTCACAATGGGGCGGATGTGCCGGAAGTCCCCGCATTCCTCCAGCCACCGCAGGGTCTCCGCCATGGACTCCTCCGTGGTTTCCTGGAGATTCTCTCCGCCGTTGCGGTCCATGTTCACCTTGCCCACGTACCCGGTGACTCCGGCCTTTTCCAGCTCCTCCATCAGGATCAGCGTGGCCTCACGGTGGAGGGAGGAGAACATGCACACCCGGGTGGTGCCGTTTGCGATCAGGTCCTCCGCCAGGCAGCGGTAGACCTCCCGGGCGTAGCCGGGGTCGGCGAACCGGGCCTCTGTGGGGAAGGCGTAGGTATTCAGCCAGTCCAGCAGGGGCAGGTCCATGCCCATGCCCATCATGGGGTACTGGGGGGCGTGGAGGTGCAGGTCCGCCGGAGCCTGGAGGATCAGCGCGCCGCCGAAGTCCTCCACCGGCGCGCCGGCGTACCGCTCCGGCAGCGCGGGGAACGTCCCGGTGATGACGCCGTCCTCCGCAATCAGGTATCCGCCCTCCGTCACCTCCAGCCGCCCCAGGGCCGGGGCCGAGAGAATCGCACCCTTGAGAATCGTCAAAGCCATGGTAACACCTCTTTTTTGATTTCTTTGAATCCGGAGAAAACCCAGGGGAGGCACTGACGCAATCAACGCGCGGGGAGTGTGTCAGTGGTTCCCCAAACATAAAGAAAAGCGCCCGCCCGCAGGGATTTCCCTCCGGGCAGACACTCATAGCGGGACCTTGGGCGGCCCCGTAGAAACTTTCGCGCCATGACAGCGAAACTATATGAGCGGTTCACTTTTCTTCGGTCAGATTAATTGTACCACAGTCCGAACCGAAATACAATGGGCGGGAGGTCAAATCTCCCGCCCTCCTTTTGGTCAAAACGCAAGATTGACCCGCACGTCGTCCAGGGCCGGGGCGGCCTGGATGAGCCCCTGGGAGAGCATCCAGTCGATGTTCTCCTGCCAGCAGGCGTCGGACTGGGAGAGGAAAGCCGCCTCCGCCGTCTCCATCATGGGCAGGAGGGCGGCCATGCTGGACCGCTCCACCGTCTCCGACAGGGGGAAGTTCTCCTCGTTCTGGTTGGCCAGGAGGATGGACAGCGCCTCCTCCGGGTCCGCCTTCATGTCCGCAAAGCCCCGGGCGGAGGCCCGGAGAAACGCCGAGAGCGTCTCGCCGCCGTTTTCAATGGCGTCGTCGCTGGCCAGGAAGATGCCCTCGTAGTAGGTGGGCACGCCGTAGTCGTCCAGGTCGAACCAGTTGACCTGGAACCCCTCCTCCTCCATCTGGGGCACCTCGTGGTTCACAAGGCACCCGATGGTGGCGTCCACACTGCCGGTGGTCATGGAGCTCATGAGGTCAAAGCCCACGTCGATCATCGTGACATCGCCGTAGTCCGCCCCCACGTCTGCCATGATGCTGCGGATGAGCGCCTCCGAGAGCTCCGTCCCGGCGTAGCCCACGGTTTTGCCCACCAGGTCCCGGGGGGAGGTGATGTTCTTCTCTTTCAGGGACAGCACAATGTTCAGCGGCCCCTGGACCACCGCGCCGATGGACTTCACGGGCACCGCCTGGTTGGCCCGGGCCTGGATCACGTCCTGCTGGTAGTAGAGGCCGATGTCCGCCTTCCCCGCCGCCACCAGGGAGATGGCGTCGTTGGCGTTGGAGGGGAAGCGGATGTTGACTTTCAACCCCTCCTCCTCGTAGTAGCCCTTTTCCATGGCCACGTACAAAAAGGCGTGGAGGGCGTTGGGATACCAGTCCAGCACCACGTCCACTTCCCGCAGTACGCCGGCGTCCTGGCCGCCCGCGTAGATCTCCGTGGGGCCGTCGGCCCCGCCGATGACGCCCGCGGAGCACCCGGTGAGCAGCAGCATGGCCGCCAAAAGGGCGGCAGAGGTTCTCTTCATCGTAAAACTTCCTTTCGATTTTCCGGGGGAGCGCTTCAGCTCTCGCCCCGCCACTTGACGATCCGTCTCTCCGCCAGGCCCACCAGTCCCGTCACCGCCATGGCCACAACGCTCAGCAGCACAATGGGGGCGAAGACCCCGGCCCCGTCCAGCTGGGTCATCATCCGGCGGGAGAAGTATCCCAGGCCGCTCTGGGCCCCCAGCCACTCTCCAATGGCCGCGCCGATGATGCTGATGGGCACCGCCATCTTCACGGCGGAGAAGAAGTAGGGCAGGGCGCAGGGGACCTTGATCTTGCAGAAGACGTCCCATTTCGTGGCGCCGTAGGTCTCCAGCAGCTCCGCCATCTCCCCCCGGGCGGAGCGGAGGCCGTCGTACACCGTGATGGTGATGGGGAAGAAGGTCATCAACACCGACACCAGCACCTTGCTCCATACGCCGTAGCCGAACCACAGCACGAACAGCGGCGCGATGGCGGTGGTGGGGATGGTCTGGGAGGCCACCACCACCGGGTAGAGGCACTTTTGCAGCAGAGGGCTCCAGTCCATGGCCGCCGCCAGCCCCAGCCCCAGCGCCAGGGAGATGACCAACCCCAGCCCCGTCACCGTCATGGTGGCCGGCAGGTGGACGGTGAGGAGGGGCGTCCGCAGCTCCCACAGCCGCCGGAGAATTTGAAGGGGCGTGGGGAGGATGTAGGCGGCGTTCACCTCCATGGCCCCCAGCTGCCAGAGGACCAGCAGCGCGAAGAGGAAGATCAGCGCGGGAAGGCTCCCGCGGCCAGCGCGGCTCATGGCTTCACCTGCTCTCTCAGCATTTCGATCAGCTCCTCCCGCAGGGCCACCGTGTCCGGCCGGGTGAGGCACGCCCGGGTCCGGGGGCAGGGCGCCGGGACGGGAATCTCCGCCAGGCGGCGGATGGGGGTCTCCGCCACCGCCAGCACGCTGCCGGAGAGGAACACCGCCTCCTCCACGTCGTGGGTGATGAAGAGGATGGTCTTCTTGTGCCGCTCCCACTGGTCCAGCAGCCACTCCTGCATGGAGACCCGGGTCAAAAAGTCCAGGGCGGAAAAGGGCTCGTCCAGCAGCAAAAGGCCGCTGCCCGCCAGCATAGTGCGGGCAAAGGCCGCCCGCTGCCGCATCCCGCCGGAGAGCTCCCCGGGGAGCTTGTCGGCGCAGCCGGCAAGGCCCACGTCCTCCAGGGCTGACTCCGCCAGCTCCCGCCGCTCCGCCTTCGTATACCCGCCCCGGATCTCCAGGGGCAGCGCCAGATTCTCCCCCACGGTGCGCCAGGGGAAGAGCAGGTCCCGCTGGGGCATATAGCCGCAGTAGTGGGACTGGCCGTCAATGGGCGCGCCGTTCACCAGGATCCGTCCGCTCCTGGGCTTTAAAAGCCCGCAGGTCATACGGAGGATGGTGCTCTTGCCGCACCCGCTGACGCCTACGATGCAGTGGAAAGACCCCGGCTCCACGGCAAAGCTCAGACCGTCGATGATGTCGAAGTCCTCCCCGGGGTAGCGGTAGGAGACGTTTTCAAACTCCAGGGCTTTCACGGGCGCATCTCCCAGGCCATGTCCCAGAAGCCCAGCTCATAGCGGCTGCAGTTGACGAAGATCTCCTCCAGATACTTGAGCTCCGCCTCCGACGCCCCCGCCGCCAGGCGGTCCGTCAGCTCGATGAGGGCCCGGTTGGTCTCGCCGTAGTCCTCTGACGCGTAGCCTTGGATCCACTCGCCGTAAAAGGGGTGGTCCGCCGCGCCGGGGATGGCCGCCAGGGCCGTGCCGATCTCCGCGTAGCTCCAGGAGCAGGCCAGAATGGCCGCCGTGATCTCCCGGGGGCCGCCCCGCTCCGAGACGGAGAGCATATAGTGGGTGTAGGAGAGGTTGTCCAGGGCGGGCTTCACCGCCAGCACCTGCTCCTCCGTGATGCCCAGGCGCTCCATATAGGACCGGTGGATGCTCATCTCCCCGCCCAAAATCGCGTCCACATTCTGGGCGAAGGTGCGCATCAGCGCCGCCTCCCGGGCCTTCACCACCCCCAGGGCGAAGACCCGGGCGTAGTCGAAGAGGTACAGGTAGTCCTGGAGCATAAAGTATCGGAATTTCTCCGCCGGCAGCGTGCCGTCGCCGATGCCGGTGACAAAGGGGTGGGCCAGGCACCGGTCCCAGATGGGCCGGGCCGCCTCCCGCAGGCGCTGGGAAACTGTCATGATAAATCCTCCTCTTGATATAACAAAAGCGGGACGCCCCCGAAAGGACGTCCCGCGAAATTGCGAGAAAACCGCCGTCTCCACAGCGGACCGCTTGCATCCCTACGTTGGCATGATCCAAATCAGGTAAGAGCCTGTTTGGAATCTCAACACCCCCAGATTGGCTGGCGCGTGGAGATACAAAAGCAGGCTCAAAGGTCGAGGGGCAACACCCTCCTCTCAGCCCCCTTCCGGGGACTCCCTTGCAAGCGGTAGTATATGCTGTTTTCCCGGAAATGTCAATCCTTTTCGCCGGGGAGGGGCCCTGGGGTCACCGGAGCAGCTCCGGGCGGAACACCTCCGGAAAGGGCCGCACCGGCGGCGGGTCCGGCAGATGTTCCCCGATGTGCTTTTCCATCCAGACCATGTTGTACCACCGGCCGAACTTGCAGCCGCAGCCATGGAACTCCCCCACAAGGCGGTAGCCCAGGCGGCTGTGGAAGTCCACGCTGTCCCGGGTGAGGTATTCGTCCTCCCGTTCCGGGCAGGCGATGCAGGCGTTCAGATTCAGCACGCCCTGGGCCGCCAGGCACCGCTCCAGGGCCTCATACAGCGCCCGGCCCGCGCCCCGGCGCCGTTGGTCCTCCCGGACGTACACCGTGGTCTCCACCGCCCAGTCGTAGGCGGGGCGCTCCTTAAAGGAGCCGGCGTAGGCGTAGCCCACCAGCTCCCCTCCGCTCTCCGCCGCCAGATACGGGTAGCGCGCCAGCGTCCGGGCGACGCGGCCGGCGAAGTCCTCCGGCGCGGGCACATCGTACTCAAAGGTGACGGCGGTCTTTTCCACATAGTGGGCATAGACGGCCAGCAGCGCGGCGGCGTCCTCCGGCGCGGCGGGGCGGATGGTCAGGTCCTCCAAAGCCATAAAAATCCCTCCTGTCCTGGGTTTCCCCCAAGATAGCACGCCGGGGGGAGGAAGTCAAGGCCGCCGGTCTCCCACGGGGATCCCGTTCAGCAGGAGGTATACCGTGAGGTCCTCGATGCACGCCCGGTCGCTCTTTCGGGCGGCGATGATTTTCGCGATACTCCGCAGGCTCGCGCTGGCGGGCTGGGGGGTGAAGCCCGAGAGGCCGTACGTCTCCATGAGCTCCACAAGAAGTTCTCTGTCCATGATGTGCACCTCCCTAAATACATAGAGGCATTTTACCACACACTTCTCTTATCATCAAGTTAATTCCACTATATATGGAGGGTTTTGATGAAGAGAAGCACGCCTCTGGACCGGAACATCGGCCAAAAGGTCAAGTATTACCGGGTCAAGCGCGGCTTGACCCAAAAGGATCTGGCCGCCAGATTGCAGACCTGCGGCTGTGATATTACGGAGACCATGGTCGGGCATATCGAGACCGGATACCGTTCGGCCTCCGTCTTTGAGATCGACAAGCTGGCGGAGGTCCTGAAAGTGGACTATAACGCCCTCTTCGCCCAGGACGAGGAGACCCCATGAAAAAAGAGCCGGGACGATAGCGTCCCGGCTCTTTGCCGTACCGCATAAGACCAGCCTCAGTCGGCGATATACTCCCGCACCCGGTACACCGCGCCGATCTCCTCCTCGCAGATTTTGCGGCAGTTCTCAATCTCCTCCGGCGAGATGGTGTCCACCACGGTCATCATCACCGTGGGGACATACCGCGTCAGCTCTTTGGCGAAGTCCTTCATGGCCTGGTAGGCCCCGGGGTAACGGGGACGGCACAGGGCCTCGTACTTCTCCGCCGTGTCGGTGTTCAGCGAGATGGACACCACGTCGAACCGCCCGGCGAAGTCCGGGCAGGTGTCCCGGCCGTGGATCAGGCTGGCGGTGCCGTTGGTGTTCATGCGGACGGGGAGCTTCACGCCGCGCTCATGGAGCCGGTCGATGACCCAGCAGATGTCCTCCAGCCGGTAGGCGGGCTCGCCGAAGCCGCAGAACACCAGCTGTTTGTATTTGGAGAGGTCCCAGCCCTCGATGGAGGCCAGGATCTCCTCCCGGGTGGGCTCCCGCTCCAGCCACAGGTTGTCGTTGTAGATGCTGCCGCCGCTGGACTCGTTGTGCCGCAGGCAGAACGTACAGGCGTAGTCGCAGCGGTTGGTGGTGTTGACATACAGGTTGTCCCCGTACTCGTAGGTGATGGTAAAGCCCTTTTTCATGCTCCTCGCTCCTCAAAAAAAATCATTCCCGTACAGGTGAAAATTCGACAGGGTGAATGTGCCGTCCTGATAGGCCACATCGGCGGAGAGATCCGCGATGTACCAGGTGGGCGCCACATCCACCCCTCCCAAAAACCGAACGCGGCGCTCCTCCGGGAAGACCTCAAACTGAATGGTGCTGCCGGTGAACGGCGCCCGGTCCTCCTCCGGCAGGGCGGCGGGATCTACCTCCGCCAGCTCCCGGCCCAGGATTAAAAAAGCCCGGTCCCCCGTCCGCTCCAGCCGCAGCAGAGAGGAGACGCCCTCCCACAGGGGTTTTCCGCCCTCCGTGTAGCGGAACGTGGAGTAGTCCGTCAGCGTCCCGTCCCCGTTTTTCTCCACCACGTGGAGGTCCCAGACGGAGACCCCGGTGCCGCTGCCGGAGTAGCAGAGGACAACCAGCTCGTCCTCTTCGTCGCCGTCGAAGTCAAAGCAGTACATCTCCGGGAGGAACATCCGGGGCGTGGAAAAACACCAACAGTCGAACTCCGCCGCGCTCTCCCCCCAGAGGATGAGGGCGGTCTCCTCAGGGTGCTCCTCCGTCCGGGGCAGGGCGTAGAAGTACGCCCCCGGGGCCTCCGCCACCAATTCGGCAGTGTTGTCACGGACCCAGCGCATCATGTTCCCGTGATAATCCCGGTCCCCCATGGGGGGAGCCGGCCTCCAGTCCTCCGCCGGGGCCCGGCCCTCCAGTACGATGCCCGGGGCGGAGAGGGGCTCCAGGTCCCAGGTCTCCGGCAGGGAACAGACCTCCTCCGGCGCGGCCGGCAAGGGCTCCCCCTCAACCGGCGGCGCCGGGGCGGCGCATCCGCTGAAAACCAGCAGGACCAGGGTGAATATCATCCATTTTCGCATCAAAACGCCTCACAATCCCGGATCTTGGGAAACAGCCGCAGGCCGTTTTCATAGGTGATCTCCGCCATTTCCTCCGGCGTGACGCCTTTCCACTCCGCCAGCTTTTCCACAATATACGGCAGATTCCGGCTGTCGTTCCGCTTTCCCCGGTTGGGCACCGGGGAGAGGTAGGGCGCGTCCGTCTCGACGACGATCCGGTCCAGGGGCGTGACGGCCACGACCTCCGGCGCGCGCTTGGCGTTTTTGTAGGTGATGGGGCCGTCAAAGCCCAGATACCAGCCCCGCTTGATGAGCTCCTGCGCCATCTCGGGGCTGCCGGAGAAGCAGTGGAACACGCCGGCGGCCTCCGGGAACTCCTTCACAATGGCCAGGGAATCCCCGTGGGCCTCCCGGTCGTGGACGATCACCGGCAGGCCCTCCTCCCGGGCCAGGGCCAGCTGGCGGCGGAAAATCTCCTGCTGGAACTCCTTTGGCGGGTTCTCCGCCCAGTAGTAGTCCAGGCCGATCTCCCCCACGGCAACGACCTTGGGGTGACGGCACAGGCGGCGGATCTCCTCCAGCTCCGCTTCGCCGGCCCCGGCGCAGTCCTCCGGGTGGAGGCCGGCGGCGGCATATATATAATCGTATTTCTCCGCCAGGGCGGCGGATGCCCGGGCGCTCTCCACGTCCACCCCGGCGGTCACGGCGGCGGCCACTCCCGCCGCCGGCAGCAGCCGCTCCAGCAGCTCTGAGCGGTCGGTGTTGAAAGCGTTGTCGGTGTAGTGGGCGTGGGTGTCAAAGAGCTTCATGGCGGGCCTCCTGTCTCAGCGTTCATCTGAGGTTGATTGTACCACGGTCCTCCGGGAAAGAAAAGGGCCAGATTCCTTTGGGACCGGCAGTCCAGGGCATGAAAAAAGGACATCCGGCGGATGTCCTTTCTAATATCAGCCAATCTTGTTGAGCTTCAGGGTCATGGCGCTCTTTCTGTGAGCGGCCGTGTTCTTGTGCATCACGCCCTTGGCAACGGCCTGATCGACTTTCTTCACCGCAACCTTGTATGCGCCGTCGGCCTCGGTGCGATTGCCTTCCGCGGCAGCCGCCTCGAACTTCTTGATGGCAGTCTTCAGCTCAGACTTCGTGGCCTTGTTGCGCGCGTTTCTGGCGGCCCCGATGAGAACACGCTTCTTGGCAGACTTGATATTCGGCAAACCAAACACCTCCTCTTTCGGCAGATTTGTTGGGGGGAATCGAACACCCCACCATGCAGAATGATATTTTAGCAGGGAGAGCGAAAAAAAGCAAGAGTTTTTTTACAATTTCCGTTGATTTTCTGAATATTGTATCTCCAGCCGCAAAACCTAGAGGGAAGAGCACCAGATTTTGTGCAGGAGGCAAAGCGGTATGTTGGGAAAGCGCACAGACCTGGCCCTGGAGGCCCGGGAATTATGGCAGGAGTCCGCCCAGCGGACCACCCGCCTCTCCGGCGTCAAGGCCACCAAGACCAAGCGGGAGGGATACCCGGTGACCCGGGTGGACATTTTGGACCGGCGGGGGGAGGAGGCCCTGGGAAAGCCCCAGGGCAGCTACCTGACCATCGACCTGACCACGTTCTGGCAGCGGAAAGCGGACTTTTTCGAGCGGGCCGTCCGGGCGGTGGGGTCCCAGCTCAAGGAGCTGCTGCCATCGGAGGGGCCGGTCCTGATCGTGAGCCTGGGCAACGCGGCCATGACGCCGGACGCCGTGGGCCCCCTGGCGGCGGACAACATCTTAGTCACCCGCCACCTGATCGCCGCCATGCCCAGGCACTTCGCGGGCTTCCGGCCCGTGGCGGTGTTCCGCGCCGGCGTGCTGGGCACCACCGGCGTGGAGTCCGCCGAGGCGGTGCGGGGGCTGGTCGCGCAGGTGCAGCCCGCCCTGGTCATCGCCATCGACGCCCTGGCCTCCCGCCGCTGCGAGCGGGTGTGCGCCACGGTGCAGCTCTCGGACACCGGCATCATCCCCGGCTCCGGTGTGGGAAATCACCGCTCGGCGCTGAACCAGGAGACCCTGGGGGTGCCGGTGCTGGCCGTGGGCATCCCCACGGTGGTGGACGCCGCCACGCTGGCGGCGGATCTTTTGGAGGAGTCCGGCGTGGAGGACATCGACCCCGAGTCCCTGCGGCGGGGCAAGGGCGGCCTGATGGTCACCACCCAGGACATCGACCGCCAGGTCCGGGATCTGAGCAAGGTGGTGGGCTACGGCATCAACTGGGCCCTCCAGGACCTGGATATCCAGGAGATGAACGCCCTTTTGAGCTGAGCGGGCTCTGAGAGAAATATCGTCCTCCGGGATTGCGGCGGCGGAGATCCTGTGGTACAATGCGGACATTCAAAAAGAGAAACGAGGAGATCGCCATGAACTTTCACGCACTGTCCGCCGCCAGGTACTCCCTGCGGAAATTCAGCCCTCAGCCGGTGGAGCAGGAGAAGCTGGACCTCATTCTGGAGGCCGGCCGCAGCGCCCCCACCGCCCACAACCTCCGGCCCCAGCGGATTTTTGTCCTCCGTTCCCCGGAGGCGCTGGAAAAGGCCGACGCGTGCATGGGCAGCCACTTCCACCCGCCGGTGATTCTGGCGGTGGGGTACGACGGCGCCGTGTCCTGGAAGCGGGAGACCGACGGCAAGGACCACGGGGAGATTGACGCCGCCATCGCCGCGGCGCAGATGATGCTCCAGGCGGCGGAGCTGGGTCTCGGCACCACCTACGTGGGGATGTTTGAGCCGGAGAAGCTGCTCTCGGCCTTCCCGGAGATGGCGGGCACCACGCCCATCGCCCTGCTGCCCCTGGGGTATCCGGCGGAGGGCGCCCATCCGTCCAGGCTCCACAACGACCGGAGGCCCCTGGAGGAGCTGGTGCGGTATCTCTGAGCGCCCCCCGGCCGGGACCCGGCCGCCGTCTTGACAACCGACCGGAAATCCAATATCATGGGAACGCCTCCGGGCCCCGGGTCCGGCGAAATCAGAGAGAAAGGGAACAAGACCATGGACATGAATTTCGATGTAAAGGCCAAGATCGAGGAGCTGGCGGGAAAGATCCAGAAGGACCCCGCCCTGCTCAAGAAGTTCCAGGGCGACCCCATCAAGACTGTGGAGGGACTGCTGGGCGTGGACCTGCCCGACGAGAAGCTCCAGCCCCTGGTGACCGGTCTCAAGGCCAAGCTGGCCGCCGGCGACATCGGCGGCAAGCTGGCGGGGCTGAAAAATCTCTTCTGAGCGCCCCGTCTCCACCGGCCGAAAAGCGGGCGTCCGGCGCAAGGCCGGGCGCCCGCTTTTTTCCATCTGCCGCCCCGGAGATCCGGAGGAAAAGGCCCTTGACAGCCGGCGGGAAAAATGCCATAATACGGGATGAAAAACAGGGGAGCCGAAAGGCTGAGAGGAAGCGACGCTTCGACCCTTAGAGGCTGTACGGTATCTCAGTGTGTGCGGATTGGCAGGTGGATTTTTTGCCCTGCAAGGCTTTTTAACGCAGTCAGGGCGGAAAATGCGCTGTCAAGACGGACACAGGGAAATGCCGGACGGACTCTTGACCTGATGTGGGTAATGCCACCGTAGGAAGTTTGCACAGAACGCTCCAGGCGGATGCCCACCCGGGTATCCGCTGTTTTTTGACTTCTTTTGAGAGAGGAGCGTGGGGAACGGAATCCAGCAGGCGTCCCGGGAAGCCGGGAGCGGGCCGAGGGGGAGCGCCCTGGGCCCGGGCCGTTTGGGAGGCGGGTCCTCCCCTGACAGCGATGGGAAGCCGTGTTCCGGCGTGAGAGGGGGCCAGCGAGCCCCGACCGAAGTTTCCGGCGGGCGAGGGATTTCGTCCGCGGCCTTGCCATGCAAGGGGAAGACGCTGTCGGTTGTCTGCCGTTTTCTCCCTGCGATTCTTTCGATGCAAAGGAGTTATTTTTATGAAGAGCGGTTCTACGAAGAAGCTGGCCCTGGCCGGGGTGCTGTGCGCCGTGGCCGTGGTGGGCAGTATGTTCTCTTTCCCTGTGCTGGGCAGCAAGTGCGCTCCGGTGCAGCACATGGTCAACATTCTCTGCGCCGTGTTCCTGGGGCCCTGGTACGGTCTGGGCGCGGCCTTTGTCGCCAGCCTCCTGCGAAACCTGCTGAGCCTGGGGAGCCTGCTGGCGTTCCCCGGCAGCATGTGCGGGGCGCTTCTCTGCGGCCTGGCCTGGTGGAAGTCCAAAAATCTGTGGCTCACCCTGGCGGCGGAGGTCTTCGGCACCGGCGTCATCGGAGGGCTCCTGTCCTACCCCATCGCCGTGGCCTTTATGGGCGCGGACGCCGGGACCGTGGCCTTTTACGCCTATGTGGCGCCGTTCCTGATCTCCACTGTGGCCGGTTCCATTCTGGCGGGGGCGCTGGTGTTCGCCCTCCAGAAGAGCGGGGCCCTGGGGTCTATGCGGGGCGCTCTGGAGCACTGACAAACCGTGATTTCCGGGCGGCCCGGTCCTGTGACCGGGCCGCCCTCTCCCAATCCACTTTGAAAGGAGGCGTCCCCATGCCGGACTTTGCCCGCCTGGACCAGATCCGGGCCCGCAGGCCCCTGATCCACTGCGTCAGCAACATTGTCTCCGCCAACGACTGCGCCAACGTGGTGCTGGCGGCGGGGGCCGGCCCCGTCATGGCCCACGCCCCGGAGGAGATGGCGGACGTCACCGCCGCCAGCGATGCCACGGTGCTGAACACCGGCACCCCCGACGAGGCGCGCTTTCACACCTGCCTCCTCTGCGGGCAGGAGGCGGCCCGCCGGAATCAGCCCGTGGTGCTGGACCCGGTGGGCGTGGGGAGCAGCCCCTGGCGGCTGGAGCGGGTGCGGGCGCTCCTGGAGCGCTTTCCCGTGTCCATTCTCCGGGTGAACCTGGGGGAGGCCCTGGCCCTGCTGGGAGAGCGCGGCGGCGAGCGGGGGGTGGACAGCCCCGATCCCGCCTCGCCGGAGGCCCGGTCCGCCGCCGCGGCGGCCCTGGCCCGCCGGTACCGCGCCGCGGTGCTGCTCACCGGGCCCGAGGACGTGACCGCCGACGGGGAGCGCCTCTGGCGCGTCTCGGGCGGAAGTCCCCGGATGACCGCCGTCACCGGGACGGGGTGTATGCTGTCGGCTCTTTGCGGCGTGTTCGCCGCCGTGGAGCCGGAGCCCGCAGCCGCGGCCATCCTGGCCGCCGCTTTCTGGAAGACCTGCGCCCGGCGGGCGGAGGAACAGGCCGGGAGGCGGGGCCCCGGCAGCTTCCGCACGGCCCTGCTGGACGCCGCCGGGACGCTGACGGCGGCGGAGCTGGCCGCGGAGGCGGAGATTGAGACGCTGTAAGAAGCTGTACCATTAGCCGAAGCATACAGATTTGCGAGACAGAATTGGCGCTGGCAAGGCAAAAAATTGCAGGAATACTTTGTGTATTTCAAGATTTTTCAACGCAGTCGGCGACAATTTTGACCGCAAAGATTTGTGCTGAGGCTATTGGTACAGCTTCTAATTCCCGCCCCTGCCGCATAGGTTGTCCCAGAGGTGATGTACATGAGAAAAAAGCCCATGCTCCCCGCCGGGCTCCTCCGGCGGCTGGGAGCGGGGATCTTGGGACTGGCGGTGCTTTGGGCGGCGGCGGTCACCGCCGGCAGCGACACCGCCGCCGCGGCCCTCTCGGCCCTGCGGGCCTCTCTGCCCCTGGGGGCCCTGCGCTGGGAGATGGGGGACCTGTGGACCCGGGACCAGCTGTCCCCCGCCGCCGTGCTGGCCATCAGCCAGGCGCCGCTGCTGCTGTCCGCCCGGGCGGAGGTGGCGGAGCTGTGGCACAGCGCGGAGGAGGCGCCCCCCGCCGCCGCGGAGGAGGAGACGGAAGAGCACCGCCCCATCCCCGTGGAGGAGACGCCCCTGGACGTGCCCGCCCCGGCGGAGACGGCGGACAACGGCGTCCCCGCCAGGACGCTGGTCCCCACCGACCCCAGCGGCTACACCGTCTTCGGCCGCTGCTACATCAGCACCTCCCGGGAGGAGCCCCTCCCCCTCACGGCCCTGGGGGAGCCCTTTGCCGCGGCGCTGACGGAGGAGGAGCCCCAGATCCTGATCCTCCACACCCACGGAAGCGAGGCCTATACCCCCGCCCCGGGGACGGAGGTGGTCTGGTCCGGCGACTACCGCACCACGGACACCCGCTACAACGTGGTGAAAGTGGGGGATGAGATGGCGGCGGCTTTCGGCGAGGCGGGGATCTCCGTCCTCCACGACCGGACGCTGTACGATTACCCCTCCTACTCCGGGGCCTATGACCGGGCCCTGGCGGCCATCCAGAGCTACCTGGCCCAGTACCCCTCCATCCGCTTCATCCTGGACGTCCACCGGGACGCCATCGAGGACGGCCAGGGCAACCAGTACAAGGTGGTCTCCCCCATCGAGGGCGTGGGCACCGCCGCCCAGATGACCCTGGTGGTGGGCAGCGACGGCAGCGGCCTGACCCACCCGGACTGGATGGAGAACCTGCGGCTGGCGGTGGCCCTCCAGCAGGACATCCTGGCGGAGTACCCCACGCTGATGCGCCCTTTGCTGCTGCGAAACTCCCGGTACAACCAGCACGCCACCACCGGGTCCCTCCTGGTGGAGGTGGGGGCCGCCGGAAACGCCCCGGAGGAGGCGGCCCTTGCCGGCCGGCTCTTCGCCCAGCGCATGACGGAGGTGCTGCGGGCCCAGAGCAAGTAGGCTGGCTGCAAAACGGCGGGTTCCTGGAATACCGCTTCCGGTTCCCTCTCCAATGATGCCGGGAGGGCGGGACATCTGCGATGTCCCGCCCTCAAGAACCTGTAGTCACAACCGGGGGATGCCGGATGGGCGAGGATTTTTCTCGCCAGATAAGGAGATTTTCCGCAGCCATACTGACTATGGCAAGGGAAATCGACGCAGTATGGCGGATGGGGTCCCCTCGAAAGCCCAGCGAAGCGGGTTTCGTGGGGAGAGGAAGAAGAAACGGAGCTCAAGCGGAGTTTCCGGCGAAGCCGGAAATGGAGCGGCGGAGTTTCTTCTGACGAGGGCTGTCTAGACGGCGTTCAACGGCTGTGAATACAGGTTCTAAGGCTTTTATTCCGGTATTTCATCCCCGGCAAGGCCCGCCAGCTTGTGCAGGTGCTCGATGGGAAACGGCGGGGCCGCCATGGGCCGGGCCGCGATGGACAGCAGCTTCATGGGGTTGTCGTCCGCCGCCACCCGGTTGGATGACAGCGCTCCGCACCGCTTGCAGCGGTGAATGACGGCCCACTCGCCGCCCCTCCGGACCCAGACCGCCACCGGCTCCATCAGCCCGCCGCAGTCCGCCGCCCGGTCCCCGGGCTCGATGTCCAGGTGGAGGCTGGCGAGGCAGTTGGGACAGTGGTTGCGGTGGCCGCTTCCGGCCCCCTCCGGACCCACGGGCCAGCCGCAGGCTTTGCAGGTGAACGTGTCCCTGCAGGGATGGGTCTTGTAATAGCCTTTTTCAAATGTCTTTCTCTTGTTCTCCCGGTTCATGGGATGATTCCTCCTGATAGAATTGATGCAATCCTATGGGAGGCCGGTTTTTCGTGTGTCCTGACCTCCCGGTCAGATCACACGATCAAAGTGTTTGCGCTTCATGGGGCACAGCTCCTTCTCTCGGTTGCTCCGTCCCGCGGGACGGGCCACGGCCAGGATACCACACCGCCCCGCCGCCGTCAACCCCCGTCACCGATCTCTCCGCCGCCGCCTATACTGTCATACGGGCGGTGTTCCGCCCGAACCTGAGACGAAGGCGGAGATACGCTATGCTGCAATCCTTACAATGGGCGGCCCTGGGCACCGGATTTACGTTCCTGATGACCACCCTGGGCGCCGCCACGGTGTTCTTTCTCTCCGGGGAGCCCAGGCCCCGGTTTCAGCGGGCCATGCTGGGCTTTGCCGCCGGGGTGATGACCGCGGCGGCCGTGTGGAGCCTGCTGCTGCCCGCCATCGACCAGGCGGCGGAGGACGGGCGCTTTCCCGGGTGGCTGCCGGCGGCGGCGGGGATGCTGCTGGGGGTGGTGTTCCTGGCGGCTCTGGACGCGCTGCTGCCCCATCTCCGGCGAAGCCGGGACCTTAGCGACGCCGCCTGGCGGCAGAATACGCTTTTAATGACCGCCATCACGCTACATAACGTGCCGGAGGGCATGGCGGTGGGCCTCGCCTTCGCCCTGGCGGCAGGGGGGGAGAACTTCGCCGGGGCGGCGGCGCTGGCCATGGGCATCGGCATTCAGAACTTCCCCGAGGGGGCGGCCATCGCCCTGCCGCTGCGGCAGGAGGGCCGGAGCCGCGCCCGGGCTTTCTGGGGCGGCATGATGTCCGGCGTGGTGGAGCCTCTGTTCGGCGTGCTGGTGGTGCTGGCGGCGGCCTGGGCCCGGCCGCTGATGCCGTGGCTCTTGAGCTTCGCCGCGGGGGCCATGCTGTACGTGGTAGTGGAGGAGCTGGTGCCCCAGGCCCACAGCCGGGCGGGCACCTGCGGGTTTGTGACGGGGTTTCTCATCATGATGGTGCTGGACGTGGCGCTGGGATGACGGCGCACCATTCCAGTCCCCCCGAACTCCCGCCGGACATTTCATCCGGCGGCACAGAGCACACGGCAAAAATCCGCGGTTGACAAATCCGCCGCCGCTTTTTATAATATTCCTCAAAGCGATGACGGAGAGGAACGGGGATGCGGACCCTCAGAGAGCCGGCGGGCGGTGCGAGCCGGCGGGAACGGTCCCCAAGTCCTATGGCTCCCGAGCCGGACGTTCGACAAGGTAGGGCGTCCCGTGTCCGCCGCGTTAGGGCGGAGGGGTTGATTGACCCCGTGAGGGGCGCTTTGCCGTAAGGCCGGCGCAATTTGAGTGGTACCGCGGAAGCTGAGCTGGGCTTTCGTCTCAAAGAACTTCTTTGGGACGAGAGCCTTTTTTCGTCCCGTGCATACCGGAAAGGAGCAGGATTTATGCACAACTACCGTCCCGAGACCATCTGTGTCCAGGGGGGCTACACCCCGGGCAGCGGCGAGCCCCGGCAGATTCCCATCGTCCAGTCCACCACCTTTAAGTACGCCACCAGCGAGGACATGGGCAGACTCTTCGACCTGGAGAGCAGCGGCTACTTCTACTCCCGCCTCCAGAACCCCACCTGCGACTACGTCGCCGCCAAGATCGCCGCCCTGGAGGGGGGCACAGCGGCCATGCTCACCTCCTCCGGCCAGGCGGCCAACTTCTTCGCTCTCTTTAATCTGGCCTCCCATGGGGACCACATCGTCGCCTCCTCCAGCATCTACGGCGGCACCTTCAATCTCATCTCCGTCACCATGGCCAAGATGGGGGTGGAGGCCACCTTCGTCTCCCCGGACTGCACCGCGGAGGAGCTGGAGGCGGCTTTCCGGCCCAATACCAAGGCGGTCTTCGGCGAGACCATCGCCAACCCAGCCCTGACGGTGCTGGACATCGAGAAGTTCGCCGACGCCGCCCACCGCCACGGCGTGCCGCTGATCGTGGACAACACCTTTGCCACCCCGGTGAACTGCCGCCCCCTGGACTGGGGCGCGGACATCGTCACCCACTCCACCACCAAGTACATGGACGGCCACGGCGCCGCCGTGGGCGGGGCCATTGTGGACGGCGGCAGGTTCGACTGGATGGCCCACGCAGAGAAGTTCCCGGGGCTCTGCACCCCCGACGAGAGCTACCACGGCGTCACCTACGCGGAGAAATTCGGCAGGGAGGGGGCTTTCATCACCAAGTGCACCGCCCAGCTGATGCGGGACTTTGGCTGCACTCCCTCCCCCCAGAGCGCCTTTTATCTGAACCTGGGCCTGGAGAGCCTCCACGTCCGCATGGAGCGCCACTGCGAGAACGGCCAGGCCGTGGCGGAGTTTCTGGCCGCCCACCCGCAGGTGTCCCGCGTCAGCTACTGCGGCCTGCCCGGGGACAAGTACCACGCCCTTGCGCAAAAGTACCTGCCCCGCGGCTCCTGCGGCGTGGTGTCCTTTGAGCTGAAGGGGGGCCGGGAGGCCGCCGGGGTCTTTATGAGCCGCCTGAGGCTGGCGGCCATCGAGACCCACGTGGCGGATGCCCGCACCTGCTGCTTAAACCCCGCCTCCTCCACCCACCGGCAGATGACCGATGAGCAGCTGAAAGCCGCCGGGGTCCCCGCGGGGCTGATCCGCATCTCCTGCGGCCTGGAGAGCCGGGAGGACCTGATCGACGACATCCGTCAGGCGCTGGAGGGGGTGAACTGATGCCCATCAAAATTCCCAACCGGCTCCCCGCCACCAGGACGCTGAGGTCGGAAAACATCTTCGTCATGACGGAGACCCGGGCCATCACCCAGGACATCCGCCCCCTGCAAATTCTCCTCCTGAACCTGATGCCCACCAAGGTGGACACGGAGACCCAGCTGGCCCGGGTGCTGGGCAACACCCCCCTCCAGATCGACCTGGAGCTCATCGCCCCGGCGGGGCACATCTCCCGGAATACCTCCCAGGAGCACATGCTGTCCTTCTACAAGACCTTTGACGAGGTGAAAGACCGCACCTTTGACGGCCTGGTCATCACCGGCGCACCGGTGGAGCACTTGCCCTTTGAGGAGGTGGACTACTGGGAGGAGCTGTGCGGGATCATGGAGTGGAGCAAGACCCACGTCCACTCCACCCTCCACATCTGCTGGGGGGCCCAGGCGGGGCTCTACTACCACTACGGGATCCCCAAGCGGCAGCTGGGGCGCAAGCTCTTCGGCGTCTTCCGCCACACCCTGGAGGACCCCAACTTCATCCTCTTCCGGGGCTTTGACGATCAGTTCTGGGTCCCCCACTCCCGGAACACCACCGTGGACCGGGCGGACATCGAGGCGGTGCCAGCGCTGAAGATCCTCTCCAGCTCCCCGGAGGCGGGGGTCTACGCCGTCAAGACCGCCCAGGGCCGGCAGGTGTTCCTCATGGGCCACGCGGAGTACGACCGGGACACCCTGAAAAAGGAGTACCTGCGGGACGTGGCCGCCGGGGTGGACATCCAGCTCCCCCGGCACTATTTCCCGGAGGACGACCCCGGCCGGGAGCCTATGGTCCGCTGGCGCTCCTGCGCCCATCTGCTCTACGGCAACTGGCTGAACTACTGCGTGTACCAGACCACGCCCTATGACATCGGCGGCATCCGCCGCGGCGTCCGCACGGACGATTAAAGAACCCGTCCCCCGGCGAAAACGCCGGGGGACGGGTTTTGCTTATTGGCTTTTCCGGTCCGCCTGAATCAGCAGCTTCAAGCCCTCCACCGCCGTCCGGACGGAGGCGGTGGTGTCCTCGGTCATCCTCTGGTCCAGCCCGGCGGCCTCCCGCTCCTGGTTCCAGATGACGTGGAAGCAGGACGCGGCCCGGCAGTGAAGCGCCGCCGCGATGACGAACAGCGCCGCGGACTCCATCTCGCTGGCCTTGACCCCCAGCCGCTTCCAGCTCTCCCACTTGGCCTTCAGCTCGTAGGAGACGGGGGACGCGTCGGGGCTGTGCTGGCCGTAGAAGCTGTCCTTGCACTGCACCACCCCCAGGTGCACCGGCAGACCCAGGGCCTCCGCCGCCCGGGCCAGGCACCCGGTGGCCTCGTAGTCCGGCACCGCCGGGAACTCGATGGGCGCGTACTCCAAACTGGTGTGCTCGTACCGGATGGCCCCGGTGGCCACCACGATGTCCCCGGCCTGGACACTCAGGTCGATGCCGCCGCAGGTGCCGGTACGGAGGAAAGTGTCCGCCCCGCACTTGTGGAGCTCCTCCACCGCGATGGCCGTGGAGGGCCCGCCGATGCCGGTGGAGCAGGCGGTGACTTTCTCCCCCAGCAGCGTGCCGGTCCAGACGTTGAACTCCCGGTTGTACGCCACCTGCTTCGCGCCGTCAAACAGCGCGGCGATGGCGGGCACCCGCCCCGGGTCCCCCGCCAGGATGCAGTAGCGGCCCACGTCCCCGGGGACGCAGTTGATGTGGAATTGCCGTTCCAGTTCTTGCATGATGGTCACCTCACAGTTTTTCTTTTCCGTTTTCCCTGCGCCACACTTTATAATCGTCAATATCATTGGAGATGCTTTTCAACACAAAAAGTATCACCGCCCCATCATCCGCGAACCCTATGCCTGGGATCGCGTCAGGAATGAGGTCTACCGGAGCGACGACATAGATCAGGGCAGACACGATTCCCACGATGCTCCCCACCGGGATTTCTCTATACTCTCCCTTAATGTAGCTTCTCGCCAGCGAAATCGCGCACACAAGATCGCTTATATTTTTTCCGATACCCGGAATCTTTTTTAGTTTCTTTTCCAGCTGCTGAATTAACTTCTCAAATTTTTCCTCGTCTTCAATACATTCCTTTGCCTCTTTCTCCCTGCCGGCAATCGCCTCTTCCAATTCTCTGTCCGAAAAGGTCCTCCTGGAGGCTCTCCCCGCCTTTTTCTCCCGCTTTTCCTGCTCTTTCAGGTACTTGCCCAGTGGGAAGCCGCAATTGGGACACACCGCTGCCCGGTCACTGATCTCTCTTCCGCACTCCGGGCAAATCATCAACGCCATAACCGTCTCCCTTTTTTCTCCTGCCGGCAGCATTCTAAAGTTGCTTTACCGCAGTTCCTCTATTTCATCGTCACCACCGTGACGCCGGACTCTCCCTCGCCGTAGACCCCCAGGCGGAAGCTCTTGACGGCCCTGTTCCGCCGCAACACGTCGTGGACCGCTTTCCGGAGCGCCCCGGTGCCCTTGCCGTGGATGATGGTCACCGTCTCCAGCTTCCCCATGACGGCGGCGGAGAGGAAGTTCTCCACCACCGCCTCGGCCTCCAGCGTCTCCAGCCCCCGGATGTCCAGCTCCCGGGCGGCGGAGGCCCGGAGAGCCCGGTCCGCGTTCTGGCGGATGGTGACGGCGGACGTCTTCTTTCTCGCCGCCCGCTCGTCGTCCTCGATGAGCCGCACCTCGTCCGCCTTCGCCTTCATCTTCAAAATACCGGACTTCAACTGCAGCGTCCCGTCTTTCCCCACGGACACCACCTCCGCCGGGGTGCGGACGCCGGGGATCTCCACCAGGTCCCCCTCCCGGATGGGGCGGCTGGGCTTGGGGATGGGCTCTTCACGCCCGTCCCGGCGGGTGACGGCCTCCTCCGCCTCGTTGAGCTGGCGGCGCAGGGCGGCCCGGGCCTCGTTCTCGTCGGCGCTGCGCTCCATGCGGGCCTGCTGGCGGCGCATCTCCGCAAGCTCCGAGAAGACCTGGTCCGCCGTGGCCCGGGCGTCCCGCAAGATCCGCTTGGCCTCCGCCTCGCCGCGGCCCCGGGCGTTCTCCTTGGCCCGCTCCATCTGCTCCCGGAACTCCCGGGCCTTTTTGGCGTCCTCCTCCCGCTGCCGCAGCAGCCGGTCCGCCTCCGCCTCCCGCTTCTCCAGGGCCTGGCGCTTCTCCTCCAGCTGGGTCAGCACGTCCTCAAACCGCACGCCCTCGCCGCTGAGCTGCTGCCGGGCGCCGTCGATCACCGTCTCCGGCAGTCCCAGCCGCCGGGAGATGGCAAAGGCGTTGGACTTGCCGGGGATGC
Organism: uncultured Oscillibacter sp.; assembly: GCA_947365245.1. GTDB lineage: Bacteria > Bacillota > Clostridia > Oscillospirales > Oscillospiraceae > Oscillibacter. The sequence goes on along the minus strand of CANAWG010000002.1, from coordinate 53,097 downwards.
CGATGAGCAGGCGGTAGGTGGGCCGGAGGGTCTCCACGTCGAACTCGCAGGAGGCGTTCTCCACCCCGGCGGTGGTCATGGCAAAGGTCTTCAGCTCCGCATAATGGGTGGTGGCGGCCGCCCTGGCCCCCAGCTCCCGCACGTGCTGGATAATCGAAATTGCCAGCGCCGCGCCCTCCACCGGGTCGGTGCCCGCCCCCAGCTCGTCGAAGAGGATCAGGCTCCGGCTGTCCGCCTCCGCCAGAATGGCCACAATATTCACCATGTGGGCGGAGAAAGTACTGAGGCTCTGCTCGATGCTCTGCTCGTCGCCGATGTCTGCCAGCACACGCTCGTAGACGGCGACGGCGCTGCGGTCCGCCACAGGGATGTGGAGGCCGCACTGGGTCATCAATGTCAAAAGCCCCAGCGTCTTGAGGCTCACGGTCTTGCCGCCGGTGTTGGGGCCGGTAATCACCAGGGTGTCAAAGGTCCCCCCCAGCTCGATGTCGATGGGAACCGCCGTCTTGGGGTCCAGCAGAGGGTGCCGGGCCTTTCGCAGCCTGGTCACGCCGTCCCGGCGGATCTCCGGCCGCACGCCGTCCATCCTGTAGCTCAGCTGCCCCCGGGCGAAGATCAGGTCCAGGTGCACCAGCGTGTCGTAGTCCCACTGGATGGACTCCCGGTGGGCCGCGCAGTCGGCGGAGAGCTCGGCGAGAATCCGGTCAATCTCCTTTTGCTCCTTGGCCTCCAGCTCCACGTACTCGTTGTTGGCCTGCACCACCCCCATGGGCTCCACGAAGACCGTGGCCCCGGTGGCGGAGATGTCGTGGACCAGCCCCGGCAGGCTCCCCTTGTGCTCCGCCTTGACCGGCACCACAAAGCGGCCGTCCCGCTGGGTGATGATGGCCTCCTGGAGAATCTTCCCGTAGGTGGGGGAGGAGATGATCTTCTGTAAGATCTGGCGGCTCCTGGCCTGGGCCGCCCGCATGTGCCGCCGGATGTCCGCCAGCTCCGGCGAGGCGGCGTCGGCGATGGTGTCCTCGTCGGGAATGCACCGCTTGATCTTCTCCTCCAGGAAGCGGTTGCCGTGGAGGGAGAGGAACAGGTGGTCGATGGCGGTCTTCTCCTGGGCCTCGTCATTGAAGTACTCCCGGGCCCGCCGGGCGGCGGTCAGGAGGCCGGCGACGGTCAAGAGCTCCCGGGTGTTCAGCCCGCCGCCCCGGTCCGCCCGGTCCAGGGCCTCCGCCACCGGCTTCACGCCGGAGAAAGAGGGGCTCCCCCGCAGGCCGATCATGGTCCTGGCGGCGTCGGTCTGGTCCAGCAGCCGCAGCACCTCCTCCGCCTCCGTCTCCGGGCGGAGGCGCAGGGCCCTTGCCTTGGCCTCGGCGCTGACCGCCTGCTCGCTCAGCAATTGCAGCACCCGGGGCAGCTCCAGCGTGCGAATGGATTTTTCAAACAGCTCGCTCATGGCGCACTCCTCTTGTCACGATGCGTCCCCCAGCCGGGCAAACGCCCGGCCCAGGGAGCTCCAAAATGTATAGAAGCAGTGAAAATCAACAGACTGTATTCTGCCGGAGGCTCCTGTAGAAGTCCAGCGTCCGGAATCCCCGCTCCAGCTGGGCGGTGAGAAAGGCCTCCGACGCGGCGGACAGCCGCCTTAGCGGCTCCGGCCCCAGCCGGAACGCATACAGCCGCCTGGGGTCGCCGTAGACGATGTGCCGCAGGGCCGCCAGGGAGGATCTGCACAGCGGCAGGGTCTGTCCTCCCCCGCCGCCGCAGCCGCCGCAGCGGAGCACCCCCTGCGCCACGTCCAGCCGGGGGTCCTCCGGCTCCGGATCGCCGCAGACGGCGCAGCTGTCCGCCAGGGGCTCGTACCCCGCAAGGCACAGGAGCTTCAGCTCAAAGGCGGGCTTCACCAGCTCCGGGTCCTTGCCCAGGGCGGAGAGGGCGTAGAGCCCGTTCAAGAGGTGCCGCAGCAGCTCCCCGGCGGGTTCCTCCTCGGCGGTGACGGCCTCCGTCAGCTCCGCCAGGTAGAACCCCAGGGCCATGGCCTCCAGGTCGTTTCGCAGCCCGTCGAAGAGCGCCAGCGTGGTCCCCTCGCTGGCGTAGTACCACTGGCCCCGCTGATACAAGGTCCACTCGGACCAGGCCAGGGACTGGGCGCAGGCGGCAAACTTGCAGTTCTTCCGCCGGGCCCCCCGGGCGATGACGGAGAGCTTGCCCCGCTCCGCCGTGAGCAGGGTCAGGATCTTGTCCGTCTCCTTCGTCTCCGTCTCCCGGAGGACCAGACCCCGTATGACAATGTGGGGCGTTCCCGCCAAGGCGCTCCCCTCCTATGTACGGGGAGTATACTCTCCCCGGATAATTACGATTTGTTTTCGTCTTCTCCCGCGGCGCACCGATACAGCACATAGGCCAGCGGCTCTCCGGTCATGCAAAACAGCTCCCACAGGGGGGCGGGCTCCATTTGATCCAGCATTGCGCAGACCTCCTTTACAGGATTAGTCTGCGGAGGCTGTCGAAAACTATGGCTGGAAATGTCCGGTCAAACTGGAATCAAACATACAGACCTCATACATGTTTGTGTTACCGGGATCCCGGCCTCGGGCCGGGGACGACGCACAGGCTTCGCCTGTGCTGAGGATGCACCCCCCATTCTCTTTTCTCTGTCTTGCCAGAGAAAAGAGAATGCGCCGTGCACGGTGGAAGAGAAAAGAGAAGCGCTTGGGGTGCTCTCCGGAGTGCACTCCATTCATCGATAGGACTGGAGAAAACCTGCTGCGCAGACGCAGGGACGTTCTCCTCTGCCCGCGCTTCGCGCATGCTTTGCGCCGGTGTGGGAGGGCGCTTTCCGCTGCCGGTCAGTCCTCCCGGTAGCCCAGGCTTCTCACGTAATTCACATTGTCCCGCCAGTTCTCCTTGACCTTCACCCAGGTCTCCAGGTAGATCTTGGCGCCCATGAACTTCTCCATATCGTGCCTGGCCAGGGAGCTGATCTTTTTCAGCATGGCCCCCTGCTTGCCGATGATGATGCCCTTGTGGCTGGCTTTCTCGCAGTAGATGGTGGCCTCCACGTCGATGACGCCGCTGTCCCGCTCCGAGAACCTGGTAATCTCCACGGCGGTGCCGTGGGGGATCTCCTTGTCCAGGCACAGCAGCAGCTTTTCCCGCAGCAGCTCCCCCATGACCTGCCGCTCCGGCTGGTCGCTGGTCTGGCCGTCAGGGAACAGCTGGGGCCCCTCCGCCGCGTATTTTTGGAGCTCCTGCATCAGCTCGTCCAGGCCGCCGCCGGTGTGGGCGGAGATGGGGATGATGGCATCAAATCCGTCCCAGACCTCGCTGTAGGCGGCGATCACCGGCAGCAGCTCCGCCGGCCCCACGGTGTCGATCTTGTTGATGCAGAGGACGCAGGGGATCTTCTCCTCCCGAATGCGGTCGATCAGGGCCTTTTCCGGCCCGCCCACGTGGGGGATGGGCTCCACCAGCAGCAACGCGCAGTCCACGTCGCTGAGGCTGGCGGTGATGACCTTCACCATGTAGTCCCCCAGGGCGGACTTGGGCCGGTGGAGGCCCGGGGTGTCCAGCAGGATAAACTGGGTGTCCCCCCGGTTCACCACGCCATAGATGCGGTTGCGGGTGGTCTGGGCCTTGTTGGAGACGATGGCCACCTTCTCCCCCACCAGGGCGTTGGTGAGGCTGGACTTGCCCACGTTGGGCCGGCCGCAGACGGTGACCATGGCGGTCTTTTTGATCTGGTTCATGTCAGGTGATCCTCAACTTTCTGTCAAGCAATTGAGTGAAGCAATTTAGTTTGTCCGGAAATTTCTGATTTACCGCTCCAGATAGATCATCAGCGCCGCGATGTCCGCCGGGGACACGCCGGAGATCCGGGACGCCTGCCCCAGGTCCAGGGGGCGGACGGCGTTCAGTTTCTCCCGGGCCTCCAGCCGCAGGCCCTGAATGGAGCCGTAGTCCAGACCGGGGGGCAGCTTGTGGGACTCCATCCTCCGGAAGTCCTCCACCTGCTGCTGCTGGCGGCGGATGTAGCCCTCGTACTTCACGGAGATCTCCACCTGCTCCCGCACGTCCGGCGGCAGCTCCGGCCGGCCGGGGTCAAAAGGAGCCAGCTCCTCATAGTGGACCTGGGGCCGCCGCAGCAGGGCGACGAGGGAACAGCCGTCGGCGGCGCCGCCGGTGCCCCGCTCCGCCAGGAAAGCGGACAGCGCCGGCGAGGGAGATACCCCGGTGTGGGTCAGCCGCTTGATCTCCGCCTCCACCCGGGCGTACTTCTCCTCCACCGCCCGGAGGCGCTCCGACCGCACCAGGCCGATGTCATAGCCCCGCCTCGTCAGCCGCAGGTCGGCGTTGTCCTGCCGGAGGAGGAGGCGGTACTCGCTGCGGGAGGTCATGATGCGGTAGGGCTCGTCGGTGCCCTTGGTCACCAGGTCGTCGATGAGGGTCCCGATGTAGGCCTCCGACCGGGAGAGGAGAAATGGGGACTGGCCCCGTATCTTCCGGGCGGCGTTGACCCCGGCGCAAAAGCCCTGGACCGCCGCCTCCTCGTATCCGGAGGAGCCGTTGAACTGTCCCGCGCCGTAAAGGCCGGGGACGGCTTTCACCTCCAGCGTGGGGGCCAGGGCCAGGGGGTCGACGCAGTCGTACTCGATGGCGTAGGCGGGCCGGGTCATGACGGCATGCCGGAGGCCCGGCACGCTGTGGAGCATCCGCACCTGCACCTCCTCCGGCATGGAGGAGGAGAAGCCCTGGATGTACAGCTCCTCCGTGTCCAGCCCCATGGGCTCCACGAAGAGCTGGTGGCGGCGCTTGTCGGGAAAGCGGACGATCTTGGTCTCAAAGGAGGGACAGTACCGGGGTCCCACGCCCTCGATGAGGCCGGAGTACATGGGGGCCCGGTCCAGGTTCTCCTCCACGATGCGCTTGGTCTCCTCCGTGGTCCAGGTAAGCCAGCACACCGCCCGGTTCTCCGGCGGGTCGGCGGTGGAGTAGGAAAAGGGCACCGGCAGCTCATCCCCGGGCTGGAGCTCCATCTCGTCAAAGTCCACAGTGCGGGCGTTGACCCGGGGGGGCGTGCCGGTCTTGAACCGCCGCAGGGGCAGACCCAGTTTTTTCAGGGAGTCCGTCAGGCGCGCGGCGGCGTGCATCCCGTCGGGACCGGAGTCCTCCACCCACTCCCCCACGATGGTGCGGCCGGAGAGGTAGGTCCCGGTGGCCAGGATAACGGCCTTTGTCTCAAACACGGCCCCGGTGGCCAGGACGACGGCGGAGACGGCGCCGTTGTCGGCGCGGATCTCCGTCACCTCCCCCTGGCGGACGGCCAGGTGCTCCTGCCGCTCCAGGGCGTGCTTCATATAGGCCTGGTAGCGCCGCCGGTCGGCCTGGGCCCGGAGGGACCAGACGGCGGGGCCCTTGCCGCGGTTTAGGAGCCGGTACTGGATGCAGCACGCGTCGGCGGCCTTTGCCATCTCGCCCCCCAGGGCGTCCAGCTCCCGGACCAGGTGCCCCTTGCCGGTGCCGCCGACGGCGGGGTTGCAGGGCATGTTGCCCACGGCGTCCAGGTTGATGGTGAAGACCACCGTCTCCAGCCCCAGGCGGGCCGCCGCCAGGGCGGCCTCGATGCCGGCGTGGCCGGCGCCCACCACGGCGATGTCAAATTTTCCTGCCAGAAATTCCTGCATAGCGCTCCTTGCGGCGCTCCTCCTCACCGGGAGGGGGAGCCGCTCATTCTCATGGGATCCGGAGCCGTCAGCAGAGCTTGGCCCCGGCGGGGATGTCGTCGTCCAGGATCAGCAGGTGCAGACCCTCCTGGCCGTTTTCGGTGTGGACGGCGGAGATCAGCATGCCGTTGCTCTCCAGGCCCATCATCTTCCGGGGCGGCAGGTTGACAATGGCCACCAGGGTCTTGCCCACCAGCTCCTCCGGCTCGTACCAGGGGTGAATGCCGGAGAGGATCTGCCGGTCCACGCCGGTGCCGTCGTCCAGGGTGAAGCGCAGGAGCTTGGCGCTCTTTTTCACCGCGTCGCACTCCTTCACCTTCACCACCCGGTAGTCGGACTTGCAGAAGGTGTCGAAGTCCACCTTCTCCGTCAGCTGGGGCTCAATCTCGATGCTCTTCCGGGGGGCGGGGCCGTTGGCCGCGGCCTGCTTGGCGGCCTCCGCGGCGGCCTCCAGCTCCTGAAGCGCCTTCTCCGTGTCCACCCGGGGGAAGAGGTTCTCCCCCTTGTTGACGGCGGCGTTCTCCGGCAGGGAGCCCCACGCCGCGGCACTGGCCCAGGTGCGCTCCTCCGCCCCGGCGCCGATCTGGGCGAAGAGCTTTTCCATGGAGTCGGGCATGAAAGGCGTCAGCAGCACGCCGCAGATCCGGGTGACCTCCAGCAGGGTATAGAGCACGTGGGCGAGGCGGGGGCCGTTTTGCTCCATGTCCTTGGAGAGCTTCCAGGGGGCGTTCTCGTCGATATACTTGTTGGCCCGCTGGATGACCTTGAATACGTCCTCCAGGGCCTTGTGGGGGGCGAAGGACTCCATGTCCTTTTCGTATGCGGCGGGCAGGTTTTCCGCGGCCTGGCGCAGCTCCGCGTCCCAGGGCTCCGGACTGGCCCAGTCCCGGCATCCGGCGGGCAGCGTCCCGCCGAAGTACTTGCCCGTCATGGCGGCGGTGCGGCTGACCAGGTTCCCCAGGTCGTTGGCCAGGTCGTTGTTGATGGTCTGGATCAGCAGCTCGTTGGAGAAGCTGCCGTCGGAGCCGAAGGGGAACGTGCGCATGAGGAAGAAGCGCAGAGCGTCCACGCCGAACTTCTCGGCCAGGATATAGGGGTCCACCACGTTGCCCTTGGACTTCGACATCTTGCCGCCGTCCAGCAGCAGCCACCCGTGGCCGAAGCACTTTTTAGGCAGGGGCTCCCCCAGGCTCATGAGAATGGCGGGCCAGATGATGGAGTGGAACCGGACGATCTCCTTGCCCACGATGTTCACGCCGGGCCACCAGCCCTTGCCGTAGTCGTCGTAGCGGTCGTTCTCGTAGCCCAGGGCGGTGATATAGTTGGTCAGGGCGTCCACCCAGACGTAGACCACGTGGCCGGGGTCGAAGTCCACGGGGATGCCCCAGGTGAAGCTGGTGCGGGAGACGCACAGGTCCTCCAGCCCCGGGTCGATGAAGTTCTTCACCATCTCGTTGACCCGGCTCTTGGGCTCCAGGAAGTCGGTGTTCTCCAGCAGGTCCCGGATGCGATCCGCGTATTTGGACAGACGGAAGAAGTAGGCCTCCTCCTCCGCGTCCTGGACCTCCCGGCCGCAGTCGGGGCACTTGCCGTCCACCAGCTGGCTCTCGGTCCAGAAGGACTCGCAGGGCTTGCAGTACTTGCCCTTGTAGGTGCCCTTGTAGATGTCCCCGTTGTCGTGCAGCCGCCGGAAGATCCGCTGGACGGACCGGACGTGGTAGTCGTCGGTGGTACGGATGAAGCGGTCGTTGGAGATGTTCATCAGCTTCCACAGATCCAGCACGCCGCCAGGGCCCTCCACGATGCGGTCCACAAACTCCTTGGGGGTGACGCCGGCCTCCCGGGCCTTGTCCTCGATCTTCTGGCCGTGCTCGTCGGTGCCGGTGAGGAACATCACGTCCCAGCCGGTGAGGCGCTTATAGCGGGCCATGGCGTCGGTGGCCACGGTGCAGTAGGTGTGGCCGATGTGGAGCTTGTCCGAGGGGTAGTAGATGGGGGTGGTGATATAGAACTTCTTCTTTTCCATGGGGAACTCTCCTTTTTCAGCGGCGGCCCCGAATGAAAGGGCCCCGGAATTCAAAGACGCAAAACGGCGCCCGCCGACGGGGGCGTCTCACGCCCCGCCGGGACTGCGCACATTGGCAGGGTACAGTATATCATATCCCGGCGGAATCATCAAGTCTTCCGCGGAACCGGCGGAGGCACAAATTCCCCCGCCCCGCCGCGTTTTTCAAAAAGTGTTTCCCATGGCGGGGGCTTTATGGTACAATAACCGCAACGGCATTGTACAGTGATTGAATCCATGTGCCCGCGGTGCAGTGGCGGAAAACCGACGGAGGGGGTGCCGCATCCATGGTGGTCAGCGTGCGGTCTCTGGGACTGAATGGAATATCCGGCTACGAGGTGGGCGCGGAGTGCTTTCTCTCCGGGGGTCTGCCGGCCTTTGACGTGGTGGGCCTGCCGGACGCCGCCGTGCGGGAGGCCCGGGAGCGGGTGCGGGCGGCGGTGAAGAACTGCGGCGCCAAGTTTCCCGTCAGCCGCATCACGGTGAACCTGGCCCCGGCGGGGCAGAAAAAGGCGGGCACCGTCTATGATCTGCCCATTTTCGTGGGAATCCTGGCCGCCGCCGGGGAGCTTCCGCCCCCGCGGCCGGACGCGGCCTTTCTGGGGGAGCTGTCCCTCACCGGGGCAGTGCGGGGCGTCCACGGCGTGCTGCCCATGGCCCTGGCCGCGAGAGACGCCGGCATCCGTCAGCTGTTCGTCCCGGCGGAGAACGCCGCCGAGGCCACTCTGGCCGGGGATCTGACGGTCTACGGCGTGGAGGACGTACGGTCCCTGGCGGCCCACCTGCGGGGACAGTCTCCCCTCTCTCCCGCCCCGGTGTGGGAGCCCCCGGAGGACGAGACTCCCCTGCCGGACCTGCGGGACGTGATGGGCCAGGAGAACGTGAAGCGGGCGCTGGAGATCGCCGCCGCCGGGGGCCACAACCTGCTGATGATCGGCTCCCCCGGGGCGGGCAAGTCCATGCTGGCCAAGCGCCTGCCCTCCATTTTGCCGGATCTCAGCCGGGCGGAGGCGCTGGAGACCTCCGGCATCTGGTCCGTGGCGGGCATGACGGACCCCCGGCGGCCGCTGCTGGTGCGCCGCCCCTTCCGCTCCCCCCACCACACCGCCTCCGCCCCCGCTCTGGCGGGAGGCGGGCCGGCCATGCGGCCCGGCGAGATCTCCCTGGCCCACAACGGCGTGCTGTTTCTCGACGAGCTGCCGGAGTTTCACCGGGACGTGCTGGAGGCACTGCGCCAGCCCCTGGAGGACGGGGAGGTCACCGTGGCCCGGGTGGGGGGGACGCTGCGGCTGCCCGCCCGGTTCCAGCTGGTGTGCGCCATGAACCCCTGCCGCTGCGGCTGGCGGGGACACCCCACCCGCCCCTGCACCTGCTCGGACCGGGAGGCGGCCAAGTACGCGGAGAAGATCTCCGGCCCCCTGCTGGACCGCATCGACCTCCATGTCACCGTCCCCTCGGTGGAGTACGAGGCCATGCGCCGCCGGGAGACGCCGGAGCCCTCCGCCGCGGTGAAACAGCGGGCAGAGGCGGCCCGGGCCATCCAGGCCCGGCGCTTCGCCGGGACGGACACGGCCTGCAACGCCCGGATGACCCCGGCCATGGTGGGGGAGTTCTGCCGCCTGGACGGCGCGGGGGAAAAGCTCTTAAAGGCTGCCTTTGCGCGCATGGGCCTCACGGCCCGGTCCCACGACCGGGTGCTGCGTGTGGCCCGCACCATCGCGGACCTGGATGGGGCGGCGGACATCGCGGCGTCTCACCTGGCGGAGGCCGTCCAGTACCGCAGCACGGACATTCTAAAGGGTTGAGCCCCTCTGCGGGCGCGCCCTGGCAAAAAGCGCCGGAAGAGGCCCGCGGGCCTCTTCCGGCGCTTTGCGTTTCCCGCCGCCGGCGTCATTGCTCCGGGCGGAGCTCAAATTCACAAAAACTTAACAGCCCCCAGGGGAAAAGAGGATTGACAGGGCCTCGGCCCCTGTGTATAATCAATGACAATCTGTCACAAAGTGACAAATTGTCATTTTTAGAGAGGGGAGTGCATTATGTGTACGGAGACGTTCCTCCGCCTGCCGGAGGAGAAGCGGGGCCGCTTCCTGGAAGCGGCCTGGGGCGAATTTACACGGGTGAAATTCGCCGACGCCTCCATCAACCAGATCGTCCGGCACGCCGGGATCCCCCGGGGGAGCTTCTACCAGTACTTCGCCGATAAGGAGGACCTGTTCGCCTATCTTCTCCAGGGCGTGCGGGAGCAGTTTGTCCGGCTCTTTGCCTGGCTGCTGGAGGAGACCGGCGGCGATATTTTTCAGATGCAGCTGGCGGCCTACGACCGCATTATTCAGGAGATGGACCCCGGACAGCTGCGGGACCGCTTCATCCGGGTATTGCAGCTGAATCCGGGCATGGATCTCAAGCATCTGATCATCGGGGACCCCGCCGTCTCCGCCGCGCCGCTGATGGAGAAGATCGACCTCTCCACGCTGCGGAGGAGGGACGACAGCTTCGTGCGCAGCACCCTGCTGCTGAGCTCCATGGTCATGGTGCCCGCCGTGATGGACAGCCTGGCCCGCCCGGAGCGGCGGGCGGAACACCGGCGGCTGCTGGAGGAACAGCTGGAGATCATCCGGGACGGGGCCTGCCGGAAGCGCGTGTGCCCCCGGAAAAGAGCATAGAAGGAGGAGCCCATGAGACAGAAAATCATTGCCCTGCTGCTGGCGCTGGCGGTGCTGGCGTCGGTGTGCGCCGTGTCCGCCCTGGCGGAGGAACAGCCCGCCCCGGCGGAGGAGCAGTCCCAGACGGAGACCCCGGAGGGAGACGCCCCGGCGGCGGCTCCGGAGGGGGCGTCCCCCGCGGAGACCGCCCCGGGGGCCGGAGACGAGGCGGAGGAGGAAAGCGCCCCGGAGGAGCCCCCCTCCCCGGCGGGTCCGGACCTGGCGGAGAACGTGACCATCCAGCCGGACCCGGTGGGGGAGGTCAGCTTCGAGAACGTGGAGCGCCGGATGCGGGAGAACAACCTTCAGCTGCTGGCGCTGGAGCAGAGCGTTTTGAGCATTGAGGACATTGACTACGACAAGCTCTACGACCAGCTGTGGCACCAGCTCAACGACCTTGCCCAGGCCCAGTGGGGGCTGGTTCAGATGTCCAAATTCATGAGCGAGTATGATTACCGCACCTCATACGACCAGCTGGACCGGGCCTATGACGCCGTGCGGGAGCAGTTCGACGCCATCAAGGAGGGCGACATGCAAAAGGACAACGCCGACCTGGTGCGCCAGCTGAACAACCTGGAGGACCAGATCGTCATGGCGGGGGAGTCGCTGTACGCGGCCCTGACGGCCATGGAGAGCCAGGAGCGGAGCCTCCAGCGGCAGCTGGGAGGGCTGGACCGCACGGTGGAGGAGATGGAGCTTCGCTACCAGCTGGGCCAGATCTCCGCCATGCAGCTTGCGGAGGTGAAGACCGGCCGGTCCTCCCTGGAGAGCGGCCTCGCCACCCTGGGGATGAACGTGGCGAACTACAAGCTCCAGCTGGAGATGCTCATCGGCGCGGAGCAGACCGGCGGAATCGCCCTGGGGCCGCTGCCGGAGGTGACGGAACAGCAGCTCCAGGAGATGGACCTGGAGCGGGACCTGGCCGCCGCCAAGGACAAGAGCTACGAGCTCTACGACGCGGAGAAGACCCTGGAGGACGCCCGGGACCAGTACAAGGAGGACGCCGACAACTGGGGCTACAACGAAAAGCACATGGAGTACCGCAACGCCAAGCGCACCTGGCAGGCGGCTCAGTATACATACAACAACACCGTGCAAAGCTACGAGCTGAAATTCCGCACCCTCTACGCCCAGGTGGGGGACTACCGTCAGATCCTGGAGGCCGCCAAGGTGTCCCTGGAGTGCGAGCGGTCCTCCTACGAGGCCTCGGAGCTGAAGTATCAGCAGGGGACCATCTCCCGCAACGCCCTGCTGACGGCGGAGGACGACCTGCGGGAGGCGGAGGAAAAAGTCCGCGCCGCCGCGGGAGACCTCTTCTCCACCTACAACACCTACTGCTGGGCCGTGCAGCACGGCATCCTGAATTGAGGAGGACACCCATGAGCATATCGAGAAAAGCCGCCGCCCTTCTGCCGGCGCTGGCGCTGGCCCTGTCCCTGACCGCCTGCGGCGGCGGGGAGACGGCCCAGGACGGGGAGGACGCCGTCCCGGCGGGCGTCGCCGTCCAGGTGGAGACCGTGGCCCGGGACACCATCGCCGCGGAGAACAAGGTCTCCGGCAAGATCTCCGCCGACAACGAGACCACCATCATGATCGCCTCCACCGCCAAGTGCACCGCCGTATACTTCGAGGCCGGCGACCAGGTGGAGGCGGGGGACATCCTCTGCACGCTGGAGCTGGGCAGCGCCCTGGCCAACTACAACGCCGCCCGCATCGGCTACAACGGCGCCGTCCAGAGCTACAGCGACCAGAAAGCCGTCCTGGACAAGCAGGTGCAGCTGGCGGCGGACAACGTGTCCAACACCAAGGCCCTCTTCGCCATCGGCGCCGCCTCTCAGCTGGAGGTGGACCAGGCGGAGCTGAACTACTCCAACGCCGTGGCGGGACGGAACTCCGCCCTGAGCCAGCTGGAGTCCGGCATCCAGAGCGCCAAGTCCGGCCTGGAGCAGCTGGACACCGCCCTGGAACACGTGGACGCCGACGGCAACGTCATCTCCCCCATGGCGGGGACGCTGGTGACCATGAGCGCCGTGGAGAACAGCTTCATCTCCAACTCCATGCCCCTGGCGGTGATCGACGGGCCGGACCAGATGAAGGTCTCCGTGTCCGTGTCCGAGGCGCTGGTCCCCAAGATCGCCATCGGCGCGGAGGCGGACGTGTACGTCAGCGCCGTGGACAAGCGCTTTACCGCCGTCATCCGCTCCGTGGAGCAGGCGGCCAATCTGCAGACCCGGCTCTACACCGTCACCCTCACCGTCCCGGCGGACGTGGGCGGCCTCCTCTCCGGGATGTTCGCCGACGTCACCTTCTTCACCGACGTCTCCCAGGACGCCGTGGTGGTGCCCACGGAGTCCATCCTCACCAGCGGCGGCGTGCAGTACGTCTACGTGGTGGAGGACGGCACGGCCCGGTACACCGAGGTCACCACCGGCCTCACCGGCAACGGCGTCACCGAGGTGACGGGCGGCCTTGCGGCGGGGCAGCAGCTGGTGACGGTGGGCCAGGCGTACCTCCACGAGGGGGACCCCGTGCGGGTGGTCTCCGGGGAGGGTTAAGGCCCCATGAGTGTTTCTAAGTTCTGTATTCAGCACAAGGTGGCGACGCTCCTGGCGGTCATCATGGTCACCATCTTCGGCCTGGTGTTCGCAACGCAGCTGCAGATGGCCCTGATGCCGGAGATGGAGGCCCCCATGGCCATGGTGGTGTGCTACTACAACGGGGCCAACCCCAGCGACATCGAGGAGCTCATCACCCGGCCCCTGGAGTCCGCCGTCATGTCGGTCTCCGGCGTGGACGAGGTATCCTCCACCTCCGCCGACAGCGTGAGCCAGCTCCAGATCACCTACGTGGAGGGCACGGATCTGGACATCGCCGCCACCAAGCTGCGGGAGCAGTTTGACCGGCTGAGCCTGCCGGAGGACGCCATGGACCCCGTCATTGTCAACCTGAACCTCAGCGAGCTGATGCCCACGGCCATGGTGGCCCTGACGGGGGGCGACCTGGCGGAGCTCCAGACCCTGGCGGAGGACACCGTGGCCCCGGCGCTGGAGCGCATCGACGGCGTGGCCCAGGTGACGGTCAACGGCGGCGTGAGCCAGAAGATCGCCGTGGAGCTGGACGCCACCCGGGCCGCCGGGTTGGGCCTCTCCTCCGCCCAGGTCTCCCAGTACCTGGCGGGGCAGAATCTGCTCTACCCCGGCGGCAGCATGGAAAACGGCTCCAAGACACTCACCGTCAGCACCGACGCCAAGTTCCAGTCCGTGGAGGACGTGGCCAATATGCTCCTCACGCTGCCCACCGGCGGCGTGGTGCGCCTCAGCGAGGTGGCGGACGTGGTGCTGGAGTCGGAGACCTCCGACGCCATCGCCAAGTCCGGCGGCACCGCCTGCGTGGTTCTTCAGATCTCCAAGCAGTCCGGCGCCAACGAGGCCGCCGCCGCCAAGGCGGTGGAAAAACGGCTGGCGGAGCTCCACGAGGAGAATCCCTCCATCACCTACACCATCCCATACAGCGCCGCGGACTACATCGATATGTCCGTCAACGCCGCCTTCCAGAACATTCTCCAGGGCGTGGTGCTGGCGGCCATCGTGGTGTTTTTGTTCCTGCGCCGGGGCGGCGCCACCATGACCATCGTGGTGTCCATGCCCGTGTGCATTCTGACGGTGTTCATCCTGATGAACGCCCTGGACCTGACGCTGAACATGATGACCCTGGGCGGCGTGGCCATGGGCGTGGGCATGATCGTGGACAACTCCATCGTGGTGCTGGAGAATATCTACCGTTTCGCCGCCGAGGGCCATGACCGCATGAGCGCCTGCGTGGACGGCACGAGAGAGGTCACCACCTCCGTGCTGGCCTCCACCCTCACGACGCTTGCGGTGTTCGTCCCGCTGGGCATGGTGACGGGCCTTGCGGGCATGATGTTCCGGGACTTCTGCCTGACCATCGCCTCGCTGATCTTCGCGTCTCTCGTCATCGCCCTGGCCCTGGTGCCGCTCCTTTGCTATATGCTGCTGGACGAGGAGAAGGTCCGCCGCCAGCAGCTGAAAAAGGCGGAGAAAACCCAGAGCGCCCTCTCCGCCAAAATCGGCGGCTGGGTGAAAAAGCTCTACGGCTTCTACCTGCGGCTTTTGAACTACTTCGTCCGCCACCTCAAGGCCGGGATGCTGGCCTCCGCGGCGCTGGTGGTCGTCTTCGCCGTGCCGGTCTTCGCCACCACCATGGTGCTGATTCCGGACATGGACCAGGGGGAGGTCACCGTCTCCGTCTCCATGCCCATCGGCTCAGAGATGGAGGAGTCCGCCGCCATTGCCGACCGGATCTCCGCCATCGCCCAGGAGGAGATTCCGGAGATGGAGAACCTCTACTACATCGCCCAGGACGAGTCCGTCACCATGATGCTGAACCTGACCAGCAAGGGCCAGCGCGGACGCAGCAGCTTCGACGTCGCCGACAGCCTGCGCCCGCTGCTGCAGGACATCGCCGGGTGTGAGATCACCGTGGACGCCTCCGGCACCATGGGCATGATGGGCGGCAGCGACATCAGCCTGGACATCACCGGCCCGGACTACGAGACGCTCTCCATGGTCGCCGACGATCTGGCCGCCCAGATCGCCCGCCTGCCGGACGCCATCGACGTGCAGACGTCCCTGGCGGAGCAGGTGCCTCAGGTAAAGGTCACGGTAAACCGGGAGGCGGCGGCCCAGTACGGCCTCACCGCCGCCTCCATCGGCATGGCCGTCCGCTCGGAGCTGACGGGCAGCACCGCCACCACCGTCACCATCGGCGGGCGGGAGCTGGACGTGGTGGTCCGGGGCGGCGGCAGCGCCGGGGAGAGCCTGGACGCGCTGCGCTCCATGCCCATCACCACCGCCCTGGGCGGCACGGTGCCCCTGGGGTCCGTGGCGGAGGCGGCCGTGGTGCAGGAGCCCCAGAGCATCTCCCGGGTGAACCAGTCCCGGCAGGTGCAGGTCACCGGCTCCACCCTCAGCGGAGATACCACCGCCATGACCCGGGAAGTGCAGGCCATCCTGGCGGAGTACCAGATGCCGGAGGGGTATACCGCGGAGATCACCGGCAGCTACGAGAGCATGATGGAGAGCTTCTCCGACCTGCTGCTGGCCCTGCTGGTGGCCATGGGGCTGGTGTACTTCGTGCTGGCGGCCCAGTTCGAGTCCTTCCTGATGCCGGTGATCGTGATGATGATCCTGCCGGTGGCCTTTGCCGGGGCCCTCTTCGCCCTGCCCCTTTGCGGAAAGGACCTCTCCATCATCTCCCTGGTGGCCCTGATTATGCTGGCGGGCACGGTGGTCAACAGCTCCATCATCCTGGTGGAGTACATCAAGATCCGCCGGGAGATGGGGGAGGACCGGGAGACTGCCATCCTCAACGCCTGTCCCCTGCGCATCCGCCCCATTCTGATGACCACCCTCACCACGGTGCTGGCCATGGTCCCCATGGCCGTCGGGATCGGCGAGACCAACGAGATGATGAGCGACATGGGCACCGTGATGATGAGCGGCATGGCGGTCTCCACCGTGGTGACGCTGGTCTTCACCCCCGTGTTCTACTCCGTCATCGACGACCTCAGCCATATCTTCCGCCGCCGGAAGAAGGCGGCCCTCCCCCAGGCGGAGGAGCGCCCGGACCCCGCCGGCGTGTGAAAACAGCCAAACACCCCCGGAGGCCTCAGCCTCCGGGGGTGTTCTCTCTGTTTCGCTCAGGGAAAGAACCGGCAGACGGCGTCCCACACCCGCCGCGCCACGGTTTCCTCGTCGGCCCCGGCGTCCACGGTGAGGACGGTCTCCTGTCCCTCCAGCCGCCGGAAGGCCTCCAGATACTTCTCCCGGGTGGCGGTGAGGCGCTCTTTCGTCTCATAGAGCTCCGTGCTGGACCGGTTTCGGGCGATCCGCTCCAGCGCCTGGGAGACGGGCACGTCCAAAAAGATGGTGGCGTCGGGCCGCAGCAGCTCCGCGCTGAGGCGGTTGCTCTGGATGAGCCAGTCCATATCCGCCTCCACCCCCTGGTAGGCGTAGGAGGAGAAGTAGTACCGGTCCGTCACCACGGTGACGCCGCTTTCCACCTGCCGCAGGATCCCGTCCCGGGGGTTCACCAGGTGGTCCAGCCGGTCGGCGGTGAAGAGCCCCGCGATGACCCGCCCGTCCGCCGCCATCCTGCCGGTGAGGATCTGCCGGAGCATGGCCCCCACGGGACCGTCGGAGGGCTCCTGGGTGCCGCGGCACTGGACGCCCCGTTCCCGGAGACGCGCCAGCAGCCGCTGGAGCTGGGTGCTCTTCCCGGAGCCGTCAATGCCCTCCAGGGCCAGGAAGCGGCCCCTTTTCTGTTCGTTCATAGAATGACCTCGCTTTTTCGTTTGGCCTATTTTACCACATTCTCCCGCCGCCTTCAAGCGCCGCGGCGGCCCCCCCCGGCCGCCGCGGCGGGATGTCGGGAAAACAGGCGGAAATGACGGGGGTTTCCCGCCTGTCCCCGCCGCATCTCAAAATATTTTGAGCCATTTGAAAATTTTTGATGAGGTTGACCATTTTTCTGTTGAATATTTTTAAATTTATGATATACTGAATGATAGAATTCGGTGATTTTGACCGAACGCATGGAACTCTATTTTGAAGTCTGGAGGAACGCAGTATGAAATACAACCGCACGTATAACTTCTCCGCAGGTCCCGCCATGATGCCGGAGCCCGTCCTTGAGGAAATCGCCGCCGAGATGCTGAACTACCGGGGCAGCGGCATGTGCGTCATGGAGATGAGCCACCGCTCCAAGGTCTTCCAGCAGATCCGGGACGAGGCCGAGGCCGACCTCCGGAAGCTCATGAGCATTCCCGACAATTACAAGGTCCTCTTCGTCCAGGGCGGCGGCACCGTCCAGTTTGCCATGGTCCCCATGAACCTGATGAAAAACGGCGTCGCCTGCTACGTGGAGACCGGCGCCTGGTCCAAAAAGGCCATCAATGAGGCCAGGAAGTACGGCGAGGTGAAGATCGCGGCCTCCTCCGCCGACAAGAACTTCTCCTACATCCCCGACTGCTCCAACCTGGACATCCCGGAGAATGCCGACTACGTCTACATCTGCGAGAACGAGACCATCAACGGCACCACCTACTACCACCTGCCTGACACCAAGGGCAAAATCCTGGTCTCCGACCAGTCCTCCATGTTCCTCTCCCGGCCCTGCGACGTCAGCAGGTACGGCCTGATCTGGGCTGGCGTGCAGAAGAACGTGGGCCCCGCCGGCATGGCGGTGGTCATCATCCGGGAGGACCTGCTGCGGGACGATCTGCCCAAGTTCGTGCCCACCTACATGAGCTACAAGACCCACGCGGACAACGACTCCCTGTACAACACCCCCAACTGCTGGGCCATCTACTGCTGCGGCAAGGTCTTCAAGTATCTGCTGGCAAACGGCGGTCTGGAGGCCATGCACGCGCGGAACGAGGAAAAGGCCAAAATCCTCTACGACTTCCTGGACGGCAGCAAGCTCTTCACCGGCGCCGTGGTGAAGGAGGACCGCTCCCTCATGAACGTCCCCTTTGTCACCCCCAGCAAGGAGCAGGACGCCGACGTGGTGGCCGCCAGCAAGGCGGCGGGCTTCGACAACCTCAAGGGCCACAAGAGCGTGGGCGGCCTCCGGGCGTCCATCTACAACGCCATGCCCAAGGAGGGCGTGGAGGCCCTGGTGGAGTTCCTGAAAAAATACGAGCAGGAGCACGCCTGACGGCTTCGAGGGGGAGCAGGCACCCCCTCGACCTCCCCCATCACCAGTGACATCGGTCACTGGTGACGCCGCCCAAGGCGGCTGGGTCAAGGTATTTTCGGCAGGTACACGCCCCGCCGAAAATGATTTTAATTTATTTCTCCGCTTTGCGGAGAAACCAGGGAAAACTCCCCCTGGCCCCTCCGGATCGCCGGACGCGCCCATCCCCCAATGGGCGTTTACCCTCGCGCTGTCGGCACCCCTGGGGTGTGCCGAGAACGAATGAAAGGGGTACATCATTATGTTAAAACGCATATTGGTCACCGACGGCATGGACGCCTCCGCCGTGGAAAAGCTCCGGGCGGACGGATATGAGGTGGTGGAGCAGTTCTACGAGCCCGACGCCCTGGGGACGGCCCTGCGGGACTTTGACGCGGTGATTATCCGCTCCGCCACGAAGATCAAGGAGCCCCAGATCGACGATGCCAAGGGCGGCCAGTTGAAGCTCATTATCCGGGCCGGCGTGGGCGTGGACAACATCGCCGTGAAGTACGCGGAGAGCGCGGGCATCGCCGTGCGCAACACCCCCCGGGCCTCCTCCAACGCCGTGGCGGAGCTGGCCCTGGCTCTGCTCTTCTCCTGCGCCCGGAACATCTCCATCGCCGGCCACACCATGCGGGAGAACAAGTGGGAGAAAAAGGCCTACTCCAAGGGCTTCGAGCTGGAGGGCAAGACCATGGGCGTCATCGGCTACGGCCGCATCGGCCAAATGGTGGGCAAAAAGGGCCAGGCCCTGGGCATGAACGTCCTCTCCGTGGTCCACCGCAGCAAGCCCGAGGGCTGCGAGTGCGAGACCATGCACTTCGTCTCCATGGACGAGCTCCTGGCGAAGTCCGACATCATCGTCCTCTGCGCCCCCGGCGGCGACAGAGCCCTGGTGGACGCGGAGTCCCTGGCGAAGATGAAGGACGGCGTGGTGATCATCAACGTCTCCCGGGGCAGCAACGTGGACGAGGGGGCCCTGCTGGACGCTTTGAACTCCGGCAAGGTCCGGGCGGCGGGCCTGGACGTGTGGCTCAGCGAGAAAGACCCCAACTGGGCCCTGGCCCAGCATCCAGCCGTCAGCTGCACACCCCACATCGGCGCGGGCACCAAGGAGGCCCAGAAGCGCATCGGCGCGGAGCTGGTGGACATCGTGGAGCATTTCGAGGGCTGATCCCAAAACAGAAAAAGCGCCCCCTCCCATTGGGCATGGGAGGGGCGCTTTGCCGCACAGAGGATATTGCTTCCGAACGGAAAGGTCGGAGGTAATATCGCCATGTTTTGCGGCTGCCGCCGCTTGCGGCGGCGGGCAAGACGGCTCAAATCAAATAGTATCAGGACTGGCGGGAGGGCCGGAGGCGCGGTCTCCAGCGGCGGCGCGGGACCCGCGGTTCCTCCTCCGGGGCGGGACGGAACGCCGGCGCGGAGCGGTAGACCAGTCGGGCCGCCAGGCCTGCCAGCAGCAGCCCGCCCGCCGCGTCCAGTACCGCGTGCTGCTTGATAAACACCGTGGAGAGGCAGATGGCCGCCGCCAGCGCCGCGGCCCCCCGGCGGAGATGCTTTCGGCTCTCCAGTCCCCGGCAGTCCCACAGGGCCAGGGCCGCCCCGACGGACCCCACCACGTGGACGGAGGGGAAGACGTTGGTGTTGGTGTCGATGCGGTAGAGCCCCGCCACCAGGGCGGTGAGGGGATTCTCCCGGGGAAAGACCGCCGGCCGCAGGTCCTGCCCGCTGGGCAGCACCAGCCACACCAGCTCGCTGAGGAGAAAGGTGCTCCCCAGAAACAGCATATAGCGCCGGAAAGCCTCCCGGTCCCGGTACAGCAGGTACAGCCCCACGGCGATCAAAAAGGGATACCACAGGCAGTAGGGAATGACGAACCACTCGCAAAAGGGAATGCGGGCGTCGATGGGCAGCTGGGTGGCCCAGTAGCCCCGGTTGGACAGCCGCTCCAGGGCCAGGAATCCCAGAAGATAGAATGGCAGCCACAGCGTGTATTTCAGATCCCGCCAGGGCAGGCGGCGGGGCGTGTGGGGGAGGGGCATGGTATCACCTGATCTCGTTGATTTGGTTTACCATAACACAACCTCTCTGTCGAATACATGAATAAAACGCAAACGAATTGTAAACTTTCACCAAGAGAAATTCCCGGAGCGACGCTCCGGGAATTTTCCGCATTTTGAAGATTCTCACCGGTCCTCCCGGAAGTAGGCCAGGCCCAGACTGGCGGGGGGCTGCTTTTCCTTGTTGTTGCGCATACTGGAGGCGATCAGCACGATGACCGTCACCACATAGGGCAGGATCTTGTACAGCTGGGTGGGGATAAAGGGGATCACCAGCCGCAGGTACAAAATCATCAGCGCGCCGAAGAGCACGGAGCCCCATATAGCGGTCAGGGGCCTCCACATACAGAAGATAACCAGCGCCACCGCCAGCCAGCCCACGCCGCTGAGGCCCTCGTGGTTCCACACGCACCCGGCGATGGTCATGATGTACACCATGCCGCCCACGGCGGAGATGCCGCCGCCGATGACGGTGGAGAGGTACTTGTACCGCTCCACGTTGATGCCCGCCGCGTCCGCCGTGGCGGGGGACTCCCCCACGGAGCGGAGGTACAGCCCCGTCCGGGTGCGGTTCAGGAAGAAGAACATCCCCACAGCCAAAATCAGCCCCAGGTAGAAAAACACGCTGTTGCCGAAGAGGATGCCGCCCACCACGGGGATCCTCTGGAGGAAGGCGGGGAAAGGGGAGTTCTGGAAGAAGCCCTTCAGGGCGTTGCCGATGGCGATGTAGCCGTTCTCCCGGACCCGCATGTACTCGCCGATGAACTGGCCCACGCCGGTGCCGAAGATGGACAGGGCCAGGCCGGTGACGTTCTGATTGGCCCGGAGGGTGGTGGTGAGGAAGCTGAAGATCAGCGAGGCGAACGCCCCCGCCAGGAACGCGCACAGAATGCCGATGCACACGGCCAAAAAGCCGTTGGCCCCGGCCCCGGCGGCTTTTTCGTAGTAGAAGACGCCGCCCAGGCCCAGCGCGCCGCCCATGAACATGATGCCCTCCACGCCCAGGTTCAGGTTGCCGGACTTCTCCGTCAAAATCTCCCCCAGGGTGCCGAAGAGCAGCGGCGTGCCGTAGGTGATGGCGGCAATGACCAGGGCCAAAAACAAGCTCAGGAAATTACTCATGACTTTGCCGCCTCCTTATGGCTGTTTTTGCGGAAGATCAGCTTGTAGTTGATGAAGAACTCGCAGCCCAGCATACAGAAGAGGAGGATGCCGGTGATGATGTCGGAGATGGAGGTGGGCACCGCCATACGGGTCTGGAGGGTCTCCGCGCCCTTGCTCAAAACCGCCAGCAGCATGGAGATGGCCACCATGGCAAAGGCGTTGAGCTGGCTGAGCCAGGCCACGGTGATGGAGGTGAAGCCCACGCCGCCGGCCACGCCGTCGTACAGGGTGTTGTTGGCCCCGGAGGCCACGATGAACCCAACGATCCCGCTGATGGCCCCGGAGAGGAACATGGTGCGCATCATCACCCGTCCCACGTTCATGCCGGCGTAGCGGGCGGTGTTGACGCTGTCGCCGATGACGGCGATCTCGTAGCCGTGCTTGGTGTGGTTCATGTAGATGTGCATAAACACCACCAGCACCAGCACAATGATCCAGCCGCAGTGGACCCCCAGCACCCGGGGCAGGCATGCGGCCTTGTCAAACTGGGGGATGATCTGGGAGCCCTTGCGGCCCTCCCAGGGGCCGCCCTGAAGCCAGCGGACCACGCCGATGATGATGTAGTTCATCATCAGTGTGAAGAGGGTCTCGTTGGTGTTCCACTTCGCCTTGAAAAAGGCGGGGATCAGCGCCCACAGACCGCCGGCCACGGCCCCCGCCAGGCCCATGACGATCAGCAGCACGGGGGAGGGCAGCCGGTCCACCCAGAAGAGGGCGAAGTAGCTGGCGGCCACGGCCCCGGCGGTGATCTGACCCTCGGCGCCGATGTTCCAAAAGCGCATCTTGAAGCAGGGGGCGATAGCCAGGGCGCAGCCCAGCAGCGGGACGGCGATCTTGATGGTCTGCCGGATGGCGCTCTTCTTGCCCAGAGCCCCGGAGACCATGGTGCCGTAAGCGGTGATGGGGTTGGCCCCCGCCAGGCCCATCACCAGGGCCCCCAGCAGCAACGCCACGATAATGGAGCCCAGCCGGATGCACCAGACCTTCCAGCCCTCCATGCCGTCCCGCTTGGCGAGACGGATCAGGGGTGTCTTCTTCTCGTTCATCTACGCCCCCTCCTTTCCGCCCAGGCGGGTCATCAAAAGGCCGATCTGGTCCTTGGTGGCGGTGCGGGCGTCCACCACGCCGCTGACCTGCCCGCCGCAGAGCACCAGAATGCGGTCGCACAGCTCCAGCAGCACGTCCAGGTCCTCGCCCACGTAGATCACCGCCACGCCCTTCATCTTCTGCTCCGTCAGGAGGTTATAGATGGTATAGGAGGTGTTGATGTCCAGTCCCCGCACGGCGTAGGCGGTCATAAGTACGGAGGGGGCGCTGGCGATCTCCCGGCCCACCAGGACCTTCTGCACGTTGCCGCCGGACATCCGGCGGACGGGAAACTCGGTGCTGGGGGTCACCACCTCCAGCTCTTTCCAGATCTCCATGGCCAGGGCGTTGGGGTCCTTGCGGTTGACGAAGACGCCCTTGCCCTTTTTCCAGGACCGGAGCATCATGTTCCCCGTCATGCCCATGGACCCCACCAGCCCCATGCCCAGCCGGTCCTCCGGGACAAAGGCCATGGCCACGCCGGCCTTTTTGATCTGCATGGGGGTCTTGCCCACCAGGCTCGAGGGTTCCTTTCCCTCGGGGGTGTAGGTGATCTCCCCGGCGGCGATGGGGTAGAGGCCGGAGATGGCCTCCAGCAGCTCCCGCTGGCCGGAGCCGGCGATGCCCGCCACCCCCAGGATCTCCCCGCCCATGGCGGTAAAGGAGACGCCGCTGAGCTTCTTCACGCCCTCGCCGTCCAGGCAGGTGAGGCCTTTCACCTCCAGCCTCGGCACCGCCCTTTCATATTGGGGACGGTCGATGTTCAGCGTCACGGCGTGGCCCACCATCATGTCCGTCAGGGCCTGGGGATTGGTCTCGGCGGTGTTGACGGTGCCGATGTACTTGCCCTTGCGCAGCACCGCCACCTTGTCGGAGAGGGCCATGACCTCGTGGAGCTTGTGGGTGATGATGACGATGGCCTTGCCGTCTGAGCGCATGGCCCGCAGCACGTCAAAGAGCTTGTCGGTCTCCTGGGGGGTGAGGACGGCGGTGGGCTCGTCCAGAATCAGAATCTCCGCCCCCCGGTAGAGGACTTTCACGATCTCCACCGTCTGCTTCTGGGAAACGGACATATCGTAGATCTTCTGAGAGGGGTCGATGTCAAAGCCGTAGCGCTGGCATATATCCCGGACCCTGGTCTCGGCGGACCTGACGTCCAGCCTGCCCTCCTCCTCCAGACCCAGGACGATGTTCTCCGTGGCGGTGAACACGTCCACCAGCTTGTAGTGCTGGTGGATCATGCCGATGCCGTGGGCGAAGGCGTCCTTGGGGGAGCGGATGGAGACGGGCCGGCCGTTTACGAAGATCTGCCCCTCGTCGGGGAAGTAGATGCCTGAGAGCATGTTCATCAGCGTGGTCTTGCCGCTGCCGTTCTCCCCCAGCAGCGAGAGGATCTCCCCCCGGTTCAGCTTGAGGTCGATGCCGTCGTTGGCCACCACCTCGCCGAAGCGCTTGGTGATGCCCCGGAGTTCAATGGCGCACACAGCGTTTTCCAAATACTGTCACATCCTTTCTAAGAGATCCCGGCGGAAAGCCGCGCTGCCGGGCGGAGTCCGGATGGTGCTTTAAAAGAACAGGGGCCCCCGCAGGGGCCCCTATGGAGTTCTTTTTGCCGTTTTGAAATCAGCCGAACGCTTCGTTCAGCCGCTCGATCCCGTCAATAGGCAGGTTAAAGTACGGAGCGGACTGGAAGTAGGACTCGTGGAACGCGCCGTCAAACACGGCCTCCTCGGAGTCGGGGGTGAAGTCACCGTCGGTGTCCAGGGCGAAAGCGCTCTCCAGGGGCTTGCCCTCGATGGTGAAGGTGCTGGTGTCGAACACCTGCAGCTTGCCGGAGCGGATCTGCTCCTCCACCTCCGCCAGCTTCTCGGCGGTGCCGGGGGCGGCGATGGCCTCGTTGAGGTCCGTCATGACCACGGCGCCCTCGTCCATGCCGTGGCACCAGTCCTGATCGAAGCTCTCGCCGTTGGCCACGGCCTCGATGGCGTACTCAAAGTAGGGGGCCCAGTCGATCCGGGTGCCGATGAGGGAGGCCTCGGGGGCAACGCTGATCATGTCGTTGTTGTAGCCGGTGTGGAAGACGCCCTTGGACTGGGCGGTGGTGGCGGGGGTGGTGTTGTCGGAGTGCTGGGAGATCATGACGCAGCCCATGTCCGCCAGGGCGGAGGCGGCGTTGGCCTCCTCGGTGGCGTCGGACCAGGAGCCCACGAACTGGACCTTCATGGTCACGCTGGGGCACACGGACCGGGCGCCCAGGAAGTAGCTGGTGAAGCCGGAGATGACCTCGGCAAAGGAGAACGCGCCCACGTAGCCGATGACGGCCTTGTCGGCGGTGATGGTCCCCTCGTCGATCATCTGCTGGAGCTTCATGCCCGCCACGACGCCGGCCAGGTACCGGCCCTCGTAGATGTTGGCGAAAGCGTTGTGGGTGTTGTCCAGATCGTCGCCCCAGGAGGCCTGGTTGGTGCAGGAGATGAACTCAATGTCGGGATAGTCCGGAGCCACCTTCAGCATGAAGGGCTCAAAGCCGAAGGAGTTGTTGATAATCAGCTGGCAGCCCTCGTCCGCCAGCTCAATGTTGGCGTCCTCGCAGCCGGAGTCCTCGCCGATGTTCCACTTAGGGACCCACTCCACGTTGATGCCCTTGGCGGCCAGGGCCTCGGTGGCGGCCTCCTTGCCGCGGATAAAGTTGTAGGTATAGCCCTGGTCGTTCTCGTCGCCGATGCAGATCAGGCCCACCTTCACGGTCTTGGCCTCGGGGGCGTCCGTACCGCCCTGGTCGCCGGCGGGCTCAGAGGTGCCGCTGTCGGCGGGCGGGGTGGTCTCACCGCCATTGCCGCCTCCGCAGGCGGCCAGGCTCAAAACCATCACCAGAGACAGCAGGATTGCAAGAAACTTCTTCATTCTGGTTTTCCTCCTTAGTAATTCAGTGTGGAAAGGAACCGAATGGGAGGGAACGCTCCCATCACTACCATCATACAAGAAAGCGCTGGAAAATACAATCAATTTTTTCTTGTTTTTGGCAGAAATGCGGCGTATTTTGCCCTCTGTTTTTTTAAAGATCCGCCAAAAGGTCCGCCGGAAATCAGTCCGGGGTGATCCGGCGCTCCGCGAAAGCCTCCAGCAGGCGGTCCATGTCGGAGGGGATGGAGATGGGCTCGCCGCAGGCCTTGATAGCATTGGCCACATCCTTGAGGCCGTTGCCCGTCACCACGCTGACCACGGTGTCGTCCCTCCCGATCACGCCCTGCTCACAGAGCTTTCTCACCCCCGCCGTGCCGGTGACGCCCGCCGGCTCGCCGAAGACGCCGCAGGTGCGGCCCAGCAGCTTCTGGGCGTCCATGATCTCCTCATCGGAGACGTTGACCGTCAATCCATGGGACTCCCGAATGGCCAGGAGGGCCTTGTCGGCGTTCCGGGGCACGCCCACGGCGATGGAGTCCGCCAGGGTGTTCTCCTCCATGGGGCGCCAGTCCTCCCCGGTCTCAATGGCGCGGTTCAGCGGACAGCAGCCCGCCGCCTGGGCGGAGATCAGGCGGGGGAGACGGTCGATGAAGCCGATGGCGTACAGGTCCTTGAGGCCCTTCCAGAGGCCCGCGATGGTGCAGCCGTCCCCCACGCTGATGGCGATGTAGTCCGGCACGTTCCACTCCAGCTGCTCCATGATCTCCAGGGCCACGGTCTTCTTGCCCTCGGAGAGATAGGGGTTGATGGCGGCGTTGCGGTTGTACCAGCCCCATTTGTCAATGGCCTGTTTGGAGAGCTCGAAAGTCTCCTCGTAGCTGCCCTGGACGGAGATCACCGTTGCGCCGAAGGTCATCAGCTGGGCCACCTTGCCCTTGGGGGCCCGGGAGGGGACGAAGATGTAGGTGGCAAGGCCCGCCGCCGCCGCGTTGCCCGCCAGAGACGACGCGGCGTTGCCGGTGGAGGAGCAGGCGATGACTTTCGCCCCCGCCTCCCGGGCCTTGGCCACTGCCATGGCGCTGGCCCGGTCCTTCAGGGAGGCGGTGGGGTTCTGGCCGTCGTCCTTGACCCACAGGCGCTTCAAGCCCAGCATTTCCGCAAGGCGGGGCTCCTCATAGAGGGGGGACCAGCCCACCCGCAATGGCGTGGGGGCCGTGCTGTCCTCGATGGGCAGCAGCTCCCGGTAACGCCACATGGACCGCTCCGGCCGGGCGGCCAAAATCTCCTTGGTGAGATCGGCCCTGATGGCGTCGTAGTCGTATACAATGTCCAGAATGCCGCCGCATTCGCAGGTGGTGAGGTCCGGCGCCGCCGGGTAGGTCCGGCCGCACCTGACGCATTTTCCGTGCTTGACGTATTTCATGTGCTCTCCTCCGTCCGGCGTTTGGGATGCCTTACAGGCTCTTCAAAACGCCGGTCTCCTCGTTGAAGGCCTCGATCAGCGCATCCAGGTCCTTGGCCTGCTTGTGGACGGCGTCCCAGGTGCCCTCGGTGTCGTACCACAGGTCGTTGAGGTCGTGCATGTCCTTGCCCTGCTGCTCCACCCAGGTGTAGTATTTCAGGTGGTGGACCCGCTTGCGGTCGGCGTAGGTCATCTCCATCAGGTTGTCGGTCTTGAGGCCCAGTATATGCAGGTTGTGGTCCAGCTCCGCCGCCTGGACGGTGTAGGGACCGTACTGGTCGTTGAGCTCGGCGACGCGGCTGCCGTACATGGCGGCGCTGTCGGTGAGCACCGTGCCCACCACGTCCCGCTCCGTGAGCTCGTAGTACTTGGCCATCTTGATGCAGCACAGGACGTTGGCGATGCCGCTGATGCCAAGCCAGGTGAGCTTTTCAATGAGCTCGCCGTCCAGGCCCAGGGCCTCCTTGAGATACTTCTGCCCCTCCGGGGTGTTGAACAGGCGCAGCAGACGCTGGCTGTCCTCGTCGTCGATGGCGATGGCCATGTCGGTGTTGCGCACGTTGTGGATCCAGGGGATGTGCTTGTCGCCGATGCCCTCGATGCGGTGGCCGCCGAAGCCGTTGTTCAAAATGGTGGGGCACTGGAGGGCCTCGCCCACCGCCAGCTTCAGGTGGGGATACAGCTCCTTGAGCCGGTCGCCCGCGCTCATGGTGCCGGCGGAGCCGGAGGTAAAGGCGGCGGCGGCGAAGCGGTCGCCGGGGCGTTTCACGGCCTCGAACACGTCCGCCAGGGCGTTTCCGGTGACGTTGTAGTGCCAGAGGGGGTTCCCCATCTCCTCAAACTGGTTGAAGATCATGTACTGGGGGTCCTGCTTGAGCTCGTTGGTCTTGTCGAAGATCTCCTTGACGTTGGACTCGCAGCCGGGGGTGGCGATGACCTCGGCGCCGATCTCGTGGAGCCAGTCGAAGCGCTCCTTGGACATCTCCGCCGGGAGGATGGCCACGCCCTGGGCCCCCAGCAGGCGGGAGTTGAAGGCGCCGCCCCGGCAGTAGTTGCCGGTGGAGGGCCACACGGCCTTGTGGACGTCCACGTCAAACTGGCCCGTCACCAGGCGGGGGGCCAGGCACCCGAAGGAGGCCCCGACCTTGTGGCAGCCGGTGGGGAACCACTTGCCCGCCATGGCGATGATCCGGCAGGGCACGCCGGTGAGGACGGGGGGCAGCTCGATGTAGTTGGGCACGGCCTGGAAGAGGCCGCCGGACTCCTTTGCCTCGTTCTTCCAGGTGATGCGGAACAGGTTCATGGGGTCCACGTCCCAGAGGCCCAGGGTCTTCAGGCGGCTCTGCACTTTCTCGGGGATGGTCTCCGGGTGCTGCATCTGGGCAATGGTGGGGATGAGGATGCCGTTTTCCCTGGCCTTTTTGATGTTGTGTTCAAGCCCCTGCTTGTTGACGGAAAGGTCGATCATGATGGTGTGTCCTCCTCCAGTTTTGTGTCGATATAGGAATACAAGGTGTACTTGGAGATCCCGAAGTATTTGGCGACCTTGTCGCCGGACTTGGTGACCAGAAACGCGCCGTTCTGATTCAAAAATTGGATGGCCCGGACCTTGTCGTCCTTGTTCATCAGCGCCACGGGCTTGCCCACCAGCGCCACGGACTGCGATATCAGCTCCTCCAGCAGGTCGTTGATGTTGACGATTTTCTCCGGCTCCGCGGGCTGGGGCTCCTCGGTGGAGACCAGGCCGTGGAGGGCGCTCTCCACCATCAAGAGGGCGGAGATGTCGTAGTTGATGGCAAGGATGGCGGAGACCCTTCCCTTGCCGCCCCGGATGTAGACGGTGGAGGACTTTAAAATCTTGCCGTCCGGGGTCTTCATCAGGTAGGACAGGTGGTCCCGGGGCTGGGGGTCGTTGGTCTGCAGCTGCTCCATCACCACATGGGACGCGCCGTCCCCCACCTTCCGGCCGGAGACGTGGCCGTTGACGATGTGGACGATGCTGTGATCCGGGTTCCGGCTCAGATCGTGGATCACCACCTCGCAGCTGCTGCCGAATTGGGCCGCGATGCCCGCCGCCACCTGCTTGAGCAGCTCCAGTTTTCCGCTTTCTATAAGCGATCCCCTCGCTTTCTATGGCAGTCTTGTCTAAATGCTCTGTTGCACATCTATATAATACCACACTTTTTGTATAAATCAACACTTTTGCAAAAAATTTTTTTGGTTTTCAAAATTTTTGTTTGACAACGGTAAAACTTGTGATATGATATGGCTGTAAGCAACCGGAGGGCGACCTCTAAAATATTTTCACGGAGGGCTGTATCATGGATTTTGAGGCGATCAAGAGAGCGGCGGAGGGCTACAGGGCCGACATGTCCCGGTTCCTGCGGGACATGATCTCCCACCCCAGCGAGAGCTGCGAGGAAAAAGACGTGGTCATGTGCATCAAGGCCGAGATGGAGAAGCTGGGCTATGACAAGGTGGAGATCGACGGCCTGGGCAACGTCATCGGCTGGATGGGCCAGGGCGAGAAGATCATCGCCATCGACTCCCACATCGACACCGTCGGCATCGGCAACATCAGCAACTGGGAGTCCGACCCCTACACCGGATACGAGACCGACGACATCATCTACGGCCGGGGCGGCAGCGACCAGGAGGGCGGCATGGCCTCCGCCGTGTACGGCGCCAAGATCATGAAGGATATGGGCCTCATTCCCGCGGGCTACAAGATCATGGTGGTGGGCTCCGTGCAGGAGGAGGACTGCGACGGCATGTGCTGGCAGTACATCGTCAACAAGTACTTCAACGGTCCCGAGGACGCCAGAAGCAAGATCGAGTTCGTCATCTCCACCGAGCCCACCGACGGCGGCATCTACCGGGGCCACCGGGGCCGCATGGAGATCCGGGTGGACGTGAAAGGCGTCAGCTGCCACGGCTCCGCCCCGGAGCGGGGCGACAACGCCATCTACAAGATGGCCGACATCCTCCAGGACGTCCGGGCCCTGAACGAAAACGGCGACGGCCCCTCCAACACCGTCAAGGGCCTTGTGAAGATGCTCAACGAGGAGTTCAACCCCCAGCACTACGAGGACGCCCGCTTCCTGGGCCGGGGCACCTGCACCACCAGCCAGATCTTCTACACCTCCCCCAGCCGCTGCGCCGTGGCGGACAGCTGCGCCATCTCCATCGACCGCCGCATGACCGCCGGCGAGACCTGGGACTCCTGCCTGGAGGAGATCCGCCAGCTGCCCAGCGTGAAGAAATACGGCGACGACGTGAAGGTCAGCATGTACATGTACGACCGTCCCGCCTGGACCGGCACCGTGTATGAGACCGAGTGCTTCTTCCCCACCTGGATCAACAAAGCCAGCGCCGCCCACGTCCAGGCCCTGGTGGACGCCCACCGCGCCCTGTGGGGCGAGGAGCGCATCGGCCACGCCGACGCCGACCCCAAAAAGGACGCCATGCACCTGCGCACCGGCCGTCCCCTGACGGACAAGTGGACTTTCTCCACCAACTGCGTCTCCATCCAGGGCCGGTACGGCATCCCCTGCGTGGGCTTCGGCCCCGGCGCGGAGAGCCAGGCCCACGCCCCCAACGAGATCACCTGGAAGCAGGACCTGGTGACCTGCGCCGCGGTGTACGCCGCCGCCATCCCTCTCTACAAGCCGGAGAACAAGACCGCCGACGTGACGGAGTTCCGCCAGAGCCTGACGGACAACGACATCAAATAATTTCGGGCCCGCCGGCCCCGTGGGGACGGCCCTCTGGCCGCCCCCACCCAAGGTCCCCAATAAAATAACATCGTGAATAAGGAGAATGTGACTATGTCTAAGACCATCGAGCTGGCCAAGCACCTGGAGAAGCTGCACACCAACAACATGTACAAGTCCGACTTCTACTGGACCTGGGACAAGACCGACGAGGAGCTGGACGCCATCTTCACCGTGGCCGACGCCCTGCGGGACCTGCGGGAGCGGAACAAGTCCACCCGGATCTTTGACTCGGGCCTTGGCATCTCCATCTTCCGGGACAACTCCACCCGCACCCGCTTCTCCTTTGCCTCCGCCTGCAACCTGCTGGGCCTCACCGTCCAGGACCTGGACGAGAAGAAGAGCCAGATTGCCCACGGCGAGACCGTCCGGGAGACCGCCAACATGGTCTCTTTCATGGCCGACGTCATCGGCATCCGGGACGACATGTTCATCGGCGAGGGCCACAAATACCAGAAGACCTTCATGGACGCCGTGAAAGAGGGCTACCGGGACGGCATTCTGGAGCAGCAGCCCACCCTGGTGAACCTCCAGTGCGACGTGGACCACCCCACCCAGTGCATGGCGGATATGCTCCACATCATCCACCAGTTCGGCGGCGTGGAGAACCTCAAGGGCAAGAAGCTGGCCATGACCTGGGCCTACTCCCCCAGCTACGGCAAGCCCCTGTCCGTGCCCCAGGGCGTCATCGGCCTCATGACCCGCTTCGGCATGGATGTGGTGCTGGCCCATCCCGAGGGCTATGACGTGATGCCCGAGGTGGAGGAGATCGCCCGCAAGAACGCCCAGGCCACCGGCGGCTCCTACCGCAAGGTCGCCACCATGGAGGAGGCCTTCGACGGCGCCGACATCGTCTACCCCAAGAGCTGGGCACCCTTCGCCGCCATGGAGGAGCGGACGAAGCTCTATCAGGCCGGCGACCAGAAAGGCATCGACGAGCTGGAGAAGAAGCTCCTGGCCCAGAACGCCAATTTCAAGAACTGGTCCTGCACCGAGGAGATGATGAAGCGCACCAAGGACGGCAAGGCCCTGTATCTCCACTGCCTGCCCGCCGACATCACCGGCCTCAGCTGCCCCGAGGGCGAGGTGGACAACTCCGTGTTCGACCGGTACCTGGTGCCCCTGTACAAGGAGGCCAGCTACAAGCCCTACATCATCGCCGCCATGATTCTGATGAGCAAGGTGAAAGACCCCGTGGCCGCCCTGATGGCCATGGACGGCGGCGATAAGCGCAAGCTGTTTTGATTTTTTGAGAATTTGAGGTTGCACCAATCATGGGTAAGCGTATCGTAGTGGCCCTGGGCGGCAACGCCCTGGGCAATAACCTGCCGGAGCAGATGACCGCGGTGAAGCAGACCGCCCGGGCCATCGCGGATCTCATCGAGGAGGGCGACGAGGTCGTCGTGGCCCACGGCAACGGCCCCCAGGTGGGCATGATCCAAAAGGCCATGGCGGAGCTGACCCGCTCCGACCCCGAGAAGTACATCCCCTGCCCCCTGTCGGTGTGCGTGGCCATGAGCCAGGGCTACATCGGCTACGACCTCCAGAACGCCCTGCGGGAGGAGCTGCTGGACCGGAACATCCAAAAGGGCGTAGCCACCGTGCTGACCCAGGTGGAGGTGGACCCCCAGGACCCGGCGTTCCTGTGCCCCACCAAGCCCATCGGCGCGTTCATGACCGAGGAGGAGGCCAAGCGGATGGTGGACGAACGGGGCTATGACGTCATGGAGGACGCCGGCCGGGGCTGGCGCCGGGTGGTGGCCTCCCCCAGCCCCGTGTCCGTCATCGAGCTGGACACCATCCAGGCCCTGGTGGAGAGCGACCACATCGTGGTGGCCTGCGGCGGCGGCGGCATCCCCGTCTTCAAGACCGAGGGGCACCACCTCAAGGGCGCCGCGGCGGTGATCGACAAGGACTTCGCCAGCGAGGTGCTGGCGGAGGCGCTGGACGCCGACGTGCTCATCATCCTCACCGCCGTGGAGAAGGTGGCGGTGAACTTCGGCAAGCCGGATCAGAAGTGGCTGGACCACCTGACCCCGGCGGAGGCCCGGCAGTACGCCGCGGAGGGGCAGTTCGCCCCCGGCAGCATGCTGCCCAAGGTGGAGGCGGCGGTGAAGTTCGCCGAGTCCAAGCCCGGCCGCAGGGCCCTCATCACGCTGCTGGAGCGGGCCAAGGCCGGCATCGCCGGGGAGACGGGCACCTCCATCTCCCAGTGAGATCCGATAAACACACAAACAGGGCTGTCCCGTTCGGGACAGCCCTGTTTTCACACCGGTGTCTATGCCGCGGGTATTATTTTGCCCCCGCCAGTTTTTCGACGGCCTCCTCCCGGGCGGCCACAAAGAAGAAGTCGCGCCCGTTGTTGGACTCGTAGATGAAGTCCCGCAGGGGCTTGCTGGTGTAGCGGGAGTAGTCGCCGTAGACGGCGGCCTTTACGTGGTAGTTGATGAATTTCTGGAGGACCTCCCCGGCCAGGCCCGAGCTGAGGATGAAGAAGTCCTCGCAGATCAGATTCTTGTCAATGGCGATCCGGGACGCGCCCGTCTCGTATTTTACGCGCATCATCAGGTCCAAAGCGGACGAAACGTCCGTAATGACTCTCTCGTCGCCGGAGACGACCGCAATCTCCACATCACGCTCTTTCACACATTCAATTTTTGTCATGGCTTGTCACACCTTTCTCTTTTCCTTGCGGCACAGACTCCAGTTGAGGGACGAGTATAGCACAGGGCCGCCCCGCTGTCAAGCCGCTCCCCGCGGCGGCTTCCGCACAGAAATATTGGACTCGGCGGGGAACCATCGTCTCTCAGGGCAGCGGGAAGACCGCCCGGGGCAAACCGCTCTCACAGCCTCCCGCCCGGCTCCTCTGTGAAAAGTCCCCTTGCAAAACGGGAAAAAACGGCGTATGATGGACACCGCAGCAGGAGAGCCCCGCGGCGTATCCGCGGCTTTTGTACGGGAGGCGGTCACATGAACATCACCAGAGAACAGCTGCGGCTTTACGCCGTCACGGACCGGGCCTGGGCGGCGGACGGGGAGGCCCTCTTCCGCCAGATCGAGGACGCCATTGACGGCGGCGCCTCCGTTGTCCAGCTGCGGGAGAAGCACCTGGACGAGGCGGCATTTCTGGCGGAGGCGGAGCGGTTCACCGCCCTGTGCCGCCGGAAAGGGGCCCTCAGCATCATCAACGACAATGTGGATGTCGCCCTCAAATCCGGGGCGGACGGCGTCCACATCGGCCAGGAGGACCTGGCGGCGATGGACGCCCGCCGGATTCTGGGGCCGGGGAAGATCATCGGCGTCTCCGCCCACAGCGTGGAGGAGGCCCTGCGGGCCCAGGCGGCGGGGGCCGACTACCTGGGGGTGGGGGCGGCCTTCGCCACCGGCACCAAGGCCGACGCGAAGCCCATTCTGCGTGAGACCATACGGGCCATCACGGCGGCGGTGGACATCCCGGTGGTAGCCATCGGCGGCATCATCCGGGAGAATATTCTGGAGCTGAAAGGCTGCGGCCTGGCGGGGGCGGCGGTGGTGTCCGCCCTCTTCGCCCAGGAGGACGTGAGGGCCGCGGCGGAGGAACTGCGGCATCTTTGTGACAAAATCGCGGAGGAGGACTGATCTATGAGAACGGCACTGACCATCGCCGGCACCGACCCCAGCGGCGGCGCGGGCATCCAGGCGGACATCAAGACCATGACCGCCAACGGCGTCTTCGCCATGAGCGCCGTCACGGCCCTGGTGGCCCAGAACACCACCGGGGTGAGGAGCATTGTGGAGTGCACCCCGGAATTTCTGGCGGAGCAGCTGGACTGCGTGTTCACCGACATCTTCCCCGACGCGGTGAAGACGGGGATGGTGTCCAGCATCCCCCTGATCGAGGTCATCGCGGAGAAGCTGAAAGCTTACGGGGCGAAGAACCTCGTGGTGGACCCGGTGATGGTGGCCACCTCCGGGGACCGGCTGATCTCCCGGGACGCGGTGGAGACGCTGAAGGCCCGCCTGCTGCCGATGGCCGCGGTCATCACCCCCAACATTCCGGAGGCGGAGCTGCTCTCCGGCCGGGAGATCCGCAGCGCCGCCGATATGGAGAACGCCGCCAAGACCATCTGCGACGCCTACGGCTGCGCCGTGCTGTGCAAGGGGGGCCACAACCTCAACGACGCCAACGACCTGCTGTGGCAGGGGACGGGCGGCCAGTGGTTCCGGGGCAGGCGCATCGACAATCCCAACACCCACGGCACCGGCTGCACCCTCTCCAGCGCCATCGCCTCCAACCTGGCCAAGGGCTACGGCCTGGCGGAGTCCGTGGAGCGGGCCAAGGCCTACCTCTCCGGGGCGCTGGCCGCCATGCTGGACCTGGGACACGGCCCCGGGCCCATGGACCACGCCTTTGACATCAAACCGGAATATCGGGAAGAGGCAAAGTAGAAAAAGACGCCCCGGCAGAGAAATCCGCCGGGGCGTCTTCTTTCATCATTCCGCCTGCTTTCGCATGAGGGCGATCTCCGCCTTGTAGCCCGGCAGCTCATTGGGAGTCTCCAGGCAGAAGGGCAGGTCCCGCAGCGCCGGGTGGCGCACCACCCGGGCCAATGCCTCCAGGCCGATCTCCCCCTGGCCGATGCACGCGTGCCGGTCCCTGCGGCTGCCGGGGGGATTTTTGCTGTCGTTGAGGTGGACGGCTTTCAGCCGGTCCAAGCCAATGCAGCGGTCAAACTCCGCCAGCACGCCGTCCAAATCGTGGATAATGTCGTACCCGGCGTCGGAGACGTGGCAGGTGTCCAGGCACACGCCCATCTTGTCCGGGAGCTCCACCCGGTCCAAAATGGCCCGCAGCTCCTGGAACCGGCCCCCCACCTCGCTGCCCTTGCCGGCCATGGTCTCCAGCAGGACGGTGGTGTGCAGGTCAGGCGTCAAAATGGCGTTGAGGCCCCGGGCGATCAGGTCGATCCCCGCTTCAATCCCCTGGCCCACATGGCTGCCGGGGTGGAAGTTGTAATACTGCCCCGGTATGTGCTCCAGCCGCCTGAGGTCGTCGGCCATGGTCTCCCGGGCGAATTCCCGGTTTTTCTCCTCCGCGCCGCAGAGGTTCAGGGTGTAGGGGGCGTGGGCGACGATGGGGGCGAAGCGGCGCTCCGCCAGCAGCTCCGCCAGGGCCGCCGCGTCGGCGGTGTCCAGGTCCTTGGCCCGGCTCCCCCGGGGATTGCGGGTGAAAAACTGAAAGGTGTCCGCCCCCAGCTCCAGCGCCTGCCGCCCCATGGCGGCAAAGCCCCTGGAGGAGGACAGGTGGCATCCGATGTGCAGCATGTCCGTCCTCCTCTCACGCCTGGTGGAGCCGGGCGGCGGTGAGGATGTTGCGCATCAGGCAGGCCCGGGTCATGGGGCCCACGCCGCCGGGGACGGGGGTGATCCAGCCCGCCTTCGCCTCTACGGCGGCAAAGTCCACGTCGCCGCAGAGCCTGCCGCTCTCATCCCGATTCATGGCCACGTCGATGACCGCGGCCCCCTCTTTCACCATGTCCGCCGTCACCAGGCCCCTCCTGCCCACGGCGGAGACCAGGACGTCCGCCTCCCGGGTGTACCGGGCCAGATCCTCCGTCCGGGAGTGGCAGAGGGTGACGGTGCCGTCCCGCTGGGTCAAAAGCGCCGCCATGGGCTTGCCCACGATGTTGCTGCGGCCCAGCACCACGCACCGCTTTCCCCGGACGGGGATCTCATACTCGTCCAGCATGGCCATGACCCCCGCGGGGGTGCAGGGCAGAAACACCGGGTCCCCGGCCGTCATCCGCCCCACGTTATAGGGGTGGAAGCAGTCTACGTCCTTGTCCGGGGCGATGGCGGCGATGACCGCCTCCTCCCGCAGGTGTCCCGGCAGGGGGAGCTGCACCAGGATGCCGTCCACCCGGGGGTCCCGGTTCAGCGTCCCGATCAGGGCCAGGAGAGATTCCTCCGTGGTCTCCGCCGGCAGACGGTGGCCGAAGCTCTCGATGCCGCACTCCGCGCAGTCCCGCTCCTTGCCGGCGACATACACCTTGCTGGCGGGATCCTCCCCCACCAGCACCACCGCGAGACCTGGTTTTCGGGGGAGCCCCGCGGCCTCCGCCGCCGCCTGGCGCTTTACCTTGGCCGCCAGGGCCTTTCCGTCAATCCGCACCGCCATGGGGCTCGTCCTCCTTGCTTTCGGGACTCTCCGGGGCTTCCGGGGTCGCGGGGGATTCCTCCGGCGTCTCCGGGGCTCCTCCCGACGTCTCCTCCGCCCCGCCGGCGGCCTCCGCCTGCTGCCGGGCCAGCCGGTTCACCAGCAGGTCCTCCGCCGAGCACTTTTTGACGCGGATGCGGTAGAACAGCATGGCCGCCGCCACCGCCGCCATCACCAGGCTCAGCGCCTGGGACACCCGGATGGGCTGGCCGAAAAGGGTCCAGTCGAAGAGGTAGAGGCTGTCGGTCCTCAGGCCCTCCACCCAGGCCCGGCCCAGGCCGTACCAGAGGAAGTAGAACCAGGTGTTCTCCCCGTCGAACCGGCGGCCCTTGGTGACGACAAACAGCATCAGCAGCAGCCCGACGAGGTTCCACAGGCTCTCGTAGAAGAAAGTGGGGTGGACCTCGATGTAGTGGGTGGCGCTGGTCCAAAGGCGCATCCGCCAGGGCAGGTCCGTCAGGCCCCCGAAGGCCTCCCGGTTGATGAAGTTGGCCCAGCGGCCGATGATCTGGCCCAGCAGCAGCCCCAGGACGCACAGGTCCGTCAGGGCCCCCAGCTTCAGCTTCTTGTGCCGGGCGTAGAAGAAAGCCAGCAGCGCCCCGGCGATAACGGTGCCGTAGATGGCCAGGCCGCCGTCCCAGATGGCGATGATCCGGCCCCAGTCCAAGCTGCCGTCGGCCCTGCGGTAGAGGTCCAGATAGAAGATGACATAGTAGATCCGGGAGCCCAGCACGCAGCAGGGCACCCCCCAGAGGACCATGTCCAGCACATGGTCCTCCTTGAGGCCGAAGCGCTTCGCCTGCTTCATGCAGAGGAGCAGGCCCATGAGCATGGCAAAGGCCAGAATGATGCCGTACCAGTAGATGCCGTGGCCGATGTGCAGGGCGATGGGGTCGGGGTTGAACTCCCAGTCTCCGAAGAGGCCGGGGAAGCTGATGGGCATATCCTTTAACGCGGTCAAAGTCTTGTTCTTCCTTTCTTTTTCTCCGGTGCGGATGGGATCATTTCGGCACGATCTCCGACAGCACCGCCCGTTCCTCCGTGACGTTCTCCGCCAAAAACGCGGCCACGTCGTCCTTGGTGATGCTCTCGAACACCTGGGGGAAGCGGAATGGATCGTAGCCGTGGAAGTACCCCTCCGTCAGGGAGACGGCGATGTTCTCAAAGGAGTTCAGCCCCCGAAGGTGCTCGCCGAAAGCGGCCCGGCGCACCTGCTGGTAGAAGCCCTCTTCGATGCCGCCCTCCGCCAGGCGGCGGGCCTCCCGCCGGATCTCGGCGGCCACCTTGCGGGCGTCCTTGCTGTCGCCGCCGGCGTAGAGGCACGCCGCGCCCGGGAGCTGCTCGAAGTCCCCGCCGAAGCTGGAGTTGATGAGCCCCTGGTCATAGAGCCGCAGGTACAGCGGGCTGGAGTCCCCCAGCAGAATGTCGCAGGCCATGCCGCCCAGGAGAGCCTCGCGCAGGAAGTCCTCCCCCTCCCGGGGCGGGCGGCACTTGAACGCCGTCAAAAACTGGGGGACGGAGACCTCCATGGCGAGGCTGGTCTCCGTTTCCGCCACGGCCTCCGGCTCCTCCCCGTAGTCCCGGGGAATCTCCGGCCCGCCCTCACGGGGCAGGATGCGGCGGGCGATGTCCGCGATGTGAACGGGGTCCACGTCCCCCACCACGGTCAAGATCATGTTGGAGGGGGTGTAAAAGGCCCTGTGGCAGTCGTACAGCGTCTCCGCCGTGATGCGGGAGATGCTCTCCACGGTGCCGGCGATGGGCACGGCGGCGGTGGAGCGGCTGTAGAGGGCCCGCATCATCCGGGCGTAGAGCTGCCAGTCCGGGTCGTCCTCGATCATGCGGATCTCCTGGCCGATGATGCCCTGCTCCTTGGCCACGCTCTCGTCGGTGAAGTAGGGGATGGAGACGAAAGACAGCAGGATCTCCAGGTTCTCCTCGAAGTGCTCCGTGGAGCTGAAGTAATAGCCCGTCATGGCGTTGGCGGTAAAGGCGTTGGGCTCCGCGCCGTTTTTGGCCAGTTCCTGGAGGGCGTTGCCCTCCTTGGTGTCAAACATCTTGTG
The DNA here is from genome assembly GCA_947365245.1 of uncultured Oscillibacter sp. Classification (GTDB taxonomy): domain Bacteria; phylum Bacillota; class Clostridia; order Oscillospirales; family Oscillospiraceae; genus Oscillibacter. The sequence continues at coordinate 14,144 of CANAWG010000002.1, read as the reverse complement.
CTCCAGGTAGTGGGCAATGCCCGCCGGGGTGTCCAGCCAGGCGCCGTTCAGCCGGAAGCGGGTGTCCATGCCGCCGTAGCGGGTGGCGAAAAAGGCGTACTTCTTGGCGTAGCCGGGCTTGGGCACCACTGAGATCTGCAGGCCGTTGGGGAGCGTCTCCCGGTAGACGGACTCGCCCAGGCGCTGATAGAAGCTCTGATTCACTCCGCCGCCTCCTTTCCCCGCAGGAAGTACACCGTGTCCAGCGACACGGTTTTCATAGCGCTGAAGATCCGCTCCGGCGTGACCTCCCGCACCGCGGCGGCCAGGTCCTCCGGCGTCTCGTGGCTGCCGGTGGCCGCCTGACCCAGGAAGAAGTTCTCCAGCTTCCCCTGGGAGTCCCCCATGGAGGCGTAGGCGTTCAGGAGGGTGCTCCGGGCGCCCTCCAGCTCCCAGTCCTCCAGCCGGCCCTCCTGCACGGCCCGAAGCTGCGCGCAGATCTCGTCATAGGCCCGCTGGTAGTCCTCAAACTCAATGCCGGAGGAGACGGTGATGAGCCCCTTTTGCCGGTGGTACACGGAGGAGGCGTAGTAGCAGAGGGACAGCTTCTCCCGCACGTTCAAAAAGAGCTTGGAGTTGCTGCTGCCGCCAAATAAGGTGTTGCCCACCAGCAGCGCCGTGTGGTCGCCGCTGCCGCAGGCGAAGCCCATGCCCAGCTTCCCCTGGGTCACGTCCAGCTCCTCCGGCACGCTGTACACCGTCTCCCGGGCCTGGTGGGGCGCGGCGGGGGCGATGCCCTGGATGTTCTCCCGGGGCAGGGCGGCAAAGGCCGCCCGGAGGGCCTGCTCCACCCGCTCCCGGCTGGCGCTGCCGCTGTAGAAGAGCTCCAGCTGGGCGGAACTGATAAGCCGGCGGTACAGGCTGTACAGCTTCTGGGGCTGGATGCGCTCGGCGCTCTTCTCGTCCCCCAGCCGGGGGATGCCGTAGGCCTCCCCGGCGCACATCTCCCGCAGGAGGCGGCCGTCGGCGTACTCCCGCTTGTCGTTGAGGATGCTGCGGATGGCGTCGGTGAGGTTGGCCTTTTCGCTTTCAAAATAGTCGCCCACGAAGCGGCCCCGCTCCGTGACCGGGTCGCACACCAGCTCGCCCAGGAGGGAAGCCACCGGCTCCAGCAGCCGCTCGCCGCCGGGGGCATAGCGGTCGTCAATGAGGCTGGCCACAAAGCCCACGCACTGGTTCTCGCCCTTTTTCCGCACGGTGCAGTCGATGCGGGCGCCGTAGAGCGTGTCCAGCCGGGCGGAGAGGGCTCCCATGTCCGGGAAGCTCACGGTGCCCCGCCGCAGCAGAGCGGGCAGCAGGGCGCAGGCGGAGGCCGTCTCCCACCGCAGGGGGGTGACAAACTGGGCGGAGAGCAGGCTGGTCTTGAATTTCTGTGCCGGGTGGAAGGTGAGGTACACCCCGCCGGCGAGTTTCGTTCTGGTGACTTCCAATATCTCAGCTCCTTTGCGGATTACAATACATCTGGCATTATAGTATATCTCGCGGGGAAATTCAAATTCTTTCTTTGGCTGTCTTTTTGTGGTATGCTGGACCTGTCCCCCCAAGGGACCCGGACTGCCCGGGAGAGGCAGAATTTCAAGAAGAGGACGGCGGCGTACATGGAGCGCAGAGAGGAGATCATCCGCCTGTGGTTTCGGATGTGGCTGGAAAAGAAAGACCTGGGGATCGGGGATATTTTTGACCCCGCCGCGGTCTATGTGGAGAGCTGGGGGCCGGAGTACCGGGGGCGGGAGAGGATCCGGCTCTGGTTTGAGGAGTGGAACACCCGGGGCACCGTCCGCCGGTGGGACATCCGGCGGTTTTTCCACAGCGGGGACCGCATCGCCGTGGAGTGGCATTTCGCGGACGCCATGGACGACGGGCGGGAGGAGCGGTTCGAGGGAATGTCCCTGATCCGCTGGACCGAGGCGGGACAGATCGCCTTTTTGCAGGAGTTCGGGTGCAATGTGGACCGCTACGACCCCTACCGGGACGGTCCCGTGCCCCATTTTCGGGAGGAGCGGGCGCTGTGGTTCTAGGGAGGCGCTGATTTATCCAGTGCTTCCCCAGCTTTATCCCAGCACCTGCCGGAACACCCGCAGGAAGTTGTCCCGGGCGATGAGCGCCCGCTCCTCCCGGCTCATGCCCAGCTTCTCCAGGCAGCGGAAGAGGTTCCCGATGCGGGAGGCGTCCTCCAGCCCCGCCGCGCCCTCGTTGTCCGGCGGGCCGAAAAATTCGCAGAAGTCGAAGCCGCAGCCCACGTGCTCCACCCCCATGACCTCCGCCATGCGGGCGGCGTGGAGGGCCAGCGTCTCCGCCGTCTGCCTGGCGGGGTCCGCGTGGACAAAGCTGTGGTAGACGTTCAGCCCCACCACGCCGCCGCTGTCCCGAATGGCCCGCAGCTGGTCGTCCGTCAGGTTCCGGCGGACATCGCAAAGAGCGCGGCAGTTGGAGTGGGAGGCGATGACGGGTCCCGCGGCCAGGTCCATCACGTCCCAAAAGCCGCCGTCGCTCAGGTGGGACACGTCCACCACCATGCCCAGGTCCTCCATGCGCCGTACCGCCGCCCGGCCCCGGTCAGTGAGGCCCTTTTCCGGGTCGGCCCCGGCCCCGGCGGCAAAGGCGTTCTCCTCGTTCCACGTCAGCATCCCCAGCCGCCCGCCGAGCTCATAAAAGCGGTCGATCCCGTCCGCGTCCCCGTCAAAGGCCGCCATGCCCTCAATCCCCAAAAAGGCGTAGATCTGCCCGGCGGCCCGGGCCTCCTCCGCCTCCTTCACCGTGCGGACAAGCCGGATTTCCCTACACCGGGCCAGCTCCGCCCGGGCGCAGTCCGCCATGATCCGGAGCCGCGCCGCGTCGCTGCCGGCCCCCGGCACGTCCTTCCAGAACGTGTGGCCGTCTCCGGCGCCGTACCAGCAGGCCAGCACCAGTCCCTCCACGCCGCCCCGGCGCAGCCGGTCCAGGTGGTGCGTCTCCAGCACACGGGTCTCTCCCGCAAGGCTCCGGCGGGTCACATCGTACAAAAGGTCGGAGTGGGCGTCGAAACACGTCATCGCAAAAACCTCGTTTCCCCGGACCGCCGCCCGGCTGGACAGCGGCCCGGTCTCCATGTTATACTACCCATCATACGCGGGAAAGTCAAGGGAGGAGCGGCGGCGGCCGCGGGAAAACGGCCCGAGGCCGGCCTCCATCAACAGGAAGGGGAAGTGAGACCATGGACACAATCTGCCGCTGCGGGTGGTGCAACCCCCGCAATCCTCTGTACATCAATTACCACGACGAGGAGTGGGGCGTACCCCAGCACGACGACGGAGCGCTCTTTGAGCTGCTGATTCTGGAGTCCTTCCAGGCGGGTCTGGCCTGGGAGACCATCTTGAATAAACGGGAGGCTTTCCGGGCCGCCTTTGACGGATTTGTCCCGGAGACCGTGGCCGCCTACGGTCCGGAGAAGACCGCCGCCCTGCTGGAGGACCGGTCCATCGTCCGCAACCGGCGGAAGATCGCCGCCGCCGTTCAGAACGCCCAGGTCTTTCTGGCCATCCAGCGGGAGTGGGACGGCTTCTCCCGCTACATCTGGCACTTTACGGACGGCCGGGTGGTCTATGAGACGGAAGCGGCCAGCTCCCCCCTCTCCGACCGGGTATCGGCGGACCTGAGGCGCCGGGGCATGACCTTTGTGGGCACCACCATCGTCTACGCCTATTTGCAGGCCATCGGCGTGATCAATTCCCACGAGCCGGGGTGTTTTCTCCACAGGGCGGGGCAAAGCCGGGCCCCTGACGGAGAGATAATTTAAAAAATCGCGCTTTCCGGTGATTTTCCCCTTGACTTTTCCACCGGAGTCGGGTAAACTATCTGATGTTGTAAAGCCCCAAAACTTTACAGAAAGGGAGGCGGCCCCCGTGAAGAACCAGACCTACCGCATGACCATGCTCTACGATTTCTACGGCGAGCTGCTGACCGAGCGGCAGAGGGAGTTCTTCGACCTCTACTACAACGAGGACCTGTCCCTGGCGGAGATCGCGGAAAACGCGGGCATCTCCCGGCAGGGCGTCCGGGACGTGATCGTCCGGGCGGAGGGGGCCATGCAGGAGATCGAGGACAAGACGGGCATCATCAAGCGGTTTGAGGCCCGCCGGCCCCATCTGGAGGCCATCGCCGCCGCCGCCGGCGAGATTAAAACCATCAACCGCCGGCGCCACGAGGACGCCCGCCTGGACGAGCTGGCGGAGCGGATCCTCACCGAGGCCGCCGCCTTAGAGGACTGAGCCAATGGCATTTGAGGGACTGACTGAAAAACTGAGCGCCACGTTCAAGCGGCTGCGGGGCAAGGGCCGCCTGACGGAGGCGGACGTCCGGGAGGCCATGCGGGAGGTCCGCCTGGCCCTTTTGGAGGCGGACGTGAGCTACAAGGTGGTCAAGGACTTTGTGGCCGCCGTCACGGAGCGGGCCGTGGGCAGCGACGTGCTGGACAGCCTCACCCCCGCCCAGCAGGTGGTGAAGATCGTCAACGAGGAGCTCACCGCCCTCATGGGCGGCGCCGGCGCCAAGATCGCCATGGCCAACAACGGCCCCACCGTGGTGATGATGGTGGGTCTCCAGGGCGCGGGCAAGACCACCACCACAGCCAAGCTGGGGGGCCTCATGCGAAAGCAGCTCCAAAAGCGCCCATTGCTTGCCGCCTGCGACGTGTACCGCCCCGCCGCCATCCAGCAGCTGAAAGTGGTGGGGGGTCAGCTGGACCTGCCGGTCTTCGAGCAGGGCCAGGGAGACCCGGTGGAGATCGCCCAAAACGCCGTCCGCCACGCCCGGGACCACGGCAGCGACATGGTGTTCTTAGACACCGCCGGCCGGCTCCACGTGGACGAGGAGCTGATGGACGAGCTCAAGCGGATGAAAGCCGCCGTCCATCCCAACGAGATTTTATTGGTCGTGGACGCCATGACCGGCCAGGACGCGGTGAACGCCGCCAGCGCCTTTGACGAGGCCCTGGGCATCGACGGCGTGGTCCTCACCAAGCTGGACGGCGACGCCCGGGGCGGCGCGGCGTTGTCCATTCGGGCGGCCACGGGCAAGCCCATCAAATTCGCCGGCACCGGCGAGAAGCTGGACATGATCGAGCCCTTCCACCCGGACCGCATGGCCTCCCGCATTCTGGGGATGGGCGATATGCTCTCGTTCATCGAGAAAGCGGAGGCCGCCTACGACGAAAAGCAGGCCGCCAAGCTGGAGGAGAAGCTCCGGAAGAACCGCTTCACCCTCCAGGACTACTACGACCAGCTCCAGCAGCTGCGGGGCATGGGGGACCTGAGCCAGCTGGCGGGCATGATGCCCGGGGGGCTTGGCAAACAGCTCCAGGGCGCCAGCATCGACGAAAAGCAGATGGCCCACACCGAGGCCATTATCCTCTCCATGACCCCCCTGGAGCGGGAGAATCCCAAGATTCTGGGCGCCAGCCGCAAAAAGCGCATCGCCGCCGGCTGCGGGCTGGAGGTGGTGGACGTGAACCGCCTCTTAAAGCAGTTCGAGACGATGCAGGAGCTGACCAAGCAGCTCTCCCGGGGCCGGATGCCCGCGCAGCTGTCCGGCCGGGGCGGCGGGGGCCGGATGCACGGCTTTGGCCGGAAGAAGCGCTTCAAGTGACCCCATCACACAATTTCAACCGTTCAGGTGAAATATAAATCAAATCAAAATATTTTGGAGGTACAGCATCATGGTGAAAATCAGACTGCGCCGCATGGGCGCCAAGAAGGCCCCTTTCTACCGGGTCGTGGTGGCGGATTCCCGCTTCCCCCGGGACGGCCGCTTCATCGAGGAGATCGGCACCTATAATCCCTGCGTCTCCCCCGCCGCCATCAATATCGACGCCGAGCGGGCCCAGGCCTGGATCAAGTCCGGCGCCCAGCCCACCGACACCGTCAGAGCTCTGCTGAAAAAAGTGGACGTCCTCTGATCCGGAGGATAGGACATGAAGGACTTGCTGCTCTACATCGCCAGAAACCTTGTGGACGATCCCGACGCCGTCTCCGTCACGGAGATCCAGGGCGAACAGGAGCTGACGTTGGAGCTGCGCGTCGCTCCCGACGACATGGGCAAGGTCATCGGCCGCCAGGGCCGGATCGCCAAGGAGATCCGCACCGTGGTCCGCTCCTATGCCCAGCGCACCGGCGTTAAGGTATCTGTGGATATTGTGGACTGAAGAGAGGCGGCGCTATGCGCCGCTTCTTCCTTTTCCGCGCTGCCGCTTCCAACCCCGACCCCCGAGGAGGAACCCAACTATGAAAAAACTGACCATTTTTCTCTCCCTGCTGCTCTGCCTGGCCCTGGCGGGCTGCGGCGGAACGTCCCTGGCTCCGGAGGACGGAGACTCTGCGCCCCAGGAGCCCTCCGCCCCTGTGACGGCCCCGCCGGAGGAGGCGCCCGCCGAGCCCCCCGCCGACGAACAGATCGCCGCGCTGTACATCGGCACCAAGGCCGGGGGCTTCACCGAATATCCCCTGACCTATCAGGGCCAGCTGACCCCCGAGACACTGATCCAGGGGATCTCCGACCTCACCGGCTGGGACCTGACCCTGGCGGAGCCGGTGATCTCCGGCAAGGGGGGCATGAGCGTGTGCCTGTCCGGGGAGTGCGCCCTGTTCACCGGCCCGCCGGACCCCCAGAAGGAGGAATTCTTCATGTTCGGCCTGGACGATCTGGCGGAGACCCTGCTGGACAGCGTCCAGAAGACGCTCCAGGAGGGCTTCACCGGCGAGGGCGGCGACCCGGACGCCCTGGACGTCTGGTACTGCCTGGAGGGGGAGGAGCCCCTGACCCTCCCGGGCCTGGGTCTGTCCTGGCCCGTCGACCAGCCCTACCAGTGGGACTCCGCGGTCTCCGTGCCCGCGGAGGGCCGAATCCCCGGCGCCTGGGGACGCGGCGCGGACGGCGGAAAATATGCCGCTGCGCCGCTTGACAATCAGGGGAAAATCCCATATCATTTCCATACCGAATGTACCAAGGAGGCGTTTTCATGGGGGCTGCCATTCAGATGATCGCGGAGCGCGGAAATCTCTCCGCCGCCGCGGGCGCGGCGGAATAGGGGCGCGCCCATGGAGACCATCTCCTACACCGTCCCACCGGAGCAGGACGGCGCTGCCGTCCGCCACATTCTCCGCGCCCAGCTCCACTTCTCCTCCCACGCCGTCTCCCGCCTGACCCGGGCGGAAAACGGCATTCTGGTCAACGGAAAGCACGCCCGCACGGTGGACATTCTCCACACCGGGGACGTGCTGACGGCGGAGACCGGGGACCACCGCCCGCCCAAACGCGCCGTCACCCCCGGCGACTGGCCCCTGCCGGTGGTGTGGGAGGACGGCCACCTGCTGGTGGTGAACAAGCCCGCGGGCATGACCGCCCACGCCTCCAACTTCCTGCCGGACACCCCCACCGTGGCGGGGGCGTTGGCCTGGGAGCGGGGCACGGACTTCCTCTTTCACCCGGTGAACCGGCTGGACAAGGGCACCACGGGCCTCATGGTGGTGGCCAAGAGCGGCTATGTCCACAACCTCCTGCGCCGCGCCCTCCACACGGCCGATTTCCGCCGGGAGTACCGGGGGATCTGTGTGGGCTGCCCCCGGCGGTCGCGGGGGGTCGTCGACGCCCCCATCGGCCGGGACGAGACGTCCACAGTCCGCCGCCGCATCCGGCCCGACGGCGCTCCGGCGGTGTCCCGCTACCAGGTTTTAGAGCGGCACGGCGGCCTCACGCTGCTGCGGCTGGAGCCGGAGACGGGCCGCACCCACCAGCTGCGGCTCCATACAGCCTCCATCGGCTGCCCCCTGGCGGGGGACTGGCTCTACGGCACGGAGGACCCGGCCCTCATCTCCCGCCCGGCCCTCCACTCCTGGGGTCTGCGGCTGGTTCACCCCGTCACCGGGGAGGTTCTGGAGCTGACGGCGGACCTGCCGGAGGATATGAAAAAACTTTTGGAATATTAAGATATCGAGAGGAAGAGACTATGCTCACCTGGAATGTCACCTACCGCACCAAGCCCGGCCAGCGGACGGCCTTTTATCAGGCCCTCACCGACCTGGGGATCCGGGAGAACTCCCGCCGGGAGGCGGGCAACGAGAAATACGACTACTACTTCGACGCCCAGGACCCGGACATTCTGCTGCTGGTGGAGCGCTGGACGGAGCCGGCCTTTCAGGAGCTCCACTGTCAGACGGAGATCTTCGCCCGGTTCCAGGTGCTGAAGGTCAAGTACTGCGCCGATGTGACCATCGACAAATTTGACCATTGAAAGCTTTGGTCAGCGATTTTCCGGCGGATGAAAGAGGATGCCCGGCGGCCGTGCCGCCGGGCATCCTCTTTTCACTCTATTTCCGGGCAAACCGCCGCCGGAGCTCCTCCTCCGTCACGGCGTAGCCCCGCTCCGCCCAATCATCCGCCGCCCGGTCCTCCGGCAGGGATTCTCCCCGCCGGGCGTAGATGGCGGCCGCCGCGGCCTCCAGCAGCTTCGGGTTTTTCACCAGGATGGGCCCCGTCAGCTCCGAGGCGAAGACGTTTTTCCAGTGGAAGCCCTCCGGCGTCTCCCGCCCCTCGTTGCCGATGCCGTGCTCCACGCGCATCAGCAGCGGCGTCTCCACGCCGGTGACGATGCCGCACTTGTTCACAAAGCCTACCACCGCCTCCGGGAAGAGGTCCGTGCGGCCGTAGACGTCCTCCGCCAGCCGCGTTTCCCCGTGGACGGTGGAGAAGCCCGCAAGACCGATGCCGGCGTAAGAGGCGCCGTCCGCCTCGGTAATCCTCTCCCCCAGCAGCTCCATGGCGGTGCCGGCGAAGAGCATGGCGGCGCCGTCCTCCGCCGCGGCCTTGACGGCCCCGCCGAACCGGGCGAAGTCCTCCATGGCCGTCCGGGCGGAGCGCTCCGTCCCCGCGCCCATAAAGAGGAAGTCCGCCTCGGAGACCTCCGCCGCCTCACCGGGGCTCACGGTCTCCACGGCGACGGTGTTCCCCAGCCGCTCCAGATACCGCCGCAGCACGGCGATATTTCCGTAGCTGCCGTAGAGGCTCATGAGATCGGGGTAGAAGTGGAGAAAACGAAATTCCATGTCTCACGCCTCCTTTTCCACGTGGGCCAGGAGCTTGTCCCGGTCAGAGAAGCAGGTCACCACGTACAGCTCCCCGCCGCCGCTCTTCAGCTCCTCCGCCGCCGCGGCGATGTCCGGCTGGACGCGCCAGTTCTTTACTTCCGTGTAGGAAAACCGCTCCGCCAGGTCGCTGCAGTACCGCCCGGAGAGGACGACCTCCCTCACATGGGGGACGTTCAGAAGATCGAAGTCGATGTCCCACAGCCAGCTGGTCTCGCTGGTAAAGTACTTCCGGCTCACCGCGTCCACGATCACCAGCACCGCGCAGTCCTCTTTGGAGGCGGCGATGTAGCGGAGGTTGGTGTCGTAGGCGATGGAGTTCTCGTGCTTGCTGGTGAGCAGGGTGCCGTGGCGCTGCCCCAGACGGAAGGTCTGCATCCGGCCGTTTTTCAGCAGGTAGCTGTTCAAAACCCCGGCGCAGGTCTCCGGGGAGACGCCGAGACGGCGGCACACGGCGTAGGCCGCCAGGATGTTGTACACATTGTAGATGCTGCGAAAGGCCAGCTCCACCGTCACCGTGCCGTCGATGGTCAGCGTGCCCTTCTCCAGGTCCGCCGCCGTGGCGGTGCAGTCCGCGGCGGGCTTGTGATGGCCGCACTTCGTGCAGCGGTAGGCGCCGATGTGGTTGTAGTGGACGTAGTCGTACGTCATGGGGGCATGGCACACCGGACAGTAGGCCCCGTCGTGGTACACACCGGTGGGGGCGTCCGTGGAGAAAGCGCACCGGTCCAGGCCGAACCACCGTACCTTTTCGTGCCCCCGGGCAAAGCAGCTGGAGAGGGGGTCGTCGGCGTTCAGGATCAGCTCCGTCTCGGGATGGATGGCGGGCAGAATGGCGTCGTAAACCCACTCCGGGTGGCCGTTGCGGGTGAGCTGGTCCCGGTAGAGGTTGGTGATGACGAAGGCCGTTGGGTGGAAGTCCCGGAAGCTGTACCGGGCGTAGCGCTCGTCGCTCTCCAGCAGCAGCACGTCCGCCCGGACGGCTCCGCCCAGGGTGGCGTGGGTCAGAATCAGCGTGGTGACGCCCTCGATCTGGTTGGAGCCCTCCTCGTTGTAGATGACGTGTTTCCCATCCGCCCGCAAAATGGCGGCGATCATCTCCACCGTGGAGGTCTTGCCGTTGGAGCCGGTGACGGCGATGATGTGCCCCGGCAGCCGCACCCGGGCCAGGATGTCCGGGCAGACTTTCAGCGCCAGCTTTCCCGGCAGGGAGCTGCCCTTACCCACCAGCTTTCCGGCGAAGTGCCCCAGCTTGCAAAGGACGATGGTCAGAAACTTTCTCACCGCTGTCTCCTTCTCTCCTGTTCATACTTCTCCCGCAGCTCCGCGAAGGCGCGGATGGGGGCGCCGTCGGCGTTCTGGAGCTTCATGGGCAGGGCGAAGAAGAGGAAGTCCTTCCGGTCCCGCACCTTCTCCAGGCACAAACTCTCCAGAATCACCGCGTCGGCTTTCATCAAAACGGTATGTACCGTCTGCGGGCCGACCAGGCGGTCGATGCTGAGGGCGTCGGTGCCCACGCCCTTGAGCCCGCAGGAGACCAGGTAGTGGGCCGCCTCCTCGTCGGGCACGGGGAAAGCGTCCTCCAGATAGCGCTCCGTCCCCCAGCGGCTCTCCCAGCCGGTGTAGAAGAGGACGTAGTCCGCGCAGTAGATGTCGTCGTGGTGAGCGCGGAGGAACTCCGCCGTAATCACCGGCCCCAGGTCGGACACGTCCAGCGTGGTGGCCCGGCCGGAGAACTGACTCATGGGCATTTCGTCCAGATTCCGCCCATCCCGCAGCAGGTGGGAGGGGGCGTCCATGTGGGTGCCGGTGTGGGAGCAGAGGGAGAGCAGTGTGGTGCGGCAGCCGTCCGCGGTGAGGGTGTGGCCCTTGGTCAGGGTGGGGGCCGGGTCCCCGGGGTAGACGGGAATCTCCGGGGTGATGGTGTGGGTCATGTCGATCAGCATGGGTCCGCGCTTCCTTTCTTTGTCAAGTATAGACTGATTTTCAGATGTTCAGTCCGGCCGCTCAGGGCAGCATTTTTTTCAGATACTGTCCGGTGTAGGACCGGGGACAGGCGGCCACCTCCTCCGGGGTGCCGGCGGCCACGATGGTCCCGCCGCCGTCGCCCCCCTCGGGGCCCAGGTCAATGAGATGGTCGGCGCACTTGATGACGTCCAGGTTGTGCTCGATGACCACCACGGTGTTGCCGCTGTCCACCAGCCGCTGGAGGACCTCCAGGAGCTTGCGCACGTCGTCGGTGTGGAGTCCGGTGGTGGGCTCGTCCAGAATATAGATGGTCCGGCCGGTGGCGATCTTAGAGAGCTCCGTGGCCAGCTTCACCCGCTGGGCCTCGCCGCCGGAGAGCTCCGTGGAGGGCTGGCCCAGCTTCACATAGCCAAGGCCCACGTCCTGGAGGGTCTGGAGCTTGTTGCGGAGCTTGGGCAGGGCGGAGAAGAACTCCAGCGCCTCGTCCACCGTCATCTCCAGCACCTCGGCGATGTTCCTGCCCTTGTAGCGCACCTCCAGGGTCTCCCGGTTGTACCGCCTGCCCTTGCAGACCTCGCAGGGTACGAAGATGTCCGGCAGGAAGTGCATCTCGATTTTCAGCACGCCGTCGCCGGAGCAGGCCTCGCACCGGCCCCCCCGGACGTTGAAGCTGAACCGGCCCGGGCCGTAGCCCCGGGATTTGGCCTCCTGGGTGGAGGCGAACAAGTCCCGGATGTCGCCAAAGAGCCCTGTGTAGGTGGCGGGGTTGGACCGGGGCGTCCGCCCGATGGGGCTCTGGTCGATGTTCACCACCTTGTCCAGGGCCTCGATGCCCTCGATCCGCCGGCACTTCCCCGGGTGGACCTTCATGCGCATCAGCTCCGCCCCCAGGCGCTTGAAGAGCACCTCGTTCACAAGGGAGGACTTGCCGCTGCCCGACACGCCGGTGACCACGGTGAACACCCCCAGGGGGAAGTCCGCGTCCACGGCGCGCAGGTTGTTCTCCGCCGCGCCGACGACCTTCAAATACCTGCCGTTCCCCTGCCGGCGCTCTGTCGGCACAGGGATTTTTTTCCTGCCGGAGAGGTACTGCCCCGTCAGGGAGTCGGGGTTGGCCATGACCTCCTCCGGCGTGCCGGCGGCGATGACCTGGCCGCCGTGGACGCCGGCCCCGGGGCCGATGTCGATGAGATAGTCCGCCGCGCGCATGGTGTCCTCGTCGTGCTCCACCACCAGCAGGGTGTTCCCCAGGTCCCGCAGGTTCCGCAATGTGGCCAGCAGCTTGTCGTTGTCCCGCTGGTGCAGGCCGATGGAGGGCTCGTCCAGAATGTACAGCACCCCCATGAGGGAGGAGCCGATCTGGGTGGCCAGGCGGATGCGCTGGCTCTCGCCGCCGGAGAGGGTCCCGGCGGACCGGCTCAACGTCAGATACCCCAGCCCCACGGACCGGAGGAACCCCAGCCGGGCCCTGATCTCCTTCAAAATTCTGTCGGCGATGAGCCGCTGCTGGTCCGTCAAGGTCAGCTTCTCCACCCACGCCAGGGCGTCCAGGACGGACATCTGGGTGTAGTCGTAGATATTCATGTCCCCCACGGTCACTGCCAGGGACTCCTTTTTCAGGCGCTTCCCCTTGCAGGCGGGGCAGGGGCACTCCGCCATCAGCTCCTCCAGCTCCTTTTTGCTGGCGTCGGACTGGGTCTCCCGGTAGCGGCGCTCCACGTTGTTGCAGATGCCCTCAAAGGGCTGGTACAGCACGCCCTTGCCCCGGGGCTGGTCGTAGCGGAGCTCCAGCTTCTCGCCCCCGGTGCCGTAGAGGATGATGCTCCGCACCTCGTCGCTCAGGTTCTCCCAGGCCTCGTCCAGGGAGAAGCGGTACTTCTTGGCCAGGGCCTCGAAGTACATCCGGGAGATGCCGTCGGAGCGGATGTTCCCCCAGCCGCTGGCCTGAATGGCCCCCTCCAGAATGGACTTCTTCCCGTCGGGCACTACCAGCGTCTCGTCCACCTTCAGCTGGCTTCCCAGGCCGGTGCAGGTGGGGCAGGCGCCGAAGGGGTTGTTGAAGGAGAACATCCGGGGCGTCAGCTCCTCGATGGAGATGCCGCAGTCCTCGCAGGCGTAGTTCTGGGAGAACATCAGGTCCCGCTCCTCCCGCAGGAGGTTGACGATCACGGTGCCGCCGGAGAGACCGGCGGCGGTCTCCACGCTGTCGGTGAGCCGCTGCTGGATGTCAGGGCGGATGATGAGCCGGTCCACGATGATCTCAATAGAGTGCTTCTTGTTCTTCTCCAGCTTGATCTCCTCGTCCAGCTCATAGAGGTTCCCGTCCACCCGGGCCCGGACGTAGCCGGAGCGCTTGGCGTCCTCAAACACCTTGGCGTGCTCGCCCTTTTTCCCCCGGACCACGGGGGCCATCACCTGAATCCGGGTGCCCTCGGGGAGGGCCGTCACCTGGTCGATGATCTGGTCGACGGTCTGCTGTTTGATCTCCCTGCCGCACTTGGGGCAGTGGGGGGTGCCCACCCGGGCCCAGAGAAGTCTCAGATAGTCGTAGATCTCCGTCACCGTGCCCACGGTGGAGCGGGGGTTTTTGGAGGTGGTCTTCTGGTCGATGGAGATGGCGGGGGAGAGGCCCTCGATATAGTCCACGTCGGGCTTGTCCATCTGGCCCAGGAACATCCTGGCGTAGGAGCTGAGGCTCTCCACATACCGCCGCTGGCCCTCGGCGTAGATGGTGTCAAAGGCCAGGGACGATTTGCCGGACCCGGAGAGGCCGGTCATGACCACCAGCTTGTCCCGGGGGATGGTGACGTCGATATTCTTCAAATTGTTGGCGCGGGCGCCTTTTACAATGATTTTATCCTGCATAGAATGTCCTTTCTGGGGGTCCCCTTCCGGGGACGGGGGATTTCCGCCTGCGGGCGGGACGGGGGTTTCGCGCCACGGGCGCGGGACGGGAAATGCACCCCCCATTTCTCTTTTCTCTCTCTTGCGAGAGAAAAGAGAAACGGGCCGTGCACGGTCCAA
>CANAWG010000001.1 GCA_947365245.1 uncultured Oscillibacter sp. | reverse complement strand
CGGTGTTCATCGCCAGCGGCGACCTGTCCCACAAGCTGAGGGACGACGGTCCCTACGGCTTCGCCCCGGAGGGACCGGAGTTCGACCGTCAGATCACAGAGGCAATGGCCGCCGGAGACTTTCTGCGCTTTCTGACCATGGACCCGACCCTCTGCGACCGGGCGGCGGAGTGTGGCCTGCGCTCCTTCCAGATCATGGCCGGTGCGCTGGACGGTCAGGCCATAGACACGAAGTTCCTCAGCTACGAGGGTGTCACCGGTGTGGGCTATGGGGTGGACATCTTTGCTGTCACCGGCCCGGACGAGGACCGCCGGTTCGGTGCACAGTGCGTAGAACTGGAGCACGCCCGTCTGGCAGAGAAAAAAGCCTCCGAGGACCCCTGGGTCAAATTGGCCCGGTTGTCCCTGGAGACCTTTGTAAAAACAGGAGAGCGGCTAAAGCGGCTGCCGGAGGGCTTGCCTGACGAAATGATCGGCCAGACCGCCGGGGCTTTTGTCTCCCTCCATGCCCACGGCCAGCTCCGGGGCTGCATCGGAACCACCGGACCCACCACCGAGAGCGTAGCCTGGGAGATCGTGCAGAACGCTGTTTCCGCCTGCGCCCGGGATCCCCGTTTTCCACCTGTGACTATTTCGGAGCTGGACAGTCTGGAGTACAGCGTGGACGTGCTGGGCCAGCCGGAAACCATCTCCTCCCCGGCGGAGCTGGACGTGAAAAAGTACGGTGTGATCGTCTCCTGCGGCGGCCGGCGGGGACTATTGCTGCCTGACCTGGAAGGCGTAGACACGGTAGAGCAGCAGATCGACATTGCCCGTCAGAAGGGCGGAATCAGTTCCCGGGAGAAGTACACCCTGGAGCGGTTTGAGGTGGTGCGTCATACATGATCTGTGAGCTGTGTTTTCACTGCTGCGATCTGTCCGAGGGGCAGACTGGTTTCTGCCGGGCCAGGGCCTGTCGGGACGGCGTGATCATTCCGCTGAACTACGGCAAGGTGACCAGTCTGGCCCTGGATCCCATTGGGAAGAAACCTCTGCGGCGGTTCCACCCCGACAGTAAGATTCTGTCCGTGGGCAGTTTCGGATGCAATCTGCGCTGTCCCTTCTGTCAGAACCACGAGATATCCATGTGTGGAGACGGGGAGCTTGAGACAGCGGAGGTTTCCCCGGAGGCGCTGGCGGACAAGGCGCTGGAGCTGCGGCCCTACGGCAACATCGGGGTGGCCTACACCTACAACGAGCCGCTGGTGGGCTATGAGTACGTCCGGGACTGTGCCGCCATGGTCCATGAGCGGGGGATGGTCAACGTGCTGGTCACCAACGGTACCATTGAGGAGGCCCTCTGGCGGGAACTGCTCCCGCTGATTGATGCCATCAACATCGACCTGAAAGGTTTTACTTCTGAGTGGTATGGTCGGCTGGGCGGCGATCTGGAGACAGTGAAACGCTCTATCACTCTGGCGGCGGAGCAGTGTCATGTAGAGGTGACCACCCTCCTGATCCCCGACGAGAATGACAGCGAGGAGGAAATCAGGAGCCTGTCCCAATGGCTGGCGTCGATAGACCAGAGCATCCCGCTGCACCTGTCCAGGTTCTTCCCACGGTATCGGATGATGGACAAGCCGCCTACTCCGGTGGAACGGGTGTACCGGCTGGCCGATGTGGCGAGAGAGTGTCTGGCGTTTGTCTATACAGGGAATTGTTGAGGAAAACTGGGATGCTTTTATTGCCGAAAATATTCGGGGATGGTATAATAAGACGAATTGTGTAAAACCGTGGGAGGGTATGAGCATGAGCAACGACAAAATTACCGAGGTGGGCATCAATGTACAGGAGAAGGCCACAGTCATCTGGAATATTGCCAACGCCCTCTTTGGCTACTTTAAGCCCCACGAGTACGGCCTTGTGATTCTCCCTATGACGGTGGTGAAGCGATTCCACGACTGTCTGCTTCCCACCCATGCCGCTGTGCGGGAACAGTACGAGAAGGTAAAGAAGTTAGCTGTTATCGACGGCTTTCTCACCCGTGCCAGCGGCTACCAGTTCTATAACACCAGCAAGTTCACTTTTGATTTACTACTGGCTGATCCCGACAACATTGAGGCCAACTTCCGGGATTATCTGGCGGGGTTTTCCTCCAATGTTCAGGATGTCCTCGCCAAGTTCGATTTTGACAACATCATCAAGCGTATGGTGGAATGCAATTCTTTGTATTTGGTAATCAAGGAATTTGCCTCACCCAAAGGCTACCTTGGCCCGGATAAAATTGGCGCTGTGGACTGCGGTTACATCTTTGAGGATTTGGTGCGCCGCTTCTCTGAATCCTACGATGAGGAGGCCGGGGCGCACTTTACCAGCAGGGATATTATCTATCTGATGACGGACATTCTTCTGTCTGACGCGGACCTGACCCACGCAGGCAATGTCACCGTCTACGACATGGCGATGGGTACTTCTCAGATGCTCTCCTGCATGGAGGAGAGGATTCACGACCTTAACGAGGAGATCGAGGTGACCTGCTTTGGGCAGGAGTTGAACCCAGCCACCTACGCTATTGCCAAGGCCGACATGATGATCCGAGGCGGCGATCCCAACAATATGCGGTTTGGCGATACCCTGTCCGATGACCAGTTCAAAGGCTTTACCTTCCAATACTGCATCTCCAACCCTCCTTTCGGCATTGACTGGAAACGGGAGCAGAAGGCAGTGGAGGCGGAAGCCGCTTTGGGCGAATTGGGCCGCTTCGCTCCGGGCCTGCCGAAGATCAGCGACGGTCAGCAGCTTTTTCTGCTGAATGGCCTGTCTAAGCTGGCCCCCAACGGGAAAATGGCTATCATCCAGAACGGCTCCCCGCTGTTTTCCGGAGACGCCGGCAGCGGCCCGTCCAATATCCGGCAGTATATCCTGGAGAACGACTGGCTGGACGCCATTATCCAGCTATCCACCGACCAGTTTATGAACACGGGCATCAGTACCTATATCTGGGTGCTGTCCAAGGACAAGCCCGACTACCGCGCCGGGAAGGTGCAGCTGATCGACGCTTCCCACTGCTACGAGTCCCGCAGGAAAAATATCGGCACTAAGCGCAACGACATCACCGACTTGTGCCGGAGCCTGATTGTCCGGGCCTACGGCGAGTACCGGGACGGCGCTGTGTACGGCGATAAACGCGGTGTGTACTGCGAGAGTAAGGTATTCGGCTCGGAGGAATTCGGCTACAACAAGATCGTGGTGGAGCGGCCCCTGCGATATAACTATTCTACTGCGGAGGAGCGTATCCAAAGATTGAAAGAACCTGATGTATTGGATGACCTGCGTGGGTGGGAAGAGTATGATCCCCCGTATCTTCAGTGGCAAACAGCCCTTCGCAATATAGACCAATCTAAACTGTTCGACAATGAGAAAGAGTTCCGTGATGCGGTGGTGGCCGTCTTAAATGCCCACGGTTTTGGCGGCCTCATGGTAGACTTTGATATCGTTGTGCAGTTCTGCCGACAAGAAGATGATACATCGCAAATTGTAACGAAAAAGGGGAAACCTGTTCCAAGTGTGGCAAAGCGAGACATGGAAAATGTACCACTGGTGGAGGACATCGACCGCTATTTTGAGCGGGAGGTGTTGCCCTATGCCCCCGATGCCTGGATTGACAAGAAGAAAACCAAGGTGGGGTATGAGATCCCCATGACCCGATATTTCTATGAGTACCAGCCCCCGGAGCCGATAGAGGACATCGTGGAGCGGATCACCGCCTTGGAGGCTGATATCGCCGCCAGCTTGAAGGCGCTGTTCCATGGGGAGGGCGAGTGATGGCAACTTGGGAAACAAAAAGAATAAAGTATTGTGCGAAACTGTCGCCGCCATGTGATACCTCAAAATTGTTGCCTGATTCGGAGGTTACGTTTACTCCGATGGAATGTATTAAGAACGGATACTTCATTAACCAAAAAGCACTTTTCTCTGCAATAAACAGTTCTTATACACAATACCAAGAAGGCGATATAGTAATTGCTAAAGTAACACCTTGCTTTGAAAATGGAAATATCGCTGAGATGGGCGGCCTATATTCCGGTTTTGGATTCGGCAGTTCTGAATTGTTTGTTTTGCGTCCATATAACATTCAATCCCGTTTTTTATTCTATGCACTGCAAAGCGAGGATTTCAAGAAAAAGGGCTGCGCAACCATGACTGGTACTGGGGGGCTAAAAAGAGTTTCTCCTGCATTTATCGCAAACTACTGTATTGCCGTACCCCAGCCGAATGAACAAAAAAGAATAGCAAAATTTCTTGACCAAAAGTGTAAAGAAATTGATGCTATACTGGAAAAAACCCGCACCTCCATTGAGGAGTACAAAAAGCTCAGGCAGGCCATTATCACCCAAGCTGTCACCAAGGGGGTGCGGGGAAATAGGCCGATGAAGGAGAGCGGGATTGAATGGATTGGGAAAATCCCGGAAGAATGGATCATATCAGCATTGGGCAAGCTTGCTACCATCGAATCAGGAATATCAGTGGGTAAAAAATATGATATAGGCACAGAGCTTGTTGAAGTTCCATATCTAAGAGTTGCAAATGTTCAGGGAGATCATGTGGATTTTTCTGACATTACGACTATCATGGTAACCCCGGAAGAGGCTGAAAAATATAAACTAAAAGTTGGCCAGCTTCTCATGACTGAAGGGGGTGACAGAGATAAATTGGGCAGGGGATGCCTCTGGAATGGAGAAATAGAGAATTGCATCCATCAAAACCATGTTTTCTCTGTCCAGACAGATGACTGCCTTGCAGTTCGGTATCTTGATTATTTAACAACATCAGAGGTTGCAAGAGTGTATTTTGATGTGACAGCAAAGAAGACAACGAATCTCGCCTGCACGAATAAATCTACGATTCAAAAGTTTGTGATCCCTGTCCCTTCGGTCTCTGAGCAGAACACTATTTGTAACTATTTGGATGGAGAATGCAAAAAACTGGATAAAGTGCTGCAAGCAAAAGAAAATATTATTGAGCAACTGAGCAATTATAAAAAATCTCTCATTTATGAGTATATCACTGGGAAAAAGGAAGTACCACAAGCACAGTCCAAGTCTACCATTACTTTTGTAGATGCAAGAGCACTACTGCTATGCCGAATCATTGAACTGCTGAAACCAAAAGGCAGAATTCATTTGATGAAAGCTTTGTATACTGTGGATTGTATGCTGAATCTCAATAATATGACCCAATATCAACGGCAAAAGCACGGCCCCTATGATGCTCAGATCGAAGAATATGAAAAAATCTTAGTGCAAAATGGCTGGATTGACATTAAAGCGGGTTCTCCCGTAGAGTATACGCTGACAGAGACATTTGAAACTTACAGAAGACGATATCAATCTTATTATGGGGATATTGATGGTGAAATTCAACGACTCTGTGCTTTTCTGCGACCAATGAAGACCTCCAAGGCAGAACGTGTTGCAACACTTCTGGCTGCCTGGAATGATTTTATCCTTCAGGGTATTTTGCCAACAGATAATCAGCTTGTGCGGGAAGTTCGGAATAACTGGACACCCAATAAAGCGCATAGTTCAGAAAAGACTTGGTTAGATACTTTAGCAGAAATGAAAACCTATAAAATTATTCCGTCAGGTTATGGAAAATGTACCGTACATATGGAGCAAATGAGGTGTGACAATGGAGAAACTTGACACCACCGAAAAACGCTTTGAATCCGACATTGAAGCTGCCCTTCTCTCTCCCGCTGGCGGCTACACTAAGGGCACGGATACCTACGATCTCAACCTGAGCCTATATGTCAGTACCCTGATTGGCTTTGTCCAGGCCACCCAGCCCAAAGAGTGGGCACGCTTTGAGAAGCAGAACCAGGTCGATCCTGTTCGGAAGTTCTGTCTGGACTTCAACTCCGCCTGCGAAATGGATGGGCTTCTCTCCGTCCTCCGCCACGGGTTCAAGCACCGGGGCATCGCTTTCCGTGTCTGCTACTTCATGCCGGAATCCGGTCTCAACGAGACCGCCGTCCAGCGGTATGCCCAGAATGTGATCTGCTGCTACCGCCAGTGGTACTACTCCGCCGATACCAAAAAGTCCGTGGACATGGTGCTGACAGTGAACGGCATCCCCGTTTTCGCCTTTGAGCTGAAAAACCAGTACACCGGCCAGACCGTGGAGAATGCCAAGCGGCAGTGGATGTATGACCGTGACCCACGGGAACTCTGCTTTCAATTCAACAAGCGCATCCTGGGCTTCTTCTGCGTGGATCACACCGAGGTCTGGATGACCACCAAACTGGCCGGGAAGGATACCTACTTCCTGCCTTTCAACCAGGGCTCCAACGGGGCCGGGCAGGACGGCGGCAAAGGCAACCCACCCAACCCGGATGGCTACCCCACGGCCTACCTCTGGGAGCAGGTCTTTCAGAAGGACAGCATGATGGACATCCTGCAAAAGTTTCTCCATTTGCAGGTGAAAGAGGAGAAAAAGCAGCTCCCAGACAGTACCGTGAAGACCGTCCGAAAACAGACGCTGATCTTTCCCCGGTACCATCAGCTGGACGTGGTGCGGAAGCTGCTGGCCGATGTGTCGGCACATGGTGCCGGGCGGAACTATCTGATCCAGCACAGCGCAGGTTCCGGCAAATCCAACTCCATTGCCTGGACGGCCTACCGTCTGGCATCCCTCCACAACAAAGAGGACAAGCCCGTATTCAGCAGTGTGGTAGTGGTCACAGATCGTACTGTCCTTGATGCCCAGCTCCAGGAGACTATTTCTGGCTTCGACCATACCTTGGGGGCGGTGGAGACCATCGGGGAGAACAAGACCTCCAAGGATCTGAGGGATGCTCTGAACTCTGGTGTGCGGATCATCGTCACCACCCTGCAAAAGTTCCCAGTGATCTTCCAGGAGGTAGACAAGGCCGCAGGGCGGAACTATGCTGTGATTGTGGATGAGGCCCACTCCTCCCAAACCGGCAACGCGGCGCTGAAACTGAAAACGGCGCTGGCGGATACGGAGGAAGCTTTGCGGGAATACGCTGAGTTGGAAGGAAAAGCAGAGGAAGAACTGGATCCGGACGACAAGCTGATGCAGGAAATCATTGTTCAGGGGAAACACAAGAACCTGTCTTTTTTCGCCTTCACCGCTACGCCAAAGGATAAAACGCTGGAGCTGTTCGGAACAGAGTATGAGGACGGCAGTTTCCATCCCTTCCACATCTACAGTATGCGGCAGGCCATAGAGGAAGAGTTTATCCTGAATGTTCTCCAGAATTATATGACCTATGAGACCTGCTTCAAGATTGCCAAGACAACAGCGGACAATCCGGACCTCCCGGCCAGCCGTGCCGCTAAGGTGATTCGAAGATACCAGGAGTTGCACCCCTACAATATCAGTCAGAAGTCACAGATCATCGTGGAGACGTTCCGGGAGACTACTCGGTATAAAATCGGCGGACGGGGGAAGATGATGGTGGTTACATCCTCCCGTCTGGCGGCGGTGCGCTATTATCATGAGGTCAAGCGGTATATTCAGGAGCAGGGGTATGATGATGTTGAGATCCTGATTGCTTTTTCCGGGGCGGTCAGGGACGGAGATGAGGAGTACACCGAGCCGAAGCTGAACGTGCGGAGGGATGGCAGCCATATTGCTGAAACCCAGACCAAGGCGGAGTTCCACGAGAATTTCAATGTGCTGATTGTGGCAGAAAAGTATCAGACCGGTTTTGACGAGCCGCTGCTCCACACCATGATTGTGGACAAGAAGCTGAAAAGCGTGAAGGCGGTGCAGACTCTCTCCCGGCTGAACCGTACCTGTCCAGGGAAAAACGACACCTTTGTGCTGGATTTTGTGAATACACAGGAGGACATCCTGGAGGCTTTCCAGCCGTTCTACCAGGAGACAATGCTCCAACAGGAGGTCAATACCGACCTGATTTACCAAACCCAAAGAGAACTGAGAGGCTATGGAATCTACTCCGATATAGACATTGAGGCTTTTGCCAAGGAGTATTTTAAAACGGGGCGGCAGGATGCCAAATCTATGGGGCGAATGACCAGCATCCTGAAGCCGGTGGCAGACCGATACAACCAAAAGACCACCGATGAGCGGTATCAATTCCGGCGCCAGCTCCGGAGCCTGATTAAATGGTACAGCTATATCTCTCAGGTTATCCGTATGTTTGACAAAGACTTACATAAGGAATTCGTATTCTGTTCCTACCTGCTGGGCCTTCTTCCGGCAGAAGCGGTTGATATGGTAGACCTGGAGGGTAAGCTGAAACTGGAGTATTACAAGTTGCAAAAGACCTTTGACGGGCAAATTGAACTCCAGGAGACCAAGGGCGTCTATGAGCCAGCCAAGCAGAAAGGCGCGGCAGGACGTGATCAAAAGGAACCCTTAGATGAGATCATCGAAAAGATCAATGAGAAATATAAGGGTGTATTTTCGGAAGGCGACCGGGTACTGCTGAATGCGCTTCATACCAAGCTTATGGCTAATAAGAAACTGGCGAGTATGGCAAAAACCTCTGATCCGCAGATTTTTGCGGAGAGTATTTTCCCAAAGGCATTTGGCGATGCCGCCCAGGACAGCTATATGGAGTCACAGGAGACTTACACCACGCTGTTTGAGGATCAGCATAAATATAACGCCATCATGAGTGCTCTGGCAGAAGTGATTTACAGAGAGATGCGAAACCAATAACTCTATTTCCAACTTAATTATAGAACAGAAAGGTGTAGCATATGAAAAAATGGATGCCACTAAGGGGCGATTTTGTTGCGAACAATGGAGATGTTGTTTTTCAAGGAACACCGCAACAATCGTCTGATAATAGAACACCCAATAGCTTTTTAGCAGGGCAAGTTGCTCGAGAGGGAATTATTTTATTTGAAGATGTACTTGCAAATGGGGTAATAAAGACCACAGTAGAGTTTGAAGAATTTGATAAGGGCGATTTAGCACAAATTGTTTTTAATTACCAGAATGATTTAGCATATATGTCCGCCGGAGTTACAAATGCTCAGGCAAAATATGTATTTAACTTAACCAATGGGCAGATGAGTACAATTTGTGCAGCAGGGTTTGTAGAAAATTTGCCTACTACAAAATTTGATATGAGTTTGCAAATAATCGGATCTTCTTTGGGACTATATATTAATGGCATTAGAGTTTTGACAGCAGCAATTCCTTTTTTAGTAAGTCAGACTCAAATTGGCCTTTGGGTTAAAAGTAGAAAAAAAGTGATAATAAAGAGTTTTACAGCAATTTGTAAACAACCAGAAGTTTTTATAGTATCTCAGTTTGGTGGCGATTATGATATACTGTATGATGAGGTAATTAAGCCCGTTTGCATCAAGCTCCACTATGATCCAATTCGAGGTGATGAGGTTGCTAGTTGCTCTATGATATTAAGTGACATTATTACATCAATACAAAATGCAGCGGTTATTATTGCTGATATAACCCCGGATAATCCTAATGTGTTCTATGAAATTGGTTATGCCCACGCACTAAAAAAGCCAACGATTCTTCTTTGTGATAAGGCTCTCCGTGATAGACTGCCATTTGATGTTTCGGGATTCAGAACGATTTTCTACGATAATTCGATTGGCGGCAAAAGGAGAGTAGAGGAAAAGTTGGAAGTATACCTTCAAAATATTAGTAGCCCTCTTGGCGTGGCTGGTGGAAGTATAGTGTAAAATATGTGTATGCGGCACATGAAAATCAGGGGCAGACCGTGGTTGCAATCTGTCCCTGATTTTGGGCCTACATATTTAGGAATTGTCCTGCCATGCATAAAAGTTGACGCTGTTGGGTATCCCGACGAACATGTAGCAGTAAGTGATTCCGTTGTACTGGGTCACTCCCACGCCGATGCAGTCACATCTGGGGTCGATCATCGTTTCGAAGTGACCGGGGGAGTTGATCCAGTTGTCGACGGCGCGCTGGGCAACATCGACTGTGCCGGTGAACACAGTGAGGTTGTCACCGAAGCCGTAGGGATATCCGGCCTCGGCAGCGGCCTGACCCTCCTCCGGAGCGTGATGCCAGGTGTAGTACCGATTGGAGCAGGCTTGAGCGGCGTTCATCAAGGCCCCATTGACCGGCAGTTCCAAGACCCCATTGGCTTTGCGAGTCTGGTTGATGAGCCGGATCATTTCCTGCCGAATCTCCAGGTTGTCTGTCAGGCTGGTACTGTCCCCATCAGATAGGGGTTCTGGAATGGTGGGGGTAGCGGAGATGATCGTCAGTGTCATGCTTCCACACTCCCTGGTACTGTTGGAGGCGGTGATCTCCGCGCTCCCCTCCGCTTTGGCGACAGCGACCCAGAAGGTCAGCACCTGTTCCACCGCTACAATGTCCGGGGCGCTGGAGGTGACGGTGTACTCTGTACCGCTGGGGCCAATGATGAGTCCGCTTCTCTCTCCCACCTCCAGGGTACTACCCTTGTAGCTGCTTATCCGGATGGATTCAGCCGGCGCTTCTATCGCTGTGACGGGGATGGTGAGGGCAACTGTGAGGATGGCTGTTGCCAGTGCGGTGGCGCTGTGCTTTTTTATGTTAGTCATACGGTTCCTCCTGTTTTTAGCATTTTGTGTAGCTTTTACAACCAACACAATATCGAAAGCTCATCTCAAAGTCGAGAGGGAACTGCAATCTAAAACGGAGAAAAACAGGGGTAAGATTTAAGCGAATCACACAATGACCTCTTGCGACTGGGATTGAAAAATTTTCTCCTCATTGAAGACACTGGTGCAATCGATAAGGGCGTACCGGCAAAGAACTTTTGCCGGTACGCCCGAAAGTGCTTGTATAAGATTCAGCAATAGGGTAAAATGGATATCCGATACATCTGCTGAGAATGGAGGGGTGTGCCTTGGCAGTACCGACCAACCTTAAGACCTTGCTTGCCGGCAGCGCCGTTGAGTGGGCCAGGATCGAATTCAAGGAGACCTGGGATGCCGAGGCATCCCTCAAAACCATCTGCGCCTTTGCCAACGATATTGACAACTGGGGCGGCGGTTACCTCGTCATCGGCGTCGAGGAAAAGGACGGCAGGCCGGTTCATCCCCTAAAAGGCGTCCCCGTAGACAAAGTAGATGGTTATTTGAACGCAACAAGTGCAAGCGCATCCAGCCGGAATATCTGCCCATCGTTCCATCGTTGAGGTGGCAGGCTACCAGGACAAGAAATTCATTGTGGTATGGGCTCCCGGCGGATACCTGCGCCCGTATTCTTCTCCCAAGTCGATGGCCAAGGGAGAGAAAGAGCGTGTCAGCTACATCCGGAAAATGTCCAGCACCATCATACCCTCTGAGGAGGAGAAACGGGATCTCTATAACCTTGCCAACAATGTCCCCTTTGATGACCGTGTCAACCATGAGGCGGACATTGCGGATCTAAACCTCACGCTGATTCAGGCGTATCTCAAAGAGGTGGAGAGTTCCCTGTACGAGGAATCCAGGCACATGGATTTCCTTGATCTGTGCCGGAGCATGAACATCGTGAACACCTTGCCGGAGTACACCAAGCCGAAGAATGTGGGGCTGATGTTCTTCAGTCTGGAACCGGATCGTTTCTTTCCCTATGCCCAGATTGATGTGGTCCAGTTTCCGGAGGACCTGGGCGGAGATCAGATTATCGAAAAGACGTTCAAGGGTCCGCTTCACCAGCAGCTGCGGGAGGCGCTTCAATATATTCAAAACAGCGTGATCCAGGGGCGGGTAATCAAGTTCCCGGACAGGGCAGAGGCGGAACGATTCTTCAATTATCCCTATGGGGCAATCGAGGAGAGTCTTTGCAACGCAGTGTATCACAAGGGGTACGACGTACGGGAACCTATTGAGGTCCGCATCCTTCCTGACCGCATTGAAATCGTCAGTCATCCGGGAGCAGACCGGTCCATTTCCGAGGAGGGCCTGCGGACCTACCGGGTATTCAACCGAAGATACCGCAACCGCCGTATCGGGGATTTCCTGAAAGAAATGCACCTGACAGAGGGACGGAACACGGGATTTCGGAAGATTCTCAATGCGCTGGAGCGTAACGGCTCTCCTGCCCCGATCTTTGAAACGGATCCTGAACGCCTGTCCTTCTGTACAACGATTTTCATTCACCCTCAATTTCTGTCCCCAAATGAGGACAGAAGTGGGGACAGAAACGGGGACAAAAAAGTCACATCTATGCGCAAGGAACGAGTACAAATGGTTCTTTCTGCAATTACCGAAAATCCATGTGTGACGATACGCGCATTAGCCAAAGAATTGGGTATCCCCAAAAATACGGTTTCTCACATCATAAAAGGTCTTCAGGAAGATGGGATAGTTAAACGCGAAGGCTCCACCAAGAAAGGCCGCTGGGTCGTGTTGTAGTTTGACCACACGAACAGCCACAGACACTGCCGGAAACAGTGGAGAGGTCGCCTTTAGAAAGTGCCGGAAAGCAACCGTTCCGGAGCAGAAATAAATAGAAACAACCAAAAAAGATTATAAAAAATCGCATTTTGCCGTTGACGTGCAGGGGGTCACAGGTTCGAGCCTTGTATCGTCCACCATGAAAACCGCTCTCCGGGAAGCCTCGTTCCGGAGGGCGGCCGCATTCTATTCAACCTGTTTTTGCCCGGGTACGCAGAGCGGCGATTTCCTCTTTCATCTCCAAATCAACTTCGCCGGCTTCTCCTCACACGCCTCCTCACTGTGAGCGTAGACGTTCCGGGCCGCGCGTTTCCCATTGACCTTGGGCGAGTACCGCCCCTCCCAAAGCTGGCCGCTGATCCGTGAGACACAGCCGGTTCCAGACCTGCGGTGTTTGCCCTTGACCGCTTGGAAAGCGGTGCGGGCGGCTTTCCCCTTGACCCGCCGCATCCGGCCCGGGCTCCGCCTTGGCAATGGTGCAGGCGATCTTTGCCGCCGCCGCGATGGGCGGAAGAATCTTGGGATTTTATTCCAAATCAGCCTGTGGGGCATATCCGGCTGTCTCTTGGCTGTATCCAAATCTGCGTCTCTTCTTTCCAATGGCTCTCGCAGTGCACGGTATAGCGCGGCTTTGACAAAATGCAGGTGCCGCGGCTTCTTACGGGGGCTGCTTGCGGAATGGGGGCCGGCGGGGAGAATCCAGTACAGAAATGGCTGTTTCAAAAATATTGACCTGCAGGTCTATTTATGGTACAATCCATAAAAATAGACCTACAGGTCTATATTTTGGGGTGAGTATGATGAAACGGGAAGAGAAAAACCAACAGACGAGGCGGCGGATCATGGACAGCGCCCTGGCGGAGTTCTCCGGGCAGGGCTACGGGGCCAGCTCCATCAACACCATCTGCGCCGCCCAGAACATCTCCAAGGGCATCGTCTACCACTACTTTGCGACCAAGGACGCGCTGTTCCTGGCCTGCGTGGAGGAGTGCTTCCGCAGGCTGACGGACTACATCCGGGAAAACCTCTCCCAGGAGGGCGGGACGCCGGAGGCGCAGCTGCGGGACTACTTTGCCCTTCGCACCGCGTTTTTTCGGGAGGCGCCCGTCTATCAGCGCATTTTCTGCGACGCCGTGGTCGCGCCGCCGGTCCATCTGCGCCGTGAGATCCAGGCCGGGAAAGCGGACTTCGACGCCCTCAATCTCAAAATTCTGGAGGATATCCTCCGCCCGCTGCCTCTGCGGCCGGACGTCTCCAGGGCGGACGTGATGGAGACGTTCCGGCAGTTTCAGGACTTTATCAACATCCGCTGCCAGATGACCGACACGGATGGCCGGGCCTTTGCGCTCCGGGAGGAGAGCTGCCAGAAAGCGCTGAATATCCTGCTCTACGGCGTAGTCAAAAGGGAGGAGTCTTAACCATGTCTGAAAAAGAACCGCGGACCCAGTCCGTGCTGAGTGAAATGCGTCCCGAAAAGGCCATTGTCAAGCTGGCCGTTCCGGCCACATTGGCGCTGCTGGCGAAAGCCGTCTACAACCTGGTGGACACCGCCTATATCGGGATGCTGAACGATGACCTGGCCATGGCGGGCGTGGGGGTCACCGTACCGCTGCTGCTGATTATGGTGTCCATTGAGAACATCTTCGCGGCGGGCGCCGCCGTCCTGGCGGGCCGCCAGCTGGGGGCCCGGGACGAGGAGGGCGCCAGCCGGACCGTGACCACCATCATCGGCGTCTCCGTCATCATCGGCGCGGTGCTGTGTGTGGGGGGCATTGTTTTTCTGGAGCCGCTGATGCGGGCCTTTGGCGCCACCGGGGACTCCCTGCCCTACGCCAAGGACTACGCCTTTTGGATGTTCATCGCCGCCCTGGCCAACCTGCCCGCCCAGAGCATGAACTGCGCCGCCCGGGCGGAGTCCTCCGTGAAGATCTCCTCCGTCGCCGTCATCACCGGCGCGGGTCTCAACATCATTCTGGATCCCGTTTTCATGTTCGAGTTTGGATTGAACCAGGGGGTGGCGGGGGCCTCCCAGGCCACCACCGTCTCCCAGTTCGTCACTTTTTTCATCCTGGCCTGGTTCTACGCCGGCGGGCGGTCCGTCATCAAGATCAAGGCAAAGGCGTTCCGCCCCACCTGGGGATTTATCCGGGACGTGGCCGTCATCGGCATCCCCACGGCGGTCATCCAGATCTGCCTGTCCGTGGCGGCCTCCCTGACCAACGTGGCGGCCAAGGGCCTGCCCCAGACGGACGAGATCATCGCCGCCTACGGCGTGGTCCAGCGGCTGATCCTCATCGGCTGCTATGTGGTCATGGGCTTCATGCAGGGCTACCAGCCGGTGGCGTCCTTTGCCTTTGGCGCCAGGGACGAGGACCGGTTCCACCAGTCGGTGCGCTTTGCCCTGAAGGGGGCGCTGGTGCTGACGGCGCTGGTGGCGGCGGTCTATATCCTGCTGTCCCGGCCGCTGATTTTGCTGTTCAACCGGAACGCGGTCATCGTGGACTACGGAAAGTGGCTGCTGCGCTCCCAGGTGGCCCTCTATCCCGCCTTTGGGCTCTGCTATATGATGACCATCACCTACCAGACCATCGGCGCGTCCCGGTACGGGCTGTTTCTGTCCCTCATCCGCCAGGGGCTGTTCTATGTGCCCTTTATTTTGACGCTGCCCAGCCTGCTGGGGATCCGCGGCGTCTACCTCTCCCAGCCCGCCGCCGACGTCCTCACCATAGCGGTCTGCGTCCTCTCCGTCAAATCCATGAAGCGGATCGCGTCCCGGAATATGCGGAAGACTCCGGAGGGGGCGGAGGGACCGTAGGCGCACGTTGCTTCCAATAGCAAAGAGCGGCGGACTGTGGTGCTCCACAGCCCGCCGCTCTTTGCTCCGGGCGGGACAGGCCTACTGAAACTGGACGATCACGCTGTAGCGCCGGTCGACGGCCTTTACGACCGGCTCGTAGATCTCCCGCACCATCTCAAGGGCCAGCTTGTCGGCGGCCTGCCCGTTGGCCGCGGTGTTGAACTGCTCTTCCAGGCGGGAGCGGATCTCCCGCTCAATGGCGGTGTAGTCCGCCACGGTCAGCTTGATATCCCCCCGCGCCAGCAGGCTCTCCTGCACGTCGTCGATCATGATGTTGTTGGGGTCGATCTCAATGGCCTGCAGGTAGGCGTGGCCGATCCGGATCGTCACCGTTTTTTTCTCCCGGTCCTCCACGATACTGGAGGCGGTCAGCCTGTCCAGGTCCACCGCGAAGCAGCCCGTGCCGGTGTAGGAGATGTTCTGGGTCTTCTTCATGAAGTCAAAGTCCAGCCGGTTGATGAGGTGGTCTGTCAGCTTTGTGGTGACGGTGCCGCTCTGGGTGCTGACGATCAGCCTGCGGGTCTCGTTCTGGCGGGAGAGGATGACGTCGGAGAAGCGGACCTCCACGCCGCTGGAGGGGAGGAAAATCGTGTTGAGATCGATCTCGTCAATGCCGTCTGAGACCTGCATCCGCACGGGACCCGCGCCGCGGACGCACCCCCAGACGACGACGGCCAGGATCAGCACGGCCAGTGCGGCGGCGGTGATGTTCAGCCGCTTCTGCCTATTCGTCATGGCGTTTCCCTCCTGCGCAGGCCAGCTCCCGCCGGTCCTTCGGCCGGGACTCCGATTCAAATTCCGCCCCGGCCGCGGGGCGTGCTCTCCCGGCGGGCATGGGGAGCGCGATCCGGAAGAGCTCGCCCAGGATCCACTTGAGCAGAAAGATCGTCAGCAGCGGTATGACGCAGTTGGTCAGGACCAGAATGGCGATGGAGTTCATGCACTTGCGGATGGTGTCCCGGAAGTGCGTCATAAGGTCGGAGATGCCGCGGACAGCGGTCTGGAAGAGGTCGGACAGCCGTTCAAAGATGGTCTGGCCGTCGCCGCCGTCCTCCATGGCCTCGTTGAGCTTGCCGGCGCTCTTCTCCGTCTCCTGGATGGTCTCGTCCACGTAGCGGTTGAGGTCGGACGCCACGATGCCGGTGAGATGGGTGCTGCAGGGGACCACAAAAGCCGCCGCCAGGCCCAGAATGCAGATCCGCACCGCCAGGCTCTTCAGGACCGCCCTCCCCGTGAGGACGAAGAGAATCCCCACGAGGCAGGCCAGCGGGACGAGGACCGCAAAGGCCGCCCGGATGCCGTACTGGATCAGGATCTTCTCCAGAAACAGCACCACTAGGATGGCGATGAAATAGATGTTCATATCCGAGAGGCTCTCCGCCAGGGGCGTGGCGAAGTCGTCCGGCAGGGCGGAGATGGCCAGGGAGGAGGAGAGCGTGGCCGCGGAGAGCTCCATGACCGTATTGCTGCTGTCCTCCACGCTCTGCAGGGAGTCCCTCACAAAATCCGTCTTTGGCAGCAGGGACGCGGCGGCGAAGAACGAGAGCGCGGCGGCCAGGACCAGCGACAGGATTTTGACCGCCAAACCGGCGTGTTTTTCAGATAGCATCAAGGTCTGTCCCTCCTTATGTCGGTGCCTCCATCTCCGCGCCCGGCGGAAGACGAGGACGCTTGAGAGCAGTATAGCACAGGGGAGCTCTCCTTTCAAGGCCGCCGCGGCCTTGAAAGGAGAGCTCCCCTGGAAACGGGATGGACGCTTCCGGGGAGCGGCGTGGTAGAGTATTCCCGTCAAGACCAGTGAAAACGGAGGTGCGTGGGACGGATATTATCTACCTGATTTTAGGCATTGCGGCGCTGATGCTGCTGGGGGCGCTGACGGGTCTGCTGCCGCTGCTGCTGGGGCGGTACATGAACCGCCCGGGCCTGGGGCAGCTGGGGATGCTGTGCTGCATCTTCAGCGGCCTGCTGCCGGGGCTGGAGATTCCGGTGGCCATCGGCTTCGTCCTGGCCATCTTCATCAAAAAGACGGACTTTGTCTGGCCCCAGCGGGGTACGAGCGTGCCGCCGGAGCGGGCGGACCGCGCCTCCCGCCCCGTGCAGGGCAATACGCTGTACGTCACCGCGCTGTCCGGCCCGCTGCGGGGGCAGTCCTACCCGGTGGGCCGGGAGGGGCTGCTGTTCGGGTGCGACGCCGCCTGCGCGGTCCGCATCCCCACGGGCACGCCCGGCGTCAGCCGCCGGCACTGCTGCATCCGCTGGCAGCAGGGGGTGGCGTCGCTGATCGACCTGAACTCCACCTACGGCACGTTCATGGGGGACGGGCGGAAGCTGCCGCCCAACTATCCCCATCAGCTGGCGGCGGGGAGCCGCTTTTACCTGGGGGACACCCGGTGCCTCTTTCAGATCAGCCTGCCATGAGGAGGCCCTCTGAACCGATGCACGCCGTCTCCTGCGGCGGCGGCCGCAAAACAAATAGATGGTCCCCCGCCTTTCGACGCGGGAATCACACCAATGAGGAGGAAGATACCATGGAAATCAAGACGTCGATGGTCAACTGTCCCAGCTGCGGCCATCCCTACGACAGCGCCAAGCCCCCCCGCTGCCCCCGCTGCGGCGGCTTTGCCGCCGCGGAGGTCCCCGGCGGCGGCTTTTCGGCCACCGAGCCCTTAAGCGGCGGCTTTGCCCACACCGAGGCTCCAGGCGGCGGGATGGGCGGCGGGTACAACGCCGATTTCGGCGCCACGACCCCGCCGGACGCGGGGCCCCAGCCCGGCGGCGGGGCGAATCCCTTTGACGTGCCCACGGTCATCGGCGGCAGCCGGGCCGACGGGGACATCTCCGAGCCGGTGGTGGGCTGGCTGGTGTGCATCGAGGGCCCCGCCCGGGGCACCGACTACCGCCTCCACGCCGGGTACAACTACATCGGCCGGGAGTCCGGGGACGTGCGCATCCGCGGCGACCAGCAGATCTCCCGGCAGAACCACGCCATGGTGGCTTATGACAGCGGGGAGCACCTGTACTTCGTGGGCCCCTCCGCCGGGCGCAACCTCATCAAGGTCAACGGCCACGCGGTGCTGCAGGCCGTGGCGCTGAAGAACTACGACGTCATCTCCATCGGCACCACCAGGCTGATCTTCATGGGCCTTTGCGGCGAGGCGTTCAGCTGGGAGAAGAGGGAGTTGGAAAATGGCTGATTGGATCCGCTTGAGGCGGACCTCCTCCGACGGGGAGGAGGTCCTTTCTTCACCCGGCACGGCGGCGGAGGCGCCGGAGACCGCCGCGGAAGAGCGTGTATCTGCCGCCGAGGAGGCGGTATCCGGTGAGGGCGGAACCCTGTCCCTGTGGCTCCGGGAGCCCGTGACGGGGGGCGTGTCCTGCGGCGGCTGGGCCGGCCTGGGCTTGCTTGCCGGACTGCTGGCGGCGCTGGCCGCGGCGGCGGTGTCCGCCTGGCTGCGGCGGCGAAAAGCGCGGCCCGACCCGGTGCAGGGCCCCTGGAGCGGGGCCGTCACCGTGGAGAAGCTCCACGAGCAGGGGGCCCGGCCCGGGCAGCAGGACAGCTTTTTTGTCTCCCCGGCGGAGGAGGCCGCGGGCCTGCTGGCGGTGGTGGCCGACGGCATGGGGGGCCTCAGCGACGGGGACAAGGTGAGCCAGGCGGCAGTGTCCGCCATGGCCCAGGCCTTCTACCGTGCCCGGGGCACGCCCCAGCAGGTGCTGGTCCAGCTGGCGGAGCAGGCCAACGCGGCGGTAAACCGCCTCCTGGGGGACGACGGGGTCTACCGCAGCGGCTCCACCCTCACGGCGGGGCTGATCCGGGAGGGGGCGTTCCACTACCTCTCCATTGGAGACAGCCGCATCTGCCTCTACCGCCAGGGGACGCTCTACCAGCTGAACCGGGAGCACGTCTACCGCAACGAGCTGTATCTCGGCTGCGTCAACGGCGAGGAGACCCTGGAGGGGGCCGTGAGCCACCCCAAGGGAGCGGGGCTCAGCAGCTTTTTGGGCATGGGCCGCCTCAAGTACGTGGACCTGCCCGCGGAGCCCGTGGCCATCCGGCCGGGGGACCGCTTTGTCCTCATGAGCGACGGGGTGTACAACGCCCTGACGCCCCAGGAGCTGACCGCCGCGCTGTCCCGGGAGGCGGGGCAGACCGCCCGGGCGCTGGATGAGGCCATCCGGGCCAAGGGCTACCAGAACCAGGACAACTACACGGCGGTCATTTTGAACTGCTGAACGTGGGGAGGAGGCTGGCTATGCTGGAGATTGCGACCTATACGGACATCGGGGGCCGGGAGCGGAACGAGGACACGGTTCGCTCCGCCTCCAGGGGAGCGGACGAGCTGTGCCTGGTGCTGGCCGACGGCCTGGGGGGCCACGGCGGCGGGGAGCGGGCCTCGTCCACGGCGGCGGAGTGCATCTGCCGGGGCTGGGACGGGACGGCGGACAGCGGGAAGCTGAAGACTCTGCTGCAGGAGGCCAACCGCCGGGTGCAGGCCATCCAGACGCCCCGGTGCGCCATGAAGACCACGGCGGCGGTGCTGACCCTGGCGGGGGAGCGGGCCGTCTGGGCCCACGCCGGGGACTCCCGGCTGTACTACTTCCGGGAAGGCGCGCTGGCCTTTCAAACCCGGGACCACAGCGCGGCGCAGCTGGGCGTGATGCTGGGAGAGATCACCGCGGACCAGATCCGCTTCCACGAGGACCGCAGCCGGGTGCTCCGGGCCCTGGGCCAGGAGGGGGAGCTGACGGTGGAGACCGGGGAGGAGACCCTGGGCGCCGGGCGGCACGCGTTTCTCCTCTGCAGCGATGGCTTCTGGGAGTACGTGCTGGAGCGGGAGATGGAGGAGGACCTGCGCTCGGCCGCGGGGCCGGAGGACTGGCTTGCCCGGATGCGCCGGCGCCTGGAGGCCCGGGTCACCGGGGACAACGACAACAACACAGCCGCCGCCGTGTGGCTGACCAGGTAGAGAAAAAGGAGGAGCGCGACATGAAAAAGAGATCTTTGCGGGGGCTGCTTCTGACGGTGCTGACGCTTTTATACCTCAGCGGCGCCGTCTGCGCTGGCGCCGCCGGCAATACGGCGGCCGACAGCCGCAATGGCGTGGTGCGGGTGGTGGCCCTCTACGAGGCGGAGGTATACGACCTTGAGAGCCAGGAGCGTCTGGGGACGGTCAGCGGCTATTCCAGCGGCAGCGCTTTCGGCGTGGGCGCCGCGGGGAAAGAGACCGACGTGTTTATCACCAACCGCCACGTGGTGACCCAGGAGGACGGGCCCATCGAGCTCCAGGGCGATATCTACTACTGCACGTACAACATCACCGGCTACTACATCCTGCTGGACAACTTCGCTTACCACACGGACACCTTCACCCTGGACACCAGCCGGGCAATCCCCTGCACCGTGACCTATCTGGGGCAGAGCGAGGACGCGGACGTGGCCGTGCTCAAGGCCGCGGAGGCCGTTCCGGGCCGGGCGGCCCTGCCCCTGCTGGGCGATGAGGACAGCCTCCAGGTGGCGGACCGGGTCAGCAGCCTGGGCTATCCCGGGGCCTCCGACAGCGCCACCTCCGAGAGCTATCTGCTGGCGGGCGTGGACGACGTGACCGTCAACAGCGGCGACATCTCCCGGTTCTACGACAGCGTCTCCGCCGTGGACACCAACAGCGGCGCCCTGACGGGCCACCTGATCCAGCACAACGCCATCATCAACGGCGGGAACTCCGGCGGCCCCCTGCTGGACGAGAACGGGGCCGTGGTGGGCATCAACACCTACACCTACCACGGCGGGAGCCAGGCGGTCTCCAACAGCTACTACGCCCTGCGCATCAAATACGCCAAGGACGCCCTGGACTCCCTGGGCATCCACTATGACGTCTACAAGGCCGGCCTCTCCCCGGCGGTGCTGGTTATCATCGCGGCGGCTGCCGCGGCCGCTGCCGCCGTCATCCTGGCGGCGGTGCTGCGGAAGAAGAAACGCGCGCCCGGCGAAGGCGGGACCGGCGCCAGCCTCGCCGCGGCGGAGCTGCGGCTCCAGGGCCACAGCGGCGTCTTCGCCGGCCGGCGGTTCTCCATCAACGGCCAGGTGCGCATCGGGCGAAGCCCCAACGAAAACGACCTGGTCTACCCCGACGGCACTCCGGGCATCAGCGGGCGGCACTGCACGGTCGCCCTCTCCGGCGGACAGGTGGTTTTGACCGACCTGGGCTCCAGCTACGGCACGTTCCTGGCCGGGGGCCAGCGGCTGACGCCCAATCAGGGCGTGACGCTGCGGCCGGGCGACCGGTTCTATCTGGGCTCTGAGAAAGAGAGCTTCATCATCACCGGCAAGGGGGGAAGCCTGACATGAGCGAAAAGCGGCTGTGCCCCGGCTGTATGACCTACATAGATGGAGAGGGACGCCTCTGTCCCCGGTGCGGCGGGGAGATGGACCGGCAGAACCCCGCGTTTCTCCTGCCGGCGGGCGCCGTTTTGACGCCGCCGGACCACCCCTCCCAGGGGGGCTGGCAGGTGGGCGCGGTGCTGGGGCAGGGGGGCTTCGGCGCCACCTACGTGGGCCGGGAGCTCTCTACAGGCCGGAAAGTGGCCGTCAAGGAGTACTTTCCCACCCGGTGCGCCCGGCGGTCCCGGGACGGCGTCACGGTGGAGCCCCTGCCGGGGATGGAGGAGACTTATGAAAAGGGGCGGTACAGCTTCGTCAAGGAGGCCCGGGTGCTCTCGAAGCTGGAGGGAATGCCCTCCGTGGTCCAGGCCCTGGCGTACCTGGAGCTCAACAACACGGCGTACCTGGTGATGGAGTATCTGGAGGGCACGCCGCTGCACCGCATGGTGGACCCAAAGACCAACAGGCGCATCCCGCCGGAAAAGCTGCTGCCGCCTCTGCGGGGGCTGCTGCGGGACATCGGCCTCCTCCACGAGAAGAAGGTGATCCACCGGGACATCGCCCCGGACAACATCATGTGGATGCCCGACGGCACGCTGAAGCTGCTGGACTTCGGCAGCGCCCGGTCCACGGAGGGGGACCAGTCCATGACGCTGTTTCTCAAGTACGGCTTCGCCCCCGTGGAGCAGCTCCAGAGCCACGGCCAGGGGACCTACACCGACGTGTACGCCATGGCCGCCACCATCTACTACTGCCTCACCGCCACGGTGCCCGCCCAGGCCTCGGAGCGGCTGATGGACGGCAAAGAGCTCCCTCCTCCCACCTCTCTGGGGGTGGCCCTGGCCCCGGAGGAGGAATCGGCGCTGATGTGGGGCCTGGCGGTTCTGCCTAAGGACCGGCCCCAGACCATGGGGGAGTTCTCCCGGGCGCTGTTTCCGGACCCGGAGCCGGACTCCAGCCCTATATTCGATTCCCCGCCCGGACCCGCGCCCCGCCCCGGCCTTTGGCGGCGGCTTTTGGCCCTGCTCCGGCGTGGAAAAATGTAGGTGCAAAAGCGCCCGGGATAGGGTATAATCAATTTCGTACAGAGAGAGGGTGCGCTGGATGGAGCATCAATTCTGCCCCTACTGCATGTCCCCCGTGGAGGAGGGGAGGCCCTGCGGGGCCTGCGGCCTGACCGAGGGCAGCTACACCCCGTCTCCCCACCACCTGCCGCCGGGCACGGTGCTGCGGGACCGCTACCTGGTGGGCCGGGTGCTGGGGGAGGGCGGCTTTGGCATCACCTACATCGGCTGTGATCTGCAGCTGGAGCTGAAGGTGGCCATCAAGGAGTACTTCCCCACGGACAAGGCAAGCCGCGTCTCCCAGGCGTCGCTGGACGTGTCCAGCTACGCCGGCGTGGCGGGTGTCAACTACGACAAGGGGCTCAAGCGGTTTCTCCAGGAGGCCCGGACCATCGCCCGGATGGATAAGCAGCCGGTGATTGTCAACGTCCGGGACTTCTTCGAGATCAATCACACCGCCTACATCGTCATGGAGTACGTGGAGGGCACCACGTTCAAGGACCTGGTGGCCCAGCGGGGCGGGCGCATTCCTGCCGGGGAGCTGCTGTACCTCATGGAGCCGCTGTTCTTCGCCCTGAAAGCGATGCACAACAACGGCCTGATCCACCGGGACATCAGCCCGGAGAACCTGATGCTGGAAAAGGGCGAGGTGCGATTGCTGGACTTCGGCTGCGCCCGGGAGGCCATGGGCGGCGACAACACGCTGACCGTGGCGCTGAAGCACGGCTACGCCCCGGTGGAGCAGTACCAGAGCAAGGGCCAGGGGCCCTGGACGGACGTCTACGCCCTGTCGGCCACCATCTACTACTGCCTCACGGGCCGCAAGCCCCCTCAGGCCGTGGACCGCCTGGGGGAGGACGGGCTGGTCCCGCCCCGGAAGCTGGGGGTGGACCTGACGCAAAAGCAGGAGAAAGCCCTGCTCCGGGGGCTGGCCGTCCCGCCCACGCGGCGGTTCCAGAGCATGGAGGAGTTCCACACGGCCCTCTATGAGGGCTTCGTCCCCGACACGGCGGGCGCGGATTCCGCCGCCCGCGGGCCGGAGACCCCGGACGCGGCGGAGACTGTCACGACCACGACTGCCGCCTCTGCCGCGGAGAGGACCGGGGAGGCCGGGTCGGTTCCCCGGCGCGGGACGGGCTTTGATTCTGCGGTCTGGCTGAGGCTGAGGAGGAACAAGCTGCTGGCGGCGGGGGCCGCGGCGGCGCTGGCGCTGGTAATCCTGCTGGCGGCGGTGCTGCCCCGGGTGACGGGGCCCGCCCGGCCCCAGGAGCACCCGCCGGCGTCGGACGCCTTGGCCCCCGCGCAGCTGCCGGAGCAGAGCGGGAACAGCGCGGACTACGAGGCGGGTCTCCGCCAGGCGGAGGAGCTCATGACCTGGCTCCGGCAAAACGATGTGGAGGCGGATCCGGCGGAGATCCAGGCCAAACTGGACGCCCTGCCCATTGACCAGATCTTCGCCGACGCCGTCCATGTGACCACCCTGGAGGCGCTGGACGCGGCGCTGGAGGGGGAGCGGCCCATCGTCATCGACGCGGACATCGACTTCTCCCAGGCGGACGAGGTACGGAACGCCCGCGTTCCCGTCCTCATCGTCGGGGGCGTGACGGTGACCTCCTCCTGGGGGGACGACGATGCCTATGGGGACGATCTTACCGGCCCCGGCTACTGGACCGTGGACGGGAGCATCTTCATCAACCGGGGCACCCTCCGGGGCAGGATCGACCTGGGCGACTGGGACAGAGACGGCCAGGAGGACGCCAGCCTGTTAATCAATTTCGGCACCCTGTGCGGCGACGTGGGCGCGGGGTACGATGAAAACCACGACAGCGTGGTGGTGAACCTGGGTCAGATGGGCATTTCCAGGACCCAGTTCCGCCGCACCAGCTTCTACAACCTGGGCACTTTGTTCCACGGGACCGTCGCCCCGGAGGGGGAGACGGTGGCGGCCGTCTCGCCGGAGCGCGGGGATTACTTCATCGACCTCATTGGGTGTTTCTTCTACAACGGCGGCGAGATGGTGCTGGAGGGCCGGGAGCAAAGCTGCCCCAGCCGGATCGACGCGGCCGGGGGCACCCGGTTTGCCAACCACGGCACGATCCGCCTGGGGGCCTGGGGCCAGCTGAACAACTCCGCCGCGGTGCTGAACTTCGGCGAGATCACCGCGGCGGAGCAGACGGCGGAGATCCGCAACCTGGGCTGGCTGTGGAACACGGGAGCGGGCTGCGCCATGGACGCCTCCCGCTGCTACAACGTGGGACTGGTCCAGGCGGGGCCGGAGACGCCGGTGGACCTGGACGGCCTCCACAGCGAGGACGGCGGCGGGGTGCTCCCCTTCGGCTGGTATGCGGGGATGGAGGAAAACCCGTCCTTCCGCCAGGTCTCCGACCGGGAGACGTTCCGGCGGGCCCTGGAGGACCGGGACTGCGCCTGGATCTTCCTCTCCGACGGCGCGGCTCTGACGCTGACGGAGGACCTGGTCCTCACCAAGGGCCTGGCCGTCCCGGACGGCGCCTCGGTGACCATGGACGGGGCCAGTCTGACGGTGGCCGGCGAGAGCGGATACCTGGCCTGCGACGGCGCCCTGGACCTCCGGGGCGGCGTGTTCACCGTCCGGGACGGGGCCGCCGCCTCCGTGGGAGCGCTGACGGACTGCGGCGGCGTGACGCTGCGAAATGAGGGCTATCTGCTGACCCGGGCGTCCCTGACCCTGGACGAGGGGGCGGAGATCCAGCTCTCCAATGTCAGCTACCTGACCAGTGTCGGCCCGCTGGAGCTGCGGGGGATTCGGGTGACCATCGGGGAAGCCGGCGGCGTGCTGCGCGGCACCGGCGGCGTAAACCTGTACGGCTGTGCCGTGGACATCGGGACATACGGCGAATTTCTGGCAGACGGCGGGGGCTGCTTCGACCCGGATACGGAGATCACCAGCCGCGGCGGCATGGCTCTCAACGGCTGGGGCAACCTGGAGATGGCCAGCCGGATGACCAGCTACGGTCATCTGGAGACGAACACGGAGATGATCCTCTCCGGTTCTCTGATCAACCAGGGGCACTGGCGGATCTGGGGCGGCGGAGATCATCTGCTCAAGGTGTCCGGCTCCCTGGAAAACCACGGCACGGTGGAGATCGACAACGGCGGAAAGCTCCAGCTCTGGGCGGCGGGAAGCATCACCGGCGTGCCGAAGGAGCTCATCGCGGACTGAAAAAACGTCAAGAACGCCCCGGCCTTTTTAGGGCCGGGGCGTTCGCTGTCCCTTGTTTTTTATTCTCTACCGCACGTCGGCGTACAGCGCCTCGATGACCTGCTCCATGCGCCCGCTCATGGACTCGTCGTCCCCGGCGGTGATGGCGTAGAGCACCAGCCAGTCGGTGGCGTTGCGGGGGTCCAGACGGGGCATCCCGCAGTCGGCCAGGATGGCGTTGAGGCAGTACCAGTGGTCCTCCAGCCGCTCCTGGGGGGAGATGTAGTCCTCGTCCAGCTCGTGGTACTCCCCGTCCACCACGTTCTCCGTGATGACGTAGAGCAGCAAAAGGAGCTTCCGGGGCACGTCCTCCCGCCGCAGGCGGATGTTTTTCAGCGCCGTGGTGTTGGGCCAGTTGCGCTTGATGAGCTTCTGCACCACGGAGTAGCCGCTTCGGTCCCTGCCGGAGGGCATCTTCAGGGAGAGGTACTGGGCCATGACCGCCTCCATGGAGTAGTCCGGCTCCTGGAGACCGTCCAGGGCGGAGGGGGGCCTCATCAACTGCCGCAGGTACTTGCTGAAATAGGTGTAGGCCCGCAGGTGGAGGGCGCCGAAGCTGTCCAGGTTCCGCAGGTAGCACGCGCGCAGATCGTCGATGGTCTGCACCCGGAGAAACTCGTTCTGGAGATCCCGGGTCAGGTGGCTCTCGCCGCCCTCCGGCAGGCTGTTCAGCTGGGGCGCGGGGGGCAGGGACTGAAAGAAGTCCCGGGCCTCGCCGTAGCTCCGCCCCGTGCGCAGAAACCAGGCGTACACCGCCTCCCGTCCGTCCCGGTAGTGGATGGCGTAGTCGGTGCAGAGCCCCAGGAGGCAGCCGGCCTGGGCCTCCGAGAGGGAGAGGGCGAAGGCGATGTGGAAGATGTCCTCCCGGCTGGTGGGTTGGCTGCGGCCGCCGATCCAGTTGCGCAGGTTCTTGGCGATGGAGTCCGGCTTTCCCAGCCGGGCGTCGGCCTGGAACGCGGCGCTCAGGCGGGGGAGAAGGTCCGGATGGGGGTAGAACTCCCGCAGGGTGTCGTGGAACGTGCGCAGGACGATCTCGCCGCTCCAGAGATACTTGGCCGCCATGTCGGGGGTCATCTCCTGGGAGCTGAGACGGCTGTATTCAATTTCCGAGAGCGAGGTCAGTTCAATGCCCGGCAAGGTCATACCCCCCTGCAGCGCGGCCCCGGGAAGACGACGCGCTGGATCACGCTGGAAAATATTATATACGATTCCCGGTGCACTGGCAAGTAAAATCGGCGGGCCGCGGGCGGGCTGTCCGCGGGGGGATCCCCGGCGGCCGTAAAAGCCGGAAACTTTGCTCAAAAGGTGCTCAAAAGGTCAAATATCTATTGACAAACGTTTTTGAAACCGATATCATAAAGCATAGGCCGATGGCCGCTGCGCCGCGTTCGGAGAGAACCCGGCGTTTCCGGCATGGGTTGATACGCCAAGGCATCTGTGACAGAAATATGGTTGTGACGGCGGCGGTCATATCGCTTTTTGTGTTTTCGGCGATAGATCCGTCGGTTTTGTCATGCAAGTCAAGATTGCTTAGGAGGTATGATCCACATGAACCTAAAAGAGAGACTGAACAACGGCGAGCGCGTATTCGGCACCATGGTGCGGTGCCAGCGCAACCCCGCTTACTGCATCATGGCAAAGGACGCGGGCCTGGATTTCATCCTGTTTGACTGCGAGCACGGCATTTACAGCCGGGAGACTCTGCACGATCTGTTCCAGATGGCCCACGCGGTGGGACTGACGGCGATGCTGCGGGTCCCCATGCTGGACCGGGAGAGCATCTCCCGGTATCTGGACGCCGGCGCCAAGGGCTGCATGGTGCCCATGACAGAGACGGCTGAGCAGGCCCGGGAGATTGTCCGCTGGTCCAAGTATCCGCCCATCGGCGAGCGGGGGTACGGCTCCAGCATCGGCGCCTGCTACTATCAGACGGGTCTCAAGTCCGGGGACGTGATGGCCCGGATCAACGGGGAGGTCCTGACGATCGCGCAGATCGAGTCCGGCCTGGGCGTCGGCAATGTGGAGGAGATCGTCTCCACGGAGGGCATCGACGCCGTTATCATCGGGCCCAACGACCTGTCCATCTCCCTGGGGGTCCCGGGGGAGTTTACCAATGAGAAAGTGGTGGGCGCCATCCGGAAAGTGGCGGACGCCTGCAGGAGACACGGCAAGGCGTTCGGCATCCACGGTCCGGAGGTGCTCCAGGAGATGTTTGCAGACGACGTCAACCTCTGTATCCATACCACGGATGTGGATCTGCTGCGCAGTGCCATGAGCGACCTGAAGCAGAAGATGATCCATTTCCGCAGGAACGGCTGAGCGAGCCGCACAGCCGGAGATTTCATAAAACCGCAGACAAACGGCCCGCGATTCCTGGAATCGCGGGCCGTTTGGCCGTCGGAGAAGACCGCGGGCATGGCCGGGCGCCTCAGAACAGCCCCAGGCCCCGGAGGAGAAATGTACAGAGGAACATGGTGAACATCGACAGCACCGTGGTGGCGCAGACCAGCTGGCCCGCCAGGGGCCCGTCGGCCCCCATGGCCACCGCCAGGGGATAGGAGGCCACCGCCGTCGGCGCGGCGAAGAGGACCATCAGCGCGCAGAGGGTCTGCCCGCGAAAGCCCAGGGCGACGGACAGGGGCAGAAACACCAGCGGCATCGCCGCCATCCGCAGCGCGACCCCCAGGGCCAGCGGCTTTCGATTGGCGCGGGCCTCCCCAAAATCCAGGCTGACGCCCAGGGAGAGGAAGCTCAGAGTGGTGGTGACGCCGGCCACGTCCTCCACCACGCCCCACAGCGGCCCCGGAATCCGAAACGGCAGCGCCGCCGCCCCCAGCGCGGCCAGCGTGGCCAGGATCATGGGATTTTTCAATATGGACGTCAGCACTTTCCCGGGGCTGGCCCGCCCGGAGCGGCCCAGCTCCAGCACGATTACGCCCAGGGCGTTTGTCATGGGGATGATGATCGTGCCCAAAAGGGCCACGGGACCGGCGTTCCCCTCCCCAAAGAGGGACTCCGCCACGGCGATGCCGAAGAGGAGGTAGTTGGTCCGCAGCATGGCCTGGCCGATGGAGGCGGCCTGCCTGCGGTCCTTCACCAGCTTCCGGGGCAGCAGCAGGGCCGCCGGAAACAGGGCCAGCAGCGCCGCCGCAATAAACAGGGCCTCTTTCGGCGTAAAACTCTGGCTGATGTCCGTCTCATAGATGTTTTTAAACAGCAGCACCGGCATGAACAGGCGAAAGAGCAGGTTGTCCACGCCGCGCATGGTGCTCCGGTCCGTCAGTCCCGTTTTCCGCAGACCAACCCCCAGAAGCATCAAAAGCGCCATGGGGATCACCACCCCCGCGGCGGTCAGGAAGCTGTCCAGCATCGTATCCCTCCTGCCTCTAACGGATGTCGATCAGGTTTCCCCGGCTCACCAGCAGCGCCTCGTAGACCTTTGTCAGCTCCAGGGCAAAGGCCAGGGAGCCGACGCCGGGCTGCGTCCCCTCCAGGATGCAGCGGCAAAAGGCCGCCAGCTCGTCGTACATGCCCTGGAGGAACCAGGACATATTCTCCAGGGTGGCCTTGCAGTTCTGGGCCTCCCAGACCACGGCGCCGGTGTCGTCGCCCTCCGGGACAAAGGACGTGGTCCTGCCGTAGACGGAGGGGACGCCCCGCTCCAGAACCACCCGGCTGGTATTCTCGATCCGCAGGTGCCATTTGGGGGCGTAGAAGCGGTAGTCCTCCAGGGGCTGGGGGCCGGAGGCCAGGTGCAGATTTCCCACCACGCCGTTTTTGAAGAACAGGAGACAGCTCCCCGCCCCGTTTTCGCCGCACACAGAGACCACCCGGTCCACCGGGCCCCCCACGGCCAGCAGGACGGACAGGGGGTGGCAGCCGTTGTTGAGCCAGTCGGTCATCTGCCGCTCCCGCAGAACCCTGAGGCCGTCCGCTGGCATCTTCAGGGGATAGACCGCCAGCATGCTCTCCAGACCGCCGTAACGGGGGGAGCGTACGATCTCCGCCGCCTTGCGCACCGCCGGCATAAAGGCCTTTTTGTAGCCCACCATGACCACACGGTCCCCCGCCTTTTCCCGCAGGGCCAGCAGCTCCTCGGAGGTCATGGCGGCGGGCTTTTCCGCCCAGCAGTGCAGACCCGCCTCCAGGGCCTGGGCCATGAGACGGGGGTGCTGGGACGCCGACACGGAAAACAGCACCGCGTCCAGGTTCTCCCGCTCGTACATCAAGGCCGCGTCCTGGTAGGCGCGGCAGCCGTACTCCGCCGCCGTCCGCTCCGCCAGGCGTCGGTCGCTGTGGTTGCAGACCGCCGCCAGCTC
The DNA here is from genome assembly GCA_947365245.1 of uncultured Oscillibacter sp. Taxonomy (GTDB): domain Bacteria; phylum Bacillota; class Clostridia; order Oscillospirales; family Oscillospiraceae; genus Oscillibacter. The sequence goes on along the minus strand of CANAWG010000001.1, from coordinate 270,066 downwards.
CACCGGCAGAAAGTGCAGCACCGGCAGGATGTTGCGGTAGGAGTGGGAGCCGATGCCCACGACGGCCGCCCGCAGCCGCCGATCAAATTCCCGCTGATAGCTCATGGCTTGCCCTCGCCCTTCCGCGCCAGGAGCTTCCGGAGCGCCATGACGCATACCTCGTGGTCCTCCTCGGCGCTCAGGCCGGAGACGCCGATCATGCCCACCATGCCCGTTCCGGGGAGGCGGACGGGGAAGCCGCCGCCCTTGCACTGGTAGGACTGGGGCGGATAATACTCCTCAAACACCCGCCCCTTTGAGCGGAACTTCTCTCCGGCGTACATGGAGCAGTGCTCGAACATGGCAACGGTCCTGAGCTTCCGCCGGGCAAACAGGCGGTTGTCCATGCTGGCGCCGGTCATGCAGTGGGAGAAGAGGACGCTCTCACCCCGGCGCACCTCGACATAGACCCCCGGCTTGCCGGTCTCCCGGATCCACTCCACCGCGCAAAGGCCCAGCTCCAGCGCGTCCTCATTGGAAAACGAGGGTACCCGCAGTTCCTCCTCCAGTTCCAGCAGCGCTTTTTCCAGATTGTGCTCACTCACTCAGTGTATCGCCCCTTTCTCATCGCTTTGCCGCCAAGACAGCTGCGGTTCAGGCAAAATTGTGACATATTTATTATAACTGTTATAACGAATATGTCAATACAGAAAATCATCCTCCTTGGGATTTTGCATACTTGGCGGGCAAATAAACACCCTATTGAGCGGTGATTTCGTCAAATAACCCAAATAAATCCATTGGATTTTAGACAAACCCATGAAATTGTGGTCTGCGTATTGACATTACTGTTATAACAGTTATAATTTTTGCAACAGGTTTCCCCCCTGCAGGTGTCCTGGTTCATTTGAATATCTGCCGGGCGGCAGATAGTTGACGAAAGGGCGATGAATGGTTAATCTATAGGGGAAGGAGGGATACGGCAATGATTGAGACAACTCATCTGCCTGAAGGGACATTTCAGACCGCACCGGATATCGCATACAACATCATCTTACATAAGATTTTGGATGGTGAGTACCCGCCGGGAGCCAAGCTCTCCAGGCGCAAGATGGCCGAGGCCACCCACGTCAGCGTGATCCCCGTGATCGAGGCGCTGAAGCGTTTGGAGGAGGTTGGACTGGTGGTATCCAAACCCCAGTGGGGCTCCCGCGTCACGGTTCCGACCAGGGAAAAGGTTCTTCACACATTCCAGCTCAGAGAGGCGGTGGAGTGCCAGGTGGCGCGGATCCTCTCGCAGCAGATCACGCAGGAGCAGACGGCGCAGATGATGTCCATCGCCACAGAGCTGGACATCGTGCCCTACGACGACACCTCTGCCGTCGACTCCCGCAACCGCCACTGGGAGTTCCACAATGGACTTGCGGCCTGTACGGGAAATGACCTGCTGGTAAAGACCCTGGACCGGGCAAATCTCTTCTGGATCCTGTGTCAGGCCCTCAGCACAACCGCTCCCCGGAAACAGTACCCCCGCTATTGGCACAGAAAGCTGATCGACGATATTATCTCCGGTGACGCCGAGCGGGCGGAGCGCAGTATGCGCGAGCACGTGCTGGACGCGCTGCCCCCTCTGCTGGAGGCTCTGGACAACTAGGATTCTATCCGCTATAGTCGCCGCGGTGGAAATGGAGCGGGTGCCTCCGCCCAGCCCTGCGCCGGCTATATCCGCACCCGTCATATCGCAGCCACGTTGTCTTGACGGATCTGTATTTTAGGAAGGATGGAACGAATGATGAAAAAGAAATTGAGCATGATGCTGGCGGCGGCCCTGATGTGCGGCGTCCTGCTGACCGCCTGCGGCGGCGGCAATACCGGCGGCTCCGGCGGCACCGGCACCGGCAGCGGCGGCTCCGGCGGCGGCGCTCCCGCGTATCCCACCTCCGATATCCAGATGGTCGTCCCCGTCAATCCCGGCGGAGACACCGACGCGAACGCCCGTCTGCTGGCGCAGTACATGGAGCCCGAGCTGGGCGTCTCCATCCCCATCGTCAATGTGGCGGGCTCCTCCGGCACCGTTGGAATGGAGCAGGTGCGCACCGCCGCCCCGGACGGCTATAACTGCCTGTTTTTCCACGCGGAGGCCATGATTCCCGAGATCGCGGGTCTGATCGACTATCAGCTGGACGCCTACAAGCTGGCGGGCGTCTGCCTCCAGGCCAACACCACGCTGCTGGTCACCCACAGTGACTCCGGCTTCACCACCCTCCAGGAGTTCCTGGATCAGGCCAAGGCCAACCCCGGCAAAATCGAGTTCGGCATGGCCGTGGGCGGCTATCCCCAGCTGGTGGGCCTGGCGCTGGAGAAAGAGGCCGGCATTGACCTGAACCTGGTGGACATCGGCGGAAATGCGGACAAGATCGCCGCCCTGGCCGGACACAACACCGACATCATCAACGTGGAGTACGCCCTGGTCAAGGACTACATCGCCACCGGCGAGTTCATCCCCCTGGCGCTGCTGTCCGAGGAGCGCAACCCCCTGTTTGACGACATCCCCACCGCCAAGGAGCAGGGCCTGGAGAAGATGATCTTCGGCAAGTTCTTCTTTGTGGCGTTCCCCAAGGACACCCCCGACGACATTGTCAGCACTTTCAGCGCCGCCATGAAGGCCGCCACTGAGAACGAGGACTTCATCAAGGCGGCCCAGGACTCCTATGCCCTGACGGTCAACTACATGGATCCCGCCGCGGCCACCGAGTACGCCAACGGCGTGTACGAGCAGCTGAAGTCCTATCAGGACCTGTTCCTGGCCGCGCAGTAAGGTTTTAGAGAGAGGAGCCGCACAATGAAAAAATATGGAGATCTGATCTGCGGCGCGGTCTGCGCTGTGATTGCGGCCGCGGTCTTTGTGATGAGCGTGCAGATCGGCATGAAAGAGAGCGCGGCCATCGGCGCGGACTTCCTGCCTAGGATCGTGGCGGTCATTTTGCTGGTGTTCTCTCTGGTTTTGATGCGCAGCGGCTGGAAGACCTGCCGGACCTATCAGGAGGAGACGCCGGAGTTTCCGCCGAACGGAAAGGGCGTCCTCATCATGCTGGCGGCGCTGGTCGTCTATGCCGCTGCGCTGAGACCCCTCGGATTCATCCTGACGTCCCTGGTATTCGTCTTCCTGGCCATCGTGCTGATGAGCAGGAAAGAGGAGACCAACTACGTGAAATTCGCGCTCATCTCGGTTGTCGCGGTGCTGGCCATCTACCTGGTCTTCACCAGGTTCTTCGGCATCCGGCTGCCCCGCGGCGTCATCCAGTTCATTTAGGAGGAGGGACGGAAATGGCAGACATTCTTGCGGGCATTACCTCGATCCTGGACCCGACGATTCTGATTTTGATGTTCGTCGGCGTGTTCATGGGCATCGTCGTGGGCGCCATTCCGGGCCTGAGCGTGACCATGGGCGTGGCCCTGTTCCTGCCCATCACTTTCGGCATGGAGCCCATCGCGGGTCTGGCGCTGCTGTGCGCGCTGTACATCGGCGGCACCTCCGGCGGCCTCATCAGCGCGATTCTTCTGAAAATGCCCGGCACGGCCTCCTCGGTGGCCACGACCTTCGACGGCTATCCCATGGCCATGAAGGGCGAGGCGGGGAAGGCCATGGGCGTGGGCATCGTGGCGTCCTTTCTGGGGGGCCTTGTGAGCTACATCGTGCTGATGCTGCTGGCGCCCTCCATTGCGAAGTTCGCCCTCCGGTTCGGACCCTATGAGTATTTCTCCATCGGCTTGTTCTCCTTGACAATGATCGTCTCGCTGGCCTCCGGCTCCATGGTCAAGGGCATCATCAGCGGCATGATCGGCTTTATCCTGGCCTTTGTGGGCATTGCGCCCATCACCAGCTTCACCCGTTTCACCTTCGGCGTCATGGACCTGAACTCCGGCTTCAGCATCCTGCCCATGCTCATCGGACTCTTCGCGGTGGCCGAGATTCTGACCAACCTGGAGGAGAAGTTCAAAAAGGTGGACCTGCGGACCCACGATTTCAAGATCAAGGGCTTCGGCTTCACCCGGAAGGACGTGAAGGGCCAGGGGTTCAACTTCCTGGTCTCCACCGCCATCGGCACCGGCGTGGGCATCCTGCCGGGCCTGGGCGGCAGTATATGCAACATCATGTCCTACTCCGTGTGCAAGAACTCCTCCAAGTACCCGGAGAAGTTCGGCACGGGCATCGTGGACGGCATCATCGCCTCGGAGGCCTCCAACAACGCCAGCACCGGCGGCGCCATGGTGCCTCTGCTGACCCTGGGCCTCCCCGGCGACAACACCACGGCGCTGATCCTGGCGGGCTTCATGATCCACGGCATCAGCCCCGGACCGCTGCTGTTCCGCAACCAGGGGCCGCTGGTCTACGGCGTGTTCGCCGCCCTGATCGTGGCGAATATCATGATGCTGGCCATCGAATTTCTGGGAATCCGGGTGTTCATCCGCATCCTCTCGGTGCCGAAGAACATCCTGCTCCCCATTGTGATGGCGTTCTGCGTCGTGGGCGCCTACGCCAACAACAACCGCGTCTTTGACGTGGTGTGCATGGTGGGCTTCGGCATCCTGGGCTACCTGATGAAAAAGGCGGGCCTGCCCACGGCCCCCACGATTCTGGCGTTCATTCTCTGCCCCATCGTGGAGACGAACCTGCGCCGGGGCCTGATGAAGAGCCAGGGCAGCTTCGTGCCGTTTCTGACCTCGCCCATCTCCCTGATCTTCATTGTGATCGCCGTGGTGACGCTGGCGCTGAGCATCCGCAAGGAGATCCTGCGGGCGAAAGCGGCAAAAGAGGCCAGGGAGACCGCCCATGCGTGACGACATTTCAAAACCAGAGGAGGAGCGAATGAATATCAACGAGCTGAAGAGGATGAGCCAGACCGTGCGGAGCGATATCGTCACGATGGTCCATCGAGCGGGCTCCGGCCATCCCGGCGGCTCCCTCTCCGCGGCGGACATCATGGCGGCGCTGTACTTCGGCGGCGTCATCAACGTGGATCCCTCCAATCCCGACTGGGAGGACCGGGACAGGTTCATCCTCTCCAAGGGCCATGCGGCGCCGGTAGTCTACAGCGTGCTGGCCAGAAAGGGCTTCTTCCCCGTGGAGGAGCTGTGGACGCTGCGCCGCCTGGGCAGCGGCCTCCAGGGCCACCCCCACAGGCAGAGCACGCCGGGGCTGGACTGCTCCAGCGGCTCTCTGGGCCAGGGACTGTCCATCGCCAACGGATTGGCGGTGGGCTTTCGCAGGCAGGGCAGGACCTGCCGGGTCTACTGCCTCCTGGGCGACGGCGAGCTCCAGGAGGGCCAGGTCTGGGAGGCCGTGATGACCGCCGCCCAGCAGAAGCTGGACAATGTGTGCGCCATCGTGGACTACAACCGCGTCCAGCTGGACGGCGCCCTGTCGGAGATCAAGGACCTGGGCGACCTGTGCGCCAAGTGGCACGACTTCGGCTGGAACGTCATCGAGGTGGACGGCCACGACATCGAGGCGCTTCTGCGGGCCTTTGAGATGGCCGGGGCGTTCAGGGGCAGGCCCACTGTGCTGGTGGCCAACACCGTAAAGGGCAAGGGCGTCTCTTTCATGGAGAACGACTGCAGCTGGCACGGAAACGCCCCCAGCGCGGAGCAGCTGGAAGAGGCGCTGGCGGAGATCCGGAGAGGGGGGAACGCGTAATGGGCAACAGCGTACCGATGCGGGACGGCTACGGAAAGGCGCTGCTGGAGCTGTGCGGGAAGAACGACAAGGTCATGGTTCTGGACGCCGACGTGGCGAAGTCCACCCGGACGGTCTGGATCCGCGACAAATACCCCGAGAAGTTCATGGACATGGGCGTCTCGGAGCAGGACATGGTGGGGACCGCCGCGGGCCTGGCTCTGTCTGGAATGATTCCCTTTGTGTCCACCTACTGCGTGTTTCTGGCGGGCCGGGCCTGGGACCAGATCCGCACCACGGTCTGCTACAACGATCTGAATGTCAAGCTGGCCGGCGCCCACGCGGGCATCTCCGTGGGGCCGGACGGCGCGACCCACCAGTCTCTGGAGGATGTGGCCCTGACCCGTGTCCTGCCCCGGATGACCGTCATCGTCCCCTGCGACGCCGAGGAGACCCGGAAGGCCACCCTGGCCGTCGCCGAGAGGCCGGGGCCCTGTTTCATCCGCTTCGGCCGGGAGGCGGTGCCCGTCATCACGGATGAGAGCACCCCCTTTGAGATCGGCAGGGCCCGGCTCTGCCGGGAGGGGAAGGACGCGGCGATTCTGGCCAACGGCGCCATGGTCCACGAGGCCATGGAGGCCGCGGAGCTGCTGGCGGGAGAGGGCGTCTCCGTCCGCGTGCTGGACGTGCACACCGTAAAGCCCCTGGACGAGGACGCCGTGATTGCCGCCGCCAGGGAGACCGGCTGCGTCGTCACCGCGGAGGAGCACCAGATCAACGGCGGCCTGGGCGGCGCGGTGGCCGAGGTCCTGGCGAGACACTGCCCCGCGCCCATGGAGATGGTGGCCGTGAACGACAGCTTCGGCGAGTCCGGCCAGCCCCAGGAGCTGATGGACAAATACGGCTTAAACCGGCACGCGATTGCGGAAAAGGTGAAAGCGGTCCTGCTGCGCAGGCAGGGGGAATAATACAGGCTCCTGTACGATTCGCCGCGGGATTGGAATGGGGTCTGCCGCGTCTAATGGAAGATTCACATTACTCGCCGATCCCCCGCGGCGGGGGGCAGCCATGGGACCATGGCCGCCCCCCTCTCGCGGGTTTCGGCCAACCCCGGGCGGGACTGGAAAATTTCATTCAATGGAAAGGTGGGCCTCACATGAGGATTGGATTCATCGGACTGGGCATCATGGGAAAACCCATGGCCAAAAATCTTCTCAAGGCGGGTTACGACGTGACGGTAAACAGCGCCAGCCCCGCCGCGCCGGAGCTGCTGTCCGCCGGGGCGCGGGGCGCGGATCTGCCGGAGCTGGGGCGGACATGCGATTTGGTGATGACGATGGTCCCCAACGGCCCCCAGGTCAAGGCGGTCATGCTGGGCGGGACCGGCGTCGCCGCTTCCATGCGGCCGGGCAGCACGTTCATCGACATGAGCTCCATCGATCCCACGGACAGCCGGGAGATCGCCGGGGAGCTGGAGGCGCGGGGCGTCGAGATGCTGGACGCCCCGGTGTCCGGCGGCGAGCCCAAGGCCGTCGAGGGGACGCTGGCTTTTATGGTCGGCGGAAAGGCGGAGGTGTTCCGGCGGTGCGAGCCCGTGCTGAAAGCCATGGGCAGCTCCGTGGTGCACTGCGGCGCCGTCGGCGCGGGCAACACCGCCAAGCTGGCCAATCAGATCATCGTGGCCTGCAACATCCAGGCCCTGGCCGAGGCGCTGACCCTGGCGGAGCGGGCCGGGGCGGACCCGGAGGTGGTCTTTCGGGCCATCCGGGGCGGTCTGGCGGGGTCCGCCGTCATGGAGGCGAAGGCGCCCATGATGCTCTCCGGCAGGGATCAGCCGGGGTTCAAGGTGGACCTTCACATCAAGGATTTGGACAACGCCCTGTCCTGCGGGCGCGCGGCGGGGACGCCCCTGCCCATGACGGAGGCCGCCAGAGGCGTCCTCCAGTGGCTGCACGAGAGTGGCTTCGGCCAGGACGACCACAGCTCCATGATCAAATACTACCGCGGCCTCGCCGGCTTGCAGCCGCCGGAGCAGAGCGCCGAGAGGCCTTGAAAGAGACGCGGAGGGCACAGGGGGATACGATGAGAGTACTGATTGCCATGGATTCTTTCAAAGGAAGCTGTTCCGCCCCGGAGGCCGCCCAGGCGGTTTCCCGCGGCGTTCGGTCCGTGTTTCCGCGGGCGGAGACGGTCCTGCTCCCGGTGGCGGACGGCGGAGAGGGGACCGTGGACGCGCTGGTGACGATTTTCCGCGGGGAAAAGCGCGCCGTCACGGTGCATGACCCGCTGGGCCGCCCCATCACCGCGGAGTACGGCGTTTTGGACGCGGAGACCGCCGTGGTGGAGACCGCCGCCGCCTCCGGACTGCCGCTGCTGAAAGCGGAGGAGCGGGACGCCGTGGGGGCGACGACCTACGGCACGGGGGAGCTGATCCGCCACGCGCTGGAGCACGGCGCGAAAAAGATCGTCCTGGGCCTTGGCGGCTCCGCCACCACGGACGGCGGCATGGGCCTGGCCCAGGCGCTGGGCGTCTCGTTTCGGGACGGGGCGGGCCGGGAGCTGGGCCGCGGCGGCGGGGAGCTTGCAAGGCTGGCCCGCATTGAGACGGCGGGCCTCATGCCGGAGGCCCGGGCGTGCCGGTTCACCCTGGCCTGCGACGTGAAGAACAAGCTCTGCGGGGAGCAGGGGGCGGCGGCGGTGTTCGGCCCCCAGAAGGGGGCGACGCCCCGGCAGGTGCGGACGCTGGATGACGCCCTGGCCCACTACGCCGGCGTCTTGAAGAGCCAGCTGGACTGCGCCGCCGCGGAGACCGAGGGCGCCGGGGCCGCCGGGGGAATCCCCTGCTCGATGCTGGCCTTTTTCCACACCCAGCTTCGCTCCGGCATCGACCTGGTGCTGGATTTGGCAGGATTTGACGCGCTGGTCAAGACGGCGGACCTGGTCATCACCGGCGAGGGCCGCATCGACGCCCAGTCGGCCTTTGGCAAGGTGCCCGCCGGCGTCGCCGCCCGGACGAAGGCGGTGCGGGACGTGCCGGTGCTGGCCATCGGCGGCGCCCTGGGGGACGGCGCGGAGGCGCTCTACGGCTGCGGCGTCGAGGGCGTCATGAGCGCCGTGAGCAGGATCACGACGCTGGAGGCCGCCATGGCCGGCGCCGCGCCCGCGCTGGAGGAGAGCACATCCCGCATGATGCGGGTCTTGAAAGCCGGTATGTCCATGGGGACGACGGCATGAATTAAAACGGGAGGAACACAGTATGAGAGAGTCGATTCACAAGTATTTCCAGGTGGGGACCATCCAGTGGATGAGCTATCCCCAGTCCGCCCCCATGGATTCCCTGCTGGCCATCGCCAGAGACGATTTCTTTGACGCCATCGAGCTCAAGGGCTACGGCGCGGACAACGAGAAGGCCAAGGCCATTTTGGACCAGTCCCACCTCAAGGTCTGCTACGGCGCCCAGCCCCGTCTGCTGGGTCCGAAGCTGAACCCCAACGCCATCGACGAGGCCCAGCGCCAGAAGGCTGAGGCCGCGCTGCTGGAGGCCGTGGACGAGGCGGAGTACCTGGGCGCCAAGGGCATCGCGTTCCTGGCCGGGAAGTGGGAGGAGGCCACCAAGGACCAGGCCTACGCCCAGCTGCTCAAGACCACCCGGAAGGTCTGCGGCTACGCCGCCGGGAAGAACATGAACGTGGAGCTGGAGGCCTTTGACTACGACATGGACAAGGCGGCCCTGATCGGCCCCGCGCCCTATGCCGCCAGGTTCGCCGCCGATATGCGCACCACCCACAGCAACTTCGGCATTCTGGTGGACCTGAGCCACTTTCCCACAACCTACGAGACCAGCCGGTTCGTCATCCGGACGCTGCGGCCCTACATCACCCACCTGCACTTCGGCAACGCCGTTGTGAAGCCCGGCTGCGACGGCTACGGCGACCTGCACCCCCGCATGGGCTACCCCGACAGCGCCAACGACACCGCCCAGCTGCTGGACTTCCTGCGGGTGCTGAAGGAGGAGGGCTTCTTCAACGCCGAGGCCCCTTATGTCCTATCCATGGAGGTCATGCCCCGTCCCGGCGAGGACGAGGGAGTGGTCCTGGCCAACACCAAGCGGGTGCTGAACCGGGCCTGGGCGCTGCTGGAGGACTGACCCCTGGGCCGCCCAGCCATCAAAATAAACTGATACGAAGAAACGGCAGGAGGAATGCTTTATGAAAATCGTAGTTCTGGACGGATACACGGAGAATCCCGGCGACCTGAGCTGGGAGGGCCTGGAGGCCCTGGGCGAGCTGACGGTCTATGACCGCACCAGCCTGACCGACGAGGCGGAGATCGTCCGGCGCATCGGCGCGGCGGAGATCGTCATCAGCAACAAGACCCCCATCAGCAGGGCCGTCATGGACAAGTGCCCCGGCGTCAAGCTCATCGCCATGCTGGCCACGGGCTACAACGTGATCGACTATGACTATGCCCGGGAGAAGAACATCCCCGTGGTCAACGTCCCCGTCTACGGCACCCGCTCCGTCAGCCAGTTCGCCATCGCGCTGCTGCTGGAGGTCTGCCACCACATCGGCCACCACAGCGACACGGTCTACCAGGGGAAGTGGCAGAACCACATCGACTGGTGCTATTGGGACTATCCCCTGATCGAGCTGGCGGGGAAGACCTACGGCCTGCTGGGCTGCGGCAACATCGGCATCCACACCGCCGAGATCGCCAAGGCCCTGGGAATGCGGGTCATCGCCTACGACGCCCGGGAGACCGAGGCGGGCCGCGCCCTGGGCGTGGAGTACGTGTCCCTGGATGAGCTCTTCGCCCAGTCCGACGTGCTGGGCCTCCAGATGCCTCTGTTCCCCTTCAACACCGGCATCATCAATAAGGAGAACATCGCCAAGATGAAGGACGGCGTCATCATCATCAACAACAGCCGGGGCCAGATGGTGGTGGAGCAGGACCTGGCCGACGCCCTGAACAGCGGGAAAGTCGCCGCCGCGGCGCTGGACGTGGTCTCCACCGAGCCCATCATGGCGGACAATCCGCTGCTGAAGGCGAAGAACTGCATCATCACGCCCCACATGTCCTGGGGCGCCAAGGAGAGCCGCCAGCGGATCATGGACACCACCGTGGAGAACGTGAAGTCCTTCCTGGCGGGCAAGCCTGTGAACGTGGTGAACATGTAAATACGATCACTGGAGAAGCCGCGGGGATCCCGCGGTTTCTCCCCGTGAATGGGAGGGAATCATTTTGACGGACCGACAGATTATTTTGATACACGGGACGGACTATCGGCACATGGCCATGGAGCTTCTGCGGGCCTCCGGCTTTGCCGGGGAGCACCCCGACCGGGGGATCCGGATCGGCATCAAGCCCAACCTGGTGGTCGCCGCCGCCGCGGAGGGCGGCGCCACGACCCACCCGGAGCTGGTGGCGGGCGTGATCGACTATCTGCGGGAGAACGGCTTTTCCAGCGTCTGTGTCCTGGAGGGCTCCTGGGTGGGCGCCCGGACGGACGCGGCGTTCCGGGCCAGCGGGATCGGGAAGGTGTGCGAAGAGCGCGGGATCCCCTATTTTGACCTGCAAAAGGACAGCGGCGTCCAGGTGGACGCCAGAGGCATGAGGCTGAACGTCTGCGCCAGGCTGCGGGAGATTGATCTTCTGATCAATATGCCCGTGGTCAAGGGCCACTGCCAGACGGTCATGACCTGCGCGCTGAAAAATCTGAAAGGGCTTTTGCCCAACAGCGAGAAGCGCCGCTTCCACACCATGGGCCTCCACGACCCCATCGGCCACCTGGTGACGGTGATGCCGGAGATGTTCTGCCTGGCCGACAACATCTGCGGCGACCTGGACTTTGAAGAGGGCGGAAACCCCGTGGTGATGAATCGGATCTACTGCTGCAAGGACCCGGTCCTGTGCGACGCCTTCGCCTGCCGGACCATGGGGTGGAAGGTCTCGGACGTCCCCTATATCAAGATCGCGGAGTCCCTGGGCGCGGGGAGCGCGGACCTCTCCACCGCGGAGATTACCGCGCTGAACAAGGCCGCCGCGGAGCCGCCCCAGAGGATGAGCCGCCGCGTCCGGGAGCTGGCCCGGTATACCGCGCCCAAGGACGCGTGCAGCGCCTGCTACGGCGCGCTGATCCACGCCCTGGACCGCATGGAGCGGGGCGGCCGTCTGCGGCACAGTCTGCCGGATATCTGTATCGGACAGGGCTACCGGGGAGAGACGGGGGACCTGGGCGTGGGGAACTGCTGCGGGGCGTTCCGCTGCCACGTCCCCGGCTGTCCGCCGTCGTCCGAGGATATGATCCGGTTTTTGTCGGAGCTGACTTGACCGGAGCGCAGGGATTTGCCCCCGGGGAAGACGCCTGTCTGGTGAAAAGCGGGCGGGACGGCATTTTGCCGTCCCGCTCGTTCTCTCTTTTGCGATGGCGATATTGCGCGCGTATTTTATAGTCACCGCAGAGGCTTTTCCCGTCAGCGGCTTTGCCGCTGTTTGAAAATCAGTATATACCGATTTTCAAGCGTGCTGACTATGCCGGACAGCAGGGCGGACGGCTTCAGGCGGGGGACAGGAGTCCGGCAGCGCCGGGGGAGGCCCGGGGCCGTGCCGGCGAAGCCGTTTCATGCGAATCTCCCCCAAATTTGTATCATCGGTCAAAATTCGACTTTCGTTATTGACAAGGCTGGGAAACTGTGTTGTATATGAAACAAGCATTAGTAAAACTAAGCCGAAAAATTGTACATGTTGAGCAGCCGGACCGCCTTGGCGGTTTTTAAAGGCCGCAATAAGCGGAATTAGATTCCGATTATCGGAATAAAAAGAGCGAAAGGAGATCTGCGTATGCGGCGTATCAAATTTTATGGGATAGGAGGGCAAGGCGCAGTCACTGCGGCAAAGGTTCTTTCGCAGGCGGTATCCATTTACCAGGACGAGTACGCGATCACCGTACCTGCCTGCGGACGTGAACGGCGCGGCTTTCGAAAAACGCGAAGAGTTTTTTTGCAGCATTGAGAACTGTGTAGTATAATGCGGTTATTGAAAGCGATGGCGTTTTAGAGATTTTCCTGAGAGCAAAACGGGAGGGAGATCATGTCGCTTGAAGTCAGTCAGAATGTGGTAAATGCCCTGCGTCTGCTTGAGTGCTTTGCAAAGGAAGAGGAGCTGGGAATCACAGATCTTTCGGCGTCGGGAAGACGATGACGGCCCGCCTGGTGAGCAGCCTGGAGCAGTTTGGATATCCGCGGCAGAATCCGGCCGCCAGGAAGTACCGTCTTGGCATGAAGCTGGTATATCTGGGGAGCCTGGTTCAGGACCGGAAGGAGATTGTCCAGCTGGTGGAGCCCTGCCTGCGGCTTTTGAGCCGGGAGTTTCAGGTCTCCGCGCATCTGGCCGTACAGGAGCGCTATGGGTCTTTGGTTATGAGCAAGGTCTCCATGGGGCCCATGGTCTACATGGACTCCCGCGTGGGCAACACACTGCCGCTGCGCGCCGGCGCCGCCGGGAAATGCCTGCTCGCCTTTGGCGGCGAACGGGGGGCGGAGCAGTACGTGCGCAATTGTGAATTGACGCGCTACACGGATATGACCATCACAACTGCTGGACGCAAGAGGGCATTTGGCCGCGGCGATCTCCCTGAGCGGGCAGACACAGTTTGTCTTGAAGAAAAAGAGCGAGATCGTCCGCCGCCTGGGGGATGTGCAGCGAGAGCTGGCGCTGCAGCTGTAAGCGTAAGCGATCGGGAGGGCGTAGGGCGATGGATAGACGAAAGACGGCGCGCGCACAGAGGTGCGCGCGCCGTCTTTTTATAAAACGGGAACCGCGGCGGTGCCTGGGGTTATGATTCCTGTTCCGCCCTCTCCAGTCCGTGGACGATCTCCGCGCAGGCCCGGAACTCCTCCGGGTCCGTCCGCCAGACCTCGTACTCCGACAGGGAAGGCAGTCCCATGGAGACGCCGGCCTTGCGGTAGACCATGCCGCTGTCCAATGGCGCGCCCCGGCCGGTGGTGTGGAAAGAGGTGATCCCCGCGCCGTCGTGAATGGCCTGAATATTCTCTTTCTTCACGCCGCAGCCGGCACAGATGTCGATCCGCCCCGCCGCCTGGGCGTGGAGCGCTTTCAGGACCTCCAGTCCCGCCGGGGCGCTGGCGGCCTGGCCGGAGGTGAGGATGGTCCGGCAGCCCAGGGACACGGCGTCCTCCAGGGCCGCCAGCGGATCCCGGGTCATGTCGAAGGCCCGGTGGAGGGTCACCTCCAGATCTCCGGCGCAGTCCATCAGGCGGCGCATTTTCTCTGTGTCCAGGGCCCCTTCCGGCGTCAACGCGCCGATGACGACGCCGTTGGCCCCCAGGGAGCGGAAAGCCTGGATCTCCGTGCACATCTCCTCCATCTCCGGCCGGGAGTAGAGGAAGTCGCCGAACCGGGGGCGGATCAGGACGTTGACGGGCACGCCGCAGTCCCGCTGGACCTGCTTGAACAGGGCGGGGGAGGGGGTGGTGCCGCCGATGGCCAGGTTGGCGCACAGCTCCAGCCGGTCCGCGCCGGCCGCGGCGGCGGCCATGGCGGAGGCGTAGGAGTCCACACAGCCCTCGATCAGGGGTCTGTTCATGAAAAATCGCTCCTCTCAAAAAACAGTTTCCGGGGTCTCACAGGTGCCGTCCGGCGTTTTCCCCGGTGAACGTCCCCTCCCGGATGGCGGGGACGCCGTTTACGAAGACCCAGTCCATGCCCTCGGCCGGCTGCCGGGGGCTTTGCCAGGTGCTTTTCTCGTGGATGTTCTCCAGGGCGAAGAGGCAGAGGTCCGCGTCGGCCCCCGCCTCGATCCGGCCCTTTCCCACGAGGCCGAACCGGTCCGCCGGCTGGCGGGTGAGCTTGCGGACCGCCTCCTCCAGGGTCAGCACGCCCCGGTGCCGGACGTAGATTTCCAGCAGCCGGGGGAAGGCCCCGTACACCCTGGGGTGGGGCAGTCCCTCGGGATAGGTGGCGTCGGAGATGACGCCGGAGAAGGGGGCGCGGAGGATGTCCTCCACATCCGCCTGGTGGGCGAAGAAGTCGATCATGGCCGGGCCGCACCGCTCCGCCGCCAGCAGGTCGAAGAGGGCGTTGTATGGGTCCTTGCCCTGGCGTGCGGCGATGTCCGCCAAAGTCCGCCCCTCCAGCTCGGCGTGCTCCGGCAGGCGCAGGGAGATGGCGTGGATGTTCTCAAAGCCCACCAGGGAGACGATGTTCTCAAAGTCCGTCCCCGTCTCCATCCGCCGGCGCATCCGGCGGCGGTCTCCCGGGTCCCGGAGGGCGGCGGTGAGGGCCTCCACACCCCCGGCCTGAAACTCCGGCGGCAGGACGTGGATGAGCTGGGTGGATCCGGCGGGGTAGGGGTAGGCGTCGCAGGCGGCGTCCAGGCCCTCGGCCCGGGCGTCGGCGAGCATCTGAAGCATCTTGGGTACGGCTTTGCGCCAGTTCCGCCGGCCGATGGCCTTCAGGTGGCTGATCTCCACCGGCGTCTCCAGGGCCCGGGCCACGGCCAGCATCTCCGTGAGCGCCTCCACCACGCCGTCCCCCTCCTGGCGTGTATGGACGGTGATGACCCGCCCGGACCGGCGCAGGGGGGCCAGGGCCCGGATCAGCTCCTCCGTGGTGTAGAAGCACTCCGGGGCGTACCCCAGTCCCAGGGACACGCCCAGCGCCCCGTCGGCGAGGGCCTCCTCCAGGGCGGCGTGGATCCGGCGGTACTCCCCGTCTGTCAGGGCCCCGTCCCGGAAGCCCGCCGCGCAGGCGCGGAGGGTGCCCATGCCCGCCAGCATCCCGGCGTTTAAGGGCAGGGGGGCCTCGTTGGCCCGGCGGCGGTAGTCCGCAAGACGGGGAAAGTCCGCCTCCGCCCGCCCCACGATGGGGGCCAGGTACTCCAGCACCGCCTCCCGGTGGGGGCCGGACACCGGGGCCAGAGAGAGACCGCAGTTGCCGTTCAGGATGGTGGTGAGGCCCTGCTTCAGCTCCGCCCGGCCGAAATCGGGACGCAGCAGCGCCGCGTCGGCGTGGCGGTGGATGTCGATGAAGCCCGGCGTGAGGAACCGTCCCCGGCCGTCGATGACGCAGGCGGCCTCCCCGCCGGCGATCTCCCCCACGGCGGCGATCTTCCCGCCCTCCAGAGCGGCGGAGCCGTCATAGGCCGGCGCGCCGGAGCCGTCCAGGATCCGGACGTTTTGAATCAGGTAGTCGAACATAGAACACGCCTCCGGGGTTTGTTTTTTCGATTATACCACAAAAGAACATGCTTTTGTGGTATTATAATCCGCCATATTTTTCGGCTGCCCCGCAGGGGAGAGAAAAATGGCCGGGATCAAATAAAATAGCCGCTTTACGGCTATTTTACCACAGCCGCGCCCAAAAGGGAAGCGGCGGCCCTGCGGGCCGCCGCTCTCGTCATTTTCCGGATGGAGGGAAATCAGTCCTCCTCGTAGGCCAGCTCCGTGGTGGGGTTCTTGGGCGGGAAGAGCTTGGAGAACACCAGGAAGAACACCAGCCCCACGATCAGACCGGGGATAATGGGCTGGCTGAGCTTCACGCCGAAGAGCACGCCGCCGCTGAACTTCTCCAGGTACACCACCACGATGGAGCCGGAGATCAGCGAGGCGATGGTGCCCGCCAGGGAGGCGCCTTTCCAGTAGTGGCCCAGCACGTAGGGGAAGAAAGCGCCGGCGGCCCGGAGGGTGAAGCAGAACATCAGGATGTTCACAATGCTGGAGGTGTTGAACAGGGCGATGAACATGGCGGCCACGCCCACGATGGCCATGACGGCCTGGGTCACGCGCATCACCTGCTGGCTGGTGGCGTCTGGCTTCAAAACCGCGTGGTAGATGTCGTTTGCGAAGATGGACCCCGCGCCCAGCAGGTCGGAGTCCGAGGAGGACATGGTGGCGGAGATGATGCCCGCGAACAGGAAGCCGCAGATGACGGCGGGCATGACCTCCATGGCCAGCACCGGCAGGGCGTACCGGGCGCCCACGGCGGCGAAGTCCTCGGAGCTGAACCGGCCCATGTTCATGAGGGCCAGGGTGATGATGCCCAGCACCGCGGGGATGAACGCGTAGATGAAGTTCACGATGGCCGCCAGGATGGAGCCCTGCCGGGCGGCCTTGCCGTCCCGGGCGGCGTAGTAGCGGGAGACGGCCTCCTGGCCCACGGTGAAGGTGGCCACATACATGATGGTCAGGGAGATCACCGCCAGGGGGTCGTAGCCCTTGAACATATCGAAGGTCTCCGGGGGCACATTGGCCGCCACGTTCCCCCAGCCGCCGGCCTGGTTCAGGGCGAAGGGCACGGCGATAATCATGCCGATGACGATGAGGAACACCTGGATGAAGTCCGTCAGGGTCACGGACCACAGTCCGCCCATGATGGAGTAGGCGGTGACCACCACGGCCACGATCACCACGGCCATCTTGTAGCTGATGCCCAGCATGGTGGAGAGGATGACGGAGGAGGCGATGAACTGCCCCGCCGTCAGGCCGATGAGGGGCAGCAGCATGATAATAGCCGTGATGATGCCGGCGCTTTTGCCGTAGCGGCGGCGGAAGTACTCGGGCACGGTCTTCACCGTGGCGGCCCGGAACTTGGGGGCCAGGAAGGTCAGAATCACAAAGGCGAAGCCCATGGTGATGATATACCAGGCGGAGGAGATGCCGTGGCTCTCCATGCCCTGCTGCACCACGCCCAGGGAGCTGCCGCCGCCGATCTCCGTGGCGGCCAGGGTGCCGGCCATCAGGAAGGGGCCCAGGCGGCGTCCGGCCACCATGAAGTCGGTGTTGGAGGTGATCTTCTTGGAGGAGTACCAGCCGATGAACAGCATGATCAGCAGGTAGATCACCACGATTGCCGTGACGATAGGATTGAATTTCATATTGGTTCTCCTTCTCTTTTCATTCTCATGCGGAAAAAAAGAACGCAGGGGAAAAAGATCGGGGGGACCAGACCCCGGATAAACGGAACCTCCTCTCCCGGTGTTTTCCTCATCTTACATGATTTTCCCGGGAATGTAAAGACTCTGTTAAGAACGCGCTGATTGCATCAGTGCCTCTTTTAAGTCTCCACCAGGACCTGGAGCTCCGTGACGAACTCCTCCTCGTGGCGGGTGTCGTGGACGTCCACCCGGTAGAGCTCCAGGGGCGGCGCGGCGGGGGTGAGCCCCAGGGCCCGGACGCCCCGAAACAGCGTCTCCAGGTGCTGGTCCAGGCGGTCATACGCGCCCCGGTAGTAGAGCCCGGCGTACCGCCCGGCGGGGAGCAGGGCGTCCCGGGGCCCAGCCGGAGGCGTGAGGAAGAACACGCAGGAGAAGTGGCTGCATACCCCCCGTTTCAGGCTCTCCCCGTCTAAGATCGCCCCCATGGTCTGGGCGCCGATGACCTTGATGTAGTCCTGGTGCCGCCCCTCCAGCTTCTTGAGAAGAAAGTCGATCTCCTTTTCCAGGATCACATTCTCCCGCAAAAAGACGTAGGGCCGGGCGGGCTCCTGGGTGAGGCGCACCTTGTCCGCCTCCACGGCCCGGTACTGTTCCAGCCGCGCCCGCCGCTGGCGGGCCTCTTTCCGGGCGGCGCGGAGGGACGCCAGCTTCTCTTCCAAGAGCGCCTCCTCCCGGTTCAGCAGGTCCAGCGTCTCCGCCACGCTGCGCCGCTCCAGATAGGCCCGGATGTCCTCCGTGGGCAGATCCAGCTCCCGCAGGGCGCGGATGACGTTCAACGTGCACACGTCCTGGATGGTGTACATCCGGTAGCCGCTCTCCCCCCGGAGGGGGTGGAGCAGGCCCTTCTCCTCATAGTAGCGCAGCGTGTCCGGGTGGAGATGAAACAAGCGGGCGATCTCGTGGATCTTGTAGAGGTCTTTCATTTTCTTCCTCCTGGGGGTTGACTTTCGGATAATACGAGGGTTTATGATGGAGATGCACAAGGGGGTCATTTGATTTGGAATTGCGGAAAAAGTTTTTGAAATTCGCCCTGCCGTCCATCGCGTCCATGTGGGCGTTCTCCCTGTACACCATGGTGGACGGCGTGTTTGTGGCCCGGGGGGTGGGGGAGACCGCCATGGCGGCGGTGAACCTCTCCGCCCCGTTCACCTCCCTGGTCTTTATGGTGGGTATTTTGCTGGCCACGGGCACCTCCACGGTGATCTCCGTGGCCCTGGGCCGGGGGGAGCTGGAGGAGGCCCGGAACTATTTTAACCAGAACCTGGCGGTGACGGTGTGCGTGAGCCTGGTTCTGGCGGCGCTGGTGCTTTTGAACCTGGAACGGGCGGCGCTGTTCCTGGGGGCCACGCCGGACACGCTGGACTACGTGAAAGAGTACGTGGGCACCATCGCCGTGTTTGCCGTGTTCTTCACCGTCTCCTACAACCTGGAGGTCCAGGTCAAGGCCAACGGGGCCCCTCAGGTCAGCACCGTGGGGGTGGCCTCCTGCGCGCTGATGAACGTGGCGCTGGACGCCCTCTTTGTCATGGGCTTTGGCTGGGGCGTGTGGGGGGCGGCCCTGGCCACGGGCCTTGCCCAGGTGACCTCCACCGCCGTGTTTCTCGGCTACTTCCTCACCCACCGGGAGCGGCTGCGGCTGGGGCGGTTCCGCCGGAATCTGGGGGCCTACCGCCGCATCGTCCCCCTGGGCCTCTCCGAGGGGCTCAACGAGCTCTCCAACGGCCTGGTCATCTTCCTCTTCAACCACACCATCCTGCGCTTCATCGGGGAGCAGGCCCTGCCGGCCTACACCATCATCAGCTATGTCAACACCCTGGTGCTGATGACCATGACCGGCACCGCCCAGGGGATGCAGCCGCTGGTGAGCTTCTCCCTGGGAGCCGGCCGCCGGCGGGACTGCCACAAGCTGCTGCGATACGGCCTGACCGCCGCGGCGCTGTTCGCCGGCCTCTCCTTCGCCCTGGGGGAGCTGGGGGCGCCGCTGATCGTGGGGGCGTTCTTAAAGCGGAGCAGCCCCATCTTCGCCTACTCCGTCTCCGCCCTGCGGCTGTACGGGTGGTCCTTTTTGGTGGTGGGGTTCAACGTGGTTTTCGCCGCCTTCTTCACGGCCGTGGAGCGGCCCGGCCCGGCCTTTGCCATCTCTCTCAGCCGGAGCCTGGTGCTGCTGGCCGTGAGCCTCCTGGCCATGGCCGTCCTCTTCGGGGACCGGGGAATATGGCTCTCCACCTTGGTCTCGGAGCTGGGGTGCCTGGGGATCACGGCGGTGTGCGCCGCGGTCTACTTCCGGCGGCGGGACTGGGAGACGGAGGCCGGAGCGCCTATTTCAGATTGACGGCGCCCCGCGCTGCGTTCCGAAGCGGTTTATGAAATGATCGGGCGGCCTTCTGTGCGGGAAACTGTCCGATAGACTAAAATTATTTCTTTTGTTCATTAAAATAGATAATACAACCGCCCATTACGGCAATTGCAATAATAACGCCCGCCTCTGGCAGCTGATAGAGCCAGTCGGCAAAGAACCACCCAATAAGGACGGTCATCAATGCGGCAATGATTGCTTTTTTCATAAAATACCTCTCATCAAATCACTGTTTATCCCTTTAATTTTATCACGAGAAATTCTCTAATTCAATCGCTTTTGGTAAAGCTGCCGGAGCTCTTCATGGGAACCGTCTTTCCGCCTCGGCTTGCCTCTGTATTCCCGCTCTTTGCAGGGACGCGCATTGTGCGCCCCTGCGCCGTATCTCATGTTAAAAATCCGTGGAGGGACGATGATATGGAACCCTTTGACAAATCCGCCGGAATGTGGGATACTCTATTAAACCAAAATACCGCCCCAGGGCGGCACACGGGCCCCGGGCCCGGAATGGATAGGAGTCATTCTATGGACGTATTGAAAAACAAGCAGGGCTTTATCTGCGATATGGACGGCGTCATCTACCACGGCAACCAGCTGCTGCCGGGTGTGAAGAAGTTTGTGGACTGGCTGAACAGGGAGAGGAAGAACTTCCTCTTCCTCACAAACTCCAGCCAGTACACCCCCAGGGAGCTCCAGCAGAAGCTGGGGCGCATGGGGCTGGACGTGGACGAGACCCACTTCTACACCAGCGCCCTGGCCACGGCCTGCTTCCTGGACAGCCAGGCCCCGGGGTGCAGCGCCTACGTGGTGGGGGAGCACGGCCTCACCAACGCCCTCTACGACAAGGGCATCACCTACAACGACGTGAACCCCGACTACGTGGTGGTGGGGGAGTCCTCCGCCTACAACCTGGACCAGATCACCCGGGCCATCCGCCTGGTGAACGCCGGGGCCAAGCTCATCGGCACCAACCCGGACCTGACGGCCCCGGCGGAGGCGGGCATCGTGCCGGCCTGCCGGGCGCTGATCGCCCCCATCGAGCTGGCAACGGAGAAGCACGCCTACTTCGTGGGCAAGCCCAACCCATTGATGATGCGAACGGGTCTTCGGATGCTGGGCGTCCACTCGGAGAACGCCGCCATGATCGGCGACCGCATGGACACGGACATCATCGCCGGCATCGAGTCGGGCCTGACCACCGTGCTGGTGCTCTCCGGCGTCTCCACCCGGGAGACCTGTGAGGAGTACCCCTACCGCCCGGACATCATCCTCAAGGGCGTGGGCGAGGTGCCGGGGAATTGAAGAGACAGCACCGGAGAGCCGTCTGCGGCTCTCCGGTGTTTTTTGCGGGGAGGCGTCTTAAGACCTGTATTCATAGTCGAAAATGTTGGCTGGGCGAAAAAAAGACCCGCCCCGGCGGCGTTTGAAGTTGTGAATACAGGTCCTTAATTCACAGAAAATTCAAAAACGCCCCATTGACCTGGAGCCGGCTCCAAATTGTATAATGACCGCAGACGCACGTCGGAGAGGGGAGGAGGCTGTCTATGACTATCAAAGAGGTCTGTGAGCGGTACGGCATTTCCGCGGATACCCTCCGGTACTACGAGCGCACCGGCGTGATCCCGCCGGTGGGGCGCACCGGGGGCGGCATCCGGGACTACACGGAACAGGACATCAGCTGGGTGGAAAACGCTATCTGTATGCGCGGCGCGGGGCTGTCCGTGGAGACGCTGGCGGAGTACGTCCGCCTGTTCCAGGAGGGCGACGGCACCGTTCCCGCGCGGCGGGCGCTGCTGGCGGGGGCGAGAGCGGACCTTGCCGCCCAGCTGGAGAAGTGCCGGGAGACCCTGGAGAAGCTGGATTATAAAATCTCCCGGTATGACGAGGCGATGAAGACGGGCGTCCTCACCTGGGACGCGCCGGAGGAGAGGAGCGGAAACATGGAATGGATTACCCTGAATAACGGCCAAAAGTGCCCGGCCGTCGGGATCGGCACTTTCATGCTGACCCCCGCCGAGGCGGAGAGCAGCGTCCGGGAGGCGCTGAGGATGGGATATCGCTGCGTGGACACCGCCGCGGCCTACTGCAACGAGCGGGCCGTGGGCCGGGGGATGCGCCAGAGCGGGGTGAGGCGGGAGGACGTGTTCCTCTCCACGAAGCTGTGGCCCTGCGACTATGAAAACGACCGCGCCGTGGACGAGACCCTGGAGCGCCTGGGCACGGACTACGTGGACCTGCTGTATCTCCACCAGCCCGCGGGGAACTGGCCGGCGGGCTACCGGCTGCTGGAGCGGGCCTGCCGGGAGGGCAGGGCGAGGTCCATCGGCGTGTCCAACTTCGAGGGCCGGTACTTGGCGGAGCTGGAGACCCGGTGGGAGATCGTCCCCCAGTTCATCCAGGCGGAGGCCCACCCCTACTTTCCCCAGGACGAGCTGCGCAAAACTCTGGACAAATACGGCGTCAGGCTGATGGCCTGGTATCCCCTGGGCCACGGGGACAGGGCGCTGATGGAGGAGCCGGTCTTCGCGGATCTCGCCCGAAAGTACGGCAAGACCAGCGCCCAGGTGATCCTCCGCTGGCACATCCAGATGGGCTTCGCGGTGATTCCCGGCAGCAGGAGCGTGGACCACATCCGGGACAATCTGAATATCCTGGACTTCTCGCTGACCCAGGAGGAGATGGCCGCCGTCGCATCGCTGAACAAGGGCGTGCGCTACTACAACCGCACCGACCAGCAGCTGGCCGGCTTCGCGGGCTGGCGGCCGCAGTACGAGACGGAGTAGAAGTCCGTATTCAATGAGTGAGAAATGCCGGAGGGACGGGAATGCTTCCCGTCCCTCCGGCATTTCCCGGTTATGAGTAACAGGCTTTCAGCCGCTTTAGGATCTCCTCGTCCGCCGGGCAGAAATCATACCCGTCGATCTCCGCCGCCGTGATCCAGCGGATGTCGTTGTGCTCCAATTTCTGCGGCCGCCCCTCCCGGATGGAGGCGTGGAACAGCGTCAGGTGGACGGTGAGGTCCGGGTAGGCGTGGGTCACGTCCATGAACACCTCGCCCACCTCCAGCGAGACGCCCAGCTCCTCCCGGCACTCCCGGACCAGGGCCTGCTCCAGGGTCTCTCCCGGCTCCACCTTGCCGCCCACGAACTCCCACAGGAGGCCGCGGGCCTTGTGGGGCGGGCGCTGGCAGATCATGAATCGGTTTTTCTCCCAGATCAGGGCCGCGACAACTTCTGTCATAGACACTGCCTCCAATTTCGGTTTCGGCCGCGGGGCGGCGTGTTCCTGCGCCCGGCCCCCGGGCGCGCCTCACCCGTCCCGCAGCGATTTCAGCCGCTCCTCGTCCAGCACCTCCACGGCCCCCCGGGACAGGCGGACCATGCCCTCGTTTTGGAAGTAGCGCAGCATCCGGGTGACCACCTCCCGGTGGGTGCCCAGGTGGTTGGCGATGGTCTCGTGGGTGAGATGCAGGGAGCGGACGCCCTCGATGGCGGTCTCCTCCAGCAAAAAGGCGGCGATCCGCCGGTCCATGCTCTTCCACATGATCTGCTCCATCAGCCACATGACCTCCGAGAACCGCCCCGCCATGATCTCATTGGTGTAGTTGGAGAGGGGGGCGGACTCCTCCATGATCTGCCGGTAGATCTCCGCCGGAATCACCCAGAGCTCCGTGTCCTTCTCCGCCTGGATGGTGATGTCAAACTGGATGCTCTGCATCATGCAGGAGGCGGAAAACAGGCACAGATCCCGCTCAAACAGGCGGTAGAGGGTGATCTCCCGCCCCTCCTCCGACAGCATGTAGGCCCGCAGCTGGCCGGAGCGCACCGCCAGCAGCCCGGTGCAGTCCCCGCCGCTGTGGAGCACGGTCCCCTTTTTTACAGACCGGCTCGCCGCGTGGTCCAGGATCCGGGCCCGCTGGTCCTCCGTCAGCTGATCCCACACGGGAAAGCAGCTCTGTACATCCATACCGATCCCCCTTTTGCTCTGCGGTCAAGGCAATTCTATCACATTTGCCCCGCGCTTGCAATTTCCAATTCGGAAAATCCCTTTTCAGACTGGTGTTGCCGTTGTTCACGGACAAGCATCTGCTGTTGTTGCTTTTCCAACATTTCAGTTTTCATGGATAAATCATCAATTTCAGATGACTTCAGCAGATAATCAGTTGTAACATCAAAAATTGTACTCAATGCTATAATCTTTTCCAATTCAGGAACGGCCTGACCGCTTTCCCATTTGGAAATAGATTGTCTTGAAACATCAAGTTTCTCGGCTAACTGCTCCTGTGTCATGCCTTTAGCCTTCCGCAAGGTCAAAAGCTTTTCTGAAAAATTCATAGGTCTTATACCCTCCTTGTTATGATACTAAAATAATACTAGAATCCTTGATTGACCTCTATATAGTCCACTGAACATTTGCGCAACTAGCGGTAGCAATGCTGGAGCAATTTTGAAACACCTACATTTTTACTATTACAATATAATATTTCCTTGCCTATTGCAAGGACAAGAACTGAGCCAGAATTGATTTCACCCCGATTATTAATAGGTGTTGGGGACTTTTGTGAAATCGCCGGAGTTTATACCCAGCAACACTTATTTTAAAGGGACTTCGGAAAATCCGGAGCGGCGTGAAAAGCCCTTGACAACCCGGCCAAATTTTGGTAGAATGATTCCAAAATATTAAGAATAATTCTAATCTGAGAGCGGGGAGGCCTCACGCATGACCACATACGAGCGGGCGGTTTACGAACTCGTCAACGCCTCCCGGGAGCACCTGACCGTCCAGCAGCTCTACGCCCGCCTGCGGAGGACCCACCCGGGAGTGGCCCTCGCCACGGTGTACAACAACGTCAACAAGCTCTGTGAGAACGGCCTGATCCGCCGGGTGTCCGTGGCGGGCTTCCCGGACCGGTACGACGCGGTCCGAAAGCACGACCACCTGGTGTGCGGCCGCTGCGGCAATCTGTCCGACGCGGCCTTTGCGGACCTGACCGCCTCCTTGCGGGAGGCGGTGGGGGAGGGCTTTTTGCGCTACGATTTGAAGGTGTTCTACCTCTGCCCGGCCTGCCGGGCGGCCGCCCGCCCCGGGGAGGGGCGCTGAAAATCGCTCCAAACAGGCGGCGGATTCCCCGCCGCCGCTGGAAACCATAGACGCAGACGCGCTGGAAAGGATGAGATCGTATGAACAAGTACACAGGAACGCAGACCGAGAAGAATCTGGAGGCGGCTTTTGCCGGGGAGTCCCAGGCCCGGAACAAGTACACCTACTTTGCCTCCAAGGCCAAGAAGGAGGGCTTCGAGCAGATCGCGGCGCTGTTCCTCAAGACCGCCGACAACGAGAAGGAGCACGCCAAGATGTGGTTCAAGGAGCTCCAGGGCATCGGCTCCACCGCCGAGAACCTGGCCGCTGCCGCCGCCGGGGAGAACTACGAGTGGACGGATATGTACGCCGACTTCGCCGACACCGCCGAAAAGGAGGGCTTCCCGGAGCTGGCCGCCAAGTTCCGCATGGTGGCCGCCATCGAAAAGCACCACGAGGAGCGCTACCGCGCCCTGCTCCACAATGTGGAGGCCCAGGAGGTCTTCAAAAAGAGCGAGGTCAAGGTCTGGGAGTGCCGGAACTGCGGCCATATCGTCGTGGGGGAGAAGGCCCCGGAGATCTGCCCCGTCTGCGCCCATCCCCAGGCGTATTTTGAGATTCACGCGAAGAACTACTGATCGGGGAGCGCCCCGCGGCCCCGGCCGGTCCTTTTGAGACCGGCCGGGTTTTTTTCCGCTCCCGCCGCCGTATAGATTTGGGAAAAAGAGGAAATCCTCTCCAGGGAGAGGAGGCGGTCCCATCGGAGAGGAAATCCAGCCGGCAGCGCCGGGCGGAGGCGGCGGATCAGATCTGGCTTGATTACTACAACCGCCTTTTGTACCGGCGGGGGCTCATTACGGAGCGGGAGTACAGCCGCATGGCGCAGAAGATCGCCCGCCGCCGGACGCCCTGACAAAGACCGGGGGAGCCGCGGAGGTCCGCGGCTCCTTGCTTTTATTCATATTTTGTGATAGACTGCAAATAGAACATGATAAAACGAACAAAAGGAGACGATCCATGGACATCCACAGCATCCGCCAGGCCCTGCGGACCAGATCCATCTACGACATCCCCCTGCGGGTGACCTTCTACGCCCGGGTGTCCTCCGAGAGCGACGAGCAGCTGAACTCCCTGGGCAACCAGGTCAGCTACTACCAGGACTTCATCCGCAAAAACGCCGCCTGGGAGTACGTGCCGGGCTACGTGGACGAGGGCCTCTCCGCCGCCACCACCAGGCGGCGGGAGGACTTCCACCGCATGGTGGAGGACGGCAGGGCGGGCCTCTTCGACCTCATCATCACCAAGGAGATCACCCGCTTTGCCCGCAACACGCTGGACTCCATCCTCTACACCCGGGAGCTGCTGGGCGCCGGGGTGGGGGTGTTCTTTCAAAACGACAACATCAACACCTTCGACGAGGACAGCGAGCTGCGGCTGACCATCATGTCCGGCATCGCCCAGGACGAGCTGCGCAAGCTCTCCAGCCGGGTGAAATTCGGCCACGCCCAGGCCATCAAAAAGCGCGTGGTGCTGGGCAACAGCCGCATCTTCGGCTATGTCAAGGACAGCGGCCGCCTGGTGATCGACCCCGCCGAGGCCCCCATGGTGCGGGAGCTGTTCCAGCTGTACGCCACCGGGGACTACTCCATGAAGCAGCTCGAGACGCTGTTCTGGGAAAAGGGCTACCGCAACCGCAACGGCAACAAAATCGCCCACACCACCATGTCGGGCCTCATCGCCAACCCCAAGTACAAGGGCTACTACGTGGGCAACAAGGTGAAGGTGGTCGACCTCTTCACCAAGAAGCAGAAATTCCTCCCGCCGGAGGAGTGGGTGATGTTCAAGGACGAGACCGGCGAGATCGTCCCGGCCATCGTGGAGGAGGCGCTGTGGGACCGGGCCAACGAGATTCTGAAGCGCCGCAGCGAGGACGTAAAGGGCCGCCGAGGGATCTGCAGCCACGCCAATCTCCTGACCGGCAAGCTCTATTGCACCCGCTGCGGCGCGGCCTACTACCGCCGGGAGTCGGTGGACCGGCAGGGGCGCAGGAACAGCAAGTGGGTCTGCTCCGGCAAGATCAAAAACGGCGCGGACAGCTGTCCCTCCTTCCCCATCTACGAGGAGGAGCTGAAACCGCTGCTCTTCGAGGTGTTCCGGGAGACGGAGGCGGACGCGGAGGCCCTGATTGAGGAATACATTGAGATGTATCGATCCATTGGGGAGGGGACGGACGCGGCGGCGCAGATCGAGACGCTGCGCCGTCAGGCGGAGCTGGCGCGGAAGAAAAAGAGCAAGCTCCTGGGCTACAACGCGGAGGGCCAGCTGTCGGACCGGGACTTCCTGGCCATGAACAAGGACTGCGACCGGGAGATCGCCCAGGCGGAGCGGCAGATCTGCGGCCTGGAGCAGCGGCAGCTGTCCGGGGAGGAGTTCCGCAGGCAGGCCGAGACGATCCGCCGGGTGCTGCGGGAGGCGGAGCGGGACGCCGCCCGGGGGCTCATCAGCAAGGAGTTTGTGGACCGGTATATCGACAAGATTCTCGCCACCCCGGAGGAGGACGGCTCACTGCGGCTGGAGATCAAGATCTTCACCGGGGAGAGCACGGAGAAATACCTGGAGAACCTGCGCGCGGCCTCCCGCCCGCTTGGGGAGAGCGCGGGTTGTACGGGTCACACGTTCAAGAAGATGATTGAGTCCTACGAGAAGTCCCTGTAACTTCCCGCTGGAACAAAAGGGCGGGCCGGCAGCAGCCGGCCCGCCCGCTTTTTTCTCCTATACTCACTCCGCGCCCTTTTCCTGCGCCTGGATGGGGTAGTCCTCCAGCACGTCCAGCAGGTGGGAGTAGTCCTGGGCCGCCAGATGGGTGTACCGGGCCCAGCGGCTGCGGCACTGGTTCCGGGCCTCCGCCAGCAGGGCCTCCGCCGCCTCCGGGAAGGTCCGCTGGAGGGAGTTGAACCGCACCTCTCCCATGAAGAACTCCCGCAGGTCGTACCTGGGCTCCTTGAAGTCCAGGATAAAGGGATTTTTGCCCTCCGCCTTCAGCTTGGGGTCGTAGCGGTAGAGCACCCAGTAGCCGCTCTTTACCGCCAGCTTCGCCTCCTCCTGGGCCCAGGCCATGCCCTTGACGATGCCGTGGTTGATGCAGGGGGCGTAGGCCACGATCAGCGACGGCCCGTCGTGGGCCTCCGCCTCCCGCAGGGCCTTGATGTACTGGACGGGGTCCGCCCCCAGGGCCACGGACGCCACATACACGTTCTGGTACTGGGTGGCCAGCATCCCCAGATCCTTCTTCTCCGTCCGCTTGCCCGCGGCGGCGAACTGGGCCACCGCGCCGAAGGGCGTGGCCTTGGAGGACTGCCCGCCGGTGTTGGAGTAGACCTCCGTGTCCACCACCAGGATGTTCACGTCCTCCCCGGAGGCCAGCACGTGGTCCAGCCCGCCGTAGCCGATGTCGTAGGCCCAGCCGTCGCCGCCGTACATCCACATGCTCTTTTTCACCAGCTGGTCCTGGGCTCTCCGGACGGCCTCGAGGGTCTCCCCGGTCTCGGAGGTGTTTTTCAGGGCCTCCATCACCGCGTCGCTCAATTCAATGGTCCGCTCCTTGTCCTCGAAGCCCGCGAGCCAAGCGGAGAGGGCCGCTTTCAGCGCCTCGTCCCGCGTCTCCTCCAGCAGGGTCTGGACCTCGCCTCTCAGCCGCAGCCGCTGCTGGCGGACGCTGAGCACCATGCCCAGGGAGTACTCGGCGTTGTTTTCGAAGAGGGAGTTGGACAGGGCCGGCCCCCGCCCGTTGGGCTTGGTGGTGTAGGGGTAGCTGGGGACGCTGAAGCCCCAGGCCTGGGTGCAGCCGGTGGCGTTGGCCACCACCATCCGCTCGCCGAAGAGCTGGGTGAGGAGCTTCATGTAGGGCGTCTCGCCGCAGCCGGCGCAGGCCCCGGAGAACTCCAGCAGGGGCTGCTCGTACTGACTGCCCCTGACGGTGAACTTGCTCATGGGGTTTTCCTTGGGGGAGAGGGAGAGGCTGTAGTCCCAGTTCGGCTGCTGGGGCATCTCCTCCTCGATGGGCTTCATGACGATGGCCTTTTCCTTGGCGGGGCACACCGCGGCGCAGGTGCCGCAGCCGGTGCAGTCCAGGGGGTCCACCTGGATGCGGTAGCGCAGGCCCTCGAAGCCCTTGCCCCCCTTGGCCTCCTTCGTCATGTAGCCCGCCGGGGCCCTTTGGACCTCCCCCTCGTTCAGGAGGAAGGGGCGGATGGCGGCGTGGGGGCACAGGAGGGAACAGAGGTTGCAGCCGATGCAGCTGTCCGGAATCCAGCTGGCCACATGGGAGGCAAAGCCCCGCTTTTCGTATTTCGAGGTGGCCATGGGCACGCTGCCGTCCGCCGCGTCCTTGAAGACGCTGACCGGCAGGCTGTCGCCCTTTTGGGCGTTGACGGCCCGCATCACCGTGCGGACGTACCAGGGGGAGGTGGTATCCTGCTGTTCCGGCTCATCGGGGAGGTCCGCCCAGGCGGCGGGGACGGGAATCTCGTGGAGGCCGGTGAGGCCCGCGTCCACGGCGGCGCAGTTCATGCTGACCACCTTGTCGCCCTTGCGGCCGTAAGTCTTTTGGATGGCGGCTTTCATGTAGTCCACGGCCTGGTCCACCGGCAGCACGCCGCTGAGCTTGAAGAACGCCGCCTGGAGAACGCTGTTGGTGCGGTTCCCAAGGCCGATGGCCTCGGCGGCGTCATTGGCGTCGATGGTGTAGAACTTCGCCTTCCGCTCCGCCAGGAGGCGCTTGACCTTGTTGGGGAGGTGGGTCTCCAGGTCCGCCTGGGACCAATTGCAGTTCAGGAGGAACGTGCCGCCCTCTTTCAGCTCGTTTACAATATCGTATTTTCCGATGTAGCTCTGGTTGTGGCAGGCGATGAAGTCCGCCATGGTGACATAGTATGTGGAGAGGATGGGGGTGTGGCCGAAGCGCAGGTGGCTCTTGGTGACGCCGCCGGACTTCTTGGTGTCGTACTCAAAGTAGGCCTGGACGTACTGGTCCGTGTTGTCGCCGATGATCTTGATGGAGTTCTTGTTGGCGCCCACGGTGCCGTCGGACCCCAGGCCCCAGAACTTGCAGCTGATGGTGCGCTCGTCCGCCGTGACCACGTTCTCCCCCACGGGCAGGGAGTGGAAAGTCACATCGTCGGTGATGCCCACGGTGAAGTGGTCTTTCTGCTCCCCGGCCATGTTGTCGTAGACGGCGATCATCTGGGCGGGGGTGACGTCCTTGCTGGAGAGGCCATACCGCCCGCCCAGCACCTGCACCTGGCGGCTGCCGTGCTGGAGGACGGAGCAGACGTCCTTGTAGAGGGGCTCGCCGCCGGCGCCGGGCTCCTTGGTGCGGTCCAGCACGGTGAGGAGCTTGCAGCTGCCCGGCAGGGCCGCCAGGAAGTGTTTGGCGCTGAAGGGGCGGTACAGCCGCACCTGCAAAAAGCCCACCCTCCGGCCCCGGTCGTTCAGATACCGGACCACCTCCTGGAGGCACCCGGAGACGCTGCCCATGGCCACCACCACCTGCTCCGCGTTGGGGGCGCCGTAGTAGTTGAAGAGCTGGTAGTCCCGGCCTGTCAGGGCGGACATCCGGGCCATGTAGTCCTCCACGATGCCGGGGACGGCCTCGTAGTAGGGGTTCACCGCCTCCCGCAGCTGGAAAGCCGTGTCCGGGTTGATGACGGTGGAGCGCATGAGGGGGTGCTCGCTGTTCAAGGCGTTGCCCCGGAAGCGGGCCAGGGCGTCCCGGTCCACCATCTTGGCGAGGTCGGCGTAGTCCAGCACGTCGATCTTCTGGATCTCATGGGAGGTGCGGAAGCCGTCGAAGAAGTGCATAAACGGCACCCGGGACTTGACGGCGGAGAGGTGGGCCACGGCGGCCAGGTCCATGCACTCCTGCACGCAGGAGGAGGCCAGCTGGGCAAAGCCCGTCTGGCGGCAGGCCATCACGTCGGAGTGGTCGCCGAAGATGGAAAAAGCGCTGGTGCCCACGGTCCGGGCCGCCACGTGGATGACGCCGGGCAGCAGCTGCCCCGCGATGCGGTACAGCGGCGGCACCATCAGCATCAGGCCCTGGCTGGCGGTGTAGCTGGTGGTGAGGGCGCCGGCCTCCAGCGACCCGTGCATGGCTCCGCAGGCGCCGGCCTCGCTCTGCATCTCCATCAGCTTCACGCTCTGGCCGAAGATGTTCTTCATGCCGTTGGCGGCCCAGGTGTCCACGTGCTCCGCCATGGGGCTGGAAGGCGTGATGGGATAGATGGTCGCCACCTCGGTAAAGGCATAGCTGGCGTAGGCGGCGGCCTCGTTGCCGTCCATCGTCTTGCGTTTCATAATACTCCCCCTGTTCCGTTTTTCCGCCTCTCGTCGGCGGGCGGTGTTATCATACATCTATTATGGCAGTCTGACATCATACTGTCAAGAGGAAAAATGACTGGCTTTTTAAAATGTCCGGAGAAATTTGCCCCCTTTCCAGATCGGCTGCGCAAATCTCGGTAAATTGTACAAAACAGACGGGCCTGTTTTCTCCGATTCTCCGAATTTGGGGAAAACGCTCAAGTTTTCCTTGCATCTCACGGTAAAATGCGATATGATACCCACGAGGATTGGAAACGTTACCAGTAACGTTTCCAGAACAAGACGCAGCCCATTAAAATTTAGTAGGAGGAACATGAAATGAAGAAGAGACTCTTGACCCTGGCCCTGTGCGGCGCCATGGCGCTGTCCCTGGCCGCCTGCGGCGGCGGAAACAGCGGCGGCGGCCAGCGCTCCCGCGGGCACCGGCAGCGGCTCCGGCGACAACGCCGCCGCCGGCTCCGTGTACTATCTGAACTTCAAGCCCGAGGCCGACGCCGCCTGGCAGGAGCTGGCCAAGGCCTACACCGCCGAGACCGGCGTGGAGGTGAAGGTCCAGACCGCCGCCTCCGGCCAGTACGAGGCCACCCTCATGAGCGAGATCGCCAAGACCGAGGCCCCCACGCTGTTCCAGGTCAACGGCCCCGTGGGCCTGAAGAACTGGCGGGATTACTGCTATGACCTCACCGGCTCCAAGATCGCCGGCGAGCTGAGCAGCGACGACTTCGCCCTGATGGACGGCGGTGAGATGCCCGGCATCGCCTATGTTATCGAGACCTACGGCATCATTGTCAACACCAAGCTGCTGGGCGACGCCGGCTATACCCTGGACGACATCAAGTCCTTTGCCGACCTGAAGAAAGTGGCTGAGGACATCACTGCCCGCTCCGGCGAGCTGGGCTTCTCCGCGTTCACCTCCGCCGGCATGGACGGCTCCTCCGACTGGCGCTTCAAGACCCACCTGGCCAACCTCCCCATCTACTTCGAGTATGAGGCCGACGGCATCGGCGACACCGAGGCCATCAAGGGCACCTACCTGGACAACTACCGGGCCGTATGGGACCTGTACATCAACAACTGCACCTGCGCCCCCACCCTCCTCTCCGCCAAGACCGGCGATGACTCCGTGGCGGAGTTCGTCACCGAGCAGGCCGTGTTCTACCAGAACGGCACCTGGGCCTACGGCGACGTGGCCGACGTGGGCGACGAGAACCTGGGCATGCTGCCCATCTACATCGGCGTGGGCGACGAGGCCAACCAGGGCCTGTGCACCGGCACCGAGAACTACTGGTGCGTGAACAAGAACGCCGCCCCCGAGGATATTCAGGCCACGCTGGACTTCATGTACTGGTGCGTCACCTCCGAGACCGGCCTGGACTATATGTGCTCCGGCGACGAGGGCAAGATGGGCTTTGTGATCCCCTTCAAGGGCAACCTGGAGTCCACCAACGCCCTGGTGAACATCGCCAACGACTACGTGGCCCAGGGCAAGACCAGCATCAAGTGGTGCTTCCCCACCATGCCCTCTGAGGAGTGGAAGAACGTCCTGGGCTCCGCCCTGACCACCTATGCCGCAGATCAGACCGACGCCAACTGGGAGACCGTGCGGGCCGCTTTCGTGGACAACTGGGCCAAAGAGAAGGCCAATCCGACCGTTTAAGCAAGAGGCAACCCCATACCGGGGCGGACGGAAGTGCTCCGCCCGTCCCGGCACTTTTTCACCTTTCAATCTTGCCGTCAAGGAGGCTCAGATATGGAAAAATCCATCAAGCGATATTTCCCCGTCTTCCTTGGGCCCACGTTCCTGGCGTTCATCATTGGCTTTATCGTTCCTTTCATCATGGGACTGTACCTGTCGCTGTGCGATTTCCGCGCGGTGACGGACGCCAAATTCGTGGGCCTTTCCAACTTCGCCAGGGCCTTTCAGGACGCGGAGTTTCTCCACGCCTTTCTCTTTACCGCCGCGTTCACCGCGGTGACGGTGGTGCTGATCAACGTCATCGCCTTCGCCGTGGCCATGGTGCTGACCCAGAACATCCCCGGCACCAACATCTTCCGCACCACGTTCTTCATGCCCAACCTCATCGGCGGCATCGTGCTGGGCTACATCTGGCAGCTGATCTTCAACGGCGTTCTGGCCCGGTACGACCTGGCGCTGAAGATCAGCGCCAAGTACGGCTTCTGGGGTCTTGTGATCGTGCTGTGCTGGCAGCAGATCGGCTACATGATGATCATCTACATCGCCGGGCTCCAGTCCATCCCCGGGGATTTGAACGAGGCCGCCCAGATCGACGGCGCCAACGCCTGGCAGCGGCTGTGGAACGTGACCATTCCCAACATGATGCCCTCCATCACGATATGCACGTTCCTGACGCTGACCAACGGCTTCAAGCTCTTTGACCAGAACCTGTCCCTCACCGCCGGCGAGCCCATGAAGCAGACCGAGGGACTGGCGCTGAACATCTTCAACACGTTCTACACCCGTGTGGGCTGGCAGGGCGTGGGCCAGGCCAAGGCCGTGGTGTTCTTCATCCTGGTGGTGGGCCTGGGCCTGCTCCAGCTGCGGATGACCCGCTCCAAGGAGGTGCAGCAGTGATGAAAACCAAGAGAAAAGGCTGGTTCGCCACGGCGATCCTCACCATCGTGGCGGTCTTCTATGTCTCGCCGCTGCTCATCGTGCTGATGAACTCCTTTAAGAAAAAGGCCTTTATCAACCTGGAGCCTTTCAAGCTGCCCAGCGAGAAGACTTGGATCGGCGGGGAGAACTACGCAAACGCCATCAACGACTACGGCTTTTTGAAGGCCGTGCTGTGGACGCTGGTCATCACCGTGGGCTCCGTGGTGGTGATTCTGATCTGCACGTCCATGTTCGCCTGGTTCATCACCCGGGTGAACAACCGGACCACCAGGGGCCTTTACACCCTGTGCGTGTTCTCCATGGTGGTGCCTTTCCAGATGGTGATGTTCACCCTCTCCCTTGTCACCGACCGGCTGCGGCTGAACACCCCCTGGGGCCTCATCATCATCTACCTGGGCTTTGGCGCGGGCCTTGCGGTATTCATGTTCTGCGGGTTCGTCAAGTCCATCCCCATCGAGATCGAGGAGGCGGCCATGATCGACGGCTGCTCGCCTCTTCGGACGTTCTTCTCCGTGGTGCTGCCCATCATGAAGCCCACCTATATCTCCGTGGGCATTCTGGAGACCATGTGGATCTGGAACGACTTTCTGCTGCCCTACCTGACGCTGGATCTGAACAAGTTCAGCACCATCTCCATCGTCATCCAGCGGATGCAGGGCTCCTACGGCCGGGTGGACATGGGCGCCATCATGGCCTCGCTGGTGCTGGCCGTGATCCCCATCATCATCTTCTATCTCAGCTGCCAGAAGTACATCATCAAGGGCGTGGCCGCCGGCGCCGTCAAGGGATAATACTGCCTCTTGATAAAATCTTAAAAAGATTTTTATAGCGGCCTAAAACGCCGCCGCGCCGCAGAACGCGGCCCTATAAAGCGATTCCATCGTTTTATGAAGAATTAGTATAAAGACTTGCGTTTTGACTGCCGGTGTGCTATGATACCGCGCAATTGCCCGCATGGCGGGGAGAGGGGGATGCTGCGTGACCATCAAGGATATTGCCCGGCTGTCCGGGTGCGGCGTGGCCACCGTGTCCCGGGTGCTGAACCAGCACCCCGACGTCAGCGAGGAGACCCGCCGGAAAGTGATGGCGGTGATCGAGGAGTACGGCTTTCAGCCCAACAACAACGCCAAGCACCTGAAGCAGCGGGGGGGAAACGGCATCATCATTTTGGTGAAAGGCACCCAGAATATGCTCTTCGCGGACCTGGTGGAGCGGGTGCAGACGCGCCTGCAGGAGAACAACCGGGAGGCCGTGGTCTACTACCTGGACGAGGACGCCGACGAGGTGGGCTACGCCCTCCAGCTGTGCCGGGAGCGCAAGCCCGTGGGCATCTTGTTCCTGGGCGGCGACGTGGAGATGTTCGGGGTGGAGTTCTACGGCATCAGCGTGCCCTGCGTGCTGCTGACCAACACCGCCGCGGAGCTGGAGTTTGAGAACCTCTCCTCTTTCACCACCGACGACGGCGAGGCCGCCGCCCAGGTGATCGCGTACCTGGCGGAGCGGGGCCACCGGCGTATCGGGGTTTTGGGGGGCAACCGGCTCTCCTCCCAGATCAGCTGCCGCCGCCTGGAGGGGTGTGAGCGGACGTTCCGGCGGCTGGGCCTGCCCTTTGACCAGGACCGCCAGTGCGAGCCCTGCCGCTACTCCATGGCGGAGGCCTACGCCGCCACGCTGCGGCTGCTGAGCCGCTGCCCGGACCTGACCGCCATCTTCGCCATGAGCGACGTGATGGCCATGGGCACCATCCGGGCCCTGCGGGATCTGGGCAAGCGGGTGCCGGAGGACATCTCCGTGATGGGCTTCGACGGCATCTCCATGGCCCGCTACTCCGTGCCCCGGCTCACCACCGTCCGCCAGGATACCCAGCGCCTGGCGGAGCGGGGGGTGGACGTTTTGCTCCACAACATCGAGCGGAAAAACCACCCCGTCCACGAGGTGGTGCCCTTTCAGCTGATTGCCGGCGAGAGCGTCGCCCAGCTGGAGGCGGCGCGGTCCGCCGTCTGATTCTATGATTGAGAAAGGGGATTCCAACGTGAGAAGAGCCGGAATCCTGATGCCCATATCCGCCCTGCCCGCCCCCTACGGGATCGGAACCATGGGGGCGGCGGCCCGGGAGTTCGCGGACTTCCTGGCGAAAGGCGGGCAGTCCTGCTGGCAGATCCTGCCGGTGTGCCCCACCAGCTTCGGAGACTCCCCCTACCAGTCCTTCTCCTCCTACGCCGGGAACCCCTACTTCATCGACCTGGAGGACCTGGCGGCGGAGGGACTGCTGGAGCCCGGGGAATTTCGGGAGCTGAACTGGGGGGACGACCCCGGACATGTGGACTACGGACTGCTGTACAGGACCCGCTACGGCGTGCTGCGCAAGGCCTGCGGCCGCCTGCTGGCCCAGGACCCGCCGGACTTTGCCCGGTTCTGCCGGGAGCACGGGGACTGGCTGGAGGACTACGCGCTGTTCATGGCGCTGAAAGAGCGCCACGGCGGCGCGTCCTGGTTCCAGTGGCCGGAGGGGGAGCGGCTGCGCCGCCCCGAGGCCCTCTCCGCCGCCCGGGAGAACTTAGCGGGGGAGACCGCCTTTTGGCGGGCGGTGCAGTACCTGTTCTTCCGCCAGTGGAAGCGCTTGAAGGAGTACACCAACAGCCGGGGCATCTCCATCATCGGGGACCTGCCCATCTACGTCTCCGCCGACAGCGCCGACGTGTGGGCCAACCCCGGGCAGTTCCAGCTGGACGGAGAGGGCCGGCCCATCGAGGTGGCGGGCTGCCCGCCGGACGGCTTCTCCGCCGACGGTCAGCTGTGGGGGAATCCCCTCTTTGACTGGGAGCGGATGGAGGCGGACGGCTACCAGTGGTGGATCCGCCGCATCGCGTTCCAGTTCCGCATCTACGACACGCTGCGCATCGACCACTTCCGGGGGTTCGACGCCTACTACGCCATCCCCTGCGGGGATACCAACGCCCGGAACGGCCGCTGGCGGCCCGGCCCCGGCGTCCGGTTCTTCCAGGCGGTGGAGCGGGCCCTGGGACCCCGGGACATCATCGCCGAGGACCTGGGCTTCCTCACGGACTCCGTGCGGCAGCTCCTGGCGGAGACGGGCTACCCGGGGATGAAGGTGCTGGAGTTTGCCTTTGACAGCCGGGACACCGGCGGGGGATACCTGCCCCACTGCTACACCCCCCACTGCGTGGCCTACACCGGCACCCACGACAACGACACCATCCAGGGCTGGATGGCCTCCGCCCCGGCGGAGGACGCGGCGCTGGCGAAGCACTACCTGCGGCTCAACGAGCAGGAGGGATACCACTGGGGCATGATGCGCTCCGCCTGGGCCTCCGCGGCGGATCTGGCGGTGATGCAGTTCCAGGACCTGCTGGGCCTGGGCAGCGAGGCCAGGATGAACATCCCCTCCACCCTGGGGGGCAACAACTGGCGCTGGCGGACGCTGCCGGGGACCTACGGCGAGGAGCTGGCCCGGCGGCTGCGGCGGGAGATGGAGGTCTACCAGCGGCTCCCGGAGATGTGAACGATGAAGACGGCCCGGCTTTCCCAGGGAGAGCCGGGTCGTTTTTTTGTTGACGGGGCGGGGGATTGGCGGTATAATAACATGATTTGCTATGTCAACAGGTCTGCCGCACCCAGCGGGACGGCGGGAGAGAGAGGAAACACGGTTATGTGGATTGCGGACAAGTGGGAGGACTATGAGCTGCTGGACTGCGGCGGCGGCGAGCGGCTGGAGCGCTGGGACAGCCAGGTGCTGGTGCGCCCGGACCCCCAGGCCATCTGGGAGACGCCCCGGAGGAACCCTGCCTGGAAAAAGGCGGACGGGCGGTATCTCCGCTCCCACACCGGCGGCGGCCACTGGGAAAAAAGCGCCCTGCCGGAGAACTGGAGAATTTGCTACGGGGATCTGACGTTCCAGGTCAAGCCCATGAACTTCAAACACACCGGCCTCTTTCCGGAGCAGGCGGCCAACTGGGACTTTGTGATGGACAAGATCCGCTCCGCCGGACGGCCCGTGCGGGTGCTGAACCTCTTCGCCTACACCGGCGGGGCCACCGTGGCCTGCGCCAGGGCCGGGGCCAGCGTGTGCCACGTGGACGCCGCCAAGGGCATGGTGGCCTGGGCGAAAGAGAACGCGAAGCTCTCCGGTCTGGAGGAGGCCCCCATCCGCTGGATTGTGGACGACTGCGCCAAGTTCGTGGAGCGGGAGATCCGCCGGGGGCGGCGGTATGACGCCATCATCATGGACCCGCCCAGCTACGGCCGGGGGCCCGGCGGCGAGGTGTGGAAGCTGGAGGAGAACCTGTACTCCTTTGTGAAGCTGTGCGCCGGGGTGCTGTCGGACAGGCCCCTCTTCGTGCTCATCAACTCCTACACCACGGGGCTGGCCCCGTCGGTGCTGGGATACCTCTTGAACATTCTGGTGACGGAGAAGTACGGCGGCAGGTGCGCCTGGGACGAGCTGGGGCTGCCCGTGACGGAGACGGGGCTGGCCCTGCCCTGCGGGGCCGCGGGAAGATGGTTCAGTGAGTGATGGCTCAGGAGGACGCCATAGGATGCGGTATGTTTGGATGACCTGGCGGTATCTGACTCAGATGCTGCCCGGCGCGCTGGCGGCGCTGGGGCTGTACGTCTGTCTGTACCCGGGGCGGCGGAGAAGACTGCGGGCGGCGGGCCTGACCAGTCCCCGGCCGCGGGAGTGTCTGCTGGCGCTGTTTTGGATGTTTGGCGGCGGTATGGCGGCGCTGACGCTGACGCCGTGGGGCTTTGACCTGTTCTCCGTGCTGCGCTGGGGCTGGACGGGGCCGTTTCTTCAGTTGGGGGAGATAAATCTGATTCCCTTTCAGACATTTGTCCTCAGCGGGGTCCCGCTGTATACGCTGCTGGGCAACATTGTCATGTTCCTGCCTTTCGGCTTTTTCCCGCCTCTTTTGTGGCGGGGATACACCTGGAAGCGCGCCCTTGCCGCGGGAGTGTGCGTCACGGGTTTTATTGAATCCTGGCAGCTGCTGGTAGGCAGGGCGTTCGATGTGGACGACCTCTGGCTGAACACCCTGGGGGTGCTGGGGGGCTTTTGGCTGTGGCTGGCGCTGCGGGCGCTGATCCCTGATTTCGCGGGGAGATTTCATGTCCGGAGAGACGAGGAGACACAATGAATGAGATGATCGAGACGGAGAGGCTGCGGTTCGCCTACCCGGCGGAGGAGGGCGGAGAGCCGGTCTTCGCCCTGCGGGGCGTGGACCTGACCATCGAGAAGGGCAGCTTTGTGGTGGTCCTGGGGCACAACGGCTCCGGGAAGTCCACCCTGGCCAAGACGTTCAACGCCGTGCTGCTGCCGGCGGGGGGCAAGGTCTACGTGGAGGGGATGGACACCCTGGACGAAACGCTCCTGCTGGCCATCCGGCAGCGGGTGGGCATGGTGTTCCAGAACCCGGACAACCAGATCGTGGCCAACGTGGTGGAGGAGGACGTGGCGTTCGCCCCGGAGAACCTGGGGGTCCCCCCGGAGGAGATCCGAAGGCGGGTGGACGACGCGCTGAAAACCGTTGGGATGTACGACTTTGTGCGCCACGCGCCCCACCTGCTCTCCGGCGGGCAGAAGCAGCGCATCGCCATCGCCGGCGTGCTGGCCATGGAGCCCAAGTGCATCGTGCTGGACGAGGCCACCGCCATGCTGGACCCCGTGGGGCGGCAGGAGGTGCTCTCCACCGTTCACCGGCTGAATCGGGAGAAGGGCATCACCGTGGTGCTCATCACCCACCACATGAACGAGGCCGAGGAGGCGGACCGGGTGGTGGTGATGGACGACGGAAAAGCAGCCATGGACGGCACGCCGGCGGAGGTCTTCACCCAGGTGGCGGAGCTGCGGCACATGGGCTTGACGGTGCCGGACACCGTGGACCTGCTGGACCGCCTGCGGCGGGACGGATTGGACGTGCCCCTGGACGCGCTGACGGTGGAGGCCTGTGCCGACGCCATCGCGGGGGCGATGCGGCGTTAAAAGTTTCGTCCACCTTTTCAAAGGTGGCGGGGTGCAGGGGCGGAGACCCTGCCGGGGGTCCAGGGGGCGGCGCCCCCTGGGGCTGCCCGGCGAAGCCGGGCGAAACGCCTCCGAAGACCGCGGGGCGGAGCCGATGCGGTTCGGAGCACTTCTGATAAAGGCCCGCTGCGCGCACGAGTTGAGGGGTGAGAAGCCGGTGTCAGGGGGACGCTGTTCGCCTGCGGCGAAGACGCTCTCACTTGCGGGGTGTTTTTGCGCTTCGCATTCAGAATTTCGCGGCGTGCGCGCCGCGAGCAGGGGCTTTGCCCCTGGACCCCTCGTCGGAAGAAATTCTGCTCTGTTCCGTTTCCGCCTGACGGCGAAAACTCCACTCGCGCCATTTCTTCCTCCTCTCCCCACGCGACCCGCTCCGCTGGGCTCGCGCGGGGGCCCCTACTATTCGAGAAAAAGTTTGACCAAAAAGCTTTATTGGCGCTTCACGTTACATGGAGAACCAACCGGGAAGGAACGAAGAGAATTTGAAAAACCTGGAACCCATCCTACAAGTGAAGAACCTGACCCACACCTACGGCGTTGGCACCCCCTTTCAGCGCAGCGCGGTGGAGGACATGAGCTTTGATGTTCAGCCCGGGGAGTTTTTGGGCATCATCGGCCACACCGGCTCCGGGAAGTCCACCCTGATCCAGCACCTCAACGGCCTGCTGCGGCCCACCTCCGGACAGGTGCTTCTGAATGGCCGGGATATATGGGCGGAGCCCAGGAAGATCCGGGACGTGCGGTTCCGGGTGGGGCTGGTGTTCCAGTACCCGGAGTACCAGCTCTTTGAGGAGACCGTGTACAAGGACATCTCCTTCGGCCCCATGAATCAGGGAAAGACCGGGGCGGAGCTGGACCACGCCGTGCGGGAGGCCGCACGGCTGGTGGGCATCCGGGACGACCAGCTGGCCAAGTCCCCCTTTGAGCTCTCCGGTGGGCAGAAGCGCCGGGTGGCCCTGGCCGGCGTGCTGGCCATGGAGCCGGAGGTGCTGGTGCTGGACGAGCCCACGGCGGGCCTGGACCCGGCGGGCCGGGAGAACCTGATGGCCAACATCCGGGACTTCCATAGAAACCGCCGCACCACCGTGATTTTGGTGAGCCACAGTATGGACGAGATCGCCCAGAACGTGGACCGGATTCTGGTGCTGAAAAGCGCCCATATCCTCATGGACGGCACGCCGGCGGAGGTGTTCGCCCGGGCGGACGCCCTGCTGGAGGCGGGGCTGGACGTGCCCCAGGTGACGCGGGTGGCCATGGCGCTCCGGGAGCGGGGCGTGGACGTGGACCCGGCGGTGTACACCGTGGAGGACCTGGAGCGGCAGCTCTTGGCCCTGCGAAAGGGGGGCGCGTCATGCTGAAGGACATCACCCTGGGCCAGTACTTCCCCGGCGACACCGCGGCCCACCGGCTGGACCCCAGGACGAAGATTTTGCTGGTGCTGCTCTACATCATCGCCCTGTTCTGCGCCAAGGGCGCGGCGGGCTACGGCCTGCTGGCCCTGACGCTGGCGGTGTGCGTCCGCATCTCCAAGGTGGGGATCAAGGCGCTGGTGCGGGGCCTCAAGCCGGTGCTGTTCATCATCCTCTTCACCGGGCTTTTGAATCTGTTCTTCACGCCGGGCACCCGGAACTTGGTGGAGTGGGGGCCGGTGCACATCTCCGACACCGGCGTCCGCACCGCTATTTTCATGGTTTTGAGAATTATGCTCCTCATCATGGGGACGTTCCTCATGACCTACACCACCAGCCCCATCAGCCTCACCGACGGGCTGGAGCGGCTGCTGAACGGATTGAAAAAGCTCCGTATGCCGGTCCACGAGCTGGCCATGATGATGTCCATCGCATTGCGGTTTATCCCCACGCTGATCGAGGAGACGGACAAGATCATGTCCGCCCAGAAGGCCCGAGGAGCCGACTTTGAGAGCGGGAACCTCATCCAAAAGGCCAGGGCGTTGATCCCCATTCTGGTGCCCCTCTTTATCAGCGCTTTCCGCCGGGCGGACGAGCTGGCCACCGCCATGGAGTGCCGGTGCTACCACGGCGGCGAGGGGCGGACGAAGCTCCATGTGCTCAAGTACCAGGGGCGGGACTATGTGGCGCTGGCCATCGGGGCCGTGATCTTGGCGTGCGTCATCGCCCTGGGGCGGTTTGGGATTTGAGCGTCTCAGTCCCGCGGGGGCTGATGGAGGGCCTGCAGCAGAGAGAGCCCCAGGCAGAGCCCGGCGGAGAACGCCGCCGTGGACCAGCGGAGGTAATAGCCGGACAGGAGATCGCAGACGTCGAACTGGACCCCTTGGTCCAGGGGCAGCTGGCCCAGAGCCGCCAGGACCTCCGCCTCGTCGTACACGCCCTGTTCCCGCAGGACCGTGTCGCCGTAGGTGTCAAACAGCTTCTCAAACAGGGATTCCATGAAAATTCCTCCTTTACAAGTGCGTTGTTTTATGGTTATGCTTGTGATATGAAATGAGACTACCAGTAATTTATCATGTTATAGCGTGAATATCAATAGAAAATCACGTTTTAACATGATTTCTGCGAATTGCACAAAAGGGAGTATTCCACGGATGTATATGACACAAGACATTGCTGACCGCATTAAACTACGCCTTAAATTCAAGCACGTCCGTGCCAAGGACATGCTCTCTGATTTGAATATGGGAGTCAACGCGATTTCGGAGTTTGCAAAGGGCAAGCAGATGTCCTGCATTGCCCTTGCCCGGATCGCCGACTATCTGGACTGCTCCGTGGACTATCTGTTGGGCCGCACGGACAACCCGGATATCAACCGCTAGAAAGACCCGCCGCCCCAAGCGCCGGGGGAGCGGCAGCGGGGAGAGAGGCGGAGAGCATCCGGGACCTCCCCGGGCCCCAGGGCTCCCCAAGGCTGCCGCGTTTTTGCCTTGCTCCCGGGCGGAACAGCCAACCATCCCCCGCCGGCGGAAGGCGGTACGCGCCGGCGCGGACCGACCCGCCGCAGTCTTTTTCTTTTCCCACCGGCCGACAGCAGCTTTTCTTTTTCGCGAAAAAGAAAAGCGGGGGTCGGATTCCCCCGGGAACCCCGAAAAATCAGGAGACGCCTATGCGAAACATCGCCCTGAAGCTCATGTACAACGGCACCGCCTACCACGGCTGGCAGGTGCAGAAAAACGCCGCCTCCGTCTGCGAGACGCTGCAAAGGGCCCTGGAGAAGATCACCGCCGCCCCGGTGCACCTCACCGGCTGCGGGCGGACCGACGCCGGCGTCCACGCGGAGCGCTACGTGGCCAACTTCCGCACCGAGAGCCGCATCCCAACGGAGCGCCTCCCCTTCGCCGTCAACACCCACACGCCGGAGGACATCGCCGTGGAATCGGCCTTTGAGGTGGACGAGGGCTTCAACGCCATCGGCTCGTGCCTCAAAAAGGAGTACACCTACCGCATCTACAACTCCCGGGTGAAGAACCCGTTTTATGTCAACCGGGCCTACTTCTACCCCAAGCACCTGGACGAGGAGTTTCTGAACCGGGCGGCCCATCAGTTCGTGGGCACCCACGACTTCCGGGCGGTGCGCTCCGTGGGGACGGAGACGAAGTCCACCGTCCGCACCATCTACTACTGCGACGTAGCCCGCAGCGGGGAGCTTTTGGAATTAAAGGTCTGCGCCAACGGGTTTTTGTATAACATGGTACGGGCCATCACCGGCACCGTGCTCTACGCGGCGGAGGGGAAATTCACCCCGGAGGACATCCCCGCGATCTTAGAGAGCGGCGACCGGACTCTGGCGGGGCCCACGGCGCCGCCGGGGGGACTGTACCTCACGAGACTTTGGTATGAGGATGAGCGGCTCAATGGCTGAGAAGAAACGAGACATCTGGAATGACGACGACGGCGCGGGAGAGGCGAAGCGGGCGGAAAAACGCTCCGGCCGCCTGCGGCGCTTCGCGGTGTTCGCCCTGGCGCTCATGGCGGTGCTGGCGGTGGTGCTGGCGGCGGCCTACCGGGACGGCACCGGCTTTGACGCGCTGCGGCGGTATTTGAACTACGGAGGCTCCGGCGAGGAGCGCTACCGCTACGAAAGCTCCTCCAGCAACCGCTTCGCGGCGCTGGGGGACCAGCTGGTGGTGCTGTCGGACAACACGCTGCAGCTTTTGAACCGGGACGGCGGGGAGACCTGGTCCACCCAGGTGAAGATGAGCGCCCCGGCCTTGTGCCAGGGCGGCGGCAGAGTGGCGGCCTACGACGTGGGCGGCAGGACGCTGTACGTCCTGGACCAGCACGGCGAGGTGTTCCATCTGGAGACGGAGGAGGACGAGACGCTGATCTCCGCCACGCTGAACGGCAAGGGGATCCTGACGGTGA
This sequence comes from uncultured Oscillibacter sp., assembly GCA_947365245.1. Taxonomy (GTDB): domain Bacteria; phylum Bacillota; class Clostridia; order Oscillospirales; family Oscillospiraceae; genus Oscillibacter. Next base: position 225,635 of record CANAWG010000001.1, on the reverse strand, counting down.
CGGCCCAGCGGCCAAACGCCAAGGGGGCCGTCTACGCCTACAGCGCGGACATGACCCGGGTGGTGTTTGACATGACCTCCGGCGAGCGCTTTGTCACGGAGGCCCGGGTCAGCGACGACGGGAGCACCCTGGCGGCGGTACGGCTGGGGCAGCAGGACGGCGTGTTCATCAGCAGCGTGGTGCTTTATGACCTGCGGGAGGCGGGGGAGAAGACCCCTTTCGCGGAGCACAGCATCCCGGACGGCCTGGCGCTGTCCACCGGGCAGCAGGGCGGGAGGCTGGTGACGGTGGCGGACACCTGCGTGGTCTCCGCCTCCTGCGCCGGAAAGGCGGAGGCCTCCTACGACTGCGGCGGGGCGTATCTTCGCAGCTACAGCCTGGGGGAGAACTTCACCGCGCTGCTGCTGAACCGCTACCGGGCCGGCAACGTGGGGCGGCTGGTGACGCTGGACGCCGAGGGCGCGGAGCTGGGGAGCCTGGAGATCCACGAGGAGGTCAGGGGACTCTCCGCGGCGGGGCGGTATCTGGCGGTGCTGTACACGGACCGGCTGGTGGTGTACAACGAGAGCCTGCAGGTCTATGCCTCCCTGCGGGGAATCAACGGCATCTCCCAGGCGCTGATGCGCACCGACGGTTCGGCGCTGCTGATCGGGACGGACTCCGCCAGCCAGTTCCTCCCTTAAAAGCGAAATTTTTTTGGGGGAGTTCACAAAACGTTTACAGCGTGAAAGGTAGGAAAATGTGACGCAACCTGTTATAATAGACATCATTGCGGTATCTCTGCTTGTCGGCCTTACGATCTGCGGGGCGCGGCGGGGGCTGTTCCGGGCCCTGGCGGGGCTGCTGATCGTCGTGCTGGCCCTGGCGGGAGCCCGCTTCGCGGCAAACGCCCTGGCGCCGCCGGCGGCAAAGTGGGCGGAGCCCGCCATTCAGCGGTACATCGAAAAGCGGCTGGACGAGGCGCTGCCGGAGGAGGGAGCGGCGGAGGAGCTCCTCCCGGAGGAGCTGCTGGAGCTGCTGGGCGTCGCCGGCGTCCGCATGGAGGACCTGGCGGACCGGGCCCGGGAGAGCGTCCGGGAGACCGGGGCGGACATTTTGACCGCCGTGGCCCGGAGCGTGACGGAGTCTTTCCTCTACGGGGCCATCGAGGTGCTGGCCTTTTTGCTGCTGGCGGTTTTGCTGAATCTGGCGGCAAAGGCCATGGACCTGGCGCTGAGGCTGCCGGTGCTCCACGGGGCCAACGCCCTGGGCGGAGCGGCGGCGGGCCTGATCGAGGGCGCGCTGGCCGTCTGGCTGCTGGCGCTCTTGCTGCGCAGACTTGGCGTCTCCCCGGAGGGGAGCTACTTATTGAACTTTGCGTCCCGGCTGTGACCGGCGGCGCTTTCGGGGGCCCGGGTGCGGCGCGAGCGGCGCGGGCTCCGATCTCAGCGGCGGGGCCGCTGGATTTTCTGGAGGTATACGATGCAGCCTACACTTTGTTCAAGATGCAAGAAAAACGTCGCGGTGGTGTTCATCTCCAAGCTGGACGGCGACAAGCCGGTCAACGAGGGACTGTGCCTCAAGTGCGCCAAGGACCTGGGACTGCCCCAGGTGGACGAGATGATGAAGCGCATGGGCATCTCCGACGAGGACCTGGAGACCATCAACACGGAGATGATGCAGGCCTTTGACGGCGTGGAGAATATCGAGGACCTGCCCGGCGGCGAGGACGCCGGCGAGGAGGAGGACGGCAAGACCGCCACATTCCCGTTTTTAAACCGCCTCTTCTCCTCCGGCGAGAAGCCCGCCCGGGAGGAGTCCGCCGAGGAGAGCGGCGGCCGGGGCGGCCGGGAGAAGAAGGACGCCAAAGGCGGCAAGCGGAAGTACCTTGGCAGCTACTGCATCTCCCTCAGCGACAAGGCCAGGGAGGGCAAGCTGGACCCCGTGATCGGACGGGCCCAGGAGATCGAGCGGGTGGTGCAGATCCTGAACCGCCGCCAGAAGAACAACCCCTGCCTCATCGGCGAGCCGGGCGTTGGCAAGACCGCCATCGCCGAGGGGCTGGCCCAGCGGATCGCCGCGGGGGACGTGCCCTTTAAGCTGCGGGAAAAGGAGGTCTATCTCCTGGATCTCACCGCGCTGGTGGCCGGCACCCAGTTCCGGGGCCAGTTTGAAAGCCGCATGAAGGGCCTCATCGACGAGGTGAAGCGGCTGGGGAACATCATCCTCATGATCGACGAGGTCCACAGCATCGTGGGCGCCGGCGACGCCGAGGGCAGCATGAACGCCGCCAACATCCTCAAGCCCGCCCTCTCCCGGGGGGAGATTCAGGTCATCGGCGCCACCACGTTCAACGAGTACCGCAAGTCCATCGAAAAGGACACCGCTCTGGAGCGGCGCTTCCAGCCGGTGACGGTGAACGAGCCCTCCATCGAGGACTCTGTGGAGATCCTGAGGGGCCTGGCCCCCAACTATGAGAAGTTCCACGGCGTGAAGATCTCCGACGGCATCCTCCGCCAGGCGGTGGTGCTCAGCGAGCGGTACATCACCGACCGCTTTCTGCCGGACAAGGCCATCGACCTCATCGACGAGGCCTGCTCCGACCTGAACCTGAAGGACCCGGACATCTCCCGCAGAATGCAGATCCAGCGGGAGCTGGAGGACTACGAGAAAGAGCGCTCCATGCTGGAGGAGAAAGAGGAGAAGGCCGAGGACGACTACGCCCGCATGGCGGAGCTGAAGAGCCGGGAGCTGCAGCTGAACACGGAGCTGACGGCCCTGTGCGAGAAGGGCGACCCCCAGCTGTCCATGGAGAACCTGGCCCACGTCATCGAGCTTTGGACCAAGATCCCCGCCTCCCGCATCCGGGAGCAGGAGTTCCAGCGCCTGAGCCAGCTGGAGCAGCGGCTCAAGGGCCACATCATCGGCCAGGACGAGGCGGTGGCCGCCGTGTCCGCCGCCGTGCGGCGCAACCGGGTGGGCATCTCCCCCAAGCACAAGCCCGTCAGCTTCATCTTCGTGGGGCCCACGGGCGTGGGCAAGACGGAGCTTGTCAAGCAGCTGGCCAGCGACCTCTTCAACACGCCGGACGCGTTGATCCGGCTGGATATGTCCGAGTTTATGGAAAAGCACTCCGTCTCCCGCATCGTGGGGTCTCCCCCCGGTTATGTGGGGTACGACGAGGCGGGCCAGCTGACGGAGAAGATCCGCCGCAAGCCCTACGCCGTGGTGCTCTTCGACGAGATCGAAAAGGCCCACCCGGACGTGCTGAACGTCCTTTTGCAGATCCTGGACGACGGCGAGATCACCGACGCCCACGGGCGGAAGGTGAACTTCGAGAACACCATCATCGTCATGACCTCCAACGCCGGCAGCGCCACCAAGGAGGGCACCGTGGGCTTCGGCCGCACCCAGCAGGAGCAGGACGCCGACCGGGCCATGAAGGCCCTCCAGCAATTCCTGCGACCGGAGTTCATCAACCGGGTGGATGCGGTCATCACGTTCAACCGCCTGACGGAGGAGCACTTCCAGTCCATCGCCCGGATCATGCTGGAGGAGCTCTCCGCCTCGCTGAAGGAAAAGGCCGTCACGTTCACCTACGACGACGCCCTGGTGGAGCTGCTGACCCACAAGTCCTACTCCCGGACCTACGGGGCCCGGAACCTCCGGCGGACCATCCAGAAAGAGCTGGAGGACCCCATGGCCACCAGGATCATCGACAGCTACGAGAGCCCCATTACCCAGATCAAGGCCACGGCGGAGGACGGCGAGGTCAAGCTGTACTGTCTGTAATTTTCTGTTTTGTAAGGAGACGAGCGGATGCTGTTTCGGAAGGATATGGACCCCCGGTGCGCCTACTGCCGGCGGGGCCAGCAGATTAGCGACCGGGAGGCGGCCTGCGTCAAGCGGGGCATTGTGCCCTTGGAGAGCAGCTGCCGGGCCTTTCAGTACGACCCCCTGAAACGGGTGCCGCCCCGGCCGGCGGCGCTGGAGACGGCGCGGCTGAAGCCGGAGGATTTCAGCCTGTAAACTGTCCGGCGGCCCCGCAGGAGGGAGAGAGGAGAAAGCGCGATGGAGCTGAGGAAGGTCTGGGCGGTGTATTACAGCGCCACGGGGACCACGGCCAAGGTGGTCCGCACCGCGGCGGAGGCCCTGGCGGAGAAGCTGGGGCTGCCCATGGAGGAGCGGAGTTTCACCCGGCCCGGCCAGCGGGCGGAGACGCTGCGCTTCACGGCGGGAGACATCGTGGTGGCGGGCTCTCCCACCTACGCGGGGAAGCTGCCCAACAAGATATTGCCGGACTTCCGGGAAAAGCTCCGGGGAGAGGAGACGCTGGCGGTGCCGGTGGTGCTCTTTGGCAACCGCGCTTTCGACAACTCCCTGGCGGAGCTGCTGTCGGTGCTGGAGTCGGACGGCTTCCGGCCCATCGCGGCGGGGGCCTTTGTGGGTCGCCACGCCTTTACGGACGAGCTGGCCTACGGCCGCCCCGGCTGGAGCGACCTCAAGGAGATCAGGGACTTCGCCGGACGGATTGCGGAGAAAGTGCTGGCGGGAGACCTCTCCCCGGTGCAGGTGCCCGGGGATCCGGCGGCGCCCTACTACGTCCCCAAGGGGCTGGACGGGGAGCCGGCGAAGTTTTTGAAGGCCAAGCCGAAGACGGATCTGAGCAGGTGCAATCACTGCGGGGCCTGTGTCCGGGCCTGCCCCATGGGGGCCATCGACGCCGCCGACGCCTCCCAGGTGCCGGGGACGTGCATCAAGTGCCAGAGCTGCGTGCGCAAGTGTACCCGGGGGGCCAAGTACTTCGACGACCCGGCGTTTTTGTCCCACGTGGCGATGCTGGAGCGGGATTTTCAGGAGCCGAAAGAGAATCAGGTGTTTTTGTGATGCGGCGGGACCAGCGGCCCGCAGGCATCCGCGGTGAAGCCGGACGCAGCCCTGCCCGGAAAGTCCGTCAGGACTTTGCCGGCAGTTTGAAAAGAGAGAATGTCCGCCGGAGCATTGCTCCGGCGGACATTCTCTCTTTTCGGGTCAGCGGACCGGCGGTGCATCCGTCCGCCCTGCGCTGGTGTTCCTCAGAATCTCCCTGCGCATACTGCTCAATCGGGGCATTGCGTAGGAGAAAAAGGACTGATAGGCAGAACAGAAGTAATTCAGGCCGGAGGTCTGGTCCGTGTCCGGGACACGGTCCCGGCGGCAGCCGTCGCGGCAGACGCCGGCCCAGCGGCAGTCCCTGCACTTCCGGGGCCAGACCGCCGAGTCCTCTATGAAGTGAAGCTCCGCCCTGCGCTGTTCCAGCTGTTCAAAGCTGTCCGTCACCAGAGACCCAAGCCGGTATTCGTCCAGCATATAGAAGTCGCAGGGGTACACGCTCCCGTCGGACTCGACCACGTACTGCCGGGAGCAGACGCCGCTGACGCCGCAGCTCTCCGGCGCTCTGCCCAGCATCATACCCAGCAGATTCTCAAAATAGCGGATGTAGATAAAACGTCCGTGGACCACGTCCTCATACCACAGATCAAAGAGCTTTGTCAGAAACCGCCCGTACAGCTCAGGCGTCAGGGAATACCGCCGCTCTCCCCGTACCGCCCCCAGCGGGTCCAGGCAGGGGATGTACTGCTGATAGCGGAGGTTTTTCCGCGCAAAGAACCGATACACCTCCCCGATGTGCTTCGCTGTCTGGGCTGTCACGACCGTGAGGATGTTGTACTCCACCCCGTACCGCTCCAGCAGCGAGATGGAGCGCATCACCCGGTCGAAAGTTCCCCGGTCCTCCGCGTCCCGGCGGTAGAGATCGTGAAGACCGCGGGTGCCGTCCAGAGAGATCCCCACGAGATACCCGTTTTCCGCGAAGAACTCCGCCCAGCGCTCATCAATGAGAAAGCCATTGGTCTGCAGCGCATTGTGAATCACAAGGCCCTTGGTGTTGTACTTTTTCTGAAGTGCCGTCAGTGTCCTGAAAAAATCCAGTCCCGCCAGCGTCGGCTCGCCGCCCTGAAGACCGAACGTACACGTTCCGTCGGCAGCCTCCTCCGCCTTTCGGACAATGGCCTCCAGGGTATCCTCCGACATCAGCCCGTAGGAGGATACGGCCCGGTTTTTCATTTCATCCGCGTAAAAACAGTAGCGGCAGCGCATATTGCAAAGACCCGAGGCGGGCTTGAGCATGATATGAACAGGGGGCATACCGACCTCTTCTTTCCCTGCGGCCGGCCGAGCCGGCGGGCAGTCCGTTCTACGCCGCATCCAAAGCGCAGTCCACGCCGTCATTATAGTACAAAATCTGCGTACTGGCAAGGAATTGCCGAGTGTTCCTCCCCAAAAAACGCCGCTTACGAGGCCAGATCTCCCTCCGCCTTTACCAGCGCGTCAACGAGGGGGGCGAGTACGTCTAGATCCCACAGCATCTGGAGGATCGTATAGCGCGGGCGGACCTCCTTGCAATAGAGGAGCGTTGTTCGCAGAAGTTCCGCATCAATCCCAATCTCCGCCGGCGAGGCGGGAGCGCCCAGCGAGTGCAGGATCGCGGCCAGGTCCTCGGACCGGGGGAGAGCGGCCAGCAGCGGCAGAATCTCCCCCCAGTGGATCTCCATGGCGTCGATCCGCCTGAGACGTCCCTCTGTGTCATTTTTCCCCGTCTTCCGCTCCAGGTCAATGATCCCCGGAGCGGCGGCCCCGTATGCGCCGAGGATCTCCGCCTCCCATACCTGGGAACGGTACGCGCGGGCAGCGGCCCGGGCCGCGTCAAAATCCACGGCCGTCCGCTGGAGCGCCTCCGTCAGCTTGAGGATCAGAACCGTGCCCACGCCGACCTGCGCCCCGTGGGGGATCGGCTGCCGCCCCGCCTGCTCCAGCATCATCTCCCAGTAGTGGGAGATATGGTGCTCGCAGCCGGAGGCGGGGCGGGAACTCCCGTAGAGGCTCATGGCAACTCCTGCCAGCACCAGTCCCTCCATAATTTTTCCCAGGACCTTCGGCTCCCGCTCCCTGACCTGCCCGGCCTGATCCAGTACCTGCCGGACACAGGCCTCCACCAGCTCCGCGATGTGACCGCAGTAGTGCTCCTGATTGATGATCCGGGACAGCTTCCAGTCACAGAGGCAGGTGAACTTTCCCAGGAGGTCGCCCAGGCCGGCGGCGATCATCGGATACGGCGCGTTCTTCAGAATCTCCAGGTCACCGATGATGGCGGCGGGAGTCTGCGCGTCGACAGAGGTCTTCAGGTGGCCGATATTCAATACGGCCAGCGCCGAGGCAAAGCCGTCCATCGGCGCCGCGGTGGCGACCGTAAAGAAAGGCCGCCCCATCCGGAAGCTCAAAAAGCGCGTCATGTCGTTGACGGCCCCGGTCCCCACCGCCACCATCAGATCACAGCTCCGGGGCATATAAAAGAGAAGCTCCCCCACGGTGGCCTCGTCAAAGCCGGTATGCTCCAGAACTCTCACCGCGGCGGGGATTCCCGCCGCTTTCAAGATTTCCATGCAGCGCCTCCCGGCAATCTCATAGGTGACCGCGTCGCAGATCAGGTAGGGGCTACGGAACCCCAGCTCTCCGGCAAACTTTGGGAGATCATGCAGCGCCCCGCTGCGGATACTGACACGCTTGAGCGGGGCATAATGCTCATGACCGCAGGAACAGGTGAGGGGGATATCCAGATAGGCGGATATCTCCTGTGGAACGGCTGGCATATTCATCTCTTTTCGTCTCCTTCTCCGGATTTTTCAAAGGCACGCCACTTTGCTTTCGTTTCGAAACAAATCGTAGCGCATTTTTTTGTTGGAGTCAAGAGAAAAATATCAAAAGCAAGGAGAAAACGGGTCCTGAAAAATCGGATTTTCTTCTGAGGTAAACCATTAATTATGAAATTTTCCGTTCAATAATGTTGAAATTGTCACGAGATAGTCGGAAGTTTGCACTGTGATTTGTACAAACTTCACTGATTTATTCAATTCTTTGACAGAAAAAGACGAATTCTCTCTTGACTTCTTTTTCACGGTCTTGTATAATCAAAACGAAATCTATTTTTTACAAAATAGTATTTTAAAACAAAATTCGAGAAAGGGCGATGAAAATGAAAAAGTTACTGGCACTGGTCCTTGCGCTTACCATGGCAGTGGCACTTGCCGCATGTGGTTCCCCGGCCGGAGAGGAGCCTGAGAAAGACAGCGAGCCGCAGCCTGAGACAGTTGACAAGCTGTCCGGGTATCCCTCCGACACCGTGACCTGGATCGCGCCGGTGGCCGCCGGCGCCGCCGTAGACCTGCCCACCCGCGCCTGCGCGGACCTGCTGACTTTCGGCACGGTGGTGGTGGAAAACATTGCCGGCGCAAACCAGACGCTGGGCACCGCCGAGGCGGCGGCCCGCGATCCGGACGGCCTTACGCTGCTGACCATGGCAAACGCCTGCGGCATCTCACAGCCCATTTTAAATGCGGAGCTGTCCTACTCGCTGGAAGATTTCCGGTTTTTGACCATGCTGACTCCCAGTGTCCAGGCCACTATATGCGTCAAGAAAGGGTCCGACCTGGCTGACATCGATCAGTTCCTGGAGTATATCAAGGCCAATCCGTTTGTCTATGCGCTGCCCAACGCCGGCGGATACGCGGACATCGCCGCCGCCACCGCGCTGGATCAGTTGGGCACGGACAAGGGCACAAAAATGGTCTATGACGGGTCCAACGGCGCGATTACCGCTGTGCTCAACGGTGAGGCGCTCTTCTCCTGCACCGACGCCACCGACGCCGTCAAGCACCTGGACGAGCTGGACGTGGTTGCAATCTTTGACTCCGAGGCCTGCCCCATTCTGCCGGATGTGCCCGTACTGAGCGAATACGGCGTCAACGACCTGCACGTGATTACCGGGCTGAAATGGATTGCCGTCCGCGCTGATACCCCGGAGGAAATTGTCGATTTTCTCAAGGAGCAGCTGGGCGCGGCAATCGCCTCTCAGGAGTATCAGGAATATCTGGTGACTATGGGCTTCCTGCCGGAGGGCGGAACCTTTGAGGTGATGACCGAGGAGGAAGTCACAGACATTGTGGAAAGCGCCGGCACTGTTTACAAGGCTGTTATGGAAAAGACGGGTATGATCTAAGCCTGACTTTTAAGGCAGTATGTGGGCATTGCCCATGTACTGCCTTTTTGTCTCACATTGCGAGGGGGGATTCCATGAAGAAATCGAAGCAGGATATGGCCGTGATGCTGGTTTTTATGATTTTGAGCGCGGCCGTTTATCTGGTGTTTATTCCGGCGCAGATCAAGCTGTCGTCGAACACCGGTTTTACCAACCGCACATTTCCAAAATTCACCATGGCGGTGATTTTCGCCGCGTCCGCCGCGGGTTTTTTGGAGGCGCTTGTCCGCTACCGGAGAGCGCGTCAAAACAGCGCCTCGGAGACAGAGCCCGAAAGGCCTGACCTGCGCGGCAGGCTGCTGCCCCTCCTGGGTTTTCTGGTGGTGCTGGTCTATGGGCTGATCTTTCACTTTGCTGGGATCCGCTGGCGCGGATACAGCTTTCTCCTGGCGACGGCGCTCTTCATCCCTGCGTTTTTGCTGCTGCTCCGCTGTAAAAACTGGAGATACTACGCGGCCGCCTACTCTTTCGCGGCGGCGATGTATCTGATTTTCAGATTCATTTTGAAAGTTGCGCTTCGATGAGAAAGGAGGCAGGGTGAAGTGAGTATGGAAGTCCTGCGGGAGATCTTTACGCTTCCGAATATCATCATGATGAATATCGGGATGGCCGCCGGCACCGTGATCGGCGCAATGCCCGGCCTGAACGTCATTTTTGCCATTGCGATTCTGCTGCCGCTGACCTTCGGCATGGATTCCCTGGCCGGCATGTATCTGATGCTGGCCTCCTACTGCGGCGCGACCTACGGCGGTTCCATCACCGCCATCCTGATCAACACTCCGGGGACGCCAAACGCCGCCGCCACCACCTTTGACGGCTACCCTCTGGCCCAGAGGGGCAGGGCGGGCGACGCGCTGAAGGCGGCGCTGGTGGGGTCCACCGCCGGCGGGATCCTCAGCTGTTTCGCACTGATTTTCTTCGCGCCGAAAATCGCGAAGATCGCCTATCACATTGCCTCTCCGGAGTACTTCGCCCTCTGTCTTTTCGGCGTTTGCTGTGTGATCGGCATCTCCGGAAAGGATATCTTCAAGGGCATTATCATGGCGTTTGCCGGGATGTCCCTGTCCACGGTGGGCATCTCCATGCTGGACGGCACCTCCCGCTTTACGTTCGGCAGCCAAAATCTGCTGGCCGGTTTCCGCCAGGCGACCGTCATGCTGGGCGTATTCGCCATCAGCGAGGTTTTAATCAAGCTGCGCGGCCTCTCTAAAGATGACATCACATCCATCGACACGAAATTTGAAAAATCCCATCTCCGCACGCTGGACATCCTCAAGCACTGGAAGGTCATCTCCCTGTCCTCCCTCATCGGCATCATCATCGGCGCGGTCCCCGGCACGGGAGGCGCCCTGTCGGCGATGTTCTCCTATGACACGGCGAGGCGGATGTCCAAGCACCCGGAGGAGTTCGGACACGGCTCCATTGAGGGGATCCTCGCGCCGGAGAGCGGAAACAACGCCGTCACAGGCGCGACGCTGATCCCCCTGCTGACGCTGGGGATTCCGGGCGACGCCGCTGTTGCCGTTCTCCTGGGAGCGCTGACGATGCAGGGCATCACGCCCGGCTTCGCCCTCTTCAACGACGGCTCCACCTGGGTTTGGGCCATCATGCTGGGGCTGCTGGTCATCAACATCTTTATGTTCCTCCAGGGGCAGCTTTTCATCCGCCTCTTCGTCAACGTCACCAAGGTCCCCATCATCGTCCTGCTGCCCTGCATCGTGGTGGCGACAGTCATGGGCTCCTTTGCCATCGCCAACACCACGTTTGACGTCTTTGTGATGATCGCTTTCGGCCTGATCGGCTACGTTCTGCGCTGTCTGAACTTCCCGATTTCCCCCTTTGTGATCGGCCTTGTCCTGGGTGAGATCGCGGAGGTCAATCTGCGCCGCAGTATGATGATCGGCGGTCCCACAATCTTTTTCACCCGGCCCATCAGTCTCGCGATTATTCTCATCTCCCTTGTGATGCTCTGTATGCCCCTCATCAAAAAAGTAAGGCAGGGACGCAAATCATGAAAAAACAAAATCTCGTCATCATCATGTGCGACCAGCTGCGCAGCGACTACCTGGGCTGCTACGGCAACGATGTGGTCCGCACGCCGAATATTGACCGGATCGCCTCCCAGGCGCTGCGCTTTGACAACTGCTTTGTCAACAATCCCATCTGCATGCCCAACCGGATGTCCATCTTTACGGGGCTCTACCCCCACAACCACAACCAGTGGACCAACGGCAGCCAGCTGGAGCATCCGCTCCCCACTCTGGCGGACCATCTGGCGGTGAACGGCTACACCACGGCGAGCATCGGGAAGATCCACTTCCAGTGCACGGACTGCGGAGAAAACGCCCCCCGCATCTCCATGGAGGACCACCGGCTCTGGCGGGAGACCGGCGACAATATCGACTGGTACGGCCCCTACTGGGGCTACCAGCATGTGGAGCTGACGGTCGGACACTCCACCGCGCCCATCGCCCATTACGGCAAGTGGTATCACGAGCACGGCGGAAAGGATGAGTGGGCGGCGGCCCAGGCGGTGGAGGGCTTTGACGCATGCCCCGTGACCACCATGCCTGAGCGCCTGCATGACTCCATCTTTATCGGAGAGCGCAGTGCCGACTATATCCGGGAGCATGCCGGCGGAGAAGAGCCGTTCTTCCTGGTCGCCAGCTTTCCGGACCCGCACCATCCGTTCCAGCCTCCGCTGGAGACGGCGAGGCGCTATCAAAACGCGCCGGTCAAGCTCCCTGTCAGCGAGGATGACGAGCTTCTCGACCGCCCGAGGCGCTACCGCTACCAAAAGTACGGCGTATGGCACCGGGCGGGACTGCTCCAGCCCATGGAGGGGATGCCTCCGGAGGACATGGCCAGGTGCGGACAGTGCGCGGACATGATCGCCGCATTCATGGACCCCAAAATCCTGGCGGGACTGGGGCTTGAGACCCACGGAAACAGCAACGCGGCAAAATCAGCGCCCAGTGCCGTCTCCCCCCATGAGCGGGACCAGCGCATCCGCAACACCTACGCCATGATCGACCTGATCGACCAGGGGGTGGGCAGAATCCTCGCGGCGCTGGAGGAGTCCGGAGAGCTGGAGAACACGGTCATTGTCTTCCTCTCCGACCACGGGGAGCTGATGGGCGACCATGGCACCTGGCTGAAAGGACCGTTCTTCTACGACGGACTCGTGAAAACGCCTCTGCTGATCCGGGCCCCGGGCCGCGGCGGCGCGGAGACGCAGGTTCTGGCCTCCTCTGTGGATGTCTTTCCCACCTGCTGCGAGCTGCTGGGCGTCCCCGTGCCCTACCGCTGCGACGGCGTTTCACAGCTGCCGGCCTACTCCGGCGTCAGCACCCGGACGGAATGCTTGATCGAGTACCGGAACGGCTATCTGTCCAACGACGATTACACCCTGGTCTATGTGGACGAGGACTATAAGTTCAGCCAGGACCAGAGGGGCGAATACGAGATGACGGACCGGAGACACGACCCGGAGGAAAATGTCAATCTCCTGGCGGACGGTCAGAATCCGGAGCTCCTGAACGAATACCGCGCCAAGCTGCTCCACCTGCTGATGAGTACGGCCAGCCGGTTTCCGGATCAGTACTGCCACGCCTGAGGGAAACGACCGGACGGGAGGTATGTGCATGCGCTATATGATCGCAATCGACGGCGGCGGGACAAAGACCCTCACCGTGCTCTTTCAGGAAGACGGACAGATCCTGTTCTGCCGGTCCGACCCCGGGACGAATCCGCTGGACATCGGCGTGGAGGAGTCCCGAAAGCGGCTGCTTCGTGCCATTGGCTCCGCCGCCGGACATGCCCCCGGGAAGCTGAGCGCCATCTACGCCGGCGTCGCCGGTCTTGTATATTTTGAGGACTTTTTCCCCCAAGATGTCCGCGGGATGTTCGGCGCCGGAGACTTCACGATTGAGACGGACGGACGGAACCTGATCTCCAGTGAGCTGGTCCGCGGCGAGGACGGCTGCTGTCTGATTGTCGGGACGGGCTGCGGGACATGGATTCGGAGGAAGCGGGAGCGGGACATCTTCCATGTGGGCGGCTGGGGATATCTCGTGGACACCCTGGGCAGCGGCTACTCTCTGGGACGGGAGGCGCTGCGCGCCGTGTGTCTCGCCCACGACGGAAGAGGACCGGCCACCGTGCTGACGGAGCTGCTGGAGGCGGAGACCGGAGGCCCCCTGCTCTCCGTGCTTCCGGCGCTGTACGCCGGCGGCAGGGCCCGGTTCGCCTCTCTGGCGCATCTGGTCTTTGAGGGGCGGCGCCTGGGAGACAGGGTTTGCCATGATATCGTTGAGACCGGCGCCGCAAGGCTCTCCGAGCTGATCTGGGCGGCGGCGCCCCACTTTGACGGCGGTGCGTTTACCGTGGTGGCCGGCGGCGGAATCGTCACCGCCTACCCGGACTATCTGGAGCGGATCCGGCTGAAATGCCCGGAGCAGGCGAAGCTGGTTCTGGCATCCGCTCCCCCTGTATTCGGCGGGGCGGTGGAGGCGATGCACCGCAGCGGTCTGGAGCTCCCCGACGGATTTCGGGATACGTTCACCCGGGATCTTCGGGCCCTGACAGCCGTCGGCGATGCGGGGGGAGAGGCTGTCAGACAAACAAACGGAGGCGGGTAAGATGGACTACTACATCGGCATTGACGCAGGCGGCACCAAGACAGAGGCGGTACTCACCGACGAGACCGGCCGCGTTCTCCGCAGGCGCAGACAGCCGGGCTGCAACCCGATGGATATCGGGATCCCGGCGGTGAGAGAACAGATCTTGTCCCTGGTCAGGGAGCTCTCGGCCTCCGCGCCGCAGACCCCTGTGTCCCTGTACGGCGGTATCGCCGGATTGGACCGCATCGACGTCGGGCTGGACCCCTTTCTCCGCGCCCGCACGGAGATCCCGCTGATCCGCACCGAGGACGACGGCTGCAACATGATCTCCGGCATGCTGGGTCACAGGGACGGCTGCGGCATGGTCTGCGGAACGGGGTCCTCTCTGTTTGCGCGGATTGAAGGAGAGCCGCTGGTCCACATCGGCGGTCTGGGATATCTGATCGACACCGGCGGAAGCGGCTTTGAGCTGGCGCGGGACGGCCTCAAGCAGGCCTACCGTCATCTGGACGGCAGGGGAGAGGCGACGCTTTTGACGGAGGGCTTTTCAGAGGCTCTTCACAAGGATCTCAAAAGCGCGTTCGCCGATATCTACCAGGGGGGCCGGCCCTTTATCGCCTCCCTTGCCCATGTGGTCTTTGCATGTGCGGCGGCCGGAGACACAGTCAGCCTCTCCCTTTTGGAGGACGGCTCCTCCCGGCTGGCGGAGCTGACCTATGCCGCCGCGAAACACTTCGGCGGCGCGTTCACCGTCGTGATGAACGGCGGCATCTTTCGGGCCTATCCCCACTACGCGGAGGCGGTGCGGAAAAAGGCGGCGTCCGCCGCCAATATGATCCTGGCGGATGTCCCCGCCATCTACGGCGCCGTCGTTGAGGCGCTCTGGCAGGGCGGCGTCACGGCGGACAGTGAGACGCGCCGGCGGTTTCTCGACAGCTTCGCCCACACTGCGGAATGACCCGGGATCTCCGGCTGAAGAGGAATCTCAGCCCTTTTTCGGCCGCGCCGGCCATAACACAACGAAAGGGCGACGGCAATGAAAGACACAAGACCCAATATTCTCTTCATCATGGCGGACCAGTTCCGCGGGGACGCAATGGGGTGCGCGGGCGGGCGCGCACGGACTCCTGCGCTGGACAGTCTGGCCGCGGAGGGCGTCCGGTTTTCCCAGTGCCATACAGTCTCTCCGCTCTGCGTCCCCGCCCGCGTCAGTATGATGACCGGACTGTATCCCCATACCACAAGTGTCTGGAAAAACGCCAGCTATGTGCTCTCCCCCCAGGCGAATCTCTGGGTCAGGGCAATCCGTGACAGCGGATATGCGACAGCGGTATTTGGAAAGCTGCATCTCCACACGGACTACGGCGACTTTATCCGGCGGGAGAATCTGGTAAACGGATACGGCTTTGAGACGGTGAACGAGGTGAGCGGTCCCCGCTCCACCTGTCAAACGCGCACATACATGTCTGAGGAGTGGCGGGCAAAGGGGCTGTGGGAGGATTTCCGCGCCGATATGCTGTCTCGCTCAAAAGGTCCCGCCGCAAAGCCCTCTCCTCTGCCCGCCGGGGATTACTATGACGCCTATGTGGGGCGGAAAGCCCGTGAGTATCTGGAGCAGTACAGCGGGGACCGCCCCTGGTTCTGCCATGTCAGCTTCCCGGGTCCCCATGAGCCGTGGGACGCGCCCGAACCCTACGCCGGCCTGTACGCTCCGGAGGACATGCCGCCGCCCCTCCCCCCCACGGCGGAGGGCGCCCCGGAGCGGCCCCGGGGAGAGTATGACCGGCTGATGCAAAATCCCGTCATCCGCTGCACCGACAGGGAATCCCGGGAAATCCAGGCCAATTACTGCGGGAGCGTCACATTGATCGACGAACAGATCGGGGCCCTGCTCCGGACGGTCCGGCAGCGGGGCGAGTGGGACAACACGGTGGTGCTGTTTACATCGGACCACGGTGAGATGAACGGGGATCACGGCTTTGTCCACAAGCGGAATTTCTTCCGCTCCGCCATGAACATTCCTCTGCTTCTCCGCACACCGGACACCGCCGGATGCGGGGGAAATGTGAGCGATGCGCTGGTGAGCCTGCTGGATGTGGGTCCCACACTGGCGGAATTTGCAGGCGTCGGGCTGGAGTATGAGCAGTTCGGCCGATCCCTGTGCGGCTGTGCCGCCTCTCCCGCCCGCAGGCACAGGGATGTCCTCCTGGGGGAGTACGCCGGGGAGCTGATGCTCTATGACGGAAAGTGGAAGATTGCGCTGAACCGCCGGGGAGAGACCTATCTTCTCTTCGATGAGGAAAAAGACCCGCGGGAGTGCCGGAATCTGGCCGCAATGCCGGAGTACCGGGAGATTGACGCACTGCTGCGGGACCGCCTTTTGCGCACGGTGGCGGAGAATAACCGGCTCTCCCCATCTCCGCTGCAGATTTCCCTCCCGGAGGAGAGCGGCCTGTTCAGCCGCTGTGTACCGCTTGAGTAGGCGGCGTTCCGGCAGGCGCAAAAAAAGCCGCCTGCGGTTCCGTTCCACACGGACGCCGCAGGCGGAGAGATATTTACCTTATAAAACCGTAATGTCATTATCCCGGAGAAACGCGGCCACATCGTCCGGCAGGTTTCCGTCCGAGACCACAATGTCCACAGATTTGAACGGGATGTTGCGGGCCGTACACATGTGGTTGACCTTGGAGGAGTCCATCAGGATAACGGCCTGCCGGCTGTGCTCAATGGCCTTGAAGCAGGAGGCGGCAATCGCCGGAGTGGCGAGAGAGAAGCCCACCTGCTTATTGAAGCCCATGGTGCCGAAAAAGGCAAAGTCAAAATACAGCGTATCCAGCGCCGCCAGCACCGACGGACCGGTCAGACGCATGAGATTGCGGTTGACGACGCCGCCCAGCAGCTCCACTGCGATATCCGGGGAGACCGGCGTCTCCAGCGCGATGGAGATCCCGTCCGTAAAAATCTGCAGGGGCCCCTGGGGAAGCCGCTTTGCCAGCTCGGCGCAGGTGCTGCCGGAGGAGATATAGGCGGACATTCCGGCCCTGAGCAGCTTGGCCGCTTTTTCTCCGATGCACGCTTTCTCACTCTGGTGGAGGAGGGTCCTCGTATTGAAATTGCTGTTTTTCAATGTGACATCGTCAATCGAACGCGCTCCGCCGTGTATGCGGACGAGCTGATTTCCCTCGTCAAGGACCTGCAGGTCCTTGCGCAGCGTGACCTCGGAGACGCTGGGAAACATACTCTTCAATTCACGGATATGGATTTCGCCAAGCTGATTGACGATATCGGCGATGGCCTGTCTTCTCTTATTCATGTTGGCAGTTCTTTCATTTATATCAAATTTTTGTAATTTAATTCTACCATACTCCAAGGGTTTTTGCAAGCGCACACGAAGGAAATCAGACTCTGACCAGAAGGAGAGATGACGATGGACAGACCAAACGTCCTTTTGATTCTGACGGACGACCAGCGGGCGGGGACGATTCACGCTCTTGGCAATCCGGAGATTCAGACCCCCAACATGGACCGCCTGGTGCGGATGGGAACCGTGTTCACCCGCGCGTACATCCCCGGAGGGACGGCCTCCGCCGTCTGTATGCCCAGCCGCGCCATGCTCAACACCGGAAAGACGCTGTTTCACCTGGAAAACTCCGGACAGAACATTCCGTCCTGCGACGTCACCATGGGCCAGTGCTTTTTGGAGAATGGGTACCACGCCGCGGGGATCGGAAAATGGCACAACGGCACCGAGAGCTTCTCCCGCAGCTTTGACGGCGGCGCCGACATCTTTTTCGGCGGGATGTGGGACCACTGGAATGTGCCCGTAAGCGATTTTCACGGGGACGGAGTTTACGATGCCCGGATCCGCTTCACGCCCAATTTCTCGGCGAACAGCGAACCGGTCACGGTTCTCGCCGACAGGATTCACGCCGGCGCCCACTCTACGGAGCTGTTCTCCGGGGCGGCGGTGGATTATATCCGGGAATACGACGGCCAGGAGCCGTTCTTCCTCTATCTGTCCTATCTTGCGCCCCACGACCCGCGCACCATGCCGGAGGAGTTTCGGGAGATGTACGACCCGGAGACGATTTCCCTGCCGCCCAACTTCGCGCAGATGCCCGCGGTGAACTGCGGCTGGTCCAATCGGGGCAGGGATGAAAACACCGCCCCATATCCCCGGCGGCCTGAGGCAATCCGAAAGCATATTGCGGATTACTACGCGATGATCAGCCATATCGACCGGAGCATCGGCAGAGTGCTGGACGCATTGGAGCAAAGGGGATTGATGGAAAATACCATCATCATTTTCACAGGCGACAACGGCCTGGCCATCGGCCAGCACGGCCTGATGGGAAAGCAGAACATATACGAACACAGCATCCATGTTCCCCTGGTGATATGCGGTCCCGGCATCGGAGCGGAGCAGCGCAGGGATCACCTGGTGTATCTCCTGGACATCTTTCCCACCCTCTGCGAGCTCTGCGGTATTGACATTCCCGCCTCGGTGGAGGGGATCAGCTTTGCACCCATGTTCCGGGACCCGGGCTATAAGACCAGGCGCGAGCTGTATCTGGCGTTTCAGTCCCGCATCCGCGGCGTAATGGATGAGCGCTACAAGCTGGTGGAGTACCGGACGGAGGATTTGAAGCTGACGCAGCTGTTCGATCTGGAGAGCGACCCCTGGGAGAGAAACAATTTCTACGACATCGCGGGATACGAGGCGGTCACAGAGTATCTGCGGGGCAGGCTGTTCGCATTGCGGGATCAGTGGGATGACGAGTCCACCGTCTTCGGACAGCAGTACTGGCGGCAGTGGCGGCAATACGATGAGGCCGTCGTGCACGGCGTTGGAAAGCCCAAGGGCGCCAATATGGCGGAGCAGATTAAAGATTGGGGAACGGATAAACCATAACATTCATGTGGAATGTCCCCGGCACAGAGGATCCCCTGCAGGTGCACACTGTGGGAAAGATTGGAGAGAAATATGAGCAATCAACCGAATTTTCTGGTTCTTTTTACAGACCAGCAGCGCTATGACACAATCCACGCGCTTGGGTGCGGCAGAATCCAAACGCCCAATCTCGACGCCCTCGCCGCATCGTCCATGGTGTTCGACCGGTGCTACACGCCGGCGCCGGTCTGCGTACCGGCCAGATTCTCCATGTTCTCCGGGCTGTACTGCGCCCACTCCGGGTGCTGCAACAACAACGGGGCTTCCCGGTATACGGGGGAGGGCTTTTACCATGCTTTCACACAGGCCGGCTACAGCACCTGCTGCGTGGGGAAGATGCACCACGCCAAGGACTTGTACGGCGCAATGGGCTTTGAGCGGCGGTTCACGCAGGAGGAGCTGTCCCACCCGCAGGACGACTACACCCGTTTTCTGATGGACTCTCCCTACCGCAATGTCTTTGACTACAACGGACAGCGCTCGGAGATGTACTACATCCCGCAGGTCTCCCAGCTGCCCATAGAGTATCATCCCACCCAGTGGGTGGCGGACAGGAGCCTGGACTTCCTGGAGAGCGTCCCGGAGGACAGACCGTTCTTCCTGATGTCCTCTTTCATCCATCCCCATCCGCCCTTTGCCCCGCCCGCGCCCTGGAACAAGCTCTACCGCACGGTCTCGGAGGACCCCTATGTGCCGGAGGATCCAGAGGAATTTGCGCTGTTTCTCAGCGACCGCTTCACCTGTGAGAAAATCGGCATCAGCCGGCAGGATCTGTCTCTGCTCCGGAGCAGCTATTACGCCTGCGTCTCCTTTGTGGATTACCAGGTCGGCAGGATCATAGACGCCCTGAAGAGACGGGGGCTCTACGACAACACGGTGATTGTCTTCTCATCTGACCACGGTGAGATGCTGGGGGACTTCGGCACCATGGGGAAGCGCTCCATGCTGGACGCCGCCGCGCGGATTCCGCTTCTGCTCCGGGTGCCGGGAGGAGAGGCGCAGCTGCGCCACGACGTGTGCTCCCTGGTGGATATTGCACCGACGCTGCTCCGGTATGCGGACATCTCCGGCGGCGAAGGGGCCTTTGACGGTGTAGACCTCCTCTCCTCGCAGCATCACGATGTGGTGTTCTCCCAATACGGGACCGGGAAGACCGGCGCCTACATGGCTGCAAGCAGCTATGACCGCCTGATCTATATGGTCGCCGCGGATCAATTCTTTTACTTCGATACCATTCCCGAGGACACCAACAAGTATGACGAGGCGTCTCCGCGCGTCAGGGAGCTGAAGAAGCGGCTGCTTGACTACATAGCCGGCGACCGCTGCGACCCCGGCCAGGCTGCGACAGCGGACGATGTCTCCGGGATCAGCCGTTTCCCCTACGGTCCGAAACGGGCGGATCATCTGATGCGGCAGGCGGAGGAGCGTGCCCGCATTCCGGCCGGGTATACGATTGACCTTTAACGGACGCTTTGCCGTGGAGGAACTGCCATGCCTGTCATCCTGTTTTTCATCTGCCTGTGTGCCTCCGCAGTCGGCGCAGTCGTCGGCGCCGGAGGAGGCGTCATCATTAAGCCCGTTTTGGATCTCTTCGGCCTGCTGCCGGTCTCAACTGCCAGCTTCTGCAGCAGCTGCACCGTATTCTGTATGGCGGTGAGCTCCCTGGTCCGCACCCGGAACAGCGGCGTCAGGCTTCAGCTCCGTGTCAGCACTCCGCTGGCTGGCGGCGCGATTTTGGGAGGACTGCTGGGGCAGTGGCTCTTTGGGCTGGTCCGCACCAGCTTTGCCCGGGAGAATGTTCTGGGCGCGATTCAGGCGGCCCTCTTGACGGCCGTCATGCTCCTTGTGATGCTCTATATCTGCGAGAAAGACAGGCTGCCGTCGAAACACATAGAGAACCTCTTTGCAATTTCGGCGATTGGCCTGGGCCTCGGTTTGACATCCTCCTTTCTCGGGATCGGCGGAGGACCCTACAATGTGGCCGCGCTGTTCTTTTTCTTCTCTATGGACGCCAAGACCGCCGCAAAGAACTCCCTCTACGTCATCGCACTTTCCCAGGCCTCCAGCATTGCTTTCGCAGCCGCGGCCGGTTCTGTCCCCGCCTTTGCTCCGCTTCATCTCGCCAGCATGATCGCCGGCGGGATCGGAGGCGCCCTGCTGGGCGCGGCGATCTCCCGAAAGCTGGACAACAGCGGCGTGGAGAGGATTTTGAAGCTCCTTGTGCTCTTCATTACGGCCGTGGATCTCTACAACGTTTTTCGGTTCATCTCGCAGGGATAGCGAACATCCGCTGCGGCGGGCCGGACATAGAACACCCCCTGGTGCAGTCTGTTTTCCTGCATCAGGGGGTGCTTGCCTGTGATTTCTGGGATGGAGGGCGCTTTGACGGACCTGGGACTGCGGCCTCTCTGGGGAAACCGGGTCACTGCCACCCCCGGGCGACGGGGTCCAGGGTCTCCGTGGCGGCGTACAGCAGCGCGTTGCATACGGCGGCGGCCACGTTGCTGCCGCCCTTGCGGCCCATGGCCGCGATGGCGGGGACGTCATGTGCCTCGCAGGCGGCGAGAAGAATCTCCTTGCTCTCCACCACGTTGACAAAGCCCACCGGCACGGCGATGACCAGGGCGGGCCGCAGGCCCTCCTCCATCAGCTCCGTGATCCGCAGCAGCGCCGTGGGGGCGTTGCCGACGGCAAGGACGGCCCCGGGGCACTCCCGGGCCGCCTTTTCCATGGACACCGCCGCCCGGGTGAGGCCCCGCTCTTTCGCCAGGCGCGCCACCTCCGGCTCGGCCATGAAGCAGTGGAGCGCGCAGCCCAGCTTCTCAAGACTGGGGCGGCTGACGCCGGCCTTGGCCATGTTGGTGTCCGTGACGATGGGGACGCCCCGGCGGAGCGCCGCCTGGCCCCGCTCCGCCGCCCCGGGGGTGAAGCGGAGATTTTCGGCGTAGTCGAAGTCCGCGGTGGTGTGGATGACCCGCTTCACCACCGCCTCGTGCTCCGGCGGCAGCGCGATGCCCCGCTCGGCAAGCTCCGCGGCGATGATGGACATGCTGGTCCGCTCGATGTCCCCGGGCAGGGTGTGACGTGTTTTCATGGCGATTTGTCCTCCTTCGTTACTACCGGGCATAGCGGTCCATGGCGTCGTAGACCGCGGCCATGTCCAGGTGGGCCCGCACGTCCGACGCCAGCAGGTCGTACTGCCGCTCCTGATAGGCCCGATGGCTCTCCACCGCCGCCTCCGACGGCGTGAGGCCCTTGCGCCCCAGGAGCCAGGACGCCAGACGCTCCGTCACCTCTCCGCTGTCAAAGAGGCCGTGGAGATAGGTGCCGAAGACATTCCCCGCGGCGGCGCCGTCCTCCTGCCCGTCGGAGAGGCGGCAGAAAGGGACGCCGCCGGTGCGGCGGGTGAGGCCCATGTGGATCTCGTAGCCCTCCGCCTCCGCCCCGGCAAAGGGCTCCGCCGTGACGGCGGCGGTGACCCGGGTGCGGGTCTTTTGGGGGGAGAAGGCGGTCTCGCAGGGGAGCAGACCCATGCCCCGCAGCTCCCCGCTGCGCTCCACCCCCTCCGGGTCGGAGAGGTGTTCCCCCAGCATCTGATAGCCCCCGCAGATGCCCAGCACCGGAACGCCGGCGGCGGCCAGCTTTAAGACGGCGGCCTCCAGGCCGTTTTGCCGCATCCAGAGGAGGTCCTCCATGGTGCTCTTGGTGCCGGGGAGGATCACAAGGTCCGGCGTGCCCAGGGCGGCGGCGCTGTCCGCGTACCGCACCCCCAGGGCGCTGTGGCTCTCCAGAGGGGAGAAGTCCGTGAAGTTGGAGATGCGGGGCAGGCGGATCACGGCGATGTCCACCGCCCGGCGGGCCCGGGTCTCCCCCAGCCGGGGGGCGAGACTGTCCTCGTCGTCGATGTCGGCGCGGGTGTAGGGCACCACCCCCAGCACCGGGATGCCGGTCTTCTCCTCCAGCATGGCAAGGCCCGGCTCCAGCAGCGCCGGGTCCCCCCGGAACTTGTTGATGACCAGGCCCGCGATCCGCTGCCGCTCGTGAGGCTCCAGCAGCGCCGCGGTGCCGTACAGCTGGGCGAACACGCCGCCCCGGTCGATATCCCCCACCAGCAGCACCGGGGCGTTCACCAGCTCGGCAAGGCCCATGTTCACAAAGGCGTCCGCCTGACGCAGATTGATCTCCGCGGGGCTGCCGGCCCCCTCGATGACGATGATGTCATACTCCGCCGCCAGGCTCTCGTAGGCCCCCAGCACCTCCGGGATCAGATCCCGTTTCATGCGGAAGTAGCCGGCGGCCTCGTACTGGCCCCGCACCTCCCCCAGGACGATCAGCTGGCTGCCGGTGTCGCTGGAGGGCTTCAGGAGCACGGGGTTCATCCGCACGTCCGGCTCGACGCCCGCCGCCTGGGCCTGGACCACCTGAGCCCGGCCCATCTCCAGGCCGTCCCGGGTGATGTAGCTGTTCAGGGCCATGTTCTGGCCCTTAAAGGGAGCCGCCCGCCAGCCGTCCTGGCGGAAGATGCGGCACAGCGCCGCCGCCAGCAGACTCTTCCCCGCGCCGGACATGGTGCCCTGCACCATAATGCACCGGGCCATTTACAGCACCTCCTTGAAAATTTCCAAGAATCGCGTGTTTTCCGCCTCTGTGCGCACCGCCGCGCGATACCAGCCGCTTTCCAGGCCGTGGTAGTTGGAGCAGTCCCGGATCAAGACGCCCCGCTCTGCAAGACGCCGGCCCAGGTCCGGCGTGCCGTGGAAGAACAGCAGGTAGTTGGCCTCCCCGGGGCAGACCCGGCAGCCCAGGGACGCAAGCCCCGCCGCCAGCCGGGGCCGCTCCCGCCGGATCAGCCGCCGGAGGGGCTCCAGGCCGCCGCTTTGCTCCAGGGCGGCCGCGCCCGCCGCCTGGGCGGGAGCGGACACAGCCCAGGGAGGGCCGCCGCGGGCCATGGCCGACAGCAGGGGGGCGTTTTTCGTGAGGGCGTAGCCCAGCCGCAGCCCCGCCAGGCCGTGGCTCTTGGTAAAAGCCCGCAGGATCAGGAGGTTTTCATGGCTTTGGAGGAGTGGGAGCAGGGTGTGGGCCGCCGGGTCGTCCAGAAGATCGTTGAAGCACTCATCCACCGCCAGCAGCGTGCCGCAATCATCGCAGCGCTCCAGGATCCGCTCCAGCAGAGCGCGGTCCGTGGTGCGGCCCGTGGGGTTGTTGGGCTCGCAGAGGAAGACCACCTCCACCGACCGCGTGACGGCGGAGAGAATGTCCTCCGTGACGGCGAAGCCGGTTTCCTCGGACAGGGGGAACCGGGAGACCCGGCAGCCCCAGAGGTCCAGGGCGTTTTCGTACTCGGAGAAGGTGGGGGCGGTGACCAGGGCCCGTTCGGGCCTCCGGGCCGCCGCCAGGCGGTAGATCAGGTCCGCCGCCCCGCTGCCGCAGAGAATCCACTCCGCCGGGAGGCCGTGGCGGGCCGCCAGCTTCTCCCGGAGCTCCCGGCACAGGGGGTCCGGATACCGGTCCGCCTCCGCCAGGGCCGCCTCCGCCGCCCGCCGGATGGCCTCCGGCATCCCCAGGGGGCTGACGTTGGCGGAGAAGTCCAGGGGCGGGACGCCGTAGGTCTTCTGAAAGCCGGCCCAGTCGCCGCCGTGGTCCGTCATGTGCTCACCCCCTTAATCATCACAATTATCACAATCCGCAGCGCGCACAGCAGCGCGAGGCACAAAATGGAAGCGGTGTACAGCATCCGGTTTGCCCGGCGGATGTCGCCGGGCTCCGCCTCCCGCAGACTGTCGCCGATGGCGGGCTTTTGGTGGACTACGCCGAAGTAGGACGCCGGTCCCGCCAGCTGAATGCCCAGGGCCCCGGCCATGGCGGCCTCTGTCTGGGCGGAGTTGGGGCTGGCGTGGCGGCGGCGGTCCCGCCGCCAGATCCGCCATGCGCCGGAGAGGCTCTCCCCGGTGAGGCCCGCGGAGAGGATCAGCAGCAGCGCCGCCAGCCGGGCGGGGAGGTAGTTTGCGGCATCGTCCAGCCTGGCCGCGGTCCGGCCGAAGTGGAGATACCGTTCGTTTTTGTAGCCCACCATGCTGTCCATGGTGTTGACGGCCTTGCAGCAAAGGGCCAGCGGCGCGCCGCCCAGGAGCATATAGAACAGGGGGGCGGCCACGCCGTCGGCGAAGTTCTCCGCCACGGTCTCCACCGCCGCCCGGGTCACGCCCTGGCAGGTGAGGGCGGCGGTGTCCCGCCCCACGATGCGGCCCACCGCCAGGCGGGCCTCGGCCAGCGTGCCGCCGGCGAGACAGCGGCGGACGTTCTCGCTCTCCGCCGCCAGGCCCCGCACGGCCAGCGCCTGCCAGCACCAGACGGTCTCTAGGGCAAAGGCCAGGGCGGGGTGGACCAGGCGGCAGAGGAGGAGCAGACCCAGGGAGAGGGCCAGCGTCCCCAGGGGCAGCGCCGCCGCCAGAACGGCCCCGGCGGCCCGCTCTCCCCGGGGCGTCTTGGGAAAACGGGCCCGGAGGCGGGGCTCCAGAGAGGAGATGCACCGGCCCATCCCCACCACCGGGTGGGGCATCCAGGCCGGGTCCCCCAACAGAAGGTCCAGCAAGAAGCCGCCCAGGGCGGCGCAGACGATTTCCATGGGATCAATCCTTTGCATACCGTATTCCCCGCACCAGCGCCAGCTTGCGGCGGGCGGCCCAGGGGGTGCTGTCCAGCAGAAAGCCGCCGCCGCAGGGGACCTGCCAGTCGAAATAGTCCCGGTGGGGCAGGGCGAAGCGCTCCAGCGACGCCATCAGGACGCCGCCGTGGGCCACGATCACCAGCCGCTCCGCCTCAGAGGCGAGGGCCTCGTCCACCAGGCGGGCGACAGCGGCGCAGACCCGGCGGGTGAACTCCTCCCGGCTCTCGCCGCCGGGACACCGGCCAAGGCACCCGCCCTCCACCCAGGCGCGGTAATCCCCGTCGTCCTCCATCTCCCGGCAGCTCCGGCCCTCGAAGACGCCGAAGTCCAGCTCCACCAGGTCCGGGACGAGAATCCGCTCCGCCTGGGGGAAGAGGATGGCGGCGGTCTCCACGGCCCGGGAGAGGGGGGAGACGTGGACAGTCTCCGGGGAGAAGTCCGCCGGCCTCAGGGCCGCCCGGCCCGCCGGAGACAGGGGGACGTCCCGCCGGCCCTGGTAGCGGCCGGAGGCGGTATAGGCCGTGGCGCCGTGGCGCAGAAGATAGATCAGCATGGCAGCCGCCCTTTCAGCGCCTGGGGCAGCCCGCAGCAGACCCGGATCACCGTGTCCGCCCGCTGCGCCAGCAGGCAGGCCAGCCGCCCCGCGGCCTCCCGGGCCGCCCGCTCCGCCGGGTCCACCGGCACCAGGCCGCCGCCGGTCTCCGTGGCGATAACGATCTCCCGCTGAGAGAGGGCGTCCGCCAGGGCGCTGAGGTCCGGGGCCTCCGCCGCAAGGTTTTGCACGTCCCACACGGCCCGCCGGGCGAACTCCTCCGGCGAGAGGCCCAGGGCGGCGCGGATGTATTCCCGTTTGCCCGCCATCAGCGGGCCTGTGACAAAGATCATATCAGATTCCTCCAGAGGGGTTCCAGATACTGCACGGCGCAGGCGGCGGCCAGCATCCACAGCTCGGCGGTCTGCAAAAACCAGCCCGCCAGGTCCCCGGAGACGCCGCCGAAATCCCGCCGGGCCATGCGGCGGTAGTAGAGAAATACCATCAGCGCCGCCGCCGCCATGGCGAAGCCCGCCGCGCCCCGCAGGCCGAGATTCACCGTCAGCAGGGCGGCGAGGACGGACAGTACATTGCGGAGCCGCCGCCGGTCCGCCGCCGCGGCGAAAGCGTGGGCAAGGCCCGTATCCCGCGCCAGGGGAAAGGCGGCGATGGCCAGGCCGGACAGGGCCCGGGAGAGGCAGAAGGCCAGCAGAAAAGCGGGGCCGTCGTACCGGGGCAGGGCCGTCCACAGGGCGAAAGAGGCCAGGAAATAGCAGCACAGATGGATGCCGGCGAAAGCCCCCATGCGGGGGTCCTTCAAAATCTCCTGCCGCCGCTCCGGCGAGGCGCGGCTGGCCAGGGCGTCCCAGGTGTCGGCATAGCCGTCCAGGTGGACGCCGCCGGTGATGAGGACCGGCAGCAGGCACAGCCCCGCCCCGCGCAGCACGGCGGGCAGGGCGAGAGCGCCGCACAAAGCCTCCCAGGCCCAGCAGGCGCCGCCGATGACCAGGCCTACCAGGGGAAAGGCCGCCAGCATCCAGCGCATGTGTTTTTCGTCCCATGGCACCTGGGGGACCGGCAGGGCGGAGAACATGGAAAAGGCGATGGCGACGGCGCCCAGGAGGGTTTTCACGGCAGGGGTCCTCCTCTCAGGTAGTTGGGAAGTCCGCAGACGATCTCCGCCACCGTGTCCGCCCGGGCGGCGAGACGGCGGTTGATCCGGGCCAGGGAGCGCAGGTAGGGGAGGGTATCCTCTCCATAGGCGCCGCCGCCGGAGAAGACCTCGTTGGTGACCACGGTCAGGTGGCCGCATCGGGACAGCAGGGCGTCCACGCCCCGGAGGACGGCCTCCTCGCCGCCGCCGTTGGGGTCGTAGAGCTCGTTGGCGGTGAGGTTGCTCATGCACTCCAGCAGCACGTTGGCCCCCGGGGGGATGTCCGCCCCCGCCAGGTCCGTGTACCGCTCCACGGTCTCAAAGCCCTTGTCCCGCCGGAGACGGCGGTGGCGGGCGATGCGATCGCGGCACTCCTGGTCCCAGGGGTGCATGGTGGCGAGATAGATCCGCCGGCCGGGCAGGGCCAGGACCCGCCCCTCGGCGTATTCGCTCTTGCCGCTGGCGGCGCCGCCGATGACCAGTGTGAACATAGCGATTTTCCCTCCTCCGGTGGATGTCACTGGGGGGTGTAGGCGTCGATGCCAAGGCGCCCGAAGGTCTGGCCGCTGTGGTAGACCGCCAGGGCCATGTCCAGCAGGGGCAGGAGCGCCACGGCGCCGCTGCCCTCCCCCAGGCGCATCCCGGCGGTGAGCAGGGGCGCAAGACCCAGGGCCTCCAGCATCAGCCCGCCCGCCGGCTCGGCGGAGACGTGGCTTGCCAGCATGGCGAACTCCGCCCCCGGCCGCAGCCGGGCGGCGCACAGCGCCGCCGCGCCGCTGATGAAGCCGTCGATGATGACGGGGACGCGGTACAGCGCGCCCCCCAGGAAGACGCCGCAGAGGCCCGCGATGTCCAGCCCGCCCACCTTGGCCAGGACGTCGATGGGGTCCGCCGGGTCCGGACGGTTCAGGGCAATGGCCGTCTTGATGGCGGCGATCTTCCGGGTCAGCCCCGCGTCGGAGAGGCCCGCGCCCCGGCCGGTGACCGATTCCACGGGGACTCCCAGCAGCGCGGCGGCCAGGGCGCTGGAGGTGGTGGTGTTGCCGATGCCCATCTCCCCGGTGGCGAGGATGGAGGCACCCTCCTCCCGGCACCGCCGCACCAGCTCCGCCCCCAGCTCGATGGCCCGGACGCACTCCGCCCGGGTCATGGCGGGGCCCTGGGTGATGTCCGCCGTGCCGTTTCGCACCCGGCAGTCCCAGACGCCGGGGGTGGGGGAGAAGTCCGCCATGCCCATGTCCACAGGGACAACCCGGCAACGGGCGGTTTTGGCCATGTGGCAGACGGTGCTCTCCCCGGCGGCCAGGGCCCGGGCCACGGAGGCGGTGACGTCGCTGCCGCACTGGGTGACCCCCTGGGCCACCACGCCGTTGTCGGCGCACAGCACCAGCAGCGTCCGGCGGTCCAGAGAGACGTCGACGTCCCCGGTCACCGCCGCGACGCGGGCCAGGGCGGACTCCAGCAGCCCCAGGCTGCCCAGGGGCTTGGCAAGGCCGTCCCACCGGCCAAGACACGCGGCCCGGGCGGCCTCATCGGGGGCGGTGATCTGGGACAGGATCTCGGAAAGGGTTTTCATGTGTGCTCCTCCCTCCAGCGGGCGGCCCGGTCCGCGAAGCGGCGGGCCAGGGGCAGCTGGCCGTTAAAATGCAGATGGGGAAAGGCGGCGTACAGGGTGGGCGCGGCAAAGCCGCAATGCCACGCGGTCTCCCGGCCCGGCTTTCGGGTCGTCAGGGATGCGCCGTTTTCGGTGCAGTCCCAGTAGTGGAACTCGTGGGCGGGGACCGTCTCCCCACGGCGCAGCAGCAAACTGTCATCCTCCGCCGTCAGCGTCAGATAGCCGAAGCGCTGGAGGCGCTCCGTCCGGAAGCCCGCCCCCGGCAGGGCCCCGGCCATGGGCCAGGAGACGCCGGCGTCGTCCTCCAGCGTCTTTTGGAGGTAGAGAAAGCCGCCGCACTCCGCCACGGCGGGGAGGCCGGCCTCCACCGCCCGGCGGACGCTCTCCCGCATAGACCGATTTTCGCTCAGGGCCCGGGCGTGGAGCTCCGGGTATCCCCCCGCCAGATACAGCCCGTGGACGTCCGGGGGGAGGGACTTGTCCCGCAGGGGGCTGAAAGAGACCAGCTCCGCGCCGCTTTGGCGCAGGGCGTCCAGATTGTCCTCGTAGAGGAAGCAGAAGGCCTCGTCCCGGGCCACGGCGATGCGGCAGCGGACCGGGGCGGAAGCGGGGGCGGCGGAGGGCCGGCCGCCGCCCTCCGCCAGAGCCAGCAGGGCGGAGACGTCCGCCGTCCGCTCCAGCTGTGCGGCCAAGGCGTCGATCCGGGCGGAGAGGTCGGAAATCTCCCCGGCGGTCAGGAGCCCCAGGTGGCGGCTGGGGAACACCGCCTCCTCCATGGGGGGCAGGTATCCCAGCACCGGCAGGCCCGTCTCCCGCTCCAGGATGGGGCGGAGGTAGGCGTGGAGGCCGGGCTTGCAGCCGTTGAGCAGCAGCCCCTTGAGATGGCTGGGGGAGTGGAACGATTGAAGCCCCCGCACCTGGGCCGCCAGGGTCAGGGCGGAACCGCCGGGCCGCAGCACCAGCACCGCCGGGACGTTGGCGGTGTCCGCCGTCTGCCAGGCGCTGGCGTCCGACGTGCCGCCCACGCCGTCGTAGTAGCCCATGGCCCCCTCCAGCAGGGCGAAGTCCGCCTGGCAGCGGGACAGGGTGCGCCGGACGCCGTCGGGACCCTGGAGAAAGAGGTCCAGGTTCCGGCTGGGGATCCCCAGCACCCGGGTGTGGAACATGGGGTCGATGTAGTCCGGGCCGCACTTGAAGGACTGCACCGATATGCCGCGGGCTTTCAGCGCTGCCAGCAGGGCGCAGGTGACGGTGGTCTTGCCGCTGCCGCTGGCCATGGCGGTGAGCATCAGCTGTTTCACGGCGCCACCCCCGTGATGAGGAACACCGGGTTCTGGGCTGTCAGCAGGTGGAGCGTTCCCGCGGGGCGGCAGCGGCTGACGGCGATCTGGGTGATCTCCGTCTCATACCCCAGGGCCGTCAGGCACTCTGAGGCGGTGTGCAGCGTCTCCAGGGCGATGGCGGAGACGCAGATCCGGGCCCGGGGGTTTGCGTCGTGGACGGTTTGCAGGATGTTGGACAGCTCCCCGCCGCTGCCCCCCACGAACACCGCGTCGGGGGCCGGGAGGCCCCGAAGCGCCTCCGGGGCGGGGCCCTCCGCAATCCGCAGCTTCCAGGCGCAAAATTTTTCCCGGTTGGCCCGCAGCAGCTCCAGCGCCTCCGGGTTTCGCTCCACGGCCCAGACGGACCGGGCCTGGAGCGCCAGCTCCACGCTGACGCCGCCGGTGCCCGCGCCCACGTCCCAGCACACGTCCTCCGGGCCCACCGAGAGCTTGCCCAGAATGGCGGCGCGGACCTCCTGCTTGGTCATGGGGACCTTGCCCCGCTGAAATTCCCCGTCGGGGATGCCAGGGGCGCGGCGGGGATGGGTGGGGGCGGCCTCCGCCAGAAGGACGCTGAGAGGGGCAAACTCCCGGCCGGCGAAGTCCGACGCCGTGCCGGAGAGAATCCGCTCCTCCGGGTAGGAGAGGTTCTCCCCCACAGTGACGGGGAGATCCCCCAGCCCCGCCTCCGCCAGCCGGCGGCAGAGGCCGCCGGGGCCCAGGGCGCCGCCGGTGAGGAAGCAGACGGGCGCGCCCCGGCACACCGCCTCCACGGCGTCGCAGTCCACCCCGTGGGCGGAGCGGAGGAGCCAGTCCTGCCAGGGGCGGCCCAATTTGGCGGAGAGGTACTGCACGCTGGAGACGCCCGGGAGCACCCGGACCTCTATGTTTTCCTCCGCCAGCAGGGGCAGCAGCACCCGGGCGCCGGAGTAGAAGCCGCTGTCTCCGCTGTAGAGCACGCAGGCATGCTCACAGCCGGAGGCCTGCAGCGCCTCCACGATCTCCCGGGGCTTGACGGCGTACACCCGCCGGGGGGTGAACATCTCCGGCAGGGATTCCAGCAGACGCGCCGCCCCCACCAGGACTTCCGCGCCCGCCAGCGCCTGCCGCACCTCCGCGGTGATGGTGGCCGCCGTTCCGCAGCCCAGGCCCGCCAGTGTCACTTGCATGATAGACCCTCCTTGATCCAGGATAGCACCGTCTCCATATCGTCGCCGCCGTCGGCGGGGCGCTCCACCAGCACCAGACGGGCGCCGGTGCGCTCCGCGGCGGAGAGCTTTTCGGAAAAGCCGCCGGGGCCGCCGCCGTCCTTGGTTACCAGCCACGCGATGCGGTACTGCTCCAGCATGGCCTCGTTCAGCTTCTGGCTGAAAGGGCCCTGGAGGGCCAGGATATTCCGGTGGGGCAGGCCCAGGGATTCGCAGGCGGCGATGCTCTCGTGGGTGGGGAGCACCCGGGCGAAGAGCCGCTCCGGCGGCAGGGCTGAGAACACCGAGAGCTCCTTGGAGCCCGTGGCCAGCAGGATGTTGCCGCTTTGCTCCGCCAGAAAGGCGGCGGCTCCGGCGCAGCTGGGGACGCGAACGACGCCCTCCGCGCCGCTCTCCGGCCGCAGCAGCCGCCGCAGGGGGGTGCCGGTCCGCTCACAGGTATTCCGCACGGTGGCGGTGATGCTTTTGGCATAGGGGTGGGTGGCGTCCACGCAGGCGTCAAAGCCGGGGAGCAGGGTCTCCATGGCGCCGCGGTCCATCCGGCCCGTCAGCACATGGACGCCGGCCAGGCCCGCCAGCTCCTCGGCCCCCAGGGGCGTGGCCACGCTGACGGTGACCTCCGCCCCCAGGGCGGCGGCCTTTTCCGCTAGAACGCGGCCCTCGGTGGTGCCGCCGAAAATCAACAGTCTCATGGCTTCGCCTCGTAGCCCCGGGGGGTGACCATCCAGCCGCCCACGTCCCGGGTGGCGCTGCTACCGACAAACACGGTGGTGAACATGTCCACCGCCTCGTCCCGGAGCTCTCCCAGGGTCAGCACCCGGCGGCTCTGGCCCTCCCGGCCGATGTTCCGCACCCAGCCGCACACCGTCTCCGGGCGCTTTTCCGCCAGCAATATGTCACAGGCCCGCCGCAGGTAGTCCGCCCGCTTTTTGGAGGAGGGGTTGTAGAGGCAGATGGAGAAGTCCCCCCGGGCGGCGCAGCGGAGCCGGTTTTCAATGGTCTCCCAGGGCGTCAGCAGGTCGGACAGGGAGATGACGCAGAAGTCGTGCATCAGCGGCGCGCCCAGCGCCGCGGCCCCGGAGAGGGCGGCGGTGACGCCGGGGACCACCTCCACCTCCACCTCCGGAAACTCCGGCGAGAGCTGGAGGATGGGGCCGGCCATGCCGTAGACCCCGGCGTCGCCGCTGCACAGCATGGCCGCCGTCCGGCCCTCCCGGGCGATCTCCATGCACCGGCGGCACCGCTCCCGCTCCCGGGTCATGGGGGTGGTGAAGACCTCCTTGTCCGGGTACAGCGGCCGCACCAGGTCGATGTAGACCGGGTAGCCGCACAGCACCTCCGCACGGTCCATGGCGGCCCGGGCCTGGGGGGTGAGAAAGTCCGCCCCGCCGGGACCGATGCCCACGACATACACTTTAGAACCTGTATTCACGGGCCGGGGAATGCTGGATTGGCAGGGGATTTCATCGTCAGACAAGGACATTTCCCGCGGCCATACCGGCGTATGGCAAGGGGAATGGACGCTGTGTGACGGGGAAAGATCCGCCAAGACAGTGTCCAACGGTTGTGAATACAGGTTCTCAGTCATCCTGCCAGCTCCAATCCGGGGAGAAGGGCGCCAGGGCCGCCGCCATGGTCACGCCGTCTCCCGCCTGTTTTTTTATCATGAGCGTCCCGCCGCTGCCCAGCACCGCGCTGCGCTCGCACACGTTGTCCACCCCGGTGACGCTTTTGACGAAAGCCGAGGGGGAGAAGTCCCCCTCCACGGCCCCCAGGGCCTGGGCGGAAAACGTCTCAAATGCGAGGCCGCGGCTTTGGCAGAAGGTCAGGAGCCCCGGCTCGTCTCGCTTCAGGTCGATGCTGCACGCCTTGGAAAAGGCCAGGGGGTGGAGGCCGCTTTGCTCCAGAAGCGCATGAAAAGCCCGCTCCAGTGCCGCCGCGGGGGTGCCTTTCCGGCACCCCACCCCCAGCACGGCGACGGCGGGAATCAGCCGCAGGGTGTCCCCCGCCTCCCGGCGGACGGTGAGCAGGGCGTCGCAGTTCCCCTCCGCCGTCAGGGCCACGCCCTCCGGCGGCCGGCCCGGGATGGGCCAGGGGCTGCGGATCGTGGCGGTCTCGCCGGCGAGGACCTTGGCCGAGAAGCGGACGATGGCCTCCGGGTTCTCCACCCGGCAGTTCTGCCGCCTGGCCCACTCGTCCACCGCGAAGAGGCGGCGGACGTCCGTGGCGGTGGTGATCACCGCGGTGCCGCCCAGAAAGGCGGCGATGCGCCGGGCCAGGTCGTTGGCCCCGCCCAGGTGGCCGCTGAGAATGGGAATCGCAAAGCGGCCCGCCTCGTCCACC
The DNA here is from genome assembly GCA_947365245.1 of uncultured Oscillibacter sp. GTDB lineage: Bacteria > Bacillota > Clostridia > Oscillospirales > Oscillospiraceae > Oscillibacter. The sequence continues at coordinate 192,110 of CANAWG010000001.1, read as the reverse complement.
ACCACCACCGCCGGGTCCTGGGCCTTGTGGCGGACATGGGGGGCGACGGCCCGCACGGCGATGCCCGCCGCCCCCACGAAGACCAGGGCGTCCGCCTGGGAAAAGCCCCCGGCGGTCCACTCCGCCAGGCCCTGGGGCGCGCCGCAGCGGGCGGCCTCGCCGTCCAGGGCCTCCGCCAGCGTCCGGGCCAGCTCCAGCCCCCGGTCCGTAAAGGCCAGAAGCCGGAGGGTCATTGGGACGCCTCCCGGAAGAGGGTGGTAAAGGTGGGGTCATAGAGCTTGCTGCGCTCATAATCCGGCTCCAGGAAATTCCCCACCAGCACCAGGGCCGTCTTGGAGATGCCGTGGGCCCGGCCCGCTTCCGCCAGGGTGCCCACGGTGCAGCGGACCACCTTCTCCTCCGGCCAGGTGGCCTTGTACACCAGGGCCGCCGGGGTGGCGGGGGTGTAGGCCCCCTTTAAGAGCTCCGCCTGGAGCCCCTCCAGCATCCCCGCGGAGAGAAAGACCACCATGCTGGCCCCGTGGCCGGCCCAGGCGGCGATGGACTCCCCCTCCGGCACTGGGGTGCGCCCCGCCATGCGGGTGATGACCACCGACTGGCTCACCTTCGGCAGGGTGTACTCCGCCCGGGCCGCCGCCGCCGCGCCGCAGAAGCTGGAGACCCCCGGCGTGTCGTCGTATGGGATGCCCAGCACGTCCAGGGCGTCCATCTGCTCCCGGATGGCCCCGTAGAGGCAGGGGTCGCCTGTGTGGAGGCGGACGGTGGTCTCGCCCGCCTGCTCCGCCGACTCCATGACGGAGAGGACCTGCTCCAGCGTCATCTCCGCGCTGTTGTGGATCTCGCAGTCTCCCCGGCACAGCGCCAGCAGCGCCGGGTTCACCAGGCTGCCGGCGTAGATAACCACGTCGGCGGCTTTCAAAAGCTCCGCGCCCCGGAGGGTGATGAGGTCCGGCGCGCCGGGCCCCGCTCCCACGAAATGAACCATAGCTTACTCCTTTACAATGACGGTGGCGAAGTACCCCGCGTCCTGGGGCAGGCGGCTGAGGTTCCGGCAGACCTGCTCCGTGGGCAGGCCGCAGTCCCGGACCATGGCGGCCTTTTCCAGCAGTCCCTTTTGCCGCAGAAGCTCCGCCGCCTGGGGGAGCTGCCTGCCGGATTTCATCAGCACCTTGGCGCCCGGCAGATCCAGCTGCTCCGCGAGAAGCTCCCCGCCGCCGGGGAGAATGTGCAGGGGGGAGTCGGGCGCGGTGAGGCTGATACCCAGCCGGGCCGCCACGGCGCAGAAGCTGGGCACGCCGGGGATCATCACGGACTCGTACCCCTGGCCGGTGAGGATGTCCATCAAATAGCCGAAGGTGGCGTAGATGGACACGTCCCCCAGGTTCAGCATGGCCACGTCACGCCCCGCCGAGAGGTGGGCGGCCACCTCCTCCGCCGCCCGGAGGCGGGAGGAGCGCAGGACGGCGGGGTCCCGGGACATGGTGAAGTCCAGGTACAAAATGGTCTTGCCCTCCAGGGGGGCGGCCTGGCGCACGATGTCCAGCGCCAGCGTCTCGCCGCTGCGGGTCCTGGGGACCGCGATCACCGGGCAGCGCTCCAGTGTCCTGAGGGCCTTGACGGTCAGCAGCTCCGGGTCGCCGGGGCCCACGCCCACGCCGTAAAAGATGCCGCGTTTCACTTCCATGATTCCATGATCTCCTTTACGCCTTTTGTCTGCCCCAGGGGGCCGTATTCGTTGGAAAACAAGATGGCCCCCACTCGGAACGCTCCGGCGGCCCGGCGGGAGAGGTGGCGGTCAATGGCCTCCAGCATCCCCTCCAGCACCGCCTCCCGAATACCCGCCTCGTCCAGAATGGCGATGCAGGCGTCGGCGGAGGCGGCGGCAAGCAGGGCGCGGCACACCACGGTGGAGGCCCCCTGCGCCGCCGCGTGGGCGCAGAAGAGCTCCGTCCGGCAGTCGGCATAGCGGCTGTGGGTGTTCATGACGCCCCCGGCCAGCTTTCCCAGCTTGCCGATGTGGCCCGCCAGCAGCACGCTCTCAAACCCGGCCCCGGCGCAGGCGTCCAGGGCCTCGCCGATGAAGTTAGAACATTTTACCACGGGAACCCCCAGCCTGTCCAGCCCGCGGGCGCGGAGAAAGCTGGATCCATAGTTGCCGGGGGTGAGGATGATATGGCGGCCGCCCAGGGCCGCGGCCTGGCGGATCTCCAGCGTCACCGTGTCCGCCAGGGCCCGGAGGCTCATGGGCTCCACGATGCCGGAGGTGCCCAGGATGGAGATGCCCCCCTCGATGCCAAGGGAGGGGTTGAAGGTCTTCTTCGCGGCCTCTTCGCCGCCGGGGACGGAGACGGTGAGCGTCAGCCCGCCGGCGTATCCCAGCTCCCGGCACACCGCCTCCGCCGCCTCCCGGATCATCTGCCGGGGCACGCGGTTGACGGCGGCCTCGCCCACCGGCTGGTCCAGCCCCGGCTTCGTCACCCGGCCCACGCCCGGGCCGCCTTGGATGGAAAGGCCGGGACCCTCCCGGCGCTCCGCCCGGACAAAAATCAAGAGACCCGCGGTGGCGTCGATGTCGTCCCCGCCGTCCTTGCGGACGGCGCAGGAGGCGGCACCGCCGGAGAGGGCGCAGTCCTCCAGGGGCACCTCCACCGTGAGCCCCATGGGGGTCTCCAGGGAGACGGTGTCCGGCGCCGCGCCGGTCAGCAGCAGCCGCACGGCCCCCGCCGCCGCCAGGGCGGCGCAGGTGCCGGTGGTGTAGCCGCAGCGGAGCTTCTTTCCGCCGGAGAGGACGTAGTGTTCAAATGGGGCGCTCATTCCAGTTTCCCCGCTTTCTCCGCCAAAGTCCGCAGGAGGCGGTTTTTTTCGTTCATGGGCCCGAACGCGGCAAGGGGGCAGAGGACCCGGGCGCAGGCGTCCATCCGCATCCGCGCCGCCTGGAGGGCCTCCTCCCCGATGGGGGTGAAAGCGGCCTCGGAGACCACCTCCGCCGCCAGGGCGGCGGCCACGGGGTAGTCCAGGTCGTTTTCGTGGAGCACCCCGGCGATAAAGGGCACCCCCTGCCGCTGGAGGCGGCGGTACACCGGGATACCGCTGCCGCCGCCGCCGATGACGAACACCTGGGGCGGCCCCGCGGGGGGCTCCAGCTCCAGACAGCCGAAGTCCGGGTTGTAGGTGCCCCGGGCGGCCCCGTACAGCTCCCGGATGGACGCGGCGGTGAAGATCTCCTCCGGGGGGCCGCAGAGGGTGACGGCGCCGCCCCCGACGCAGGCCACGCAGTCGGAGACTTTCTGGGCCAGGTCCAGCTCGTGGAGGCTCATGAGCACCGCCAGATTCCGGCGGCGCACCATGTCCTTCAAAATGGACAGCAGCTCCAGCTTGTAACGGATGTCCAGAAAGGAGGTGGGCTCGTCCAGCACCAGGACCTCCGGCTCCTGGCACAGTGCCCGGGCCAGCAGCACCCGCTGGCGCTGCCCGTCGCTGATCCGGGAGAAGTCCCGCTCCGCCAGGTCCTCCCCGTGGACCATTTCCAGGGCCTCGTCCACCTTTGCCCAGTCCGCCGCGGTCAAAAGCCCCAGCTTCCCGGTGTAGGGGTAGCGGCCGGTGGCCGCCACGTCCCGGCAGGTCATCAGCTCCGGGTGGACCCGGTCCGTCATCAGCACGGAGAGCCGGCGGGCGATCTCCAGGGCCGCCATGCCCTCCATGGGCCTGCCGTCCAGGTACACCGTACCCCGGATGGGGGAGAGCTGGCGGATGATGCTGCGCAGTATGGTGGATTTTCCGGAGCCGTTGGGGCCGATGAGGGTCATGATCTCCCCCCGGCGCAAATGAAGACAGATATCGTCGATGAGAATCCGGCCGTTGTAGCCCACGGCCAGGTTCTCCGTATAGAGATAGTCCTGCATCTTTGCGGCCACCTCCGTTTACAGACTGGATTTTTCCCGTCGAAAGGCCATCATATAGATCACCACCGGCGCGCCGAAGACGGCGGTGACGGAGCTGATGCTCACCTCCGTGGGAGCGAAAGCCGTCCGGGCGATGAGGTCGCAGAACAGGCAGAACACCGCGCCCCCCAGAAAGCAGGCGGGGATGATCAAAATGGGCTTGGCGGTGCCAAAGAGGCTCTTCACCAGGTGGGGCACGGCGATGCCCACAAAGGAGATGGGCCCGGCAAAGGCCGTGACGCAGGCGGAGAGGACGCTGGAGAGCAAAATCAGCGCCAGACGGAAGGCCTTGATGTTGACGCCCATATTCCGGGCGTAGACCTCCCCCATCTGGTAGGCCCCCATGGGCTTGGAGAGGAGGAAGACCAGCACCATGGAGACCCCCACCACCGCCGCCATCACCGCCACGCTGTCCCAGTAGATGCCGGAAAAGCTCCCCATGGACCAGTTGTGGAGGTCGACGATGTTGGAGTCCTGGGCGAACGTGACGGCGAAGTCCGTGACGGCGGAGCAGATGTATCCGATCATCACGCCGCACACCACCAGCATGCTCATTCGCTTCACCCGCTGGGAGACCGCCAGGATAAAGCCCATGGAGGCCATGGCCCCGGCGAAAGCCGCGCCGATCAGGACGCCGGAGCCCGCCGTGTGCCCCCGGCTCAGAAGCGAGATCATCACCAGGGACACCGCCAGCTTGGCCCCCGAGGAGATGCCCAGCACAAAGGGGCCGGCGATGGGGTTTGCGAAGAAGGTCTGGAGCAGAAAGCCGGAGACGGACAGCGCGCCGCCCAGGAGGACCGCGGCGCAGATCCGGGGCAGGCGCAGGGTGCGCACGATACCGTACTCTGTGCTGCTGTCCGGGGGACCGCACAGAATGCGCAGGATCTCCCCGCCGGAGAGTGAAACGCTGCCGGCGTTGATGTTCCACACCGCCAGCGCCGCCAGCAGCGCCAGCAGCAGGAGGAAGGCGCCCAGACAGCGGGTGCGGGCTTGCCTCATGGTTTTACCTCCTTAGTCCAGATGGTGCAGGTAAGTCAGAGGAGCGCTGCCGCCGGTGAGGACGGTGTGGAGATCCGCGATCAGATCCCCCAGGCCCAGGCTCTCCTGAAAGAGATTCTGCCCGGTACACCAGACGTTTCCCTCCCGCACGGCCTTGAAGTCCGCCAGGACGGCGCTCTTTTCCAGCAGCTGGTCCACCGCCGCAAGCTCGCCGTCGATGGCGCTGTTGTACACCAGCACATCGGCGTTCCGGGCGCCCTCATAGAAAGACTCCATCTGCATGTTCATGGTGGCCTTGGCCCCGTCCCCCGTCAGGTCCGGAAAGGCGTAGACGCCCCCGGCCAGGCCGATGGCCCTGGCGATATAGTCCCCGGAGCGGCGCACGTTGACCGCCCCGGCGGAGGTGATGTAGAAAAACGCCACGGTCTTCCCCGTGTTCTCCTGTTCCAGAATGGGCGTCAGACGCTCCATGAGGCCGGCAAAATACGCCTCCGCCTCCGCCTCTTTCCCCAGCAGCGCGCCGTAGAGCTTGATCCACTCGATGCGGCCCAGGGGGTGGCTCTCGTAGCTGGAGCGCTCCACCAGCACCGGCACTCCCAGCCGCTCCAGCTGCTCCTTGACCTCCGGGGTGTGGTAGATCATGGTGGACTCGATCGCCAAATCGCAGTTCAGCTCCAGAATCCGCTCGTAGTCCGGGGCGCCGTACTTGCCGGCAAAGGACATGCGGCCCGCCTCCATGGCCTCCCGGGCCTCCGGGATGTACCAGCCCTCCGCGTCCAGTCCCGCCAGGGTGACCGCGTCGATGGCGTCCAGCCCCCGGAAGAGGTCCATGGCGGAGGTGGCCACCAGGTAGATGCTCTCCAGGGGCCGGCGGATTACCGTGACGTCCGCCGGGATGCCGGCGGGGACCTCCGCCCCCTCCGGCACCGCCAGGTAGTGATTCCCGTCACCGATGGCAATTTTTATATAGCCACCTGTATAGAAATCGATGGAAAATTGCTCTGCGTATAGGAGCTCCGCGCTGTGGTCGTACTCCAGCGCGTCGTAGGCGAGGGCCGACGGCTCCGGCGGCGGGGTCTGCTCCGCGCTTTGGGTGCAGCCGCACAGGGCCAGCAGGCAGATCAGCGCCGAAAGCCCCAGGAGGGGCAGGTGTCCCGCCGCCCTCATGGCGCCGCTTCAATGGACGCGGAGTCGAAGTACAGGGTGTACTCGATCTCGTGGGGGGTGCTCATGGCGGTGGTGTCGGCGTAGACCGTCAGGGCGCGGTCAAAGGCTGCCACCGGAATTTCGAACGCGGAATTGCCCTCGGTATTCAGGGGGAGAAACCTCTCCGCGTCGATGCGCATATAGTCGTAGCTGGAGCTGCCCCAGACAATGGCGGCGTACGCTCTGCCGCCCTCCACCCGCAGCGCGGCGGGGGATTCCACCGCGGCCCGGCCGGAGCCGCCCTCCAGCCGGACGGAGACGGTATAGCCGCCGTCGGCCAGGCCCAGGCTCTCCGCCGTGGCAAAGACACCGTCCCGGAAAGCCTCCAGAGGCAGGGAGTCCGCCCGGAAGACCAGGGTGCGGTCGTACCACATCTCTTTCTTCTTGCTGAAAGCCGCGCAGTCAAGGCCCATGTCCAGGGCCTCCACCGGGAATGTGAAGGTGTGGCCGCCCGCGTCCTCGGCGTAGGGGATCCAGGCGCTCTCCGCCGCCTGGGCGGCCTCCTCGCCGGCGCCGGGGTAGATATACAGGTAGCCTGTGCCGCCTGTATGCATCAGGGCGGTCATCTTCCCCTCCGCCACCGTCAGCTCACAGGAGGTGACGGTGAACATGGAGGAACTGGAGTCCACCGCGATGTCGTAGACGCCGTCCCGAAGGGCGTCGGCGCGGACGGGGACCAGGCCGGGGTCCACCACGTCCTCCACAGGGGCCATCTGGCTGGCGTCGGCCACCGCGGCCCTGGGGGCCTCCGGAGCCTGAGCGGCCTCCGGCTCCGCGGCCGGCGGGGCCGCGGGAACATCCTTTGCCGCGCCGCAGCCGGCGGCCAGCAGAGCCGCCGTCACCAGGGAAAGCAGCAGGATCAGGGATTTTTTCATGCTCGCAACCTCCGTTTTTCGGCAGCCGTTCAGCATCCCCGCGCGCGCGTCCTGACGGCGTACATTCCGCCTTGCAGGGCAGAAAGTCCGCTGACCGATCCCCGCGCGCTGAGATGCTGAACGGGCGCTCACACGGCAGGCCGAAAAGAGGTTCTTCGGCCTGCGCGGAAAATCTAAGTATGGGATCAGCCCAGGGAGTCGATGGCGGCCTGGGCGTGGGCGGCCAGCAGGTCCTGGATCTCCTCATACTCGCCCAGGCCCTTCAGCACGCACTCCACCTGATAGCCGGCGGCCTCAAAGGCGCTCTTCCAGGTGTCCTCGTCGTCGCCGGCCATGTCGTTGTTGGCGTGGTCGCCGGAGACGATCATCATGGGCTGGAGCACCACCCGCTCATAGCTGCCCGCCTGGACCATCGCCAGCACGTCGTCCAGGGTGGGGGCGGCCTCCACGGTGCCGATGAAGCAGTTGGCGTATCCGGCGTCGGACATCATCTGCTGCATCCTGGAGTAGACGGCGTTGGAGGCGGCCTCGGTGCCGTGGCCCATGAAGCAGACGGCGGTCTTGCCGTCGTCGTACTGCTGCGCGGCCTCCGCCATGACCTTGGCGACGGTCTGGAAGTCCTGGTCGGAGGTCAGCAGGGGCTCGCCGATGGCCAGGGCCTCGAAAGCGTCGGCGTACTGGGCCGCTTCGTCCACCACGTCGTTGTACTCCAGGCCGTCCATCAGGTGGGTGGGCTGGATCACCAGGCGCTTGACCCCGTTGGCAGCGGCCCGGTCCAGCGCCTGACCCACGTTGTCGATGACCTCACCGTCCCGGCGCTGAACGTGGTCAATGATGATCTGGGCGGTGAAGCCCCGGCGCACGGACCAGTCGGGGAAGGCTTTCTCCATGGTCTCCTCAATGGCGCCGATGGTCAGGCGGCGGTTGTCGTTGAAGCTGGTGCCGAAGCTGATGACCAGCAGCTCGTCCTCGCCGATGCCGTCCTGGTTCCGGGGGTTGTCCAACGAGGCGTCGCCGGTGGTGTAGTCCTCGTCTTCATCTCCGGCGGTCTCCGGCGTTTCGCTCTCCGCGGGAGCGGCGGAAGCGGGAGCGGCGGGCTCCTGGGGGGCGTCGGCGGCCTTGTTTCCGCCGCAGCCGGCCAGCAGGCCGGCCATCAAAACGGCGGTGATCAGCAGGGAGAGCAGGTTCTTCTTTTTCATCTTGGGATTCCTCCTTGTGCGGTTGGGACGGAGCGCGGCTCCGTCTCCTGATGTATGATAAGATTTTACATCAGCGGTTCCACGGCACAGGAATCCGTCAGATATCGTCAACGCGGGCGAAAACCGGGAAAGGGTTTTCCGGGCGGGCAAAGCCCGCCGGCGCGTGAAGCGCGCCAGGCGCCTGCGATCAAGTCTGGCGCTCGGCCGCCCTGCGGCCTCCGCGGCGCAAAGTGCCGCGGAGCTGAGAAGAGGCGAAGCCGCCTCTTTTCAGCCGCGGTGACTACAAAAAAGCGGCCATCTGCATCAGATGACCACAAGCGCAGTCCCCAAAGGGGACGTGGTACAAATCAAGCCCTCGTGATCCGGAACACCGGGTGGTATTCCTGTACCGGCAGGCGGCAGGTTTCCTGACTCACAGATCCTCACGCGCCGCCGCCTTCCCGGCTTTCGCCAGTGGCTGTCCTGGTTGGACACAGGCAGCGCGCTCCCTGCATACAGTGACGAGATCGTACAGGCCTTTCACCTGTTTCCCTTTTACCCGCTTCCCCAAGGGGGAAGCGGCTCCGACTGCTTTTCTATATTCTGTTTTCGACGCTATTATACTACGGCGCCCGGGGGAACGCAAGGCTAAAATGGAATTTTCTTCATGTCTCCCCGCGGGGCCCGGACTGCTTCGCCGACGCCTCCATGAACTTTTGAAGGATATAGCCGTAGTTCTCCGGCCGGTGGGGAATGGTGCAGGCGCTGCAGTCCTTGATGCCGGAGGCGGTATAGGTGAAGTTCCCCCCGCACTGATCCCCGGTGAGGTACAGCGGGCAGTAGCAGAAGAGGCAGTTGAAAGACGCCTCGTCCACCCCCTTGTGGCAGGGGAAGAACTCGCAGTCCCTGTGGGTGAAGCGGGAGTATTTTTTTTCGCGCCAGGATTCGTCCATAAAAAGGCTCCTCTCTTTTTTACAGTGTTGACAGTGGGTTTATCATGGCCTCACAGCGCCATGACGGCGGAGACCAGCAGGGGCACCGCCAGGGACAAAATCACGCCGCTGGTAAAGGAGTAGATGGTGATGCGCTCATGGGTAGCGCCCACCACCACGGGGAGGACGGTGTCCATGGCCGCCGCCCCCGGCAGGGCCACGCTCTCCACAAAGCCGACGCGCCGGGCCACCAGGGGAATGGTCAGGATGGAGAAGACCTCCCGCATGACGTTGGACAAAAAGCACACCGCGGAGACCGGCAGGGAGTAGGGAGCCAGCAGGCTGGGGGCCAGGGAGTACCAGCCAAGACCCGCGGACACCGCCATGGCGTCCTTGGGGCCGATCTCCAGCGCCAATCCCACCAGCGCCGCCGCCCCCAGAGAGCCGGCGGCCACCACCACGGGGATTAACAGCACCTTGAACCCGGCGGCCTTGATGTCCGAAACCACCGTGCCCTGGAGGCCCATGTCCACCCCCACCAGGAACAGCAGCAGGTACAGCCCCAGGTCGATCACCTGCCCGCAGTAGGCCACGATGGACTCCGGAACCAGAAAGTAGCCCGCCAGCATCCCCAGGGCCACCGCCCCCACGATCCACTTGGTCAGGGAGTTGTCGGCCTTTTGGCCGCCCTCGCCGCCGGACTCCGCCTCCTCGCCGCTGCCCGCCGGCAGGCCGCGGCGGTCCAGCCGCAGCACAAAGCGGCGCAGCAGCCAAAGCGCCAGAACGGACCCGGCCATGGCGGCCACGGTGATCAAAAAGGCGGTCCAGCCGATCTCCGCCAGGGAGGAGATGACCTCGTCGTCGGCGCCCAGCTTCACGCCCAGGGAGACGATCAGAATCATCAGCGCCGCCAGCTGGAGCTTGCTCAGCCAGGGGAGGGGCTTCGCCCTGACAGCGGGGCGGGAGCCCAGAAAGGCCCCCAGGGCCACCGCGGCGATCAGGCCCGCCAGATTCCAAAGGGTACTGAGAGCGGTGTTCATGATATCACTCCGTTTTTTGATATGTTCTCTTTATAATAATAGTATACACGGATCACGGTATTCGCACAAGCGCAGGATCAAGATGATATCCATGTGAAAAAATCATGGAGCTTGGGACCCGCGGAGGGCTCAGGGGGTGCTCTCCAGCCACTGGAGGGCAAAGTCCCGGAAGCGGCGGGTCAGGGGCGGGATGGGACCGCCTCGGCGGACGGCCAGACCGATCTCCCGGTAGCGGGGCCGCTCCAGAGGAATGGCGGAGACATGGCGGCTGGTGCTCCGCACCAGCATCTCCGAGAGGATACTGACCCCCAGCCCCTGCTCCACCATGGCCAGGATGGCGAAATCGTCACTGAGGGCGTACTGGATGTTGGGCCGCAGGCCCTCCTCCTGGAAGATTCGGGAGATCTCCATGTCCTGATTCTCCTGGATGAGGATAAAGGGGTCCTGGGCCAGGCGGGCCATGGGGTAGCACTCCGCCTCCGCCAGGGGGTGGTCCGGGGGCAGCACCGCCAGCAGACGGTCCCGCCGGAGGAAGGAGATGTCCAGGCCGTCCCCCGCCGGCAGGCCCAGAAAGCCGCAGTCCACCAGCCCCCGCCGCACCAGATCCTCCACCTCGGTGAACTCCCACCGGCTGACCAGCTGGAAGCGGATGCCGGGGTAGAGGGCCAGGAACTCCTTCATCATCCCCGGCAGCCAGTGGATGGAGACGCTGGTGAAGGTGCCCACCCGCAGCGTGCCGCTGGTGAGGCCGTGGAGGGCGGAGACCTGGGTCTCCAGCGCCCGCTGGGCGCTGCACAGAAATTGGATGTCCGGCAGCAGGGACTCCCCCTGGGTGGTGAGGGTCACGCCGTCCTTGCTGCGGTTCAGCAGCGTCACATTCCACTCCCGCTCCAGGTCCGCGATGGACCGGCTCACCGCCGACTGCGTGTACCCCATGTCCTCCGCCGCCCGTGTAATGCTCCCCAGTTCCACGGCCTTTAAAAAGATCTGACACTTGATGGTGTTCATTTAATCATTCCCTTTGTTCATGCAAAACATGAAAATTATTCGCTTGTGTAATGCTACAGGTCAGAGTATACTGGGTACAGAAACAAGAAAGGAGCATACAGCTATGAAGAAGATCTGTGAGTTTGCGACGATGAAGAAGGAAGAGAGCCTGGTGTACCTCGCCGGCGTACCCGCCGCCGAGAAACGGCTGTATTGGTCCGAGAGCCCCTGGGCCGCGTTTCGCGCCTTTGGGAAGCGCTGAGCCGCAGAGACACTGAACAGGCTCTAAAAGGCAAATTCCGCTCCACTCCAGGCGGAGTGGAGCGGAATTGCGTGTCGATCAGTCAGGCGCAGCCTGAGATCAGGCGGCGGCCTTCTTGGACTTGGTCACCTTGTCGATCACCAGCATGGTGACGATGGTGGAGGCGATGGCGATGAGCAGGCAGACGATCTCCGGCACAAAGCTGATGAGGAAGCCGGTGATCACGTAGTTCACGAAAGAGATGGCCGCCACGGTCATGGCGTAGGGCATCTGGGTGACCACGTGGTTGATGTGGTAGCACTGAGAGCCGGAGGACGCCATGATGGTGGTATCGGAGATGGGAGAGCAGTGGTCGCCGCAGACCGCGCCGCCCAGAGTGGCGCCGATGCCGACCATGAGGATGGGCACCTCGTTCAGGGCGTCAGCGGTGAGGTTGGCAAAGCCGCCGGGGGTGAACACGTCCAGCACGATGGGCAGCAGGATGCCGAAGGTACCCCAGGAGGTGCCGGTGGCGAAGCCCAGGCCGCAGGCGATCAGGAAGATCACGGCGGGCAGCATGTTGTACAGGGTGGGACCGAAAGAGGACACCAGGCCGGCCACGAACTCGGGAGCGCCCAGGCCGTAACGGGTCACGCCGCCGATGGTCCAGGCGAAGCACAGGATCAAAATGGCGGGAACCATCTGCTTGAAGCCCTCAGGCAGGCAGTCCATCAGCTCGGTGAACTTCATGGACTTGCGGCAGGCGAAGTAGATGAAGTTGATAATCAGCGCCACGGTGGAGCCCAGAGGCAGACCCACGAAAGCGTCGGTGTTGGCGAACATGCCCAGCAGGCCCACGCCGCCGTTCAGATAGCCGGCGTACATCAGTCCGCCCACGCAGCCGATGATCAGGATGATGACGGGAATCACCAGGTCGATGACCTTGCCGTTGGGGTTGAACTTCATCTCCTCGGCGCCGGCAAAGGGACGCTCGGGAGTGGTGTAGATGTCGCCCGCCTTGGCGTTGTCCTCATGGGTCTTCATGGGGCCGAAGTCGATGTCCCGGACGATCATGACGATGATGAAGACGATGGTCAGGACAGCGTAGAAGTTATAGGGAATGGCCCGGCAGAAGATCTGGAAGCCCAGCTCCTCGTTGTCGATAACGCCGGTGACGGCGGCGGCCCAGGAGGAGACGGGCATCATGATGCAGATGGGGGCGGCGGTGGCGTCGCACATGTAGGCCAGCTTGGCGCGGGAGATCTGGTGCCGGTCCGTGACGGGACGCATGACGTTGCCGGTGGTCAGGTTGTTGAAGTAGTCGTCCACGCCCAGGATGGCGGCCAGGATGAACGTGGACCACAGGGCGCTCTTCTTGCTCTTCAGGTGCTCCACAGCCCAGTCGCCGTAGGCCTTGGAGCCGCCGGCGCGGATCATCAGGGCCACCATGGTGCCCAGGACCACCAGGAAGATCAGGATGCCGGCGTTGCCGCCGATGTTGTCGCCCAGGTCCGCGATCAGCGTGGTGATGGCGGATACGGGGTTGAACTCCATCTGGATCAGGTAGCCCACCAGAATGCCCAGAAACAGCGAGGAGTAAACCTCCTTGGTGATCAGGGCCAGACCGATGGCCACCACGGGGGGAACCAGGGACCAGATGGTGCCGTAGAACCTGCTCTGGCCGTCCTCAGCGGCCATGGCAAAGACGGTCATGAAAGGAACCAGCGCGTACATGACCAGCAGGACTTTGCCGAGTCTGTCCTTCAGATTTTTCAGGGATTGCATTGAGAAACCTCCTTTTCTCTCTTGGGCCTCCGGTTCTCTCTGCCGGCGGCCCGCGCGGATGAATGTGCGGGGGCGGGGTATGCCTCGAAGTGCATCCCAAAATCAACTGCTGAGTGGAAGCGGAGGACCTTGGGGACACTCCCAATCAGCCGGCCTGTCCTCGGCGGTCTCCTCTCTCCATAGACGTCACACCCATGGATACCGCCGGGGGCCGGGAGCGTTTGGGCTCCCGGCCTTTCGCGTTCGCCGCGGACAGAACGGACAGATTACTTGTTCAGGCGGCGGACCAGCTCTTTCGAGGTGAACGTGGCCACGTCGTCGGCGTAAGTGCCGGCGCCGAAGCCCGCGTCGTAGCCCAGCTCCTTGGCCAGCGCGTGGGTGATGCGGGCGCCGCCGCAGCAGAAGATGTACTTCTCCCGGACGCCCTCGGCCTCCGCCAGCTCGATGAGCTCGGTGAGGTTCTGGATGTGGACGTCTTTCTGGGTGACGGTCTGGGAGACCAGCACCACGTCGGCGTTCACCTCGGCGGCCTTGCGCAGAAACTCCTCGTTGGGGACCTGGCTGCCCAGGTTGTAGGCCTCCACCATCTCGTAGCGCTCCAGGCCGTAGTGGCCGGCGAAGCCCTTGCGGTTCATGATGGCGTCGATGCCCACGGTGTGGGCGTCCGTGCCGGTGGACGCGCCGATGACCACCATCTTGCGGCCCAGGCGCTCTTTGAGGAACTCGTCGGTCTCGTGCATATCCATCACCTCGTCGGTGACGGTCTGCACCACGATCTCGTTGTAGTTGACGGTGTGGGTCAGAGAGCCGTAGACCACGTAGAACGTGAAGTTCTCGTCCAGCTTCTGCCGCAGGGCCACGTTGGGCTCCGCCAGGCCCATCTTCTGGGCCACCAGCACGGCGGCCGCCGCGCCCCGGTCGTCGTCCTTCACCGGGAGGGTGAAAGACGTCTGCACCTTGCCGTCGTTCATGGTGTCGCCATAGGGCTTCAAACGGGTCAGGTCCAGGGTGGTGTCCAGGTTTTTATCGCGAATCTGATACAGTCCGGAGCTCATTTGCCGGCACCCCCTTTCATCATGGGTTCCAGGAACGGGTTGAAGTAGCCAGGCGCCTTGCTGACAACGCCGTCCAGGCCCTTGCCGCCGTCACGGGGACGCTTGATGTCGGCGAAGATGCCCCGCTCCAGCGTCTCGAAGATGCCCAGCTGCTCGATCTGCGCCAGCAGGTCGGTGGCCTTCTTCAAAACGTCGTTGGCGCGATTCTGCATGATGCCGCCGTCCTTGAACACGATCTCGCTGCCCAGGTCCCGCATGGTGCGGAAGATGTACTGGGCGTTCTGGATGGCCAGGAACCGGTCGGACAGGAAAGGAGTGTGGATGGCCTCGGTCATCATGCCCAGCAGGTGGATCTTCTGGCCCGTCAGGATGGTCACCATGTTGAACAGGGCGTCCTGCACATGGCCCCGGAAGACGTTGCCGGTCATGAACTTGGTGGGAGGCATGTACTTCAGCGGCGCGTTGGGGAAGATCTCCCGGGCCATCTCGGCCTGGGCCAGCTCGTACAAAAAGCCGTTCTCCACGTCGGGGTCGATCTCAAAGGCGTGGCCCAGGCCCATCTGCTCCTCCGGCAGGCCCGCCTTGAGGGCGAACGCCTCGTTGAGGAACTGGGAGGCCAGCACGGTGTGGGCCTCCTCCACGGCGTCGGCCGTGGTGAGGTAGTTGTCCTCGCCGGTGTTGATGACCACGCCCGCGTAGGCGTTGATCGCCCGGGAGAAGGACTGGTCCACCAGGGTGCGCTGCATGTTGATGTCCCGGAAGAGGATGCCGTAGAGGGCGTCGTTCAGCATGACGTCCAGGCCCTCGAACGCGCCCATGGCGGCGATCTCAGGCATGCACAGACCGGAGCAGTAGTTGCACACCCGGATGTAGCGGCCCAGCTCCTCGCCCACCTTGTCCATGGCCTCCCGCATGAGGCGGAAGTTCTCCTGGGTGGCGTAGGTGCCGCCGAAGCCCTCGGTGGTGGCTCCGTAGGGCACGTAGTCCAGCAGGGACTGGCCGGTGGTGCGGATGACGGCGATGACGTCGGCGCCCTGGCGGGCGGCGGCGGTGGCCTGCACGATGTCCTCGTAGATGTTGCCGGTGGCCACGATCAGGTAGACCCAGGGGCCGTCCTTCTCGCCGCCGTGGGAGGCGATGAAGTCCTCCCGGCGCTTGCGGCGGGTGCGGATCTTCTTCAGGCTCTCCTCCACGATGGGGGCCAGAACCGCGTGAATGTCCGCCTCGGCGTGGGCGGGCAGGGCGGTCAGATCCAGTGTGCCGGCGGCCACCTCCTCGGCCAGGGCCTGGGGGGTCTTGCCGGTCTCCACCATGGCGTTGCCCAGCCAGAAAGCGGCGCCCTGGGACAGCGCGCCCTTTTCCATCAGGTGGTCCACCACCACGCTGGGCAGGGGCACGCCCAGGCTGTTCTCGCCGGTGATGTCCAGGGCCTCGCCGCCGCTGACGCCGTCGATGCCCAGCAGCCGGCAGATGGTGCGCTCCACGGCCACGGTGGTGTAGCCGTCGATAAACCGCTGGGTTTCGTCGGCCACCTGGGCGGCGTGGGCGCGGGCCTGCTCCACCAGCTTAAAATCAAGGTTCAGTTTGGATTTCAAGTACGCTCACATCCAATCGTCTGTTTATTTGGATTATCCGCGGACCGGACGGCGCCCGGGGACCCGCCAAGGCGGGGCCCCGGGTAGACCGGTACGGGATTACTCGTGGTGAGAACGCTTGTGGCGCTCCAGGTTGGCGGGCTCCATGGACAGGGCCTGGCCCCGCTCCAGTCCGGCGACACCCATGAGCTCCGTCTTGCGCTTGCCCTCCCGCTCGGCGCGGCAGTACTCGCACTGGCAGGTCTCCTCGTAGTGCTCGGGCTCGGTGTAGGTGGTGATGACGCCCTCGTAGTTGCGGAGAATGACCTTGTGCGGCGTCTGGGAGATGACATACTGGGGCATGACGGGAGTCTTGCCGCCGCCGCCGGGGGCGTCCACCACGAAAGTGGGCACGCAGAAGCCGGAGGTGTGGCCCCGCAGAGCCTCGATGATCTCGATGCCCTTGCTGACGGGGGTACGGAAGTGCTCCAGACCCATGGACAGGTCGCACTGGTAGATGTAGTAGGGGCGGACCCGGATCTTCACCAGCTCATTGACCAGCTTCTTCATGGTGTGGACGCAGTCGTTCACGCCGGCCAGCAGCACGCTCTGGTTGCCCAGGGGGATGCCGGCGTCAGCCAGCATCTGGCAGGCCTTGGAGGACTCGGGAGTGATCTCGTTGGGGTGGTTGAAGTGGGTGTTCAGCCAGATGGGGTGATATTTCTTCAGCATGGCGCACAGCTCGGGGGTGATGCGCTGAGGGCAGACCACCGGGGTGCGGGAGCCGATGCGGACGATCTCCACGTGAGGGATCTCCCGGAGCTTGGAGATGATGTACTCCAGCCGCTCGTCGGAGCAGAGCAGGGCGTCGCCGCCGGAGAGCAGCACGTCGCGGATGACGGGCGTCTTGCGGATGTACTCGATGGCCTGATCCACCTGGTCCACCGGGAGGCCGGCGTCGTTCTGACCGGCGAAGCGCCGGCGGGTGCAGTGGCGGCAGTACATGGAGCACTGGTCGGTGATCAGCAGCAGGCAGCGGTCCGGATAGCGGTGGGTCAGACCCGGAGCCGGGGAGTCCTCATCCTCGTGCAGGGGGTCCAGCAGGTCGGAGTCGGCCTGGTGCAGCTCCAGCGCGGTGGGGACGGCCTGACGGCGGATGGGGTCGTGGGGATCGTTGGGATCGATCAGAGAGAGGTAGTAGGGGGTGATGGCCATGCGCAGCGTGCCCAGGCACGCCTTGACGCCCTCTTCCTCCTCGGGGGTCAGGGAGACGTACTTCTTCAGGTCCTCCAGGGTCTCAACGCGGTTTTTGACCTGCCATTTCCAATCGTTCCACTCGGCGTCGGTGACGTTGGGGAACAGTTCAGCACGACGGGAAACTTTCATAATTGAGTTACCTCCACTTTATAGTATCGCGGGGCGGGGATCAGACGTACTTCTCCTCGAACAGCTTGCGCAGCTTCGCGTTCTCCCGGAGGACGTTCAGGGTGATGTTGGCGTGGTCCTTGGTGTAGCCGTTGCCCACGATCATGGTGACGTCCTTGCCGATGCCCTCGGCGCCCAGGGCCGCCTTGGTGAAAGAGGTGGCCATGGAGAAGAAGTACACCAGGCCGTCGTCACGGACGGGCAGGATGGCGGACATCTCGCAGCTCTCGATGTTGACGCAGCAGATGGAGATGTCGTACTCCTTGCCGTCGTTGGCGGCCAGAGCGGCCTCCATCACGTCCACGGGGCGGGTGCAGTCGGCCACGACGATGTCGGTGTAGACGCCCAGCTCCTTCAGGTCGGCGACCTGCTTGGGGTTGCGGACGACGCCCACGACCTTGCCCTTGGGGCCGACCTTCTTCATGGCCTCATAGCCGCACAGCACGCCGGACTTGCCGTTGGCGCCCAGGATCAGGACGCTGTCGCCCTCCTTGGGGAGCTTGCGGGCCTGGGCGGGAGCGCCGGCCACGTCCAGAGCGGCCAGGGCCAGGGGCTCGGGCATATCGTCGGGCATCTTGGCGTAGATGCCGCTCTCAAACAGGATCGCCTGGGCGTCCACGTCCACGCGGTCGATCTCCTTGTGGATGGCCTTGATCTTGTTGATCTTCAGGGGAGTCAGAGACAGGGACACCAGGGAGACGATCTTGTCGCCCTCCTTGAGGTCGATCTTGCCCTTGAGATCGTCGCCGATCTTGGCAACGTTGCCCATGAACATGCCGCCGGAGCCGGTGACGGGGTTCTGCTGCTTGCCGCGCTCGGCCACGATGCCCATAATCATCTCGCCGATCTTGGTCTCGTCGCCGCCGCAGGCGTCGGAGATCTGGGTGAAAGAGGCGGAGTCGATGTTCAGAGCGGTGACGTTGCACAGAATCTCGTTGGAGTAGATCTCGTCCATGTTGTTGTCGATTTTCTGGGCGGCCTGGGTCAAAACGCCCTTGGGCTCGATAACGCGGTGGGTGCCGTACTTGTTGCCTTTCTTCTGCATGGTGGTGTTCCTCCTCAAAAAAATTTGTATGGTAAGATTTATGGAATGCAAAAAATGATGAAATGGAATGGCTGGGTCACGGAGAGGCCGCGCCTCTCACTTATGTCAGGGACAGGATCTTCCGGGCCTCGTCGGGGGTGGCGATCTCACGGCCCAGGAGCTTGGCCAGGGCCACGACCTTGGCCACCAGCTCACCGTTGGAGGCGGCCTTGCGGCCCTTCTCCAGGTAGATGTTGTCCTCGAAGCCCACGCGGACGTTGCCGCCCATGACGATGCCGGCCGCGGCCATGGGCCACGCGCCCCGGCCCACGCCGGTGACGGTCCAGGTGGACCCGGCGGGGATCTTGTTCACCAGGTAGTCCAGGTTGCCCAGGGTGGCGGGGGTGCAGCCGTTGACGCCCAGCACGAAGTTGAACTGCATGGGGGCGCCGGGGACCAGACCCTTGGCGGCCATGTTCAGCACGGTATCCAGGTGGCCGATCTCGAAGCACTCATACTCGGGCTTGATGTTGTTCTCCAGCATGCGCTTGCCGAAAGCGCGCATGGTGGGCATATCGTTGACGAAGATGTCGTCGCCGAAGTTGCAGGTGCCGCAGTCCAGCGTGGCCATCTCGGGCATCAGCTCCGTGGGCTGCAGGCGCTCCTCCGGGGTCATGCCGGTGGCGCCGCCGGTGGAGGGGATGAGAATCACGCCGGGGCAGGCCTCGCGGATGGCGTCCAGCACCACGCGGAAGCGCTCTTTGTCCTGGGTGGGGGTTCCGTCGTCCCAGCGGACGTGGACATGGATGACGGCGGCGCCGGCCTCAAAGGCGCTCTTGGCCTCCCGCACCATCTCCTCCACAGTGTAGGGAACGGCGGGGTTGTGCTCCTTGGTGACCTCGGCTCCGCATATTGCTGCTGTGATGATGAGTTTTTCCATTTCGTACCTCCTGCTAAAAAACTTGGAGCGCTTTCCTACGCCGCATATTGCTGGAATACGCGGGGTAGGATAGCGCTCCATAAAAACAAGAGACTATTTATGCCACGCAGAAACAGATGAAAAAAGCTCCCCACAGGCATAAATAGCACTCCATGTTTCTCATGACAAACCGCACGCGCTGGGCGTACAGGTCCAAGAGGGGAGGCGGCAGCTCAAACCCTCTTTCGGCGGTACGGACATTCACAGACCGCCTCGGACTTGCCTGTCCTTTGCATCGGCCTGCTACCTTGCGTTCCGCGCCTCTATCCATACTTTATTCACTTTGACTAAAAACAATATACTCTATATGGCGGCTTTTGTCAAGTTTTTTGATATGGCCGTTTTGCATGATTTTTCCATGTGTTTTTTGGAAGCCCTTTTTCACTTTAAGGCGTCAAAGGTCCGCCTGGAACAGCTCCATCAGCGCCGGCTCCAGGTCCAGCAGGCGGCACACCCGCAGGGCGTCCCTGGGACAGGGGGCGCCGGGTGGGGCGCTCTGGAGGCGGTAGTCCATCCGCCGGGCGATGCGGCTGCGGGGGTCGTCCCCCTCGTCGCCCTGAATCTCCCGGACCAGCCCCGCCACCTGGTAGTGGGCGCCGGCCACGTCGGAGACGCCGTCGTAGTGGGTGGTCATCAGCGCCACGCAGTCCAGGGTGCCCAGATACCGCACCAGCGCCCGGGCCAGCGCCGCGCCCTCCTGGGGGTTGGTGCCCCGGGCGAACTCGTCCAAAGCCAGGAAGAACCGCTGCCCCCGGGTGCGCTGGAGCAGCCGGTCCAGCAGGTGGACCTCCCGGCCGAAGGAGGACAGGCCCCCGGAGCCGGGGCCGGTGTCCGCCAGAATCAGCGCCACCTCGTGGAACAGCGGCAGCGAGGCGGACTGGGCAAAGACGAAAAAGCCGCACTGGCACAGCAGCAGGCTCAGCACCGTGGAGCGCAGCGAGACGGTCTTGCCGCCCATGTTGGCGCCGGTGATGACGGTGCAGCCGGCGGAGAGGTCCAGATCCAGCCGGGTGAAGTCCTCCCCCCGCTCCAGCAGCTCCTCGGCCACCTGGGGGTGGCGCAGGCCCCGGAGGGTGATCCGGGCGTCTTCGGACAGTACGGGGCGGACGCAGCCGTACCGCTTGGCCAGCTTCGCCTTGGCCAGGAACAGGTCCAGGCGGCCCAGGGTCTCCATGTTGGCCAGGAAGTCCTCCCGGCGGGCCATGAGCCGGCGGGTGAGATCCCGCCGGACCTCCAGCTCCAGCAGGTCCTCCTGGACGGTGAGGCGGTGGCGCTGATCCAGCAGGGCGGGCTTTTCCTCCGGGCCGGCCTCGCGGATGGCCCGCTCCAGGGCGGACTTCTCCGCGCGCAGGGCGGGGAGCTTGGGGTGATAGGCCTCCGAGACGGAGAAAGCGGGCAGGCGGCGGCCGTCGGGGTCCAGCAGGTCCAGGGACTCCTCCATGGGCACAAAGGCCAGGTCCTGGAAGGGGGGCAGCTTGGCGTAGGCCATGGTCAGCTGCTCCAGCGTCACCAGGAAGTGCTTGATCTCAAAGAGCTCCACCAGGTCAAAGGGGTTCTCCGGGTCCCGGTCAAAGGAGCCCCGGATATCGTGGAACAGGGGGAGGCACCGGGTGAGGCCCCGGAGGAGGGAGGGGAGGTCCTTCAGCGCGGACGGGTCCAGCCGGGGGGCATCGCAGCAGCACTGCGGCGTCTCCTGGGCGGGGACGCCGCCGGCGGCGTTCCACAGCTCCAGGGCCAGGGCCACGTTGTCCAGCTCGGTTGTAAGCGCCTCCTCCTCCCCGGGGGCGTACCACCGCAGAGCGCGGGCGGCGGCGCGGCCAAAGGGAGACATGGGGGTCAGCCGCTCCAGCACCCACTGGAGACCGGATTCCTCCCGCAGTTCAAGGGTCAGTTCCATGGTCAGTCCTCCTTCTCGTTGACATTCACCACCGGCACCGTCAGCGCCTGCCGGAGGGCGTCCTCAAATTTTTCAGCCTGGAAATGCCAGCCGTAGGCCGACCAGGGGTTGGCCCCCACGGCGGCGATGGACAGCTCCCGCCGCACCACCAGCTCCCCGCCGGCGCGGGTGAATGCGTCCAGCACGTTCCGCCCCGCCAGCACGTGGGTGGCGTCCGCCGTGGCCAGGGTGATGGGGGCGCCCCGGCGGGCCAGGGTCTTGAGCAGCGGGTCGGTGACGCCGCCGGCCACCCAGAGGGCGCACTTTTCCCGGGGAAGCTTGTTCCAGCGGGGCAGGCCGCTCTCGTCCAGGGGCAGATCCCGGGGCTCCCCGCCGGGTGTGAAGAGGGCGTAGCGCTCCCCGCAGCGGTCCAGGGCGGCGGCCAGGCCCGCGTCCGCCGGACGGCGGGAGGCGAAGAGGCGGCAGACGTGGGCTGTCTCCGCCACCACCAGGTCCATGTTCCGGTCCAGAGAGGCGCCGGTGCAGAGGATGGCGGCGCCCTCCACCCCGGCTCCCGCCAGGGACTTCCGCCCGGCGGCGCCGTCGATGAGCACCCGCTCCGCGCCCAGGGCGGTGAAGCTGGCGCACAGGGGCTTCAGCTGCCCGGCGGCGGAGGGGCCCGCCAGCTGGATGTAGCCGTCGGACAGCGCCCGGAACACCGCCACCTCCCCCAGGGGGGTCATGACGCCGGTGAGGGCCGCCGCCTCCAATGTGACGTCGCACAGGCTCATCATGCCCCGGGCGGTGGCGAACAGGTCGCCTTTCTTGATGTACAGGTCCGGCTTCTCCGTGCCGGTCACCAGGTCCGTGGCCTCGCCGTCCCGGCCCACGGAGGTGAGGCCTAAGCACTCGTCCTCCAGCTCCGCCATCAGGCGGCGCAGGGCCGTGGTCTTGCCCGCGTTTTTACAAAGGCCGATGGCCGTCACCATCGGCGCGTCCCCCACCAGGGGGGCCAGAATCTTCTTCAAAGAGCCGCACCTCCATTGTCCGCGGGGCCGTCCCCGCTGTCTGTCCCGCCCCCGGCGGAAAGGGAATCGCACCAACGGCCCAGCTCGTCCAGAATGGGGATCAGGGACCGGCACCGGGGGGCGATCTCGTACTCCACCCGCACGGGGACCTCCAGGTACTCCCGCCGGACCACCAGCCCGTCGGACTCCAGCTCCCGCAGCGCCCCGGCCAGCACGGTGTTGGAAACGCCGTCCAGCGTCCGCTTCAGGCGGTTGTAGCGGGTGGGGCCGTTGTTGTGGAGGGAGCAGAGGATCTGCATCTTCCACTTGCCGCCGATGAGCTTCAGGGCCCGGTTCAGCGGGCAGATCTCCATACAGGGGCAGCCTTCGTGGGTGGGCATGGTCAGTTTCTCCTTATCTGCTACGGATTTTCTCCGCTCTTGCGCGGGGGCGGAATGTGTGCTATGGTCGTAGTATACGAAAAATCGGGAGGAATCGTCAATGGGTCTTTATTTGCAGGGGCTGGCCATTGGCCTGGCCTACGTGGCCCCCATCGGGATGCAGAACCTGTTCGTCATCAACGCCGCCCTGACCCAGCCCCGGCGGCGGCTGGTCCCCATCACGCTGATCGTGATCTTCTTCGACGTCAGCCTGCTGCTGGCCTGCTTCTTCGGCATCGGCGCGCTGGTGGAGCGCTTCACATGGCTCCAGATGATCGTCCTGGCTGCCGGCGGGGTGGTGGTGTGCTGGATCGGCCTGGGGCTGATCCGGGAGCGGCCCTCCATGGATCAAAGCGTGGACATGGACATTCCGCTCTCCAGAATCGCCGCCAAGGCCTTTGTGGTCACCTGGCTCAACCCACAGGCCCTCATCGACGGGACGCTGCTCTACGGCAGCTTCCGGGTGGGCCACCCGGGGGCCGACAGCACCCTGCTGGTGCTGGGCTCCGCCACCGCCTCCTGCCTGTGGTTCTCCGGCGTCACGCTGCTGATCTCCCTCTTCTCCGCCCGGTTCAACGACCGCGTTCTGCGGATCATCAACATCGTCTGCGGCAGCGTGATCCTGGTCTACGGCCTGCGGCTGATTCTGCAGTTTATCCAGTCCCTATAGGGCGGAATGTGTTATTTTTTTGACGGGATTGACAAATACAGGAAAAGAGCTTACAATGAATTTTGTGAACCCCGACGAGGGAACGTGCGGAGCCATCCGCAAATAAAAAACAGGAGTGATACGAACATGGAAGAGAAGAAGTACACCTCGCTGATCCGCCTGCGCATGTCCGCCAAGGACGCCCACTACGGCGGGAACCTGGTGGACGGCGCCCACATGGTCCACCTCTTCGGCGACGTGGCCACGGAGCTGCTGATTCAGACCGACGGCGACGAGGGTCTGTTCTGCGCCTACAACAACGTGGAGTTCAAGGCGCCCGTCTACGCCGGCGACTACATCGAGGCCTACGGCGAGGTCACCCATATCGGCAACACCTCCCGCAAGATGCGCTTTGAGGCCCGCAAGGTCATCGCCACCCGCCCCGACATCAGCGCCTCCGCCGCGGATTTCCTGGAGGAGCCCGTCATCGTGGCCGTGGCCGAGGGCACCTGCGTGGTCCCCAAGGAGTGCAGCCGCAAGAAGCCCTGATTGAGCGGAATCCGGCCCGGCGCCCAGGCGCCGGGCTTTTTTCCATCGCTTGACAAGAGGCGGCGGGGCGCTTTGCCGCCGCCCCTTGTCAAACCATGGAAGAAAGGGAGGAAACTTATGCGCTTTTACATCGCGGACGCCTTTGCCGCCAAGGCATTCTCCGGCAACCAGGCGGGGGTGGTCCCCCTGGGGGAGGGGCCCTTTCCGGAGGAATCGCTGATGCGGGCCCTGGCCGGGGAGCTGAAGCACTCGGAGACCGCTTTCGTCCGGCGGACAGGAGAGAGGAGCTTCCATATCCGCTACTTCACCCCGGCGGAGGAGGTGGACCTGTGCGGCCACGCCACCATCGCCTCGTTCACCGTGCTGCGCCAGACCCAGGAGATCAAACCGGGGCGGTACAATCTCCACACCCGCTCCGGGGATCTGGAGGTCACCGTGGAGCCGGACGCCGTGTGGATGGACATGGCCCCGCCCGCGGAGGGGCGGACCTTTTCGGAGGCGGAACAGGCGGAGCTGTACGCCGCCTACGGCCTGACCGCGGCGGACCGGCCGGTGGGGCTGGAGCCCCAGGCCGTCAGCACGGGGCTTTTGGACATTCTGCTGCCGGTGGCGGACGCCGCCGCCCTGGACCGGGCCCGGCAGGACGAGACGGCGGTCTGCCGCCTCTCGGAGCGGTACGGCGTGGTGGGGGTCCATATATTCTGCCCGGGGACGGGGGACGCGGCGGCCCGCTGCCGCAACTTCGCGCCGCTGTACGCCATCCCGGAGGAGGCGGCCACCGGCACCTCCAACGGGGCGCTGACCTACTACCTCTACCGCCGGGGACTGGTAAAGCCCGGCGTGACCAACCGCTTTATCCAGGGGGAGGCGATGGGCAAGCCCTCGGAGATTCTGAGCTGCCTCACGGAGGAGGACGGCGGCGTCCGGGTCCGGATCGGAGGCCGGGCGGTGCTGACGCTACGGGGCGAGGTGCTGTGAGGGTTTAAATGGGAGTCCCGGCAGGTGCCGGGACTCCCATTTTGTAAAAATGGGGCTCAGTTGAGAATCAGTCTTCCTCCATGGGCTTGAGGTCGGGGCTGACAATGAGCTCGCAGCCGGTGGCGGCCTTGATGTCGTCCAGGGTGTAGTCGGGGTGCAGCTCCTTGAGGACGATGCCCTCGGGAGTGACCTCCATGACGCCCATCTCGGTGATAATCATGTCCACCACGCCCACGGCGGTCAGGGGCAGGGTGCACTCCTTGAGGATCTTGTGAGCGCCCTTCTGGGTGTGCAGCATGGCCACGATCACCTTCCGCGCGCCCACCACCAGGTCCATGGCGCCGCCCATGCCGGCCACCATCTTCCCGGGGATGATCCAGTTGGCGATGTTGCCCTTCTCGTCCACCTCCATGGCGCCCAGCACCGTGGCGTCCACGTGGCCGCCGCGGATGATGGAGAAGCTCTCCTCGGAGCCGAAGAAGTTGCCGTAGGGGGCGTAGGTGACGTACGCGCCGCCGGAGTTGATGACGTCCACATCCTCGTGGCCCTTCTCGGGAGCGCCCAGCAGGCCGGTGAAGCCGTTCTCGGAGTGCAGGACGATGGTCACGCCCTCGGGCAGGCAGTCCGCCACCATGGTGGGCAGGCCGATGCCCAGGTTCGCGATGTCGCCGTCCTTAAATTCTTTCGCCGCACGCTTGGCGATTCTCATCTTCAGATCTGCCAAGGCTGCTCACCTCCTACGATATAGTTCACATACACGCCGGCGGTGGTGAAGGTGTCCACATCCACCTCGCCGATCTCCACGACCTTCTCCGCGCCAAGGATGACGGTGTCCGCCGCCATGGCCATGACGTGGTTGAAGTTCTTGGTGGCCTTGTAGCAGCTGAAGTTGCCGAACTTGTCGCAGATGCTGGCCCGGCACAGGGCGTAGTCCGCGTGGAGGGGCAGCTCCAGCAGGTACTGCCTGCCCTCGATGGTCAGCGTCTCCTTGCCGTCGGCGATGATGGTGCCGACGCCGGTGGGAGTCAGCACGCCGCCCAGGCCCGCGCCGGCGGCCCGGATCTTCTCAGCCAGGGAGCCCTGGGGCACCAGGGTGCACTTCAGCGTGCCGTCGTTCATGCCCTTGCCGATGATGGGGTTCATGCCCACGTGGGAGGCGATGATGTGGTCGATCATCCCCGCGGAGAGGAGCTTGGCCACGCCCCGGTCCGTGGTGCCGGTGACGGAGGCCGGCAGGCCGCCGTCGTTGGCGATGACGGTCAGGTGCTTGACGCCCTTTGCCACCAATGCGTCGATCAGGATCTCCGGGGTCCCGGTCCCCAGGAAGCCGCCCACCATGACGGTCATGCCGTCCTGGATGCCAGCCACCGCCTCCTGGGCTGTTCTCATTTTGTTGATCATGTTCTTTTTCTTACTCCCTTCGCCGCGCCCACCTGCCCGGTACGCCGCGCCGCCATCTGCCGCGGTGGCGGCGCTCCCGGCGCCGGAGTGGGAACAGCCAAAATTTGAGAAGAGCAAACCTTACCGGCCCGCGCTTCCCATACCCTGCAACTTAGACTGCGCTTCGCTTCAAACCTCCTCATGCTGGAATGCACCGATGAGCATGGAATCTGCTATGCCGTCTATTCGGCAGCGGCATGTGCTTGTGATTATCATAGCCCAAATTTTGGGGCTTGTCAAGTTCACTAAACGAAGAGCCTGAAAAGCGCTGAAACCTGTCAGGATATCCAACGGAAAGGAAATATTATGCGGTCGAAACCCGTATATGGCGCATGAATCGGACGGGCGGCGTATCGGATGTGATCGCGGCAAAATCGGGAGGGGTAATCGAATACCTCCCCGGCAAAGGACGGGCGGCGCCTCCGGCGGTCCGCCGGCGCGGAATGCAGTATAATATACGGCGGGGTGTGCATAGGACGCCGCGGCGCCCGGGACCCCGCGGCGGGGAGGTTGACAGAAAATTCCTGCCATGGTATACTTCTCGGCAGATTGCAAAGGACGTATGAGACCACGGGAGGAGGCGGCCCATGAGCGGAAGAGTGAAAAAGCGCATTGCGATTCTGGCCGGCTGCGCGGTGCTGGCGGCCGGGATGATGGCGGTGGCCGCGTCGCTGGATATGCCCGGCGAGACGGTGATGCGGTGGTTCGGCGCCGCATACGACTCCCTGTCCACGATGATTCTTTTCGTCCTCTTCTGCGGCGCGCTGGGATTCCCGGTGCAGATCCTGGTCAAGGCCCTTCCCCGGGCGCTTTTGATGCTCCACCGAATCTCCATGGGTAAGGCGAAGGCGCTGCTGGTGGTGCTGGATACGGCGGCGCTCTTCCTGGTCATGGCCCTGGTGGACCGGCTGATGAGCAGCGTGCTGGTGGGCTACGTGATATTGCTCCTGGTGGCCCTGGTGATGGCGGTGCTGTCCATGGACGACCTGGAGGGCTGGGAGGACCGGTAGACGGCCGGGGGCCGGCATCAAAGGGCATAAGGTCAAGATAAAAAAGGAGACGGGGGACAAAGCGTCCTCCGTCTCCTTTTCGCCGGGATTTAGTCCCCGTCCTCCGTGACCTCCGTCAGCGTCCGGAGCAGGGCCTCCTGGGTGATGGGCTTGTAGAGAAAAGTCTTGGCCCCGATCTCCTGGGCCTCGTTGATGGTGTCGTCGTAGATCAGGGAGGAGACCATGACAATCCGCGCGTCCGGGTGCTCCTCCAGGATGACCCTGGCGGTCTCCAGACCGTCGATGCCGGGCATGATGATGTCCATGGTGACAACGTCGGGCTGGATCTCCCCGTAGCGGGCAATGGCGTCTTCGCCGTTGTCGCAGTAGGCCGCTATCTCAAAGTCGGATCCCTCCAGGAATTTGCGGATCTGCAGCTCCATCATCCGGGAGTCGTCCACGACCATGACCTGTTTTTTCATACATTTACTTCCTTTTTCTGTAAGTCTTAGGAGAGCGCCGATGGGATCAGCGTGCGCAGTCCTGCGGAAAACTGTGGTGTGAAGTTGCGTATAGGGGGTTATTCAGCGCCTCCCCGGGAGAGGGGGTCCGGCGCGGCCTTCAGGGGGGTGTAATGAATCAGCTGCACGTGCTCGTCCCCGTCGCCGGTGTAGGTGAGGACAAAGTCCTCCCGGTGCCCCTCCAGCGGGCGGCGCCCCTCGTGAAAGGCCGGGACGCTGAACCGGGCGGGGGTCTTGGTCAGGCGGAACAGGCGGGAGGCGAAGTGGCCGCACAGCACGTTGATGTACTCTTTCGCCACGTCCTCGATGTCCTGCCGGCTGATCTCCTCCGTCTGCATCATGTATTGGGCCGTCCGGACGAACATGGATTTCTCCGCGCAGACCGACAGGGCCATGCGGAACTCCTTTTCAAAAAGGATGCATACCGTGCAGATCTCCTCCCGCGGGCCCTCGCCGCCCGGCTGGAGCCGGATGCCCGCCGCCTGGGGAGTGATCTCCCGGGCGATCTGGTCGTAAATCTCCATCAGGTCCTGCTGCGGCACTGAGTTGTACATTCGCCGCCTCCTCTCTTTCGCTTTCCGCGGCGCGTATCTACAAGACCACGATCTCGCCGCATACCATTTTGACCACACACTGGCGGGTCTCATGCCGAAGGCGGAGGATCTCGTCGCCGAAGCTGATCTCCGTTCCGGGGTAGGCGGTGGAGCACTCCAGCCGCCCACTCTCTTTCTCCTCCAGCGTCAGCTTGATGTCGGCCAGGTCCTCCTCCAGCTGCTTGAGCTTGAGCTCGGCCACGGAGAGCTTCATTCGCGTCTTGCCCAGGATGCTGGACTTGGTGGGGCTGTCCAGCTGGCACTCCAGCTTCTCCAGCTCCATCTCCAGATTCTTCAGCTCCTTCTGGACGATCTCCCGCTCGAAGTTGGTGCAGGGCAGGCCCCCCAGGGCGATGGAGGTACGGACCTCGGACTGGGAGCCCACGGTCCGGACATTCACCTTTTTGGAGGCCCAGATCCGGCCGCCCATGATGCAGCCCCGGCCGGAGCGGACCACGACCTCGCCGTCGCAGTAGACGCTGCCGTTGATGATGCAGTCGGTCTGAAGGTTTTCCCGGGCGTAGATGGTGGCGTTTTCAATGTACTTGGAGAAGATGCTCCGCTGGGAGCGGACAATGGTGGTCCCGTCCCCCAGGATGCCCTTGACCACCACCAGGTCGCCGCCGGATTCCACCGAGCTGCCGGCCTCCACAACGCCGCCCACGTGGATGTTGCCCATGGCCCGGACGGTAAAGCCGCTGAGCACGTCGCCTTCGATGTTGATGTCCCCGATGAAGTTGATGTCCCCCGTGGAGAAATCCACGTCGCCCTGGATGTCCAGCACGGGCTTGACCTGAAAGCTGCGGCCGGTGAACTCCACGTGCCCCGCCATGGAGGCGATGAGGGTGAGGCCGTCCTCGCTGATCTCGGTGTTCCGCCCCTTGGGCAGGGGGACGGGCCTGCCGCTCTTGGCGGGGATCTCCTGGTCCAGGACGGTCCGCCCGGGATCGCCCTCCGTGGGCTGAATCAGCCGGCAGATATCCTGCCCCATCTTGACGTTGCGGATCAGGTTGAGGTTGGTGTAGTCCACCTGTCCGTACTCGTCCACCTCCAGCACCCGGTCGATGGACCGGGGGAAGTAGTCCACGATGTTGCCGTTCTCCCCGTCAAAGGCGGGCTTCCCCCTGGCGATGAGGAAGAGGTGGAAATACCGCTCCTCATCGTGGGACAGCCGGTCCACCAGACGCTCGTCCACGCCGAAAGAGATGTCCTGGGCCAGCATGGTCCCCAGGAGCAGGTCGCGGCTGAGCTCCTGTCCCGGTCCCACGGGGGGGAATACGATGACCCAGGCGTAGAGCTTATCCGCGGAGAGAAAGAAATAGGGCATCGCGTCCAGAGCCGGGGGAGCCTCCGGCTCCGGTTCCGGCTCCGGCTTCTTTTTGGCGGGGCGGCTCGGCTTTTCCATGTCCCGGACCTGCTTCAGCCGCGCGCCGCACACGCTGGTCATGGCGGAGCGCAGACGGCCCAGCTCCCGCTGAACCATCTCCGGCGGGAGAACGCCGTCCTCGTCCAGCGAGAGGCGGGGCGCCGGCAGATAGCCGGATTTCCGCCGGCGCAGATCATAGAGGCGGAAGAGGGCGTGGTCCGGCGGAAGCTCCAGACGGGCCGGATCGACAAACCCGCCGCCCTGGGGCTCCGCGGCGGTCTCCGCCGCCGCGGCCTCCTGGTCGGCGCCGGCCTCGTCGTCCGGCGCTGTCTCCGCTTTCGGGCCGAACAGGATATTGGCAATCGTCTCTTTCCATGACATCTCTGCACACCGCCGTTTCCATCGTAATTTACTCCCATTATACGCGGAGGGGAACCGCTTGGCAAGATGGGAGTTTTTAAATTTTTCAACAGCCGTATCGCCTGGGAACGGGGCGATTTTGAAAAACAGTCCGATTATTTGCGGCAAATATGCGAAATGCGGTTGACAAAAATGAAATTTTTGTTAAAATAAATAAGGTTCAAAAGGCGTACGCCTTTTCCCATGGTTTGCGGACAAACCATGGAGAGGAGGGCTGTGCGCCGGGACCATAAAAATTTTTGGAGGTTTGCAATGAAGAAGTTTCTCACCATGCTGCTGGCGCTGGCTATGATCCTGTCGCTGGCGGCCTGCGGCGGCAACGGCGGCAGCAATGCCCCCGCCAACACCGACACCCCCGCCAACACCGACCAGCCCCAGGAGGGCGGCGACGCCGCCGAGCCCGCCGAGGACTGGCACATCGGCATCATCACCGGCACCGTGTCCCAGTCCGAGGACGACCTGCGCGGCGCTGAGGCCATTCAGGCCAAGTACGGCGAGGACAAGGTGAAGCTTGCCACCTATCCCGACAACTTCACCGAGGAGCTGGAGACCACCATCCAGACCATCGTCAACATGTCCGACGATCCTCTGATGAAAGCCATCATCGTCAACCAGTCCGTTCCCGGCACCGCCGAGGCGTTCACCCAGATCAAGGAGCGCCGCCCCGACATCCTGTGCCTGGCCGGCGAGGCCCACGAGGACCTGCCCGTGGTGGGCGCCTCCGCGGACCTGGTGTGCAACAACGACTTCGTCTCCCGCGGCTACCTGATTATCAAGACCGCCCATGACCTGGGCTGCGACACGTTCGTGCACATCTCCTTCCCCCGGCACATGTCCTATGAGACCATGAGCCGCCGTGTGGCCGTCATGCAGGAGGCCTGCAAGGAGTTCGGCATGGAGTTCGTCCTGGAGACCGCTCCCGATCCCACCACCGACGTGGGCGTCACCGGCGCCCAGGCCTACGTGCTGGAGAAGGCCCCCGAGTGGATCCAGAAGTACGGCCAGAACTCCGCCTACTTCTGCACCAACGACGCCCACACCGCTCCTCTGCTGCAGCGCCTGCTGGAGCTGGGCGGCTACTTCATCGAGGCCGACCTGCCCTCTCCTCTGATGGGCTATCCCAACGCTCTGGGCGATCTGGACCTGACCGCCGAGGCCGGCGACTTTGACGCCATCCTCGCCAAGGTGGAGAAGGCCGTCGTGGACGCCGGCGGCGCCGGCCGCTTCGGCACCTGGGCCTACTCCTACGGCTACTGCCTGTCCGCGGGCCTGGCCCAGCACGCCATCAACGTCATCGAGGGCAAGGCCGAGATCACCAACATGGACGACGTGGCCGCCGCCCTGCAGGAGTACTCTCCCAAGGCCGCCTGGAACGGCTCCGGCTACACCAACGCCGACACCGGCGTCAAGGAGGACAACGTGTTCCTGATCTACCAGGATACCTATATCATGGGCAATCCCGGCCAGTTCATGGGCGCCACCGAGGTTGAGGTGCCCGAGAAGTACTTCACCGTGAAGTAAGACGCGCTTGCCTCGCAAGAGAATTTGACAACGGAGACAGGGGGGAGGTTCATCCTCCCCCCGTTTCTTAAAATCCTGCAACCTGTATTCACAACTGGAAACGGCGGCGGACCGGGACGGCGTTTGCGGTTGTGAATACAGGACTTTAGAAAAAGGGTGTGATTTCCATAGGCAGTTCAAGTGCTCCTCTGCTGGAGATGCGCAGCATTAAGAAAGACTTCTTCGGCAACCAGGTCCTGACGGACATCAATTTCACACTGGGCGCGGGAGAGGTTCTGGGCCTGTGCGGCGAGAACGGCGCGGGCAAGTCCACGCTGATGAAGATCCTCTTCGGTATGGACGTGATCCGGGAGACCGGCGGCTACGAGGGCGACGTTTTGATCAACGGTGAAAAGGTGGAGTTCGCCACGCCGTTCGACGCGCTGAAAGCGGGCATCGGCATGGTGCATCAGGAGTTCTCCCTGATCCCCGGCTTCACCGCCACGGAGAATATCCTGCTCAACCGGGAGCCCCAGAAGAAGAATGTGATCTCAGAGGTCTTCGGCCCCCGGCTGAACACCCTGGATTACAAGGAGATGGACCGCCGCTCCACGGAGGCGATCCAGAAGATGGGCGTGGAGATCGACGCGAAGATGCTCATCAGCAGCATGCCCGTGGGCCACAAGCAGTTTACCGAGATCGCCCGGGAGCTGAGCAAGGACCAGCTGAAGCTCCTCATTCTGGACGAGCCCACCGCCGTGCTGACGGAAAAAGAGGCCGAGGCGCTGCTGGACTCTATCCGGGGCATGGCCGCCCGGGGCATCTCCGTCATCTTCATCACCCACCGCCTCCACGAGATTTTGGCGGTGTGCGACAAGGTGGTGGTCATGCGGGACGGCAAGGTGGTCCGGGACGTGCCCTCCGCCGAGACCAGCGTGGCGGACATTACCCGCTGGATGGTGGGCCGCGACGTGCACAGCGGCGCAGCCGCCCCCGCGGAGGCCAAGGCCGACGACCAGGGGGACGCCAGGACCATTATGTCCATCCAGCACCTGTGGGTGGACATGCCCGGAGAGACCGTGCGGGACGTGTCGCTGGAGGTCCGGGAGGGCGAGATCCTGGGCATCGGCGGCCTTGCCGGACAGGGCAAGCTGGGCATCCCCAACGGCGTCATGGGCCTCTATGAGGCCGGCGGCACCGTGGAGTTCGACGGCCGGGAGATCCCCCTCAACAGCCCCCGGAAGTGCCTGGACTCCTCGCTGGCTTTCGTGTCGGAGGACCGGCGGGGCGTGGGGCTTCTCCTGGATGAGACGCTGGAGTGGAACGTGGCGTTCCCCGCCATGCAGATCCAGAACAAGTTTTTGAAAAAACTCTTCGGCGGCGCCGTCAAGTGGCGGGATGAAAAGGCCATTCACGCCGTGACGCAGAAATACATTGACGCCCTGGAGATCAAGTGCACCAGCTCCAAGCAGAAGGCCAGGGAGCTCTCCGGCGGCAACCAGCAGAAGGTGTGCCTGGCCAAGGCCTTTGCCCTGGAGCCCCAGTTCCTCTTCGTGTCGGAGCCCACCCGGGGCATTGACGTGGGCGCCAAGGCCCTGGTGCTGGACGCCCTGAAGCAGTTCAACCGGGACAGCGGCGTCACCGTGGTCATGATCTCCTCGGAGCTGGAGGAGCTGCGGCAGACCTGTGACCGCATCGCCATCATCTCCGGCGGCCGGGTGGCGGGCATTCTGCCCGCGGCGGCCTCCTCGGAGGAGTTCGGCACGCTGATGGTCAGTCAAGTTGTGTAAGGAGGGTATCGACATGAGCAAATCAGAACGACTGCGGCAAACCCAGTTTGGTCAGCTCGTCAATGCCTTCGGCCTGCCGAGACTGATTATCACCGGATTTTTGATCTTCCTCTTCATTATGGCTCCCATCACCGGGTCCGACCTGTCCACCCAGATCACCAACGTCATCAACCGCTTCAGCTGGAACGCCGTGCTGGTGCTGGCCATGGTGCCCATGATCCACTCCGGCTGCGGACTGAACTTCGGCATCCCCCTGGGCATTCTGGCGGGGCTTTTGGGCGGCACGCTGGCCATTGAGATGGGCTTTACCGGGCCCATGAGCTTCCTGATGGCCATTGTGGTGTCTACCCCCTTCGCCATCCTCTTCGGCGGCGGCTACGGCGCGCTGCTGAACAAGATCAAGGGCGGCGAGATGATGGTGGCCACCTACGTGGGGTTCTCCTCCGTTTCTTTCATGTGCATCATGTGGCTGCTGATCCCCTACAAGAACCCCTCCATCGTCATGGCGTACACCGGCGTGGGCCTGCGGAACATGTTCGCCCTGGACAGCTTCTACGCGGGCGTCCTCTCCAAGTTCCTGGAGATCGACCTGAACCCCCTGGGAATCAATCTGGTGGTTCCCACCGGGTCCATCCTGTTCTTTGCCCTGCTGGCACTGCTGGTGTGGGCGTTCCTCCACACCAAGACCGGCACGGCCATGACCGCCGTGGGCTCCAACCCCATATTTGCCAGGGCCTCCGGCATCGACGTGGACCGGATCCGGATCCTGTCGGTGATCCTGTCCACGTGGCTGGGCGCCGTGGGCGTGTTGGTCTATCAGCAGGGCTTCGGCTTTGTGCAGCTCTACACGGCCCCTCAGAATATGACCATGCCGGCGGTGGCGGCCGTTCTCATCGGCGGCGCGTCGGTGAATAAGGCCTCGATCTCCAACGTCATCATCGGTACGTTCCTCTTCCAGGGCCTGGTGACCATGACGCCCACGGTAATCACCGCCCTGATCCACACGGACGTCAGCGAGGTCATCCGCATCATCGTCTCCAACGGCATGGTGATCTATGCCCTGACGAGAAAGACGGAGGGAGCGAAATGAAGATCAAAAAGAATTTCAACGGTCTCGACTTCCTGCAGAACAACCTGGTGCCCTTGATGTTCATCATCATCTGCGCCATCTGCATCCCCCTGTCCGGCTTCTCTCCCAGCTATCTGCTCAACGAGATCGTCACCCGCATGGGCCGGAACATCTTCCTGATCCTCAGCCTCCTGATCCCCATCATGGCGGGCATGGGCCTGAACTTCGGCATGACCCTGGGGGCCATGGCGGGGCAGGTGGCCCTGATCTTCGTCACCGACTGGCAGATCTGGGGCATCCCCGGCGTGGTGCTGGCCATGATCCTCTCCGTGCCCCTGTCCGCCCTTCTGGGCCTCATGTGCGGCAAGCTCATGAATATGGCCAAGGGCCGTGAGATGATCCTGGGCTATATGATGAACTACTTCGTCACTGGCCTCTACCAGCTGCTGGTGCTCTACTTTATGGGCTCCATCATCCCCATCAAGCACGCCTCCATCCGCCTGCCCAGAGGCTATGGCATCCGCACCACCGTGAGCCTGGCCAATATGCGCCAGTGCCTGGACAATGAGTTCGCCATCCTCTACAAGGGCGTGAAGATCCCGGTTTTGAACTTCGTCATCATCGCCGCGCTGTGCCTGTTCATCGTCTGGTTCCGCCGGACGAAGCTGGGCCAGGACATGCGGGCCGTGGGCCAGGACATGGAGGTGGCCCAGGCCGCCGGCATCAATGTGGACCGCACCCGCATCATCTCCATCATCATCTCCACGGTCTTCGCCGGCTTCGGTCAGATCATCTACCTGCAGAACATCGGCAACTTTCCCACCTACACCGCCCACTCCCAGATCGGCATGTTCTGCATCGCCGCGCTGCTGGTGGGAGGCGCCAGCGTGGAGAAGGCCTCCATCGGCAATGTGTTCCTGGGCGTGATTTTGTTCCACACCATGTTCATCGTGGCGCCCCGGGCGGGCGTCGCCATCACCGGCGACGCCATGATCGGCGAGTACTTCCGCGTGTTCGTCTCCTACGGTGTCATCACGCTGGCCCTGATTATGTATGAAATCAAGAAGCGCCGGGCCAGGAGCCAGGGCGGCGAGCTGCTGGCCAGGGCCCAGAGGGAAGGGGGCGTGCAGTCATGAGAGGGAAGACCCTTTTGATCCGCCTGGCGGCGCTGGCTGTGGTCGTCGCCGTGGCGGCCGCCATGATGGTCATCGGCCGCGGCCACACCCTCTACTTCGACAACAAGACCATCGAGAACTACCAAGGCCAGGAGTACAAGTCCTTTGAGCGGGTGGTGGTCACCGTCAAGGGCGAGGAGGTGGCCAAGCTCGGCAAGCGGGAGCGCGGCATGGCCACCTGGATGGGTCAGAGCTTCAAGATGACCCTGGAGATCACCGAGAACAAGGGCGATGAGCCCCGGACGGAGGAGATCTCCATGAAGCTGCCCTACAGCGTGGACGGCATCGTCATCAACCTGCCGGCCTATCTTGCGGGGCTGCCGGAGGACGCCTGGTTCTCCGAGTTCGTGCCCCAGGTGGAGACGGAGCCCGCGGACGATGAGCCGCTGCCCGGCGAGGGCGGCGAGTTCGGTCTGGAGGGCGACATGGGCCTGGAGAGCGACATGGGTCTGGAGAGCGACATGGGTCTGGAGAGCGACATGGGTCTGGAGGGCGACCTGGGCGCCTGATTTTCCCGGGAAACGCGTGTGCAAGACCGTCCAAAAGTGGTATGATACTGGAAGACGGCAAAATCAGCGCAGCCTGCCGGATCCTTTCGGCAGGCTGTGCCTTTTGGGAGGTTTACTATGGCGGTTTTATCCAATCTGGAACCCAAGGCGGTATTCGAGTACTTTGAAAAGCTGTGCGCCGTGCCCCACGGCAGCGGCAACACCAAGATCATCAGCGATCTGTGTGTGGGCTTCGCCAAGGAGCTGGGCCTCAAGTGGCGGCAGGACGAGCTGAACAATGTGGTGATCTGGAAGGACGGCACCCCCGGCTACGAGAGCGCGGAGCCGGTGATCCTCCAGGGCCATACGGACATGGTCTGCGCCAAGACGGAGAACTGCCCCAAGGACATGGCCAAGGAGGGGCTGGACCTGCGGACCGACGGGGAGTACGTCTGGGCGGAAGAGACGTCCCTGGGCGGGGACGACTGCATTGCCGTGGCCATGATATTGGCGATTCTGGCGGACGACACACTGCCCCACCCGCCCCTGGAGGCGGTGTTCACCGTGGACGAGGAGACGGGCATGGACGGGGCCTTCGGCCTGGACTGCTCCGACCTCAAGGGCCGGCAGCTTTTGAACCTGGACTCCGAGGAGGAGGGGGTCTTCACCGTCTCCTGCGCCGGCGGGATGCGGATGGACTGCGTGCTTCCCGGAGCGCGGAAGCCCCTGGCGGGGGAGACGGGCTACGCCGTCTCCATCTCCGGTCTCCAGGGGGGCCACTCCGGCGCGGACATCGACAAGGGCCGGGCCTCCGCCAACACCCTGGCGGGCCGGGTGCTGTATAGCGCCATGGAGCAGGTGCCGGGCCTGCGGCTGACCGGTCTGCGGGGCGGCAGGTTCGACAATGTTATATGCCCCGCCCATGACGCGAAGGTCGCCGTGCCGGCGGGGCAGGAGGGCGCGTTCGAGGCGTTCATTCAGGAGCTGGACGGGGTGCTGAAAAACGAGTACGCCGGCTGTGACGAGGGCGTCACCCTCACCT
The DNA here is from genome assembly GCA_947365245.1 of uncultured Oscillibacter sp. GTDB lineage: Bacteria > Bacillota > Clostridia > Oscillospirales > Oscillospiraceae > Oscillibacter. The sequence goes on along the minus strand of CANAWG010000001.1, from coordinate 154,977 downwards.
GCAAACGCACGGCGGTGGAGAGCGCCCTGTCCCCGGAGGACACCCGCCGCGTCCTGCGGACGCTGCTGATCCTGCCCCAGGGCGTCCAGGCCATGAACGCGGACTTCCCCGGCCTGGTGCAGACGTCTTTGAACCTGGGCATCATGACCACGGAGGACGACGGCGTGCATTTCAGCCTCTCCCTGCGCTCCTGCATCGCCACGCAGAAAGAGGACCTGGCCCGGAAAGTGCGGGCCATCGTGGAGACCGGCGGCGGCACGGCGGTGGAGCGCAGCGCCTATCCCGGCTGGCAGTACCAGCGGCAGTCCGCCATGCGGCAGCGGCTGATGGACGCCTACCGGGATCTCACCGGCCGGGACGGGCGCATCGAGGCCACCCACGGCGGGCTGGAGTGCGGATTGTTCATCGAAAAGCTCCCCGGGCTGGACGCCGTGTCCCTGGGGCCGGAGCTGCGGGACATCCACTCCCCCCGGGAAAAGCTGGGCGTGGCCTCCACGGAGCGGGTCTACCGCCTGGTGTGTGAGTTCCTCAAGCGCAGCAAGTGACGAAAGACCGCAGCGTCCCCGGAGATCTGAGGATCTCCGGGGACTTTTTGACTGGGGAGGGCCGGGGAGAGACGGCGGGTAAAAAAATTCCCCGGTCTGCCGTTTTCCGGAAACTTTTTTGCCGATTTTCCGTCTAAATAAGTGGATGAATTTGTAACCATTTTGTTATTGCATTACGGAGGGAACTGTACTATCATGGATGGTACAGTTTGCGGAATCAGGAAAAGGAGAACGTCATGGCAGAAGTGAAAGATCGCGAGGAGATGGCCCCGAAGGCAGCGGCCGCCCAGGAGACAGAGACGGCGTCTGTTCCCGCCCCGGAGACGGAGAGCGCGCCTGCCCGGGTGCCGCTGAAGGAGAAGTGGAAGTCCATGCCCCGGAAGAAGCGGCGCAGAATCGTCCGTCTGCTGATCCTCCTGCTGGTGCTGGCCGTCATCGGCGGCATTTTGTACAAGATATTCGGCGGCAAGAAGGAGGGGGAGAGCCAGATCCTCACCGACATGGTGCAGTACGGCTCCATCACCTCCGTGGTGGACGGCAGCGGACTGACCCGGGCCAAGAGCAGCGAGACCATCACACTCACCACCACGGGCACCGTGCTGGACGTGCTGGTGGCGGAGGGCGACATCATAACCGCCGGGACGCCCCTCTTTACCATCGACTCTCCGGCGGCGGAGACCGCCGTGCAGAAGGCCCGCAGCAATCTGGAGGGCTACCAGAAGCAGCTGAGCCAGGCGGAAAAGGACATCGCCGGCCTGGCCCTCTCCGCGGGCTATCCCGGGAAGCTCCTGGAGACCGTCACGCTGAACCCCGGCGACACCATCACCAAGGGGCAGAAGGTGGCGGTGCTGGCGGACGACACCCGGCTGCGCCTGACCCAGTACTACAGCTACGCCTACGCGGGGCAGCTTACCGCCGGGCAGACGGTGGACGTGTCCGTCCCCGCCCTTATGAGCACCATCCCCGGCCGCATCGAGGCGGTACATATGGTCAGCCGCATCACCTCGGAGGGCTCCAAGCTCTTCTCCGCGGAGATCATCCTGGAGAACGAAGGGGCCCTCACCGCCGAGATGGCGGCCTCCGCCACCGTCAATGTAAACGGCGAGACCGTCTACCCCTACGAGCCCGGGAAGCTGGAGTACTACCGCACCGGCGACCTGACCTCCACCGTGTCCGGCACCGTGCTCTCCAGCGGGCTGGTGGACTACCTCCAGGTGTCCGCCGGGCAGGTGCTGGTCACCATCGACGGCGAGGAGAGCGAGAGCGAGCTCTTCACCATTCAGCAGAATGTGGAGACCGCCCAGGAGGAGCTGGAGGCCGCCGAGAAGAACCTGGCCAACTGCACCGCCACGGCCCCCATCGACGGCATGGTCATCGGCTTGAGCATCCAGCCCGGGGACGAGATCGCCGCCAACACCACCCTGGTCACCATCTCCGACACCTCCACCATCACCGTCTCCGCCAATGTGGACGAGCGGAACATCAGCTACATCAAGCCCGGCATGATGGTGGACCTGGACCAGTGGGGCACCCCGGCTTTCGGTACGGTGGAGACCGTCAGCATGTCCTCCACCGTCAACAACGGCGTGGCCACCTATCCCATCACCATCTCCGCCGACAACAGCGAGGGCTCCATTCAGGTCAACAGCTACATCAACTACAGCCTCACCGCCAGCGAGAACGACAACTGTCTGATCCTGCCCCTCCAGTGCGTGCGCACCGTGTCCACGGAGGAGGGCGAGACGCTGCAGGTGGTCTACGTGGCCGGCAGCAAGCCGGACAATGCCGTGGAGAACATCATGGCGGACGAGATGATCCCCGAGGGCTACTGGGCCGTGCCGGTGGAGATCGGCATCTCCGACAACTACAACGTGGAGATCCGCTCCGGCGTGGAGGAGGGCACGGAGGTCTTCACCCAGATGCAGTCCATGTACGGCATGGGCGGCATGGGCATCATGTACGGTTGAGGTCACAGGGCATGGCACATTTGATAGAATTGCGGGACGTCTATAAGATCTACGGCGAGGGCCTGGAGAGCGAGGTCCGGGCCCTGGACGGGGTGTCCCTGACGGTGGAGACCGGGGAGTTCCTGGCCATTGTGGGCCAGTCCGGCTCGGGAAAGTCCACCATGATGAACGTGCTGGGCTGCCTGGATATCCCCACCCGGGGGGACTACTTCCTGGAGGGCACCGACGTCCGGGAGCTGACGGACAAGGAGCTGAGCCTGATCCGCAACAAGGAAATCGGCTTCATCTTTCAGCAGTACAACCTGATCCAGAGCTTGACGGTGCTGGAGAACGTGGAGCTGCCGCTGATCTATCAGGGCATCAACGCCGACGACCGCTACGACCTGGCCATGGAGGCCCTGGAGCGGGTGGGCCTGGCGGGCCGCGTGAAGCACAAGCCCACGGAGATGTCCGGCGGCCAGCAGCAGCGGGTGGCCATCGCCCGGGCCATCGCCACCCATCCCCCCATTATCATGGCCGACGAGCCCACCGGCGCCCTGGACTCCCGCACGGGCCACGAGGTGCTGCAGTTCCTCCAGCAGCTGAACAAGGAGGGCAGCACCATCATCCTCATCACCCACGACAACGGCATCGCCGCCACCGCCCGCCGCTGCGTGCGGCTCCAGGACGGCAAGATCGTGGAGGACAGGGAACAGGAGGTGGACTGGCTGTGAATATCCGCCAAGCGGTAAAGATGGCCTGGAAGTCCATCGTGGGCAAGAAGGGCCGGTCCGCCCTGACCATGCTGGGCGTCATCATCGGCATCGCCGCCGTCATGACCATCGTGGCCACCATGAACGGCTACACCGTGAAGACCATGGAGCAGTACTCCGCCATGGGCAGCAACAAGATCAACGTGAGCATCTACAGCTATGTCTACGTGGAGGACGAAAACGGCAACATGGTCAACGCCGGAAAGGACTACTTTCCGGACCTGTACGACTACTGCAAGAGCCTCTCGGAGTACGTGGTGGGCGTGACGCCGGAGGCCTACGCCAACGCCACCGTGGTCTACGGAACCAAGAACTCCGACAACTTCGAATGGGGCTGGGATGACGCCACGGGCCAGATGACCGGCCAGCGGCCCCCGCGGCTCTACTACGCCTCCGACCAGTACAGCATCTGCAATAATCTCACCATTTCCAGGGGCCGGGATATCAGCGAGCTGGATATTGAGCGCTACAACCAGATCTGCGTCATGGGCTCCCAGGCGGCGGAGGTGTTCTTCGGCTCCGCCAACCCCGTGGGAAAGGCCCTCCAGCTCAACGGCCAGGGCTTTGAGGTGGTGGGAGTCTACGCCCCCCGCCTCACCGGGGCGGACGCCCAGAACAGCAGCATCGACAACATCATCATCCTGCCCTACACCGCCCGGCGGGTCCTGGGCGGCGAGCCCATGCAGGAGTTCATCGTCAAGGCCAGGGACAACGCGTCCGTGCAGGAGGCCACCGCCCGGCTCCAGAGCTTTCTCAATGGGCTGGTGGACCAGTCCACCGGCAGCTCCTGGGTGAGCTCCGACAACCAGTGGCAGCAGTCCATGAACGAGCAGATGGCCATGATCTCCCTGGTGCTGGGGGGCATCGCCGCCATCTCGCTGCTGGTGGGCGGCATCGGCATCATGAACATCATGCTGGTCACCGTCACCGAGCGGACGCGGGAGATCGGCATCCGCCGGGCCATCGGCGCCCAGCGCAGCTCCATCGTCACCCAGTTTTTGATCGAGGCGGCCATGCTCTGCGGCATCGGCGGCATCATCGGCATTTTGCTGGGGACCCTGGGCAGCCGGGTGGCGGGACAGCTGCTGTTCCAGATGACCATTTACCCGGCGGCCTGGATCACCCTCAGCGCCTTTTCCCTGTCGGTGGCATTGGGCGTGATCTTCGGCATCTACCCCGCGGCCAAGGCCGCCAAGCTCCAGCCCGTGGAAGCCCTGCGGGCGGAGTGAAGGGCGGACGCAATGGACTTGTTTTTCGTACATGGAGGAGGAATCATGAAGAGATTTTGGAGTTTCCTGCTGGCGGCGGTCATGGCGTCGTCCCTGCTGGTGCTGCCGGCGGGGGCGGCGGACACGGTCCGCTTTTCCGACGTGACGGACCGGAACACCATCATGGCCGTGGAGTCCCTGCGGCTGATGGGGGTGCTGGACGGCTACAGCGACAACACGTTCCGCCCGGGCGCCGCGCTGAACCGGGCCCAGTTCTGCAAGATGGCGGTGTACGCCATGCACGGCCAGGAGGAGCTGGGACTGTACAGCACCGTCACCATCTTCCCGGACGCCAAGCCCTCCCACTGGGCCTCAGCCTACATTAACATGGCCTCCCGCAAGGGCGTCATCGCCGGATACCCGGACGGCAGGTTCCACCCGGAGCGGTCCGTCACCGTGGGCCAGGCGGTGACCATCCTGCTGCGGATGCTGGGCTACAAGGACGAGGACATCGGCGGCGTGTGGCCCGCCAGCTACATGGCTGTGGGGGCCACCGTGGGCCTCACCGACGGCGTTGGAACCAACGGAAACGCCACGCTGACCCGGGGCCAGGCGGCACAGCTCTTTTTGAACCTGCTGCGCGCCGACATGAAGGAGAAAGGCAGCTATCTCAGCTCCCTGGGCGGCACCGTTCTGGCAAACCAGGTGCTGGTGACCTCCTCCGCCGCCGGGCCCGACGGAAAGGAGACCGCCATGAAGCTGGCCTCCGGCGAGACGGTGTACCAGATGGCCTCCGGCAAGGCGTCCAATGGAGCGCTGAACGGCCTGCGGGGCTCTCTCGTGCTGGATAAGAGCGGCAAGGTGCTCACTTTCGTGCCCGACGCCATGGGCGTGCAGATGACCATCACCGTGGCCAGCGCCAAGGCCGGCCAGATCACGGACGTCAGCGGCGCTGTCTACACCGTCACCGGCACCACCCAGACCTACTACAACGGCGCGGAGAAGCCCTGGAGCCAGGTGTTCTCCTGGGTCAGCGCCGGCAGCACCGTGACGCTGTACCTCAACGCCGCCGGCGGCGCGGACTACATCTTCGTGGGCGGCGGCTCCACCGCCAGCTCCGCCGTCATCGTCTACGACGACGGCTCCACCGCCGGATTCGGAGACCTCACCGGCGGCGCCACGGGCTACAAGCTCTACAAGAACGGCGCGGAGGTCGTGGCCAAGGACATCCGGAAGTACGACGTGGCCACCTACTCCCCCGCCACCAACGCCATCCGGGTGTGCGACACCCGCATCAGCGGCTTCTACGAGAGCTGCTCCCCCAGCCCCGACGAGCCGGAGACCATCACCGTGCTGGGCCACGACTTCCCGGTGCTGACCACCGCTCGGGAAAGTGTTTCCAAGTTCAAGCCCGGCGACCAGCTGACCCTCCTGCTGACGGAGGACAATCAGGTGGCCGGGGCCGTGGAGGCCAAGGGCACCGTGGCCTCCAGCAACGCCATCGGCATCGTCCGGGAGGGCGGCCGGGTGGACCTCCTCTGCGGCATCAGCCTCACCGGCGCGGCGGAGGACGGCGCGGACCTGGTGGGACAGCTGGTCCGGGTCTCCTCCACCTACCGCGGGCACATTGGCCTCTCCCGCCTCAGCGGCGGCAACGCCGGCGGCAATCTGGACGTGGCGGAGCGCACCCTGGGGCAGCGGAAGCTGGCGGACAACGTGATGATCTTCCAGAACGGCGTGGACGGCGCGGAGGCCGTGAGCCTCAGCGACCTGACGGACGGCGTCATTCCCTCCGGCCGGATCGCCTACGCCCGGGTGAACTCCGCGAACAAGGTGGACCTGATCGTCCTGAACTCCGGCGTCGACGGCACGGTAATCTATGGCCGGGTGTATATAGAAATCGCGAGCACAGAGGTGCCGATTAAGAATGAAGCGGGTGAGGATGATACGAAGCTGGTCACTTGGGAGACAATAGGTGTGGAGTACGGCAACGGCAAGCGAACCAAGGCTTTCTCCATGCGTTACGACGTCAACGGCGGCGACTATGTGGCCGTGACGCTGAACCGGGGAGGCACCGGGTTCTCCAGTCTGAAAAAGCTGAGCGAGACGAAGAACGTCCCCAACTCCGCCTGGACCAGCGAGAGTCTGGTGACTATCGGCGGCAGGACCTACACGGTGCCCTCCAATGTCCTTTGCTACAATCGGGACATGAAGATGTGGGTGACTCTGGCGGAGGCCCATGCCTACGCGGAGCAGTGCAGCATTTACACCGAGGGCGGCTATGTCCGGTGTATTGAGGTCAAGAGATAGCATGAATCGAAAAAGGAGCGTGTTTCCAAAAGGAAACACGCTCCTTTTTGCTGACGCAATGATGGGCTCCGTCCAAACCCGCTGGGGCTTTGCCCAGGATCCCGCCGCCGCCGTCAGAAGAAACTCCGCCCCACGCGACCCACTTCGTTGGACTCGCGCGGGGGCCCTGGGCAAGGGCGGCCCTAAACTTTCATGCTATATCACCTGGAACAGGTAGAATTTCAAATAGTTCGTCTCCTCCACACCCCAGAGAATGGGATGGTCGCAGCTCTGCTGCCGGGCCTCGATCTGCCGCAGCTGCACGCCGGCGTCGCGGGCGGCGGAGCGCAGCATGGCCAGAAACCGGCCCTCCTCCGCAAAGTGGGAGCAGGAGCAGGTGGCGAGATACCCGCCTCTTGGCAGCAGCCGCATGGCCCGGTAGTTGATCTCCTTGTACCCGGCCATGGCGCTCTCAATGGTCTTGCGGGACTTGGTGAATGCCGGCGGGTCCAGGATGATGAAGTCGTACCGGCGGGGCGCCTGTTCCAGCCGGGGCAGCAGGTCGAAGACGTCCGCCGCCAGGAAGTCCATTTTCCCCTCCAGGCCGTTGCGCCGCGCGTTGGCCCGGGCCATCTCCACCGCCGTTTCCGACACGTCCACGGCGGTGACGTGGGCCGCCCCGCCCAGGGCGGCGTTCAGGGCGAAGGAGCCGGTGTGGGTGAAGCAGTCCAGCACGGTTTTTCCGGCTGCCAGCCGGGCAACGCACCGGCGGTTGTACTTCTGGTCCAGGAAGAAGCCGGTCTTCTGGCCGTTCTCCACGTCCACCAGATACCGGATGCCGTTCTCCGTGATCTCCGTCACGGGGGAGGCTGGGACCCCCTCCTCGCCGGGGAGGGGGAACCAGCCCTTGTACTGGGGCAGGCCCTCCTTGTCCCGCAGGGAGACGTCGTTCCGCTCGTAGATCCCCCGGACGGTCTGCCCGTCCTGCCGCAAAATCTCCGCCAGCATGGGCAGCAGCGTCCCCTTGATCCGCTCCATTCCCACGGACAGCACCTGGACGGAGAGGAGGTCGTGGAACTTGTCCACCGTCAGCCCCGGAAAGGCGTCCGCCTCGCCGAAGACGACACGGCAGCAGTCCAGGTCCTCCGGGGACATGACCGTCTTGCGGTAGTCCCAGGCCCACTGGAGCTTCCGCCGCCAGAAGGCCTCGTCAAAGCGGTCGTTGGCGTTGCGGGAGAGGAGGCGCACCCGGATCTTGGACTGCTCCGAGAGGAAGCCGGTCCCCAGATACCGGCCCTTTTTGCTGACAACGTCCGCCAATCCGCCGTTTTCCACCTGGCCCTCCGCGGAGAGCACCTCCTCTCCGTAGACCCAGGGGTGGCCCCGGAGAATGGCGGCTTCCGCCTTGGGCGTGACGGTGTACCTGGGATAGGTTCGCTCTGCTTTCATGTCGATCAGTCCCTCCTTGGGCGTATGTTGGCTCCTGTCTACTATAGCACACCCGGCCGCCGATTGCCATATAAATAAGTGAAAGGGAGGGATCACCATGCCCATTATCTATTTAAGCCCAAGCACACAGGAGTGGAATCAATACGTCACCGGCAGCGGCTCCGAGGAGTACAACATGAACCTGCTGGCGGACGCGCTGGTGCCCTATCTGCTCTCCAACGCCATCCAGTACAGGCGGAACCGGCCGGAGATGACCGCCGCCTCCTCCATCCGGGAGGCCAACGCCGGAAACTATGACCTGTACCTGGCCCTGCACTCCAACGGCGCGCCGGAGGGACACTACGGCGAGGAGCGGGGCATCATCGCCTTTTACTACCCCGGCAGCGTCAAGGGCCGCCGGGCGGCGGAGCTGATTGCCGAGGAGCTGCGGAAGATCTACCCCCTGCCCGGCAGGGTCACCACCCGGGAGACCACCACCCTGGGGGAGGTGCGCCAGTCCAAGGCCCCGGCGGTGCTGGTGGAGATCGGCTACCACGACAACTACGCCGACGCCGTCTGGATCGAGGGACATACAGACGACATCGCCCAGCAGCTGGCCCGGGCGCTGACCCGGTTTTTCGGCCTGCCTTTCATCTACCCCATGACCCCGGTGGAGGGCACCGTGAACGTGAGCTACGGCACGCTGAACCTGCGCAGCTACCCCTCTCCCAAGGGGAACATCCTGGCGAACCTGCCCGACGGGGCCAGGGTCACCGTCTACGGCGAGTGGGAGGGCTGGTATGTGGTCCACCACGAAGAGCACGTGGGCTACGCGGCGGCGGCGTATATCGACACATAACGGGCAGCGGATGACAGCCGGCGGGGCATGGCCCCGCCGGCCGCTGTTTGCGTGCGGGGAATACCGCGCCGCAAAAAAGCCGCAAAACTGTATTGACAACAATAAACTACTGTGATAGTATAACAACTGTAAACTATTGCAATAGTTTGGAGGGTTCGGCATGACGGTAAAGCTCTTTGACTCGGAACTGAAGGTGATGGACGTGCTCTGGCGGGACGGGGACCGGACCGCCAGGGAGATCGCGGTCATCCTGGGGGAGGAGATCGGCTGGAACACCAACACCACCTACACGGTCATCAAAAAGTGCGTGGCCAAGGGGGCCATCCGGCGCAGCGAGCCGGGGTTCCAGTGCCACGCCCTGATCTCCAAGACGGAGGTGCAGGCGGCGGAGACGGAGGCCCTCATCGGCAAGCTCTTCGACGGCTCCCCGGACCTGCTGTTCGCCTCGCTTCTGGACAGCCGGAAGCTCTCCGCGGAGCAGCTGGAGCGGCTTCGGAAGCTGGTCACCGCCATGGAGCAGGAGCACCGGTCATGACGCTTCTGGAGCGGGGAGCGGCCGGGGCGGTTTTGATTCTGGCCGTCGCGCTGCTGCGCACGGCCATGGGACGGGCCCTGCCCCGGCGGGCCCTCGGACTGCTGTGGTGGGCGGCGGCGCTGCGGCTGCTGCTGCCCTGGGAGGTGTCGTCCCACTTCAGCGTGTACAACCTGTTTGCCGCGGGTGGGCAGATGCCCGGGCCCCGTCCGGCGGGCGGGGGAGTTCCGGTGCGGCTGCTGCCGGGGACCGTCGCCGGCGGAGGGGCGGCCATGGCCCCGGCGTCCCCGGCGTCCCCGGCGGTCTCCCCCTGGGCGCTGGTGTGGCTGGCGGGGAGTCTGCTGCTGGCTCTCTGGCTGGCGGTATCCTACCTCCGCTGCCGCCGGACGTTTTGCGCGTCCCTGCCCGCCGGGGGCGGATATGCCGCCCGGTGGCAGAGGGACCACCCCCGGGTCTCGGTCCGGGTGTCCGACCGGGTCTCCAGCCCTCTGGCCTACGGCCTGGTTCGCCCCGTCATCCTCCTGCCCAGGGGGATGGACCGGGGGGACGAGACGGCCCTGGGCCACATTCTGACCCATGAGTACGAACACATCCGGCATCTGGACGGCCTGACCAAGCTGGTTCTGGCGGCGGCGCTGTGCGTCCACTGGTGGAATCCGGCGGTATGGCTGATGGTCTGTCTGGCGGGCCGGGATCTGGAGCTGGCCTGCGACGAGGCCGTGGTGCGCCGCCTGGGAGATCCGGCGGCCTACGCCCGGACGCTGCTGGCCGTGGAGGAGGCCCGGGCGGGGATCTGCCCCCGGTTTGCCCAGAGCCCTGTGGAAGAAAGGATCAAAGCCATGATGAAATTTCAATCCAGGCGCGTCCCCGTGCTGGTCACGGTTTGCGCGCTGCTGCTGGCGGTGTGCGTCACCACCGCCTTCGCCACCTCCGCCAAGGAGCCGCCGCGGAATCCGGCGGAGCAGCTGGCGGAGAGCGTCACCTGTGAGGACGGGACCGTCTCCTTTACCATCCCGGAGGGAAAGGCGGAGTGGAATCTGTGGATCTCCGGGCGCGTCCTGGCCGACGGAATGAATATGAGCGTCCACTACCTGGAGGAGGAGAGCGCCGATAGAAGCTGGGAGCCGGGAAAGACCTATCAGTTCCGGCTGGAGGAGGCCGTCTATGACGAGCTGACCATCAACGGCACCGACGGGCGGGAGAGCATTGACATCGACCTGCTGGCCTATATGCCCCGGCCGGAGGCGGACATATCCGCCGAGGTGGAGGCTGTTTGGGCGGAGACCCTGGCCCCCTATCTGCCCCTGGGGCTGGAGTACACCTTTGAGGACCCGGACGGGGACGGCAACGGCCTGCGGATGATGTTCCAGGGCCGGGAGGTCCGGGGCATCGTGGACGGGGAGACCTGGATCACGGAGCACATTGGAAACGGCCTCTTCGACCAGGACGCCGGAGAGGTGCGGGCCGTGTATGAGGACGGCGTGCTGACGGGGCTGGAGTTCCTCAGCGAGGAGGAGCAGGCGGCGTTTACGGAGCAGCGGGAGAGCGCCCGGGATATGGCCTGGCCGGTGACGGATTTCAAATGTATCGCCAGCGCGTTCGGCCCCCGGGCCAACCCCGGCGGCCAGGGCGTGACCGTCCACGATGGGCTCGACATCGCGGCGTTTGCGGGCACGGGCATCTTCGCCGTGCTGGACGGCAACGTGACGGAGAGTGGATTTGACAGCGCCCGGGGGAACTATCTGCTGGTGGACCACGGCGATGGTCTGGAGACCCTGTACGCCCAATGTCAGGAGCTGTGTGTGGAAGCCGGGGACCGTGTGGAGCAGGGGCAGGTCATCGCCAGGGTGGGCTCCACGGGTCGGTCCACCGGGCCCCATCTCCACTTCGAGGTCCGGCGGGACGGGGAGCTCCAGGATCCCCTGGAGTGGGTGTACGGCTATGACCGGGAGTTCTTTCACCCGCAGTGACGATGATTGAAACATGCAGGGAGCGCCCTCTGAGTGTTCAGGGGGCGCTTTGCTGTGCGGGGGCGGCTTTAAAATGGCACAATTTTATGAAAGATAAAATTGATACTTGACTTTCATAAAATTAAAGTTTATATTTAATTTTATGAAAGGGGGAGAGCTATGGAGAACATCCCAATATGGCTGGCGGACCTGGAGGACGAGGACGCGGCCTTTATCAAGAAGTTCGTCCTGGCCTCCGGCTCGCTGAAGGAGGTGGCGGCGCAGTACGGCGTCAGCTATCCCACGGTGCGGCTGCGGCTGGACCGGCTGATTCAGAAGATCAAAATCAGCGAGACGGCGGAGGCGGACCCCTACGTGTCGCTGGTGAAGCGGCTGGCGGTGGATGACAGGCTGGACTTCGACACGGCGAAGATTCTGATTGGCGAGTACCGAAAGACGAAGGGAGGGATATGAGTGCTGTATTCAGGAATTACCATCTACCCCGAGTTTTCCCTCTCGATTTACTTGGGGGATCTGTTGGTGGTCCTTCCCGTCTTTGCCGTGTTGGTCGCCGCTCAAATCTATCTCTCCCGGCGGGAGAAGTGGTGGCCGGGGCTGATTTTGCCGGCGGCGTGGCTGCTGTGGACAATCATCGCAATCGCGCCGGAGATGGTCCAGCTCTGGACGGAGGAGGATTTTTTTGAAGCTTTTTACATTTCCGGTACGGGTATATCGGTTCTGCTGCTGGAGAACATCCCCAACCTGATCCTGCTGGGCATCTACGCCGTGTGCCACCGGCTCCGGCGGCGTAAGGAGAGGCGGCAGCTGAAAAAGACCCGGATCGACGACTTGTAATACTGCTTTCGCATGAGGAGGAGTTTTTTATGGCAATCGCGTCTAGAGTTATCGTTGTCTCGCTGGTCATACTGCTGGTATTTGTCGTGGGCGGCGTTCTGCTGCAAATCTATCTCTCCCGGCGGGAGAGCCGCTGGCCGGGACTGGTGCTGCCCCTGCTGACGTTTCTCTGCTCTTTGCTGGGGCCCCTGAATGCGGCGGACACCGGCAGCGTGTCCAAAAACATCCTGCTGGTTCTGGCGACGCTGCTGGCGGGGAACATCCCCACCCTGGTTCTGTTGGCTATCTACTGGGCGGCCCGGGAGAAGTTCCGGGTGGGGAAGCAGATGGAGAAGATGGGAAAACAGGACATCAACGAGCTGTAAATCAGGACCGCCCTCCCGGCCGGGAGGGCGGTCTTTTTGAGCCTGTATTTTCCAGTTGGGAATGCAGGCTTTCAATCACGGGCATGGGGCAGGTTCCAGTGGTAATAGGCGGAGAGGAGGCGGATGACGATCACCGTGACGGCCCCGGCCCCCATGGCGTACACCTCCAGACCGGGGAGCCAGAAGAGCACACAGACCAGCGCCCCCGCGAGAGACGCCGAGGCGTAGACGTGCTTGACGAAGATATAGGGGGTGTCCCCGGCCATCATGTCCCGCAAAACGCCGCCGCCCACGCCGGTGACCACCCCCACGAACACCAGCAGAAACACCGTGGGCTCCTCCACGCGGGTGTAGGCGATCTGGACCCCCATGACGGTGAAGATGCCGAGGCCCAGGGTGTCCATCACCAGCATGGTCGCATCGTACAGGTGCTGGCTGCGGTTTAACAGGCGCCGGACCCGGGGCAGGAACAGCACCAGGGAGGTGAGGACCGCCGCTGCGGCGTAGATGGGGTTTTGAAAGGTGGCGGGGGGCGTGCTGCCCAGAATCACGTCCCGCAGGACGCCGCCGCCCACGGCGGTGGTGAGCCCCAGAATGCACACGCCGAAGAGGTCCATGTTCTTCCGCAGGCCCGTCATGGTCCCTGAGGCGGCAAAGGAGAGGACGCCCACCAGCTCAATGGTCAGAATCATCGTGTCCACGCCGCCTCACCGCTTTCCCGTGCGCACCATCTCCATGAAAGCCGCCGCCGCCGCGGTGGGAGTCACGTCCTGGAGGGTGCACATATCCACGCTGCGGGCGGGGACGTCGAAGTCCGTCTTCAGCTGCCGGATCTCCCCGGCCTCCAGGGCCTCCTTCACAAACTCCAGCGTCACACCCGCAACCCCCAGGCCGATGGCCGCCAGGGACACCAGGAGGCTGCGGGAGGAGAGCTCGATCTCCGGCGTCAGCGTCACGCCGCCGGCGGCGAAGAACTGCTCCAGGAAGACCCGGCTGCTGGCCTTGCGCTCCAGCAGGATCAGAGGGAAAGCGGCGATCTCCTGGAGGGTGTAGACGTGGGAGAAGTCGCAGCCGTAGCCGCTGCCGGCCACAAAGGCGGTGTGGGTGGAAAAACAGGGCCAGGCGGCGACGCCGCTCTCGGCGGGGGAGGAGGCGAAGGCGATGTCCACCGCCCCGGAGCGCAGGAGCCCCAGCACCTTGGCGCTGCGTCCGCTGACGATCTTCAGCCGGATGCCCGGGTGCTGGCGGTGGAAGGCCTCCAGATAGGGGGTCAGAAAGAGGCTGGTCACCGTGTCGCTGGCACCGATGACCAGCGAGCCCAGCAGCAGCTGCTGGGCCTGGGAGAGCTTATCCTCTCCGGTGGCGATGAGGCCCAGAGCGCTGCGGACATACTGGTAGAGCATCCGCCCCTCGCCAGTGAGAGTGACGCCCCGGGGACTGCGGGCGAAGAGGCGGGCCTGGAGGGCCGTCTCCAGCTGCTTGACGGACTGGCTTACCGCCGACTGGGAGATGTACAGATTCTTGGCCGCCTCGGAGATGTTGCCGGCCTCGGCAACCTCCTTGAACACGCGGTAGAGCTCCAGCTTGACTGCCATGGAGGCCTCCTTTTGTTCCTCCCGGCGGAAGAGAGGATCCTCCTCTCTCAGGGCTTGCCCCGGGCCGCCGGTTCGGGCGGCCTCCAGTAGAGAAACTCATAATGAATATAAATCAGTATAATAAATGGGTTTGGAAAAAACAACCCACATTTTTGAGCGTGGAGGGATTCCGGGGCTTGCAAACGGTCTTTTTTCTGGTATACTATTTCCAATCATGATTTCAACAGCGGAGGAGACCCTATGCGGTATCACATTCTGGCGGTGGGGGACGTGGTGGGGGAGCCGGGCCTCAAGCACCTGGAGAAGAACCTGCGGCCCCTGCAAAAGCTCAAGCAGATCCACTTCACCGTGGTCAACGGCGAAAACGCCGCCGGCGTGGGCCTGACGCCGGAGCAGGCGGAGCGCATCCGCGCCGCCGGGGCCGACGCGGTGACCCTGGGCAACCACACGTTCGGCAAGATGCAGATCAAGGACTTCCTGGAGGACACCTCCTGGCTCCTGCGGCCAGCCAACTACACCGGCCGCTCTCCCGGCCGCGGCTGCGAGATCTTCGACCTGGGGGCCGTCCGGGTGCGGGTGGTGAACCTCATCGGCCGCTGCGATCTGGCCTGGGGGGCGGAGAACCCCTTTACCACGGCGGACAGGCTGCTGAAAGAGGGGGAGGCGGACTTCACCCTGGTGGACTTCCACGCCGAGGCCACCAGCGAGAAGCTGGCCATGGGCTACTATCTGGACGGCCGGGTCAGCGCGGTGTGGGGAACCCACACCCACGTGCCCACCGCCGACGAGCGGGTCTATCCCAAGGGCACCGGCTACCTGACGGACCTGGGGATGACCGGACCGGTGGAGTCCGTGCTGGGCATCGAGCCCTGGCAGTCGGTGGAGAGCTTTCTGGGGGGCCTGCCGGGGCGGTACAGACAGCCGGAGGGGCCCTGCAAGATGCAGGGGGCCATCTTCACGCTGGACAGCGCCACCGGCCTGTGCGAGGCCGTGGAGCGGATCGACGTGCGGTGAGACGCACCGGCGGCAGCTGATTTTCACATTCCGACAATCGACAGAAAGAGAGGAACATATCATGTCCATTCAGAAAGTGAGAGCCTATTTTGAGGAGCGGGGCATGGCGGACCGCATCCGGGAGTTTGACGTCTCCTCCGCCACGGTGGAGCTGGCGGCGGTGGCCGTGGGCGTGGAGGGCGCCCGCATCGCCAAGAGCCTCAGCTTCAAGGTGGAGGACCGACCCATCATCATCGTGGCGGCGGGGGACGCCAAGGTGGACAACGGCAAGTACAAGGCCCAGTTCCACACCAAGGCCAAGATGCTGACCCACGAGGAGGCCCACGATCTCATCGGCCACGACGTGGGGGGCGTCTGCCCCTTTGCCCTGCCGGAGGACGTGAAAGTCTACCTGGACGTGTCGCTGAAGCGGTTTGAGACCGTCTTCCCCGCCGCCGGCAGCAGCAGCAGCGCCATTGAGCTGACCTGCGAGGAGCTGGAGCGGCACTCCTCCAACTTCGTGGAGTGGGTGGACGTCTGCAAGGGCTGGCAGTGACCGGACCGCCCGAATGAGAGCAGCGTTATGTTAATGTTCCTGCACGCGGCGGACTTTCACCTGGACAGCGCTTTTGGCGCTTTGACCGCGGCTCAGGCGGCCGGACGCCGGCGGGAGAGCCGGGAGCTGGTATTTCGGCTTTCAGATTATGTAAATCAAAATCACATCGGCCTGGTGCTGCTGGCGGGGGATCTCTTTGACAGCGGCAGCGCGTTCCGGGAGACCGGGGAGCAACTGGCGGAGGCCCTGGGGCGGATGGAGGCCAGGGTCTTCATCGCCCCGGGAAACCACGACTGGGCGGGACCCGGCAGCCCCTGGACGACGGTGCGCTGGCCGGAGAATGTCCATGTCTTTCGGGAGGGGCGCCTGACGGCGGTAGATCTGCCGGAGTGGAACCTCACCGTCCACGGCGCGGCCTTTACCGCCCCGGAGCGGAGGGAGAGCTTTTTGGAGGGCTTTTCGGCCCCGGAGGACGGGCGGGTCCATATCGGCCTCCTCCACGGGGAGATCGACCCGCCGGAGGCGCGGTACGCGCCTCTCCGGAAAGAGGAGATCGCCGGCAGCGGCCTGCACTACCTGGCCCTGGGGCACATCCACAAGAGGACGGAGCCGGTGCGGCTGGGGAGGACCCTGTGCGCCTGGCCCGGCTGCATCGAGGGAAGGGGCTTTGACGAGCTGGGGGAGAAAGGGTTCTACCGGGGGACCGTGGACGAGCGGGGCGGGGTCTCCCTGGCCTTTGTCCCCTTTGCCCGGCGGCGGTATGAGGTTCTGGAGGTGGACGTGACGGGTCGTTCCCCCCGCGCCGCCGTGGAGGCGGCGCTGCCGGAGGACACCGCCCGCCATCTGTACCGCATTGTGCTCACCGGGGAGACCGGCCCGGGCGGCGCGGACGTCCTGGGGCTCCGGGAGGCCCTGGCGGAGCGGTTCTACGCCCTGGAGCTCCGGGACCGCACCCGCGTGGCGGAGGACGTCTGGGCCCGGGCGGAGGAGGACTCCCTCCGGGGGCTGTTCCTCCGCTGTCTGCGGCAGCGGCGGCGGGGGGCGGAGAGCGAGGCGGAGCGGGAGGCCGTGGACCGGGCGGTCCGCTTCGGCCTGGCCGCCCTGGACCACCGGGATCTGGGGTGAATACAGGTTCTATAGTCACCGCAGTTGAAAAGAAGTACTTACTTCTTTTCAACCCCGGGGCGCGCACGCGCCCCGGGAGCCGTGAAACGGCTTGGCGGTGGACTTCATAGGCAAAACACGGCACATTTCATGTGCGGGCGGGCGATGCCCGCCTTGAAAATCGGAATACCGATTTTCAAGTGTTTTGACTATAAGTGACAACGCCCCCGGGCCGCTGAGCGGCCCGGGGGCGGATTTGCTTTTTCATTCCGATTCGCTGCGCAGCGCGTTGTCCAGCGCGTTCATCAGCTCGCCGATGTTGATGGGCTTTGCGATGTGCCCGTTCATCCCGGCCCGAAGGGCCTCCCGCTTGTCCTCCTCAAAGGCGTTGGCGGTCATGGCCAGGATGGGGATGGAGGAAAGGGCCGGGTCCTCCAGCTTCCGGATGGCCCGGGTGGCGTCGTAGCCGTTCATCACCGGCATCTGAACGTCCATCAGCACCACCTGGTAATAGCCGGGCTGGGAGGCGCGCAGCATCTCCAGGGCGATTTGGCCGTTACCGGCGATCTCCAGCTGGAAGCCGGCCTCCTCCAAAATGGCCTGGGCGATCTCCTGGTTCAGCTCGTTGTCCTCCGCCAGCAGGATGCGGCCGGTGTGGACCGCGGGCGCTTCCGCCTGCTCCGGCTGGGACTTCTCCTCCGTGCCCACCACGGACAGGAGACAGCTGTGCAGCTCGGAGAGGAACAGCGGCTTGCTGCAAAAGGCGGTGACGCCGGCCTCCCGGGCCTCGTCCTCGATGTCGGACCAGTCGTAGGCGGTGAGGACGATGATGGGCACGTTCTCGCCGCACTCTTTCCGGATCCGGCGGGCTACCTCCACGCCGTTCATGTCCGGCAGCAGCCAGTCGATGATGTACACATAGAAGTGGTCGTTCCGCATCACGGCCTGGCGGGTCCGCAGCACCGCCTCCTTGCCGGAGAGGGTCCACTCCGCCCGCATCCCGATCTGCTGGAGCATGCTGGAGACGCTGTCGCAGGTGTTGAAGTCGTCGTCCACCACCAGGGCCCGGCAGTTTTTCAGCTCCGGAATGGCCTGGGGGACCGCCGCCTCGGAGCACAGCCGGAAAGAGATGGTGACGGTGGTCTCGGTGCCGGCGCCCAGCTTGCTCTTGATGTCGATGGAGCCGTTCATCATGTCCACGATGTTCTTGGTGATGGCCATGCCCAGGCCCGTGCCCTGGATGCCGCTGGTGGTGGAGTTCTGCTCCCGCTCAAAGGGCTCGAAGATGTGGTCGACGAACTCCTCACTCATGCCGATGCCGGTGTCCTTGACGTGGAACTCGTATTTGGCCCAGCCCGCCGGAGCGCCGGGCTTCTCGATGACCCGGACGCTGATGACGCCGCCGGCGGGGGTGTATTTGATGGAGTTGCCCAGCAGGTTCAAGAACACCTGGTTCAGCCGCAGCCGGTCGCAGTAGATACTCTCGTTTTTCACGTCCACCGCGTCCATGTACAGCTCCAGCTGCTTGGCGCGGATGTCCGCCTGGACGATGCTGCGCAGGCCGTGGAGAATGTCCGGCAGGCTGCAGGGCTTCTCCTCCAGGTAGATCTTGCCGCTTTCGATGCGGCTCATGTCCAGCACGTCGTTGATGAGGCTCAGCAGGTGGTTGCCGGAGGTCATGATCTTCTTGAGATACCCCGCCACCTGCTCTTTTTGGTCGATGTGGGTGGTGGCCAGGGCCGTGAAGCCGATGATGGCGTTCATGGGGGTGCGGATGTCGTGGGACATATTGGAGAGGAAGACGCTCTTGGCCTTGCTGGCCCGGTTGGCCTGGGAGAGGGCGTCCTCCAGAAGGGCTTTCTTCTCCATCTCGGCCCGGGTCTCCTCGTCCACACTGCGAAAACCGATCACTACGCCCCGCTGCTTGGACCAGTTTCCGGCGCGGACGGCCTTTACCTGGAAGTAGCGCAGGTCATTGCCGCAGGTGACGCGGTAGTTGAAGTAAAACGTGCCCCGCTGGGTCAGCTCCCGCGTCAAGGACTCCGCGGAGACGGCCTGCCGCAGGATCTCCCGATCCTCCTCAAAGACGCAGGTCTGTATGTATTCCTCCATGCTCTCCGCCATGGGAAGCGCTTTGCTGAAGAGGGATTCCAGTACATGGTGGGGACAGGCGTGGGTCCAGAGCGTCTCGCCCAGTCCGGTGTCCAGATCGAAAAAGCACACCAGGTTGTAGTCGGAGGCCAGGGCCTGAATCAGGCTGTGGTGCCGCCGCTCGGTCTCCAGCCGGGCCGCCTGCTCCCGCTGCTTCTGGGCGGTGCAGTCCAGCAAAAAGCGCTGGTAGCAGAGCTCGCCGCCCTCCCGGATCAGCTTGATGTTGCCCATGACGTGGAGAAGGTCGCCGTTGGCGTGCCGGACCCGGTACTCCACGCTGACGCTGTCTCCTTCCTGGCTCAGGGAGAGAATGGCGCTGCGCAGCTTCTGCCTGTCCTCCTCCACCACGGAGGCGGCAATCAGGTCGAACCCGGCCTCCGTCAGCTCCTCCTGGGTCTGGTAGCCCAGGATCTCCAGGGCGGCCCGGTTGACGCTGAGAATGCGGCTCCCGTCCAGGCTGTGGCACATGATGCCGCAGTCCATGCTGGTGAAAATGGACTCCAGGGTCTGGGTCTTGGTGATGAGCTCCTGGGCGTAGGCCCGCTCCTGGGTGACGTCGATGGCGACGCCCACGGTGCCCATGACGCCGCCGTCCATGTCGTAGAGGGGGGATTTGTAGGTGGTCAGCAGGCGGGTGCCTTCGCCGGCCTTAATAGTCTCCTCGGAGACGCAGGTCTGGCGGGACTCCATGACGATCCGCTCCGACTCGATGCAGGCGGGATCGTCGTGCTCCACGTCCCAGATATAGGCGTGGCCCCGGCCCTGCACCTGCTGCTTGGTCTTGCCCACGGTCTCGCAGAAGCTGTCGTTGACCTTCTCGTGGATGCCGTTTTTATCCTTGAACCAGATGAGATTCGGGGTGCTGTTGATGCAGGCCTCCAGAAATTGATTGGCCTCCCAGGCCTCGGCGCGCTCTTTGGCCAGCGCCTGAAGACGCCGGAAGCGGAAAGAGAGCTCTTCGACGGACATGGGGAGGAGCCAGAGATCGTCGGCCCCGTCCAGGCGGCCCTCCAGGGCGGGGAGCTGCTGGCGGTCCGCCAGGAGGACGAGGGCGGTCTGAGGGAGCTTGCCGGAGGTCAGCCGGGCCGCCGCCTGGGCGCCCAGATCACGCAGGTCCGCCAGGAGCACCTCCGCCCGGGCGCCCAGGGCCTCCTCCACCGTCTCGCCGGCGGAGAAGACATGGGTGAAGTGCTCCAGAGGAGGAATCGCCCGGATGGTGTCAAACAACTCCTGCCGGCGGCCCAGACAGTAGAAGTGCAATTGACAGTGGTACATGATGATCGTCCTCCCATAGCTCAAGCCGGCGTGAACCCCCGTGGCTTTTGTATATACCTGTCTATATTTTAATAGACTTCCGCCGCTGTGTCAATATCACAAAGGAGGGGGTGCGTCCCGTTCGGAGATTTTATTTTGCAGGGGCGGCTGCCCGCCGCCCCCGCAGAGTTCCCAATGATGACCTATGCGTTCAGGGGGCTTCCTCGTGCGCTTTGCCGATTGACGGCGTGCCGCCGCTGTGGTATGGTGTTATTTCCAAATGACGCTTGGAAATCATGGATATGATTTGAGCCGTTCTGTTCGCCGCCGCAGACGGCGGCGGCCGACGTAAAGGACACGGGAGTGAGGAAGAGATGAGTGTGAATTTTCAATCCGCGGTCAGACAGCTGATCCGGCCCCGCATGGGCCGCAGACTGCTGGCGCTGGCCGTCAGCCTGACGGTGATCGGGGCCTGTGTGGCGGTATTCAAGACGGTGGGCTTCGGCACGGACCCCTGCTCCACCTTTACCCTGGGGGTCTCCGCCCACACAGGGGTGTCCTTTGGGACCTGCCAGATGCTGTTCAACCTGAT
The DNA here is from genome assembly GCA_947365245.1 of uncultured Oscillibacter sp. GTDB lineage: Bacteria > Bacillota > Clostridia > Oscillospirales > Oscillospiraceae > Oscillibacter. Next base: position 133,983 of record CANAWG010000001.1, on the reverse strand, counting down.
TATGTTCGTCCCGGTGCTGCGGTACGACCTCTCCCGGGTGGGCATCGGGACCGTGGGCAACATGGTGGGCGTGGGCTACATCGCGGACTTCTGCATGGCGCGGATCCAGCCGCTGATCCCGGCGGAGGGCCTCTCCCTGACGGCTCGGGCGGTGATGTTCGCGGTGAGCATGGCCGCGTTTTTGGTGGCCGCCGCCTTTTACATGGTGGTGGACCTGGGCGTGGCCCCTTACGACGCCATGCCGCAGCTGATCGCCGCCCGCCTGGGGCGTTGGAGCTACCGCCGGGTCCGGATGGCGTGGGACCTCTCCGTGCTGAGCGTGGGGTTCCTCCTGGGCTCCACGGTGGGGCTGACGACGGTGATCACCGGCTTTTTCCTGGGCCCGGTGATCGTGTTCGTCTCCGACCATGTCAGGGGCTGGTTTGAATAGGGGCGGAGGAACAAACAAGAGGAGCCTCCCCGGGCTTTCAGCCCGGGGAGGCTCCTGGTTCTTTGGTATGGAGAGATGATCAGCAGCAGGGAGTGGGATTGCAGTTGCAGTTGCAGTTGCAGTTGCAGCCGCAGCCGTTATTGCCGCCGTTGCAGCAGTCACAGCAGCAGCAGCCATTGCCGCCGCCGTTGCCGCTCCAGCCGCTGTTGCCGCAGCAGCACCAGACGATGATCAGCAGGATGATGATCCAGCAGCAGTTGCCGCCGCCAAAACCGTTGTTGCACATAAGGGGAACCTCCTATGAATTGTTGACCGGCCGAACCGGTCTCAACCCATAGTATGCCTCTCCCCGCCGGGGGTGCGAAATTCTCTCAGAGCCGCCAGGAGGTCACCAGCCCCCGGGCCGAATCCCATTCCGCGGCGGTGAAGACGCCCGCGTCCATCAGCCGGTCCGCCAGGGTCCGGCCGCTGTTTGGCAGCGGGGCCTCCAGGGCGTAGTAGGAGATGTACACCAGCTCCGCCCGCAAAAAGCGGTCCCGCCGGAGCATATCGGCCTCCCCGGCGGTGAGTACCCCCGCGCTTATGGCCCGGTCGAAGACGTCCGCCAGGTTGGTGCTGGCGCTGTACCCCATGGCCCGGAGGACGAACTCCGTGTACTGAAACGCATTGGAGCCATAGGCGGGCCGGAACTCCGTGGCGGTGTACCCGGTGGTGTAGCCCCGCTCATAGGCGTAGCCCACGTACTTTTCCGCCTCGGTGCCCGGGGCCACGTCCCGGAAAGGCGTGGTCCCCGTCCAGGCCAGGGCCTGCTCCTCCTCCCCCAGGACCCGGATGAACATGATGAGGGCCTGGAGCCGGGTGGGGGCCGCCTCTAAATCGAAGCCCTGGCCGTAGCCGGTGAGGGTGCCCCGGAAGAGGTGGAGCTCCTTCAGGGCGGCGGCCATGGCGTTGTAGTCCTGGGCATTGGAGTAGGAGAACGTCACGTCCCCCTGGTAGTCCAGCACCGCCGTCTTGGAGGTAACGGTGAAATGGGCCACGGTGTCCTCCGCCGCCAGATACCGGTGGTTTACCGCCAGCGCTGTGCCGCTGGGGACCGCCGCGCCGGCGGTGACATCCACCACCGCGCCGCCGTCCGGGTAGGACACACAGGCGCTCCCCGCCAGCAGCAGCACGCTGGAGCCGGTGGAGCAGACAGTTTCGTCCGCGCATTTCAACCGGATCTCAGACCAGGTGGAGACGGAGACAGCGGGGGCGCTCACGCCGTCGGAGGAGAGGCCGGCGCCGTCCAGCCGCTGGTCCACCCGCTGGTCCACCGCGTCCGAGAAAGCCCCAGTGAGGTAGCTGAGGGTGGCCAGGGGATCCGCCGCGTCCCCCGCCGCCAGGGCCCAGACGGCGGCCAGCAGCAGGATGCAGGCGGGCAGCAGGATCAGGATTTTTTTCTTCATAGCGGCCCCCTCAGCGGTTGGCGATGCGGTAGCTGAGAGTCAGGAGGCTGTCCGCAAAGTGGATGTTCTCAAACTGCACGTCGGGGTCGGCGCTGCTGAGCTCCACGTTGGTGAAGTTCCAAAAGCCCCGGACTCCCAGGCCGATGAGGCGGTCGGCGGTGTCCTGGGCCACCGACTGGGGGATGGTCAGAACCACCACGTCCACGGCGTGGCCGCGGATGTAGCGCTCCAGCTCGTCCATGGCGTAGATGGGCACGCCGTTGACGGTGGAGCCCACCACGGCGGGAGAGACGTCAAAGGCGGCGCCCACGGTGAAGCCCGTCTGGTCGAAGTGGAAATTCTGCAGCAGGGCGTGGCCCAGGTTGCCCACGCCGATCACGATCAGGTGGTGGTGGTTGTCCACCCCCAGGATGTGCCCGATCTCGGAGCGGAGCTCCTCCACGTTGTAGCCGTAGCCCTGCTGGCCGAACTCCCCGAAGCAGCTGAAATCCTGCCGGATCTGGGAGGCGGTGATGTTCATCTCCTGCCCCAGGGAGTGGGAGGAGATGCGGACCACGCCGCGGCCGCACAGGTCCGTCAGCTGCCGGTAGTACCGGGGCAGACGGCGGATGACCGCGTCGGAGATATTTTCTTTCTTCAAATCAATCAGCTCCTATCGAGAAAGATTGTGAAAGTTATGATTAGTTTAGACCAAATCCGGCGACTTGTCAATTTTTTTAACAATCTTTTTTGAATAAAATTTCAGAGGATTTTGCACGATCGCGCCAAAGCGCGGCAGAGGCCCGGGCGCGAGAGCGCCCGGGCCCCGGGAGGCTGTTTAATAGATGCCGGTGTAGATTCCCACCCAGTGCAGCGCCGCGGCGGCCAGCACGAACAGGTGCCACACGCAGTGGTCGTTCCGCCGGCCCCGGGCAAAGGGGATCATGCCCAGGGTGTACACCAGCCCGCCTCCCAGGATGAACCACAGCAGGGGGCGGTTGTTGGCGTAGAAGTCCGGCAGGAACAGCAGACCGCTCCAGCCTAGAAGAAAGTACAGCGTGAAGTGCAGCGCCCGCCAGCGGCCGGGGCCGAAGACCAGGATCAGCGTCACGCCGGTGAGGATCACCGCCCACTGGACGCAGAACAGCGTGACCCCCAGTGTGCCCCCCAGATACACCAGGAAGATGGGGGCGAATGTGCCGCCGATCAGCAGGTAGATGGAGGTGTAGTCAAACCGGCGGCAGACCCGTTTGGCGGTGGAGCCGGTCCTCATGGCGTGGTAGACGCTGCTCATGACCATCATCAGCACCATGCTGACGCCGTAGAAGCAGGAGGCCATGATCTTCAGCGGCGTATCGGACCGCAGGAGCAGCAGCACCATGGCCGCCGCCGCCAGCGCCGCCCCCGCGCCGTGGCTCACCGTGTTGAACAGCTCCTCCCCCGCCGTCAGGCGGGGCGGCTCGTTCCGCTGCCGGACCTTGGCCTTTCGGACCGCCCGGGCCCTGGTTCGAACCATCTCTTTTGTCATGATCGCTTCCATCGTCCTTCTCCTCTGCCACGCCATGAACGGCTGAATAAATCGTGTAATGTGGTTTACGAAACTATATTATACGATTTGAATTTATATTGCAAGTAGTTTTTTCAAAAAATTTGGTGTGATTCTGTGAAATTTTTCCCGGGTGGTCTGCGGGCGGGCGGGAGTCACCGGCGAAATCCACAAAAATTTCCGGCATTTTCTAAAGTTTATTGCTTGCGCTCTCCCGAAAATTCTGATAGACTATACGTACAAGCGAAGAATGATAGCTGTAACGGAGTGCCGCGCGCACGGGCTACACCTATCATTCCTTTTCTTTTGGTAGGTGTTTCAAGCCGGTTCGGTTTGGGGCGCCTTTTCTTTTTGGGATCACCGAAAAAATATCAGGAGGTTTTTCGTATGATTTTACTGGCAAACGGCAGACTGATTACCCGGGACCCCGACGGCGCCGGCTACCTGCCCGACGGCGGCGTGGTCACCGACGGCGGCAGGATTGTGGAGGTGGGCCAGACCGCGGCTCTGAAGGCCAAGTACCCCCAGGCGGAGTTTGTGGACGCCCGGGGCGGCGTCATCATGCCCGGCCTCATCAACGCCCACACCCACATCTACTCCGCCCTGGCAAGGGGCCTTTCTATCGACGGCTACGCCCCCACCAACTTCTACGAGGTGCTGGACGGCCAGTGGTGGTACATCGACCGCCACCTGGATCTGGCGGCCACCAGGGCGTCCGCCCAGGCGCTGGTGATCGACTCCATCAAGCAGGGCGTCACCACCATCTTCGACCACCACGCCTCTTTCTGCGAGATCCCCGGCTCTTTGATGGAGATCGCCGATGTCACGAAAGAGATGGGGATGCGGGCCTGCCTTTGCTACGAGGTCAGCGACCGGGACGGGGAGGAGAAGTCACGCCAGTCCGTCCAGGAGAACAAGGACTTCATCGATTACTGCGAGAAGAACCCCTCCGATATGCTGAAAGCCATGTTCGGCGGCCACGCCCTCTTCACCATCTCCGACAAGACCTTCGACCGCATGAACGCCGCCAACGGCGGCCGGGTGGGCTACCACATCCACGTCTCCGAGGGCATGAACGACGTGTACGACAGCCTCCAGAACTACGGCCGCCGCCCGGTCCAGCGGCTCCAGGACCACGGCATCCTGGGCCCCAAGACCATCCTGGGCCACTGCATCCACGTCAACACCGCCGAGATGGACATCATCAAGGCCACCGACACCATGTGCGTCAACAACCCCGAGAGCAACATGGGCAACGCCGTGGGCTGCTCGCCGGTGCTCCAGCTCTTCAAAAAGGGCATCCTGGTGGGCCTGGGCACCGACGCCTACACCAACGACATGCTGGAGAGCATCAAGGCCGCCCTCACCATCCAGCGGCACAACGCCTGCCTGCCCGGCGTGGGCTGGTGCGAGGTGACGGATATGCTCTTCAAGAACAACGCCAAGATGGCCCAGCGGGCCGGGTTCCCGGAGATGGGCGTGCTGAAGACCGGCGCCGCGGCGGACGTGATCGTCATGGACTACAAGCCCTTTACGCCGTTCTCCGACGCCAACATCGACGGCCACATGTTATTTGGCATGACGGGCCGCCAGTGCCAGACCACCATGATTAACGGCAGGATTTTGATGCGCGACCGCGTCCTCACGGAGATCGACGAGGAGGCCGTCAACGCCCACATTCTGGAGGCCTCCAAGAAGCTGTGGGGGACCCTGAATCACAGAACTTATTAAGGAAAGCGCATTTATGACATTGATGGAATTGGCAGGCGCTCTCAAGCAAATGTATGATACCGCGCCCGCAAAAAGAAAAGCCACTGCAATCCATCTCTTTGGAATCAAGTACGCGGATGAAATCCGGGAAGCCCACTGTACACCGGGTGACCTTTTGCGAGCGGCTGGCATGAAAACCAGCTATGCGGTAGAAATCAACAAAGGCATGAATCTGGCCGAATATGTTACCGTAAAAAATGTGTAAATCGTAAATTATTATATGGAGGATAGCACTATGTCCGAACTGATGACCCCCATTCCCTTTCGGGAACTGATGACCTGGGTGACTGCCGAGTACCAGAGAGAGGGCACCGTCTTCGGCGTCCACAAGCCCTATCGGGCCGGCGTCAAGACCCTGCCCATCTTCGGCGAGAAGATCGAGACCCCCTTCGGCCCCGCCGCCGGTCCCAACACCCAGCTGGCCCAGAACATCATCGCCGGCTACTTCGCCGGCGCCCGGTTCTTCGAGCTGAAAACCGTCCAGAAGATGGACGGCGCGGAGCTCTCCGCCTGCGTCAACCGCCCCTGCATCCTGGCGGAGGACGAGTGCTACAACTGCGAGTGGTCCACGGAGCTGTATGTCCAGCAGGCCTTTGAGGAGTACGTCAAGGCCTGGTGCGCATGCAAGATCATGGCGAAGGTCTACGGGCTGGGCGACCCCGACGCCTTTGTATTCAATATGTCCGTGGGCTATGACCTGGCGGGCATCCAGGGCCCCAAGGTGGACAAGTTCCTCACCGAGATGGCGGACGCCTCCAAGACCCCCGTCTTCCGGGAGTGCGTGAAGGTTCTCAAGGAGTTCTTCCCCGCTGAGAGCGGCTTCATCGACGCCATCTCCCCCCGGGTCTCCGGCAGCGTCACCGTCTCCACCCTCCACGGCTGCCCGCCGGACGAGATCGAGCGCATCGCCAGCTACCTCATTGAAAAGAAGCGCTTCCACACCTTTGTCAAGTGCAATCCCACCCTCCTGGGCTACGAGACCGCCCGGTCCATCCTGGACGGCATGGGCTACGACTACATCGCCTTTGACGACCACCACTTCAAGGAGGACCTCCAGTACGAGGACGCGGTGCCCATGTTCCGCCGCCTCCAGGCCCTGGCGGATCAGACGGGCGTGGAGTTTGGACTGAAGCTCTCCAACACTTTCCCCGTGGACGTGAAGGCCGGGGAGCTCCCCAGCGAGGAGATGTACATGGCGGGAAAGTCCCTCTTCCCCCTGACCACCACCATGGCCGCCCGGATCTCCCGGGAGTTCGGCGGGAGGATGCGCATCAGCTACGCCGGCGGCGCCGACGCGCTGAACATCGACAAGCTCTTCTCCCTGGGTATCTGGCCCATCACCATGGCCACCACGGAGCTGAAGCCCGGCGGCTACCAGCGCTTCGTTCAGATCGGCGATAAGCTGGACACGCTGGAGTTCAAGCCCTTTACCGGCGTGGATGTGGAGGGCATCGAGGCCCTGGCCCTGGCGGCCCGGTCCGACAAGTACCACGTCAAGGCCGTCAAGCCCCTGCCCCGGCGGAAGCTCTACGAGAGGGTGCCCCTGATGGACTGCTTCACCGCCCCCTGCAAGGGCGGCTGCCCCATCCAGCAGGATATCCCGGAGTATATTGAGCTCTGCCGCAAGGGGTCCTACGCCTCCGCCCTGCGGCTGATCTGCGAGAAGAACCCCCTGCCCTTCATCACCGGCACCATCTGCGCCCACCGCTGCCAGACCAAGTGCACCCGGAACTTCTACGACGACTCCGTCCAGATCCGCTCCACCAAGCTGGTGGCCGCCCAGCGGGGCTACGACGCCTATATGGCGAAGCTCAGGCCGGCGGCCCCGGTGACGGACGGGCGGAAGGTGGCCGTCATCGGCGGCGGCCCCGCCGGCATGGCCGCGGCCTACTTCGTGGGCCGGGCGGGCATTCCCGTCACGATCTTCGAGAAGTCCGACCGCCTGGGCGGCATCGTCCGGCAGGTGATCCCCGCGTTCCGCATCAGCGATGAGGCCATCGACAAGGACGCGGCGCTGGTGGCCAGGATGGGCGCGGAGATCCGGCTGAACACCCCCGCCCCGTCTGTCGCCGAGCTGAAGGCCCAGGGGTACACCCACATCTTCTTCGCCGTGGGCGCCTGGAAGGCCGGGAAGCTGGACATCCCCGGCAACGTGGTGCCGGTCATCGGCTGGCTGAAGGACCTCAAGGCCGGGAAAGAGGTCTCCCTGGGCCATGTGGCCGTGGTGGGCGGCGGCAACACCGCCATGGACGCCGCCCGGGCGGCTCTCCGGAGTGGGGCAAAATCCTCCACCCTGGTGTACCGCCGGACCAAGAAGTACATGCCCGCCGACGCCGAGGAGCTGGAGCTGGCCATCGCCGACGGCGTGAACTTCCTGGAGCTGGTGGCCCCTGTGGAGCAGGGCGGCGGCAAGCTCCGCTGCGAGAAGATGAAGCTGGGCGAGCCCGACGACAAGGGCCGCCGGAAGCCGGAGCCCACCGGGGAGTTCGTGGAGATCGACTGCGACACCGTCATCTCCGCCGTGGGCGAGAAGGTGGAGAGCGAGCTCTTTACCGCCAATGGGATTGAGGTGGACGATAAGGGCCTGCCCGCGTTCAGGACCAACGTGGAGGGCGTCTTCGCCGGCGGCGACGCCATGCGGGGCCCCGCCACCGTGGTGGAGGGCATCGCCGACGCCCAGTGGTTTGCCAACGCCGTCATCGGCGAGGCCCACAAGTACGCCGTTCCCGCCCACGCCAGGGCCAGCCGGGCCGAGGCCATCGCCAAGAAGGGGATCCTGTGCGAATCCGCAAAGTGCGAGGGGGACCGGTGCCTCGCCTGCAACGTGGTGTGCCAGGTCTGCGCCGACGTGTGCCCCAACCGGGCCAACGTGGTGGTGGAGCTGCCCGACGGGCGGCATGAGATCCTCCATGTGGACCGGATGTGCAACGAGTGCGGCAACTGCGCCGTCTTCTGCCCCTACGACTCCGCCCCCTACCGGGATAAGTTCACCCTGTTTAAGACCCGGGAGGGCTTTGACGAGAGCGTGAACAACCAGGGCTTCCTGCCCCTGGGGGGCCGGAAAGTGCTGGTGCGGCTGGACGGCAAGGTCTTCGAGGCCGACCTGGACGGCGAGAGCGGCCTGCCGGCGGACATCGAGGTCTTCATCCTCACGGTGCTGACCAAGTACCCCTATCTGCTGTGATTTTTCCGCGGAGGGCGGGAGCGAATGCTCCCGCTCTCTTTTGCCCCTCCCAGGGCGGGGATTTTGTCTCCTTTCAGGAGACCCGCCTGCGGGCGGGACGGAAGATGCCGCCCTGGGGCGGGGCGGGGATTTTTCGCGCCTCGGGCGCGGGACGACGCACGGGCTTTGCCCGTGCTGGGAATGCACCCCCCATTCTCTTTTCTCTGTCTTGCCAGAGAAAAGAGAATGCGCCGTGCACGGTGGAAGAGAAAAGAGAGGCGCTAGGGTACCCTCCGGAGTGCGCTCCATTCATCGGTAGTACGGCGGTCAACGCTGCGTGGACGCAAGGTCCCTAGCGCCTACTCCCGCGCTCCGCGCATGGTTGGTCCCGTTCGGGGCAGAGAGTTCGTCTGCCGTCAAGAGAACGGCGGGCCTGCCCGCCCGTGCCCGGGTATGCGCGAAGCGCGGGCAGAGGAGAACGTCCTTGCGTCCTTGCGGCAGGTCTGCTGTGCAGCTCCGATGAGTGGGACATACTCCCGCAGGGGAAAGCGCTCTCTTTTGTCTTTGGACCGTGCACGGCCCGTTTCTATTTTCTCTCGGAAGAGAGAGAAAATAGAAATGGGGGGTGCATCCCCAGCACGGGCGAAGCCCGTGCGTTCGTCCCCGCCCGTGGGCGGAAAACTTCCGTCCCGCGCCCGAGGCGCGAAATCCCCCATCCCTGGGGGGGGGACAAGAAAAAAGATTGCCCCGCCGCCGTCTTCCGTGCTATACTGTCCTCAAGCGCGCAAACGCGCTTTTGACTGACAAAAGGAGAACCCTATGGAGAACTACTTTGAACCCTGTCTTGCCCCGGACCAGCTGCGCTCCATCAGCTCCATCGGCCTGGCCCACGTCGGGGACGCCGTGTTTGAGATCCTGGCCCGCACCTGGCTGTGCGCCCACGGCAGGGCCACCGGCAAGGGACTGCACCGCTCCGCCGTCCAGCTGGTGTGCGCCGAGTCCCAGGCCCGGCGGGCGGAGCGGATATTGCCCATGCTCACGGAGGAGGAGTCGGCGGTGTTCCGCCGGGGCCGCAACGCCCACGTCCACACCGTCCCGGGCCACGCCAGCCGGGCCCAGTACGGTGAGGCCACGGCGTTGGAGGCGCTCTTCGGCTGGCTGTACCTGGGCGGACAGAGGGAGCGGGTCAACCAGCTCTTCTGCGTGATGATGGAGGAGGACGAGGTATGCCGCTAGACGCGATCTGCTTACAGGCGGTGGTGGAGGAGCTGCGGCCCCAGCTGCTGGGCCTTCGCATCGACAAGGTGCAGCAGCCCGCCCGGGACCAGGTGATTTTGCTGCTGCGGGGCCGGCGGCTGCTGCTGAACGCCGGGGCCAACGCGCCCCGCATCCAGCTGACGGAGACCGTCCGGGACAACCCGGCGGAGCCGCCCATGTTCTGTATGTTGCTGCGCAAGCACCTGGCCGGGGCGAGGATCGCGGATCTCACCCAGACGCCCCTGGAGCGGCTGGTGCGGCTGGAGATGGACGTCACCGACGACTTCGGCCGCCCCGGCCGCCGGACGCTGGTGCTGGAGGCCATGGGCCGCCGGTCCAACCTGATTCTGCTGGACGGGGAGGGGCGGATCATCGACTGCCTGCGCCGGGTGGACGGGTCGATGTCCGCCCAGCGGCAGGTGCTGCCGGGGCTGTACTACGAGCCCCCCGCCGCCGGGGACCGCCTCGTCGTGCTGGAGGAGACGGAGGCGGGCTTTTACGAGAAGCTCTCCAATGCCAACCCCGAGCGGCAGATCGACGCCTTTTTGCTGGACCACTACTTCGGCGTCTCCCCCCTTATGGCCCGGGAGCTGGCCTTCCGGGCGGCCGGGGAGACGGACGGACGCCTCTGCGCCCTGGGGGACCGGGCGGCGCTGTGGCGGGAGGTGGAGAACTTCCTCACCGCCGTCCGGGAGAGCCGCTTTACCCCCGTGTGCCTGAAGCGGGAGGGCCGGCCGGCGGAGTTTTCCTGCCTGCCTGTTCAACAGTACGGCGGCGCCATGGAGACGGAGGTCTACGACAGCTTCTCCCATCTGCTGGACGATTTCTACGAGGCCCGGGAGCGGCAGGAGCGCACCCGCCAGCGGGGGGCGGACCTGATCCGCACCGCCTCCACCGCCCGGGACCGCCTGCGCCGCAAGCTCGCCCAGCAGGAGAAGGACTACGCCGAGACCCAGAACCGGGATCAGCTGCGGATCCGCGGCGACCTCATCACCGCCAACCTCTACCGCATGGAGCGGGGCCAGGGGAAGCTGGTGTGCGAGAACTACTACGACGAGGCGGGGGGCGAGGCGGTGATCCCGCTGGACCCCCTGCTCACCCCCCAGCAGAACGCCGCCAAATACTACAAGCGCTATGCCAAGGCCAAGACCGCCGAGAAGTACCTCCGGGAGCAGATGGCCATCGCCCGCCGGGACCTGGAGTACCTGGAGAGCGTGCTGGAGGAGATCGGCCTGGCGGAGACGGAGCAGGATTTCCTGGACATCCGCGGCGAGCTGCGGGAGGCGGGCTTTTTGCGGAGCAAGGGAAAGAAGGAGCCCCGCCAGCGCCTGGCCAAGCCCCGGGAGTTCCGCACCAGCGGCGGCTTTCTGGTGCTGGTGGGCCGGAACAACCGCCAGAACGACCGACTGACCTTGAAGGAGGCGGACCGCCGGGACGTCTGGCTCCACACCCAGAAGCTCCACGGCTCCCATGTGATCCTCCGCACCGGCGGGCAGGAGGCGGGGGAGAGCGACATCGTGGAGGCCGCCAAGCTGGCGGCCTGGTACTCCCAGGCCCGGGAGAGCGGCAACGTGCCCGTGGACTATGTACAGGTGAAGTACGTGAAAAAGCCCGCCGGAGCCCGGCCGGGCATGGTGGTCTACACCGGGCACCGCACCGTGAACGTCACCCCGGAGGAGTCGCTTGTGAAGCGCTTGATGGTTCGGTGAGGGGCGGCGGGAAAAATATTTCTCTGAATTTTAAGAGGCGGCGGGAACTTTTTCGCGGCAGGCTCCGTCATAACAGGCAGCTGAGAAAGAAAGGAAGATTTTCATGAGACGTTTTGTAAAAGTACTGTCCCTGGCGCTGTGCGCCGCCGCGCTGCTGTCCCTGCCCGCCATGGCGGCGGAGGACGGACTGCTGATCTCCCCCGCCCCGGCCGTTGAGAGCCTCGCCCCCGTCCGGGTCTGGGGCAAGGTCACCAAGCTGGAGAGCGGCAGCCTGCTGCTGAAAAACGACAACAAGGACGACATCTACAGCGAGGTCGTCGTCCACCTGCCCGAGGGCGTGCCCTGCGTGGACGCCGTCACCGGACTGCCCATGGACATGGGCAAGGTCAAGGACGGCGACACCCTGTACGCCTGGGTGGGCAACGCCATGACCATGAGCCTGCCGCCCCAGACCTCCGCGCTGATCGTGGTGGGCAATATTCCGGCGGATTACAAGGTGCCGGAGTTCTATAAGATCACCGGTACCGACAAGACCGTGACGCCTGCCATCTATCCCGCCCCGGAGCGGACCGAGGTGAACCTGCCGGTGGCCGGCGGGGAGACGCTGACCGTTCCCGTCTCCGCCCAGCTCACCCCCTGGCTGACGAAGAACATTGTCACCGTGGACGACCTGGTGCCCGGCTCCCAGATTCTGGTATGGAAGGACAAGGACGGCAAGGTGGAAAAGGTCCTGCTGCTGCCCTACGGTTACCGGGGCTATTACACCGTGAACGGCAAGGGCGAGGTGACGGTGAACGGCGAGAAGCTGTCCGTGAACGCCCGGCTGTCCGGCCCGGGCCTGCTGCCCCTGCGGGCGGTGGCGGAGGCCGTGAACTACGACGTGGCCTGGGTCAAGGGCCAGGGCGCCGTGGTGAAAGAGGGGGACAAGGTGCTCTTCTCCGTCCTGCCCGGCGCGGAGACCGCCAAGCGCCCCGGCAATGAGGACGGCGACTGGGAGCTGACCGCTCCCTGCGTCACGGAGGAGGGCGTCACCTACCTGGCCGCCGGCGACCTGAGCCTGCTGCTGAATCTGTACTTCTACAGTGAATAACGGCCCCGCCTCCGGCGCATACTGGGGGGCAGAGGTGAATGCGATGGATCAACAGCAGCTCCCCCAGGGGTTCAGCATGGCCCTGTCCCAGCGTCCGGAGGCCATGGAGCGCTTCGCCGCCCTGCCGGAGGCGGAGCGCCAGGCCGTGCTCGACGCTGCCCGCGCCGCTTCTTCCAAGGCGGAGATGCGCGCCTGCGTGGACCGGCTGATGCAGTGAAAACCAAAGAGGCCCGCCGCCGAGGAACCTCGGCGGCGGGCCTTTGCAATTTCCGCGGACTGTGTTATAATAGGCGGACATGAAACTGGGAGAGAGGAGGGGAGCGCCGTGGAGCACACCAGTATCGTCAGGGGGCGGTTTGCCCCCTCGCCCAGCGGGCGGATTCATCTGGGCAACATCCTCTGCTGCCTGCTCTCCTGGCTCAGCGCCCGGCAAAAAGGCGGCGCCGTGGTGCTGCGGGTGGAGGATCTGGACACCGCACGGTGTCCCCGGCGGTACGCCAGCCAGATGGAGGAGGACCTCAAGTGGCTGGGCCTCACCTGGGACGAGGGCCCCGGCGCTGGGGGAGGGGACGAGCCCTACTACCAGAGCCAGCGGACGGCGCTGTACCAGGCCGCTTTGGACCGCCTGAGGTCGATGGGGCTGGTGTACCCCTGCTTCTGCACCCGGGCGGAGCTCCACGCCGCCAGCGCCCCCCACCGGGAGGACGGGCAGACGGTCTACGCCGGGACCTGCCGCCGTCTCACGGCGGCGGAGGCGGCGGAGCGGGCGCGGACCCGCTCCCCGGCATTGCGGCTGCGGGTGCCGGAGGAGGAGATCGGTTTTACCGACGGGCACATGGGCCCGTACCGGGAGAACCTGGCCCGGGACTGCGGAGACTTCCTCCTGCGCCGGTCCGACGGGATGTTCGCCTACCAGCTGGCGGTGGTGGTGGACGACGCCGCCATGGGGATCACGGAGGTGGTGCGGGGGGCGGATCTGCTCTCCTCCACCCCCCGGCAGCTGCTGCTGTACCGGCTGCTGGACCTGCCGGCGCCGACCTTTTGCCACTTCCCGCTGCTGCTGGCCCCGGACGGGCGGCGGCTGAGCAAGCGGGACGCCGACGCGGGGCTAAGCTGCCTCCGGGGCCGCGTCACGGCGGCGGAGATCTTGGGGAAGCTGGCGTATCTGGCGGGGTTCAACCCCTCGGCATCGCCCAGGACGGCGGAGTCGCTGCTGGCGGACTTCTCCTGGGACCGTGTGCCCCGGGAGGACGTCCGCATTCCGGAGGGGCTCTTTTGAGAGGGTCCGCCCCCGGGGAAAAGATTTCCCCGGGGGTATTCCATTTTTGGGAAAAATGTTCTATAATCATGGGGAATGCGGGCACTGCCCGCGGCGGATTGAGATGATTTTAAGGCCGCGCCGGAGGGCGCGGCGTCTTTGGAGGACGGCATGAGGATTATTGTGGTAGGCGTCGGCAAGGTGGGCCTGGAGCTGACCAGACAGCTCTCCGCGGAGAACCAGGTCACCGTCATCGACGAGAATGACCAGCTGATTGAAAACGTCATCAATATCTATGACGTCATGGGGGTCTGCGGCAACGGGGCCAGCTACGAGGTGCAGATGGAGGCGGAGGGCGGCAGGGCGGACCTGCTGATCGCCACCACCTCCAGCGACGAGATCAACATCCTGGCCTGCCTTGTGGCCAAGAAGATGGGCGTGCCCCACACCATCGCCCGCATCCGCAACCCCGAGTATGAAAAGCAGCTGCGCTTCATGCGGGAGGAGCTGGGCCTCTCCATGTCCATCAACCCCGAGCGGGCCGCCGCCCGGGAGATCGCCCGGGTGCTCCGCTTCCCGGCGGCCATGAAGGTGGAGACGTTCTCCAAGGGGCGGCTGGAGCTGGTGGAGTACCGGGTGCCGGAGGACTCCACCCTGTGCGGCGTGCAGCTTTTGAACCTCTACAAGAGCCTGCGGGTCCGGGTGCTGATCTGCGCCGTGAGCCGCCAGGGGGAGACCATCATCCCCTCCGGCGACTTCGTCCTCCGGGGCGGGGACAAGATCTACCTCACCTCCTCCTCCGACCAGCTGGCCCAGTTCTTCCGGCACCTGGGGGTGTTCCGGAGCCGGGCGTCCACGGTGATGATCGTGGGCGCCAGCAAGATCTGCTACTACCTGGCCTCGGACCTTCTGGAGATGGGCATGGACGTGAAAATCATCGACCAGAACGAGAGCCGCTGCATCAGCATGGGCGAGCGGCTGCCCAAGGCCCTGGTCATCGTGGGCGACGGCACGGACACGGAGCTCCTCCGGGAGGAGGGCATCGACCGGACCGACGCCTTTGTGGCCATCACCGGCATCGACGAGGCCAACATCCTCATGGCCATGAGCGCCTCCAAGCAGGCCGAGCAGTGCAAGGTGGTGGCCAAGATCAACCGCAAGTCCCTGGTGGAGCTGGTGTCCGGCGAGCGGATGATCGACAGCGTGGTCTCCGCCGCCTCCGTCACCACGGAGCTGATCGTCCAGTACGTCCGGGCCATGCAGAGCGCCTCCGGCGGCCAGATCAAGACCCTCCACCGGCTGGTGGACGGGGCCGTGGAGGCCCTGGAGTTCGGCGTGGGCCCCAATCCCCCTTTCGCGGGCATCCCGCTGAAGGACCTCCAGCTGAAAAGCGGCATTCTGCTGGCGGGCATCGTCCGGCAGAGCGGAAAGATCGTTATCCCCTCCGGCGGCGACATGCTGCACCCCTTCGACGATGTGATCGTGGTGACCACCCGGACCTCCCTGCAGGAGATCGGGGACATCTTCCAGTGAGGGCGGCAGTATGAACTATCGAATGATCGGCTATGTCTTGGGCAGAATCCTGCTGGTGGAGGCGGTGCTGATGGCCCTGCCGCTGCTGACGGCGGGGATTTACCGCGAGCCGGCGATGCCGTTTCTCATCCCCATGCTGCTGCTGGCGGCCATCGGGCTTCTGCTGGGGGGGAAGAAGCCCGGGCAGATGTCCCTCTACGCCCGGGACGGACTGGCGGTGGTGGCCCTGGCGTGGATCCTTATGTCCCTCTTCGGGGCGCTGCCCTTCGTGCTCTCCGGGGACATCCCCAATTTCATCGACGCCTTTTTTGAGACCGTGTCCGGCTTCACCACCACCGGCTCCACCATTTTGACGGAGGTGGAGTCCCTGCGCAGGAGCAGCCTCTTCTGGCGCAGCTTCACCCACTGGGTGGGGGGCATGGGGGTGCTGGTGTTCGTCATGGCCGTGCTGCCCATGACCGACGGCCACGGGATGCACCTGATGCGGGCGGAGGTGCCGGGGCCCACGGTGGGGAAGCTGGTGAGCCGCCTGGGGGACACCGCCAAGATCCTCTACGGTATCTACCTGGCCATGACCGTGCTGGAGACGGTCCTCCTGCTGGCGGGGGGAATGCCCCTGTTCGACGCCTGCGTCCACGCCTTCGGCACCGCCGGCACCGGCGGCTTCAGTTCCCGGAACCTCAGCGTGGGCGCCTATCAGAACGCCTATTTCGACGTGGTGATCGGCGTCTTCATGCTGCTCTTCGGCGTGAATTTCAACCTGTACTACTTTTTGCTGATCCGGCGCTTCCGGGAGGTGTTCCGCTCCGAGGAGCTGCGGGCCTATCTGCTGGTGGTGGCGGCCGCCGTGGCGGCCATCACGGTGGACATCCGCCATATATACGGCAGCGTTTGGACAGGGCTGCGCTACGCCTTTTTCCAGGTCTCCTCCATCATCACCACCACCGGCTACGGCACGGCGGACTTTGACCTCTGGCCCACGTTCTCCAAGTCCATCCTGGTGGTGCTGATGTTCGTGGGGGCCTGCGCAGGGTCCACCGGCGGCGGCATCAAGGTCTCCCGGATTCTGATCCTCCTGAAGGCCGCCGTCAGCGAGATGAAGAAGATGCTCCACCCCAACGCCGTGGCCACCGCCCGGCTGGAGGGCAAGCCCGTGTCCGAGCGGACGCTGCGGGGAGCCCACATCTACTTCACCGTGTACATGGCGGTGTTTGTGGCCTCGTTTTTGCTGCTGTCCCTGGAGCAAAAGGGGCTGGTGACCACCTTCACCGCCCTGGCGGCCTGCATCAACAACATCGGCCCGGGGCTGGAGATGGTGGGCCCCATGGGCAACTTCTCCGCCTTTTCGCCGTGGTCCAAGCTGCTGCTGTCCTTTGACATGCTGGTGGGGCGGCTGGAGATCTTCCCCATGCTGCTGCTGTTTGCGCCCTCCAACTGGCGGGGGCGGAGGAACATCCGGCGCTCTCCCCGGCTGGACTGAGGAAAGATTGTTCCCAAGACGCAGGAGACCGCCCCGGAGCCAAACGCTCCGGGGCGGTCTTTGTGTGCGCGGACAGTCGGCGGCGCAGAGGATCAGAAAGCGATGCTGGGGCTGTTGGTCAGGGATTCCAGGATATCGTAGCGGTCCATCTGGAACGTCTTGGTCATGGTCAGGGCCTCCTCCATGTCCAGATCCCGGATCTGGCCGTCAAGCAGGGAGATGATGCGGTTGCCCTTGTCCTGAAGCAGGGACTGGACCGCCGCGTAGCCCATGCGGCTGGCCGTCTCCCGGTCCCGGGCGGAGGGGGAGCCGCCCCGCTGGATGTGGCCCAGCACCGTCACCCGGGGCTCGATGCCGATGGCATCTTGGATCTGCTGGCCGATATAGAAAGCCTTGCCGGCGCCCTCGGCCACCACGATCATATAGTGGGTGGTGCCGGCCAGGCGGGCCTTTCGGATGTTCTCAATCACGTCCTTTTCAAAGTCCACCGGACGCTCGGGGATCAGCACGGCGGTGGCCCCCACGGCGATGCCCACATACAGCGCAAGATATCCGGCATGGCGGCCCATGACCTCCACCACGGAGCAGCGCTCGTGGGACTGCATGGTGTCCCGCAGCTTGTCGATGCACTCGATGCAGGTGTTGCAGGCGGTGTCGAAGCCGATGGTGTAGTGGGAGCAGCCGATGTCGTTGTCGATGGTGGCGGGGATGCCCACCACCCGCAGATTCATGCCCGCCTCCGCCGCCTGGCGGGAGAGGGCCAGCGCGCCCCGGAACGTGCCGTCGCCGCCGATGGCCACGATGCCGTCCAGCCCCAGCAGGCGGCAGGTGCCCAGGGCCTTGGCCCGGCCGGCCTCGTCCATGAACTCCTGGCTCCGGGCGGTGTACAGAATGGTGCCGCCCTTGTTGATGATGTGGCTGACACTGGAGGTGTTCATCTGCACAAAGTCGCTGTTGATGAGGCCGCTCCAGCCCCGGCGGATGCCCACGGTGCCGATGCCGCGGTGGGCGGCGGTGCGCACCACGGCCCGCACCGCCGCGTTCATGCCGGGAGCGTCGCCGCCGCTGGTGAGAACGCCGATTCGTTTGACCTGATTCTCCATACCTGTACCTCCCGTTTTTTGGCCGGCCGCGCGCGGACAAAAGCGGCGCGCAGCGGAAAATTTCTCTGTATTCGAATATACCGCCTGGGGGAATCGCTGTCAAGAACTTTTGCGAAAAAAGGAAAATCCCGCTGGAAATCGATTAACTGCCGGGGAGAGCTTGCAGCACGGCCGTGATTCTTTTCAAAAAACAGCCCTTGCCATTTCCGCCGCCCCGGGGTACAATGGACGCAAGAACCTGTATTCACAATCTCAATTCACCGCCTGGCCGGGCCTTTTCCCGCCGTGCCGCGTTAAATTTTCTCGGAATAAGCCCAATTATTCCTGCGAAAATTTGCCTTGCCTGCCGGGAAAATTTCTCGGCCCTCCGGCGGATTCGGCTGTGAATGCAGAAACCACGAGGAGGAGACGGCTATGCGCACAGTTTTGGTCAACGCGGTGGGGGAGCAGTGCCCCATCCCGGTGGTGAAGGCCGCCCGGGCCCTGCGGGAGATGAGGTCGCCCGGGACGCTGGAGGTCCGGGTGGACAACGAGATCGCCGTGCAGAACCTGACCCGGATGGCCGCGGGCCACGGTCTTGCGTCCCGGTGGGCGAGGACGGGGGAGCGGGAATACGCGGTCTTTGTGGAGGTGACGGCCCCGGTGGGCGAGACCCCGTTGGAGGAACCGGAGCTGGTCTGCTCCCCGGCGGCGGAGGGCGGCCTGGTGGTGGCGGTGGATACCGACGCCATGGGCCGCGGCAGCGAGGAGCTGGGCAGGACGCTGATGAAAGGCTTCCTCTTCGCCGTCACCCAGCTGCCCCGCCTGCCGGAGACCATGCTCTTCTACAACGGCGGCGCGAAGCTGACGGTGGAGGGCTCCGATTCCCTGGAGGACCTGAAAAGCCTGGAGTCCCAGGGGGTGGAGATCCTCACCTGCGGCACCTGCCTGAACTACTACGGCCTGACGGAGCGCCTGGCGGTGGGCAGCGCCACCAACATGTATGCCATCGTGGAGAAGCTGGCGGGGGCCTCCCGGGTGGTGAAGCCGTGATCTATCTGGACAACGCCGCCACCACCCGCCCCAAGCCCCCGGGGGTGGCGGAGGCGATGGCGGAGGCCATGGCCTCCTACGGCAACTGCGGCCGGGGGGCCCACGGCGACGCCCTCTCCGCCGCCCGGACGGTGTACGGCGTCCGGCAGAGATTGGCGGAGTGGTTCGGCTGTCCCCGGGCGGACCACGTGGCCTTTACGCCCAACTCCACCGCCGCGCTGAACATCGCCATCGCCGGGCTGCTGGGGCCGGGGGACCACGCGATCTCCACGGACTGGGAGCACAATTCCGTCCTGCGGCCCCTGTACCGCCTGCGGGAGCAGGGAATGGGCCTGGACTTTCTTCCGGCGGACAGCCGGGGACGGCTGGACTACGGAAAATTGGAGGGCCTTTTGCGGTCCAACACGAAAGCGGTGGTCTGCACCCACGCCTCCAACCTGACGGGGGACCTGGTGGACCTGGACCGGATGGCGGCCTTTGCCCGCCGCCACGGGCTGCTGCTGATTCTGGACGCCTCCCAGACGGCGGGGACCTTTCCCATCGACATGGCGGCCCAGGGCGTCGACGTGGTATGCTTCACCGGCCACAAGAGCCTGCTGGGACCCCAGGGCACCGGGGGGCTGTGCGTCCGGGAGGGGGTGGACGTCCGCCCGCTGCTGGCGGGGGGCACCGGTGTCCAGAGCTTTCTGGAGCGCCAGCCGGAGGAGTGGCCCACCCGCCTGGAGGCGGGGACCCTCAACAGCCACGGCATCGCCGGCCTGGGGGCCGCCCTGGACTATCTGGAGCGGACGGGCCGGGAGACGGTCCGGTCCCACGAGTGCGGCCTGGCCCGGCGGTTTTACGAGGCGGTGCGGGAGGTTCCCGGCGTGACGGTGTACGGGGACTTCTCCACCCCGGAGCGGGCCCCCATCGTCACGCTGAACATCGGCGAAATGGACTCCTCGGAGGTCTCCGACGAGCTGGCGGAGCGGTTTCAGATCGCCACCCGCCCCGGGGCCCACTGCGCGCCCCGGCTCCACCGCGCCCTGGGGACCGCGGAGCAGGGGGCCGTGCGCTTTTCCTGGGGCTGGGCCAACACGGCGGAGGAGACCGACGCGGCGGCGGAGGCCGTCCGGGTGCTGGCGGCAGAGGCACGGCTATGAGGGCGCGGACGGAAAAGTGCGTGGTGACGTTCCGCACCACCACCGGCGCCATGGCCATGGAGCGGAGCTGTCAGGAAGCCGGGCTTCCCGGGCGGCTGATCCCGGTGCCCCGGGCCATCACCGCCGGGTGCGGTATATGCTGGGCCGCCCCAGCCGAGGCCCTGGAGGCCCTGGAGGAGCTGGTGATGAAAAAACACTTGGATGTGGACGGCGTCTATGCTATCATCATCTGAGGGGGGATGCTGGATGGCCAATATCTGCGAGGACTGTGTGTGCTATGACTACGATGAGGAGCTGGAGGCATTCGTGTGCACCATGGACCTGGATGAGGACGAGATGGAGCGTTTTTTGAAGGGGATCAGCAGCGGCTGCCCCTTTTACCGCCCCGGAGGGGACTACAAGACCGCCCGGCGGCAATAGAAGAGAGGGAGATTTCCATGGAACTGGTGGATCTGTACGATGAAAACCGCATCCCCCTGGGGAAGACCGCGGAGCGCTACGCCCCCAAGGGGCCGGGAGAGTACCGGGCGGTGGTCCACGTCTGCGCGTTCGACAGCCGGGGACGGCTGCTGATCCAGCGCCGGGCGGCGGAGAAAGTCAACTGGCCGGGCAAGTGGGACGTGTCCATCGGCGGCGGCGTGGACGCCGGAGAGACCAGCCGCCAGGCGGCGGAGCGGGAGTTCCGGGAGGAGCTGGGATACCCGCTGGACCTGGGGGACCTGCGAGCGTCGGTGACGGTGAATTTTGACGGCGGCTTCGACGACTTCTTCATCCTCCAAAAGGACTTTGACCTCTCCGCGCTGGTCCTGCAGCGGGAGGAGGTGGCGGAGGTCCGCTATGTGACGGAGGAGGAGATCGAGTCTATGCGGCGGGAGGGCAGCTTCATCCCGTATCCCGACGGCTTTCTGACGTTCCTCTTCGCCATGCGGGACACGTTCGGCTTTCCGTCAAAATAAAGGCAGCGCCTGGAGGATCCCTCCGGGCGCTGTTCTTTACGGGGCCGGAGCCTCCGTCTGCTGGATGTCCATGAGATGCATCATGGACACCTCGTAGGCCACCCGCTCCTCGGCGCCCAGGTCCGTGACCTTGTGGTATGTACGGCTCTGGACCCGGCCCTCCAGGGCCAGGGGGTCCCCCACCTGGAGCCGTCCCGCCCGCACCGCCAGCTGGCCCCAGGCGATTACCGGCAGGTAGTCCGCCCGGCCGTATTTCCGGGGGACGGCCAGCATGAGGTCGCAGATGCTGCGGCCCAGGGGCGTGCGGCGGAACACCGGCGGCTTGCACAGCGTGCCGGAGAGGAAGATCTGGTTGCAGGGTTCGTCCAGACCGGGGGAGAGGTGCTGGGCGTACACCGTCAGCACCAGGCGGCTGCCCACGCCGCTGCGGTTGTTGAAGGAGCGCAGCTGTCCCTGGACGCGGAGGTCCGCCCCTTTCGTCACGCGGGCCAGCAGGGGCTCCGGCACCAGAATGGGCAGTGTGTCCACCTGGCCGGACAGCCGGGGCACCTGGAGAGGAAAGCGGTAGAAGCGGGTACAGTGATTTTCGTGGGACATAGAGGGCGTCTCCAGGACCGTGCCCTCCAGCAGCACCTCGTTCCGGGTTTGAGTCGTCATGTCATCCACCTCTCGGTTGTAATGCTGTATCCTATAGCCGCCGCAGACCGTGAGACGGCCAGGCGGAAGGCTTCCTAGGAGGCGCAGGACGCATGGGATGCGTCAGCGGGCTTCGCCCGCTTTGAAAACCGTTCACCGGGTTTCAACTGTGCTAACTATATGAGAGGCCCGTCCGGATTATGCCGCCAGGCGGGGAAAGACAGAAAAACCGGGCGTCCCCCTGTGGGGAACGCCCGGGTATTTTGCTGGAAAGCACGGGGCGGAGAGGAGCCCTACAGCTCCACACCGCCGTTCTCGTCCGCCAGCATCCGTGCGGCGCGGCGGATGAAGTCCTCATAGTCCTGCATGTTGGGCCCCACGTAGGCAAAGCACGCGATGAAAGGGGACTTGGTGAAGACGATGCCCACGTCGTGGGCCTTGTCCTCCTCGTCGCCGGTCTTGTGGGCCATGGGGAAGTCCATGGGCAGCTTCCCGCCCAGCTTGTGGTTGATCTGCTGCTGGCGGAGAAGGTCCTCCAGCCACTGGGAGGACTCCGCGTCCACCAGCGTGCGGTCGTACATCCTGCGCAGCAGGCGGCCCATTTCCTCGGGGACGAAGTAGTTGTTGATGCCCCGGCTCTCCCGCTCCGCGTCCCAATACTCCCGGTTGAACTGGGTGCCGATGAGGCCCAGCTCCAAAAACGCCTCGTGGATGGCCGCGGCGCCGTAGTGGCGGAAGAGGGCATTGGTGGCGCAGCTGTCGCTGATGACGATCATCAGCTTGCACAGCTCCCCCACGGTCAGCGTCACGTCGCCGTTGAGGAATTGCACCGCGCCGCAGCCGGGGATCTTCTGGTCCTCCCGGATGGTCACCTTGTCGTCAAAGCTGGTCTCCCCCCGGGACTTCCACAGGAGGATGGCGGCCATCAGCGGCAGCTTGACGATGCTGGCCGCCAGGTAGGGATCCTTTTCCCCGTACCCCCAGGTCTCGCCGGTGGACAGGTTCTGATAGTAGATTCCGGCCTGGCCGGGGAAGGTTTTGATCTCCTGCAAAATGCGTTCCTTAGCGCTCATTATGTGTTCCGTCCTTTCCTCATGATGGCGCCGTTTCTGGCCCCGGTGTGAACGCCGTCCAGGGCCGTCAGCGCGCCGTTGACGTAGACCCGGCGGATGCCCCGGCAGGGCTGCTTGGGATTCTGGTAGGTGGGGGTGTCCTCAATCTCGTCAAAGTCGAAGAGCACCAGGTCCGCCTGCATCCCCCGCCGGATCAGCCCCCGGTTCTGGAGACCCAGGCGGGCGGCGGGCAGGCCCGTCATTTTGAAAATCGCGGTCTCCAGGGAGAACAGCTTCCGCTCCCGGCAGTATTTGGCGATCACCCGGGGGAAGGTGCCGTACCACCTGGGGTGGGGCTGGCCGCTGTGGTCCAGGGAGGCGGCCTCGCCGTCGGAGCCGATCATGGTGTAGGGCTGGGACATGATGTACTCGATGTCCTCCTCGCACATGCCGTAGTTGACCTCCCCCACCCGGCACCGCTCCTCCACGACCAGGTCAAAGCAGGCGTCGGCGGGGTCCACGCCCCGGATCTCGGCGATCTCCTGGATGGACTTGCCCACGGTCCACTGATTCTTCTCCGTGGCCACGTAGGGGATGTAGATGTCTCCCCAGCGGCCCACGTGGCTGGCGTTGGCCTCGGCGTTGATGCGCTGCCGCAGCGCCGGGTCCTGGAGGCGGGCCAGAAGCTGCTCCACGCCGCCCTCAAAGGCCCACAGGGGGGCGTTGCTGTCCAGGGTGGTGGCGGAGGCGCTGTAGGGGTACTGGTCCGCCTGTACGTCCAGCCCCTGGCGGCGGGCCTGGTCGATCAGGGCGATGGTGGTCTTGCAGTGGACCTGCCAGACGCTCTTGCGGGTCACCTTGTGGTGGGAGATCTGGAGGGGCGCGCCGGAGCCGCGGCAGACCGCCAGCGCCTCCTGCAGCGCCTCCACCACGCCCTCGCCCTCGTCCCGTATATGGGTCTCGTAGTAGGCGCCGTAGGGGACCAGCTCCCGGCAGAGCTCCGTCAGCTCGTCGGCGCCGGCGTAGCAGCCGGGGGGATAGATCAGCCCGCTGGAGAGGCAGAAGGCCCCGTCCTCCAGAGCCCTGCGCAGCAGGGCCTTCATGGTCTCCAGCTCCGATGGCTCCGCACTCCGGGCGTCAAAGCCCATGGCGGCGATGCGGAGGGTGCCGTGGCCCACGGCGGTGCCGAAGTTGGTGCTGGTCCCAACGCCCTCCAGCACGTCCAGGAACTGTCCCACGGTCTCCCAGCTGTAATCCAGGTCCCCCACATAGTCCCGCAGCTGCTTGAGCCGGGCCGGGTCGCGGTTCACCGGGGCCACGGAGAGGCCGCACAGCCCCCCGATCTCCGTGGTGACGCCCTGGAGAATGCGGCTGTCCGCCGTGGGACAGCCCTGGAGGCGGGTGTCGCTGTGGGCGTGGATGTCGATGAAGCCGGGGGTGAGATACCGGTCCTCGCCGTCCACCGTTTCCCGGGCGTTCCCGGGGGCGCGGCCGGTGCCGACGGCGGCGATGACGCCGCCTTTGACGCCCACCCAGCCCCGGAACCAGGGGGCGGAGGAGCCGTCGATGATCCGGACGTTCCGGATTACCAGATCATACATTGTAGATTCCCTCCTGTTCTCATGCGCCGCTTGGCGCGGTGATTTCAAAATGCTATAAAGCAAACGCCGTGCCAAAAGCGGCGGGAGGCCGGGGCGGTTACGCGTTTTGCAGCAGGGCGGCGCCCTGCTCTGTGATCTGCGCGCCGCAGCGGCCGGGGCGGATGGTGATGAGCCCCTGCTGGCGCAGCTCCTCCAATGTCAGCCGGAGCTGGTGGTCGCTGACGGGATACCCGCGGCCGCGCAGCTGGTAGACCAGGTTCGTCCGGCCGACGCCGTGGGAGAGCCGGGTGCTCTCGCCGATGAGCCGCAAAACCGCCGTGGAGAGATCCTCCTCTCCCGGCGGGGCGTCGCCCGTGCCGCTGAAGAGATAGTCCGGGAAGCGGTGCATGGTGCGGTAAAAAGTGCAGACGTTTTCCAGCTCCCGGACATTCCCCGGCCAGGCGTAGCGGTCCAGCAGGGCGAACTCTTTCGGGGTGATGGAGCGGTAGTCCTCCCGGAGGAAGTGCCGCAGCAGCGCCTCGATGTCCTCTTTCCGGCGGCGCAGGGGCGGGATGGACAGGGGGAACACATTGAGCCGGTAGAAGAGGTCGCTGCGGAAAGCGCCGTCCCGCACCTGCTGCCGGAGGTCCCGGTTGGTGGCGGTGATAAAGCGCACGTCGATGTCGATGAGCTCCTTGCCGCCCACCCGGAGGATCTGCCGCTCCTGGAGGGCCCGGAGGAAGCTGGCCTGGAACTTGGGGGAGATCTCCCCGATCTCATCCAGCAGCACGGTGCCGTGCATGGCCAGCTCAAAGAGGCCCTTTCGCCCCCGGCTGCTGGCGCCGGTGAAGGAGCCCGGCTCGTAGCCGAAGAGCTCGCTCTCCAGCAGGGAGTCCGGCAGGGCGGCGCAGTTGATGGCGATGAAGGGCGCCCTGCGGCGGGGGGAGGCGTTGTGGATGGACTGGGCCAGCAGCTCCTTGCCGGTGCCGCTCTCGCCGTAGATCATCACGGTGTCGTCCGCGGCGGCGATCTGGCGGGCGGTGTCGATGAGCTGGGCCATCTCCGGGGACTGGCAGAGGATGTCCTTGAAGGTGTACTTGGCCGTAAAGCCCCCCTGCCGGGCGCCGCTTTTGGCCTGGGAGCGGGCGTAGTCCTGGAAGATGAAGTAATAGCCCACCACGTCGTCCATCAGCCGGATGGAATTTTTCTCATAGCTGTAGGGCTCCCCGCAGATCGCCACCGGCTCCCCGGAGGGGTCCCGGGCGTTCAGCACCTCCGGGGGGATGTGGTCGGCGACGCGGATCTGGTCTTTGTTGTCCGCCTGGAAGATCCGCAGGGCCGGCCGGTTGGCGTATACGGGCTGATAGGCGCTGTCTGTCAGCAGCATCCCGTTTTCGCTGGTGTCCACCACGCGGCTGAGCATCTCCGATTTCAGGTAGCCGTAGATGTAGTTGGACTGGAAGCCCTCGTTGGACTCCACCACCGAGTGGATGTGCCGCTGGAGGTTGCGGTTGATGATGCCCACGTCCAAATCCAGCAGCTTCATGAGCTTGAACATGGTGTCAAACCCCACCTTGCGGTAGCCGATGTCGATGATGTGCTGGATGTGGGGCGGTACCAGGTGGGGCTCCGAGGGGGTCACCGCCACGGTGATCTGGTCGTAGATTCCCGTGCGGGTCAGGGCGCTGTCGTAGGGGATCAGGTTGATGTGGCTGACGCCGATCTCGTAGAAGGCGTGCACGGTGTCCAGGGCCGTCTCGTAGGAGTCGTTCACCAGCAGCACATTGGTGCCGGCGGGGATGGCGGAGATCTGGTTGAGGGACTCCCGGGCCGGGCTGCGGGTGACCATGATGACCTTGGAGAAGTCGTCCACCAGGTCCTTGACGTCCTGGAGGATGCCGCTCTCCCAGACAAGATAGGCGTCCGCCGCCAGCGCGGCCCCGGGCTTCAGGCGGTTGAGAAAGACGTTTGTGAAAGTGATGTACTGGTCGAAGACCTCCTCAAAGCTCTTTTTCAGGAAGTCAATCACATCCTGGTTTTCGTCATTCTGGTAGAGTATGATGGCGGTTTTCATATCGGCTCTCCCTCCCAATCGGCAGGCGCTTCGGTTCCAAGGCGGATTTCGTCCCGCTGTACCGCAAGTATAGCAAAATAATAGGATAAAAACAAGATTAAATAGGATTTTTTTGATAATTTTTTCCAGAAAAACTGGAGGCGTTATGGGAGATCCAGGAAAAAGCGGACATTTCGCCGCCTCCCGGCTTCGGCATATCTGGCATACTTTTTGCTTATATCTTTTTCAGAAGGCATCCAACCGGAGCCGGATTATGAGAGAGGAGAACAACATGGAAAACAAAAACGAACAACAAGTCGGCCTAAAGCGCGAAATGGGCCTCTTTGGCGGCGTCGGCATCATGGCCGGCATCGTCATCGGGTCCGGAATCTTCTACCTGGGCTCCTATGTCCTGCAGCGGACGAACATGAACCTGGGCATGGCGCTGATCTGCTGGATCGTGGGCGGCCTGGTGTCCATTCTGGGCGGGCTGTGCTTCGCCGAGCTGGGGGCCTGCGATCCCGTGGCCGGCGGCATGGTGGTCTATCTGGACAAGGCGTATCACCCCGTGGTGGGCTATATGTACGGCTTCACCAGCTGGCTGCTCAGCGGCGCCGGCTCCATCTCGGCGGGCGCCATCGCCCTGGTCACCACCCTGCGGACCTATTTCCCCATGTCCGACATGACGGTGAAGATCGTGGCCATCGTCATCATCATCGCCCTGACCGCGTTCAACTGCCTGGGCATCAAGCTGGGCAGCATCCTGTCCAACGTCTCTTTGGTGGCAAAGCTCATCCCCATTGTCATCATCATCGCCGGCGCCCTGGTCATGGGCCGGCAGAGCCCCAACCTGAACCCCGTTCCCGCCGGCGGC
Organism: uncultured Oscillibacter sp.; assembly: GCA_947365245.1. Classification (GTDB taxonomy): domain Bacteria; phylum Bacillota; class Clostridia; order Oscillospirales; family Oscillospiraceae; genus Oscillibacter. The sequence goes on along the minus strand of CANAWG010000001.1, from coordinate 106,895 downwards.
TTTGAGGGCGGCTTCGGCGGCGCGCTGAGCATGATCGCCTTCGCCACCGTGGCCACCCTGTGGGCCTACGAGGGCTGGACCAACGCCAACAACGTGGCCGAGGAGATCAAGGACCCCGGCAAGAACCTGCCCCGCATCCTGATCTTCGGCATCGGCGGCATCACCATCCTCTACACCGTGTTCAACTTCGCCCTCTACAAGGTGCTGCCTTATGAGGAGATCGTCTCCCGCATCAACAGCGACGACCTGTATCTGGGCACCGTGGTGGCCGAGCGGGTGTTCGGCGGCTTCGGCGGCGCGCTGGTGCTGGCGGCCATGCTGGTGGCCATGTTCGGCTCTATCAACGGCATGATTATCGCTTTCGCCCGCAACTACTACGCCATGGCCGTGGAGGGCCACTTCTTCCAGAGCTACAAGAAGATCCACCCCAAGTATCAGGTTCCCACCCACTCCCTGATCTGGCAGGCCGTCATCTGCTCCATCCTGGTGCTGCTGCGGAATCTGGACCAGCTGACGAACCTGGTGGTCTTCTCTGGCATGGTGTTCAACACCCTGGTGGTGCTGGCCGTCATTATCTACCGGAAGAAGTATCCCGATCTGGAGCGTCCCTACAAGGCCTGGGGCTATCCCGTCACCATCGTCATCAGCGTGGTGCTCTTCGGCGCCCTGATGATCAACACCCTGGTGGAGGATCCCGTGACCTCCATCATCGGCCTGGCGGTGCCCGCCATCGGCGCCGTGACCTACTTCATCTTCGACGCGAAGATCAAGAGAGAAAAAGCGCAGCAGTAATCCGGCGCGGAGACATGCCGAACCAATATGCCCAGCGGTGATTCCGCCGCTGGGCATATTCACGAACGAAAATTTAGTTCAATAATGAGGAGGACGGACTATGGGAATACCTGAAGGCGGTCTGGAGCTCCACTCCAAGTGGAAGCATGGGCCCCGGAATCTGATTACCGACGTGCCCGGCGTGAAGGTCGGACAGGTCACAATCCAGCACGGAGAGGTCAACACCGGCGTTACGGCGATCCTCCCCCATGAGAGAAACCTCTTCCAGGAGAAGGTCATGGCCGGCACGGCCATCATCAACGGCTTCGGCAAGAGCGCCGGCCTTGTGCAGGTGGAGGAGCTGGGCACCATCGAGTCGCCCATCATCCTCACCAACACCCTCAGCGTCGGCACGGCCCTCACCGCCATGGTGAAGTATATGATGGCCCGGAACCCGGACATTGGCGTGGAGACCGGCACGGTGAACTGCCTGGTGACCGAGTGCAACGACGGGCGGCTCAACGACATCCGGGGCCTCCACGTCACCGAGGAGCACGTGCTCCAGGCCGTGGAGCGCGCGGCGGAGGACTTTGAGGAGGGCGCCGTGGGCGGCGGCACCGGCATGGTGTGCCTGGGTCTGAAGGGCGGCATCGGCTCCTCCTCCCGGCAGCTGGAGGCGGACGGAAAGACCTACACCACCGGCGCGCTGGTCATGACCAACTTCGGCGCCGCCGGAAACCTGGTGATCGGCGGCCGCCACATCGACACCCGCAAGTGCAACGAGGAATGCGGCCGGGAGTTCAAGGACAGCGGCTCCATCATCATCGTCATCGGCACCGACGCGCCGCTGAACGAGCGCCAGCTCAAGCGGCTGGCCAAGCGGGCCATGATCTCCCTGGGCCGGGTGGGATCCTACTCCGGCAACGGCAGCGGCGACATCGCCGTGGCCTTTACCACCGCCAACAACCAGCCCCACTACAGCGACAAGAACGTCTGGGACATGAAGATGTTCTACGACGAGAATATCGACTGGGTATTCGAGTCCACCGTGGAGGCGGTGGAGGAGGCCATCATCAGCTCCCTCTACCACGCGAAGACCACCGTGGGCGTCCGGGGGAACAAGTACATGGGCCTGCTGGAGTTTTTGGAAAAGTACGAGCAGCAGTGACGGGAGGCTGACATGGAGCAGAAGCGGTATTTTATCAGCGTTGACATCGAGGGAATCACCGACGTCACCTTCTGGTCGGAGACCGAGGAGGGGAAGCAGGGCTACGACGCCGCCTGCGAGCAGATGACCCGGGAGACGGCGGCCGCCTGCCGGGCGGTGCTGGCATCGGGCGCGGTCCCGGTGGTCCGGGACGGCCACGGCGGCGCCTGCAACATCCGCCATATAGGCCTGCCGGAGGGCACGGAGCTGATGCGGGGCTGGCCCTGCCACCCCGCCTCCATGATGGGGGGACTGGACAGCAGCTTCAGCGGCGTGCTCTACATCGGCTACCACGCCCCCGCCGGCTGCGACGGCAGCCCCCTGGCCCACACCAGCGAGTATGAGCTGATCCGCTGGGCGAAGATCAACGGCCGTCTGGCCTCGGAGTTTACCATGAACGCCCTGTACGCCGCGTCCCTGGGGGTCCCGTCGCTGTTCCTCAGCGGCGACGAGGCGATGTGCCGCATGGCGGAGGCGGAGATCCCGGGCCTTGCCACCGTGGCGGTGAAGCGCTGCAAGGGCAACTCCACCTGGAATATTCACCCCCTGACGGCGGAGAGGGCCATCGAGGAGGCCGTGGCCAGGCAGCTGGCCGCCGGCGCGCCGCCGGTCCCCCAGGTGCCGGAGACCCTGGTGCTGGAGGTGTGCCTGCCCACCCATCAGTCGGTGCGCTCGGCCTGCCGGCTGCCCGGCGTGGAGAAGATCGCCGACGATGTGGTGCGCTGCACCGCCAAAACCGCCGAGGAGCTGAAAATGGTCTGTGAGCTGATTATGGGCTGACGGGTGAGGCGGTCTGCCGCCCGAGGCGCGGCTTATGCAAAAAAGAGGCTGTCATGCTTTGCATGACAGCCTCTTTCTCCCTTTGAATCAGGCGTGATAGACGGTCTTTCCGCCCACCACGGTCTCCAGCACCTTGGCCTGGGTGAACTCCTCCGGCGGGATCTGGAACAGGTCCCGATCCAGCACCACCAGATCGGCCAGCTTGCCCAGCTCCAGCGTGCCCCGGAAATCCTCGTCCCGGCCGCTCCAGGCGGCGTCGCAGGTGAAGAGGCGGATGGCCTCCTCCACTGTCAGGGCCTGCTCCGGCAGGTAGGTGCGCGTTCCCGCCCGGTTTTTGCGGTCCACCGCGGAGCGGATGTTCTCCAGAATGTCGAAGGGCTCCACCGGACAGTCGGAGCCGCCGCTGGTGTGGATGCCCATGTCCCGCATGGTCTTCCACTGGTAGCAGTCCCTGGCGTGGACCTCGCCCACCCGCTGGGCGATGATCTCCATGTCCGCGTCGATGAAGATGGGCTGAATAAAGGCCTGGAGCCCCAGGGTCCGCATTCGCTCCAGCAGCTCCGGGGAGGTGACCTGGGCGTGGACGACGCCGTGGCGGTGGTCCGGCCAGGGGTCCTCTCTCAGGACCCGCTCCACGGTGTCGCAGAACTTTTGCAGAGCCAGGTCGCCGATGGCGTGGCAGGCCACGTCCAGCCGCTGAGCGTGGGCGTCCCGGACCATCTCGTAGAGCTCCTGGGGGGTGTAGTTGGCGATGCCGTGGTAGTCCGGCTGGTCCGCGTAGCCGTCGATCATCTCGGCGGATTTGGCGCCCAGGGAGCCGTCCTCCAGGAGCTTCCGGCAGGACAGGCGCACCATGCCGGTGTGGTCCGTCTCCGCCGGCCGCAGGGCCAGCAGCGCCGGGAACTGGGCCTGACTCACCAGGCACTGCTCGTGGATGCGCATGGTCAGCTCTCCGTCCCGCTCCATGTCCTGGAAGACCTTCAGCACGTGGTCCGGCGCCACGCCCGGCACGGACTGGAGGTCGTCGGAGTGGATGGCCACAACGCCGCCGGCGTTCATGTCCCGCTGGGCCAGGCGCACCAGGCGGCGGATCTCCTCATCGTCGGCGGGGGGCATGACGTCCAGGTAGAAGTCCACCGCGCTCTCCCGCAGGAGGCCGTTTTCATAGTCCACGCCGGCCAGCATATCCGGCTTGGCGTCCTTCATCTCCCGGATGCGGTCCAGCATCACACTGTTGCAGGCGGCGATGTGGACGCAGGCCCGGATGGCGCAGACGGGGATCTCCGTGGAGATCTGGTCCATGTCCGCCCGGGTCAGCAGGCGGCCCTCCTTCATCATCTCCTGATTCCAGCCCACGGCCACCAGGTAGGGGGGATGCTCCTGCTGAATGCGCTCCCGGCAGATGCGGACGGCCTCCGGGATGGAGTCCACGCCGAAGAGGGCCACATTCCGCTGGTGGACGGCGTAGTGGATCATGTGTAAATGGGAGTCCTGGAAGCCCGGGAGCATGAGGGCGCCTCTCAGGTCGGTGCGCTCGTCCCAGGGGAGGGTGTCGGCCTCCTGGCCGCTGCCCAGGAAGACGATCTTCTCATCCTCTGTGCCAAGGGCCTGATAGATCCGGTTCTCCGGGTCGATGCTGGCGATTTTTCCGTTGTACCACAGTCTGCGCATAGCGGTTCCGTCCTTTCCGTACTGGATTGCCCGGCGCGGGGCGGTGGAGTCTCCAACCATTATACCACAGCTTTTTCCCGGGGGAAAGGAAAAGTTCAGGAAGCTGTGCCGATTGGCACAGCTTCCTGAATGGCCGGGGACTATTTGGCCGCGGCGGCTTTTTTCTCCGGCCGGGGGCTGCGCCAGTGGAGGCTGGTTTTGTGAATCAGCGGCTCGCACACGCACAGGATGGAGGGCATGAGGAACATGCTCATCACCGCCGAGATCAGCGCGCCCCGGGCCAGCATGACGCAGATGGAGCTGATGATCTCAATCTCCGAGATCAGTCCCACCCCCAACGTGGCGCAGAACATCACAAGAGAGCTGGTGATGATGGAGCCGTCGGAGGCGGCGGCGGCAATCTCGATGGCCTCAACGGAGGACTTGCCGCTCTGGAGCTCCTCCCGGAACCGGGTGGCCAGGAGAATGGCGTAGTCCACCGTGGCCCCCAGCTGGACGCAGCCGATGATGGTGGGGGAGACGAAGGGGATGACGGCGCCGGTGAAGTAGGGGATGCCCTGGTTGATGAAGATGGCCAGCTCGATGGCCGCCACCAGCACCACCGGCATGGAGAGAGAGCGGAACACCCAGGCCACGATCAGCAAAATGGCGCCGATGGAGATGTAGTTGGTCACCTGGAAGTCCACGGCGGAGGTGGTAATCAGATCGTCGGTGAGGGCGGCCTCGCCGGTGATGAGGGCCCCCGGGTCGTAGTCCTTTACCAGGCCGTTCAGGGCTTTCAGCTGCTGGGAGACCTCGTCGGAGGCGGTGGCGTACTCGGAGTTCACCATCAGCAGCTGGTATCCGCCCTGCTTGAGCATGTTCCGCACCTCCTCCGGGATGAAGAAGTCCGGGATGCCGGAGCCCAGCATGGCGTGATAGGAGAGAACGGAGGTGACGCCGTCGGTGTCCCGGATGGCGGACTCCAGACGGTTCATATCCGCGGCGGGGATGTCGTCCCGCAGGAGGATGAAGTGGGACCCGGCCATGTCGAACTCGTCTTTGAGCTTGCTGTTGGCCACGATGGAGGCCATGTCCTGGGGCAGGGCCTCGTCCAGCTTGTAGTACACCCCGGTGTGGGACTGGGCGTACACCGCCGGGAGGAAGAGGAGCAGGAAGAGGGCCGCCAGCCATTTCCGGCGGCGGATCACCGCGCGGTTGAGCCCGGTGAAGTCTGGCAGGAGGCTTTTGTGGGTGTGCTTTTCGATCTGCCTGTCAAAGAGCAGCAGCAGGGCCGGCAGCACCAGCACCACGGTGGCCACCCCCAGCACCACGCCCTTGGCCATGACGATGCCGATGTCCCGCCCCAGGGTGAGGCGCATGAAGCACAGGGCGATGAAGCCGGCGATGGTGGTGAGGCTGGAGCCGGACAGGGAGGTGAACGCCGCCGTAATGGCCCGGGCCATGGCGTCCCGCTTGTCGTCCCAGCGGGACTGCTCCTCCTTGTAGCGGTGGTAGAGGAAGATGGAGTAGTCCATGGTGACGCCCAGCTGCAGCACGGCGGCGATGGCCTGGGTGATGTAGGAGATCTCCCCCAGGAAGATGTTGGTGCCGAAGTTGTAGACGATGGCCATGCCGATGCTGGCGAGAAACACGAAAGGCAGCACCACGGACTCCATGGTGAGGGACATGGCCGCCAGGGACAGCGCCACCGCCAGCCCCACGTAGACAGGCAGCTCCCGGTCCACCAGGTCCTTGGTGTCCTTGATGACCACGGAGAAGCCCGCCAGAAAGCACTTCTCGTTGCAGAGGGAGCGGATGGCGTCGATGGCCTCCATGGTCTCCTGGTCCGCGCCGGACTTGTCGTACTGAATGACCATCATGGTGGCCTCGCCGGCATAGAACATCTCCCGCAGCCCGGCGGGGATAAAGTCGATGGGAATCTGGATGCCCACGGCGTTGGACAGCCACACGGCGTTGGAGACGCCGGGCACGTCCTTGATGGCGTTGATGAGATCGTTGGTGTAGGCGGCGGGCATATTCTCCACGATGAGCATGCTGGTGGCGGCCATGTGAAAGGGCTCCTCCAGCAGCCGCTCCCCCTGGGAGGACTCCAGGTCCTGGGGCAGGTAGGTGAGGATGTCGTAGTTGACCCGGGTGCCCACATAGCCCAGGGCGGAGGGAATCAGCAGCGCCGCGGCGATGAGGGCCACCAGCCTGGGCTTTCGGGTCAGAAGATGGGCAATTCGGTCGAGCAAAGGAAAACACCGTCCATTCTCAATAAGCGCTATTTTTGGAAAATCCCCGTGATGGCGGACCAGAAGTCCCGGAACATCTGGGTGACCCGGCCCCAGAAGGTGGTCGCCTGGGCCTGGGCATCGGCCGGGACCTCCCGGGCCTCCGCCTCCGCCTTGATCTCCTGGGAGCGGATGAGCACCTGTACGCTGGCGGGGGAGGGGTTCTCCTCCGAGGTCAGGGACACCGCCGGCGCCCCGGCGTCCATCAGCAGCAGGTTGTTCACGTCCCCGGTGTACTCCGCCCAGGTGTCCTCGATGATCTCGTCGATCTTCCCCTTGGCATCCCGGACATCGCCGGCGGCGTCCACACTGCGGGCGGTCTTCCGCAGTGCCGCGGCCAGGCCCGTCAGGCTCTCCCGGGCGCCGGTATCCAGCTGGGCGCCGGAGGTCTGAGCCAGGTCCCGGAAAGAGGCGAGAAAGCCGGTGGTGTCGTCCACGGTGACCACCATGTCCTCCACCAGCGTCCGGGTGTCCTCCAGGGTGTCGTGGAGGCCGGGAACCCGGCGGTTGATCGTGTCGTCCAGATTCCGGACCTCCGTCAGAAGATCATCCGCCTGGCCCAGGATGTCCCTCCCCGCGTCCGCCAGGCCGTCCAGGTGGCCCAGGGCGGCGTCCGTCTTTCCCACAAGGCCGCTCAGGTCCCCGGTGAGGCCGCCGCCGCCCAGGTGGCTCAGCAGGCTTCCCAGGGCTTCCAGAAGGCCGGTGAGCCTCGCGGCGCCGTGGTCCCGGCTCAGGCCGGCCAGGGACTTCCCCGTCCGGGCGTAGAGGGCCTCTTGGGCCAGAATCCCGGCGACGGCCTCCGGCGTCTGCCGGTCCGCCGGGAGCTTGTTGATGTCATTGAGCATCAGCATGGCGGTGAAGAAGCCCGCCTTGTCCATGGGGCGGTCCGTGCCGCCGGTGACGGCGGCGTAGACCTGTTCCATCACGGCCAGTTTCGGCTTTGCGGCAGCGTACGCCGCCGCCTGGTCCGGCGTCAGCTGTCCCGCGGTTATCAGATATTGGATGGCCTGCTCCGGGGCGATGCCCGGCTGGGCGGCCTGGACCTGGGCGACGGCGCCGTCCACGGCCCGCACCTGGTCCAGCAGGGCCTGGGCCTCCGCGGCGCTGCCGGCGGTTCCGGCGGCCAGCAGGGCGGCAATCTGGAACCGGGGGTATGGAACGGTCTCCGCCGCGTTCCCCTCCGCGTCCCTGGCGACGCCGGCCCACACGGCCTCCAGCCCCTGGACCTGGGCCAGAATGTCCGAGAGCTTCTGGCCCTGGACCTTGATGTGCCGGCGGATGTTCTCCGGAATCTCCCAGAGGATGCCGCCGCTGATCTGGATGTCCAGGGCCTTCAGCAGCTCCTCCAGCTCCCGGAGGCTGTCCTGGAGGGCTTTCAGGTCCGTGCCCAGGCGGTTTAGATTGTCCTCCATGCTGCCGTTGCCGCCGCGGATGTCCCGGATGTCCCGCTGCAGCCTCTCCAGGCCGTCGCTGACGTCCTCCAGGCTGCCCCGCAGGCCCACGGCCGTGTCCGTCACGTCGGAGAGGGAGCCGGTGACGTCGTCCACCGCGTCCCCGGCGCCGTCCAGATGGCCGGGGAGGGTGCTCAGGGACCCGTTCAGCCGCGCCAGATCCGCCAGCACCCGGTCGCCGTCCTGGTAAATCTGATCCTTGCCAGAGGAGATGGTGTCCCGGGCCCGGTTCAGCTCCTCCAGGCCGTTGGCGGTGTCCCGCAGACTGCCGCTGAGGTCCGCGAAGGAGTCCAGGAGGGCGTCCAGGCTCCCGGAGAGGGCGTCGTAGTCCTCCTCCAGCGCATCTTTCCGCTCCGAGAGCTTGGCGAGCTCCTCCAGCTGGCCGAGGGTGGCGGGAACCATCAAAAAGGTCATGCCGGAAAAGGCGAAATCCTCCGCGCCCACCCGGATGCGGAAGTGCCGCTCCTCCCCCGGCAGGGCGATGAACAGCACCGCCCGCAGGTTCCCGATCAGCTGCACCTGGGCCCCGGGGGCCTCCAGGGAGAGGATGTCGTCCTGGTTGAACATGGCCATGGCCTCCAGGGTGTAGTTGTACCGGGCGTAGTCGCTGGCGTGCTGGTTGGGGACGGCGTCCACGGCGATCTCCACCACGCCGGTCTTTCCCGCCAGGTCCTCCGCCCGGGCGGCCACGCCGTTGAGCGTATAGGAGATGGAGAGGGTCCAGGGCAGGTTCCGGTAGGGCTCCGCCGTCTTGCCCTCGAAGTAGAAGTGGGCGGGGGCGCGGTCAAACCGGAACTCCGTGACGCCGTTTCGTGTCACCGGGGCGGTGCCGTCGGTGAGGTTCACCACCTGATCGTAGACGCCGTGGTCCCGCAGAGACGCCGCGCCGTTGAGGGTGTAGCTCTTTACCACGCTGCCCTCGGTGAGATTGCCGTAGTAGTCCAGCGTGGCGTAGTAGGCCTCGTCATAGGTGGGGGCCACGCCGTCCCCGACGGGCTCCGCCGCCGCGGCGGGGAGGGCCAGGGAGGCGGCGAGGGCTCCGCTCAGCAAAAGAGAGAGGGCGCGGAGAGGGGTTCCGGGGGATCGCTTCATGTTGAATCACTCCATAATAAAGATAAAATGAAAACGCCCGGCGCCTTGCCAGCCGGGGGATTTTTTGCTATACTGTTCTCCATAGAGCAGGGAGGAGGGTGAGAATGAACCGCACCAAGCAGGCGCTCAGCGACGCTTTCTGGCAGCTTCTGGAGGAGATGCCCTACAGCAAGATCACCGTCAAGGGAATCGTGGACCGGTGCCATGTGAACCGGAACACGTTCTACTATCACTTTCAGGACATTCCCGCCCTGGCGGAGGCCACCATGGAGGCCTGGGTGGAGGAGATCGTGGAACAGCACTTCCGCTTCGGAAACACCCTGGACTGCCTGATTCCCCTGGTGGAGGGGTGCATGGCCCGGAAAAAGGCGATTTTGCACATCTACCGCTCCGTACAGCGGGAGGTGTTTGTGAGCTATCTGAACCGCCTTGTGGACCACGCCATCGGGGCCTGTGCCGAGAGCGTGAAGAGCACCCTGGGCGGTGGGGACCAGGAGACGCTGACCACCCTGTGCCACTTCTACAAGTGCGCGGGCATGGGGCTGGTGCTGGACTGGCTGGACCAGGGCATGGACTACGATATGCCGGAGTTTTTGGAGCGGATCTGCAGATGCCTCCAGGGCTCTACCCAGAGCGCGCTGCTGGGGCGGACGGCGCCGTGACGGAGGCGGTTCGGGCCCCGCTGTTGGCAGTGTATGTGCCGGGGGAGAAAACCGCAATGGACAAACGAAGAGCCGGTGCCTAAATTTTAGGCACCGGCTCCTGATTTGTCCGTATTTTCGCCCGCGCAAGGCCCCGCATACCCGAAGGGCGGGAACTGTTTTTTCCCGGCGGTCCCGCGGTCCGCCGGCGCGGGGGCAGAGGGGGCGGGTATCCCTGTATCAGACCTCTTCGCCGTCCAGCGCCCGGAAGACCCGCCTGGAGTAGAGCGCCGCCGCAGCCGCCGCGGCCGCCGCCCCCAGCAGGACGGCCCAGGCGGGACACGCCTCGAACAAAACCCCGTAGACCGCCTGCCCGAGCGGCGAGGCGCAGTTGGACACCGCCATGATGAAGGCCATCACCTTTCCCATCAGGTCCGGCGGCGTCCGGCTCTGGACGGCGGCGCTGAGCACCACCACCAGCAGTGTGGAGAGGACCATGACGGCAAAGCTCATGGCCGTGACACCCAGCCAGCCCGGGACGGGCGGGACGCCCGGCAGCAGCGAAAGCCCCATCCCCGCCGCCGTCAGGCCGGCGGTCAAAAGCAGCACGCCGCCCCGCCGGAGCCGCAGGCGCTCCCCCAAAAGCGCCGCCAGGACGCCGCCGAAGAGCCCGCCCAGTCCCATGGCCCCCTGGGTGAGGCCCAGGCGGCCGTCGCTCATGCCCAGCACCTGGACCACCGCCACGGGGATGCCCACAATCAGCGCGGCGGACAGTACCAGATTGAAAAGGGCCAGCACCAGCGTGGCCGAGAGGAACACCGGCCGCTCCCAGCGGACAAACCGCCAGCTCTCCCCCAGGTCCCGCCGGACCGTGGACAGCGCGCTGCCCTCCGCCGCCCGGGGGCGGTGGGGGATGCGGATGAAGAGCTCCATGACGGCGGAGAAGAGGAAGCAGCCGATGCCGACCCACAAAATGGGCCGGAGGCCGAAAGCCCCCAACAGCACGCCCCCCGCCACCGGGCCCAGAAGGCCCGACAGGGTGCCCACCATGTTGATAACGGCGTTGGCGCGGGTCAGCTGGTCCGCCGGCGCCAGCAGGGGGATGCTGGCCTGCACCGCCGGCTGGTAGGTCCCGGCGATGCCGTAGAGCAGCATGAGGCAGACGATTATCAGCGGCACCAGGGGCGCGCGGCCCAGGAGGAGGGCGAAAGCCAGAATCAGCCCCGCCGTGGAGAAGTCCAGGACCACCATGATATCCCGCTTGCTGATCCGGTCCGCCGCCACGCCGCCGACGGGGGAGCACAGCACGGCGGGGAGGAAGGACGCCGCCCCCACCGCGCCGAAGAGGGCCGCGGAGCCGGTCTGCCGCAGGAGATAGAGGGGCAGGGCAAAGCGCAGGATCGCGTTGCCGAAGAGAGAGATGATCTGCCCGATGACCACCAGGGTGAAGTCCCGGCGGAACAGGGGCGCCTGTTTGCTTTGCATAGAGATTCTCCTTTTATAAACCGACCGTCGGTTTTTATATTTCCAAAAAGAAACCGCCCGCGCGCGGCAGTTTCTCCTCAGCCGTTTTCCCCCTCGTCCGGGGACGGATGGCGGGCCAGTTCCGCATAGCCCAGCAGGGTGCCGACAATTTCCTCATCGATCAGGTCCGTGATGCCGAAGGCCGTGAAGAGGCGGTTGTACAGGGCGCACCGGGCCCGGATCTCCTCCGGCGTGGTGGGGCGGACGATGGGGTTGATCCAGATGTCCGAGAGGAGCATCATGGCCTCCGCCAGCTCCCTGGGGTGGTCCGTGCGGATGGAGCCGTCCGCCAGGCCCTGGCGGATGATGGGCTCAATGAAGCGGGGCGCCACCTCGGCGAAGATGCTCTGCATCTCCGTGGCGAGAAACTTGGCGTTGTCCAGCAGATAGGGCATCATGCAGAACATCTTGGCCTGCCGCTCCGGCTGCATGGAGACCTTGAAGATGGTCCGCAGCTTCTCCAGGCCGCTCAGGCCGGGGGCGTCCCGGACCTTTGAGAGGATCTCGCCGTTCCGCCGGCCGATGCGCTCGCAGACGGAGTAGAGGATGTCCTCCTTGGAGGCGAAATGGTGGTAGATGGCCCCCTTGGAAAGGCCCGTCTCCTGAATGATCTCCTGGAGGGAGGCCCGGTCGTAGCCCTTTTCAATGAACAGCCGCTCCGCCGTGTCCAGAATCTTTCGGACGGTCTCCTCCGGATATTTGTTTCGTCCCAAAGGTCGTCTCTCCTCTCAAACAGACCGATGGTCTGTTTATAAAATACCACGCCCGCGTCCCGCTGTCAAGGGCTATTTTTTCAGAACCTCCCGCCGGATGTAGTCAAAGGCGGCGTCCTCGCCCTCGTCCCGGAGCTTTACCAGGATGGTCTCCAGCGCCGCGGAGGTGGCGGGGTGGAGCAAAAGGCGCTTGTTCCGGCCCCGGAGAAAGAAGCGGTAGGGGTCGGCGGGGTCGAAGTCCGCCCCCCGGTAGACCTTGCTGGCGGCCAGGCGGTCACAGAACATCTCCGCCACGTATTTCGCCGGCATCTCCACGCCCTGGATGCCCTCGGGGCCGTAGTCCGTCCAATACTCGAAGTGGTGGCGGTTGCGGCCCTTGTGGTGCAGCCAGGAGGCGCTGTACCCCCGGGCCTTGCGCTGGGCGTCGTTGGGGCTGTGGTCCCCCTGGAAGTACTTCACCCCGGCCCAGAACTCCACGGGGGCGTACTTGCTGAGGTCGTGGGTCAGCCCCTGCCAGTACAGCCCCAGCCGGAAGCAGTATTTCCGCACCAGCGCCCGGTGGTGATTCACGGTTTTCAGATGGCCCCAGAAATCCACGTCCGCACCTCCCCCTGTTGGTCGAGAGACAGTATACCACGTTTCCGGAGGAAAAACGAGTAAAATTTTTTGCCCCCAGCCATACTACCCGGGAGGTGGTTTCATGGAGGGAGCGATTTTCGACTGCCCGGCTCCGTGGCTGAAGTGGCTGCCCCCGGGCGTTCTGGGGGCGGAGTCCCCGGCGGGGCTGGCGGGGCGGGCCTGGGATTTGCTGGCCCTGACCCGGCGGGGCCGGGCGGCCCTGGGGCGGGCGGAGGTGTCCTGCCGGATCTTGCTGCTCCCGGGGGACGGCCCGCCGCCGGTCCGGGCGGAGACGGTGATCACCTGGGGGCTGTCCCCCCGGGACAGTTTGACCCTCTCCAGCCTGGCAGAGCCGGTGCTGTGCGTCCAGCGGAGCCTGCCCCGGCCCGACGGGGGAGTGATCGAGCCCCAGGAGCTCCCCCTGCCGCCCCTGCCGGAGCCGCCGGAGGAGCTGCTGCCCCTGCTGGGGCTGCGGCTGCTGCTGACGCCCCCGGGGGAGGGGCCGCTGTGGCAGGAGGAGTGACGGCGCAGAGAGGAGGCCGCGAAAGCGGCCTCTTTTGACTGGGGGGGGACCCGCTTCCGGCCCAGGGGATTGGCTCTCTCCGCCGGAACGCCGGGAATCCCCCGGAGCACGGGTGGGCGGCGGATGGACGGCTGGAACGCCTCTCCCTATGCGCCGGGCATCTTGACAACCCCCGCCCCGGGGCGTAAACTGATGGAAATGGGAGGGATTTCGCCATGAGAAAATGGAGCGCGCTGCTGCTTGCCGCCCTGCTGGCGGCCCAGCTGAGTCTTCCGGCCCTGGCCGCCGGAGACGGGAGAGTCAACACCTACACCGAGGGCCAGTTCACCGACGTCACCGCCGACACCTGGTGCGCCGGCAATGTAAAAGTCGCCTATGAGTACGGCATCATGGGGGGCAGGCGGGCGGACTACTTCGACACGGAGGGCGGCGTCACCCTGGCCCAGGCCATCGTCATGGCCTGCCGCATCCACGACCATTTCTGCAAGGACGCCCCGTCCCTGCCGACGCAGACGGGAGACCCCTGGTACGAGCCCTACCTGCGCTACGCCGAAAAGCACGATCTCATGGACTTTGAGGGCCTCTCGGCGGAGGCCTGCGACCGTCCCGTCAGCCGCATCCTGTTCGCCAACGCCCTCTGGGTCTCCATGCCGGAGTCCGCGCTGAAGGCCATCGGCAGCGTAGAGGACAACGCCATTCCCGACCTGGCCTCCGGCGACGCCAACGCCCAGGCGGTGTACGAGCTCTACCGGGCGGGCATCCTCACCGGCAACGACGCCAAGGGCACCTTTACCCCGGACCAGGGCCTCTCCCGGGGGGCCGCGGCGGCGTTGGTGGGGCGGGCGCTGGACCCCTCTTTGCGCAAGGCGGTCAATTTGAAAGAGGCCCCCTTTGAGCCGGTGCCCCTGAATGAGCTGGCCAACCTGAAGAGCCTGCGGCGCAAGGCCAGCGACGAGGAGATGGCCCAGGCCTACCAGGCCGCGCTGAAGGTGGTCACCCCCCTGGCCCGCCTGAGCCGGGAGGAGCAGCTCCGGGGCGTCGCCGCGGCACTGCGGGCCATGTTTGAAAGCGGCATGGACTACTCCATGGAGACGCCCCACTACAACGACCCCTACGGCTACTTCGTCCTGGGGGCGGCCTCCTGCGCCGGCTGCACCAGGGCCACGGGCCTGTGCCTGAATATGCTGGGCATCCATTATGAGCACGTCAACGAGAACCAGTACGACCACCAGTGGTGCCGGGTGAATGTGAACGGGACGTACTGGATCTGCGACGCCTACGGCCTCTACTGCGGCCCGGAGCCCGCCCCCTACAAGCACCCCTATCTCTGATCCGCCGCGGCCCCCCGCGGGCGCGCATGGATACGAAAGGGCGCCGGTCCCCCGGGGACCGGCGCTCTTGTCCCGCGGCCTCCGATTTCCTTGACCTTTTGCCCAAAAGGCGGTATGATGTCAAAAGAGCGGCGGGGAAGTTTTGAACGACGGGAGGAGCGGAGACGATGGCGTGGTATGGATGGCTCTTTTTGATCGCGGTTTTGGCGGTGCCCGGGGTGCTGTGCGCGATTTTGTATGACAAGAAGTACGACGCCACCCCCTGCATCGGCTGCGGGGAGTGCGTCCGGACGGGGGAGTGCGTTTTGATTAAACGGCGGCAAAAGGCCAAAAAAGCGGCGGAGGCCTACAAAAAAGCGGCAAAAAAAGAGGCGGAAGATTCTTGACAAATCCCCAGGAAAGGATATAATGGCACTGTTCATTAGGAAAAGACGCCGTGAAAAAGCCAGCCTTGCGAAACCGGCTCTCAGCGAGAGGGAGATGGTGCGAGCCCTCAGCCCAGGCCGTGAGGCAGCCACTTTGGAGCGTCCCGCAAGGAGCGGGCCGGCTCATCCCCGTTACAGGATGGCTTGAGATGTCCCCCTGTCTTACCGGGGGATAATTTAGGGTGGTACCGCGGAGCAGGCCTTCGCCCCTATCTATGGGGCGGGGCTTTTTTCGTTGCAGCAGACCATCGACTTTAGGAGGAGAGAACTTATGTCACATCCGTATTACGGCCTCAACCAGCTGCGGGAGATGTTCCTGAGCTATTTTGAGAGCAAGGGGCACCTGCGTCTGCCCAGCTTTTCCCTGATTCCTCCGGCGGGCGACGCCAGCCTCCTGCTGATCAACAGCGGCATGGCCCCCATGAAGACCTGGTTCACCCGGGAGGAGGAGCCCCCCCGGAACCGGGTGACCACCTGCCAGAAGTGCATCCGCACCGGCGACATTGAGAACATCGGCAAGACCGACCGCCACGGCACCTACTTTGAGATGCTGGGCAACTTCTCCTTTGGCGACTACTTCAAAAAAGAGGCCATCCCTTTCTGCTGGGAGTTCCTCACCAAGGTGGTGGGCCTGGAGGCCGACCGGCTGTATCCCTCCATCTACCTGGACGACGAAGAGGCCTTTGAGATCTGGAACAAGGACATCGGCATCCCCGCGGAGCGGATCTTCCGCTTCGGCAAGGAAGACAACTTCTGGGAGCACGGCGCCGGCCCCTGCGGCCCCTGCTCCGAGGTCTACTACGACCGGGGCGCCGAGCACGGCTGCGGCAAGCCCGGGTGCACCGTGGGCTGCGACTGCGACCGGTATATCGAGGTGTGGAACAACGTCTTCTCCCAGTTCGTCAATGACGGCGAGGGCCACTACGAGGAGATGAAGAACAAGAACATCGACACCGGCATGGGCCTGGAGCGCCTGGCCTGCGTGTGCCAGAACGTAAACTCCCTCTTCGACGTGGACACGGTGATGAACATCACCAACAAGGTCAGCGAGATCACAAACGCCCACTACGGCGAGAGCCACAAGACGGACGTGAGCCTCCGGGTCATCACCGACCACATCCGCTCCTCCGTGATGATGATCTGCGACGGCGTGCTGCCCTCCAACGAGGGCCGGGGCTACGTTCTGCGGCGTCTTCTCCGCCGGGCCGCCCGCCACGGCAAGCTCCTGGGGGTGGACCGTCCTTTCCTCCACGAGGTGGTGGACACCGTGGTCCGTGAGAACGAGACCGCCTATCCCGACCTGCGGGAGAAGCAGGGCTATATCACCAAGGTCATCCGCACGGAGGAGGAGAACTTCGCCCAGACCCTTGACGGCGGCATGAAGATCTACAACGAGCTCCTCTCCGCCCACAAGGCCAAGGGGGAGAAAGCGTTCTCCGGCGCGGACGCCTTCAAGCTCTACGACACCTTCGGCTTCCCCATCGACCTCACCTGCGAGATGGTGGAGGAAGAGGGCATGAGCGTGGACCGGGCGGGCTTCGACAAGCTGATGGAGGAGCAGCGCGTCCGGGCGAGGAAGGCCCGGGAGGCCCTGGGTGACCTGGGCTGGGCCGGCATCGAGTTTGGCAGCGACGTGCCCGCCACGGAGTTTGTGGGCTATGACAGCGACCGCGTCAACGACGCCAGGGTCCTGGCCATCGTGGCCGGGGGCGAGCTGGTGGATGAGATCGCCGCCGGCGTGGAGGCCGCTGTGGTGCTGGACAAGTCGCCTTTCTATGCCGAGATGGGCGGCCAGACGGCGGACCGCGGCGCTATTTGCGCCGACGGGATGCGCTTTGAGGTCGCCGACGTGCAGAAGAACAAGGGCGGCAAGTTCCTCCACTCCGGCAGAATGGCGGAGGGCGTGCTGAAAGTGGGCGACGCTGTCAGCGCCAAGATCGATTCCGAGCGCCGCAGGGCCATCCGCCGGGCCCACAGCGCCACCCACCTGCTGGACGCGGCGCTGAAAAAGGTCCTGGGGGACCACGTGCATCAGGCGGGCTCCCTGGTGGAGCCGGACCGCATCCGCTTCGACTTCACCCACTTCGAGAGCATCACCCCGGAACAGCTCAGCCGGATCGAGGGGCTGGTGAACGACGCGATCCTCTCGGGCTACCCGGTGGTGACGGAGGTGCTGCCCATCGAGGAGGCCAGGCGCAAGGGTGCCGTGGCCATGTTCGGCGAGAAGTACGGCGACGTGGTCCGGGTGGTGGAGATGGGGGACTTCTCCATGGAGTTCTGCGGCGGCACCCACCTGGACAACACCGCCAAGGCCGGCCTCTTCCGCATCAAGTCCGAGGGCTCCGTGGCCTCCGGCGTCCGCCGGATCGAGGCCACCGTGGGCAAGCTGACGCTGGAGGCGGTCAATCGCAACCAGCAGGTGGTGTTCCACGCCGCCCAGATGCTCAAGACCAACCCCGGCGAGCTGGAGAGCCGCATCGAGCAGCAGCTGCTGGAGATGAAAGAGCTGCGGCAGGCGTTGGACAAGTTCAAGGCCGAGGCGTCGTTAGGGGAGGCCCGGAGCTTTTTGATGAGCGCCAAGGACGTGGGCGGGCTGAAAGTCATCACCGCCCAGCGCAGCGGCCTGGACGCCGCCGCCCTGCGGCAGATGGGCGATTTCCTGCGGGACAAGGAGCCCGGCGTGGTGGCCGTGCTGGCCTCGGTGAAAGGGGAGAAGATCTCTTTCCTGGCGGTGTGCGGCAAGGAGGCCGTGGCCAGGGGCATCAAGGCCGGAGACCTAGTGAAGAACGTGTGCGCGGTATGCGGCGGCAAGGGCGGTGGCAAGCCCGACAGCGCCATGGGCGGCGGCACCGATATGCTGAAGCTGGACAACGCGCTGGCCAGCGTGGATGACTTCGTGGCCGGGAAGCTGGCCTGAGTGCCCGGGACGGACGGGAGAAGGCCAGAGGAGGAGACAGGAGATGCTGATTGAGTTTGACAAGATGGAGACCACCGTCATCCCCCGCATGCGGGGCGGCGAGAAAGAGGTCTCCGCCAGGATGTACACGGACGCGCTGGGGAAGATCATGCGGGGCACGCTGGCGCCCGGGGCCTCCATCGGCCTCCACACCCACGAGACCAGCAGTGAGATCATCTACATTCTCTCCGGCGCCGGCAGGGTGCTGTGCGACGGGGTGTACGAGCCCCTGGGGCCGGGGTCCTGCCACTACTGCCCCAAGGGCCACGAACACAGCCTCATCAACGACAGCCCGGAGGGCGGGGAGGACCTGACGTTCTTCGCCGTGGTGCCGGAGCAATGACGCTGCCGAAAGACCCCTATATCCTGCTGAGCGTCGTGAATACGAAGCTGCGGGACGAGTACGGCGGCCTCGGCGAGCTGTGCGCCGCCCTGGACGCCGACGAGTCCCGGCTGCGGCGGACGCTGGAATCCCTGGATTACCGGTATGACCCGGATCAAAACCAATTCGTCTGAACGAGTGAGAGGAGGAACTTCCATGTCTGACTGCCTATTCTGCAAAATCGCCGCCGGCGAGATCCCCAGCAGCAAGGTCTACGAGGACGAGCTGTGCTATGCTTTCCACGACATCGCCCCCCAGGCGCCCACCCATTTTCTGGTGATCCCCAGGGAGCACATCGCCTCCGTCTCCGGCGTGAACGCCGGAAACAGCGCGGTGGTGGCCCACATCTTCGAGGTCATCGCCAAGATCACGGCGGAGATGGGCATTGAGAGCTACCGGGTGGTGTCCAACATCGGTGAGCAGGCGGGCCAGAGCGTGCCCCATCTGCACTTCCACGTGCTCTCCGGCCGGGATATGACCTGGCCGCCGGGCTGACGCGTTTCGTTGGGGGGGACTGGCGTCCCCCCTTTTTCCCACCGGGGGAATGGGGGGAGCCGCGGACGGACAGGCCCCGGGGAGCCGTCCGACTATTACGGAATCGGGAGAGTCGACCATGGCTTACGGAAAAAAGTCCGCCGGCGAGAGCAAGGGGCTTCAAAAGCTGAAACAGGATCTCTCCGCGGGGACCCTGGGCGGAGCCTACATTTTTTACGGCGAGGAGAGCTACCTGCGGGAGTACTACCTGGAGCAGGTGCGGAAAAAGCTGGTCCCCGACGGATTTGAGGCGTTCAACTACCACCGGGTGGAGGGGAAGGACGTGGACGTCCAGGCCCTGGCGGAGATGGCGGAGGCCATGCCCATGATGGCGGAGCGGACGCTGGTGGCGGCGGTGGACCTGGACCTCTTCAAGCTGAGTGAGGGGGAGCGGGAAAAGCTCATTGCCCTGCTGGAGGATATCCCGCCATACTGCTGCATGGTGTTTGTGTACGACACGGTGGAGTACAAGCCCAACAGGACCATGAAGAAGCTGTGCGGGGCCATCGGCGCCCATGTGGAGACAGTGGAGTTCCGCCCCGTTGACAGCCGCGATCTGGAGTCGTGGATCGCCCGCCGCTTCCGGGCCCTGGGAAAGGACATTGACCGCCGGACGGCGGAGCAGCTGATCTTCACCTGCGGGGGGCTGATGACGGGCCTGGTGCCGGAGATTGCCAAGATCGCCGCCTACGCCAAGGGTCCCTCCGTCACCCAGCGGGACATTGACGCCGTGGCGACCCCGGTGCTGTCGGCGGAGGTGTTCCGCCTGGCCGACGCGGTGCTCCAGGGGCAGTTTGGACAGGCGGCGTCCATCCTGGAAAATCTCTTGAAGATGCAGACGGAGCCCATTGCGATTCTGGCGTCCCTGGGGTGGCAGCTGCGGCGGATCTACACTGCCCGGCTGGCCATCGACGGGGGACGGGACAAGTACTGGCTCATGGAGCTGTGGGGAATGGACTCGGATTTCCAGGCGAACCGCCTGCTGACCGCCGCCCGGCGGGGCACGGCCAAGTGGTGCGCCGACGCGGTGCGGATGTGCCAGACTCTGGACCGCCGGATGAAGAGCGAGACGGGCATCGACCCGGCGGGAGAGCTGAAGCTGCTGCTGGTGCGTCTGGAGGCGGCGCGGAGATGAAGCGGATCAAGGAGGTCATCGTGGTGGAGGGCCGCTACGACAAGAACACCCTCTCCCAGACGGTGGACGCCGCCATCGTCACCCTGGGGGGCTTTGCCGTGTTCAACGACCGGGAGAAGCTGGCCTTTCTCCGCCGCCTGGCGGAAAAACAGGGGCTGATCGTCCTGACGGACAGCGACGGCGCGGGCTTCGTCATCCGAAATTATCTCAAGGGCGCCCTGCCTCGGGACCGGGTGAAGCAGGCCTACATTCCGGACGTCCCGGGCAAGGAGCGCCGCAAGCGCCATCCCGGCAGGGAGGGCAAGCTGGGGGTGGAGGGAATGCGCCCCCAGGCGCTGCTGGAGGCCCTCCGCCGGGCGGGGGCGACGTTCCTGGACGAGGCGGAGGAGACGCCCGCCAAGGGGGAATTGACCAAGGCGGACCTGGTGGAGCTGGGTCTCTCCGGCGGAGAGAACAGCGCCAGTCGGCGGCAGGCGCTGCTGCGGCGGCTGGACCTGCCGGAGCACCTGACCGCCAACGGCCTTTTGGAGGCG
The DNA here is from genome assembly GCA_947365245.1 of uncultured Oscillibacter sp. Taxonomy (GTDB): domain Bacteria; phylum Bacillota; class Clostridia; order Oscillospirales; family Oscillospiraceae; genus Oscillibacter. The sequence goes on along the minus strand of CANAWG010000001.1, from coordinate 86,332 downwards.
CTGAACCTGCTCTACAGCCGGGAGGAGCTGGAGTCGCTGCTGAGAGAGTGGGACGAACAGCCCGGCTGACACGGTTTGTCAATGGAGATCAGCCCGCGGTTCACCCCGCCCGCTTCCAAAAACTTCCGGGATCGACAGAATTTGACAAAAATCGACAGCCAAATCGTGATATACTCGCAGCGACCCTGCTTGAAGCATACCGAAATACCTGGAACCGCGTCCGCTGACCGTTGACCGCCGCGTATTTCGCATTCTTCAAGCGGGGCCGCATTTTTGAATAGGGAGGCCCTTGTGTGCGGAGAATTTGGTTTGGCCGGTCGGAGTGCCGCGGGGCGGCGGTGTCCTATTACCTGGTGGTGGAGGAGGCGGCGGAAGTGGAGCGCTACGGCCTCCAGGTCTGTTATGGGGACGAGAGGGAGACGGTTTCGGACATCACCAGCTCCCAGAGACAGATCCAGTCCCTGTTGGGAACGATGGCCCATGGCGCCGTCACGCCCGCCGCGGCCCGGGATGTGGTGGAGGACTGGCTGAACGGGCAGGAGGTATGAGGGCGCTTTGTTGGAAAGAGACAAAAAACCACCGGCGGATACAGCGTATCCGCCGGTGGTTTTTCTTTCAAATGCGGGTGATGTCCAGGGGGCGCAGGTCCGCGCTGCGGCTCTGGGCGCGGACGGTGAGCATGGCCCGGGCGGTGTCCAGGGCCGTGACGCAGGGGACGGAGTGCTCCACCGCGGAGCGGCGGATGCGGAAGCCGTCGGTGTCGTGGCGGCGGCCCCGGGTGGGGGTGTCGATAATCAGGTCCACGGAGCCGGAGGCGATCATGTCCAGGATGTTGGGGTGGGCCTCGGAGACCCGGGCCACCTTGCGGGCGGGCACGCCCGAGGCCCGCAGGGCGTCGCAGGTGCCGGGGGTGGCCAGAATCTCAATGTCCATGTCGGCAAAGCCCCGGGCGATGTCCACGATCTCCCCCTTGTCCTCGTCCCGGACGGTGACGATGATCCGCCCGCCCCGCTTGGGGACTTTCATGTTGGCGCCCTTGAAGGCCTTCAGCAGCGCCTGGGGGAAGGACTCCGCCAGCCCCAGGCACTCGCCGGTGGACTTCATCTCCGGCCCCAGGCCGGTGTCCACGTCGGTGAGCTTTTCAAAGGAGAACACCGGCATCTTCACGGCGCAGTAGTCCGCCTCCCGGTAGATCCCGGTGCCGTAGCCCAGGTCTTTCAGCTTCCCGCCCAGCATCACCCGGGTGGCCAGGTCGATGACGGGCACGCCGGTGACCTTGGAGATGTAGGGGATGGTGCGGGAGGAGCGGGGATTGACCTCGATGACGTACACCTGGTCCTCGTAGAGGATGAACTGGATGTTCACCAGGCCGATGACCCCCAGGGCCTTAGAGAGGTCCCGGGTGTAGCGGAGGATGGTCTGCTTGTGCCTGTCCTCAATGTGTATGGGGGGATAGACGGAGATGGAGTCCCCGGAGTGGACGCCGGCCCGCTCGATGTGCTCCATGATGCCGGGGATCAGCAGGTCCTCGCCGTCAAAGACGCCGTCCACCTCCACCTCCCGGCCGCAGAGATACTTATCCACCAGGATGGGGTGCTCCTGCTCCACCTGGTTGATGATGCGCATGAACTCGGTGATGTTGCGGTCGTTGTAGGCGATCTCCATGCCCTGGCCGCCCAGCACGTAGGAAGGGCGCACCAGCACGGGATAGCCCACCTCATGGGCCGCCGCCAGGGCCTCCTCCGCGGTGTAGACCGTCCGGCCCTGGGCCCGGGGGATGCCGCAGCGCTGCAAAATCTCGTCGAACCGCTCCCGGTCCTCGGCGGCGTCCACGCCGTCGGCGGGGGTGCCCAGGATGGGCACGCCCATGTCGGTGAGGGCCTGGGTGAGCTTGATGGCGGTCTGCCCGCCGAACTGCACCACGGCGCCCCAGGGGCGCTCCTGCTCCACCACGGCCTCCACGTCCTCGGCGGTGAGGGGTTCGAAGTAGAGCTTGTCCGCCACGTCGAAGTCCGTGGAGACAGTCTCGGGGTTGTTGTTGATGATGATGGTCTCGCAGCCCAGCCGCTTCAGGGCCCACACGGAGTGGACGGAGCAGTAGTCGAACTCGATGCCCTGGCCGATGCGGATGGGGCCGGAGCCCAGCACCAGCACCTTCCGCCGCTCCCGGGTCTCCCCGGTGCGGTGGGGGGCCTGGGTGGAGGCCAAGAGCCACGGGGCCGCGGGGATGCCGGGGGCCACCCGGCCCACCTCCGGCAGGCACAAAGGCTGGTCCGCCTCGTTCTCGCCGTCGTAGGTGGAGTAGTAGTAGGGGGTCTGGGCCTCGAACTCCGCCGCGCAGGTGTCCACCATCTTGAAAGCGGGCCGGATGCCGAAAGACTCCCGCAGGGCCTTGATCTCCTTCCGCTCCTTTCCCGCCAGGGCGGCGATCCAGGCGTCGGAGAAGCCCATCTCCTTGGCGGCGCGGAGGGTGTCCTCGTCCAGGTGGCCGTGGTCCAGGCGGCTCTCCATGTCCACGATGTTCTTGAAGCGGTCCAGGAACCACAGGTCGTATTTTGTGATCTTGTTGATCTTCTCCGGGGAGAAGCCCCGGCGCAGCGCCTCCGCCACCACGAAGAGCCGCTGGTCGTCCACGTTTACCAGCCGGTCCTCGATGTCCTCGGTGTACACGTCCGCCAGCCCCGGCAGGCGCAGGGACTTCACCGGCAGCTCCAGAGAGCGGATGGCTTTCATCAGCGCCCCCTCAAAGGAATTGCCGATGGCCATGACCTCGCCGGTGGCCTTCATCTGGGTGCCCAGGGTCCGGCTGGCGGTAGTGAACTTGTCAAAGGGCAGGCGGGGGAGCTTTAAGACGCAGTAGTCCAGCGTGGGCTCGAAGCAGGCGGTGGTCTTGCCGGTGACGGCGTTGGGGATCTCGTCCAGGGTGTAGCCCAGGGCGATCTTGGCCGCCACCTTGGCGATGGGGTAGCCCGTGGCCTTGGAGGCCAGGGCGGAGGAGCGGCTCACCCGGGGATTGACCTCGATGACCGCGTACTCAAAGCTCTCAGGGTTCAGGGCGAACTGGCAGTTGCACCCGCCCTCGATCTCCAGGGCGGAGATGATGTCCAGGGCGGCGGTGCGGAGCATCTGGTACTCCCGGTTGGCCAGGGTCTGGGTGGGGGCCGCCACGATGGAGTCTCCGGTGTGGACGCCCACGGGGTCGATGTTCTCCATGGAGCAGATCTGAATGACGTTGCCGGCGGAGTCCCGCATGACCTCGAACTCGATCTCCTTCCAGCCGGCGATGCACCGCTCGATGAGCACCTGGCCCACCCGGCTCAGTTGGATGCCCCGGCCGGCGATCTCCCGCAGGGAGGGCTCGTCGTAGGCGATGCCGCCGCCGGTGCCCCCCAGGGTGTAGGCCGGGCGGACAATCACCGGGTAGCCGATGGAGGCGGCAAAGGAAACGGCGTCCTGGACGCTCTCCACCACGTCGCTGACCACGCAGGGCTGGCCGATGGCCTCCATGGCGTCCTTGAAGCCCTGGCGGTCCTCCGCCTTGCGGATGGACTCCGGCGAGGTGCCCAGCAGACGGACGCCGTACCTGCGCAAAATGCCCTGCTCGTGGAGGCTCATGGCCAGGTTCAGCCCCGTCTGGCCCCCCAGGGTGGGGAGGATGGAGTCGGGCCGCTCGATTTGGATGACCTGCTCCACCGAGGCCAGGTTCAGCGGCTCGATGTACACGTGGTCGGCGATGTCCTTGTCGGTCATGATGGTGGCGGGGTTGGAGTTCACCAGCACCACCTCCACGCCCTCCTCCTTCAGGGCGCGGCAGGCCTGGGTGCCGGCGTAGTCGAACTCCGCCGCCTGGCCGATGACGATGGGGCCGGAGCCCAGCACCAGCACCTTTTGAATGGACGGATTCCTGGGCATTACCGTGCGCCTCCTCTCTTCCGGACCGCGGGATGGAGCATCATCTCCACGAAGCGGTCAAACAGGTTCTCCGTGTCCCGGGGGCCGGGGGCGGCCTCCGGGTGGAACTGGACGGTGAAGCAGTCGGGGCGCTTATACCGCAGGCCCTCCACGCTGCCCTCGTTGACGTTCACGTGGGAGATCTCCGCCACGGCCGGGTCCACGCTGTCGCGGGTCACCACATAGCCGTGGTTCTGGCTGGTGATGTAGGCCCGGCCGGCGGCCACGTCCCGGACGGGGTGGTTGCCGCCCCGGTGGCCGAAGGTCATCTTCCGCGTAGCGGCCCCGGTGGCCAGGGCCAGCAGCTGGTGTCCCAGGCACACGGCGAAGAGGGGGATGCCGCTCTCGTACAGGGCCCGGACCTCCCGGATGATCTCCCGGTTGTCCGCCGGGTCCCCGGGGCCGTTGGAGAGCATCACGCCGTCAAAGCCGCCCTCCAGAATGGTGCTGGCGGGGGTGTGGGCGGGGTAGACCGTCACCTGGCAGCCCCGGTCCTGGAGGCAGCGGATCATGTTCTGCTTGACGCCGTAGTCCATCAGCGCCACCCGCAGCCGCTGCTCCGTCACGGCGGGGTACACTTGGGGGACGGAACGGGTGACTTTCTCCACGGTGCCCTCCACCCGGTAGGCGCGGATGCGGGCAAGACAGTCCTCCACATGAAAATGCTCCGCACAGGTGATCATGCCGTTCATGGTCCCCTGACTGCGGAGAATGCGGGTCAGCGCGCGGGTGTCCACGCCCTCGATCCCGGTGATGCCGTATTCTTTTAAATAGGCGTCCAGATCGCCCTCGCAGCGGAAATTGCTGCCCCGGGGGGCCAGGTGCCGGACGATGAGCGCCGAGGCCCAGGGCCGCTGGGACTCGCTGTCCTCGTGGTTGACGCCGTAGTTGCCGATGAGGGGATAGCTCATGACAATGCCCTGCCCCGCGTAGGACGGGTCGGTCAGAATTTCCTGGTAGCCTGTCATGGAGGTGTTGAAGACCAGCTCGCACACGCACTCCGCCGCGGCGCCGATGCTCCTCCCCCGGAAGACGCTGCCGTTGGCCAGAATCAAGGTTGCCTTCATCAGTTGAATCCCGCCTTTCTCTTCCCTTTGTTCCGTCCGATTTTAACCCAAATCCGCGGGAGAGGCAACCTCCATTCCGCGCTTTTTTGCAAAACCGTGGTTTTGGACAAAATTGGGCCGCCGGAGAGGGGAGGATACGGGCAATGCGCCGGAGAGGTAATACCCTTTTGAAAATCGCGCCGGGAGGGAATCATCCCCCGGTTCGTATTGACGGGGGCGGTGGAAATATGTTATGATAGCGTAAAATTTTCTGCTTTTGGCGATCCGCGGAAGACGCGGAGCGTTGCCAATATTCCGAAACAGCGTCCTCCGGCGGGATTCTCCGGCATCCTGCGGCCGGGGTGGGGGCGGTCTGCGTGGGAGGGATCCGTATGGAAGATAAAAGGAATCGGTTGGAGCGGGCCGGAGAGGCGGCGCCGCCCGCCGGAGAGCGCGGACCGGACAGCGGGATCCGCAGCGTACAGGATCTGGAGGCCGTCATCAACGAGGGACTTCGCGTCGCGCTGCTGGAGGAGGCGCCGGACCGGTCGCTGGAGGTGCTGCTGGAGCACCTGGGAAAGGCGCTGAACGGGGAGCGCACCTATATCTTCGAGCAGAACGAGGCCGGCTGCGACGACAACACCTACGAGTGGGTGGCCGACGGTGTGGAGCCGGAGAGGGAGAACCTGCAGAACGTCCCGCCGGAGGTGTGCGAGAGCTGGTATCGGAATTTCAGCGTCGGCGAGCATATCGTCATTGAGCGCCTGGAGGATATCCGGGAGACGGACCCCCTTCAGTACGAGAATCTGAAGCGGCAGAGCATCCACTCCCTGGTGGTGGTGCCCCTGTACGACGGGGAGAAGGTCATCGGCTTTTACGGCGTGGACAATCCGCCGGCCAAGATGCTGGAGTACGCCTCCAATATGCTCCAGACCGCGGCCTACTTCATCGTCTCCTCCCTGAAGCGGCGCAATTTGTTCCGGGAGCTGCAAAAGCGGAGCTACAACGTCCTCCACGCCCTCAGCGTGGACTATCTGGACATCTGCCAGGTGGACCTGGACACCGGCGCCTGCGAGAGCTACCGCAAAAGCGGGCAGACGGACTGGGACTGGGCCGACCAGTTTCAAGACGGCTATCAGGCCGCCATGGAGCGGTACATCGACCGGTATGTGATCCCCCGGGATCAGGAGCGGCTCCGGAGTGCGACGGAGCGGGCGTACGTCCTGGAGCAGCTGCGGGAGAAGCAGAAGTTCTCCGTCCGCTACCAGGTAAACGGCGGCGACACCGGCCTGAGGCACCTGGAGCTGCACTTCTCCGCCGCCCAGCGGCCGGAGGAGGGCCACTGGGCAATCTTTGCCCAGCGGGACGTCAACGCCGTGGTGGAGCAGGAGGAGAAGTACAAGCTGGAGGCCCGGCGGAGCCTGGAGGACATCCTGGAGGGGGCCCGGACCGGCATCTGGACCATCGAGCTGGAGGACGGCTGCCCGCCCCGGATGTACGCCGACCGGACCATGCGGATCCTCCTGGGGGTGCCGGACGGAATCGGACCGGAGGAGTGCTACCGGCGCTGGTTTGAAAATATCGAGCCCGACTACGTGGAGATGGTGCAGGAGGCGGTGCTGGAGATCCTCTCCACCGGCCGCTCCGAGGTGATCTACCCCTGGAATCATCCGAAGCTGGGGCGGATCTACGTCCGCTGCGGCGGCGTGCCGGACCGGACGTTCAAAAAGCCGGGGGCCTGCCTCAACGGCTACCACCAGGACATCACGGAGACCATGGTGACCCGCAAGAAGCAGGAGCAGTCCATCCTGGAGCTCCTGGAGCGGGTGCGGCAGGCCAACTCGGCCAAGAGCGAGTTCCTCTCCCGGATGTCCCACGACCTCCGCACGCCCATCAACGGCATTCTGGGGATGCTGGCCGTTCTGGAGAGGACCCAGGACGATCCGGCGCGGCAGGCGGAGTGCCGGCGGAAGATCCGTGTGTCGGCGGAGCACCTGCTGTCCCTGGTGAACGACGTCCTTCAGGTCAGCAAGCTGGAGAGCGGCCGTCCGGCGGCGGTGGAGGAGCCCTTTGACCTTCAAGAGACGCTGGAGAGCTGCATGATGCTCCTCTCCCACCAGGCGGAGGAGCGGGAGATCCGCATGGAGCTGAAGGCGTCCGGCTTGGAGCACAGCCGGGTGATCGGAAACCCGCTGCACTTGAAGCAGATTTTGACGAATGTCATTGACAACGCCATCCGGTACAACCGGCCGGGCGGCTCCGTCACCGTCCGGGCGGAGGAGACCGCCCGCAGAGGGGATACCGCCGACTACCGCTTTGTGGTGACGGATACCGGCATCGGCATCGGAGAGGACTTCATGGACCATATCTTCGAGCCCTTCACCCAGGAGCGCAAGGACGCGCGGACCAACTACAGCGGCGTGGGCCTGGGGATGTCCATTGTGAAGAAGCTGGTGGACCAGATGGAGGGGACCGTGACGGTGAGCAGCCAGGTGGGCCGGGGGAGCGAGGTCCGGATCACCCTGCCCCTCCGGGTGGACGAATCCTGGAGCCGGCGGCTGGCGGAGCGGGAGCGGGACGGACAGGGCGACGTGTCCGGGATGCGGGTGCTCCTGGTGGAGGACAACGCCATCAACTGCGAGATCGTGGAGTACCTCCTGGAGGAGGCCGGCGCCAAGGTGGTGACCGCCAACGACGGAAGAGCCGCCGTGAACGTCTTTACGGCCTCCGCCCCGGGCGAATTTGACTGTGTGCTGATGGACCTGATGATGCCGGTGATGAGCGGCTACGAGGCGGCCCGGGTGATTCGGGGGCTGGACCGGGCGGACGCGAAGACCGTGCCCATCGTCGCGCTGTCGGCCAACGCCTTTGAAGAGGATGTGGCCATGGCCAAGGCCGCCGGGATGAACGACCACCTGGCAAAGCCGGTGGATATCCGGAAGATGCTGGAGATCATGAGCCGGCTGCGGCGCTGAAAAACGCGCCGCGCCGGGAGAGAACCTAAGGAACGGAGACAGATATGAAAGGCATGGTTTTGCCCCGCTCTTTGAAAATCGGCGTCGCCGTGGTCATCTGCCTGAACATCCTGATATTCTCCCTCCTGGCCATATCCGTCAACCGCATGGGAGAGGACACCATCGAGGACATCGGCACCGACTACATGGACGGTATGAACGAGCAGGTGTCCCTGCATTTTGAGACGGTCATTGATCTGCGGCTGACCATGGCGGAGTCCATCGCCCACATCGCGGAGGGGGAGGCGGACTCCGGCTTCGGCTCGAGGGACGAGATCGAGTACGGAGCCCGGGCCAGACACTTTTTGTGCGCCGCGCTGTACGGCGCCGACGGCAGCATTGAGATGATTTACGGCGACCCTGTGGAGCTGAACCACCCGGAGCCGTTTTTGAAGAGTCTGGAGCGGGGAGAGCGCAGAGCGGCCTCCTCCACCGACGCCAACGGAGAGAACGTGATCCTGTTCGGCGTCCCCTGCGCCTACCCCATGTCCGACGGGGAGCTCAGCCTGGGCATCGTGGTGGGCCTCTCCTCCAGGTACATGGGAGAGGTGCTCTTTCTGGAGTCGGACACCTCCCGGATGTACTCCTTTGTCATACGGGAGGACGGCAGCTATGTGGTCCGGGACCGGAGCGGGGAGGAGAACAACTACTTCGACCGGATACACCGGATCTTCCAGGGCCGGAGCGAGGCGGCGGACGAGTGCATCCGGCAGATGAAGACCGCCATGAGCGCCCACGAGGACTACTCCGTGATTTTGAAAAGCGGCGATACCCGGGGCCACCTGTACTGCACCGACCTGCCCTACTGCGAGTGGTATCTGGTGACGATTCTCCCCTTTGACAGGCTGGATCAGGAGATCTCCGGTATGAGCCGCCGCTGGCTGACCATGGTCTACGCCGCCTCTTTCGCGGCCGTCGCCATGCTGTTCTATATCTTCCTCCAGTACCTGCGGGTGTTCCGGGAGCAGGTGGCGGAGCTGCGGCGGGTGAACGCGGAGATGGACGAGGCGCGGCGGGCCGCGGAGACGGCCCGGAAAGAGGCGGAGCGGGCCAACGCGGCCAAGCAGGACTTCCTCTCCACCATGAGCCACGATATCCGCACCCCCATGAACGCCATCATCGGCATGACGTCCCTGGCCGCGGCCAACACCCAGAATCCGGAGCGGGTGCAGTCGTACCTGCGGAAGATCGCCCTGTCCAGCAAGCATCTGCTGGGGCTGATTAACGATGTGCTGGATATCTCCAAGATTGAAAGCGGCAAGATGACGCTGAATGTGGAGCCCATGTCCCTGAGGGAGACCATGGACAGCATTGTCAACATCATCCAGCCCCAGGTCCGGGCCCGGCGCCAGCACTTTGACGCGGCGGCCTACGAGATCCTCTCGGAGGACGTGTGCTGCGACAGCGTGCGCCTGAACCAGGTGCTGATCAACCTGCTGGGGAACGCCGTGAAATTCACGCCGGAGGGCGGCTCTGTCCAGGTGGTGCTGTCCCAGGAGGCGGTGCCGGAGGACGACGGCCTCGTCCGCACCCGCTTTTTGGTGCGGGACACGGGCATCGGCATGTCCAAGGAGTACCAGAAGGTGGTCTTTGACTCTTTCAGCCGGGAGGATGACACCCGGGTGCAGAAGACGGAGGGCTCCGGACTGGGCATGGCCATCACCAAGTACATCGTAGACGCCATGGGCGGCACCATCTCCGTCCGGAGCGAGCAGGGCAGGGGCAGCGAGTTTTGCGTGGTTCTGGACCTGGCGAAGGCGGCGGAGCGGGAGCGTATCCCCGGGCTTCCGGACTGGAGCGTTCTGGTGGTCGACGGGGATGAGCGGCTGTGCGTCAACGCGGTCCGCGCGCTGGAGGCCCTGGGGCTTCACGCGGCGTGGTGCCTGAGCGCCGGCCGGGCGGCGGAGCTGATCGCCGGCGGCGGCTATCAGGCTGTTCTCCTGGGCTGGGAGCTGCCGGACATGAACGGCGTCGAGGCCGCCCGGGCCCTCCGGGCAAAGCACGGGGAGAGCTGTCCGGCGCTGCTGCTGGCGGCCTGCGACTGGAGCGGATTGGAGGAGGAGGCCAGAGGGGCCGGAATCGCCGGATTCCTCTCCAAGCCCCTGTTTCCCTCCGTACTGGCGGACGCCCTGGGGGCCCTGGCCGGCGGCAGAGCGGAGGAGGCCGGCGGCGGGGAGGCCGCGGTGGATACGGCCCTCCGGGGCAGGCACATCCTGCTGGCGGAGGACAACGAGCTGAACTGGGAGGTGGCCCGGGAGCTGCTGGCGGACCTGGAGATGGAGATCGACCGGGTGGAAAACGGGCAGAGCTGTGTGGAGAGATTCCATCGCTCCCCCGTGGGGTACTACGACGCGATCCTCATGGATGTGCGGATGCCGGTGATGGACGGCTGCGAGGCGACCCGGGCCATCCGGGAGATGGACCGGAGGGACAGGAGCCTGCCCATCATCGCCATGACCGCCGACGCGTTCTCGGAGGACATTCAAAAGTGCCTGACATGCGGGATGAACGACCATCTGGCAAAGCCCATCGACCTGGATTCCGTGGCCCGCAAGCTGAAAAAATACCTGAAATAGGCGGCATCGCCTGTGAAAAGCAAGACCGGCGCCGGACGTCCTCTCTGGACGCTCCGGCGCCGATGCTTCTATTCCTCCCCGGCCAGCTCCTCCTTGGCCTGCTGGAGGACCTTTTTCTCCGCCTTGGTGGTCAGCTGCGTCTCGTCGAATTTGGCGAACAGGTCCGGCCGGCGGCGCATGGTGCGCTTGTAGCTCTCCTTTTTTCGCCACTGGGCCACCTTGCCGTGGTCGCCGGAGAGGAGGACCTCCGGCACCGCCCGGCCGTGCCACACCGCCGGGCGGGAGTACTGGGGGTACTCCAAAAGACCGTTCCAGTGGCTCTCCTCCTGGAAGCACTCCGGGTCCGGCAGGACGCCGGGCACCATGCGGCACACCGCGTCCGCCACCGCCATGGCGGGGATCTCCCCGCCGGTGAGGACGAAGTCCCCCACGCTGATCTCCTCGTCCACGCACTCGTCCAAAAACCGCTGGTCCACGCCCTCGTAGTGGCCGCACACCAGAATCAGGTGGTCGTAGGCGGCCTGGAGCTCCCTGGCAATCTCCTGGGTGAACGTCCTGCCGCAGGGGGAGAGGAAGATGGTGCGCCCGGGGCCGTGGACCTCCGTCACGTGGGCCCAGCAGCGGTACAGCGGGTCCGCCTGCATCACGGCCCCCCGGCCGCCGCCGTAGGGGTAGTCGTCCACCTGCATCTGCCTGTTGGTGGTGTATTCCCGGATCTGGTGGGACTGAATGGCGATGCAGCCCCGCTCCTGGGCCCGGCCCAGGATGCTGACATTCAGCATGGCGTCCACCGCGTCCGGAAACAGGGTCAGAATGTCAATTCTCATCGGCCGCCATCCCCTCCCAGACGTGGATGTCCATGCGGTTTTCCTCCATGTCGATGGACTGGATGAACACGTCCTTCACGGCGGGCACCAGCATTTCCCGCTGACCCCGGACGGTGTAGATCTTGTGGGCGGGGTAGTCGTCCACCGCCGTCAGCTCCCCCAGGCAGGCGCCGCTGTCCGCGTCGTAGACGTCCAGCCCCAGCAGCTCGTCGTCGAAGTACTCCCCCTCCGGAAGATGCGCGTCCTCCCGGCGGATATAGAGATCCCTGTCCTTTAGCGCCAGGGCGGCGTTCATGTCGTCCACACCGGGGAACTTGGCCAGCACCAGGCTCTTGTGGACGCGGCAGGCGGTGGGGGAGACGGGCTGTCCGTTCAGCAGAAAGGTCTTGAATTTTGTGAGAAAGGCCGGGTCGCCGTCCCGGGGCTGGATGCGGACCTCGCCCCGGATGCCGTGGGCGTTGACGATGCGGCCGATCTTGATGGTCTCCAGTTTCATGGGAACGCTCCTTCTGTTTGATGGAGACCAGTATACCGTTTTTTCGCGGATAAGGCAAGGGGGAGCGAAAAAATGGAAATCGCAAGAAATTCCGATGAACAGTTGAATTTTAACGATTTCTTAACTATAATGTACGGGAGAGGGACGCCTCTAGTTTAGGAAAGAACGAGGGAGAAACTATGAGACCCGACGGAACACGGGTGAGAAACCTGAGCCCCATCGTGCAGGCTCTGCCCTATATCATGCCCCGGCGCTTCGACGCCCAGAACTGGGCCAGCGACTATGTGGACGAGGAAATCGTCAAGGGCTTTATCCGCCGGAAGCGGCGGGAGGGACAGCACGTGACCCACATGAGCGTCCTGGTGGCGGCCTACTACAAGGCGGCTCTGGAGCACCCCAAGGTCAACTATTTCATCATGAACCGCAAGGTCTACCGGCGGAACCACTTCTGCTTCAGCTTTGTGATTTTGAAGACCCGGGCCGACGGCACGCCGGATGAGACCACGCTGAAGATCTTCCTGGAGCCGGAGGACGACGTGTTCTCCATCAGCCGGAAGATCAAGGAGCATGTGGAGAAAAACCAGAACCGGGTCCACAACAACAATACCGACAAGTTCGCCAACATGGCCTTTCGCGTCCCGGGCCTGGCCCGGCTGATCTTCGGCCTTGCGTACCACCTGGATCTCCACGGACTGCTGCCCCGGAAGATCATCGACCTGAGTCCTTTCCACACCAGCCTCTTCATCACCAACCTGGCCTCCATCAACACCAGCTACATCTTCCACCACTGCTATGAGTTCGGCACCACCAGCGTCTTTGTGTGCATGGGCAAGCCGGTGCCGGACCCCCTGGCCCCGGCGGGCAGCCGGAAAAAGCACATGCCCCTGGGCGTGGTCATGGACGAGCGCATCGCCACGGGCATCGAGTACTCCCGCTTCTTCGCCGCCTTTGAGCGGTATCTGAAAAAGCCGGAGCTGCTGGAGCGCCGTCTGGACGGAAAAGCGGCGCTGTCCGGGATTTAGGGCGGAGGTGCCGTTATGTTTGATCGCAATCACCTGCGCCAGCGGCTCCGCTCCGTGGGGCTGTATACCGCTGTACTGGCCAAGTGGACGCTGCTCTCTGTTGTGGTGGGGGGCCTCTGCGGCGCCGTGGGGGCGGTGTTCCATCTGAGCGTCCACTACGCCTCCGAGACCCGGGAGGCGTATCCGTGGCTTTTATGGTGCCTGCCTCTGGCGGGCCTTATGATCGTGGGCGCCTACAAGCTGATGGGCACCGAGGGCCTGGGCACCAACGACATCATCGACGCCGTCCACGAGGACAAGAGAATTCCCTTTCTGCTGCTGCCCTCCATCTTCCTGGGGACGCTGCTGACCCACCTGTGCGGTGGCTCCGCAGGGCGGGAGGGGGCGGCGTTGCAGATCGGCGGCACCCTCGGCCAGCGGGTGGGGCGCTTTCTGCGGCTGGACGACCAGGACCTGCGGGTGGCCACCCTCAGCGGCATGGCGGCCTGCTTCTCCGCTCTCTTCGGCACGCCTCTGACCGCCGTGATCTTCGCCGTCATGGGCATCAGTGTCGGCACGCTGTACCACGCCGCCCTGCTGCCCTGTCTGATGTCGGCCCTGGCGGCTTTCGGGGTGTCCCTGGCCCTGGGGGTGGAGCCCACCCGCTTTTCCGTGGCGGCGCCGGAGATCGCGGTGGGCACATTCGTGCGGGTGCTGCCGCTGGCGGTGCTCTTCGCCCTGGTGTCCATCCTGTTCTGTACGTTCATCCACGCCGCGGAGCACTGGATGCAGCGGCGCTTTCCAAACCCCTGGGTCCGGGTGGCGCTGGGCGGATTTGCCGTGATCGCCCTGACGTATCTGGCGGGCACCCGGGACTACAACGGCGCGGGGATGGAGGTCATCGCCGCCGCCGTGGAGCAGGGGACGGCCCGCCCCGCCGCATTTTTACTGAAGCTCCTCTTCACCGCCGTCACCCTGGCGGCGGGCTTCAAGGGGGGAGAGGTGGTGCCCTCGTTCTTCGTGGGAGCCACCTTTGGCTGCGCCGCGGCCCCGCTGCTGGGACTGCCGGCGGGCTTCGGCGCGGCGCTGGGGCTGGTGTCCGTGTTCTGCGGCGTCACCAACAGCCCCGTGGCCTCCGTGTTTTTGTCCGTGGAGCTGTTCGGCTCCCAGGGGCTTTGGTACTTCGCCCTGGCCTGCGGCGTCAGCTATATGCTCTCGGGGTACAGCGGCCTCTACAGCAGCCAGACCATCCTCTACTCCAAGCTGAAAGCCAGCTACATCAACGTCCACGCCAACAGCCGCCCCGCCGCCCCCGAGCAGGGGACGCCGGAGGGGCCGGAGACGGCGAAACATACATAAAACACGACCTCCCGCGGAACACTATCCAAAACGTGCCACGGGAGGTCTTTTTATGTCCGAACTTCTGCCCCAGGCGGGGTTCACCGCGCTGACGGCCCTGCTGTCCATCGCGGTGATGTTCCTTTTGACCAAGCTGATGGGCACCAAGCAGGTGTCCCAGATGACCATGTTCGACTATATCACCGGCATCACGGTGGGCTCCATCGCCGCGGAGCTGGCCACGGAGCTGGAAGAGCCGGTCAAGCCCCTCACCGCCATGGTGGTCTACGGCCTGGTGGCGGTGCTGATCTCCATTGTCACCTGCAAGTCCCTGAAGCTCCGGTCCTGGATCACGGGAAAGCCCCTGGTGCTGCTGGAGGACGGCGTGATCTGCCGGAGGAATCTGAAAAAGGCCAAGCTGGATTTGAACGAGTTTTTGACCTACTGCCGCATCGGCGGCTGGTTCGACCTGAGCCAGCTCCAGACGGCGGTGCTGGAGCACAACGGCACCGTCAGCTTCCTGCCCAAGGAGAAAGACCGCCCCGCCACGCCCACGGACCTGAACCTCAGCCCCAAACAGTCCCGTTTACAGACGCCCTTTGTCATGGACGGCCGCCTGCTCCGGGACAACATCCGCCAGGCGGGGAAGGAGGAGGCCTGGGTCCGGCAGTCCCTCCTCCGCCAGGGATACCGGGACGAGGGCGAGGTGTTCCTGGCCCTGTGGGACGGAGACCAGAAGCTGACGGTGTTCCCCATGGAACCGACGGCGCCCTGACCGCTTTCTGCACCAACCGGCCCGGGTCTCCATATCCTATGATAGGTGATTGGATGAACAACAACGGCTGTGATCCCCTGGCTCTGACCACCGCGGTCAACACCCTGGCGGCGGCGGTCGCCTCCCGGCTGGATGACAGGGACCTGGCTTTGACGGCGGCGATTTTGGTTCAGCTGGGGGACACCCTGGCCACCATCGCCGCGCAGCGGGCGCGGTGCGCCGTTCCCCAGCCCGGAAAGTGAGAGACGGGCGTGCACCCCCCGGAGGCGGCTGCCTCCGGGGGGCCATCTTTACATGCGCAAAAGACGCCGGGCGGTGGAGACGTTCCCGTGCTCCATCTCCTGGAGCCGGGCCACCGCGGCGGCCTGGGCCTCCGGCCGGGCGGCCTGGGCCGCGGCCCGGTCCACCATGGCTTTCAGCTTCTCCTCCGTCAGGTCGTTCAGATCCGTAAACACCTCCTGGCCGATATACCGCAAAAAGGAGGACACCTTGGGGTCGTACACCACCCCCGCCAGAGGGATGCCCTGGCCGGCGGCGAAGATCAGGGCGTGGAGCCGCATGGACACCACCGCCTCCATCCGGGCCAGGGAGCCGATGATGGCGCCGGCGCCGCCGGCGTCATCCAGGAAGTAGTGGGGGATGTCCCCCAGCCCCTGGGCCGCCTCCCGGCCCGCGGCGGAGTCAGCTCCCTTTTCCACGGACACGAACACCGGCGTCAGGCCGTAGGCCTCGTAGGCGTACCGGGCCGCCCGGCCGAAGAGGGGGGCCCTTTCGGCAAAGCCGGGCCACTGGCGCAGGGCGAAGCAGAGATACCGCCCGTGAGGCGGGATGCCGGCCCGTAGGAGCACGCTGTCCACCACGTCGTCCCCGGCGGGGCGCAGCGTCAGGGCGGGGTCCGCCGTCAGCAGGATCTCCGGCTCCGTCACCCCCATGGATCTGAGCTCCTCCCGGGAGTCCGGCTCCCGCAGGGTGATGACGTCCACATAGCGGTTTAAGACCTTGGCGGAGAGCTGGCGGTGGTTCCCCCGGGTGACGGGGCCGATGCCGCAGCCGTACATCTGCACGGCGCAGCCCGCCCGCTTGGCGGCGCGGATGTTCAAAAGGTAGAACCACAGCGACCGCCGGGAGGTCACGTCCTGGATGAGGCTGCCGCCGCCGTTGATATAGAGCCTGGCCCGCCGCATGGCCCCCAGCCAGCCGGGGACGTCCATGCGGCTGACGGCGCGCACCCGGTAGCTCAGCCGGGTCTCCTTCGGGTTTTTAGACAGTACCGTCACCGGCATGTCCGGGTCGATGGAGCGCATCTCCTGCAAAATGGCCTCCAGGATGGCGTCGTCCCCGGCGTTGCCACGGCCGTAGGCCCCGCAGATCACCACGCCGTCCCGGTCCGCTTTGGGACGGGCGTGCCGCCGGAGGATCTCGCCGTAGATGTGCAGCTGGGTGTCCACGGTGGTCTGGATGGAGAACTGGGAGGAGGCCTTCTGATAGAGCCGTTCCCCCATGCTGTGCCGCAGCCGATCGTCATTGCCCAGCTCCGCCAGGTGACGGCCCAGAGCCTCGTAGTCCCCGGGGGTGAAGAGGTAGCCGTTGACGCCGGTGTCGATGAGGTTGGGGATGCCCCCCACGGCGGTGGAGATGGTGGCCAGGTGGAACCGGGCCCCCTCTGTCAGGGCGTAGGAGAAGGTCTCGGAGAGGGAGGTGAGGGTGTTGATGTCCAGGGCGCTGTAAAACCGGTCCATGCCGCCGGAGATCCACCCGGCGAAAGTGACCTGGCGCTCCACCCCCAGCTCCCGGGCCAGGGCCTCCAGCTTTCCCCGCTCCGCGCCGTCCCCGGCGATGACCAGCCGCAGCCGGGGGCAGGATCGATAGGCGGCGGCAAAGCCCCGGATGAGCGTGGTCATGTCCTTCACCGGGTTCAGCCGGGCGGCGATGCCCACCACCACGGAGGTCTCGTCCACATCCGCCCCCAGCTCCCGCAGGTAGGTCAGCCTGTCCCCCTGGCCGGGGGCGGGGGTGAAGTCGATGCCGTTGTAGATGGCGTAGAACCGGTCCGGGGCGAAGCCCCGGGAGATCAGCAGGTCCACCATGGCGTCGGACACGCCGATGCGGTAGTCCAGCCGCCGCAGGGCCAGGGCGTTGATGGTGCCGAAGGTGAGGCGGCTGAGGGGGCGGCCCATGTAGTCGATGCGGTAGTCGCTGTGGATGGTGCTGACCACCGGCAGTCCGGTGGACTTTCGCAGCATGGCGCCGATCATGTTGGCCCGGGAGCCGTGGCAGTGGATGATCTGGTAGCCGCCGTCCTTGATATAGGCCGCCAGCTGCCGGCGGATGCGGAAGATGTGGTTCCCCGCCATGATCTCCGTGGGGATGCCCATCTCCCGGGCCTCCTGGGCGAAGGGGCCGTCCCGAAAGCACACCAGCTGGGCGGTGATGGTCTTGTTCAGGTTTTGCAGCAGGCTGAGAACATGGGTCTTGGCCCCGCCGGAGTCTCCGCCGCTGATGAGATGGATGACTTTCATAGAGCGCCTTTCTGTGAATACAGGTTCTAAATTCCCAATTGTCTCTTGTGTATTGCCGCAAAGTATTATATAATACTTTGGAAACCTTGTCCAGAAGATATGGAGGAGACACATGGAACAAAAAGCAAAGCGGGTCGGAAAGTTCAATATCATCGACATCATCGCCGTCATTTTGATCCTGATCGTGGCGGCGTTCTTAGGCTGGAAGCTGCTGGGGCCGGACGACACCGCCGGCGCTCCCCGGGAGATGACCAAGGTCACCTACGTGGTAAAGGTGGAGGGCGTCCCGGCGGAGCTGTACGAGAACTGCGTCAATCATCTGCCCTCCCCGCTGATGGCCTCCGGGGCCCTGGTGGGCGGCGAGATCGTGGCCGTGGACCAGGAGCCCTACTACGTCCTCAGCGCGAATGGCGAGTGGATCTTAGACGAGGCCCACACCACGCTGCTCTTCACCGCGGAGACGGAGACTCCCACGGCGGCGGTGATGACCACCAAGGTGGGAGACCAGGAGGTCCGCATCGGCAAGACGGACTATATCCTCAAAAGTGAGTTTATCGAGTTTGCCGACGGCACCATCGTGGACGTCCGCTGGGGCGAGTGAGAGATCGGAATAAGCGGGGGACGGCGCGTCCGCGCCGCCCCTTTTCCGCGGCGGGCGGGGAAAGCGCCTCGCGGTCCGCCAGTGGGGCTGTCCATAAAAAATTTTTCAAAAAAAGCGGTTTTGGGGGTTGCTTTTTCCAAAAAGCTATGCTAGTATATACAAGCTGACAAGAGTGAGGTCGGCGTGAATAGAATATCCGGGTGTGGCGCAGTTGGTAGCGCGCTTGACTGGGGGTCAAGAGGCCGTGAGTTCAAGTCTCGCCACTCGGACCAAAAAGGCCTAAATCCGCAAGGATTTAGGCCTTTTCGTAACTTTTTGAAACAGAAAAATTGCCCAGCATTGTTGAAAAAATTGCTCTATTGCAGCTCTATTGCAGATTGTTTCAGCACTGCACAATTTTGCGGCGCAAACTGCGCTGTGGTGGGGATTTCTTCGCTTTCCGCCGCGGCTCACTTCGCTCGGGCGGCGCGCGAACGGGGAAGAAAAATGGGTTCCTCCAATTGACAATTGCGGATTCAGCATTTGTACTTTGACTATAATGTATGGATTGGAATGCGTGGCCGCCCATGGCCAGCTTTTTCACAGCGTGTAAGACCGCCTGTGCGCGGTTCGCCAGGCAGTTTCAGGAGGTTTTTATGAAAAAGACTTCGTTCCAGCAGCTGTTTCCCGCGCCGGACCACGCTGACCTGGCAGCGCGGCTCCGCCGCCCCGACGGGATGACCGACGTGATTCTGGACACGGACACCTACAACGAGATCGACGACCAGTTTGCCCCGGCCTATCCGGTTCGCTCCCGGGAAAAGCTGCGGGTTCGGGCTGTTACGGCGGCGCCCTTTTGCCGGGATCCCGCCACGGTGGCCTGCCGCTCCGCGGACCCGGCGGACGGCATGGAAAAGAGCGGGAGATCTTGAAGAGCCTCTCCATCATAGATCGGGAGGAGCTGCACGCCAAGGTATTTCGCGGGGCGGCAGGATACCTGCCCAGGGACCACCGCTCACCCCACCCCCCTGTGCCGGACATTCCTGCAAAACTTCAGGCGCTGTTTCCGGAGGGCTCCCGCGCCCCGCTGCCGGATCTCCTGGGCCAGGCGGGTCCTCCTCCAGCCGGCGTCGTGGGCCGGGATGCTCCTGATCGATCTGGGTGCGGTGGGAGTTTCCCCTATTTTCTCTTCCTGCTCCCGGCGCTTCCCGGGGCGATGGCGTGGCTTCACTGCGGGCTGATCGCCTGCCGCCGGAACGGGGACGCCCGGTAAATGAACCTCTCCGGGGCCGCTCTGGAGGCAAAGGAAAAGATGGATGAACAACGCGATGGCCAGCCCTTTGGGCTGGCCATCGCGTTTTCTCCTCCCCCGCGGGGAGGGCTGTTTTCAATTCAGAAAATCTTTCAGCTTCTTGCTCCGGCTGGGGTGGCGCAGCTTCCGCAGGGCCTTGGCCTCGATCTGGCGGATGCGCTCCCGGGTGACGTTGAACTCCTTGCCCACCTCTTCCAGGGTGCGGGTGCGGCCGTCCTCGATGCCGAAGCGCAGCTTGAGGACTTTCTCCTCCCGGGGAGTCAGGGTGGACAGCACGTCCATCAGCTGCTCCTTCAGCAGCGTGAAAGAGGCGGCCTCGCTGGGCTCGCTGGCGCCCTCGTCGGGGATGAAGTCCCCCAGGTGGGAGTCCTCCTCCTCGCCGATGGGGGTCTCCAGGGACACCGGCTCCTGGGCGATCTTGAGAATCTCCCGCACCTTGTCCACGGGCATGTTCATCTCCGCGGCGATCTCGTTGGGGGAGGGGTCGTGGCCCAGCTCCTGGAGGAGCTGGCGGCTGACCCGGATCACCTTGTTGATGGTCTCCACCATGTGGACGGGGATGCGGATGGTGCGGGCCTGGTCGGCGATGGCCCGGGTGATGGCCTGGCGGATCCACCAGGTGGCGTAGGTGGAGAACTTGAAGCCCTTGGTGCAGTCGAACTTCTCCACGGCCTTGATGAGTCCCAGGTTGCCCTCCTGGATCAGGTCCAAAAACAGCATCCCCCGGCCCACGTACCGCTTGGCGATGGACACCACCAGCCGGAGGTTGGCCTCCGCCAGCTTCTGCTTGGCGGTCTCGCCCTGCTTGTAGGTCTTGTTCCAGGCGGCCTCCTCCTCGGCGGTGGCGGTGACGGCCTCGCCGCTCTCCCGCTGCCGCTTCAGCTCCGCCAATCTTTCGGCGGCCTCGTTTCCGGCGGACATGGCCTGGGCCAGCTCCACCTCCTCGTCGGGGGTGAGCAGGGGCACCTTGCCGATCTCCTTGAGGTACATCCGGACGGGGTCGTCCAGGGAGAAATTGTTGACCAGGGTGTTGGGGTCGACCAGCTCCTCCTCCTCCACGTCGGCGATCTCCTCGGCGGCGGGCTCGTCGTCGGGCAGGTCCCGCAGCAGCAGGTCGTTGGAGCTGATGTCGATGTTCAGCGCCTCCAGAGAGTCGTAGAGCTGGTCCATCTGGTCGCCCTCCAGATTGAGGTCGTCCACGGCGTCCATCAGCTCGGCGGACTCCAGCTTGCCCTTTTTCTTGCCCCGGGCCAGCAGCTCCCGCAGCTTCTCATTGCCGCTGAGCCAGCTGGCGGCGGGCAGAGCGGCCACCTGCTTGTCGTCCAGGCGGAGGACGCCGGCCTTTTTGGCCTCCTCGTCGGTGTGGACCTCAGGGGCGGCCTCTCCAGCTTCCTTTCCGGCCCCGGCGGCCTTGAGATCCTCCTCGTCAGCGGCGGCCAGAATCGCGTCCGCCTGCTGCTCCAGAGCTGTCAGTTCCTTTTCATTAGCCATGAAGCTTTCCTCCAGTACCTTTCTTGTTCTTGCTCTTTTCTATGGCCGCTGTCAGCGGGTCGCTTCCGCCGCTGTTTCTCCGGCCCCACTCCTCCAGGATGACGGCTATGTAATCGCTGAGGGCCTGCGGAGCGTTTTTCGGTGACTCCGGCTGCTGGCAGACCGCGGTGATGTGGCTCATCTCCTCCGGGGACAGCGACCCGGTCAGGGCCGCCAGCGTCACGGGGCGGCCCGCCTCCCGGGCCTGCCACAAAAGGCCGAACACACGGCCCAATAGGGGAGAGGAAAAGTGTTCCTCCCGGATGGGCGGCGCGGCGGGAAACAGGCTCTCGTCCAGCAGCAAAAGCCGCAGCACGCCCTCCTCCGCCCGGGCGGAGCGCATATTCTCATAGCGCAGCGCCCGCTCCCTGGGCTGGAGCGACGCGGCGGGATTCAGGTCCTTTCGCACCTCCGCCCGCCGCTCCCGGGCGGCCTGCCGCTTGAAAGCCCGCTGGACCTCCAGCTTCATGGCCTCCGGGGCGATCTTCGCCCTCTCCGCCGCCCGGACGGTGTAGATCTCCCGTTCCACGGCGTTTGACAGGGAGGAGAGCAGAGCGCTGACCTCCTCGGCGTAGGCCACCCGGGACTGGTCCTCGCTGAGGTCGTACTTCCCGGCAATCTGCTCCATGCGGAACTCCACGCCGTTTTCGCTGCCGCTCAGGAGCCGCTCAAAGGCGTCGGGCCCCTGGTTTTTGATGAAGTCGTCCGCGTCCTGCTTCACCAGATCCCCGTCCTCCGTCCGCCGCCGGGGCAGCTGGAGGACCTTGACGGAGAACTCCGAGTTGTTCAGAATCTGGAGCGCCCGCTCCGTGGCGATTTTGCCGGCGTTGTCGTTGTCGTAGCACAGCACCAGCTCTTTTGTGAACCGGGAGAGGAGCCGGGTCTGCTCCACCGTCAGCGCCGTGCCCATGGAGGCCACGGCGTTGTCAAACCCCGCCTGGTGGAGGGTGACGATGTCCAGGTTGCCCTCGCAGAGGATGATGTTGGGGCGCTTGGTCTTCTTTGCCAGGTTCAGCCCGTACAAGACCCGCCGCTTGCTGTACACCGGCGTCTCCGAGGAGTTCATGTACTTGGGCTCGGACTTGTCCAGCACCCGGCTGCCAAAGGCCACCACGTCCCCCCGGGTGTCGATCACCGGCAGCATGAGGCGGTTTCGGAACTTGTCGTAAAAGCCGCCCCGCTTGTTGTCCACGATGAGGCCCGCCGTCAAAAGCTCCGACTTGGTGTAGCCCCGGGCGGTCATCTCATTTAGAAGCACGTCCCAGGCGTCGGGGGAGGCCCCCATGCCGAATCTCACCGCGGTGTTCCACCGGATCTGGCGGCGGTCCAGGTAGTTCCGCACCGCCCGGCCCTCCGGCCGCTGCAGCAGCTGGTGGTAGAAGCGGGCGGCGTCCCGGTTCAGCTCCAGGAGCCGGGCCCGGCGGCGGCCGGCCTCCCGGTCGCCCTCCTCCTCCGGAACCTCCATCCCCGCCCGCTTGGCCAGGAACCGCACCGCGTCGGGGAAAGTCAGATTCTCCTCCTCCATGATGAAGTTCACGACGCCGCCGCCCTTTTTGCAGCCGAAGCAGTAGTAGATCTGCTTGTCCGGAGAGACGGAGAAAGAGCCGGTCTTCTCGCTGTGGAAAGGACACAGACCAAAGAGGTTGGCGCCCTTGCGGGTCAGCTGGACGTAACTGCCCACCACGTCCACGATGTCGCACCGGGCCACCAGCTCGTCCAGGAAGCTCTGGGGAAACGCCACGGACACCGCCTCCCTCCGTTCGGTCAGTTTTTCCAAATTTCCCGCCGGTCATACAGAAAACCGACGGCGGAATTCAATGCGGTATACTACATATACCCCGCGCCCATGGATTTTCCTCTTTTTTTTCATAAATTTTCAGAAAATTTTGTGAGAAAGGGGGCTTTACACCGGCGGGAACGGCGGCTACAATGAAGCTGGCGGACAATGAATGATGACGGCGGAGGAGAGAGAAAGCGATGTCCATCGAACTTTGGGCGGCCCGGCTGGGGAGGCCGCTGACGGCGGAGGAGACGGAGACCATGATGGCGCTGCTGCCTCCTGCGCGCCGGGAGCGGCTGCTGCTCCAGCGGGAGGCAAAGCGGCAGGAGCCGCTTTGCGCCTATTTCATTCTGTGTCAGGCCCTGCGGGAGCTCTGCGGCTGGAGGGAGCTGCCGGAGATCGCCCTGACGAACAGGGGAAAGCCCTATTTTCCCCGGCACCCGGAGGTGCAGTTCAACCTGAGCCATACCGCCGGCGCGGTGCTGGTGGGGGTGGCGGACGAGCCCCTGGGAGTGGACATCGAGCACATCCGCCCGGTGAGCCAGCGGGCCATGCGGCGGCTGGCGGACGTGGACACCCGGGAGGATTTTTTCCGCAGCTGGGTGCGGCGGGAGGCCCGGGCCAAGCGCAGCGGCGACGGTGTGGGCACCATGATGCAGGGGGAGACGCCCCTGCGGTACGGCGAGGTCTACTATGAGATCGAGACCTTTCCCGGCTACGCGGCGGGGGTGGCCGCCGGCGGCGCCGAGCGCTCCGGCACCGTGCGGCGGCTGGTTCTGGGCAATCCGCCGGAGGAGACGCCGGAAAAACCGCCTGACGGAGAAATCTGAGAGGACGCGGTGACCGGCGGGGAGGCCGGCGCACCTGGGGCCGGAACGGCGTTTTTGGAGAAGCACGGATGAAATCGGGCGGGAATCGGATTCCCGGCCCGATTTTTTTGCCCGCCGCGGAACCAACGGCCCCCCGGTTCCGACTAAAGAGGTGAAAGCAGCTTTCAAAGGAAGTGAACACATGGAGGACAGCGACATCATCGCATTGTACTGGGAGCGCTCCGAGGAGGCCATCCGGGCCACGGCGGCCAAGTACGGCAACTACTGCGCCGCCATCATCCGCCGGGTGCTGGGGGACGGCCGGGACGTGGAGGAGTGCCTGGGGGACACCTGGCTGGGGGCCTGGAACGCCATGCCGCCCCAGAGGCCCCAGCGTCTGCCGCCCTTTCTGGGGCGCATCGCCCGGAACACCGCCCTGGACCGCTATGACTACAACACCGCCCAGGGCAGGAGCGGCTGCACGGCGGCGCTGGAGGAGCTTGGGGAGTGCGTGGGCGGCGGCGCGGGGGAGGACTTCGATCTCAGGCGGCTGGGGGAGGCCATCTCGGCGTACCTGGACACCGTGTCCCCGGAGTGCCGGCGGGTCTTTCTCCGGCGGTACTGGTACTGCGACGCCATTCAGGAGATCGCCGCCGGATACGGCTTTACCCAGGGAAAGGTGAAGTCCCTGCTCCACCGCGCCCGAAAAGGGCTGCGGGCCTATTTGATCGAGGAGGGGTACGACCTATGACGAAAGAGGAGTTGTTCCGCGCCGTGGGGGAGGTTCGGGAGGACCAGATCACGGAGGCGGAGAGTATGAGGAAAGAGAGCCGCCCCCGGCGGCGGTACGGGGCGTTGGCGGCGTGTCTGGCCCTGGTGCTGGCGGGGGCCCTGGCCCTGGGGCGGCTGAAGGACGCGGGGAGATGGGCGGCGCTGCTGGAGAGTTTTTATCCGGCGGTCCATGTTCAGGCCTCCCAGGAGAGCGCCCCCGCCGGCGGCGGGGACACGGGCGGCCTGGACGGCGCGGACTACGAGCCCGACGGTCCGGTCCCCCGCTGCTCCGTCAATGTGGAGATCGGAGAGCTGGGGGGAACAGAGAACCGGAAAGAGGGACCCGGGGACCGGACGGGATTCAGCTCCGCCTCCTGCGTGGCCTGGCTGCCGCCGGAGGAGATCTTCGCCATGGACACGGCTATCTTCCGGGGCACCGTCCGGGCGCTGCGGTACTACGTGGTGGAAGGCGGCGGCTGCGAGACGCAGTACACCGCGGCGTCGGTGGAGATCACCGACCGCATCCGGGGGGACGTGCATCCCGGGGAGATCCGGACCGTTCTCTACATGGGCGGGCCGGATATGACCACCAGCCTCTCCGGCCCGCTGGACGATTTGAAGGTGGGCAGCGAGGCCGTCTTCATGCCCGCCGCCGCCACGGCGGAGACCGGCCGGCAGGAGGGGGACAGCTGGTTCTGCTACGCCGACCTGGCGGACTTCTACCTCTCCGAGGGGCTGCGGTTCGTGTTCCTGGACACCGGGGAGAGCCTGGATTTTGAGCGGGGCGTCTATGAGGACATCGCGGATGCGGAGACGCTGGACGAGGTTACGGACTATATCCGGGGGATGATCGGAGCGGAGGAGAGCCGGACTGCCGCCATTCCCGCGGAGCCCCAGGCGGTCCCGGCGGACACCGTGGAAGCGGATCCCGCCGCGGCGTCCGGTCCAGCCGGAGCCCGGGAGCTGCCCGGCGGCGCGCCGGCGGGGGATGAGTGAGACGGGGAGGCCCCCTGCTTTGCGGCTGAAAGCCCTCCGAAAGTGCCCGAAGGCACTCCGCGGGAGTTTCGCCGCCCGAGGGCGGCGAAATCAATTCAAATCTGTTTTTGGCGGCGGCGTGTACGTCGCCAAAAACGCTTCTCACTCCCCGGAGTGTGCGAAGCCCCCACCCGCTTTGGCGGGTGGGGGCTGAGTGCGCGTAGGGGAGTGCAAACCCTCCCTCGTCCAAAATCCGCGGATTTTGGACGGATTTTAGAAGATGCCCTGCGCCATCATGGCGTCGGCGATTCTCTGGAAGCTGGCGATGTTGGCGCCCGCCACCAGGTTGTAGCCCAGGCCGTACTTCTCCGCGGCCTCCACGCTCATGTTGTAGATGGTGTCCATGATGTGGCGGAGCTGCTGATCCACCTCCGTCTCCGTCCAGACCAGGCGCTCGCTGTTCTGGGCCATCTCCAGGGCGGAGGTGGCCACGCCGCCGGCGTTGACCGCCTTGGAGGGGGCGACGATGATGCCGGGCTGGTCCAGCAGGAACTTCAGCGCGTCGTTGGTGGTGGGCATATTGGCCACTTCGATGTAGTACTTCACGCCGCTCTCGGCGATCTTCCTGGCGTGCTCCAGATGCACGTCGTTCTGCATGGCGGAGGGCATGCACACGTCCACCTTCACGCCCCAGGGCTTCTCTCCGGGGAAGAACTGCACGCCGAACTTGTCGGAGTAGTCCTGCACCCGGTTCCGGCCGGAGGCGCGCATCTCCACCAGGTAGTCGATCTTTTCCTGGGTGGCGACGCCGTCGGGGTCGTAGACGTACCCGTCGGGGCCGGAGAGGGTGACCACCTTGGCCCCCAGCTGGGTCGCCTTTTTGCAGATGCCCCAGGTCACGTTGCCGAAGCCCGCGCAGGCGATGGTCTTGCCCTTGATCTCCTCGCCCTCGTGCTTGAGGACGTTCTCCAGATAGTACACGGAGCCAAAGCCCGTGGCCTCGGGCCGCACCAGGGAGCCGCCGGAGGCGAAGTCCTTGCCGGTGAGGACGCCGTTCTCCCAGGCGCCCCGCAGGCGGCGGTACTGACCGAAGAGATAGCTGATCTCCCGGGTGCCCACGCCCATGTCGCCGGCGGGCACGTCCACGTCCGGGCCGATGTAGCGGTACAGGGCCGTCATGAAAGACTGGCAGAAGCGCATGATCTCCGCGTCGGACTTGCCGGTGGGGTCGAAGTCGCTGCCGCCCTTGCCGCCGCCGATGGGCAGGCCGGTCAGGGAGTTTTTAAACGTCTGCTCGAAGCCCAGGAACTTCATGATGCTGAGATTCACGTTCTTCTGGAACCGCAGGCCGCCCTTGTAGGGGCCGATAGCGCCGTTGAACTGGCAGCGCCAGCCGGTGTTGGTGTGCCAGGTGCCGTCGTCCGCCATCCACGTCACGCGGAAGCTGATGGTCCGCTCCGGCTCCACCAGCCGCTCCAGCAGGCAGGCTTTCTCGTACTCGGGGTGCTTTTCCACCACGGGCTCCAGGGAGGTGAGGACCTCCTCCACCGTCTGGATAAACTCCGGCTCATCGGCGTGCTTGGTCTTGACGCTTTCGATCACGCGGGCGAGATATGCATTCATCTGAAATGACCTCCTCTTAAAATCGTGACGATCCCATCGGGGGGCGGCGGGACATCCCGCCTTTCCTCCTCATTCTAGCACCTTCCCGGGAAAGAAGCAAGAGGGAGGCGGCGTTTCCCGGGGAAAAAGATGGGGTTTTCCGCAAATTCCAAACGCCATTGTCTTATTGACTTTTCACAGGGGCGGGGTATAATGATTTTGGAAAAAACCCCGGAGAGATTTTTTGAGAAAGGGAGAGGAGACATGCATACATATCCCATCGAGGTGGCGGGCGTCAGGCGGGAGCTGCCCATCTGCAAGGTCACGGAGGAGCTGTACATCGGCGCGTTCATTGTCTTCGGCGACGCGGAGCTGACGGTGGCCTGCGCCCGGGAGCTTTTGAAGCTGGTGAGCGCGGACAGCTATGACTACATGCTCACCGCCGAGGCCAAGAGCATCCCCCTGATTCACGAGATGGCCCGGCAGTCCGGGGCCAAAAAGTACTTTATCGCCCGGAAGGGCCCCAAGGCCTACATGCCGGACCCCATCCATGTGACCGACCAGTCCATCACCACCGCCGGGGAGCAGAAGCTCTTCCTGGGCCGGGACGACGCGGACCTGATCCGGGGCAGACGGATTCTGCTGATGGACGACGTGATCTCCACCGGCGGCTCCCTCCACGCCATGGAGGCCCTGGTGGCCATGGCCGGCGGCACCGTGGCCGGCCGGGTGGCGGTGCTGGCGGAGGGCGACGCCCAAAACCGGCCCGACATCAAATTCCTGGCCCCCCTGCCGCTGTTCAACGCGGACGGGACGGTCAAGGGCTGAGGCCGGGGGAAAATCGAAGCCTGTGGAGCAGGGGCGCGGTGGGGACGCCGCCCCCTGCTTTTTTGGGAATTTTTGCTGGAAATTTCCCCCAAAGAACTTTCCAGCGGTGCGAAGGTGTGATATAATCAGCGAGCTATGAAAAGAAAGACAATCTACTACCTGCCGGGGTTTACGCTCCCGGTGATCCTGTCAGTGCTGTTCATGGTTTGCTCGGCAGTGGCGCGCATTGTGTGGGCCTGCGGGGAGCCGCCGCTCCCCCGGTCTTTCCTGTGCCTCCAAATCCTCCTGCCTCTCGCGGCGAACGTGTCCTTTGTGCTGATTCTCCTGCGGGACGGAAAGGACCGCCTCTTCCGCTCCGCCATCCCCGTGTGGCTGGGGTGCGTGTTCTTCGCCGTCAAGGCGCTGGGCTTTCCGTCTCTGGTGCACACGGTCCTCTGCCTGGGGCTGTACGCCCTGGTGGCGGCCCTCTACACCGCCACGGTGACGGGCCGGGTGCCCACCCAGAAGCCGCTGTGGCTACTCTTCGGCCTGCCGCTGCTGTACCACATTCTTGTGGAGGACAGGCAGAAGGCCGGCTGGCCCCTCCACGACTGGCTGCCGGAGGCGTCGGTGCTTTTGTGCATGGCGGCGCTGCTGTGCGTGTCTCTGGCCATGAAGAGGCGGACGGCGGGGGAGGGGGAGTACGTCCCCGGCTTCGGCGACCGCAGCGACGGCCGGCGGCTTCGGAAGCTCTCCCCCATCTTCGCGGTGTCCCCCTATATCATGAAGACCCGCAACACCTCCCAGAACTTCATCGAGGACCACATCGAGGTCACCGCCGCGGACCGCTACATCGCCGAGAAGCGGCGGGCGGGCATGAGGAACTTCGGCGTCCTCCACGTGCTGCTGGCGGCCTACGTCCGCGTCTGCGCCCGGTATCCGGGGCTGAACCGGTTCATCGCGGGGCAGAAGATCTTCTGCCGGGACCGGGAGATCGAGGTCAATATGACCATCAAAAAGGAGATGTCCACGGATTCCCCGGACACGGTGATTAAAGTGACCTTTGACCCCGCCGACACGGCGGACACGGTGTACGGGAAGTTCAACGAAAAGGTCCAGTCGGTAAAGGACGCGCCGCTGGACACCGGCTTTGACAAGCTGGCGGGGGCTTTCAATCTGATTCCGGGCCTGGTGCTGAAATTCTTCGTCTTTCTCCTGCAGACCCTGGACTACTTCGGCCTCCTGCCCCGGGCGCTGACAAAGCTCTCGCCGTTCCATGGCTCTTTGTACATCACCTCCATGGCGTCTCTGGGCATCCCGCCCATCTACCACCATCTGTACGACTTCGGCAACGTGCCGGTGTTCTGCTCGTTCGGCAGGAAGCGGCGGGTGTACGAAACCCGGCGGGACGGCGGCGCCGTGCTGCGCAAGTACATCGACTGCTGCTTCGTCACCGACGAGCGGATTGTGGACGGGTTCTACTTCGCCTCCGCCATGCGGTATCTCCACAGCCTCCTGGACGACCCCTGGCAGCTGGACGCGCCGCCGGAGGCGGTGATCCGGGACCAGGACTGAGAGGCGGCCGCGGCGCGCGCTTTCCCCAGCGGGTGAGAGAATGCTTGACAAGCCTTTCCAGGGGGATTATACTAATTCTATCTTATCCGTGGAAAAGAGACACTTTTCGCGGGATTATTGAGGAGGAACAAAATGAAAGCAGCAAAGAAATGGCTGGCGGGCCTGATGACCCTGGCCCTGCTGGTCTGCTCCCTGCCCGCCGCCCTGGCGGCCGACTGGGACAGCGCCACGGAAGTGAAGAACTACGACGAGCTCACCGCCGCCCTGAAAGACGAGAAGGTGGAGGAGATCAAGATCGTCGGCGAGGTCACCGTTCCCGAGGGGAATCTGGAGGCCAACAAGCCCATCCTGGTGGGCAAGGACGGCGCCTTTAAGCTGGCCCCCGGCGCCGTGGTGACCAGCGACGTGCCCCAGGGCAAGTTCAACTATGAGGACCAGGAGAACACCTGGATCATCGTGGGCGATACCATGGAGACTTTCGTGCTCTACGCCGGCGACGACGGCTGCTACCGTGTCATGTACGGCACTCAGCCCGACGACATCAACGCCCTGGTGAAGGACACCGCCAACGGCAAAGTGAACACGCTGTGCTTCAGCGGCAAGGACGTGGAGCTCACCGAGAGCTTTGACGGCGCGGTCTTTGACGTGCGGGGCGGCAAGAGCCTCACCATTGCCAAGGACGTCTCCCTGAAGGCCGGTATGTACTTCAACCTGGAGGGCAACCTGGTGATGAACGAGGGTGCCAAGCTGGAGCTCCCTGAGAACCACGACATCGACGGCACCGCCACGTTCGCCACCGAGGACCAGAAGCCCGAGAACCTCAACGCGGATATCGAGGTGAAAGCCGCGGAGAAGCCCGCCGAGCCCGAGACCCCCGCCGAGGAGGTGGATTCCGCCGAGCCCGCCGCTCCCAAGTTCACCGACGTGGCCCCCACCTCTCCGTTTGCCGCCGCCATTGACTGGGCCGTGGCCAAGGAGATCACCCTGGGCAAGACCGAGACCACGTTCGGGCCCGCCGACCCCTGCACCGTGTCCCACATCCTGACGTTCCTGTGGCGCGCCAACGGCAAGCCCGGCGCCGAGGAGGGCGTGGCCGACCGCGACTCCGCCGCCAAGTGGGCCGTGGAGCAGAAGATGATCACCGAGGACGCCGACCTCACCGCCACCTGCACCCGCAGCATGGCCGTGACCTTTATGTGGCAGGCCGCCGAGAGCCCCAAGGTGGAGACTGAGAAGACTTTCACCGACGTGGCCGCCGACGCGGACTACGCCGCCGCCGTGGCCTGGGCCGTGGAGAACGAGATCACCGCCGGCACTGGCGATGGCACCACGTTCGCCCCCGACAACCCCTGCAACCGCGGCCAGATTGTCACGTTCCTGTACAGGAGCCTGGCGGAGTAATGGAGCCTATTTCCGAAAAAAGCGCAAAGAGCCCGGAGGCCAACGGCCTCCGGGCTCTTTTTTCCGCGGCGGAGTCAGCCCTGCCTGCGGTAGGTGAGATACCCCTCCAGAATCAGCGACGCCGCCACGGCGTCCACGACTTTTTTTCGTTTTTTGGCATTCTTGCCGCTGTTCATCAGGATCTGATGGGCGTCGATGGTGGTGCGGCGCTCGTCCCACAAGACCACCGGCAGGCCGGTCCGCTCCTCCAGCAGACGTTTCATGGCCCGGGCTTTCTCCGAACGGGGGCCCAGAGTGCCGTCCATGTTGACGGGGTGGCCCAGCACCAGCTCCTCCGCGCCATGCTCTCTCGCAAGAGCGGCGATCCGCTCCGCTACCACCTCCGGGCGGTAGGCGTCGATGGTGGCGGTGAACCCCGCCAGCAATCCGGTGGGGTCCGAGACGGCGATGCCGGTGTGGGCGTCGCCGTAGTCGATGGCCATGATCCGCATAATGTTCCTCACTTTCCGGGGACAAAGTCCTCCTCCACGGGATAGCTGTCGGTGTCCGAGAAATGCCACCACTCGCCGGCATAGGGCTTGAAGCCGCAGTCTGTCATCACGTCCTCCAGCAGACGGGCGTTCACGGCGGCGGCCTCCGGCACATCGCTGTAGTCCCGGTCCGCCAGGGAGGAGAAGTCGTCAAACCCGGTGGGCATTTCCACCGGGGAGCCGTCCGGGAGCACCAGCGTCACATCCACGGTGTTCCCCCGGCTGTGGGAGGAGAAGCCCTTCTCCGGGTTTGCCACATACACCGGGTCCGGACAGATCTCCCACAGGCGGAACTGGGCCTCCGCGGGGCGGAAGGCGTCCCAGACCAGCAGGGAGTACCCCTGGGCGGCCAGGGCCTCCTGGGCGGCCGCCAGCTTTTGGGCGGTGCCGTACCGGAGGTACGCCTCCGTGAAGTCGTAGATCACCTGTCCGGTGAAGTTGTCCGACCCGGCGTACTTCAGCTCCACCCGCACGCCGGGGACGTAATCCGCCACCGGCACGAAGTCCTCCGGCGCGGGCTCCGGCTTGGGTTCCGGCTCCGATTCCGGCACGGACTCCGGTTTCGGCTCCGGCGCGGGGACCGGCGGGGGAGCCGGCTCCTCCGCGGACGCGGGGGCCTCCGGCGGCGGGGCGGGCAGGCACTGTCCGCAGCCCGTCAGCAGGAGGGAGAGGGCTATCATCAGGAAAAACCGCACGGTCAACACCTCGGCAGTCTGTTGGATATGGAGTCCGTGGGGCGGGCGCCCCCGGCGGCCCGCCGGTTAGGACCCCGGTCATCCGGGGTATACTGGATATCAACAGAGTATACCACATTTCCCGCGGGGAGGCAAGGCGGGAAAAACGGCCCCGAAACCGTGGAAATTCCGGAAAATTTTTGTGAAAACCTGTTGACCTGGGGCTTGACTTGTGGTAGAATCTCACTTACCTGCGAGAAAGGGCTTTGTTGTCGCGCGCGCATTTCGCTTTTCGGCGCGCGGCTTGGGGCCGCATTTCTGACCGGCAGGGAGGCAGTCGGTATCCCCGGCGCTTGCCGGAGAGATACCAATAATAAGGAGGTGCCGTTAATGCGCGTGAAAGTCACTTTGAGATGCAATGAGTGCAAGCAGAGAAACTACAATACGATGAAGAACAAGAAGAACACCCCGGACAAGCTTGAGCTGAACAAGTATTGCCGTTTCTGCAGAAAGCACACGCTCCACAGCGAGACCAAGTAATGGCGGCGATTTTTAAGAAAGGGCGTGTGACACATGGCTGAAGAAGCGAAGAAGAAAAAGGACCGCGGGCTCTGGTTCCGCGAGATGAAAAGCGAACTGAAAAAGGTTGTCTGGCCCAATCGGCAGACGGTCATCAAGAACACCGGCACCGTGCTGCTGTGCTCCCTGGTGGTCGGCGCCTGCATCTGGATCTTCGATTTCGTGGCGGTGTCCGCCGTGGATCTGATCCTCAGCGTGTTCGGCGCGTAAGGAGAGCGATATGTCAGACAGCGCGAAGTGGTATGTGATCCATACCTATTCCGGCTACGAGAACGCCGTCAAGACCAGCATTGAGAAGTTTGTCACCGGCCGCGGCATGGAGGATCAGATCCTCCGGATGGAGATCCCCATGGAGACGGTCACCGAGGTCACCGACTCCGGCGCCACCAAAGAGGTGGAGCGGAAGGTCTTCCCCGGCTACGTGCTGATTAAGATGGTCATGACGGACGAGACATGGCATCTGGTGCGGAATGTCCGCGGCGTCACCGGCTTTGTGGGCTCTGCCAACAAGGCCATCCCCCTCACCGAGGAGGAGGTGCTGGCCATGGGCATGGAGAAGCACGAGATCGTGGTCAGATACAGCGTGGGCGACCATGTGCGGATCATGGACGGCCCCCTGGCCAGCTTCACCGGCGTGGTCGAGGAGATCGAGCCGGAGAAGAACCGGGTCAGCGTGGTGGTCTCCATGTTCGGCAGAGAGACCCCCGTGGAGCTGGAGCTGGACCAGGTAGAGGTCCAGACCTGACCATCCGGCGCTTTTGGGCGCTGTTTTGCCGGAGGATTCCGGCGCAAGTGGGAGGGGCTTTGACCGCCCCGCCAAAGACGGGCACCCGCCCGCCACCACATCTATAATTTAGGAGGTGCTACTCCGTGGCACAGAAAGTAACAGGTTATATCAAGCTGCAGATTCCCGCAGGCAAGGCGACTCCCGCGCCCCCCGTGGGTCCCGCCCTGGGCCAGCACGGCGTCAATATCGCCGCTTTCACCAAGGAATTCAACGAGCGCACCAAGAATGACGCGGGTATGATTATCCCCGTGGTCATCACCGTGTACGCCGACCGCTCTTTCTCTTTCATCACCAAGACGCCCCCCGCGGCCGTCCTGATTAAGAAAGAGTGCAACATCGAGTCCGGCTCCGGCGTGCCCAACAAGACCAAGGTGGCCACCATCTCCAAGGCCTCCATCCAGAAGATCGCCGAGATCAAGATGAAGGACCTGAACGCCGCCAGCCTGGAGTCCGCCATGAGCATGATCGCCGGCACCTGCCGCTCCATGGGCGTCATCGTCGGCGACTGATCCCAAAACCAGCGAGGCGGATGAAATCAGGCCGCCCGATACAGTGGGAGGAACTGTTTCCGAAGAACCACTATGAGGAGGAAGTAACATTGTTTAGAGGCAAGAAATATAAGGATAGTGCCAAGCAGATCGATAAGAACACGCAGTATGAGGCTGCGGAGGGCTTGGCTCTCGTTTGCAAAACCGCCAGCGCCAAGTTCGACGAGACCGTCGAGCTGCACGTGAAGCTGGGCGTCGACTCCCGCCACGCCGACCAGCAGGTCCGCGGCGCCATCGTCCTGCCCCACGGCACCGGCAAGACCGTCCGGGTCCTGGTGTTCGCCAAGGGCGACAAGGCCGACGCCGCCCGGGAGGCCGGCGCCGACTACGTCGGCGAGATGGACCTGGTGGAGAAGATCCAGAAGGAGAACTGGTTTGAGTTCGACGTGGTGGTTGCCAGCCCCGACATGATGGGCGTGGTGGGCCGTCTGGGTAAGGTCCTGGGCCCCAAGGGTCTGATGCCCTCTCCCAAGGCCGGCACCGTGACCCCCGACGTGGCCAAGGCCGTGCAGGAGGTCAAGGCCGGCAAGATCGAGTACCGCCTGGACAAGACCAACATCATCCACTGCCCCATCGGCAAGGTGTCCTTTGGACCCGAGAAGCTGGTGGAGAACTACAACGCCCTGATGGGCGCCATCGTGAAGGCAAAGCCCGCCGCTGCCAAGGGTCAGTACATCCGCAGCTGCGTCGTCGCCTCCACCATGGGCCCCGGCGTGAAGATGTCCACGGCCAAATTGGTCTGAGGGTAAGCAGTAAAGGGGGGACTGGCGTCCCCCCTTTCCCCGTAAAGGGGACGCCGCATCCGTAAGGCGGCAAAGCCGCCAACGGCTGCGCAGTAGATTCCCCCTCACCAGTGACATCGGTCACTGGTGTGTTTGCCCCTGGGGCAAACGGGTCAAGGTATTTTCGCCACGTACACGCCGCGGCGAAAATGATTTTAATTTCTTGATTCGCCTCTGGCGAATCAACCGGGGAAACCCAGGTTTCCCCTGGCCCCTTTCCCTGCGCCCCCGGGGCGCGGGATTTTTTTGCTTCTTTTTCTGTTTTGGGCTTGACTTTTGGCAGACCCACGTATATAATACTTTTTGCGTTCCAAAGACAGCAGGTGGGCTCTGCCCGTAAGTCCTGCCGAGGGCGGCAAATCGTGAGATTACTGCTCCGTCCCTGTTTCTTTGCGTCACAGGGACGGTTCTTTTATGGACGCACCGATTTCCTAATGGAGGTGAACACAAGAATGCCTAACGCAAAGGTCTTATCCGAGAAGCAGGCCATCGTGGCCCAGCTGTCTGAGAAGATCCAGAAGGCCACCGCCGGCGTGATTGTCAACTACAAGGGCATCACCGTTGAAGAAGACACCGCGCTGCGCCGCGAGTGCCGGGAGAACGATGTGGATTACGCGGTGGTAAAGAACACCCTGCTCCGCTTCGCGTTCAACAACACCGGCCTGGGCGACCTGGACGATCTGCTGAACGGCACCACGTCTCTGGCTCTGTGCGCCGATCCCGTGGCTCCCGCCCGCGTCATGGCGAATTACGCCAAGAAGCTGGACGGCAAGTTCGAGATCAAGGGCGGTTTCATGGACGGCAAGCCCGTGGACCTGGCCACCATCAACTCCCTGGCTTCCATCCCCGCGCTGCCCGTCCTGCAGGCGCAGGTTCTGGGCACCATGCTGGCCCCCATCACCGGCCTGGCCGTCGTGCTGAAGCAGATCGCCGAGAAGAACGGCGCTCCCGCCGAGGCCGCCGCTCCCGCCGAGGAGGCTCCCGCCGCCGAGTAAGCGGCGACACCACACTTAAAAATTTACTATCAGGAGGTTCATACAATGTCTGAGAAAGTTACCGCCATGATCGAAGAGATCAAGGGTCTGACCGTTCTGGAGCTCAGCGAGCTCGTCCACGCTCTGGAGGAGGAGTTCGGCGTCTCCGCCGCCGCCATGGCCGCTCCCGCCGCCGGCGCCGCCGCCCCCGCCGCCGAGGAGAAGACCGAGTTTGACGTGGTTCTGGCCGGCTTCGACGCCGCTGCCAAGATCAAGGTCATCAAGGTCGTCCGCGAGATCACCGGCCAGGGTCTGGCCGAGGCCAAGGCCACTGTCGAGGGCGCCCCCGCCACCCTGAAGGAGGGCGTGTCCAAGGACGATGCCGAGGCCATGAAGAAGCAGATCGAGGAGGCCGGCGGCAAGGTCGAGCTGAAGTAAGTTCAGCTGACGCTGTAGGTCCCCTTGGGGACGAGGCATTTTTCGCAACGGAAAGGCCCGCGGCAAATGCCGCGGGCCTTTTTTCGGTACAGAAAAAAGAGAGGATTTGATTTATGAAACGGGAGCGTTTCCAATCCCGGCTGGGTTTTTTGCTGGTCAGCGCGGGCTGCGCCGTGGGCATCGGGAATGTGTGGAAATTTCCATACGTCACCGGTGAGAACGGCGGCGGCGTGTTTGTGCTGTTCTACCTGCTGTTTTTGGTGCTGATGGGCGTGCCGGTGCTGACCATGGAGCTGGCGGTGGGCCGCGCCAGCCGGAAGAGCGCGGTGCTGAGCTACAAGGCGCTGGAGCCGGCGGGCAGCAAGTGGCACATCCACGGCTGGTTCTGCGTGGCGGGCTGCTGCCTTTTGATGATGTTCTACACCACGGTCTCCGGGTGGATGCTGGGATACTTCTTCAAATTTGCCGCCGGATCTTTCTCGGGCCTGGAGAGCGAGGCGGTGGACAGTATGTTCTTTGAGGGGATGCTGGGAAATCCCACGGAGATGTCCATCTGGATGGTGGTCACCGTGCTGGCCGGGTTCCTGATCTGCAGCTTCGGCCTGCAAAAGGGCCTGGAGCGCATCACCAAGGTGATGATGGTGGGGCTGCTGGGCCTGATCGCCATTCTGGCGGTCCACAGCCTGACGCTGCCCGGCGGCATGGAGGGCGTGAAGTTCTATCTCCTGCCGGACTTCCAGCGGGCCGCCGAGGCGGGAATCGGCAACGTGATTACCGCCGCCATGAACCAGGCGTTCTTCACCCTGAGTCTGGGCATCGCCGCCATGGAGGTCTTCGGCAGCTATATGGGCCGGGACCACACCCTCACCAGCGAGGCCATCCGCATCTGTTCCCTGGACACGTTCGTGGCGCTGGTGGCGGGCCTCATCATTTTCCCGGCCTGCACCGCCTACGGCGTCCGGCCGGACAGCGGACCCTCCCTGATCTTCATCACGCTGCCCAAGGTCTTTTTGAACATGACCGGCGGCCGCCTGTGGGGGGCGCTGTTCTTCCTGTTCATGACCTTTGCCAGCTTCTCCACGGTTATCGCCGTGTTTGAGAATCTCCAGGCCAACAGCATCGACAACTTCGGCTGGAGCCGGAAAAAGGCCACGGTGGTCAACTGCGTGTTCATCCTCATCGCCAGCTTCCCCTGCGTCCTGGGCTTCAATGTCTGGAGCGACCTCCAGCTCATCGGCGGCCGGGGCGTGCTGGACAGCGAGGACTTTTTGGTCTCCAATCTGCTGCTGCCTCTGGGCTCCCTGGTGTATCTGCTCTTCTGCGTAAGCAAGTGGGGCTGGGGCTACGACAAGTACCTGGAGGAGGCCAACGCCGGCCAGGGTGTGAAGATGCCCCGGGGGCTCAAGCCCTATTTCCAGTTTGTGCTGCCGGTTTTGATTCTGGTGATTTTGATTCAAGGGCTGATTCCCTCGTAATGTCAAGAAGAAACCCCCGCCCTGCCGTGAGGCAGGGCGGGGGTTTGCACGTTACGCACTCAGGCCCATGGTCTCCCACTTGTGTCCCAAGAACCGGGGGAGGAAGAAGACGATCCGCAGGATCCAGTCCACAAACATGGCCATCCATATTCCCAGCACGCCGAAGCCCAGGTGCCGGCCCAGCAGGATGCCGAAGCCCACCCGCATGGTCCACATGGACACGGTGGAGACCACCATGGTGAAGCGGGTGTCTCCGGCGGCCCGGAGGGCCTGGGGCAGGGTGAAGGACAGCGGCCAGATCAAGATGCCCATGATCCCGTGCATCCACACGATCTGCCGGGCGTAATTTGCCGCCTCGGCGGACACGTCGTACAGCCGCAGCAGCAGCGGCAGGGAGATCAGGGTGGCGCCCACGGAGAGGGCCATGAAGAGGTAGGTGTACTTCATGAGCTTTCTGGTGTAGAATCGGGCCCGCTCAAAGCTGCCGGCCCCGATGCAGCGGGAGACCACCGTCACGATGGCAAGGCCCAGGGCGTTGCCCGCCACACACTGGAAAGAGGTCAGGTTGTTGCCGATGGCGTTGGCCGCCACGGAGGCGGTGCCCAGCACGGCCACGGTGGACAGCAGCAAGATCTTGCCCAGCTGGAACATGCTGCTCTCCAGCCCATTGGGAACGCCGAAGCGCAGGATGTTCCGCACCACGTAGCGGTCGTGACGGAGGGTGAACCGCTCCACCCGGATGGGCATCCCAGGGCGGCGCAGCAGGATCACCATGACGGCGGCCGCCGCCAGCCGGGAGACCACCGTGGGGATGGCCACGCCCTCCACGCCCATGTGGAGGCCGAAAATCAAAAGGGCGTTGCCGCAGACGTTGATGATATTCATCCCCAGGGAGACCCACATGGAGATCCTGGAGTTGCCCATGACCCGGAAGAGGGCCGCCCCGGCGCTGTAGATGGCCAGGAAAGGGGTGGAGGCCTCCACGATGAGGTAGTAGGTGTTGGCGTAGGCGGCCACGTCCGCTTCCACCTGGCCGAAGACCGTGCCCAGCACAAAGCCCCGGCCCAGGTAGAAGAGGGCCGTGATCGCCAGCGAGACCTCCCCCATGAACAGCAGCAGCTGGGCGCTGGAGTGGCCGGCCTTGTCCGGCTCCCGGCGGCCCAGGTACTGCCCCGCGATGGCGGCGCCGCCGGTGGCCAGGGCCGCGAAAGCGTTCACCAGCAGTACGTTCACCGTGTCCACCAGGGACACGGCGGAGATGGCCGCCTCTCCCACCTGGGAGACCATCACGGAGTCGAAGAGCCCCACGGTGATGGCCAGCAGCTGCTCAATGACCAGCGGTATGATGAGCCGCCGCAGATCCTGCCCGGAAAATTCGATTTCAGTTTGCGTGGTTTGCATGGTTTCCATGGTTTTCCTCTTTTCAAGATGCTCACCGGAACTCCCGGGGGCTCATGTGGAAGGTGTTCTGAAAGGCCCGCAGGAACGTGGAGTACTCCGAAAAGCCCGCCTGCTCCGCGGCTTTCATCACCGGCACGCCGGCGCGGATCAGCTCCCCGGCCCGCAGGAGCCGCTTCTGGCTGATATACTGGTGGACCGTGTAGCCGGAGACGGCCTTGAACCGGTGCATCAGGTAGTAGCGGCTGAGGAAAAACCGCTTGGCCAGGCTCTCCACGGTGAGCTCCTCCTCCAGATGGGTGGAGATGTACTTTAAGATCTCCTCGATCTTGGGGTCCACCCGGTAGCTCTCCTGCGCCTCCGCGGCGGTGCGGCTGCGGAGAACGTCCCGGTTCACGCCGATCAGCAGCTGCTGGCAGAGGGTGTCCGCCAGACGGGCGGCGGCGAACTCCTGGGACCGCAGGGCCTCCTCCAGCCGCTGGATGTCTTTCATGTACTCCAGCCGCCGCTCCGGGGAGGTGCGCAGCAGGTGGAAACCCCGCTCCCGGACGGTGTGAAAGCAGGTGTCCAGGGCCTCCTCGGGGTCACTGCGCTCCGCCAGCCACGTCCGGTCCAGCCAGATCACCACCCGCTCATAGGGCTCCGAGGCATCGATGACGGGCCGGTGGATCATGTTGTGCTGCACCAGCAGCACGTCCCAGGGGCGGAGGAAGTAGGTGACGCCCTCCACCACATAGTTGACCTTGCCGCCCAGCAGCAAAATCAGCTTGTCGAACTCGTGATAGTGGTAGTCCAGCTTCGGCGCGCGGCTGTCCTTCAGGTGGAAGAGGCGGAAGCCCTCGTTGAGATAGCCCCGTTTTCCCACTTCGCTCCGATCCAGCATGGAAGCACCTCCATAGAGAGAATCGAGGAAGCGTTGATTTAATCAGCCTATGCACGGAGATTGATTCAGCGGTTCCTCAAGTGTTCCGTTTCAACTGTGGAGATGATACCGCACTTTTTGAGGTTTTACAACCGGAATTCCGCACAAAACCATGCAATTATTTCGCCGCTCTTTGGGCAAAAGGCATTCCGTCCGCCGGAGAGCGAAAGAGACCGCCGGAAGCGTCCGCTCCCGGCGGCTGTATGCGGAGGGTCAATATCCCCTCTTCCGGTCCACCAGACCTTTCAACGTCTCCCCCCGGCCATAGCGCAGGAGGTCGGCGCAGAACAGCTCCACGTTGGCATCGCAGGTGTAGCCCAGGGTCATGTTGCCGGAGACGTGGGGCGTGAGAATGAGATTTCTGGCGCTCCACAGGGGGTGATCCGGCGGCAGGGGCTCCGGGTCCATGACGTCCAGAGCCGCGCCGGCCAGGCGGCCGCCGTTCAGCGCCTCGATCAGGGGCTCCTGCTCAATGGCGGTGCCCCGGCCCACGTTGATGACATAGGCCTCCGGCGGCAGCAGGGCGATGCGGGCGCGGTTCAGAATCTGGACGGTCTCCGGCGTGCCCGGCAGGGACATGATAAGGGCCTTCACGGAGGGCAGAATTTCGTCCAGCCGGGAGATGGGATACACCTCGTCGAAGCCCGGCACCGCCCGGCCGGAGCGGCTGAGGCCGGTGATCTTCGCCGCCCCCATGGACCGCAGCCGCTCCGCCACGTTGACGCCGATGTTGCCGGTGCCCAGGAGGGTGAACTCGTTGTCCCGGATCGAGCGGATGGGCAGCTGGTTGGACCACCCCCGGTCCCGGACAACGGCCTCGTACTCCGGCATCCGCCGCAGCAGCATCAGCGTCACCATCACCACGTGCTCGGCGATGGTGACGCCGTAGACGTTGGAGTTGGTGAGCATACAGTCGGGATTGGCGAAGAGGCCGGGGTCCTTGCAGTAGGGGTCCACCCCGGCGAAAGAGCAGCAGTACCACTTCAGGGAGGCGGGGGCCGAGTGCAGCAATTCCGTGGAGTGGGCATAGAGCACCTCGCAGTGCTGGAGGCACTCCCGGGCCTCGTCGAACTGATCCGGTGTAAAGAAGTGGGGCACGAAGCCCGCCCGGGCGGCGGTGTCCCGGATCCTGGCCCGGTGGGCCTCGGTCAGAAATTCCTGACAGATACAGATGTCACGGCTCATGGCGATAAAAGCTCCTTTCAATCAGTTGGATTTGTTTTTCCGCTGGTTGGACCACAGGAGAAACGCCCCCATGGTGGCAACGGCGAACACGGTCCCCATATCGGGCCAGCCCCAGGCGTAGGAGAGGAAACAGTCTACCAAATAGCCCACCGCGATGGTGACGAGGAACGCGGTCACAGCGAGTTTCATGCAGCAAAACTTCCTTTCTATGGGATGCTATGGGATGGACTTGCAGATCTGCTCCGCGCAGCGCATCCCGTCGGCGGCGGCGGAGAGAATGCCCCCGGCGTAGCCGGCCCCCTCGCCGCAGGGATACAGCCCCGGCAGGGAGGACTGGTACGTCTCGTCCCGGGGAATGCGGACGGGGGAGGAGGAGCGGCTCTCCACGGCGGTGAGCACCGCGTCCGGGGCGTCGTAGCCCCGGAGCTTCCGCCCCAGGATGGGCAGGGCCTCCGCGATGGCGTCCGAGACGAAAGCGGGCAGGCAGGCGTGGAGGTCCGTCCAGGTCACCCCGGGGCGGTAGCTGGGGACCACCCGCCCGGGGCCCGTAGAGGGCCGCCCCGCCAGGAAGTCCTCCACCCGCTGGGCCGGAGCCCGGTATCCGCCGCCACCCAGTTTGTAGGCACTCCGCTCCAGCCGCCGCTGGAATTCGACGCCCGCCAGAGGGGAGTTGCCGCCGAAGTCCTCCGGCGTCACGTTTACCAGCAGTGCGCCGTTGATGTTCTCCCGGCTCCGGGCGAACTCGCTCATGCCGTTGGTCACCACCTGGCGCTCCTCGGAGGCGGCGGCCACCACCTCCCCGCCGGGGCAGACGCAGAAAGAGAAAGCGGAGCGCCCGCCGGGCAGGTGGCAGGAGAGCTTGTAGCTGGAGGCCGGAAGGCCGGGGTGCCCGGCGTACTGCTTATACTGGGCGGCGTCGCAGTCCGACTGCCGGTGCTCGATCCGCACGCCCACGGCAAAGGGCTTGGCCTCCAGCGCGACGCCCCGGGCGTGGAGCATGGCGAAAGTGTCCCGGGCGG
The DNA here is from genome assembly GCA_947365245.1 of uncultured Oscillibacter sp. GTDB lineage: Bacteria > Bacillota > Clostridia > Oscillospirales > Oscillospiraceae > Oscillibacter. The sequence continues at coordinate 44,336 of CANAWG010000001.1, read as the reverse complement.
AGTGGCCGGGGCACAGGGCCAGATGGGAGCAGGGGAGGGTGTATGCCCCCTCCGGTCCCTCCGTCGTGACGCCCGCGAGGCGCCCCTGACGGATGTCCAGATCCGCAAGGCGCGTCTCAAAGCGGATATCCGCCCCCAGCGCCAGCAGCTCCCGGCGAAGATTTTGGAGGACAATGTGGAGGAAGTCCGTGCCCACGTGGGGCTTGGCGTCGATTAAAATGTCCTCCGGTGCGCCGCAGGATACCAGCTGCTCCAGGATGAAGCGGTGGCGGAGGTCCTTGGTGCCGGTTGACAGCTTCCCGTCGGAGAAGGCCCCGGCGCCCCCCTCGCCGAACTGGACGTTGGAGGTGAGGTCCAGCGTCCCGGCGGACCAGAACCGCTCCACATCCGCCTGCCGCTCCTCCACGGCCCGGCCCCGCTCCAGCAGGATGGGCCGCAGGCCCGCCCGGGCCAGCACCAGGGCGCAGAAGAGGCCCGCGGGTCCCGCTCCCGCCACCACCGGCGGCGTCTTTGGCGCGGGGCGGGGGGCGGGGAGGACGTAGGCGGGACGGGGGACAGAACGGCTCACCTTTTTGCCGCGGCAGCGCTTTAAAACGGCGGCCTCGTCCCGGACGCTCGCCTCCACGGTGTAGACCAGATACACGCCCTCCCGGGCGTCCACGCTGCGGCGGAGGACGCGGAGGGAGAGGAGGTCCGCCTCCCGCACCCGCAGCAGCCGGGCGGCCTCGGCGGCAAGGCCATCCATGGAGGCGCCGGGGGGGAGCTTGATGTTTTCAATTTTCAGCAAGGGCCTCACGCCTTTCATGATGTCCATCCCATTGTAACACAGATTTCCCCGCCGGAAAACCGCGGGTTCAAAAATTATATACAAAGTTTTCAGGCGCCTTTAAGATACCGGACCTATACTGTGATCAAAGCAAAGGGGAATGGAAGAGATTTCAAAGAAAGTGCAAAGAATCTTCAAATTTTTGACACATTCCCGGCGTATGATCGGTTCTAAAGAAACGGGAACCGGGATACATAATAGGAGGTATGCATTATGTATAACGATGAACGCAATCTGTACCACTACACCTACCGCAGAGACGGCAGCGAGACCGCGCCGCCGCCGGCGGACGACTACCAGCCCGCGGGGGGCCCTGTGCAGGAGATGAAGCCCGTGAAGAAAAACCGGATCGGATTGAAGATCACCGCCCTGGCCCTGTGCTGCGCCCTGCTGGGCGGCGGCGTGGGCGGCGGGGTGGTCTGGGCCGCCGTGGGCCGCGGCGGCGATACCGCCCAGAGCGGCCCCGTTTTGAACAGCCCCGCCGGGGGCGGCGGGAGCTCCGCCGCCTCCACCGTGAAGCTGAACCGGGTGGACGGCCAGACCCTCCTCACCGACGCGGAGGTCTACGCCGCCAATGTGGACAGTGTGGTGTCCATCAACACCACCGGCACCGCCACCTCCGGCAGCGGCTTCTGGCAGAGCCAGCAGCCCACCGCCGGCGCCGGCTCCGGCTTCGTCCTGACCCCCGACGGATTCATCGCCACCAACTACCACGTCATCGGCGACGCCGACACCATCAAGGTGACGTTCTACAACGGCGACAGCTACGACGCGGAGGTCGTGGGCGGCGACGAGGACTACGACATCGCCGTCATCAAGGTGGAGGCGGAGAACCTCAAGCCCGTCACCATGGGGGACAGCACGCTGCTGAACGTGGGCGACCGGGTGCTGGTCATCGGCAACCCCCTGGGGGAGCTGACGTTCTCCCAGACCGGCGGCATGGTCTCCTCCGTAAACCGGGCCATTGACGTGGAGGGCGTGCCCTTTAACATGATCCAGACCGACGCCTCCATCAACCCCGGCAACTCCGGCGGGCCCATGTTCAACCAGTACGGCCAGGTGGTGGGCATCGTCTCCGCCAAGTACACCCAATCCTCCAGCGGCGCCAGCGCCGAGGGCCTGGGCTTCGCCATCCCCATCAACGACGTGGCGGCCATGATCCAGGACATCATGACCAACGGCTTTGTGACCAACAAGCCCTACCTGGGCGTGACGGCCATGTCCATGAGTCAGGATCTGGCCAATCAGTTCCGCTACGACATCACCGAGGGCGTCTTCATCAGCGCCGTGGACGAGGACGGCGCGGCGGACAGGGCGGGCCTCCAGATGGGCGACGTCATCACCAAGGTGGACGACCACGAGATCAAGGATATGGCGGATCTGACCATCGTCAAAAAGCAGTACAGCGCCGGGGACACCGTCACTCTCACCGTCTACCGCCAGGGGGAGACCCTGGAGATGGAGCTCACCTGGGACGCGGTGCCCGAGGACCAGCAGACCCCGCAGCAGGAGCCCCAGCGAGGCGGCGATGACAACAGCCAGTACGGCAACGGCTACAACATGAATCCCTACGACCTCTTCGACTACTTCTTCGGCAACCGGGGCTGGTAATACGCTTTCCTGATAAAAAATCCTCTCACGGCGGTGTGAAAGGCCGCCGGGCCGCGGAATGCGGCCCCATAAACAGCGACTTCCTCTCCCGATGTCCGGCGGCGGCTTCGCGGCAATCGCTGCGGCAAGGCAAAAAAGCCGCCCATGCGGCGGGCAGGGCAGAGGGTTATAGATATAGACAGAAGAGCAGAGACCATCAGCGGACAAAGCGCACCGTGCTTTTGCACGGTGCGCTTTTGAGCCTATTCCGCGGGCCGGATCTCCAGATAGTAGTGCTCCTCCGCCGGGTCCAGCTCCACCGCGGTGACGCCGGCCGCCAGGTCAAAGCCCAGGTTCTGCCGGACGAGCTCGACGCCCTCCGTGTTTGCCACCGCGGCGGTCTGCCGGGTGAAGTCCAGATTGGAGCCCAGGCGCGTCACCAGGTCATAGCCCTGGAGCCCTGCGTTCTCCGAGCCGGAGCAGCCATAGTCGAAGCTGGGCGCTTTCCACAGCTTAAATGTTATGTCAACTGATCCGCCGGCGGGAACGGTGACGGGCACGGACAGATACAGCACCCGCTCCTGGCTGAGCGCCTCGGAGAGGATGTCGTCCAGCCGTCCGTCGGCGTAGCGGTCCACCGTGGCCTCCCGGGACAAAACGCCGTATTGGGTCAAAAGCTCCGAGGCGGCACGGCGGAACAGGGGATAGGGGACGGCCTCCACGGTGCTGTCCGCCATGCCGTACTGCCACCCGGCGTAGTCCTCGTAAAAGTACCGGCACAATTCGTCCAGCACCGCGTCCAGGGTGGTCTCCCGCCGGGTGACAGTGCAGGAGACGCCCTCGATCTCCTCTCCCTCGTTACAGCCGCCGTTTTTGTAGCCGGTGAGGGTGTAGTCCCCGATGTCCTCCCCAAGCACCGCCAATACTTTCTTCTCCGGTTCGCGGCGGACGCCGTTGGGAACAAAGTAGCTGTGCCGCTGCCAGCCGGTGTCCGGGTCCCAGGAACCGCCGTTGAAGCCGTAGGTGAGAACGGTGGTTTTCTCCTGATCGATGGTGAATTCGATGGCCTGAGTGGCGGCGTCATATTCCCCGTGAGGCGCCTCAAAGTCCGCGAATTCATACACGGTGACCGGCTGGTCCAGTGCGGGGGCGTCTCCCAGGGCCTGGGCCAGGTAATCGCCGCTCTCCAGCAGGGCCTTGTAGTCCGTCCAGCTGCCTGGGGGCGCCAGATTCAGTGTAGAGCCGTCCAGCTGCCCGACGCTCTGCCAGACGCCCTGGAACCCGCCGGCGTAGGCCCCGGCGTACAGGACGGCGTCTGTTTCCACGCCGTCCACCGTCACCGCGGGCCGGAGGTCCGCCAGCTCACGAAAGCTCCCGGCAAAGGGATACAGGGCCGTGACAGTGACGGCCTCTGGCCCGGGATTGGTCAGGATGTAGCGGTCCGCCACTGTGGCGCCCCGCCGGCGGGGCGTTCCGTCCGCATGGGTCCCGGGGGTGAAGTCCCAGGTGAGGGCCCGTTCCGCCGTGAGGCCGGCATCCTCTTCCAGTGTGGTCAGGGGGAACACCGGGCCGGCGTAGAACATGAAAGCGGTGCCCTCCGTGGACAGAGGGTCGTCTGCGGCGCTGCCGCTGTCGCCCGACGAGGCATTGCCGGCGCTGCCGCCAAAGCCAATGCCCGCCAGCCCGCCGCCCCGGAACCAGAAGAGCCCCAGACCGCAGACCAGCGCCAGACACGCCGCCAGGCCCAGAGCGCGCCATGAGGCGCTCCGCCGCTTGGAAGCGGCGGCTGAGGAGGCGGACGCCGCCTCCTCAATGAGGTCGTCGTCCACCAGCCCCAAAATCCGAAATAGCCGCTCGCCTTTCACAGTTCGATCCCCTCCTCCTCCAGATAGTTCCGCAGGGCCTTTCGGGTGCGGAAGAGGGAGGATTTCACCTTCCCCACGCCGCACCCCTGTTCCGCCGCGATCTCCTTAAGATCCTGGCCGTACCAGTACCGCCGGAGAAAGACGCGGCGGCTCTCCGCCGGGAGGCGGCGCAAAAAGGCGCTGATGAGCGATGCGATCTCCTGGTCCTCCAGCTGCTGCTCCACGCCGCGGGGAGTGGGAATGCACTCCTCCAGTTCCCCCAGCAGCACCTCCGCGCCGCCGCCCCGCCGCTGGGCGCGGGCCGCCTTCCAGCGGTCCAGGGACAGATTCCGGGCGATTCTGCCCAGCCAGGCCCGAAAGGCCGCGGGCCGGGCGGGGGGAATGGCGTTCCAGGCCCGCAGGTAGGTGTCGTTGACGCACTCCTCCGTGTCGCCCCGGCTGCGGAGGATGTTCCACACCAGGCTCTCAAGGAACGGGCCGTACTTTCCGGCGGTCTCCTCGATGGCCCGCTGGTCCCGGCTCCAGTACAGGTCGATGATGGCGCTGTCCTCCATGGGTTCCGCCTCCTTTCAAAAAGCGCTTTGTCAGTATAGACGGGAAAATGGCGGCTTGGTTCCGCCCGGGGCCGAATTTTTTGGAGAGTGAGGTCTCCAGGGGCAGTATACCACAGAGTTGACGAAATGGCCAAAAGGTGTATAATAAGGACATACTTATACCGGGAGGTGCCCGCGATGCCCCGCCGCCGTGTTCAACTGAATGCCGTTCAGACGCTGGCCCTGGGCTTTGCCGCGCTGATTTTGCTGGGCGGCGTGCTGCTGGCGCTGCCGGTATCCTCCCGGGACCGGCAGGGGCTGCCCTTTTTGGACGCCCTCTTCACCGCCGCCTCCGCCTCCTGCGTCACGGGGCTGGTGCTCTACGACACCTGCACCCAGTTCTCCCTCTTCGGACAGGCGGTGATTTTGCTGTTGATCCAGGTGGGGGGCATGGGGTTTATGACCGTCTCCATCCTGGTGGCCCTTTTGCTCCACCGCCGCATCGGCCTGCGCCAGCGGTCCATTTTGATGGACAGCGTGGGCGCCCTCCAGATGGGAGGCATTGTGCGGCTGACCCGCCGGGCCATCCGGGTGACCCTCGTCTGCGAGGGGGCGGGGGCGGCGCTGCTGGCGCTGTGGTTCTGCCCCCGGTACGGCCTGGGCCCGGGCCTTTGGATGTCCCTTTTCCACGCGGTCTCCGCCTTTTGCAACGCCGGGTTTGACATTCTGGGCAACGGGACGTCCCTGACCGCCCTGGCCGGGGAGCCGCTGCCCAATCTGGTTTTGATGACGCTGGTGATCTGCGGCGGACTGGGCTTTCTGGTCTGGGAGGACCTGTTGACCCACGGGCTGCGCTTCTGCCGCTGGCGGCTGCACTCCAAAATCGTGGTGTTCTCCACCGCGGTGCTGTTCGCGGGCGGCGCGGCCGCGTTCTATGTTTTGGAGCGGGACCACGCCTTTGCCGGTGCGGACCCGGGACGGCGGGCGCTGATGGCGGCCTTTCAGTCCGTCACCTGCCGGACGGCGGGGTTTAACACCGCCCCGCTGATGGCCCTGAGCCAGAGCGGGACGCTGCTGACCATGATCTTGATGTTCATCGGCGCGGGCTCCGGCTCCACCGGCGGCGGGGCCAAGGTGAACACCGTCGCCGTGCTGCTGCTCAGCGCCTTTGCCCAGGTGCGGCGGAAGGAGGATGTGAACGTGTTCCGCCGCCGGCTGGACGCGGAGACCATCCAAAAGGCCTACTCGTCGGTGAGCATTTACTTCCTGGCGTGTCTGGCGGGGACCATGGTGCTGTGTCTCCAGGGGATCTCCCTGGACAGCGCCCTCTTTGAGGCCATCTCCGCCGTGGGCACCGTGGGGCTGACCCGGGGTGTGACGCCGTACCTGCCGGCGCTGTCCAAGACGGCGATACTGCTGCTGATGTTCTCCGGCCGGGTGGGCAGTATGTCCGTTGCCATGGCCGTGACCCGGGATAAGCCCCAGCCCAAGCTGCGGAACATCCCGGAGAAGATCCTGATCGGATAGGGGGAGCGAAAGATGAAATCCTTTTTGATAGTGGGCCTGGGCCGCTTCGGGCGGCACCTGGCCAAGCGCCTGGCGGAGCTTGGTAACGAGGTGATGATCCTGGACCAGGACGAGGAGCAGGTGGCGCGGCTGGCCTCCGTGGCCACCGCCGTGTGTGTGGGGGACTGCCAGGATGAGCAGGTGCTGGCCTCCCTGGGCATTCGGAATTTTGACGCGTGCTTCGTCTGTGTGCGGGATGATTTCCAGTGCTCTCTGGAGGCCACGGCCTCGCTGAAAGAGCTGGGGGCCCGGTGCGTGGTGGCCCGGGCGGACCAGGAGCGGCAGATCAAATTTTTGAAGAAGATCGGCGCGGACTACGTCATCCACACGGAGATGGACATGGCCGCCCGGGTTGCCATGCGCTTTTCCGCCCGCAACGCCTTTGACTACTTCGAGCTGACGCCCAAGTACGCGGTCTTTGAGATTGAGACTCCCCGGGAGTGGGAGGGCCGCACGGTGACGGAGGTGGACGTCCGCCGCCGGTACAACGTGAATATTCTGGGCGTGAAAAACGGCGACGAGGTGGAGCCGCTGCTGAGCCCGGACTACCGCTTTGAGCCCGACGCCCATCTGATCGTGGCGGGGGACAAGGAGGCCGGCGTCCGGCTGATGAACGAGGAGGCGTAGGGCCAAACGCAAAAATTTGGCGCGTCTGCCGCAATGTGACAGTCATAGTTCCGGCGGCGCTGCCCATACTACCGCCGGGGTGATTTGATGCCGGACGGCAAAAAGGCGGTCAACAACCTGGATGACGGCAAGCCTTTCCTGCGGCTGGAGCCGGAGAAGCGGATGTGTCCCATCTTCGACCCTGTGACCATCGCGAAATTTCCGGTGGCTCCGCCGGAGGACATGGGATACCGGGTGTTGGACAATTTCTGCGAAGAGCATATTCAGTGAAATGTGCGGGGACGGATCTGCGTCCCCGCTTTTCCAATATAAAAGCGCAAAAAGTAAAAAAAGCCGCTGGAATCATTGAGTACCAATGATTCCGGCGGCTTTTCTCTTGAAATTCTCGGACAATCCGGATATCGTATCTCCGGCCTCCTCCACCCGCAAACCGGCGGAGCGTTTGCGGTTGGAAAGCGAAAGAATTCCCACCAGAGTGCAGTTTTCGGCGAAGCCGGAAACGGAACGGTGGTGGGAATTTCTGAGCTGGCAGCGGGTGAAGGATTCGAACCCTCACATACAGAGTCAGAGTCTGCTGTGCTACCTTTACACAAACCCGCTGTATCTGCCCGCCTCAGCGAACAGATATTATTATACAGAAAAGAGATGCTTTGTCAAGGGATTTTTTCGATTTTTTGGAAACGAGTTTCAAAAATTTATGAATTTCTGCCCCCGCCGAAAAATCCCCGCAAAAAACCGCCCTTTTCCCGCCGCTCCGGTTTGGCGTCCTTGAGGCGCTCCAGAGCCTCCGCCGCCTCCTGGAATCCCTGGCCCGCGGCGGCCCGATACAGCTCCAGGGCCTTGGTGAGGTCCTTGGGCACGCCCTTGCCGTTTTCGTAGCACCGGGCCAGGTTGTGCTGAGCCCGGGGGCTCTCCTGCTCCACGGCGGTGCGGTACCAGCGGACGGCCTCGGTCCAGCTCTGCTCCACGCCGGAGCCGGTCTCATAGAGATAGCCCAGGTTGCAGGCCGCCGTCCGGTCGCCCCGCTCCGCGGCCCGGTGATACCACTCCGCGGCGGCGGTGACGTCCCGTCTCACGCCCCGGCCGAACTCGCAGCATACGCCGAAGCTGCACATCCCCCGGGGGTACTGGGCAGCGGCGGCCTTTTGATACCAGGCGGCCGCCTGCCTCCAGTCCTTTTTGACGCCCCGGCCCTCCTCGTAGAGGAAGCCCAAGTTGCACTGGGCGGCGGCGTCGCCCTTATCCGCCGCCATGCGGTACAGGCGGGCGGCCTCGGCGGGATCCTGGTCCACGCCGTCGCCGGATTCGTAGCAGAGACCCAGGCTGCACAGCGCCGGGGGATAGCCGGCGTCGGCGGCCTTTTGATACCAGTCCACGGCGGCTTTCGGGTCTTTCTCCACCCCCAGGCCCCGCATATAGCAGCGGCCCAGGGAGAACATCCCCCGGGGATCGTCCCGCTCCGCCGCCCTGCGGTACCAGTTCATGGCCCGGGTGGGATTTCGCTCCAGGCCCTTGCCGTTTTCGTAACACCAGGCCAGGTTGCATTGGGCCCGGGGGAAGTTCTGCTCCGCCGCCGCCTTGTACCAGCGGACGGCCTCGGTCCAGCTCTGCTCCACGCCCCGGCCCACCTCGTAGAGGTAACCCAGGTTGCACTGGCCGGGGGGATTGCCCAGGTCGGCGGCCCGGCGGTACAGCTCCACCGCCTTTTCCCAGCTCTGTTCCACGCCCTCGCCCCGCTCGTAGCAAACGCCCAGGTCGCACATGGCGGGGGGATAGCCGGCGTCGGCGGATTTCTGATACCAGCGGCAGGCCTCCGCCTGGTCCTGGGGCTGGCTCAGGCCGTAGTCGTAGTCCCGGGCCACGTTGAAAAGGCCCCGGGGATACCCCTGCTGGGCCGCGGCCATATACCAGCGGAAAGCCTCCGCCTGGGATTTTTCCACGCCCCGGCCATGCTCATAGCACCAGGCCAGGTTGCACTGGCCCCGGGGCAGGCCCTGCTCCGCCGCGGCGCGGTACCAGCGGACGGCCTCGGTCCAGCTCTGCTCCACGCCCTGACCGGTCTCGTAGAGGTAGCCCAGACAGCAGGCGCCGTCCTCGTCGCCGCTCTCAGCGGCCTTGCGGTACCAGGCGGCGGCCTCCGACTTGCTGGCGGGCACGCCCTGGCCCCGCTCATAGCAAAAGCCCAGGCACACCAGCCCCCGGGGATAGCCCTGGTCGGCGGCGGCGCGGTAGAGGCGGGCGGCCTCGGCGAAGTCCCGCTCCACGCCCTGGCCGTTTTCATAGCACCAGGCCAGGTTACACAGGGCCCTGGGATAGCCGCGGTCCGCCGCGGCACGGTACCAGCGGACGGCCTCGGTCCAGCTTTGCTCCACGCCCCGGCCGGATTCATAGCAAAAGCCCAGGCAGCACTGACCGGGGGCGCTGCCCTGGTCGGCGGCGGCGCGGTACCATTTCACCGCCTGCTCCAGATCCTCCTCCACGCCGGCGCCGAACTCGTAGCAGCGGCCCAGCTCCGTCTGCGCCGCCGGGTAGCCCAGCCACGCGGCGGACTGGTACCACTTGGCGGCCTCGGCGTCGTCCGCCTCCATGCCGGCGCCCCGCCGGCAGGCCTCGCCCAGCAGGAACTGGGCCCGGGGATGGCCCTGTTCCGCGCCCTTGCGGAAGCACTCCAGGGCCTTGGACTCGTCGGTTTCCACGCCGATGCCGTATGTATAGCAGTACCCCAGGTTAGTCAGGGCGGGGATATAGTCCTGTGAGGCGGCCTGGGCGTACAGCAGCACCGCCTGTCTGGGGTCCGCCTCCACGCCGATGCCGGCCTCCAGGCACCAGCCCAGGTTGGTCAGGCCCAGGGGGTCTCCCTGGGCCGCCGCCCGCTGGTAACAGGCCAGAGCGTCGGTCTCCCGCTTCTCATCCACGGCCCGGTTGCCCATGGAGATCCAGTCCCCGGCGGTCATCTCCTCCTCGTTCAGGGCAATGAAAAACGTGCCGCCGCAGCGGGGACAGATATCCGGCTCCTCTTTCTCGGCCACGAAGCCGCAGTCCGGATTTTCACAGCGATAATAATCCATGGTATCACTCCTGTTCGGCGCCGCCTCCCGGGGCGGCTGGTGATGAATGATATCGTCAGTAAAGTTGAAAAATGGCGGATTGCCGTCTTTCAACTGGCCGATCTGTGGCCGACCAGTGCGCAGGGCGCGGGTTTATTGACGATAGACATCCAAGAGAGAATAGGCGTTTCCGCGGTACTTGAAGCCGGGGAATGTGTCCAGCTGCACGCCGTGGATGGCCCGAAAGATGCTCTTTTCGATGTTGGGGTTCTCCCGCTTCAGCTGCCGCAGCAGCAGCTTGATCTCCTGGCGCTTGCTCTCGCCGACGCCGTCGCCGGAGGCGTCCCGGGCCTCGGTGAAGCGGCAGGCGCACTGGAGGAAGCGCAGATGATTGTAGTTCTTCCAGGCCACGATGGCGTCCTCGTGGACGCAGTACAGCGGCCGGATCAGCTCCATGCCGGGGAAGTTCCTGCTGTGGAGCTTGGGGGGCATGGCCTGGAGCTGGGCGCCGTAGAAAAGGCCCAGGAGGGTGGTCTCGATGACGTCGGAGAAGTGGTGTCCCAGGGCGATCTTATTGCAGCCCAGCTCCCGGGCTTTGGCGTACAGATTGCCCCGGCGCATCCGGGCGCACAGGTAGCAGGGATTCTTCTCCACCTGGGTGGTGACGTGGAAGATGTCGCTCTCAAACACGGTGAGGGGGACGCCCAGACGGGCGGCGTTCTCCTCCAGCAGGCGGCGGTTGGCGGGGTTATACCCCGGGTCCATGGCCAAAAAGGTGAGGGAGAAAGGCTGGTCCGTGTGCTTTTGCAGCTCCTGCATGAGCTTTGCCAGCACCATGGAGTCCTTGCCGCCGGAGACGCACACGGCGATATGGTCCCCGGGGGAGACCAGCTCGTACCGCTTCACCGCGGCGATAAAGGGGTTCCAGAGGGTCTTGCGGTAGGTCTTGATGAGACTGCGCTCGGCGGTCTCCCGGGGGGTGAGTTCACGGGACATAAGCGTGTTCTCCTGGTTGAAAAAGAGATCGAAAGGCACGGGCCTAAGCGGGCCAGAGAGAGCCAGGGGGGCCAGGGGGCGCGGCCCCCGGTTTCTCCGCCGCCGGCGGAGAAAGAAATTGGAATCATTTTCGGCAGGACATGCGCCTGCCGAAAATACCCCGATCCGTGCGCCCCCGGGGCGCACACACCAGTCCGCAGACTGGTGGTGGGGGAGGTCGAGGGGGAGCCTGCTCCCCCTCGAGGAGGCCTACAGCCAGATCGCCCCCAGCCGGAACAGGGAGGAGAACATCTTTCGGAAGAAGCCCCGCCTGTTCCAGTCCTCCATCGTATAGGGGGCGCTCTTTGCCATGATGTCATCCAGGTCCTCCAGCAGCTCCTCCACTACCGGCGCATGGTACAGCAGTACGCCGCACTCATAGTGCAGCTGGAACGTGCGGTAGTCCATATTGGTGCTGCCGATCAGCATGGCCTCCCGGTCCGCCAGCACGCTCTTGGCGTGGAGAAAGCCGGGGGTGTACTTGTAGATTTTGACGCCGTGGCTCAGCAGCTCGCCCCAGTAGGTCTCCGCCACCATGTAGGTGAACTTGTGGTGGTCCGGGATGCCGGGGATCAGCAGCCGCACATCCACCCCCGCGTCGGCGGCGATGCACAGCGCCTTTTGCATGGACTCCTCCACGGCGTAGTAGGGGGTGGTGATATACAGCATCCGCTGGGCGGAGGAGATCAGCTGGAGGTAGGTCTCCTCGATGGGATTGTCGGGGTTGTTCAGCGGACCGTCCGTAAAGGGCTGGCAGAAGCCGTCGCAAACGGGCATGTGGTGGCGGGAGCGGTAGTAGTCCTCCTCGTTGGGCAGGGAACGGCCCATCATCTGCCACATCTGGATGAACTGGGAGGCAAAGCCCCAGGCCCCCTCGCCCTCGATCCGCACGCCGCTGTCTTTCCAGTGGCCGAAGCGGACGATGAGCCCGGCGTACTCGTCTGCCAGGTTGATGCCGCCGGTCCAGGCGTAGTGGCCGTCCACCACGGCGATCTTCCGGTGGTCCCGGTAGTTGAAGTAGATGCGGTTGACGTAGCGGTGGACGGGATTGAACACCTCCACCTCGATTCCGGCGTGCTGCATGATTTGAAGCGTCTCGTCAGACAGGCGGGTGAGGTTTCCGAAGTCGTCGAAGATGATGTAGACCTCCACACCGGCGGCGGCCCGCTCCCGCAGCACCTCAAAGATCCGGTCCCACAGCCGGCCCTCCGCCAGGATGTAGTACTCCAGGAAGATATACGTCTCCGCCTGGCGCAGATGGGCGATCAGATCCTCAAAAAAGGCCGCTCCGTCGCCGAAATACTTGGCCTCCGTGTTCCGGTAGAGGATAAAGCCCCGCTTTTGGAGGTAGGCGGCCAGCCGGCCCCAGGCCGGGGACTGACGGCGCAGCTGGGCCAGGTTTTTCTCACTGGCCAGGCGCTGGCCCTCCCGCAGGGGGAGAGGGGGGACGTGCCGCAGGCTCAGGCTCTTGGCCTGGTGGGTGCCGCCCCACAGGCAGAACAGGAGCATGCCGGACACCGGCAGGGCCAGCAGCAGGCACATCCAGGCCAGCTTGTAGGTGGGGCTGCCGGGCCGCTGATAGACCCGAATGGCCACGATGACGCCGGCCAGCTCCAGAATGGAGTAGAAGTAGGTGGCTTTCTCCTGAAGAAAGTGGGTGAGGACCAGCGTGGTGGCGATCTGGGCGATCACGGTCAGAGCGCACATGGCGATGCTGGTGGCGGCGGAGATGCGCCGCTCCGTCCGCTCGGTGGTCCTGGGCAGATTTTTGTGCATGGCTCCGTCTCCTCTCCCTCTCAGGTTTTCATCCTATCCCTAGATTATACAAAAAAACAGCCCGGTACGCAACCGTTTTTCTGTAAACAATCCTGGAAAAAACGCCGCGGCCCCGCTTTCGGCGGGGCCGCGGCGGGGCGGCTCAGCGCTTCTCCCGCAGGAGGTCCTGCTTGATGTCCCACAGCCCCAGGCGGGGAAAAGCAACCGGTTTTTCCCTTTTTGGAAGATTCCGATTGACAACCCGCCGCCCCTCTTTTATGATGGCCAAATCCTGGGTGCCGCTCACGCGGCAGAAAACACTGGAACCGGGGTGGAACCGCAGATAGTGCCCCAAAAGTACGCAAAAGAGCCCCTAATACTGCGAGAACATGCGTTCTATTCTGCTTCCCGGGTCGAAGCTCAGGGGGGCTCCGGCCCCCCTTGCAGCCCCCCTGGGGCGTCCTACCGGGGGAAGTGCCGCCCTCCTTTTCATTGTCGGTGCATGATACCACGGCCCTCAAGGACCGCCCTCCGGGCGTCCGCCTGCGGGCGGCGCTCCGCGTCCTTGACCGCCGTAGTGCCTGGGAGGTATCTTTGAAAAGGAGGACGGCACTATGATAAGCGCGAACATCAGCAACGAGACGAGGAAAGCAGTCTACCGGAGGGACCATTACCGCTGTGTCCTGTGCGATTCCGCAGACGGGCTCCAGATTCACCACGCAGTGCCCAGGGGAGAGGGCGGGACCAGCTACAAGCACAACCTGGTCACCCTCTGCTGGCGGTGCCACGCCATGGCCCATGGGACGAAGTTCCCGGACTGGCCGGAGTGGATGTCGAAAGAGGAGGTGGAACTCGCCGTTGTGGAGTACCTGGCAGACTACTACGCGGAGGTATACGGCCTCGCCTGGAATCCCTGGGCGGAGAAGCTGATATCCCTGGAGCAGGACAGTGGGTGGGGGGGATGATTCCCCCCTCCCGCAATCCGGAGGAAATCCGGAAGTAGACAGTACACCATATTCTGTGGTAGGATGAGAGAGGAGACACAACATGCAGACAGTACAATCACAAGAAACCTGGAGGGCGTCCGCCCAGGACGCAGCGCTGGAGGCGGCCCGGGCCTGGAAGCTGGACCGGAAGCGGCAAGCCCGGTGGGACAAAAACCATATCTGCACGGCCTCATGCCGCCTCAGAGTGGAGGAGATGGAACGGCTCAAGGCGGAGTGCCGCGCCCAGGGCATCACGGTCTACGGGCTTTTGCGGTACATGATCTCGGTATACCTGGCCTCGCGGCGGCGGGACTACATGAGCCTTTGAGCGTGAATGGCCACTCACGGCCGCGCGGCGGAGGTGGGGCGCCTGCGGGCGGGACGGGGGTGGTTGCCGGGGCTCTTCCGTTCGTCGGGCGGTTCGTCGGGGGGCCGCTGTCTCCGCCCCCGCTTCCGCGGCTGGCTCCGCCCTGGCCCCCGCTCCTCGCCGCCTGCCCCTGCGCCGCTTCGCTTGCTCGGGGCTCTGCGGTGGGGGCCGGCCGGGCCTGCGGGCCCGCCCCTGTTCGCGGGTGCCGTGCCGCAAGCGGCCCGTCAGCCGCTGGCCCCCCGGCCCCGGCGTCTGGTCGGCCCGCTTGCGGTGGTCGCGGGGGCCGGTTCAGCCCCCCGCCGCCCTCGCTCCCGCCGTCGCGGGGCGGCGGGCCCCCCTCGGCGGGCCTCGCTGGCGGCGGCTTCGGCCTGGTGCCGCCGGGGCCTCCGCCGCGCGCGGGGCTTCGCTTGGCTTGCGCGCGGCTCCGCCTGCGGGCGGGGCTGGGTTCCGCCGCCTGCGGGCGGCGGGGTGCGTATGTTGTGGTGCGGCGGAAGTGGAGATACTACATTTAGCGCTTCTCCCGCAGGAGGTCCTGCTTGATGTCCCACAGCCTCTGGCTCAGGTCCACGTAGTAGGTGTGGGGGTTCTCAAAGCGCTTGACCTCGTCCCAGAGGGTGTCCACCTGCTCCAGGCAGTAGCGCTGGATCTCCGGCAGGGAGGGGCGGTCATAGACCAGCTTCCCCGCCTGGAACACCGGGCGCAGCAGGGGCTTTGCGGTGAAGCCCGTGTAGGTCTTGCGCTTCCAGGTGGCCTGGGGATCGAACAGCTCCAGGGGCTGGGACTCGTCCACCGCCTCGTCCCAGACGGTGATGTAGTCCGCCTCCGCCTTGCCGGTTTCGTTGTCGAAGATGCGGCAGACCTTTTTGAAGTGGGGGTTGGTGATCTTGCCCACATTCTCGCTGACCTTGATCTTGGGAATGATATTCCCCCGGTCGTCTTCAACGGCGCAGAGCTTGTACACCCCGCCGAACACCGGCTCGCTGCGGGCGGTAATCATCCGCTCGCCCACGCCGAAGAGGTCGATCTTGGCGCCCTGCAGCAGCAGCCCGCGGATGATGTGCTCGTCCAGGGAGTTGGAGGCGGAGATTTGGCACCCGGTCCAGCCGGCCTCGTCCAGCATCCGCCGGGCCTCCCGGCTGAGGTAGGCGATGTCGCCGGAGTCCAGCCGGATGCCGCACTGGGTGATTCCCCGGGGCCGCAGGACCTCGTTGAAAGCCCGGATGGCGTCCGGCACGCCGGATTTGAGCACATTGTAGGTGTCCACCAGCAGCGTCGCGTTGGTGGGGTAGGTCTCGCAGTATGCCTTGAAAGCCTCGTACTGGCTGTCGAACATCTGCACCCAGGAGTGGGCCATGGTGCCGCCGGCGGGAACGCCGTACAGCTGGTCGGAGATGGTGCAGGCGGTGCCCTTACAGCCGCCGATATAGGCCGCCCGGGCGCCGGTGATGGCGGCGTCGGTGCCCTGGGCCCGGCGGGAGCCGAACTCCAGCACCGTGCGCCCCCGGGCCGCCCGGACGACGCGGTTGGCCTTGGTGGCGATGAGACTCTGGTGGTTCAGCGTCAGCAGGAGGAACGTCTCGATCAGCTGGGCCTGGATGGCGGGAGCCCGGACTGTCAAAATGGGCTCCCCGGGGAAGATGGGCGTCCCCTCCGGTACGGCCCAGATGTCGCCGGTGAAGCGGAAGCTGCGCAAAAATTCCAGAAATTCCGGGGAAAACAGCCCCCGTCCCCGGAGATAGGCGATGTCCGCCTCCCCGAAGCGCAGGTTTTCAATGTAGTCGATCACCTGCTCCAGACCCGCGCAGATGGCGAAGCCGCCCCCGTCCGGAACATCCCGGAAGAAGACGTCAAAGTAGGTGATCCGATCCTGAAAGCCCACCTGGAAATAGCCGTTGCCCATGGTCAGCTCGTAGAAGTCGCAGAGCATGGTCATGTTCAGATTCTCTTCCGTTTTCATAAAAAGCCTCCGTATACGGCGGCGGACGTAAGCCGCGGCCGTGTTTTCCGACGGACGCCCGCCGTCGTCACAGTTAAAAGTCATTATAAGGCCCCAGGCGGGGAAAAGCAACCGCTTTTTCCCTTTTTGGAAGATTCCGATTGACAACCCGCCGCCCCTCTTTTATGATGGGGATAGTCCAAAAAGACGCGGCGGCACGGGCCGCCGGGACAGAGAAAGGGACGGTGTGTATGGGCGTGATTCTGGGAATCGACATCGGCGGCTCCACCACGAAGATCGTGGGGCTGGGGCCGGACGGCAGGGTGATCTCCATGCTGCGGGTGCGGGCGGAGGATCAGGTGACCAGCCTCTTTGGGGCCCTGGGCAACTACCTGACCACCAACAGCCTGGCCCTCACCGATGTGGAGCGGGTGGTTCTCACCGGCGTGGGCACCTCCTATGTGGAGGGGGACATCTACGGTCTGCCCACCTGCCGGGTGGACGAGTTCTCCGCCAGCTGCGCCGGGGCGCTGTCCCTGTCGGGGCAGGAGCGGGGCGTGGTGGTGACCATGGGCACCGGAACCGCCTTTCTCTGGGCGGAGCAGGACGGCACGGTACGGCACCTGTGCGGCAGCGGCATCGGCGGCGGCACCCTGGGAGGCCTGTGCCGCAAGCTGGTGGACATGGAGCGCTTCGGCCAGATCAAGCGCCTGGCGGAGCAGGGGGACCTGAAAAGGGTGGATCTGACCATCCGGGATATCTCCAAAAACGCAGCCGCCACGCTGGACCCGGACATGACCGCCGCCAACTTCGGCAACCTGGCGGAGGACGCGGCCCCCGCGGACCTGGCCGCCGGGGTGGTGAACCTGGTGCTCCAGGCTATCGGCACCATGACGGTGCTGGCCTGTCAGGCCTGCGGAGCGGACACGGTGATCCTCACCGGCTCCATGACCACGCTGTCCCAGGTGAAGCCCAACTTCCAGCTGTTTGAAAAGCTCTACGGCTTCCACTACATCGTGCCGGAGAACGCCACTTTCGCCACGGCCATCGGCGCGGGGCTGTGCAGTTTGCGGCAGCAGCCCTGAGGAGAGATAAAGGAACCGCCCGGCGCATGAGCGCCGGGCGGCCTTTTGCGTTTTTTGGAAAGAATTACTCGTCGTCATCCCCGTCTTCGTCCTCTTCCAGGCTCTCCAGGTCGAACTCCAGCCGCTCGCCGCAGTTGGGGCAGATGACCTCGCCGTCTTCCAGAACGGACTCGTCAAAGTAGATGGTCTCCTCGCAGGTGGGGCAGGTGGTGGCGTAGCACTCCTCGTCCTCGTCCAGGTCGTCGTAGTAGTAATCGTCGTCCTCGTCGTCCTCGTCCTCGCCGAAGACCACGTCCTCCACGTCCTCCAGGTCGTCGCTGACGGCGTCCAGCCCGTCGGCCAGCTCCGCCTGCTCGTCCTTGATGTCCTCCAGCTCCAGAGCGATGTCGTCCAGGGTGTCGATGATGGCGGCCAGCAGCTTGCCGACTTTCTTGTCGGTGTCCAGGTCCATGCCCTCGGCCAGTCCTTTCAGGTAAGCGACTTTCTCGGTGATTTCCATAACAGCAGCTCCTTTCATTGTCAGATGATGGTATGGTGTTGCGGAAAAGGGATCAGGGGAGAAGCGCCTCCCCGATTCCTCCGCCGGAGGCGGAGGAAGATTTTACAGAGACAATCCCCGTCCCAGCGCCCCAAGGGCGCGAAAGGGAGGGGCCAGGGAACCGCAGGTTCCCGGTTTCTCCGCCGGAGGCGGAGAAAGATTTTTCAATCATTTTCGGCGGGACATGCGCCTGCCGAAAATACCTTGACCTGTGCGCCCCTGGGGCGCACACACCAGTGAGCGGACCTCACTGGTGTCAGGCCCCGCTGCCGATAGAAACCCGGGCTTTCGTTTGCCTCCCAGGTCCCCGGCAGGACAGGGGGAATCCAAAGGGGGGACGTCAGTCCCCCCTTTGAGTTTTCACTCCTTGCACCGCCCCAGGTACTCGCCCGTGCGGGTGTCTACCTGGATCTTCTCGCCCTCGTTGATGAACAGAGGCACCTGGATCACGGCGCCGGTCTCCAGGGTGGCCTTCTTGGTGACGTTGGTGGCGGTGTCGCCCTTCACGCCGGGCTCGGTCTCGGTGACCTCCAGGTCCATGAAGTTGGGGACCTCCACCGTGAACACATTGCCCTTGTAGCTCACCAGCTTGCAGACGGTGTTCTCTTTCATGAACTTAAAGGCCTCGCCCAGCACGTCCCGGTTCAGGGGGGACATGTCGTAGGTCTCGGGGTCCATGAAGTAGTACAGGTCGCCGTCGTTGTAGCTGTACTCGGCGTCCTTGCGCTCCACGCTGGCCTGCTCGAACTTGGCGGTGGGGTTGAAAGACTCCTCGCGGATAGCCCCGGTGATGACGTTTTTATACTTGGTGCGCACGAACGCGGCGCCCTTGCCGGGCTTGACGTGCTGGAAGTCCACCACCAGCATGGGCTTGCCCTCCATCTCGAAGATCATACCCTTGCGGAAATCGCCGGCGGAAATTGTAGGCATAGTGATACCCTCCTCAAAAATCTACGAGAAAACGACCCGCGGGAGGGCATTTTCTCTGTCTTTTCTATGATCTGGTAATTTGATCATCCCTATTCTACCGTATCTTGTCCAGCATTGCAAGTATTTTTCCGCCGATCGGCGGGAGAGAAGCGAAAAAATTTGGGCGGCGCGGGACGTTCTGCGCGAGCGGCGGAGTCGCTTACCCGCCTCTGGCGCGGGCAACTGCCTTGAACGGCGCCTGAAGGGCGTGGAGCACTTTCTGCCACACCGTCACGGCGCCGCCCGCCGGCTCCACCATCAGCGCCAGCACCCCGGCCCGGTTGGCCGCCAGCACGTCCGTCAGAAGCTTGTCCCCCAGCATGGCGGTGTGGGCCCGGTCCGCCCCGCTGCGCGCCATGGCCGCCTCCAGCCCGCGGGTGGAGGGCTTTCCGGCGCGGCCCTGGTAGGGGACGCCCAGGTCGGCGCAGAACTCCGTCACCCGGGTGCCGGAGCGGTTGTTGGAGACGATCATAAAGGCGATGCCCGCCGCCGCGAGGCCCTCGATCCAGTCCCGCAGGGCCTGGTCCGGGCGGCGGGTGGACTTGGGAGCCAGGGTGAAGTCCAGGTCGCTGAGGAGCAGGGTGATGTGCTGCTCGTTTAGGTATTGAGCGGTGATGTTCTCATAGCGGTCAAAGACATGACGTGGGATCAGGCAAAACGGCATAGGCCCCTCCTCGTTCGCATAGTAGTAATTGTATGTAGAGCGGTTCCCGGAGATAATGAGGAAAAAGGAAGCCGGGACAGGAAGCGCAGTCGTGCGCCTCCCGGACCGCCGAACTCTTCTCAGTATTTTTGGGCGCTGCTCTAGTATACCAGCCAAAATCCATTCGCACAAGGGGGAGATTGCATTGCAGACGTATCTTGCCGTGACGCCGGAGGAATTGCGGGAGGCGGGGAAGTACGGCCGCGCCTTTGCCCACGTGGCCTACCGCATCGGCTCCGGCTCCACCCTGCTGCGGCAGAATCTGCTGCTTCAGACCCGGGGCGGACTGCTGTCCGTCAGCGACCGGGAGGCGCCGCTGATCGAGGACCCCCAGGCCCTGTGCGCCGCGGTGCTGCGGGAGTGCGGGCGGCGGGGGTACGGCGGCGTCCTGCTGGACTTTGAGGAGCGGCCCCGCCGGGACCGGCTGGCCTTTGTGGAGCGCCTGGGACAGACCCTGTCCGCCGGACGGCGGGCGCTGTACCTGCCGGAGAGCTATGCCCGGGCCACCACGGCGGGCATCCCGCTGCTGTGCACGGCTCTCTCCGGGGGGAACTTCTCCCAGCGCCTCCAGGAGGCCGCCGCGGCCCAGGGGGGCGCCTCCCGCCTGGCCCTGGACGTCCAGAGGCTGCGGATGGACTTCCGCCTGCCGGCCCGCTCCGGAGAGGGGGAGCCCCTGACGGAGGAGGACTTCCGCCGTCTGACGGAGCGGGAGCGGCCGTCGGTGTTCTTCTCCCGGGACCTCTGCGCCCGGTACTTCACCTACAGCCGGGAGGGGGAGACCCACTTTGTCCTCTTTGACGACGCGGACACCCTGGCCCAGAAGCTGCGCACCGGAAGCGCCATGGGCTTCGCGGCGGCCTTTCTCATGTGGCCGGAGGTAAAAGACCTGGCGGGAAAGCTCTTCTCCCAAAATGGGAGGCAGGCCGGGAGCGGCCCGGCGGGAAAGCCCTGAGTATACGGAAAAAGAGGCCGCGCACAATGGGGCGGTGAATTAAGAAAACATTTTAGCAAGGAACGGTGTAGCCAAACGGCTATGCCGTTCTTTGCTGTTTTTCCGTTGTATTTTGGGCTTTTTCTTTCGCCCGTTCAAAATCAAATGCACCGATGAAGTTGTATACAATCGTGATTTCCCTTGTCTTGGATTTTTTGTCGGTATGGGAAACTTCGATACGGTCTATAAACTCCCGTAGCATAGCAGCGTCAAGCTGCTGCATATCGGTGTACTTCTTTACCGCGCTGATAAACGCTTTAACGTTGGTCTTTTGTTTTTCCTGCTGCTTGATTTCTTCCCGTAGCACTTCTGCCATAGCTTTTAGATTGCTCTGCTCCAATTCGTAATCATGGGACATTTTGATAAACCGTTCGTCAGACAATTTCCCGGTTACATTGTCCTCATATAAATGCTTAAACAGATTATCCAACTCGGCAATACGGGTTTCAGCTTTGGAAAGTGTTTCGCGCTTGCGGGAAAACTCTGCGTCGCGCTCTCGCAAACGGCTGTCTGCTGCTTCCTGCACAAACTCGGCTTCATGCTCTGTTACATAGTCGATTGCTTCCCGTAGGTTTTTCAAAACGATTTCATACAGAACAACATTTTTGATTGAATGGGTCGTACACAAGTCTTTGCCTTTCCGATAGGTTGAACAGATAAAATACTTCTGTTCTTCGGTGAAGTTCGTTGCTCGGCATTGATACATTTTACCGCCGCACTCTGCACAATAAAGCAGCCCGGAGAAAATACCCATATCGCCCATTTTGGTGGGGCGGCGGCGGGATTTGCGTATGTTCTGCACAATGAGAAATACACTTTCCTCTACAATCGGCGGCTGCGTGTTCTCAAAGATCACCCATTCGGACGGGTCGTTCCACAACTTCTTTTTGCTCTTGTAGGATTGCTTTCGGGTCTTGAAGTTTACGGTATGCCCTAAATACTCTATCTTTTCAAGCATACGGGAAACCGTTTCATTCGTCCACTTGTACGGGTTTGCCCCCGGCTTCGGCTTGTTGCCGACTTTCATACCCTTTGACAACCAATAGAAAGTAGGATTGAGGATTTCGCTTTTCTCTAACCATTTTGCAATTTGTGTCGGTCCCATGCCGGAAACGCACAATGCGAAAATCTGCTGCACAACGGCTGCGGCTTCCTCGTCAATAATCCACTTCTTTTTGTTGTCGGGGTCTTTCATATAGCCATAAGGCGGGATTGTAGTAAGGTGTTCGCCGGATTTTCCCTTTGATTGCCAAGTAGCGCGTATCTTCTTTGAAGTATCGCGGGCATACATTTCGTTGAACACGTTGCGGATTGCGGTAAACTCGTTTTCGCCCCGCGTACTGTCAACTCCGTCATTAACCGCGACAAAATGCACGCCAAAATCGGGGAACAGCATATCGGTGTAGAAACCGACTTGCAGATAATCACGCCCGAAACGGGACATATCTTTGACGATAACGCGCTTGATTTTTCCAGCTTTTATATCGGCAAGCATACGTTGAAATCCGGGGCGGTTGAAGTTTGTACCGGAATACCCGTCGTCCTCGTCATAATGTCGATAAGCGGTAATTCCATGCTCCCGGCAGTACCGTTCCAATATCTTCTTTTGGTTGGCAATACTGTTGCTCTCACCCTCTAATTTGTCCTCTTGTGAAAGGCGTTCATATAAAGCCGTTATGCCCTCGTCCTGCGCTTCCTGCTGCTGATCGCGCACATAGAATTGCAAAACATTATTTGAAATGGCTTCGCGGACTTCTTCGCTTAACACTTTGGGGACAGCAATCTGCTGAAAAGAAAAGGTCTTTGTCATTTGCACTCACCACCTTTCGCGGCAAGTGCAGCATATAGCTGTCTGTTCCAATCCAGCGTTGCATGGTCGCCGTTGATTGTTTCCAGAGAAATGCCCGTAGAAACGGCGTAATCTGCAAAAGCAAGCACATCTAAACTGTTACGGGAAATACGGTCAAGGCTCGTAGCAACGATTTTACTAATGCGCCCGTCGCTCATATCCTGCTGCATGAGGGAAAATGCGGGACGGTTAAAGTTCAAACCGTTATAACCGTTATCCACATACAGCGCAAAGGCGGCAATCCCGTTTTGGCTTGCGTGGTAAAGAAGTTTTTGCATTTGATTGTCAAGGTACAAAGTATCTATTTGTTGCGCCGCACGAAAATAGTATGCGGTCAATTTATCCGACTGTTTCATGTTACCTCCTATTCCGACAGCCGGACAAACAGGTTATATGTATTATACCACAAAACCCGTCGTCCGTCTGCAATAGGATTACATTTTCGGCATTATACCGGGCTTTTTCCCCGGTTTAAGTCATTATGGATTAAGCGGCGTACCTTTGTCGCGGCGTCCTCTTTTACACCGTCCTTAACAACGGCTTTGACAATATAGGTAATATCCCCGATTTTGTATTCGCGCACAACCGGTGATTTTGTTGTTTGCTTTGTTTGTTCCATAATGTAAAATCCCCCTTTCGTGGGATAACAAAAAGATTAAAAATGAAAGGCAGAAACGAACGGCTGTCAGCGGCAGCACCGCGGGAGTTTCACCCCTGCTCATTTAAGGCAGCTTTACCCAATGCCTGCGACGCTCTTAACGCTCGGACTATGGCTATAAAGGCGTTTTGTCCCGCCTATATGTCGTTGCCCACAAGCTGCTAAACCTGTTTTGCAGCGCGGTATTTCTCGCTCGACTTTCCCTGTGTGAAAAGCTGTCCTGGCGTACCCGCTGTTCGGCTCGATATAAGCGGTATGTATTCGTTTGCCTGTTATACTGCACCGCCGTTATCTTGCGGGCTTTCTTTATCAAGGAACAATAAGGCTTTGTCGGCCTGCAAAAGCACATCAACAGCGGATATGCTTTTACGGAACGACAAACAGCCCATAACGGGAAGCGTGGAAAGGGGTACACGCTCCCCGCATGGGCTTAAAGAGTTAGCCTACATGAAACGCAAGAGTGCGGGTAATAAGGCGCACTTGCAGCCTGTTACGCATTTCTTCGTCCACATAGGAGTAAGTATTGCCCGCGTCGTCTTTCAGCGTTCGGGTACAAAGTTTCGCTATGTAACCCCCGTAATGCTTCAAGATCGCGCACATGGCGTTTGTGTCGCCGTTTGCCGCTGCGGAAATGACAGGGAACGGCAACAGATTTTCAGATTTCCTAACGGTGTTCATCATCTGCTTTTCCCTCCAAATACTGTTTGATCTTCGCAAGCGCGGATTTCCTATGCCGGAAAACCGTCGTGCGTACAACATTCAGCAGTTCGCCAATTTCCGCGTCGCTCATATCCAAGAAGTAGGACAAGAGAACAATATCGCGTTTCCTTTCGGGCAGAGCGTTAAGGGCTTCGGCAAGCAGTTCATTTTTGACGAGTACATCAAAGCCGGACACTTGAAAACGGTAATAATCGCTTTCGTATTCGTCCGTCGTGAAAAGCTGTGCGAGTTCGCTTTCGCTCAAATCCGAAAAAGTTACTTCGCGGGCTGCGCGTTTCGCAAGGGTGCGGCGGTAGCTTTTCGCTTCGCCTACCAACGTTTTCTTTGCCAATGCGTCATACTGATGTTGTATTCTTTCTTTGTCGGAAGAAGATAGCTCCATAGAGTTCACCTCCTTCCCGCGTGGAGTAGAGGACGGGAGTTAAAGGCTTGTCCTCTCTGCCCCTTTCGCTCTGTACCCGTTCGGGAGATGGCTCTTTGTTGCTCCTTTCAAAAATATATTGAAATAAACAAAATGCGCCCGCCCGCAAGACGCGGACGAGCGCAAAGGAATTGTGAGCAATATTTAGATGTACTGACAGTTCGTATTCATAGCCGGAATATCCCGCTGGCGGGTAATGGCTTTTTTTGACCGCAAAGCATTAGGCGGGTTACAGTAAATAAAAATAGACACGACGATACCTCCCAGATACCGCCGTATCCTTAAAAAAGGGCGACTTTAATACACTACCCGCAATCCATTCTATAATAGGGAACAGCGGCTTTTGCTCAATATTAAATAAAAAAGCCGATAACACATAGGTTTTTTGACCTAATGCGTTATCGGCTCTGCGTCTATGCGTCTGGCACTTTTAATCATTTTTTTTGAATTTATTATATGTGTTAGCTAACTGTCCACAAGCCGCGTTAATCTCTCTGCCATGAGAAACTCTCATAGTAACTTCAAGTCCTGCTTGCTCTAATTGATGTTTGAATGCAACTATTTCCCGTTTCTGTGGTGCTTTAATTCTTGAATTGCTTGTTGGGTTGTATTGTAACACGTTAATCATAACTTTTTTGCCCCGAAACCATTTTGCAAGTTGTCTTACATCTGAGGGCCGGTCATTTATACCCGGTAAAAGCAAATACGCAAAGACAATTTTGCGATTATGCCTTTCAGAATAGGATAAGGCTTGCTTAACAACATCTTCAATAGCATATATGCGCATGTGAGGAATAATACGATTTCTTGCAGATTGTGTTGCTGCGTGTAAAGATATTGTCAACTGAATTTTAAGATGTTCCTCGCGCAATTTTTTTAATTGATCGACCGGACCAACTGTTGATATGGTAATGCCGTCGGTTGGAAAGTTGAGCCCATATCTATCTCGGAGAATATGGATTGCTTTTATCAAGTTGTCATAATTGAATAAAGGCTCTCCCATACCCATAAAAACGATACGGTTTACTTTTCGACGCAACAATATAATCTGTTGTACGATTTCTGACGATGTTAGATTACGAACAAAGCCATTTCGCCCGGACTCACAAAAAATACAACCAACAGGACAACCGACTTGTGTGCTCACGCAAACAGTTCCACCATCTCGCCGCTTGATAAAAACCGTTTCAATGTATTTGTTGTCTTTCAGTTCGTAAACATACTTTTCAGTATCACTGCTTTTGTAAATATTTTTTACCAACATTGATAGATTTTTTTTGCGTGGTAATTGCTTATATAATTCTTTATATAAGGCTTTTGCTTCATTCTCGCCAATAACTTCCGACATTTCTTTGTAAGTAAATCCGTATGGATCATTCCGTACTTCCGCAGGCGTATATTTAGGTAAACGTTTCATTTTTATATCCTTTCTTCTAAATAATAAAAGTTTGTTTTTCTGTATTTTTGATTACAATCTCTAATTTTTCTACATCAATGATATGCGTCAATTTGCATTTAGGGCAGAAAAGAGGAAAATCTTTTAATACAGTATTATGAAATACTTGAACTCTCGTCTTTCCGTTACAAATCGGACATTTTATCCAATATTTTTTAAGCATTATATTTCACTCGTCCTTTTTACACAAAAAAATGCAGGTCAATGCTCATGTTGAGGATTGACCTGCATTTATAATGCACAGAGCAGTACAACAAAACTAAGGCATAGCTTGCACTATGTCTATACTATATCTATACGTCGTTAGTTTTTTGTATAGCATCCGCAAAATAAGCATGACAAAAAAGCCCATGTTGAAAATGGGAAAATCCTTTTTTCAATGCTTATCTAATACGCATGCTATGCAACATAAACGCCGCCTCCTTTTACATACATTTTATTTTATCAGAAAATCAGTCTACTGTCAATACACAACAGGAAGTATTTAACCTAATGATATGAATTGTGTGGACATATCCAAAAAGAAAGGTGAACTGTAAAATGTAATAGGGTGAATGAAAATGGCAAAAAGACCCGTACCATTGTACGACTTTAAGGCTTTCGGGGCAGCTATAAAAGCCGCGAGAAATGAGCGCGGCGAGAGCCGGAAAAAGGTAAGCGACGAGTTATATATTTCCCCGCGCTACCTTACAAATATTGAGAACAAGGGGCAGCAACCGAGTTTACAGGTGTTCTATGACCTTGTAACACGGTATCATATTTCCGTCGATCAATTTTTCTTTCCGAACAAAAACGTGGAGAAATCTACCAATCGGCGGCAGCTTGACGCGCTGCTGGACGGTATGAGCGATAAGGGCATACGGATTGTAACCGCAACGGCAAGGGAAATTACGGAAGTCGAAAAGACAGAGGGCTAACCTCTTTCATACGGGAAATGCAGGATTGCAGCGCATGGCGGCTGCAATCTTTTTTTGCGCCCAAAATTGAGGGGACGCGCAACAAATACCGCCTTTCGGTAGGGGTATGGAGTAGATAGCAAGCACAGCAAACGAGTACCCGTTTGCGAAAAATGCTTGTTGGGATAATCCCAAACCCTTATACCGAAAGGCGGCGCGGAAATGGAAAACCGAAAGAGAAATATCCAAATGAAGTTTTACGTTACGGAAGAAGAAAAGCGGCTGATCGACGAGAAAATGAAGCAGCTTCCCATAAAGCAGTACGGAGCGTATCTGCGCAAAATGGCGATTGACGGGTATATCCTTGTCGTTGACCGGAGCGACACAAAAACATATATCCGGGAACTGCAAGCGGTGAGCCGGAATATCAACCAGATTGCCAAACGCGCCAACGCGACGGGGACGGTTTACCAGCAGGATATTGAGGATATAAAAAAGGCGGTGGACGAGATATGGCGGTTACAAAGACGCACCCTATTAAATCAACCTTAAAGGCCGCGATAGACTATATCTTAAATCCCGAAAAGACGGACGGGAAACTGCTTGCGTCCTCTTTCGGCTGCGGGCTGGAAACCGCCGATATAGAGTTTGCATGGACGCGAGAAACTGCCGGAGATCGCGGCACACATTTAGGGCGGCACTTGATACAATCCTTTGCGGTGGGCGAAACCACGCCGGAAGAAGCGCACAAAATCGGCATGGAACTTGCCAAAGAGATTTTAGGCGGCAAGTATGAGTTTGTTTTGACAACTCACGTCGATAAAGACCATCTGCATAATCACTTGATTTTCAATGCGGTTAGCTTCGTTGACTACAAAAAGTACCATTCCAACAAGCAAAGCTATCACGCTATCCGGCGCACCAGCGACAGGATATGTAAAGAGCATGGGCTATCCGTTGTCGTGCCGGGACAGGACAAAGGGAAAAGCTATGCGGAATACACCGCCGAAAAGCAAGGGACAAGCTACAAAGCAAAGCTGAAAACGGCGATAGATACCCTCATTCCCCAAGTCAAAGATTTTGACGAACTGCTGCGCCGTTTGCAGGAAATGGGGTATGAAATCAAACAGGGCAAATATATTTCTTTCCGCGCTGCCGGACAGGAACGGTTTACCCGCGCAAAGACGCTCGGCGCGGCCTATACGGAAGAAGCGATAAAGGAACGTATCAAGGGCGTATATATCGCCAAGTCAAAACCGCTGCGGGAAGATAAGAAAATCCGTCTTGTCGTCGATATTGAAAACAGCATTAAAGCCCAACAATCGGCGGGCTATGAACGGTGGGTGAAAATCCATAATCTGAAACAGGCTGCAAAAAGCATGAACTTCTTGACTGAAAACAAGATTGAATATTACAGCGACCTTGAAAGCAAAATCGCGGATATTATGACCGCCCATGACGCGGCGGCAAGGGCGGTTAAGGACGTAGAGCAGCGTATGTCTGATTTGTCGCTGCTTATCAAGCACACCACCACGTACCGACAGTTAAAACCGATTTACGACGAATACCGAAAATCACCGGACAAGGAAAAGTATCTGCGGGGGCATGAAAGCGAAATAATTCTGTTTGAAGCTGCGGCAAGGGCATTAAAGGAAATGCAGATAAAGAAGCTGCCCGATCTCGCCGCGCTGCGTAAAGAGTATAGCAGCTTAAACGACAGGAAAAGCAAATTGTATGAGGATTATCGTCAAGCCAAGAAGCAAATGCAGGAATACGGCGTTGTCAAAAAGAACGTTGACAGTATTCTATATCCGTCCCAAAGCAAGGCAAAAGAACAGGAACGGGGCTAATAGATTTTTTCACAAAAACCTGTTACAATCAAACTGTATTCAAAGAACAAAGGAAGTGTATATATGGGCTATTTAGCGGCGGCGGGAGCCTATTTAATAATCGGTCTTGTAGTTAGCTTTATCCTTATGGTAGTGGGGCTTTTTATCGGGCATATCATTGTTTTTGACAGTATCGCCCTCGGTATTATATCCGGCGTGTGCTGCAATCACTTTTTCACGCTGCACCCCGCCTTGTGCGTGCTGATCGGCGCGGCTGTATTCGCGCTGCTGTTGTTTCTCCAAAAAACACGTTTTGGATTTTGGGTAATCGGGGTGCTGCTGTCTGCTGCCTGGGCGGTCATTTTCGGGCTGCTGGCGTTTATTATCTCCAATGCAGATCAACTTTGGTTTTATGTGGTCTGCGGGCTTGCTTTTATCGTCATGTTACTTCTCCATATCAAGGCAAGAGATAAGGCATAAAACAAGGGTAGCAAGTGGAACATTAAGGGCTGAAAACGCCTGTGTTTCTGCGGCTTCCAGAGCGCGAAAGCGGTATGGACGATACTTTATACTCAAACCTCAAAAAATGCCTTTCTAATGTTCCACGAAAAAGCAAAAAAGAACGGGGCGCGGTGCCGACAATCGGCAGCCGCGCCCCTGCTTTATTCTAATCACTCTTTCAGTTTGGCATTTTTGCGTATGGTTTCCTTTGCCGCCCTTACAAAGTCTGCAATCATGCGGATTTCGTATTCGTCGCAATCGGAAACAAGGTCTTGTATCTCCTGCGAAAAAATATCTTTGGAGTGTATCACGCTATCACATAAAAACTCGTCAACAGAAACGGAAAGGGCATTTGCCAAAGATACAATCGTCGGCAAACTCAATTTGGAGTTGCCTGTTTCGATGTTGCTCATGTGTGTTGTGGAAAGCGACGCTTTTTCTGCTAATGCTTCCTGTGTCAAATCCGCTTTAATACGGGCAATCTTTATGCGCTTGCCAATCGCTCTATAATCTAATTCCATTAAAAATCCCTCGCAATCACTCACTTTCTTATATTGTATTTTTTCCGCTGTATCATTATAATAATCTGTATAAAGGATTGCTTTATACAGTTTGTATTTTGATGAAAATATTTTATATTCCACCTCACAAGCTGTATTTCTAATATATGTGAGGGAATACAATGATTACTTGCACCTTTGCAGGGCATAGAGAAGTTTTCGGCTCCTGCACTCAAAAAATAGAAAACGCGCTTGAAACGCTGATCGAAAATGAAGATACGTTATATTGTTACGTCGGCGGTATGGGAGAGTTCGACGGATTTTCCGCTGCTGCTGTCCGCAATCTGAAAAGAAAATACCCAAACAAAGAAATCCGGCTGACGCTTGTTCTTCCCTATATGCAACAAAAATTAAACGAGTATAAGGAGTATTACGAAACGAGTTTTGATGATATTCTTATCCCGGCAGAGTTAGCGGAGATACACTATAAGCGGGCAATACCCGCCCGCAACAGGTGGCTTGTGGATAATAGCGACTATTTGATTGTTATGGTTTGGCGCGACTTCGGCGGGGCATATACGACGCTGCGGTACGCACAAAAACAGGGAAAAAAGATAATCTTGCTGGAACGATAAAAAACGGGGGTGCGGTGCCGGCAATCGGCAACCGCGCCCCCCGTTTCGTTAAGGCTTATTCGTCGTCGGTGAGAGTAAAGACAGTTTCGGAAAATGCGCTGTCCGTCATGGATTGCAGCTTGTTTACCGCTGTGGCGGCAAGCTGGCGCATATCCTCGTCCATGTAGGGCATGGCAGAGTTGATATTATCAATCGTCCTTTCCCGGCTGTCCTCGGCGTAAATCGCAATTATGTTTTCTTCCTCAATGGTAAAGCGGATATTCATACTATCAAACCTCCAAATCCTTTTTCTGCTCTTTCTGCTTGTCTTTCGGCTGCGGCGCCGCCTGTTTCTTGTACTCATCCAGCTTCTTCAAAATGGACGGTTTCTTCTGCGGTTGCTCCCGTTTCTCGGCTTTTACCGCTTTCGCAAGGTCGGTAACGGAGATCGCTTCACCCGCCTTTGCCCGCTGCTCCAAATCCGCGATGGTGGGCGTTTGCGGCGTATTATTGATAATCCCGTCAAAGTTGTTGTCGTTCTGCTCTACAATGTCCTCAACGTGCTTTAAGGGATTATCCCGCTGCGGCTGCTCGGCAGCTATGGCATAAGCCTGTGTACCATTTCCCATAATGAGATACTTCCCGTCCTCCGACGCATGATGAAACCCAAAGCCCGCCGCTTCGATCTGTTCGCGGCTCATGTCGGTAATGCAAAAGTTTCCTCGCGGCGTTCTGACGGTTTCGCCCGTCATAAGGCTTTCGGGGGTCGCTTCCGGCTGCTGCTTTTCAAGCTGCCCGTCTTTGTAGGAATACCCTTGCGCTGCGATTGCTTCAAGGGTCTTGCCCGTAACGTCGCCATAAATCCGCTTGTCTGCGTCTACAAGCAGTTGCAGCGTATCTTTTACGGTATCGGATAGGGCTTGCTGCTGTTCGGGAGATAGCTTATCAAATACGGGGGTCTGCTGCGCTTGCTCCTGCTCGGCTTGCCGCTGCTGCTGCAATTCGGTAAAATGTCCCTCAATCTCGGTAATGAGTTCCTTTGCGGTTTCCTGTATCGTTTCAAGGGACGCTTTTAATTCGGTCATTTCCTTGCCGCTGCTCCACCCGGCAACATACCCGAAAGAGTAATCGGACGTATCAAGCCCGAAATGCTGACACACCGTATAGGCAACGCTTTCAGCCTGTACCTCGCGGCTGCGGCGGTCAATGCGGTTTTGTTCCTCCAGCGGGGCGTTTAAGTCCACGTCATGCAGCTTCGCATGGGCGATTTCGTGAATGGCGGTCTTAACCGCTTGCAGCTCACTCACACCCTCTTTGATAGCAATTCGCTTATCGGTCAAGCTGAAATATCCGTTTGCGCCGTTTGTGATCTGCTCAAAAGCAATCGGAACGGGGGACGCTTTTTCAAGGGCAGCGAAAAAGTCCTCGTACTGTTCTACATCGGCAAGCAGCGGTTTAACGGAGAGGTCGGGAAACTCCTTGCCCTCGGTCTGCGAAATGTCAAAGACGGTTACAACCTTAAAGGCGGGAACGGTAACTTCCTTTTCTTCCTTAACCGTCTTTCCCTCGCTGTCAAGTATGGGCTTTCTTGTGTCGGGGTCGATTTTATCCACCAGCTTTTTTACCTTGTAGGGCGCGGGGGCAAAGATTTTAATACCTTTCTCGCCGCTTTTCACATGGCGGTCAAACTCTTTCTGCCATTGTGAATAGCCCTTTACCAAATTGCCGCCCTGCATGGCAATTAGGATAGTGTTATTCAAGCTGTAATCGTGAAACTTTGACATAGCCGTTAAAAACTCTTTGTAGCGGTCGCTGTCAAAAATTGCTTGTATGCCCTGTTCCAGACGGGCGGTGATCTCCTTTACCTTGTCGCCGGGTTTTTCAGAAGAAAGGATAATCGGCACGACGGGGCGGGGCTGCGGCGGCTCGGCGGGCGGCGTTTCTGTCTGCTGCGCTTCGGCTACGTCCATAAAGACTTTATCCTGTTCGCCGCGCTCTTGCTGCGGGTAACTCATAATGCGGTATTCCTCCGGCACTTCGCGCCCCTCAAATTGACGCTCCCACTCGTCGCCGCTTTCGACGAGATAGCCGTATTCGGTAAACGCGCCTTTTTCCTGCTCGGCGGCGTTTCTGCCAAAAGCGGCAAGGTCAATCCCGCCTTTCCATTCTTCGGGCATTTGTACCATGCCGGATTGATTTAAGTAGTAGTCGCCCAAATCGCGGTAGGTATGTACTTCGGGAATATGGACGTAGAAATCCACGTTGTAGGTGAAGTCGATTACCTGTCCGATGTTCTCAAAGCCGTTTTTCTGCTGCAAGGCTGCGTTCAGCTTGCCGATCTCGGCGGGGTCCAGCTGCTCAATCCGCGCCGCAAGAAAATTGAGTTCGTCCACGCTGGCGGCGCATACCATGTCATAAGGCAAGGCAATATGTTTCTCCGGGTCGTCGGAATAACCGCGAATGGAAAAATCCTGCGGGTTGTCTGCGGTAATGCCGACGCTCTGCATAGCTTCGTGAAGCTGCTCCTTTGTGGCGGGCATATCCAGCCAATAACCGCTTGGGTCGCCCGCTTCAAAGCGGCTGCGGTTGCCTATCATAATTGAAAACTGTCCGTCCATGTGTTCACGCTCCTTTTCCTGCCCGGTATTTTCGGGGATAGCTGTCGCCTGTTGCTGTTGCGGCGGTTCCTCGCCCTCTATGGTGTAGTCCGGCATGAGCATACCGTTTACTTTGAAATAGTCGGCGTACTCCTGCGGGATAGGCGGGGAGATTTCCGTAAACAAGCGGTCATACGCTTTGATACGCCCATTCAGATACTTTTCCATAGCCGCCTTATCGGTGAAAACCTTTCTGTCCTGTCCGGCGATCTTCGCTTGGGTTCTGCTTGGGCTGTTGGTGCGCACGCTCCATGTAAGCGTCCATGAATACGGGATAGATTGCTGCGCTTCTTTGTCGTAGCGGGTATTCTCGTAAATGTGGTAGTTCATCTGATATACCCGGTTGCTGCGGGTGTATCGGTCATATTCGCCTTTCTGCCACTCGTTAGAAGTGTGCTGCACAACGGTTGTCCTTGTGTATTCAATCGCTTTGTCAAGCAAAAGCGTTTTTCCCGCCTGTTCCTCCCAAGCGGCGGCGCGTCTTGCAAGGTCGTTAAAAATCGCCTGTTCCGCTGCCGCGCTTTCCTCGCGCATGGCGTGTAGCTGCTCCGGCGGCAAAGAAACATAGGGGGCAATCTCCCCGTCCTTTGCTTCAAAATATATCCGGCGTTCTATCCGCATGGTTTCGGCGGTTTCCAATTTGTCATGGTCGTATGAAGAATACGGCATATTGTTTCATCACGTCCTTTCTCGATTTTTAAGGGTTTGGGACTATCCCAACAAGCAAAATGCCCGCGCTCTCTATGGGAAGCGCGGGCATTTCTCGCAAACGGGTACTCGTTTGCTGTGCTTGCTATGTAGTTGTTTTTATCCGTAAACGCCTGTTTCTCTCACTTTCCGCTTTCTGTCTGCGGCGTATCTTTGCCGCACAATCGGGACAGTATTTTGCCCGATTGCTGCCCGCCGCAAACGTGCTGCCGCATACCGCGCAACGCTTCAAATCGGTTTCCCCGCTGCGGGTGATCTGTTCGCATAGCTGCCTGTCTGCGGGTAAAACCGCTTCGCGGAAATAACGGCATAACAGCGAATAGCTGATACTCTGCACACAAACGCAAGTTTCCCCGTCGTCCAATAGCAGACAGTTCCCGCAATCGTTGTTGGCGCACGCGGCGCGGGTCATTTTCTTAACGGCTCGATACTGCTTTTCATCAAGCCTAATCATTTTCGGTTCTGCTCGACGCGGAAGTTTACATACTTGCCGCCTGTGTCGGCAAGCAGCACAACCCCGTCAAAGGTCTTTCCGGTTTTGGTGGAGTACATACCCTTGATTTTTACCTTTCCGTCTTTCAAAAGGGCGGCGGCAATCGCCTTTGTGAAAGTCTTTTTGCGCTGCTGAAAGAACAAGTCATTTTTCCACATGACAAAGCTGCAAGCCCTGTCGGAACAGTAATAGTTTTTCTTGCCCTCGTAAACCGCCGCGCCGCAACGGGGACAAGTGCCGATTGCTTCCCGCTGCGGGGTAAACAGCTTCGCTTTATCTTCGGAAATCGCGGAATAGGTTTTGATAAGCCCCGCTGTCATTTCCTCAATGCTGCGCATGAAGTCGTCCGGGCTGTCGCTGCCTTTGGCAATCCCGGTAAGGCGGGTTTCCCATTCTGCCGTAAGCTGCGGGGACGTAAGGACTTCGGGCAGAATAGCGGCAAGGTTATACCCGTCCTTTGTGGGGATTAGCTTTTTGCCCTTGCGCTCGGCAAAGCCCGCGCTAATGAGTTTTTCAATGATACCCGCCCGCGTTGCGGTAGTGCCTAACCCTTTGCGCTCTGCGTCCTCCGGCGTTTCTTCCTTGCCCGCGTTCTCCATAGCGGACAGAAGCGTATCTTCGGTATATGCTTTCGGGGGCTGCGTGTAACGCTCGGAGATCTCCGCTGCCGGATTGTCAAAGGTCTGCCCCTCGGCAAGCGGCGGCAAAACGGTTTCCGGATCTGCGTCCTCGTCCTGTTCCTCGGACGCGGCGCGGGACAGCTTTTCAATCTCACGCCACCCCTCGCAAAGCGTCGTCTTGCCCTTTACGGTAAAGGTATAGCCGCCGCAAGAGATAACCGCCGTAACCGCTTCGTATTCATAGGGCGCGGCTGCGGCGCAAAGCAGCTTCGCGCACACAAGGGTCATAAGTTTTGTTTCGCTGTCGGCAAGGGAAGAAAATCCCGCTTTCAAAAACTCGGCTGTCGGCAAAATAGCGTGGTGGTCGGTTACTTTGCTGTTGTCGCAAACCCTTGTAAGGTCTGCTTGCAGCTTCACGTCCCGCATAAAGGGAAGCAGCGAACAAAGCCCGGTAATGAGTTCCTTTGTGCTGTCCTGCATATCGGAAGTGATATATTTGCTGTCGGTGCGGGGATAGGTCAAAAACCGCTTTTCATAGAGGGCTTGCGCATAATCAAGGGTCTGTTTCGCCGTAAACCCGTACAGGCGGTTGGCTTCGCGCTGCAACGCGGTAAGGTCAAACAGCTTCGGCGGTGCAACGGTCTTTTTCTCTTTTTTGAGGGAAGTACAAACGGCTTGCGATTTCTCGCAAGCCGCTTTCATCTGCTGCGCTGCCGCTTCGTCGTTCAGCCTTTCGGACAAAGCCGAAACACCACCCGCGTCCAGACGGACAACATGATATTTTTCTTTCTTAAAGCTGCTGATCGCATAGTCGCGGTTTACCAGCATGGTAAGGGTGGGCGTCTGCACTCTGCCGACATTCAGCGTTTTGTGATAGAGGATAGAGAAAAGGCGGGTCGCGTTAATCCCGACAAGCCAATCTGCCTTTGCTCTGCAAAGCGCGGATTGATAGAGGTCGTCATAGCTGCGCCCGTCTTTAAGGTTTGAAAAGCCCTCGCGGATTGCGCTTTCTTCCATACTGCTAATCCAAAGGCGGGAAAAGGGCTTTTTGCAATTTGCCTGTTCATAGACAAAGCGAAAAATGAGTTCTCCCTCGCGCCCGCTGTCGCACGCATTGACAATCTCGGAAACGTCGCTGCGGTGCATAAGGTCTTTGAGTACGGAAAACTGCTGCTCCTTGCCGCTGGCAACGGTAAACTGCCAATCCTGCGGGACAATGGGGAGATCGTCATACTTCCATTTTCGGTACTGCTCGTTGTAGGTCGCCGCGTCCGCAAGGCTAATCAAATGCCCGATACACCAGGACACAAGGTAGCCGCTGCCCTCAAAATATCCGCTGCGCTTTTCATTCGCGCCAAGTACGGCGGCAATCGCCGCCCCGACGCTCGGTTTCTCTGCAATTACAAGTTTCATACTTCCTCGTCCTCCTGCTCGGTTTCTAATTCTTCCTCGTCGTCCTCGTCAAAGTCGAGATCGTCAAGGTTGCTGCTGCCTTTTGCCGCGTCCTTTTTGGGTTTCATAATCTTAAAGTAATAGAACGCGCCGCCGCCCGCTGCGGCAAGAAGCAGCACCACAAGCAGAATAGCGCCGCCCATGCCGCCGCCTTTATCTTCCTCCGGCTCCGGCTGCTCGGTTTCTTCCGGCTCCGGCTCGGCTTCCTTGCCCGCGCACTCGCTCATGTTGACGCTGCAAACGGGGCAATCGGTGTTGACGCTTCCGGGGGCGCATTTTTCAGTACAGCTACAAGCGGGGATTTCGGTCTGTTCGTCCTCCATAAGCTGCAAAAGGTCTTTTTCATCAACTTGATTGAGGAAATGGACGGTGTTTTCTCCGTCCTCGGCGCGGTCAATGATGATGTAAAAATAGTTTCCGTTTTTCGTAACGACGGTAATAAACTGTTTATCGCCGGACGCTTCGCCCGTTATATCGTCCACAAGGCTCATGTTGCCCTCCGGCGTTAAGGGCTGCGGCTCATAGCCGCCCGTCGTTTCTTCCGGCTCGGTTTCGGTTACGGGGGTAGGCGGCTCGTCGCTCACATCACCGCCGCCCGCAAAAGCGGTAACAGAAAAGCCGCCCATGAGTACAAGGGCGGCAAGCAAAGCGGTAACGCTGCGGAACAGTTTTTTATGCTTCATCTTCGGTTTCCTCCTGTTCGTCGGTATAGTCTGCGTCCGGCTGCGGCAAGGCAATTTCGCCGCTGGCGTAAGCGGAGAGGAACGCGGCAAGCTGCGCCCCGTCAAGGTGTACCGCTTTCACCATTTGAACGATCTGCGCATTTTCTTCCTCGATTTTCTGCGCTTCAAGGTCTTTCAGCCTTTTTTGGTATTCAAGGATTTTCGCCCTCGTTTTCTCAATATCCCGTTCGATACGGTCAAGTTTCGTGTTTGCCATAGAAATTAACTCCTTTCAAAGTCAGTTGTAATGTAGCCGCCCATAGGCGTAAAAATGGGATTGCCAATAGCTTGTATCAAGTTTTGTGTATTGTATCGGGTCGCCACAATGCAGCATGACGGGGCTTCCGTCCCCGTCCTCGCCAACGTAGATACCCACATGAGATACCCCCGGCGTGTCGTATGTACCCGTAAAGAAAACCAAATCCCCCGGCTGCGGGTTGGAAACGCGGGTTGAAATGTTGTAAAGCCCCTGCGCCCCAAGTCTGCCCGTATTGTATAAGCCGCTGTTCGTCAGCACATAGCTAACAAAACCGCTGCAATCAAAAGAGGTTTCCGGGCTGCTGCCGCCCCACACATAGGGAAAACCGACATACTTTTCCGCTTCTTCAATCAATCGCGCAAACTGTTCATCTTCCAGATAGGCGGGCGGGATTTCATAATCCGCTGGCGGGTTTTCATAGTATTTTGAGATATAGCCGGATTGTGGGAAAAGGTCGGGTCTGTTTCCAAGCGACGACATATACATAGCGTACATGGATAGCTGTTCCTCGCCCATAATGTAAACGGGAACATGGGAGAGGTTGAAGTTTTCCAAATCCACATGGAGAATGTAATAGTTATAGGGTACTTCAACGTCGTATTCGTTGCCCTCGCTGTCCGTCCGCGTTTCGGTGCGGTAGCGTACCTCGACTTCCTCCGTAACCGTCAAGATATACTGTTTCTCAAAGAGCATTTCAAGGGTGCTTTGCGCTTCATCGAGCGTAAATACGCCCTCATGCAGCGCGGAAAGGATAGAGATTAGCACATAAGGGTCATGCTCGATCTCGTCCGCGTTTACCCGGTATTCGTCGTAGCCGGGGTATTCGCGTTCGATATTATCCAGCATATCTTGTAACTCTGCTTCCATATCGGTGTAAGCTGCTTCCGCGCCCGTAATATCCGCGTCCTCGGAAAGATAGGACGACGCAATCAAACCGCTGCCGCTGTTGCCGCCGAACAGGGAACAAGAGGACAAGCCGCCGAAAAACAGAAGCACGATAAAGGCAATCCCGCCCACGATCAAACAGCCTTTCCAATGCCGGACGACAAAGAACGTCGCCCGCTTTGTTTCCTGCGCCGTTTTCTTCGCCGCCTTTGCGGTGGCTTCGGCGGTCTTTTTCACCTTGCCGCCTGTTTTCAACGCCTTTGCATACTGCTTTTTAATGCGCTGCTTTTGCCAAAACCGGGAAATCGGGTTAGAGTGCGCAAGGGCGGGGTTATCATGCAGCGCCTTTTGATAGAGAAAATCGGCGTTTGCCTTTGCTGCCTTTTTCTCGGCTGCTGCCGCTGCCCGGTAGGGTTTCAGCTTATGGCTGCGTATGCCGCGTTTTACCGCCCGCGTCGTCATGCCGCCCGCTTTCTCGCCCACAAGTTCTATCCTGTGTCCGCTTTCCACACCGACATTTTCTTTCTCTACCTCATAGATTTTTCCATGTACGGCGGCGTCCAATTCCTGCGCCGGACGGGATAACGGGTTATGACGCAATTTACCGTTTGGGGGCTTATCCGTCTTTTCAAAAGCAAGGCGCGTCTT
Organism: uncultured Oscillibacter sp.; assembly: GCA_947365245.1. Classification (GTDB taxonomy): domain Bacteria; phylum Bacillota; class Clostridia; order Oscillospirales; family Oscillospiraceae; genus Oscillibacter. The sequence continues at coordinate 6,029 of CANAWG010000001.1, read as the reverse complement.
TGCTTTGCCTTTGGCCTCGTCAAAAACGCGCTCTTTTGTGATTTTGGTCTGTTTGGGGATAGCTGCCCGCGCTTTGTCTAAACGGTCAGCCGCCGTATCGGATTTTTTGATTGCCTTTTGCAGTTCCGGCGTTGCCCGTTCCGCTTCGGAAAACTGCAAGCGGGACGTATGGGTTTTAAGCTGCGCTGCGTCAAGGGCCTTTTTCTCCGCGCCCTTTTCTAAATGGCGGCTAACCTCTGTGCCGATACGTTGGGTCGCTTTTTCCGCTGCTCCCGCTGCGGGGGCTGAATAGTTTTCCTCCGGCGGTCTTTCGCTGATACTCGTCGTTTCGCCCGTTGTAAGGTTTTCCGCAACCGCCCCGTCGCGGGTCATTTTCTGTGTTACCTTGTCGGGGGCTTTTAATTCCTTGCTCAATGTTCATCACCTCCAATACGCTGTTTTGCAAGGGTGCAGTATTCGGGATTGATCTCTATACCGATATAGCGGCGGGAAAGGCTTTTTGCCGCCGCTGCGGTCGTGCCGCTGCCTAAAAACGGGTCAAGCACAATCCCGCCGACAGGACAGCCCGCCAAAATGCACGTTTCCGCAAGTTTCGGCGGGAACGCTGCAAAATGCCCGCCGCGATAGGAAGCTGTGTTGATCTGCCAAACGTTGCGGCGGCTGCGGACGGGGGAAATCATTTCGTCGGTGTATGCGCCTTTCCTGCGGGGGCGGTTGATTTTCTGCGGCTGGTTTTGCCCCGGAACGGTAGCAGCATATTTGTTGCCTTTCCCAACTCCGCTTTTCAGCCGTACCGCCGTTGTGGGGGCTATCGGCTCGGCTACTGCTTGCCAATCGTAGTAATATTTCTTCGACTTGGTAAGCAGAAACACATATTCATAGCAGCGCGTCGGTCTGTCCCGCGCGCTTTCCGGCATGGCGTTTCCCTTATGCCAAATGATAGAACTGCGCAAATACCAACCGTCGCCCCGCAAGGCAAGGGCTACAAGCCACGGAATACCGATTAGGTCTTTTGGCTTGCAGCCGGGGGCGCGGTGGTTTACCGCCACTTGCTGCCCGTTCCTGCCTTTGGGATATTTCGGGTCTTGGTGGTCGGCTTTGCTGCCTGTACCGCAATAAGTGTCCGCGATATTCAGCCAACAAGTACCCTCCGGCGTAAGCACCCGCTTTACCTCATGGAAAACCGCTGTAATGCGGGAAACATATTCCTCCGGCGTTGCTTCCCGCCCGATCTGCCCGTCTGTGCCGTAATCGCGCAAAGCATAGTAGGGCGGGGACGTTACGCAACAATCCAAACAGTTATCCGGCAAGGTTTGAAGCACTTGCAAGCTGTCGCCGCAATAGATTTTATCCGTTTCTATCCTCATGCCGACACCTCGCCGGGCTTGGTCGTCATCACGCGGTAGAGTTCCGTATCTTTTGGGAAACGGTCAATAAAGGGCAAAATCACGTTGCCATAGAAGATAAGTCCCTCGCCCGCTTCGGAATGGGTTACATAGGTCATTTGCTGCTGCGAAATGTTAAGCTGCTTGGCAAGGATTTCCCGGTCGCCCTGGGCTTGGTTGAGCATATAGACAAAATCGCTGTTTTCAAAGATGTTCTCCACCTCGCGGGACGACAACAAATCTTTCACGTTTTGGGTGATACCTGTCGGAATACCGCCCCACTTCCTAAAACGCTTCCAAATCTCGACGGAATAGGCGGCGGTCTGTTCCTCTTTCAAGAGCAAATGAAACTCGTCGATGTAATACCGCGTCGCCTTGCCCTCGCTGCGGTTTACCGTTACTCTGTTCCATACTTGGTCTTGGACGATAAGCATACCGACTTTTTTAAGCTGTGTACCGAGTTCCTTAATATCAAAGCAGACAAGGCGATTATGAATGTCAACGTTTGTCCTGTGGTTAAAAATGTTCAAGCTGCCGTTTACATAGAGTTCCAACGCCGCCGCGATACGCTGCGCTTCCTTTTCCGGCTGCTTCTTGATCTCGTCGTAGAGGTCGCCCAAAATCGGCATATTTTCGGGCTTCGGGTCGGCAAGGTAGTTGCGGTACACGCTGATAACGGCGCGGTCAATTAAGGTCTTTTCGACAGCTTCCAGCCCGTTTTTACCCCCCATAATCAACTCACAAAAGGAAAGGATAAAATCGCTCTTTAAGGCTATGGGCGTGTCGCCCTCGCTGTAATTGAGGTTAATATCCATAGGGTTAATGTACTGCGTGCTGTTCTGCGAAACCTTGATAACCTGTCCTTTCAAACGTCCGACAAGGGGGTAATATTCTGCTTCGGGGTCGCAAATGATAATATCATCTGCCGTAATGAGAAAAGCGTTTGTGATTTCGCGTTTTGCAGAAAAACTTTTGCCGCTGCCCGGTGTGCCGAGTATCAAGCCGTTGGGATTTTTCAGCTTCTTTCGGTCGCACAAAATCATGTTGTTGGAAAGGGCATTTAAGCCGTAATACAATGCTTCGCCGCTTTGGAACAGCTCTTGCACCGTAAAGGGGACGAAAACGGCGGTGCTGCTGGTCGTCAAGCCGCGCTGGATATTGACAAGATTTTCCCCTAACGGGATAGAGGACATAAGCCCCTGTTCCTGCCGATAGTCAAGGCGGGTCAAAATGCAGTTGTATTTCTGTGCGATTGCTGCCGCCCCGAACACTTCGTTATCCAATTTCTGCTTGGTATCCGCAAAGTTTAAGACAAGCAGCGTGAGCAGAAACATTCTTTCGTTGCGGCTCTGCAAATCGCGGAGTAGGTTTTTTGCTTCCCCTCCGTAGGTGGCAAGGTCGGACGGAATAATATCCATGTCGTACCCGCTGCGGATTGCTTTCTTTTGTTCCTCAATCTTCATGCGGTCAAGGTCGGTGATCTTGCGCTTAATCGTCTTGATTGCTTCGTTGTGGTCGATACTCTGAATGTGCAGATTGACGATAATCCCGTTTTCCGCGTCCATGAAGTCGGCAAGCATACGGTCGGAGAGTTCCGGCGCGACGATCTGCAAAAAGGAAACCGCACCAAACTTGCCGCCCATTTGAAACATTCGCCCGTCGCCAAATCGGAAAGAGGACGGGGCGATAAAGTCTTTGACGGAAAGACCGCTTGTGGGTAGCCATTCCCACGCAAAGTTAAAGCGTTCCCCGTCCGGGTGGAAAATCCCATGCAGCACTTCAAGACGCTGTTTCCCGTCCAATACCCGCGCCGCTGCGCCGATCACCTTAAAATGGTTGAGGGTGTCCGTTTCAATGCGGGCAAGACGCGCCCGCGCCGATCTAATGTCCTTTGCTTCAACGGTAAAGGTAAGAAACTTGGTCTTGATAAGCCCGTTGTTTCCGCGTTCAAGCTGCGTTTGCAGCATTTCGGTGTACTCGGCTCTGATACTATCAAAGTCGTCATTCTGCGGCGCAATCGTGATACTGTTCTTGAAATCGTCCTTGTTCGCATGGCGGCTGATTAAGGAAAGCTGCACGTTGATAGAAGCGTCGAACGAGTTATACATATCGCAAAGGGCTTCAAAAATGGCGGTTTTGTCGTCCGGCTGCGCAAGCTGATAGTTGATGTCCTCAAACTCAATGCACTTGGAATACCGCCCGTTTGCAAGGCGGCAAATCCCGTCCTTATACATTCGCTCAAACGGTATGCTGTCCTGCGCCGTATGGGGCTTCCCGTCGCCCTTTGCCTGCCGGATAAGCGCGTTGATCTGTTTCTTTTCCTGCCGCGTAAGTTTACGCTTTTCGTTTTGGGTGTTTTTCTTTTCCTTTGACAATCGCCCGTACCTCCTTATCTAATTGCTCTTGCCGCGCAAGGGCGGCATAAAAATTGTTGGTCTGATAAGGTCGCTCTTTGGGGCGAAGAAACTTCACTTCCACAAATTGCCGAATAATCACTTCCAGCGGTTGCCCGTTTTTCTCGTACATGGCAAGCAAAAACATAGGCAGCATGGCAAGCACCATACACAATGCCGCTGCGCTCGTTCCAACGCTGCCTTTTACCAAAAAGAACAGCGGCAGTCCGATTGCTACCGCCGCGCTGAAACAAACTAACTGTCTTTTCGTAAGGTTGAACATTACCTTGCTTTTGATTTTTGTTAAGTCCTTTGGGACGGTTACATACGCCATTTCATACCTCCTTTCTGCCCGGAATGTAATCTTCAAAGCGGGGAACAGCATAGAAAAGCCGCTTGTTGTTTACCCACCGTTGCAAATGGCGGGTAACAGGCGGGGCGGTTGGACGCTCGTAAATCATCACATACGGGTCAAAGCCCATAGCCCGCAAGGTGTTCACGCGGTATAAATCCTGTTCGTGAGTGCTGCCGTAGTTGGTAAGAACATACACGCGCCGCTGGCGGCTGCTCTTAATGGCGGTCAAATCCAAAAAACGTTGGAAATACCCGGTCAAGTCCTCGTCGGGATTATCCCATGCAAAATGTACCGCTTTTATCCGCACCCGATTTAACAGGCTGACATTATCCCTGCTCACAAGGCGAATATCCAGCCCTTGCGAAAAATCCACCCATGCGCGGCTCTGCATAAGCTGCTCAATGAGATTTTCATGGTCGGGACAGGCAAGCAGATTAGCGTCCATGATTTTTATTTCCGGCTGCCATTTCCAAAACTCGGACAAATCCGCAACCTTGACGCTTTTGCGCCCCTCTTTACCGCTGACAATGCAAAACCCGCAATTTCTCGGACAACCCCGGCTTAAAAAGCCGTAGGCAATCCCGAAAAACTGCGGGTAGATAGAATAATCCGGGTAACTGTGTTCCACTTCCGGCGGCAAGCGGTTTTTCGTGTCGTAGCCCGTACCGCCGAAAATAACTTGTTCCGCGTTGGTAACGGTTATCGTGTCTTTGGAATAGGTGTCCGTAAAGACGCGGCTTTTATATACAAGGTCGTACCGCCCCTTTGCGTTCCACCATTCCACCGTATGCCCCTTTGCTTTATGATACGCGGATAGCTTCATCAAGCAGAGGTTGGGGAAATTATGGCTGTCAACGTCGATTAAACCGATTTTCAAATCATAACTCACCCCCTTAATGTGCCGAAAAGACGCTCTTTGCAAGGCTTCCCGTTTTGAAAAGCGTAAAGCACAAGAGGACGGTATAGCCCATGCAAGCCCAGATCGCGCCGGAAATGTCGTCGGTCGCTGCGATTGTTTGTATCAACACCGCATAAATGCCGACACACACCAAGATCAGAAACGCCTGAAAACCAAGCGCAAGCAAAGATTTTAAGTAATTCTGTCCCATGCTGCCCCATTCGTGATTTACCATTGTTGCCATAGGGATAGGGGCAACGCTCGTTACAAGATATATTTCAATCATGCGCCCATACACCACAAGCATAATGCAGATTGACAGGGCTTTCATGGTAAGCCCTACAAAGAGGGATTGAAACCATAACCCCAAAAGACCGCCCACGCTCATAGCGTCCAGCTTTGCTTCTATGTCGGTGATAACGGTTGCAATATCTATGCTTGTGTCGGATAGGATAACGCCCGCGCTGTCGTTGACGACGCTCTGCGTAACGTCGAAAACACCCATGACGATGTTCCAAGTATTTGTTACCAGCAGCACCGCAACAAAGGTTTTGAAAATCCATTTGAAAAATATCCAAGTGTCGAGATCGTGCAGATTGTTTTTTTCAATTACAAGCTGGATTAGTTCATAACACATGACAAAGGTAATGATAACGCCCGCAATCGGCACAATGACGTTTTCCGAAAGGCTGCGTATCATGTTGAATATGCCCGCGTTCCACCCGGCGGGGGTCGTGCCGACTTGTGTTGCGATTTCTCCAACCTCTGTATTTACGCTGTCAAACAAGCCGGAAAGGTTTGATAAAATCCCGTCTGTCAAAATGCCGCGAAACCAATCTTCAATCATCTGCCATATCAAAAGTTAATCCCTCCTTTCCCGCGCCCTCCCGTTTCCGAGAGGGCGCGGCGGGTGGTATTTGTTTTAGGCATTATCCAAAAAGTTGAGAAAGCAGGGGAACAAGGGTGCCGCCGATCAAAGCGACGCCGCCGCCCGCCAT